>CAVSSU010000044.1:0-303608 GCA_963730565.1 uncultured Gammaproteobacteria bacterium
GGCTCAGCGGGCAAGCGTTCGCCAAATCCCGCAGCGAGCTCGACGATCCGGCCCCATTTGGCGGGCGTCCGAAGGACCCGGCGGAGCGAGGGCGCGCCGCGGCTCGTCAGGTAGCGCGCCGTAACCCCGTTCGCGGCGATCATGAAATCCTCGATGAGCTCTTGAGCCCTGTTCTTTGTTCGGGGGCGCAGGTCCGACAGTCGGCCGCCTTCGAAGACCGCGCTCGTCTCGATCGTCTCCAGCCTCAATGCACCGCGGGTCTGCCGAACCGCTTTGAGCGCCTGGGCAACCTCATCCTGGGTGAGCAGCTGGGCCTCGAGTCCCGGGACCGCGGCGACCGCAGCGGGAACGGAGGTGGAGCCCGCGAGCCATGCGCCGACTGCCGGGTAGCCGAGCTTGGCATGATTGCGAACCAACGCGGGGTAGAGCTCCGAGGCGACCACGGAGGCATCGGCACCCAGGGCCATGTCGACGACGATCGCGAGGCGATCCTCGCCCAAGGCCAGCGAGGTGAGGTCGGTCGAAAGACGTTCCGGCAGCATCGGGAACACCTCGGCGACCGTATAAACGGACGTGGTGTTGGCGCGGGCATGGTCGTCGATCGCAGAGGCTTGGCGCACCAGGGCGTCGACGTCGGCTATCGCCACGAGGATCCTGACCGATCCGCCCGCATCCGTTTGTGCGACCGTCAGCTGATCGAGGTCGCGAGAATCGTCATTGTCGATGGAAGCCCAAGGGAGCTCCCGCAGGTCGCGAAATCCGCCTGTCGCGGGGGCGGTTGCCGCCCGCAGCTGCCCGGCCTGAAGGGCGGCCTCGGCGGAGAAGTCAGGGAACAGTCCGCGCGTGCACATGGCCTGGCGCGCGATTCCCCGGAGCCGGTTCAAACCGTTCGTGTCCACCAGGCTTCCGGGTAGCGCTGCACCATCGGCCCATGGTAGCTCAAAGGCGGCGGGATGCAGTGACCAACGTGGGGTCTTCCGCCTGGCGGCGCGTGGTCATGCCTAGCCAGTGCGCGAGCTCGATCATGTGCGTGTTGGTGGCCAGCATGGTGGCATGCAGGTCGCGGACGCCGTGGATACGCGCATAGTCGATCAAGAGCTCCGACAGCGCGACCGCCACACCGCGCGCTTGCCAACCGTCCAGCACCGCAACGGCAAATTCACTGCCGGAGACTCCGTCCTCGCAATAGCGCGCGACGCCGATGATGCGCTCCTCGGCGCCCGTGCCCAAGACCGCCACGAACGCCATGTTGCGAAGGTAGTCGACGTGGACCAACCGCTCCACCAAGGCGGCCGTGGGCTCGCGGATGGCGAACATCATGCGCGTGTACCGCGACTCGGGGCTCAATTCCATGATGAACGCCCGCTCGCGGGACGCATCGTCGGGGCGAATCGGCCGTATCCGATAGGCCACGTTGTCGCGAGTCAGAGCCGCTCGCTCCCAGGTGGCGGGATATGGGGGCGGGCTTGCGGCCATATCCATCAATGCATCATGGTGGTCGTCCTGATCACTTGCGTCTCCTGGGCACCCCCGCCGATCTGGGTTTCACCAGCAAGACATCGCAGGGGAGCGCATCGAGGACCTGCTCGGCTGTGCTGCCGAGAAGCAGCCGGTCCAAGGCCGTGCGGGAAATGGCCCCCATCACGACCATCTGGGCCTTGAGCGATCTTGCGAGAGCCGGAAGCACAAATTTGGGATCGCCCACTTGCAGGTGGCGTTGGCGGGGCACAATTCCATAACTCGCATTGAGCGCTTTGAAACGACGGCGGATCGTCGCCGCGTGCGCCTCCTCCTGCGGCAACGAGATGGGTATCGCAACCGGCGCGAAGGCCGAATCGGACACGAATCCGAGCAGCGGCGAATAGGCGTGAGCACTATGCAGCGGGGCGTTCAACAATTTGCAAACCGTGCGGCCGGCATCGACGATGCGTGCATCGAGCGATGCCGGCTTGTCGTTCTGATGCCAAGGGTCGAGGGCCGCCAAGACCGGCCGCCGGCTCGGGCGGCCCATTTTCTTGACGATGAGCAGCGGCACGGGGCAATGGCGGATCAACTCGTAGTCGCTTTGCAGCAGGAACCATCTTGCCAGCAGGCTGTGTTTATGTGCCTCGATCGCCACGAGGTCGGCGGGCGCTTCCTTCAGCCGTTTGACGATGCTTTCGCTCAATGAATCGTTCGTGACGACCGTGCAGGAGACGTCGATGCCCCGCAGCCGCAGGCGCCCCGCGAGCTTCTCGAGCTCGCGTTCGCGGCTCTCGGCGATGGCTCGATTGATCTGCAATAAGGTGGCGTTGGGCAGTCCGAGCACCGTCGAGTCGGGGCGTATGACACTGAACAGCTCGATCTTCGCGTGTGCCTTGAGCGCGAGATCGCCCGCTCGGCGTGCGACCCGGTGTGCGGACCCATCCGCGACGGCGACGAGAATCCGGCGTATCCGAAGCGGCATGTGCGACATCTCCCTTCCCGGTCTGAACGAAGCGCATATCGTCATCGGGTGCGGGACGACCCGCCATCAGGGCTTTTACGTAGCAGCGGGCGGTTTTATCGCATTCGCTGGGTTATGGGCCGAGCAGCGCCGCCAACTGGCGGTCGTGTCCGTAGATGTCATCGAAGAAGAGGACCCTGCCGTCCTCCGTGGCGAGCGCCGTCCCGTACAGAATCAGGACGGGAACCGCGTGCGCCAGCCGCACGTGCAGGGTGACTTCGCCGTCCATGGCCTCCCGGACTCTCTGCGCGGTCCAGCTCGCGTCCTTCAGAACGTGCACGGCCAGCGCCACGGGGTCGCTCACGCGGATGCAGCCATGACTGAACGCCCGAATGGGCTCCCTGAACAACGCGGGTGTGGGAGTGGAATGGAGGTATACGTCGTGGGGATTCGGCAGCGAGAATTTCACCAGCCCGAGGGCATTGTCCGGGCCCGGGCGCTGTCTCAGCTTCAGGCGGCCCTCGCTGAGCGCATTGAGCGCCGCGCTCGTGGGCGCCAACGGGGGGGATGTCTCATCGCTGGCCGATACGATCTCCAGGTGTTGGGCCCGCAAATAGTCGGGCTGCCGTTCGATCTTCGGAAGCATCTCCTTTTTTACGATGCTGTCCGGCACCTGCCAGTAGGGGCGAAAAATCACCGATGTCATATCCGCCACGAAGACAGGCGTATGAGTTTGCCGGAACGCCCGGCCGACGATCACGTCCATTTGCAGCACATCCGACTTGCGATCCTGCAGGGAGTTGAAGGCGAACAGGCGAAATTGGGGAATGTTGACGATGACCGGCGGAGCGGAAAATTCCGGCACCCAGCGCCAGCGCTCGAGGGTCAGCTCGATCTGCCGAACCCTGGCCGCGAGCGGTACGGCGAGAGCTCGAGACGTGGCGGAATTGAGGACACCGTCGATCCTCAAGCCATGGCGTGCCTGGAACCGCTGGATCCCCGCGGAAAGCGCTGCGTCGAACGTCAGCGGATCGGCCGATGGAGGCGTGTCGGGCGCCAGATCGCCGAGCCGGATGAGCGTCTGGCGCAACGCCGGCGCCTGGGCGTAAGGGCTGCCGACCTTGATCGGATGAGCCGGGGCGCTCAGCAGGGGAGGGGGATCGCGCGCCAGCGCCCGGTATTGAGATAACGAGTTCTTGAGCAGGGTGTAATGATAGAACTGAGGCTCGACCGAGGCTGCGATACGGGCGACCGTGTTCGCGGCGCCCGAATTCGCGGCGACCGCCTCCGCGCCTGCCAAATCGAGAAGCACCGCGGTCGGGTCGAACGGCCTCCTGGGGACCGCCAAGTCGAAGCCCACTCGCCGGGGATCGATGCGCCCAAAGTGCGCATCGTGAAGATAATGCAATGCACTCTGCGTGAGTTGGATATCGAAAGCGGCGGCCTGCGCCGCGGAGGCCGTGCCGTTGGACCCAAGGCGCATCCCGGCCGCCATCAGCGGCTCGACGTTATAATCGTCCGGCCTGAGTCCCAGCTCCTGCGAGTGGCTCAACAGAACGAGCATCTGTTGCGCCTGCGGAGTTATTTTCGCTCCCTGGGTCCACAAGCCCGCATATCGGCGACCCGAGTACACCCGCAGCTCCGGAGAAGGGCTGTCGACGTGCTCGGGCGTCCGAGCCGGGAGCGAGGTGTATGGCGTCAAGGCGGCCCGGATCGCCGCTGTCACGTCTTCTTCGGCTGTCGCGCGCGCGCCATGACAGCTCAGCAGGAATAGCAATATCGCGGCGAGCGTATCCGCATTAGCCCGTAGGCGACGGCGGCACGCGCCTATTGTCGATGCGCGGCGCCGGCCATAGCGTAGGCGCCATGGTGAATAGGCACATCTCGGCAATGATTCCCCTGATGCTTTTGACCGCATGCGTGACTCCATCGTCACATGACCCCGGGGCCGGCGCACGACTTTTTGCCACGTACTGCACGTCGTGTCACGGCGCGAACGCGCGCGGCGACGGCATCGCGAATCCGTATCTCAAAGTGACAGCGCCCGATTTGACTCTGATAGCCGCACGTCGCGGGGGCCGATTCGCGACGCAGGAGATCTACAAGATCATCGACGGACAATCGAGCGTCGACTTTTATGACCACAAGCATATGCCGATATGGGGCTATGATTTCTATGGGAATGATTCGGACGACGAGCAGGCGCATCGTCAGGCCGGCGATCGCGTGACCAGCTTGGTCGCTTACCTCGAGACGATCCAGCGGCAGAAATAGCAACGCCGGCTGCAAGGGAACAGCCGGCGAGGAAGCCAGGAATCAGTGCTGTACCTCAAGCTGATTGTTCACGGTGACGACTCCGGGAGCGGCCCACGCCGCACGTCCGGCGTCATCCTTCTCCCTGCAGGAGCGTACGTAGCCCTCGAGTGTCACTTCCTCATTGTCCACGTTGACCTTGATCTGTTTGGCATCGAGATCCGCCTGGCGTTCGAACGCCGCCTCGATCTTGCGCTTCACGTCGGCGACTTTGACCACCGGTTTCACCACGATATCGTTGGTCACGGACTTGACGCCGGCGAGATACCGTACGGCGCTTTCGGCGATGCTGCGCTGGTAGGCGAACTGAACCTCGCCCGTCAACTTGACCCATCCGCGGACGACCACCGGCCTGATGCTGCATTTTTCGGTCGCAAAGTGCCATTTGAGTGCATCGATCGCGGCCTTGGCGATGTCCGGGTCCAGCCTTTCACCCGCTTTCGGCATCACCACCTCGATGTCATTGGCGATTGCGCGAACGCCGCTCACCCGTTTGGCGACCTGCTCGGCGGTCCAGGTATCGGCGTAATGAGGCGCAGTGCCCCCCAGCGTCACGACACCATCCTGCACTTTGACCATGATGCCCTTCTCGTTCAGGGTCGGCTCCCAGGTCAATTCGTTCTCGACATCCCGTCGGATATCCGAATCTGAGCTCATGATTGCGCGCTCCTCGTGTTGGTTCCGCGAGTGCATGCTCGCGCCGCCGCGAAGCTATTGGAATCCGTAGTTTCCACGAAACGCCGATTATCGTTCGGCGGCCGGCAACCGAAACCAGAACCGGCAGCCGCCTCCGGTCAGATTCTCGAAGCCGATGGAGCCCTGATGGGCTTCGATTATCGAGTGGCTGGACGCCAGGCCAAGTCCGGTGCCGCCCGATTTGGTGGTATAGAACGGCCTGAACAAACGCTGCTGCGCGTCCGGGGGAACTCCGGGCCCGGAATCGACGATGCTGGTTTCCACTGCGTAGCGGTCGCTGCTCACGAGGATCCGCACCTGCGGCGGCGAGGAAGCGTCGGAAGCGGCCTCAAAACCATTTCGAACCAGCGAAAACAGCACGTGCTGGATCTTGGCCCGATCGACGCTCAGGTAGGGCGAGTCCTGCGCGCACGTGACGCTCAGTTGCCCTTTGCATCGTTTGGACAGTAATTCCATGACCGGTTGCAGCTCCTCGATCAGCTCGTCCATCTGGCAATGGCTCCGAACGAGGTCCTCCTGGTCGAAGAGACGGCGGATTCGACGGATGCCTTCTCCCGCATTGAGAGCCTCGTTGTTGATTTGACGGAAGACATCCAGGGCGCGCGCAACCATCGGCTCCGGCCGGTCGAGCATGCGTATTCCCGCCTGCGAGAATGTCGCGATGGCCCCCAACGGCTGATTGAGCTCGTGCGCGATCCCGCTGGCCATCTCGACCAGCGCGGCACTCCGAGCAATATCGATCACCTGGTTCAAGATCCTCTCGGACCCGGCCGATTCGAGCTCACGCTTGTTCAATGGTCACCTCTCTTCGCTGGTCATCAAGATGTCACGAGCGCGGGGTTCATGATCACCGGAGCTTCCCCTAGTTCCTTCCTGGTAAACGCGTAGGGCGCGTTGCTGCATCGCGATATCCGGTGGGCGACGTTATCGCTGCCACAGAACATAGGGAACTTCCAGGGGGACCTCCACGTCGGGATGGGTGGGGACGATCCGGGGCGTGTAATCGGCTCGAGGCCGGGCGGCGGGAACACTAGCCGCAAATTGGTGCATCCCCTGCTCGTCGGGTCGGCCGATGCAGGTCATCGGCTGACGATAGACCTCACCCCCTTCCACCGGTTCCGCGTACAGCTCGACCCGGATCGATTGCGGATCCAGGGTCCCGAGGCCGACTTGCGCGGCAAAGTAGTGCCGGTCACCGCGCGTGTCGACCTCGAGCCCGCCAAAGCGCAAGGTGGGCCAGTCGCGTTTCAGTGCGGCCAGCCAGCCGCTGATCACGACGGCGAGCTCGCCGCCATTGCGCGCCCGCCGTCGATAAGACGCCGCCGCCGGAAGATAGCAGCGCTCGAGGTACTCCCGCACGCTGCGATTTGCCGAGTACAGCGGCGTCAGGGTCGCCATGCTCTCACGCACCCGCGCCACCCAACGCCGTGGGATATCGTCCTCGTCCCGCGAGTAGAACTCGGGAACCACTTCATCTTCGAGCAGCGCATAGAGACGCGAGGCTTCCCAGGCGTCCCCCGCCCGCTCCTCCTCGCGCTCGCCGCCGTCGCCCAACGCCCAGCCCACACTCGGCGCATAGGCTTCCGCCCACCAGCCGTCGAGCTCGGACAGATTGAGCCCGCCGTTCACCAGCACTTTCATCCCGCTGGTTCCGCAGGCTTCCCAGGGCCGCCGGGGTGTATTGATCCAGACATCGACGCCCTCGACCAGGCGCTCCGTCATCCGCATATCGTAATCGCTCAGGAAAATCGCGTTCGGACGGACATCGTGACGACCCACGAAGTGCACCCAGTCGCGGATCAATGCCTGACCGGCCGCGTCGGCTGGATGGGCCTTGCCCGCGAGAATCAGCTGCACGGGCCGCTGCGGATGATTCAGCAGGCGGGCCAAGCGCTCCGGATCATGCAACAGCAGATTGGGGCGCTTGTACGTCGCGAAGCGCCGTGCGAAGCCCACCGTCAATATCTCCGGATTGAACAGGCGCTTGGCGCCCTCGACTTCGACCGGCGTGCCGCCCGAAGCGGCGAGCTGCATCGAGAGCCGCCGCCGCGCGTACTCGACCAGCGAATTGCGCGCGGCCGTGCGGCATTGCCAGATCGCGGCGTCGGGTGCATCGCGAATGGAGGCGCCCAGGGACGCGAGGCTTCCCAACCAGCGATCCTTGCCGCACCAGGCGGTCCAGAGCGCATCCGCGGCCGGACTGTCCCAGCTCGGCGTGTGGATGCCGTTGGTGACGTGACCAATGGGAACCTCGATCGCCGGCCGCCGGGGAAACAGCGGCAGAAAAATGCGGCGGCTCACTTCGCCGTGCAGACGGCTCACGCCGTTCACCATGGCGGAGCCGCGCATCGCCAGATAGGCCATGTTGAAGGGCTCCGATTCATCGCGCGCGTCGGCGCGACCGAGCGCGAGGAGTTCGCCGACCGGAATGTGCAGATCATCGGCTGCGTAATGCGCGAGGTAGCGCTCCATCAACGCGGGATCGAACCGGTCGAACCCTGCGGGAACCGCCGTATGGGTGGTGAAAATATTTCCGGCGCGCGTGGCGGCCAGCGCCGCGTCGAACGGCACGCCGGTCGCTTTCATGAAGGCGCGGGCTCGCTCCAGAATGGCGAAGGCCGCGTGCCCTTCATTCAAATGGCAGACGTCGGGCCGCTGATTCAAGGCATCAAGGAGGCGCCAGCCGCCCAAACCAAGCACGATCTCCTGCTGCAGTCGAAGCTCCGCGCCGCCCCCGTAAAGTTCGCTGGTGATTCCGCGGTGAGCCGGGTCATTGGCAACGTCGTTGCCGTCGAGCAGATAAAGTTGCAGCCGGCCCACTTTGACCTGCCAGGCCCGCAGCCAAAGGGGGCAACCGGGCATGGGTACTTGCAGCCGCAGCCATTCGCCATCGCAAGCGCGCAAGGGGCTGATCGGGAGCTGTCCGGGGTCGTTGTACGGAAACAGGGCTTCCTGGGAGCCGTCGGGGCCAATGACCTGCCGGAAATATCCCTGGCCGTAAAGAAGGCCGATGCCCACGACCGGAACACCGAGATCGCTTGCCGCCTTGAGCTGATCGCCCGCCACGTTGCCGAGTCCGCCGGCATAGATCGGCAGGGCCTCGCTCAACATGAATTCCATGCTGAAGTAGGCAACCCGGGTGAGATCCGACTGTGGGTGCGTTTGCTGAAACCAAGTCGATGCCTGCGCCTGCGCCTCGGTGCCGCTCGCCAGTCTTGCCAGGTTCTCCCGAAATGGCGGATCGCCGAGCATCTGATTCAGACGCTGATGCGATACGGTTCGCAACACGACCCACGGACTATGAGTCAGTTCCCACAATTCCGGCTCGAGCGCGCTCCAGAGTGCATCGGTCGCGTGATTCCAGGACCAACGCAGATCCAGGGCCAGACGGCGCAGCATCGCGACGCCCGACTCGATGCTCGCTGGGACGGCCTCTGTGCTCAAAATAATTCTCACTCCGACCCGAACGCCACGAGTGCAGGGAAGTCTGCCGGATCGCGGCTCCGTTGACAGCTGTGAATTTCCGCAGAAACCTGCGCAGTCCACCTAATCGGTGGCGCGTTAGCGGATTCCCCGCTGTCGTTACGTATCGTCCCCCATTTGCGCCGGCGAGCCTGAAGCCTAACCTGCGTGCATGATGCAGACCCCAATGACGACGATCCTATGGTTCGACCAGCCGGATTCCGGCGATATCAGCCGCGTGGGCGGCAAGAACGCCGGCCTGGCTGAAGTGACGCGCACACTCGCAACCGCCGGCATTCGCGTACCGCCCGGTTTCGCGACGACTGCCGATGCCTATCGCAGCTACATCGAGGCGAACGGGCTCGCGCCGAAGCTGCGCAAGCATCTGGAGGCGTATCACAGCGGGGCGGAATCGCTGGCCGACGCCGGCAACGCCATTCGGCGGCTGGTGGTCGACGCCGAGTTCCCGGCGGCGATCGCGGAGGCGATTCGCGTCGCCTACAGGGAACTGGCAAAGCGCTGTGGGACGGCGAATCCCGCGGTCGCCGTGCGCAGCAGCGCCACCGCCGAGGATTTGCCCGAGGCCAGCTTCGCGGGACAACAGGAAAGCTATCTCAACATCAGCGGGGAATCCGAGCTTCTGAGGGCGTGCCGCAAATGCTACGCGTCCCTGTTCACCGATCGCGCCATCGTCTACCGCGAGACCCACGGCTTCGATCACCTGCAAGTCGCGCTGTCCATCGGCATCCAAAAAATGGTCCGCTCCGATCGTGCGGGGTCCGGCGTCATGTTCACGCTCGACACCGAAACCGGATTTCCCGGCGTCGTCGTCATCAATGCGGCCTGGGGCCTCGGCGAAAACGTCGTGCAGGGCACCGTGAACCCGGATAAATATGTGGTTTTCAAACAGCTGCTCGCTGACGAGCGGCGAACTCCGATCATCGAGAAATCGCTCGGCTCCAAGGAGAAAAAGCTCGTCTATGGCGAGACGGGCAGCTCGCGCACCCGCAACATCCGAACCACCCGCCAGGAACGCGAAGCGGCCGTGCTGTCCGACACGGAAATCCTGAAGCTCGCACGCTGGGCGCTGGCCGTCGAGAAGCATTATGGCCGGCCGATGGACATGGAGTGGGCGAAGGACGGCGAGAGCAACGAGATGTTTCTCGTCCAAGCGCGTCCGGAGACGGTCCAGTCGGCGAAGTCGGCGACGATGCTCAAGACCTACAGCCTCGATCGGAAGGGTAAACTCATCGTGAGCGGCGCGGCCATCGGCGAAGCCATTTCCACCGGCAACGCGTGCACGATCCACAGCGCCAAGGACATCGATCAGTTCCGCGAGGGATCGATTCTGGTGACGGAGTCCACCGACCCGGATTGGGTGCCGATCATGAAGAAGGCGGCCGGCCTCATCACCAACCACGGCGGCACCACCAGCCACGCGGCCATCGTGAGCCGCGAGCTCGGGCTGCCGGCCATCGTGGGGACGTTGCATGGCACCGAGTTGATCGGGGACGGACAGCCGATCACGCTGTGCTGCGCGGAGGGCGAGCAAGGGTCGGTATACGAGGGCATCCTCGGATTCAAGACGACCGAGGTCGACCTTTCCGAGGTGCCTGCGACCCACACGGCGATGATGGTCAACATCGCCAGTCCGGCCGCGGCGTTTCGCTGGTGGCGTCTGCCCGCCAAGGGGATCGGCCTCGCGCGGATGGAGTTCATCATCAACAACATCATCAAGATCCACCCGATGGCGTTGGTGCATTTCGACGCCGTGAAGGATCCTGCCGCCCGCCGTCAGATCGAGGCACTGACGCGTGGATATCCGGCCAAGGATGCGTACTTCGTCGATACCCTGGCCAGGGGCATCGCCAAGATCGCCGCTCCGCATCATCCGAATCCCGTCATCGTGCGTCTGAGCGATTTCAAGAGCAATGAATACGCCCATTTGATCGGCGGCGCGCAATTCGAGATTTCCGAGGAGAATCCGATGCTCGGGTTGCGCGGCGCGTCGCGTTATTACAGTGATCATTATCGGGATGGCTTTGCGTTGGAATGCCGTGCGATATGCAAGGCGCGGCAGGAAATCGGCTTCGACAACCTGATCGTCATGGTGCCCTTCTGCCGCACGCCTCGGGAAGCCGACCGTGTGCTGTCCGTCATGGCTGAGCACGGATTGCAGCGCGGGCGGGACGGCCTGCAGATCTATGTGATGTGCGAGATCCCCTCCAATGTGATTCTTGCGGAGGAGTTCGCGCACCGCTTCGACGGATTCTCGATCGGCAGCAACGACCTCACGCAGTTGATTCTGGGGGTCGATCGGGACTCCGCCGAGCTTTCCGAGCTGTTCGACGAACGCGATGCGGCGGTCGAGCGCATGATCGTCGACGTGATCGCGCGCGCCCACCGCACCTCGACCAAGGTGGGAATCTGCGGGCAGGCGCCGAGCAACTACCCGGACTTCGCGGCGTTCCTGGTCGAAGCCGGCATCGACTCCATTTCCCTCAATCCGGATAGCTTCGTCGCCGCTTGTCGGGTGGTCGCGGAGGCCGAGAAAAAGCTGAGCGGTGCGCGGATCGAACGGCCGCGATGAACAAGCGACGGGGAAAAGTCGAGCAGGCGCCCGCGCTCATTCCCATGGCGATTTCGGCCCGGCACGTGCACTTGACGCAGGCGAGCGTCGAAACCCTGTTCGGAGCCGGCCATCTGTTGCAGGTTCATTCGCCCCTGTCGCAGCCCGGACAGTACGCGGCGGAGGAGGTGGTGACGCTGGTCGGTCCCAAGGGCCGTTTGACGCATGTACGGGTCATCGGCCCGCCGCGTGCGGAGGATCAGGTGGAGCTCGCTCACACCGACGAAATCGTCCTGGGCGTCGACGCGCCGCTGCGAGAATCGGGGGATCTTGCCGGCACGCCGGGCATCGTGATCGAGGGGCCCGTGGGCAGCATCAGCCTACAGCGCGGTGTGATATGCGCCCTGCGCCACATCCACATGAGCCCCGCGGACGCCGAGGTGCTCGGACTCAAGAATCACGACGAGGTCGCCGTCGTCGTGATGGCCGGAAAACGGCGGCTGATATTCGGCGATGTCATCGTGCGCGTATCCCCCTCGTTCCGCCTGGAGCTGCACCTGGATTCCGACGAGGGCAACGCCGCGGGCTTGAGTTCCGGGTCGGAGGTTTTGCTCTCCGCAATCGACCCGACGAACGGCGGCGTCAATCCGACGACCGGTCGCGCTAGGTAATGTCACGTATGGCGCGTGAACGGCGGAGCGGCGAGTATCCGCTGCGGTGACGTCGAGAGAGGGGCCCGACGTGAATCGGTTGGCGGTGTTGACCAGCGGCGGCGATGCGCCGGGCATGAATGCAGCGATACGCGCGGTCGTCCGCAGTGCGATCGGGCGGGGACTCAGCGTGCTCGGCGTCCAAGATGGTTACAGCGGACTGGTCGAAGGGAAATTCCGTCCGATCGGCCGGCGAGACGTGGGCGGCATCATTCAAAACGGCGGCACGATGCTCGGCACCACGCGTTATGAGCCGCTGAAGACGGTACCCGGGCGCGAACGGGCGCTCGCATCGCTCCGGGCGAATGAGATAACCGCGCTGATCGTCATCGGCGGTAACGGCTCGCAAGCGGGTGCGCACGCGCTGCACGAGGGCGGCGCTGCGGTGATCGGGATCGCCTCGACGATCGACAACGATCTCTACGGCACGGATATCAGCATCGGCGCGACCACCGCCATCGATGTCGCGCTCGAGGCGATCGACCGGCTGCGAGTCACCGCCTCCTCGATGAAGCGGGCGTTCTTGGTGGAAGTCATGGGGCGGCAGTGCGGCTATCTTGCGCTGATGGCGGGAATTGCCGGTGGCGCGGAGGTCATCGCGCTTCCGGAAGCGGAGGTCGACCCGGAAACCGTCGCGCAGGAACTGCGTGCCGCCTACGATCGCGGAAAGAGTCACGCCATCGCGGTCGTCTCCGAGGGCGCAAAGTACGACGCGGACGCGATGCTGAGGCATTTCGCCGAGCACCGCGGGCGCCTCGGGTTCGATCTTCGCACGACGAAGCTCGGACATGTGCAGCGCGGCGGGGCCCCGGGGGTGTTCGACCGGATGCTCGGGACGCAGTTCGGGGTGGCGGCCGTGGACGCGGCCATCGAGCGGCGTTACGGAGTTCTCATCGGCATGCGGGATGGGAAGCCGGCCTGCACCCCGCTCGAGGAGGTGGCCGGCAAGACGAGGCCCGCCGACAAACGGCTGCTCGAGATCGCGCGCCTTCTTGCGATGTAGGCGGAAAACCAACCTGATATGGAGGGCTTACGATGTTATTGAAAGATGTATGCACTGCCGGCGTGGTCAGCTGCGGCAGGGAGACCAGTGTTCTGCAGGCGGCCGATCTCATGCGTCGCAGGCACGTCGGCGATCTGGTGGTGGTGGATGACCCGGAGGAGGAAGGCATACCCCTCGGGGTGGTGACCGATCGCGACATCGTGGTGGAGGTGCTCGCCAAGGGGCTCGATCCGGCGAAGACGACGGTTGGAAGCTTGATGCGTTCCCCCGTGGTCATTGCGTATGAGTCCGAAGACACGACCCAGGCGATCGACCGCATGCGCATGCACGGGGTGCGCCGTCTGCCGGTCGTGGCGCATGAGGGTGAGGTGGTCGGCATCGTCACGCTGAACGACCTGCTCAGGGTGTTCGTGTCGGACGCCGGTGCGCTCCTGGACGTGATGAGCAAGGGTCAAAAGAACGAGCAGCATCTTCGGCGCTAGCCGGGGACATCCATGAAATTATTGCGTATGGCGGATTTGGATCTTTCCGGAAAGCGGGTGCTGATCCGCGAGGACCTGAACGTACCGCTGGAGCACGGCGCGGTGACGAACGACCTGCGGATCCGGGCGGCATTGCCGACACTGCGCGCGGCGCTGAGTCAGGGTGCGCGGGTGATCGTGCTCTCTCATCTCGGCCGTCCGCAGGAAGGCAAGCCCACGCCCGAGCTCTCGCTCGAGCCCGTCGCCGTCAGGCTGTCCGAACTGCTCGGAAAGCCGGTGCCGTTGCGCGAGGAGTGGCTTGGCGGCGTCGAGTGCGCCGCGGGCGAGGCGGTCTTGTGCGAGAACGTGCGCTTCAACAAGGGCGAGAAAAGCGACGACGAAACATTGGCAAGGAAGATGGCGGCGATGTGCGATGTCTTCGTCATGGACGCCTTTGCGACCGCTCACCGGGCCGAAGCCAGCACGCATGGGGTCGCTCGGTTCGCACCGGTGGCCTGCGCCGGGCCGCTTCTGGTGGCGGAGCTCGAGGCGTTGGAGCGGGCGCTGGCCAATCCGGCGAGACCGGTGGTTGCAATCGTCGGCGGCTCCAAAGTCTCCACCAAGCTGAGCATCCTGGAATCGTTGATCGACAAGGTGGACAAGCTGATCGTGGGCGGCGGCATCGCCAATACTTTCCTCGCCGCGGCGGGGGTCAAGGTGGGCAAATCGTTGTACGAGAAGGACATGCTCCGGACGGCGCACGAGCTGCTCGATCGTGCCCGCGCCCGCGGCGCGGACATCGCCGTGCCGGACGATGTCACGGTGGCCCGGGAGTGCTCCGCCACGGCGCAGGCCAAAGGGGTATGGTCGGTCGAGGTGGGTCCTGAGGAGATGATCCTGGATATCGGGCCTGCCACCATCCAGCGCTACGGCAAGATCTTGGAATCCGCCCGGACGATCATTTGGAACGGTCCCATCGGCGTATTCGAGATCGATCAGTTCGGCGAGGGGACTCGAGCCATCGCCCGGGCGATCGCGGACAGCAAGGCCTTTTCGCTGGCCGGGGGCGGCGATACGCTGGCTGCGATCGAAAAATACGGGGTGGGAGACCGCATCTCGTACAAGTCCACCGGCGGCGGCGCATTTCTCGAGTTCGTGGAGGGCAAAACGCTGCCGGCGGTCGCCGTGCTGGAGGAACGCGCGCGCTAGGTAGAGGCGCGCCGCCGGCGGCGGCGCGCTAGAATTGTGGTATGGTCGACCACAGCTCGATTGCACAGCGGTTGCTTCAATTCTCCCCCGACGCAATGCTTGTCATCGACGCGGCGGGCATCATTCAGTTCGCCAATGAGACTTGCAGCACCTTGTTCGGCTACACGGCCGGGCAGCTCGTCGGGCAACCGATCAAGTTATTGATTCCGGAGCGATTCCACCTGCGCCATGGCGCCCACGTCAGGGGCTATCTGCGCGACCCCACCAGCCGCGAGATGGCGGCCCGGGCGAGCGATCTTTTTGCGCGGCGTGCCGACGGCAGCGAATTTCCTGCGGGAATCAGGCTTTCCCCGTTCAGCGACGGCATAGAGCATTTCGTGGCGGCTGCGATCCGTGACATGACCGAGCGCCGCGCCATCAGCGACGCCCTGGTACTGGCCCGCGAGGAAGCGGACAAGGCCAATCGTGCCAAGAGCCGGTTTTTGGCCACGGCGAGCCATGATCTGCGCCAGCCCTTGCAGGCCATCCACTTGATCAACGCATCGATGCAGAGGCTCACCGCCTCATTGCCGGATCTGCGCGAGCTCGTACGCCACCAAGAGCTCGCCATCGACAGCGCGACGCGGCTGCTCAACACCCTGCTGGATATCAGCCGCCTCGAATCCGGGACCATCGAGCCGCAACTGACGGCGGTCAGCCTGGCGGCCACCTTTGGCGATTTGTCGCAGGAGTTCTCGCCCGAGGCGGCCGCCAAGAACCTCGATTTGGAATTCGCCGGTACCGACGCCGCGATCTCCACGGACCGAGTCCTTTTTACCCAGCTCCTGCAAAACTTGATCGGCAATGCGCTGAAGTACACCGAACGTGGTTTCGTGCGGATCTCGGTGGCGCCCGAACGCGACGCACTGGTGATCAAAGTCGAGGATTCGGGGGTCGGCATTCCCGAGGAGAAACTGGAGCGGATCTTCGAGGAGTACTATCAGATCGGCCCTCAAGGCACGCAGCGTCTGGGCGTCGGTCTCGGGCTCGCCATCGTTCGCGAGGTGTCGCGGCTTCTGGGCTATTCGGTCTCGGTCACCTCGATGCTGGGCAAAGGCACCTGCGTGAGCGTGCGTGTTCCGGGGCACCGGGCGGTCCCCACGGCGGACGTGCCGGTGCGCAAGGATCCCGAGCCGCGACTGACGAGTCCGCCCTCAGGCTGCCGGCTGATTCTGATCGAGGACAACGACTCGGTGCGCATGGCGACTGAATTGTTCTTGGGCCTCGAAGGATTCGATACCCGCGCGGCGGCGACGGTCGCGGAAGCCGAGACCCTGCTGGCGGACATCCGCCCCGGCGACATCCTGATCACCGACTACCACTTGAACGGGACTTTGACCGGCCTGGACATGCTCACCCAGCTGCGCATTCAACAAGGACGCGACGTGCCGGCCATCCTGCTGAGCGGCGATTTGCAATCGATGATGCGCGGGGTCAAGACCTCGATTCCGCGGTGCCGTTTCCTGAGCAAGCCGGTCGACACCCAATCGTTGCTCGCGGCCATCTCCGAACTCAGCGGCGCTTGACGGGTGAGTTCGATTCGACGCCAGTAAGGTAATGCTGATGTCGTGTCATGGGGCGGACTGGTTCCACCATCCGCCGCCCAAGGCGGCAAACAACGCCACCGTATCCTGGTATCGAACGGCAATCGCCTGCAGCTCGGCGATCTTCGCCTGCCGATATTGGCCATCTGCGTTCAACACATCCAGGTAGGTCGCGATCCCGGCTTCGTAATTGGCGTTGATCAGGTGCAAGGCCTGTTCGGCCGTCGACAGGGCTTTGTCTTGCGCCAACAGCACCGCCGCATCGTGGTCGAGGGCGCGCAGGGTATCGGCGACTTGTTCGAACGCTCCGAGAACCGTCTGCCGATAGAGCGCCATCGCCTGGTCATACTGGTCGATGGCCGCTTTGCGTTTGTACCATAGCGTGCCGCCCTCGAACAGCGGCGCCGTCGCATTCCCGCCGACGCTCCAGGCCCTCGAGTTGGGCGAGAACAGGTTCGCGGTGGAGTTCGACGCCGTCTCGAGTCCGCCGCTCAAGGTGATGCTCGGCAACATGGCGGCGGTGGCCACGCCGATGCCGGCGCTCGCCGCGTGCGCGGTGGCCTCGGCGGCCAAAATATCGGGACGCTGGCGCACCAGATTCGAGGGCAAACTCACTGGCAATGTGCCGGGCAGCGTCAAATCGGTAAGGCGCAGCGGCGGCACCTGCCATTCCGCCGGCGTGTGGCCGATCAAAGCCGCGAGCAGGTCATCGCTCTGGCTGAGCTTTTGTTCGAGCTGCGGAATCGTGGCTTCATAGCCGGCAAGCTGGCTCTCCAGGCTGAGGACATTCGAGTAGGGCACCGTGCCGGCGTCAGCCTGGACGCGGGCGATCCCGACCTGCTGCTTCTGCAGCTCGATCAGCTGGCCGGTCGCCTCGATCTCGTCGCGATAGGCGGCTCGCGCGATGGCGGTGTTGACGATGTTGGCCGCCAGTGCGATATAGGTCGCCCGCTCGTCGGCCAAGGCGACATCGGCCTGAGCGCGCAATCCCTCGACCAGCCGGCGTTGGCCGCCGAAAAGGTCGAGCGCGTAGTTGACCGAGGTCGACAAAGTGAACACGTTGAAAACGCTGGAGCCGCTTTTATCGCCGAACGACGCGGGGTTGAATCTCTCGCGCGTCGCCGCGGCCGCCGCATCGGCGGACGGAAAGAAAATCCCATATCCGCTCCGCAAGTCGTCCTGGCTCGCTCTCAGGCCGGCCTGAGCGGCCGCGAGACCGGGATTGTTCGAGATCCCCTCCTTGATCATCGCATCGAGTTGCGGTGAGCGGAACAGCTGCCACCAGTCGGCGCTCACCGTCGCGGCGGTATCGAATCGTTGCGCCGTACCGTGGGCCGGAACCGTGGATTGCGGATCGCCTCCGTTCGAATAATGGTTCGTGGGAGGCGCCGATGGACGGTGGAAATCGGGGCCCACCGCGCACCCGGCCAATGCGGCGAGTGCCGCAGGAATCGCCCAAAAGGTTGCGCGCGCCGGCATTGGACGACTACCGTGCACGGTTTCGCCAGTCCGGCTATTGGGCGCTGACATAAACGTCGACCAGCTGCCCGGGATACACGTGCAGACTCTTCGGGCTCGCGAAGCGGAAAATGACCGGCAGCACGCGCACGTCGACCAACTCCTGCCGCTCGTCGGAAAGCTCGATCTTGGGCGACACGAACGGCTGTACGCGGACGAATGTCAAAGGCACGTGCTTGTCGGTGCCCCGGATGAACATCTGCCCGGCGAGCTTGCCCGGATCGGCCAGCCTGTCGATCAATATCTCGTCGATGTAGGCCCGCACCTGCAGATTTTCGTCCGGTGCGCTCATCACGATGAGCGGGTCCATACCCTGGGTATAGCTGTCGTAGGCGCCGGTCGAGGACACATAGCTGCCGACGGCGGCCTGGATGGAGCGCACGACGCCATCCGCCGGCGCCTTTATGGTGTATTTGGCAAGCAGCGCAGCGGCGGAGGCATAGGCCTTCGACAACGCGAGATAGGTCTTTTCCTGGTTCTGGATGTCGTATATCCACGCGCCGGCCTTGGTCAGCGCGTACTGCTTGCTGACGACCTCGAGATTGGTGGCGGCGATTTTTTGCGCATTCCTGGCGTTGTCGAGCGCATCGCGGCTCACGGATTTCGGGTCGAGGGCGTAGGAGCGCTCCTGCTTTTCGAGCTGATCATCGGCATTCTTGAGGGTCGCCCGGGCGTTGTCGACCTGTGCGGTGGCCACATCGAGGGTCTCCCGCCGAGGTTCCGCCTTGAGCTCCGCCAGCATGGTGCGCGCGGCCTCGGCCTGCGATTGCAGCTGCTCGACGGTCGCACGCTGCACGGAATCGTCGATTTTGAGCAGTGAATCGCCTTTCTTCACCGTGGCGCCCTCGGCCACCAGCACCTCGGTGATGGGTCCCGACACCTCCGGATAGATATTGATGTTCTCGCCGTGCGTTTGACTGCTCTCGATGATGCCTTCCGCGTAGACTCCCTTTGCATAAGGATTGGCGGCGGGATTGAACGCCGGCGGGAGCGGTTTGGGTTGCTGACCGGAGATGATGGCGCTGATCAGCGCGAGCACGAGCCCGATGCCCGATGCCAGGAAGATGATTTTACTGCGCATCCAAGGTTCCTTTCTCGATTCCCGTCATCTTGCCGTCCTCCATTTTCACGATACGATCGGCGAATTCGTAGATGCGGCTGTCGTGCGTCACGATGACGATGCAGCGTTTGTCCGAGAGGATATTCTCGCGGACGAACCTCACGATGTTGCGGCCGGTGTCCCCGTCGAGCGAGGCGGTGGGCTCGTCGAGAATCAGGATGTCGGGGCGGCTGACGATGGCGCGGGCAATCGCCACGCGCTGCTGTTCCCCGCCGCTCAATTTGACCGGCGGCAATTGCGTCTTGTCCTTCAAGCCGACGATCCCCAGATCCACGGCGGCCTCTTTGAGCGCCTCGTCCCAATCCTTTTTTTGCAGGATGAGCGGGATGGCGACGTTCTCGGCCGTGGTCAGGCGCGGGAACAGGTGAAAATCCTGGAAGACGAATCCGATCTTGTGCAGCCGGAACTCGGCGAGGGCATCGTTGCCGAGACTCCAGACATCGGTGTCCTCGATTTTGACCGTACCGCTGTTGGGCCGCAAAATTCCCGAGATCATGCTCAGCATCGTGGTCTTGCCGCTGCCGGACGGCCCCACGACATAAAGGATTTCGCCGAAGTAGGCCTCGAAGTTCACGTCGCGTACGGCGTGCGTCCTGGCCTCGCCCTCGCCGAACCACTTGTTGAGGCCCACGGCCTGGATTGCAGTCGCCGCCACGATCATCCCCGGAAAATGTCGAAGGGTTCGATCTTCAGAACCTTCCGCACACCGAAGTAGCTGGAGATCGCGGCGATGATCACCACCATGAAGAAGGCGATACCGAGGTTCCAGCCCGTGATGATCGCCGCATAGTCGGGCAGGTACAGACGTGCGAGCCAAATGATGAGCGCGCACAGGCCCACGCCCAGGCCGTAGCCCGTCAACGCGACGAAGGATGCCTGGAACAGGATCATGTAGATGAGCTCCCGGCCCTTGGCGCCGATCGCCTTGAGCGCGCCGAACTTCTCCAGATTTTCGATCACGAACGTGTAGAAGGTCTGTCCCGAGATGGATAATCCAATGATGAAGCTGATCACCGTCATGATCATCATGTTGGTGCCGATTCCGGTCTGATACATGTAAAACTTCGCGATCTTGCTGGTGAACTCGTCCTTGGTGAGCGCCAGGTAGCCCGCCTTGGCGACTTGCGTCTTGATCGATGCGACATCGGCGGCCGATTTGGGTTCCACCAGCAAATAAGAGATCGTGAAGCGCGTGTTGGGAATGTATTGAAGTGCGCGGTTGTAGGTCGTGTACAGTGTGGGCACCCCGAACAGGCCGCTCGATGCGACGCGGGCGATGCCGACGATCACTCCGCGATGATCGTTGAGCTCGAACTGATCGCCGATCTTCGGGTTGTTCAGCTTGTAAAATTCCGAGTCGTCGACGGCGAGAAACGCATTCTCTGCAAAGATGTCCGTGATCTTGCCGCTGAGCAGCGCCGGGCGGCCGAACAGGCTGGTATCGTCGAGACCGACCACGTTCGCGGCTTGGTAGGTGCCGTTGTGCAGCTTCAAGAGCGCCGCGCCCGAATAGAGCGGCACCGCATATTTCACGCCCGGTATGCTGCGAACTTCGTCGAGCACATAATCCGGAAGCGGGATGGTATTGGCGACCGTCTGGATCGCCGGGTCCATGACCCAGATCGAGGCGCCGATATTGATGACCGTGGCGGACGAGCGCATCAAGATTCCGGCAAACAAGGAGGTCATCTCGATCATCAGGAACACCGCGAACGTGATCCCCACGAGGAGCGCCACGTACTTGGGGCGGTCATTGACCAGAAGCTTGTAGGCAATGTGGAGAATCCCACGCATCGGAGATCGGTTCCAGGCAAACGGGAATGGGCACACATTGAGCGTAAGCCGCGACCCTCACAATGAGTAATAGCCGTAGTGCCGCGTGGGAATCCCCAAATGCCGGCCGGCCGCCGGCCTGATACAAATGAACCCGAAAAATGCGGTCCGCCAGCTAGGCGTGGCATGGCAAAGGTTCGCGTAAAGGAGGAAGTCCTATGTACGGCAAGATACTGGTTCCCGTCGACGGAAGTGAGGCCTCGGCCCTGGGCCTCGGCGAGGCGATCAAGATTGCAAAATGCGTCGGCGGGCAGATCCGCCTGGTGCATTTCGTCAATGAGTTCGTGCTGGACTACGCCTACGGATCCGGGGTGTATGCGACGGATGTCATCGAGCTCCTGCGCAAGGGCGGACGCAGCGTGCTGGAGGGCGCCAAGGCCGTCGTTCAGGATCAGGGACTCACTCCCGAATGCGTGTTGCTCGAATCGATGGGCGGCAGGGCGGCGGATCTGATCGTCGCCCAGGCGAATGAATGGGGCGCGGAACTGATCGTGATGGGAACTCACGGGCGGCGCGGCCTCGCGCGGGTCGCCATGGGGAGCGATGCCGAAGAGGTGGTGCGCTCCGCCTCGGTGCCGGTCCTCCTGGTTCGAGGAGAGGCAAAACCGCGGAAGGATGCGGTCAAGCCGTCGCCGCTGAAAGCCTCCGTGGCCTGAGCAAGCGCTCGATGCCGAAGCGGACCGACGTTTGGATTGCGACGATAGCTCTCGCCATGGTCTCGAAGAGCGTCGGCGCCGCCGCGCTGCGCGCCCCGTGCAACGAAAGCTTGACGCGATCCATACCGGTCCGCGCCCCTACCGCACCCGGTGGCCATGCTTTTGGGCAACAGATCCGCGGACTTCCGGATGACGAACGCGAAGCGCGCATTCGCCAGGAACTGTTGGCGGGAAACATCCCCAACTTCCTGCGCCGGCTGGTGCCCGTCCGGCTCCCGGCGCCGCTTCAAGTCGACGTGGTCATCTGTGCAGCGCCCGATTATCTGGCCATCGGCTCGGATGATGATTTCCTGCTGATCCCGATGCGTCTCGGGACGGCGTTGACGGCGGCTTCGCAGTTCGGCTTCACCTTGCCGACGCCGCACATGGTCGATGCGATTTATGCGCAAGCGCCCGTGCACTTCGTTCCCCAGCCGCTGCCGGCCGGCGACGAGATGCGATCCACGGAATACTCGCTGCATCACAACGAGCTGATCGGCGCACAACGCGCCGCTCTCGAGGCGCCGCTGGGGACCTTGAGCGCCGGCGACAAGAAGGATCTCGTTCTCACCAACCGGTTGTGGAGTCATCTGGACCGCGTTGCGATATATGGGTGGCATCTGACCGAGGGGAAGCCCATCCAATCGCTGAGCACCGTCCACGGGTGGCGCTATGCGGACTACAGCCATGGCGCGAGATTGATCAGCACGCAGGTCTTCATCGACGACAGGCCGGAATCGATCTTCGAGCTCATGCAAGACCGGCGGTTGGCGGCGGCTTTGAGCGGCGAGGGCACCATCGAAAATGTGCTCGAGCTCATCAGGAAGCTGGACGAGAACGCGAGGGATCAGATTGCCGCAGCCTTGTTGGGCGCGCCGTCCCGGAAGCCCTAGGGCGCCAAGATATGAGCACGCATCCGTCCGTCCTGGTCACCGGAGGCGCCGGCTTCCTGGGCATCAATTTATGCCGTCATCTATTGGCGCGTGAATTGAAGGTGAGGTCGATGGATATTGCGGCCTTCGATTATCCGGAGCGCGACGCCGTGGACGTGATGCGCGCGGACATCCGCGACCCCGCCGCGGTCGAACGCGCGATGGAGGGTGTCGACATCGTCGTGCATTGCGCCGCGGCGTTGCCGCTCGCCAGCCCGGAGGAAATCCAGTCAACGGATGTGGGCGGTACGCGGCTGTTGCTCGAGCACGCGGCTCGACGGTCCATCGGCCGGTTCATCTTCATATCGTCGACGTCGGTTTACGGAATTCCGGATCATCATCCGGTCCGAGAAGGTGACCGGCTGCAGGGCGTGGGCCCCTACGGCGCCGCTAAGATCAGCGCGGAGCGGCTGTGCCTCGACGCGCGGGCAAGTGGGCTTTGCATCCCCATTCTGCGGCCCAAGAGCTTCGTCGGCCCCGAGCGGCTGGGGGCATTCGAGCTCCTCTACCAGTGGGCCTATGACGGCCGAAATTTCCCGGTGCTGGGGTCGGGCGGCAACCGATACCAGCTGCTCGATGTGGCGGACCTGTGCGAAGTCATTTTTCGCTGCGCGATGCGAGACGCCGGGTCGGTGAACGACACGTTCAACGTGGGCGCGAAAAAATTCGGCACGATGCGCGAGAATTTTCAGGCGGTGCTCGACCGGGCCGGTCATGGGAAGCACGTCGTCAGCCTGCCCGAGGCGCCGGCAATCGCGATTCTCAAGGTTCTCGAAGCATTGCATCTCTCGCCGCTGTACCAATGGATTTATGAGACCGCCGGACGGGACAGTTTCGTGTCGATCGAACGGCTGGAAAGCCGGCTGGATTTCGCGCCTCAATACTCCAATCGGATGGCGCTCATTCGCAACTACGATTGGTACGTTCAGCATCGGCAGGATTACCACGGCAGGACGGGATTGACACACCGCGTGCCGTGGAGGAAAGGTGCGCTCGGGCTTGCGAAGTGGTTCTTCTAGCTCCTGTCCCGGCCGCGGCGACCCCCAGCGCCGCTGCGGCGCCCGCGGAGTCGGATCGCGTTCCCCTGGTGGTGGACCTCGACGGGAGCTTGTTGCGGACGCATTCACTGATCGAAGCGATATTCGTCCTCGCGCGGGTGAAGCCGATGAGTCTTTTCGAGCTGCCTTTGTGGTGGCTGAAGGGGCGCGCGTATCTCAAACATCGTCTGGCCGCCCTGGTCATGCCGGATGCCCACGCGATGCCCTATCGTGGCGAGGTCCTGGAATTTCTGCGCGAACAGAGCCGGCAGGGCCGGTCGCTCGTGCTCGCGACGGACGCGGACCAGAGATTCGCCGAGGAGGTGGGCCGGGAGCTCGGGCTGTTCAGCGCGGTCATCGGCAGCGACGGCACTGTAAATCTGAAGGGACGAGCCAAACGCGATCGGCTGGTGGAGCAATTCGGGGAGCGGGGTTTCGACTATCTCGGTCGCGATGGCCGCGATGATCCGATCTGGCGTGCCGCGCGGCGTGCATTGATGATTTCTCCGCACCCGCGCGCGGTGCGGCGCGTATGCGAGACCACCCCCGTGGAGCATGTGTTCGGCGGCGGGGAAGGGCGATGGCCGGATTATCTCAACGCGCTGCGGCCGCCGCATTGGGTCAAGAACGGCCTGGTGTTCGTTCCGCTGGCGACGGTACATCGGCTGTTCGAGGTGGGACTTCTGGAACGCGCGTCGCTGGCGTTTCTCGCCTTCGATTTCTGCGCCTCGGGCCTTTACTTGTTCAACGATCTGCTCGACTTGCCTGCCGATCGGCGGCATCCCCACAAGAAAGAGCGGATGCTGGCGTCCGGACGCATACGGCTGGGCTACGCGCTCATGATGATGCCGATCTTGCTCGTCGCGGCGGGGGCCATTGCCTGGCATCTGTCGTTGAGCCTGTTGGGCATTTTGGGTCTTTATACCGCGCTGATGATCGCCTATTCCATGGGGCTCAAGGACATTCCTTTGGTGGACGTGCTGGTGCTCGCCAGCGGCTACGCCCTGCGGGTGGCGGCGGGGGCGGTGGCGGCCGATATCCGCATCTCGGCTTGGCTGTTGACCCTCTGCATGTTCTTGTTCTTGAGCCTCGCGCTCATCAAGCGCTACGCAGAGCTCGTGGTGTTGGAATCCCAGCCCGGAGCCGGCGCCGCTCATGCGCGCGGGTACCTGAGCAGCGACAAGTCGATCCTTGCGGCTCTGGGAATCGCCAGTGGCTACCTCGCGGTGATGGTGCTGGCCCTGTACACGAATACCGAAATCAGTCAGCGGCTGTACGCCCGCCACGATTACTTCTGGGGAATCTGCCTGGTGCTGCTCTATTGGATAAGCTACTTGTGGATGATGGCGTCCCGCGGCCGCATCATCGGCGATCCCGTCATATTTGCGCTCTCCGACCGGGCGAGTCTGTGCGCCATCGCGGGAATGGGGCTATTCGCCGCATTGTCCCTATGAGGCGGCCGGGGCGCGCGCTTGCCGCGGTGATCATCGGCCTGATCGGGGCGACGTTCCCCTTGATGCGCTTGCTGGCGGATGCCGATTCCTCTCGGACATTGGCATCCCAATGGGAGGAATATGCAGCCAACGTTCCGAAAACGATCATCGAGCTGCAGCCGTTCAGGGAGACGACGAGCGTGGAGCTGCCGTCTTCCGGCGGCCGGGCCACGGCCACTTTGATAAATCTGAATCCCCGGGTGAATGCGTGGTTCCTGCTCAGCCTTCAGAGGTCCGCGGGTGGCAGGGTGTCGGTCTATCATCTGGAGAACCCGCAGCCCAAGGTTCAGGCGCTGTCGGTCGGCGCGAGTCATCCCTACGGCATTCGCATCTCCGTCGGCGGGCGCGATGTCGATTGCGAACTGTGGCGCGATGAGACGGGGGGGCCGCTGCCGCAGGCGCAGGCCTCGGGTCTGCCGTACGCGCCTCTCTGCGAGGACCGGCTCTACCTGCGCAACCCGGTATCGGGAACCTATACGCATCTCGAAAGAGTCACGAACTTTCTTCGAGACCACGTGTGGGGGGGCGAGCAAATCGTCGGCTTCGTCCGCAAGCAGTTCTTCGCGGATGCATTCGTGGAAAGGAGCGGCTCCGCGTTCGTGCCGGAAACACGAATCCCATCGACGAGCGGCCCGCCGCCGGCGCGCGTAAGCGACGAATTCGCGCGTCCCGTCGTGCCCGAACATCTGGGCATCGACGTGGGACAGGGTGCGGGCGGCTTGATCATGGGTCAGTGGTACGCCGCGCGTGGCACCGACGGGATTTTCGTGAGCGTGATTCAGCCGCAGGCGCTGGCCAACGGCTCGTCCGGCGGCGCGCGTGCGGCGGGCGAACTGGATTCCGTCGAGGGGGCCGCCTTGGACTATATGGTGGCGCTCGATCTTGCCCAATTCGATCTGGGGTTCGCCATCGGCACCGACCATCCGCGGGTGGGTTGGTCCGAACGGACGCTCGAATCGGTGCGCGACCCGAAGCTTCCCGGCCCCGACGGCATTGGCAGTGTGGCGCCGCTGGTGGTCAACGGGATGGTGAATCCGCCCACGGTCGAGAGAGTGGCGGCAACATTTGCCGGCGGCTTCAAGCGCGAGCACGGGGCTTTTCATTATGGAGCCCTCGCGGAGCGCAACAAGGGCTCCCATTACGGGTTCATCGAGCAAGGAGTGGTGTTCAGCAAGCTGCAGCCGGACCTGGCGACCCTGTTCGTCGAGGACGACGGTACCGTGGGCATGAAGACCTGGGCGGCGGGGGACGAGCCCGGATTGCCTCAGATCAAGCACGCGCGCCAGAACGGGGTTCCGTTGATCGAGTACGACGAGG
This sequence comes from uncultured Gammaproteobacteria bacterium, assembly GCA_963730565.1. Classification (GTDB taxonomy): domain Bacteria; phylum Pseudomonadota; class Gammaproteobacteria; order Steroidobacterales; family Steroidobacteraceae; genus Bog-1198. The sequence continues at coordinate 26,377 of CAVSSU010000044.1, forward strand.
CGTCGCGACGGTCTTCTCCGGGCGCGTTGATCGCGAGCTGGGGTCCCGGCAATTGGTCTGGCTCCAGCGACGAGCGCTTGCGGACCCTGCGAGCGGGGGCCTGCCTCCTGGTGAGCGGCACGTCGCGCTATCTGGTGTACGGCTATTTCTCGACCGCCACGCCGAGCGCAATGGCACGGGTCTTCCAGGCGTATGGCTGCCGCTACGCCATGCACCTCGATATGAATGCTCTCGAACATACGTATTTTGCGATTTACACCCACGAGGGCGGTCGGATCGCCGTTCAGCATTTGATCGAGGGCATGGCGGAGGTGGACCGCAAAGGCGGCGATTCGCTGGCCCCGCGATTCTTGAGCTTCCCGGATGATCGGGATTTTTTCTATCTGACCTGGAAAGGGCCGCAGCCATGATCAAAGCCGCGTTGACATTCGTATCCATCGCCTTCATGTCCGCCGCGGGGGCTCAAACGACGCTGCGCGAACAGAACGAGCTTTTGTTCCAGCAATTGCAGCAGGTTCACGGATTGAGCGATCAAGAAATGCGCGACATTCGCGCCATCTTTGCGCATTCAGCGGTGCTCGGCCAGGGCAATCCGGCCATCTCCCAGCATCCGGTCACGCCGCAGCAGTGCGATGCCAAGCTCAAGGAGGCGGGCGCCGACTATCGGAACGCCAAATTCGAGCGGATCTGCGGGGGAAAGTACATGGCGCCGCTCTACAATTCCAAGAAGGGCTCGCCCGACAAGGCCGCGCGTGCATCGATCAATTCGAGTTCCCGGATATCCCCTGTGCCTATCCCGTGGTGTGGGTGAAGGCGCGCGAGGCGGCGCAGATATGCGAGGCGGAGGGGAAGCGGCTGTGCGACGCCCATGAATGGGAGGGCGCGTGTGCAGGAAGCCTGGAGCCGCCGGACTATCGTTTCGATCTTGCCAAGGGCCTGCCGCCCGACGCGGCGATCCGGCAGATGCGGCTCGCCCATAATGCCGCGCATCAGTCCGACAAGACGTGGAGCTACGGACCCGAGTACCAACGCGGCATTTGCGCGACCGGCAGTTTCAAGACGCCGGGGTGCCCCGGTGGAGGGTGGCAGCTATGCGGCTCGAACACCTATCCGGCGGGCGATTTCCCCGCCTGTCACAGCCCGCTGGATGTATATGACCTGAACGGCAATGCGGCGGAGCATATGAACCTGCCCCTGAACGAGCAGCAGATGTCGAGTCTCGGCAGCAAGGAACTGGGCTACACGGAAATGAAGGGGAGTTGGTTCATATTCGACACCTATCGGGCGCACGAGGATTGGTGCCGCTGGCGGGCGCCTTTTTGGCATGGCACCCGGGTCATGGATCCCGCCAGCCACGCGAACTATCACCTGGGATTCCGATGCTGCAAAACGATCGAGCCTACGAGCAGCCCGCTTCCAGAGAACCAATAGCCTCGGCAAGGACCGGCGCGATCCCGATCACGGTGAGCGACGCCTTCGCGTAGCTGGAGAAGTCCGCGGCAAGTGGAACCGAGTCGGTCACCACCACCGAATCCGGCCTTTCATGCGCCGGGGCGCCCGGGTCGAACAATCGGCGCGCCTCTGGAGAGAAGGAGGCGTGCGTTGCGGCGACATCGACCCGGGTCGCGCCCGCTCGATGACACGCGCCGACGGCACGCAGCACCGTCGTACCGGAGCTGATCAAATCATCGAGAATGATGACGTGTTTGCCGGCGACATCTCCCGCGAACAGGGTGCCGCTCACGCCGCCGCGGCTGCGGGTCTTATCCATGAGCGCATAATCGACCGGCCGGCAAAGAGCGGTCTGCAGCAACCCCTGAAAATGCCGTGCGCGCTTCGCGCCCCCGATATCAGGGGAGGCCACGGCATATTCGAGGTCCGACGGCTTCGCCGCAAAGTGCTGAACGAACGAGGAACCCGCGTCGACGTGCACGGTCCCGCAGCGGAAGGCGTTCTCGAACGCCGCCGGATCATGCACATCCAGGCAGATCACGCGTTCCACACCGACGGCCTCGAACAACTGCGCCACATAGCGCGTGGTGACCGGATCGCCGGATTCGATGCGCCGGTCCTGGCGCGCGTACGCGAGATAGGGTGCGCAGGCGGTGACCCGTCGCGCGCCGGCGTCCTTGAGCGCGCCGATCAAGAAGAGCATCTCGCACAAGTGGTCGTTGGCGGAGCCGAGCGAGTCGCCGAACACGGAGTGAATCACGTAAACGGACCGGCCGCGCACGTCTTCCAGCGGTCGTAGTTTGCGCTCGCCGCCCCCGAATTCGGTTTCCTCGATCGGGCTGAGCGGGATCGCCAGCAATTTTGCAATGGCGCCGCCGAGCGCCGCCGAGGCGGCGGGCGAGAACAGGGCGATGGGTTGGGTCATTGGTTGCATCAGCTCGAGGTGAAGCGCCGCAGCTTGGCATCGTATGAAAATAACTCCGCATAGCGTCCCCAGCCGGTCACGGCTCGGAGCGTCCGGGTGGCCTCCTGGGGGGTCAGGTGGTCCTCCAGCTCCGTCTCGAATCGCGAGCGGGGCGCCCAGTGTACCTGGCGCTCCTCGAGGACACGATGGATATGAGACGCCAGCGGCACGAACTGCAGAAGGTGTTCCCTCCACAACCGTTTGCGCTCGTCCGTGGCGCCTTCGGCAAACAATTTGCCCGCCGCCGTCAGCTTGAGCGAGCGTCCGGTGAGCTCCGCGAACCCGAGAATGTGGATGGCCTCGGCAATCGGAAAGAGATCATCGACCTCCAGAACCAACGTGCGGGCGAGCTCGGGCAGGTCGGCGTGGCCGCCATAGTGGGAGGACACGAGCTTTTCGAGAAGACCCGAGATCTGGTTGACCGAGGCGAGCGGCAGAGCGAGCGCCACGCCAACGGCCGGTTGCGCATGGGTTCGTATGGACTCGAGCGAGCGCAACGTCAGTATCGAATAGATCTCGTCGACGATGGCGCGAAACTCGGCGCCGAGCCGATCGCGAGGATGCGCGAGCGTGATGGGGATCTCCGCGCAGATGCGGCCGGGATTCGATGCGAGCACCACAACCCGATCGCACAACAGCACGGCTTCTTCGATGTTGTGGGTCACCAGCAGAACCGTCTGCAACGGCAGCTTATGGCCGATCCACAGATCGAGGAAGTCGGTCCGCAGCGTCTCGGCCGTGAGAACGTCGAGCGCGGAGAAGGGCTCGTCCATGAGAAGCGCGATCGGATCCGCGACGATCGCCCGCGCAAATCCCACTCTCTGGCGCATGCCGCCGGACAGTTCGCGTGGATAGGCCGACTGAAACCCGTCGAGACCGATGAGGTCGATCGCGGAGGCGGAGCGCCGACGCGCCTCGGCGCGCGGCAGCCGAAGCGCGTCGAGACCGGCCTCCACGTTCCGCTCGACGCTGAGCCACGGGTAAAGAGCGAAGCTCTGGAATACGACGCTTATCCCAGCCGACGGCCCGCGCAGCGGCGAGTCGCGATAGAGCACGTCCCCGGAGGTGGGCTGGATGAGGCCGGCGGCGATGCGCAGCAGCGTCGATTTCCCGGACCCTGAGCGTCCCAGAAGGCCCAGGATCTCGCCCTCGCGCAGCGCGGCGTCGATCTCGGCGAGCACGACGAGAGGCTCGCCCGACGGCTTCTTGAAGGTATGGCAGATCCGCCGGAGTTTGATGATCGAGTTTTTGGCTGACGCGTTCACCATCACCCTCAGTCGAGTCGCGTTCGATGCGCGGCGAAATTGTAGAGCGGCCTCCACAAGAGGCAGTTCATCCCGATGACGAGGACGGACATTACCGCGATTCCAAGCGCTATCCGGGGATAATCGCCGGCCACCGTCATGCGCGCGATGTATGCTCCCAGGCCGCCACCATCGAGCCGGGTGGTTCCCCAATGCACGGCTTCGGAAACGATGCTGGCATTCCACGCGCCGCCGGACGCGGTGATTGCGCCGGTGACGTAGTACGGGAAAACGCCGGGCAGCATGATCTCCCGCCACCAGCGCCAGGGGCGGATCCGCAGGCTCGCAGCCGCCTCGCGCAGGTCGTTCGGGAACGCGCTGGCGCCGGCGATGACATTGAACAGGATGTACCACTGAGTGCCCAGGATCATCAGCGGGCTCAGCCAGATTCCGGGCGTCAATCGGAAGCGCACGATCAGGAACACCGCGACCGGAAAAAGCAGATTGGCCGGGAACGCCGCCAGGAACTGCGCGATCGGCTGCACTCTCTCCGCCAGCTTCGGCCGAAGCCCGACGCGCACGCCGATCGGAACCCATATGACCGTCGCGATGATGATCAGGACCACCACCCTGGCGAGAGTCAGTGCGCCATCGCCCAGCGCTTCGGCAACGTCGCGCGAGCGGAGCGTGGGCGATGCGAAACCGACGAGACTCCGGACGCAAAAGCCGATCACGACCAGCACCAGTGCGTACCACGCAAAGTCAGCCACCCGGCGCAGAATCGGTGCGCGACCGGCGTCGAGCCGCGCGGCTGGTAACGGCAGCCGCATATACAGCGCCACGCGCAGGGCGCGTCCGAACGGTTTTGCCGCCAACCGTATCAGCTTGCTGCGCCGAAACAGGTCGAGCACCCAGCTTCGGGGCGCGGCAGCCGCCTCGGTCTGGTCGAAGCGGAATTTGTCCGCCCATGCGACCATCGGGCGAAACAGCAGTTGATCGTAGAGGAGTATGGTGATCGTCATCGCGCCGATGGCCCACCCCACGGCACCGAGGTCCCGATCCTCGATGGCACGTGCAACATAGGAGCCTATGCCGGGCAGCGTGTACTGAATGTCGCCCACCGAGATGGCTTCGGAAGCGACCACGAAAAACCAGCCGCCGGACATCGACATCATCATATTCCAAACCAGGCCCGGCATGGCGAAGGGAACCTCCAGGCGCCAGAACCGTTGCCACCCGGAGGACCGGAAGCTCCGGCTCGCCTCATCCAGATCGCGCGGGACGGTCTTCAATGACTGGTAGAAGCTGAACGCCATGTTCCATGCCTGGCTGGTAAAGATCGCGAATATCGCCGCCATCTCCAGGCCCAGCACGCTTCCGGGGAACAGGGAAACGAAGAAAACGACGGTAAACGACAGATAGCCCAGGATCGGCACCGACTGCAGCACATCGAGCAGCGGGATCAGCACCGTCTCGGCCCGACGACTCTTGGCGGCGAGCGTCGCGTATGTGAAGGTGAACAACAACGAGGCCAGGAGCGCCAACATCATCCTCGCCGTGGTGCGCAGCGCATAGAGCGGAAGCGCCGCCGGGGACAGGGAAATCTCCGGCTGCCCGGCCGAATCCCACGGCGCCGTCAATTGATGGCTCGCCGTCCCGATCAGCCCGAGCGTTGCCAGCACCAGGATGATCGCGCCGGCGTCCCGCCAGCTCGGGATTCGAGTCCGCCACGCGGCTCCGATCAGAAGCGGCGGCCGGAGCCCGAGCTCGCTCATCTCCGGGGTTTTACGACCAGGACGTTGCATTTCAGGCCATCGAGCACCCGCTCTGCGGTGTTGCCGATGAAGACTCTCTTCAAGCCGGAGCGGGATGTCGCCCCGATGACGACCAGGCCGGCGCGCATCGACCGCGCCACCGCCGCGAGTGCGGGCGCCGGATCACCGCATACCAAGTGCGCCTTGCTTCTTGCGATTCCATGTCGATCGACGGCCTCGTAGAACCGCCGCCGGACAGTGGCCTTATATTTCTTGTCGCTTTCCGGCATGGTCGTGAGCGCCGTGGCGCCCGCCAAATCGGGAACGAACCCGAGCAGCGGGCGGTAGATATGCGCGGCGTGCACGGAGCCGCCCACCTGCGCGGCCAAGGCACGTGCCGCGGCGACGATCTCGTCATCCAATCCGCTCGGTTTATCGTGCACATGAAATGGGTCCAAGGCCGCCAAAATATGCGGCTTGCGCCAGGCGGCTTTTCCCTTGACGATCAGGAGCGGGACCGGGCAGTGCCGGATCAGCTCGAAGTCCGTTTGCGTGAGCAGCAAGCGCGCGATGACGCCATGCTTGCGGGCTTCGATGATCAAGAGATCGGCTTTCGTGAGCTGGACCTCGCGCAAGATCGCCTCGTGAACCGGGTACCCGGTCGCCACTTTCGTGTTGACGATGATCTCTTCACGACGCAATCGGTTTGCAGTCCGCTCGAGGAGGCGGCGGTGTTGCTCGGCCTCCAGACGCGTGAAATGCTCCGACTCGGCATGCAGAATGCCTGTGGAGACCGAGGACGGTATTGCATTGAACAGGTCGATGGTGGCGCCCGTCTGGTGCGCCAGGGCCCGCGCCCGCCGGACCGCCTTGTTCAAGCCGGCCAAAGGATCGGCGACCGCGACGAGAATCCGATTCAGCTTATACCCCGCCATCCCGGCACTCCTTGCGTGACCTACTGATCGAATCCTACGTCATGCGGCGGCGTAATGAACCCTCTTAATGGCGGACTAAGCACAAGTCCGTAGCGCGATGCGTACTACCATGGGCGCGGGTCGATTTCGGCATTCCACGATGGCGCATCGCCTGCGTGACGATCTATGGTCGCAGGCACTTCAACGGGAGTCTTGCGAATCATGAGCCAGGAGCTTCATCCGACGATAGCGGGGGAGACGGTGACCATCCGTCCCATTCGCATGAGCGACGTGGACATGGAGCGGGACTTCATTCGGAGATTATCACCGGAGAGCAAGCATTTTCGCTTCCTCGGCGGCGTGAGCGAATTGCCTCCCGACGAACTGAAACGTCTGTGCAATGTCGATGGCACCCATACCATGGCGTTCGTTGCGACGGTGCGCCGCTCCGATCAGGAACTCGAGATCGGAGTGAGCCGATATGCGCAGAATGCCGAAGCGGATGTTCGCGAAATCGCGGTCGCCGTGGCGGATGAATGGCAGCACAAGGGATTGGGTATGCAGCTGATGAAGCCGTTGATAGAGGCGGCAAGAACGAATGGGGTCAGGCAGCTGTATTCAATCGATCTGGCGAGCAACACCGCCATGGCGGCGCTCGCGCGTGATCTGGGCATGCATTCGGTCCGCGATCCGAGCGATTCCAATCAGATCATCTATTCGCTCGCCTTGTGAGTCCGGCCCTATGACGGGTCCGTCGTCACGATGGAGTTCAGAACGCCTTTGACGCCCGTCAGGCCGCTCACGGCATTCACGGCGGCGCTTTCTTGGTCGCCGCAAGACACGCGGCCGGTCAGTATGACGATGCCGTTTTGCACGACGCACTGAATCCGGCCCGAAGCCGGCAAAACGTCGCTCAGCGTATTGGCGACGGCCTGTGCGATGTCGGTGTCGCTCGGCACGCCACGCTCGTGCAGCTTGACGTGGATCTCGTTTGCGATCGCTCGAACGTCGGGGACGCGCTTGGCCGCCTCTTCGGCGGCCCATTTGGCGTTGTAATGTCCCGCCTCGCCGGTCAGCGTCACGACACCGGCACGAACTATCACACCGATCAGGCTGTCGTCGATATTCGCATCCCGTTGCAGTTGCGACTCCACGTCGCAACGAATGTCGGCATCGGCTCTCATGTCCAGCTCCTTTGACTCAAGGGGGCCTCGCTCGATCGTGACGCAAATGACCCAGTTGCTGCCGGGCATTGTCGTAGGCGTCCCGCATGGCGACGACGAGACTGGTATGGCCGCTGCTGTCCGCGCGCAGACTGTCCGCATGAATCTGCGCGCCCGGCACGGTCAGTTCTATTTTAACCACGTAGGTCGCGTCCGGGACTCCATCGCCCGCCAGGCTTTCCAGCGTCATGTGGCATCGGCTGATCTGGTCCTCGATGCGCCGCAGCCTGGACGCCAGATCCCGAGCATGCGCTTCGAGGGCGGCTGAGCGCTCGACGTGTGTGAATGTCAGGGTCAAGGAGGGCTGCATTGCCGCGGCGAGCCTGTAATATGGAATTGCCGGCAATTGTCGTTTTTCGTGACCTCCGCGACATCAGGGATACTACCGGCCGCGCTGCGGCAGTCCCGGCCCTACTCGATGGGTCTACGCGAAATCCCTTATCGCCTTGGCCGGCAAACCGAAGATACTGCAGCCAAAAAGGAGAGTTCGATGAGCGGTAAAGGCGGCATTTGGATCGATCATCGCCATGCGGTGATCGTGTTGCTCGGACCCACCGAGGAGGTGCGTTCGATCAGTCTCGAGTCGCACGTTGAAAAGCACCCGGAGCGGGACGGTGATTCCCCTCTGAAAGGCCCCTACGAGGCGCGCCAGGTGCCGCGGGACGACCGGCGTCAAATGGCTCTCACGGGAAAGCTCGACAGCTATTACGACGCGGTGATCGAGGCGGTCGGCGATGTGGATGCGATGGTGATCTTCGGCCCGGGCGAGGCGAAAGGGGAGCTCAAGAAGCGCCTGGACAAGCACAAGCTCGGGGCACGAATTGCCGGCGTGGAAACGGCGGACAAGATGACCGAGCGGCAGTTCACGGCCAAGGTGCGCGATTATTTCCAGGGGCATGGCAATCGATAATCCGCAGCCGATCGACCAGGCCGATCGGGAACTGACTGCCCAGAGGCTCGCCGAACGGCTCGCCGGGAGGCTTGCCGACAGGCTTCCGCAGCTCATGCAGGCCTTGGACGAGGCTCTGTCGGTACTGGCGCGACACCACACTCCCAGCGCTGTTCATGAAACGCGCGTGGCGACGCGCCGCTTCCGGGCCGCCTTGCGAAATCTCAAGCGCCAGCTCCCTCCGCGGGAACACCGACGCTGCGCGAGCGCACTGCGCGAGATCGCGCGGTGTTGCGGTGACGTGCGGGATGCCGATGTGCGCCAGCATCTCCTGCGGACTTTGTTGGTCCGCGCGGGCCTCCAACATCATGAGCAGGGACGTCTCGTGCTGCTCGCCGCCTTGCAAGACAGGAAAGCGGCAAGCCGGGCGCTTCGAAGGCGGATGGGCCGGTCGAAGTGGAGCGATCGGCTCTGGGGACTGAGACAGAATGCGGCGCGCCTGATCGTGGACGGCTTCAAAGACACCCGTAACGACCTCATTCTCGAGGTCCTCGAGCGGCGGCGGCGCCTCCTCGATCGAGTGCGCAAGCGCACACGCGACCGCAGGCATCGGCCGCTGCATCGACTGCGGTCGAGAATCAAGGATGCCCGGTATTTTGCCGAGGATTTTGGTCCCATTCTGGGGACGCCGATCGAGGCCGATCTGGCGGGGCTTCGCGACCTGCAAAAGCTCCTCGGAGATTTCCACGATGAGTGGCGCCTGAAGAAATGGCTGCGGAATCAGTACAAATGCTATCTGGTGACCAATGCCTTGCGCGGTCTGTTGAAGTCCCGCAAGAGAAAGAGGCTCCGGCAGATCCGGCAACTGGGCGGGGATCTTGCGCGGTCCCGGACATCAGCCGCCGCGTGAAGGACTTCCTTTAGCCGGATGACCGATGGTTTGGGCGAAAAGCACGCGTTGACCGCTGCGCAGGCGGAGCCGTCGCGTCAAGGCGGCCTTATCGCAGTTGTGGAACCACGCGGCAAGCCCCATGGACGCCGCATACAGGTAGACATTGGCGGCGATGAGCCCCGTGTCGACGTAATAGTAGGACCGCTGCACCACCGGATCCTTGAGTCCCGGCTCCATGAACCCGGCGCTGTGCGCCAGCCTCCCGATGTCGGCCACATAAATCAATCTGGCGGGAGCCCGATCGCCCGCGCTCGACTGTCCGCGGCTGATCGCGAAACGGCGCAGATCTCCGGCCGCGACCGGCAGGAGCTGGTGCAGCGCCGGCTCATAGCGGTACGTGCCCTGCTCAAGCGCGATGTACACGTCGATTTCCTGGGAGTTGCTGGCCGACGCCGCCGTCCTGCCCAACAATCCGAAGGGACCCTTCTGCCGATTCACCCCGAAGGCCGCCCACACGATGTTGGAAAGAGTCTGACGCGACAGCCTCCGGGCGCTGATATCGCGCTGGGTTCGCCGTAGCCGCAGGGTCGCGAGCAACGACTTGCCTCCGCTCCAGCGAGGAGCGGGCAGCCGCACGGGGGCGAGGGTCAGCCGATCCAGTGGATGTCCGCCCTGTTGCGCGGTACCGCCGGCACCGGACCCCGGGCGACGCCGATGATGATCGGCGCGACCGGCACCGAGGCGGGCGGCAGACGCAAGAGTGCCTTGCCGGCCGGGGTGCAGAGATAGGACTGCGCGAAGCCGATCCAACAGGACCCGAGTCCCTCGCCGTAAGCGGCCAGCATGAGGTTCTGTGCTGCGAGTGAGCAGTCCTCCACGCACCAAGGGACCGCGGCTGTGGCGGAGATGACGATCAACACGGGCGCATGATAGAAAATCTGGAAATGCGGATCTTTCAGCATCTGAAAATGGCTGCCCCGTGCCAATTCGGGGTGCTCCGCCAGCATATGCACCTTCGCCTGACTCGAGAGCGCGTCGAGCGTTCGCTGATCGCGAACCACCGTGAAGGTCCAGGGCTGCTGGTTCAGGGCGGTAGGCGCCTGAATGGCGGCGCCGATGAGCCTGTTGATGACCTCGGCTTCGATGGCGGCCGGCGAATAGTCGCGCACGGCGCGCCGCGAATAGATTGCCTCGCGAATGTCCATGCTAGTGAGTCCCTAGTCCCATCGTGGCGAAGGTTCGATCAGAATCCACCCACGCCATGCTGCGGGCATCGACCCGTGATTCGCAATGGGTATTTTCCCGTAGGCGATCACGTGGCATGGGCCGCCCGGATGACGGATACTCGACGGGAGTTTTCGCCGTGACCGGGAAAGCCATGCCGCCCATCGATATTCAGCAGCTCCTTCGGCCGTCCGCCTATCCCCACGCGGTGGGTGAGATCCGGTTGCGGGAAACTCATGTCTCCTGGGTGATCCTCACGGGCGATTTCAGTTACAAGTTGAAAAAGCCGATCAAGCTCGAATTCCTGGACATGACGAGCTTGTCGCATCGCCACCTGCTTTGCCAGGAGGAGCTCCGGCTCAACCGGCGCCTGGCTCCGGACCTGTATCTGGACGTGGTGACGGTGACCCGTGACGCGCAGGGCCTGCGCGTCGGAGGTCCGGGAACCATCGTCGACTATGCCGTGAAGATGCGTCAATTCGACGCGTCCGAAGAATTGCCATCATTGCTCGGACGTGACGACGTGAGCTACGCCGAGATCGCGGCGCTGGCTGAGCGATTGGCGCGATTCCACGAGAACGCGGCGCGGGCCGCCCCGGCCGCAGACTTCGACTATCAGCGTCAGCTGCGCCAATCGGTGCTCGGCAATCTGGCGACCCTGATCGCGCACCGCCCGGCGGGAACGAACGTGCCCGAGCTCGGGCACCTGAGCGATTGGACTCACGACGAGATGCACGATCTGTTGCCCGTATTCGCAGAGCGGCAGGCTCACGGGTTCGTGCGCGAATGCCACGGCGATCTGCATGCCGCGAACATCGTGCGATGGAAGGGCCGGCTCACGCCCTTCGATTGTCTGGAATTCGATCTCAGCCTGCGCTTCATCGATGTGATGAGCGATATCGCATTCCTCTATATGGATCTCAAGAGTTACCGGCGCCAGGATCTCGCATCGCAACTGCTGAGCGGCTACCTGGAGACCACCGGTGATTACGCCGGGGTGCACACGCTGGCCTTCCATGCGGTTTATCGAGCCTTGGTCCGCGCCATGGTCGACGCGCTCAGCGCCGAGCAGCGGCCGGCGGATGCGCGCGCTCTCACGGAGCGGTTCCTGGCCAGGACGCGAACGGCGATGGAATTCACCTGTCCGCCGAGGCCCACCCTCTACATCATGCATGGCGTGTCCGGGTCCGGGAAATCCTGGTTGAGCGCACGTCTCGTCCCGATTCTCGGCGCCGTTCGAATGCGCTCGGATCTGGAGCGCAAGCGCATGGGGTCGGGGACCGCGGAACTTTACGCTCCGGAGACGCGTGAACGGGTGTATCGGCACATGGCGGGCTGCGCGGAGACGACGCTGGCCGCCGGCCTCTGCACCATCGTCGATGCGAGTTTCCTGAGCCGGGCCGATCGGCAGGCATTTCGCGCGCTGGCGGCTCGTCGGCAGGCCGATTTCTCGATCATCGCATGCACGGCGGACAAGGCCGAACTGATCCGGCGCATCGGCGCCCGCTCCGCCCTCGATCCCTCGGATGCCGATGCGGCCGTGCTCGAGACACAGCTCGATCGGATGGACGCTCTGACACCCGAGGAAGAGACCTGCGTCATTCGGATCGATACGACGGCATCCGATTGGGCGCAGCAAATTCGCGCAGCGTCCGGCTAGGGAGGCTGCTCCCAGCCCCCGCCGAGCGCGCGGTACAGGCCCACGAGGTCGGCGCTGGCCGCGGTGGTGCTGTCGGCGAGCGCGAGCTCGTTCTGCTGCAGCGTGCGCTCTACGTCCAGTACGTCGATGAACGTGAAGACCCCGTTCTCATAGCGCTGACGCGACAGCATCAATGCGTCACGATTCTGTGCGACCGTCGCGTCCAGCCAGGTGCGCCGCTCCAGGTCCGCGTGATACGCGGCGGCCGAGTTCTCGACTTCGTGCAGGGCGTTCAGCACCGTGCGCTGATAGGCGAGGGCGGCTTCCCGGGACCGCACGTCGTATAGGCGCACCGTCTTCCAGCGTCCGCGATCGAGAACCGGCAGATCGAGGGCGGGTCCGAACGAGCCAAAGCGGCTGGCCCAGCTGAGCAAATTGCCGGTGGTCTCGGATTGAAAGCCCCCCATTGCGGAGAGCGTAAGCCGGGGAAAGAGGTCCGCCACGGCGACACCGATCTGTGCGGTGGCGGCGTGCAGGTTCGCCTCGGCCTCCCGGATATCGGGCCGGCGGCGCGCCAGCTCGGCGGGCAGTCCGATGGAGACATCCCGGGGCACCGAAGGCACGGGCGCCGGCGTCCCGAGTTCGCCGCGCAGCGCCTCGGGCTCGCGAGCGAGGAGCTTGCTCAGCTGATTGATGTCCTCGGTGATTTGAAGCTCGAAGGCGGGCAGCTCGGCGCGGGTCGCCGTCGCCTCGGCGGTCGCATTGCTCACGTCGATGTGGGTCGTCAATCCCGCGGCACGCCGCTGCCGCGTCAAATCCAGCAGCTCCTCGATGGTGGCGAGGTTCTCCTTGGCGACTCGAAGCCGCGCCTGCGCGCCGCGAAGCTCGGTATAGCTTTGTGCCACATCGGCAAGCACGGAGACACGAACCAAGCGCTGATCCTCCACCGACACTTGAACGGAGGCGTCCGCGGCCTCCACCGAGCGGCGTACTCGGCCAAACAGATCCATCTCCCAGGTGGCGTCGGCGCTCAGTTGAAACTGATTGTAGGGATTGGGGATGCTGATGCCGGCTCCGCCCGGCAGTCGAATGTTGCCGATCGAGTTGAACAGCGAGCCGGTGGGTGTGGTATCGCTCAACCGCTGCCGGCTGTAGGACGCATCGGCGGAAATGGAAGGCCAATAGCCTGCCGCCGCGACCGCGCGCTGTGTTCGCGCCTCCTCGACCCGCAGCACCGCGGCGCGCAAGTCCAGATTGGCGTCGAGCCCGCGCCCGATCAGCGAGCTGAGCTCCGGGTCTTGAAAGACATTCCACCAGGCGGCGAGCTGTGCGGGCTGTTCGGTGAGGCGGCCCGTCGGCGCCGATGCAGCAGCGGAGGCCGGTGGCGCTTGATCCGCCGCGACCGCCGGAGCCGACCAATGCTCGGGGGTTTGCGGTTTGGGAGGCGTGAAGTTCGGTCCGACGGTGCACGCCGAGAAGAGCACCACCATCAAGGCGACACCCAGCGGGGCGTTTCGGGCATGGCGGTGCGGGCTGCTCACGGCGGTCATTGCATGCGGTGACTGAACATCCAGGAAGCCGCCGTCAGGGTCAGCGACGCGATCAGCGCCAGCGGCCACAGATCGGAGATCAGCAAATCGAGGCCCGCTCCCTCCAGATAGACACGCCGCGTGATGTCGATCGCGTAGCGCAGCGGGTTGATCGCGGTCAGGTACTGCACGAAGATCGGCATGCTGCTGATCGGCGTCGTGAGTCCCGAAAGCAGCGAAAACGGCATGATCAGCAGCATGGAATACAGCATCGCCTGCTGCATCGTGGCCGCCACGGCGGAGATCAGCAGGCCGATGCCGACGGCCGCCAGCAGAAACAGCAGCAAGCCCGGCATAGAGCGTCGCGTAGGAGCCGGCGAATGGGAATGCGAAACCAGAGCTGCGCGACCAGCAGCACGCCGGTCGCCTGGATCGTGCCGACGACCATGGAGGGCAGCGCCTTGCCGGCCATGATCTCGAAGGGGCGAAACGGCGTCACCAGCAGCTGATCGAAAGTGCCCTGCTCGCGCTCGCGCGCGACCGACATGGCGGTGAGCATCATGGTCTGGATCAGCGTCAGCGTGCCGATCATGCCGGGAATCATGTACCAGCGCGTCTCGAGGTTCGGGTTGTACCAGGCGCGCGTCGACGACCTGCACCGGCGGCAACGGCGGTGCCGTGGTCGCCGCTCCAAGTCGGCGTTGAACTGCTGGACGATGCCGCTGACGTAGCCCAGCGCGGTGCCGGCGGTGTTGGAATTGCGCCCATCGGCGATCACCTGCACGTCGGCGCTGCTGCCCGGACTAGCAGATCGCCGCTCGAAATCCGGATCGATCTGCACCACCAGCAGCGCGCGGCGCGCGTCGATGAACGACTTGATGTCGCTCGCTCGCTGCAGGTCCGCGACGCGCTCGAACACGCCCGATCCATCGAGCCCGGCGAGCAGTTGCCGCGACGCGGCGCTGTGGTCCTGATCCAGCACCGCGTAGGTGACGTGGTTGAGGTCGTAGGTGGCGGCGTAGCCGAAGATCAGCGCCTGCACCACCGGCGGGATCAGCAGACTCAGGCGGCTGCGGCGATCCTTCAGCACCGCGAGCAGTTCCTTGCGCGTCAAAGCGAGGATGCGCAGGAGGCGCGTCCATCACGCGATTCATGCGAGCCTCTTGCGCATGACCGCGCGGCTGCCGAGCGCCAGCGCAGCCGCCATCAGCGCGAGAACCAGCGTGTTCGGCACGATCACCGACCAGACATCGCCGGCCAGAAATACGCTCTGCAGCAGGGCCACGTAGTAGCGCGCCGGCAGCACATAGGTGATCAACCGCACCACGGCCGGCATGCTGCGCAGATCGAACAGGAAGCCCGACAGCATGAACGCCGGCATGAACGTCGCGAGCATCGTGAGCTGGCTGGCGACCAGCTGGTTCTTGACCCAGGAGGAGATCAGCAGTCCGATGCCGAGCGCCACCAGCACATACAGCATCGAGGCGCCGAGCAGCACCCACAGCGAGCCGCGCAGCGGCACGTGGAACAAGAACTTCGCCGACAGCACGCAGAGCACGAAGCCGAACAACGCGAGCACGAAATACGGGAGCGTCTTGCCGAGCAGGATCTCATCGCTGCGCACCGGCGTGACCAGCAGCGACTCGAGGGTGCCGCGCTCCCATTCACGCGCCATGACCATGGCCGTCAGCAAGCCGCCGATCAGCGTCATCACCAGCACCACCAGGCCCGGCACCAGAAAGTAGCGGCTGTCGTTGGCCTCGTTGAACCACAGCCGCGACTGCACGGTCGACCGGGCGGGCTCGCGCGCGGCCTGTCCCTGCGCCGCCAGCCGCGCCGACCAAGGCGCCGACCGCCCCCTCGACGTAGCCCTCGATGATGCGCGCCCGGTTGGCATCGCCGCCGTGCACGATCAGCTGCACATCGGCGTCGCCGGCGGCGATGCGGCGCGAGAAATCCGCCGGGATGCGCACGATGCCGTCGACTTGTGCTCGAGCAGCAGCTGCTGCGCCGGCGGCATGGATCGCGAGCATCAGCGGCTGGAAGTACGGCGAGAGCTGAAATCCGGCCGCGAGCTCGATCGCCTCGGGGCGGGCTATTCGATCACGACCGCGACCGGCACATTCTTGACATCGAGCGACAGCCCGTAGCCGAACAGCAGGATCAGGATCAGCGGCAGCACCACGCCGATCGCGATGCTGGAGGGGTCGCGCACGATCTGGCGCGTCTCCTTCCAACACCAGCGCGCGGATGCGCCGAAGTTTCGCGGCCATGCTGTTGACCGTCAGTCGGCGGACGGATTCATGCGGCGGTCGCGGCGGCGGCACGCGGCTGCGTTCATGCCGTTCCGCGCGACCGCTCCACGACGGCGATGAAGGCATCCTCCATGCTCGGCTCGGGCATGTGCATCGGTGCGCGCCAGCTCGCGGACTTCCGCCGGCGAGCCCTGCGCCAGCACCCGGCCGGCATCCATGATCGCGACGCGATCGCAGTACTCGGCCTCCTGCATGAAGTGCGTGGTGACGATGATGGTCACGCCCTGTTCGGCGAGCGCGGTGATGCGGCGCCAGAAGGCGCGGCGCGCGAGCGGATCGGCGCCGCTGGTCGGCTCATCGAGGAACAGGATCTCCGGCTCGTGCAGCAGCGCCGCCGCCATCGCGAGGCGCTGCTTGTAGCCGCCGGGCAGTTGCGCGCTGGTGGCGCTGCGCGTGCGCGCCAAGCTCGAATTGCTCCATCGCCCAGCCGATGCGCTCGCGCTTGCGCTCGCCGCGCAGGCCGTAGGCGCTGGCGAAGAACTCCAGGTTCTCGGTCACGCTCAAGGGGCCATAGAGCGAGAACTTCTGCGCCACGTACCCGAGCCGCGCGCGGGCCGAGGCCGGGCGCCGCGCACGTCGGCGCCCGCCACGTGCAGCTCCCCGCCGCTCGGAGCGAGCAGGCCGCAGAGCATGCGAAACGTCGTGGTCTTGCCGGCGCCATTGGGTCCGAGGAGCCCGAAGATCTCGCCGCGGCTCACCTCGAAGTCGATGCGATCGACCGCCGTGAAGGCGCCGAATCGCTTCACCAGCTGCGTGTACTCGCACCACGGTCTCCTCGTCGCTGCCGGCGCGAGCGGGTGCGCGATCGCGATGGGTGCTCGCGCGCTCGCGATCGGAATGCTCCCGCAGCAGCATCATGAAGCCATCCTCGAACCGGGGCAGGCGACGCGCGCTCGAGCGCGTCAGATCCGGCATCTTGCGCATCGACCACAGCGCCGGTGGCGACCGCGAACGAAGCGCACGCGCCCGCCGTCGGGCACCGCGTCGACGATGTCCGGCCGATCGAGCAGCCGAGCCTGCAGGCTGCGCGCCGACTGGCCTGGCGGCAGGAATGGCGACGAAACTGCGCCCGGCTGCCTGATCGGCCACCTGCTGCGGCGAGCCCTGCGACAGCACCGTGACCCTCGATGCAGCATGATCACGCGACTGCAGCGCTCCGCCTCATCGAGATAGGCGGTGCTGAGCAGGACGGTCAGTCCCTGATCGGCGACCAGGCGCCGCACGATGTCCCACAGCTCGCGCCGCGACAACGGATCGACCCCGACGGTCGGCTCGTCGAGCAGCAGCAGCTCCGGTGAGCGCACCAGTGTGCAGGCCAAGCCGAGCTTCTGTTTCATGCCGCCCGACAGCTGGCCGGCCAGGCGCGTGGTGAAGGGCCCGAGCGCGGTCATCTCCATGAGCTCGCGGATAGCGCTGTGCCCGCTGCGCCGCGCTGACCCCGTGCAGGTCGGCGTACAGATCCAGGTTCTCGGCGACCGTCAGGTCCTCGTAAAGGCCGAAGCGCTGCGGCATGTAGCTGATGCGATCCTGAACGTGCTGCGGATCCGCCGCCACATCGATGCCGAGCACCTCGAAGCGAGCCCGAATCCGCGCGCAGGAGCCCCGCAGCCAGGCGCATCAGGGTGGTTTTGCCGGCGCCGTCCGGGCCCACCAGCGCGGTGAGCTCGCCGTGCAGCGCTTCGATCGAGACGCCATCGAGCGCGCGCACCGGCGCTTCATTCTCGCGCGTGAACGCCTTGCGCAGGTCTGCGCGATCACGGCCGGCGCGACCGCGCCAGCCCGCGCTGCTCATTGGCTGCGGCGACCCTGCTCCGAGCGCGGATGTGCACGGTTGCCGGCATTCCCAGACGCAGCTCATCGCGCGGGTCATTGACGAACACGCGGATCTCGTACACCAGGCTCGAGCGCAGCTCCGTCGTCTCCACCGATTTCGGCGTGAATTCCGCCACGGAGGAGATGAACCCGATCCAGGCCGGGAAATCGCGGCCGCCAAACGCATCGACCGTGACCGAGGCCTTCAGGCCCTCACGCACCGAGCCCAGATCCGTTTCGGCCACATAGGCGCGCACCCATTTCGGATCGGTGATGGCGAGCGTGAACGCCGCCTTCTGAGGCGAGGAGATTTCGCCGGGCTCGACGATGCGCGAGCGCACGACCGCATCGAGCGGCGCCTTGAGATCGGCGTCATTGAGCTGCTGACGGATCAAGGCGAGCTGTGCCTCATCGGCACGCAGCTGCGCCTCGCCTTGAGCGACGTCCTCCTTGCGTGGTCCGGCGAGCTCGAGCGCCAGCGCCTTGCGATTCACCTCCAGGCGGGCTTCGGCAGTATCGAGCGCGGCCTTGGCGGAATCCATGTCCTGGCGGCTCACCGCGCGGCCCGTGGAGCTCTCGGAGAGCGTGCGGAGCCGCGCCCATTGCGCGGCGGCGTTCTTGGCGTCGGCAACGGCCGCCTGCACATTCGCGCGGGCCTGCGCGATCTCTTCCGGCCGATTGCCGTGATGCAGCCGATCCACCGCGTGTTGCTGCGCGGCCAGGTCGGCCTCCGCCTTCGCCACCTGCGGCGCGAGCCGGCTCGTTTCCAAACGCGCGAGCAGTTGCTCTTTCTTGACGTGATCGCCTTCCTGGACCAGCACGGCGGCGATGCGTTCACTGCCATTGAAGGGCAGATCCACCTGACGAAGATCCACGTTGCCGTACAGGGCAAGCTCGTTCGCGCCGTGACGGCGGCCCAACCACCAGCCGGCGGTCGCGCCGATGACAAGAATGGCGAGTACCAAGATGACGAGTCGCACAGGGTTGGACATGCGAGTCGCCGCTGCTCCAGCGGTTGCGTTCTGAGTCTCGGGGGATGGCACGGGTTACGATATCAAAGTGCTGAGTGCCAGGTGAGGGAAAACGGAGGCCGATCGCAGCCAGCTAAGCTACACCAAGTATAGACCATCGTCATTCAGGTCGAAGCGGCATCCGCTTGGACGCGGCAATCTCGCGCAACGGTGCGCGGCCGCCCCCCGACTCCTGCGCGTGCGGATCGTTCCGTACCCGGCCGGCGCGGCTTCGCCTTCCAAAGGTGGGCGTACCGGCCGCTCCTTCTTGTAGTATGCGTCGATCCGATTCGGATGCGATTTGTGAGCCATCGGCCGTTCGACTATGGAAAAGCAGGAGTTGCGTGCGGTGAGCTCGCTCGCCGCCGTCTTTTCGGTGAGGCTTTTGGGCCTCTTCATGATCTACCCGGTCTTCGCCGACTATGCGCGGCAATTGTCCGGCGCGACACCCTTCAAGACGGGGCTGGCGCTCGGCATTTACGGGCTGAGTCAGGGACTTTTGCAGATACCGTTCGGTCTGCTCTCGGACAGGGTCGGGCGCAAGCCGATGATCGTACTGGGGCTGGTCTTGTTCGGGATGGGCAGTGCGGTGGCGGCGCTCGCCTCCACGATCGACGGCGTCATCGTGGGTCGCGTGTTGCAGGGTGGCGGCGCCATAGGCTCGGTCATTCTGGCACTGCTGGCGGATCTGACCCCGGAAGACAGGCGCACCCAGGCGATGGCGGTCGTCGGGGTGAGCATCGGTGGCGCGTTCATGTTTGCGCTGATTGCGGGCCCTGTGCTCGCCGGCTTCATCGGTGTGTCCGGAATCTTTTGGACGATGGTCGGACTGGCTCTCGTCGGAATCGCGATCACGGGGTTCGTGGTGCCCAGGCCGCTCGTGCTGACGGTTCACCGGGATGCCGAGACCGTGCCGTCGCTGTTGAAATCAATTGCCGCCAATCCGGAGCTCCGGCGTCTGGATTTCGGCGTCTTCGCGCTGCATGCGATGCTCACCGCGAGTTTTCTGCGTGTGCCGGCGTTGCTTCGGTCCAGTCTCCACATCGACAGCCATCATCAGTGGATCGTTTATTTGCCCGTGCTGCTGATCTCGGTGGTGGTGCTGGTGCCGGCCATCATCGTCGCCGAGAAGTATCGGCGCATGAAGGCCGTGTTCATCGCCGCGGTTGCAGCGCTGGCGGTGAGCCAATGCCTGTTTCTTGCCGGAGAGAACGCGTTCTCGCTGATCGCCGCCCTCACGCTGTTTTTTGCCGCCTTCAATGTGATGGAGGCGAGCCTGCCCTCGCTGGTGACCAAGACCGCGCCGCCGGCCGCCAAGGGGACGGCTGCCGGCATCTTCTCAACGTCGCAATTTCTCGGCATTTTCGCCGGCGGCATCGTCGGCGGCTCGATTCAGCAGATGCTGGGCGGCAACGCGGTCTTCATCGCGTCGCTTGGCCTGTCCATCCTGTGGCTGGTGGTCGCCTCCACGATGAAACAGCCGAGTTACTTGACCACGCGGTTGATCCGCATCGCGGAGGGCCGATCCTTCGATCCCGGGGCGCTCGCGGCGGGATTGCGCCGGGTCCCCGGTGTGGCCGAGGCCGTGGTGGTTTCGGAGGAACGGTTGGTCTATCTCAAGGTCGACTCGAAAATCTACGATGCGGCGGCGGCACAGGCCGCAGTGGCAGCAGCCTAGGGCGATACGGGGACGGAGCCGCCGCGACCTTTCATTTTTGTAATTTTACGGAAAGGTTCGGGCCATCTGGGTCGGGTGTACTACGCGAACCCGAAATCCGAAGGATGCCGATATGAGTTCCGACCTGCCCGCCGGCGCTGAAAAGCGCGTCAATGACGCCCGCTACAGACCCGTGGCCCCGGCATCCAGTGTCCCGGAGGAGGCCAACGATGCCTTTCGTGCCCTGCGCGACACCGTGCAGGAGCATTCGGCGTGGATCAAGCCCTTGCGGCACGAGATATCTCGGGTCATCGTCGGTCAGAAACACCTGGTGGACCGGCTTCTGATCGCTCTGCTGACGAACGGCCACGTGCTGCTCGAGGGAGTGCCGGGTCTCGCCAAGACGCTGTCGCTCAAAACACTGGCGAGCGCGGTGGCATTGGACTTCAAGCGATTGCAGTTCACGCCCGATATGCTGCCCGCCGACATCGTGGGAACCATGATCTACAGTCCCCAGGACGGCGGGTTCCGCACCAAGCACGGACCGATATTCAGCAACCTGATCCTGGCGGACGAGATCAATCGCGCGCCCGCGAAGGTGCAAAGCGCTCTGCTCGAGGCGATGCAGGAGCACCAGGTCACGATTGGCGAGGAGACCTATCCGCTTCCGAATCCATTCCTCGTGCTGGCCACGCAGAATCCATTGGAACAGGAGGGCACGTATCCGCTGCCCGAGGCGCAGATCGACCGGTTCATGATGAAGGTCATCGTGAGCTACCCCAATCGCGCCGAGGAGCGGGCCATCCTGGACGCGATGGCGACCTCCGAACCCGCGCTTTCGGTGCGCCGTATCGTATCCGCCGACCAGATCATGAGCGCGCGCCACGTCGTCAACGCCATCCATATCGATGACAAGATTCGCGACTACATCGTCGATCTCGTGCTCGCGACACGGCCACCCGGCGCGTCATCGTTCAACTTGAACGGCTACATACAGAACGGCGCTTCACCTCGCGCCACCATCAATCTCTGTCTGGCGGCGCGCGCCGTCGCATTCCTGAGCGGCCGGCATTTCGTCACGCCCCAGGACGTGAAGACGATTGCGCTCGACGTTCTGCGTCATCGCGTCATGGTGAGCTACGAAGCGGAAGCCGAGAACGTCACGGCCGAGGATGTGATCCGCAAGATCCTCGACCAGCTCCCCGTTCCCTGACCTGCATCGGAATCGGAGCATAGGCCCATGCCCGCGGCTTCCGTGAAAACCATCCTGAGCCGGATGCGGCAGCTCGAGATCCGCACCCGTCGGCTGGTCAACGACAGCCTCATCGGCGAGTATCACTCGGTCTTCAAAGGCCGCGGCATGGACTTCGACGAGGTCCGCGAGTACGTGCCCGGCGACGAAGTGCGGTCCATCGATTGGAACGTGACGGCCCGTGCCGGCCGGCCTTTCGTCAAGAAGTACACGGAAGAGCGTGAGCTCAACATTCTCCTCGTGGTGGACATCAGCGCGTCCGGCAACTTCGGCTCCGGCGCCCGGAGCAAGCGCGACCTGGCGGGGGAGGTGGCGAGTCTTCTGGCGCTATCCGCCATCCGCAACAGCGACAAGGTGGGGCTGCTCCTCTATACCGACCGCGTCGAGGAATACATTCCCCCGAAAAAGGGGCGACGACACGTGCTGCGCGTCGTGCGGGAAATTCTCTACCACGCGGCGCAGGGCCGGGGCACGGACACGGTCAAGGCGCTCGAGGTCGCGGGCCAACTGCTGCACCGGCGGGCGGTCGTGTTTCTGATATCCGACTTCCAGACGAACGGGCCCGAATCCAAGACCCGGCCGCCGTTGCGCAGGGCCCTCAAGCAGACGAATCGCCGGCACGATCTCGTCGCCGTGCACATCGAGGATCCGCGCGAGCGGACGCTTCCCGATTTGGGCGTCTTGGCGCTGGAGGACGCGGAGTCCGGTGAAGTGATCGAAATCGATACGGGGAGTGCGGCGATCCGGCGCCGTTTCAGCGAGGAGGCGTCGAAGCGCGCGCAGCGGCTGATCTCCGACATTCGCTCGGAGGGCGTCGATACCTTGGAACTCAGCACGGATGCGCCTTATCTGCCGGCCTTGCAACGCTTCTTCAAAGCGCGTGAGAGAAAGCGGATATGAACGCGGATTACCTTCGAACGATCGCCGTCCGAACGTCGCTGCTCGGCGCCGCGGGCTTTTGCTTCATGGCGCTGCCGATCATGGCGGCCGTGGCGCCCGCCGACGATATCCGGGACATCCGCGGACCGAAGCCGGTCGCCTCGCCGTGGGTCGTGTGGGCCCTCATCGGAGGGGGAGTTCTCGTGGCGGTGCTGGCGTATGTATTGTGGAGATGGATGAAGCGACGGCGAAAGGCGCCGGAAAAGACCGACTTCGAGGTGGCACTCGGTCGATTGGAGGCAGCGCGCGCGCTGATGCAGCCGGGAGGGGCGCGCGACTTTTCCATCGAGATCTCCGCCGTCGTGCGCGAATACATCGAGCGGCGCTTTCAGGTGATGGCGGCGCATCGCACGACGCACGAATTTCTTCATGACCTCGTGCTGTCCGCGGCTCCCGGGCTGTCGGCACACCGCGAGCTGCTCGGGGAATTCCTGCAGTCCTGCGACCTTGCCAAGTTCGGAGGCTGGAATCTGGACATCGACCAGATGAGCACGATGCTCGAGAGCGCGCGCCGATTCATTCAATCGGCTGCGGGCGCAGCCCCCGGCGCCGGCGCCGACGCCGTGCGTGCCCAGCCCGCAGCCCAAGGCGGGGCGCCGGCCGGACCGAACCCTCCATCCTCTCCGGGTAAGCCCCGTGTTTCACTTCCTTCAACCTGAATGGCTGTGGCTGCTGGCGCTGCTGCCGCTCGCGCTGCTCTGGCGCGGGCGCAAGGGAACCGTCGCCGCCATCCAATATTCGAGCGTGGGGCTGGCCCGTGCCGTCGCGCGGGACGCCAGGAGCCGAATCGGCCGATGGGAGTGGCTGCTGCCCGTGCTCGGCGCGGCCTTCCTGATCGTCGGGCTGGCCCGCCCCCAGCTGGCGCACGGACGCACCGAGGTCACGGCCAACGGCATCGACATCATGCTGGGGCTCGATGTATCGGGTTCCATGCAGGCGATGGATTTCAGAATCAACGGCGAGCGCGTCAACCGGATCGAGGTGGTCAAATCCGTGGTGTCGAAATTCATCGACGAGCGCCCGGACGACCGCATCGGAGTGGTGGCGTTCGCCGGCGCACCCTATCTGGTCAGCCCTCTGACGCTCGATCACGATTGGCTGCGACAGAATCTCGATCGAGTCTCGGTCGGCGGCGTCGACGACGGGACGGCCATCGGCTCGGCAATCGCGACGGCCGTGAACCGCTTGCGTGACTCCCATGCCAAATCGAAGATCGTCATCCTGCTCACCGACGGCATGAACAACTCGGGTCGGATTTCGCCGCTGGCTGCCGCCGAGGCGGCGAAGACGCTCGGCGTCAAGGTCTATACCGTCGCCGTCGGTGTTCGCGGCGAGGCACCGATTCCCGTCCGGGACAACTTCGGCAATACGCGGCTGGTGATGGCCAAGGTCGATGTCGATGAGAAGACGCTGCAATCGATAGCGGCTCTGACCGGCGGGTCCTTCTATCGCGCGACGGATACGGACTCGCTCAAGGAGATCTACGAGCAGATCAACCGCCTCGAGAAGAGCGCGCAGGTGGCGCATCGGTTCGAGCGCTACGAAGAGCTGTATCAGTGGGCGCTGTTCCCGGCGATCGCTCTGCTGGGTCTCGGGTTCGGGCTGGAGCACACCCGCTTCCGGAGGCTGCCGTGATCTTCGCTCATCCCGGCTGGCTGGTTGTCGGGCTCGCAGCCTGCCTTGGTGCGCTGTGGGCCTGGCGGGGCTACGACGCGCGCCAGCGCAAGGCGCTCGAGGCATTCGTATCTCCACACCTGGGTCCGGAGCTCACGCGTTCCATCTCCGTTTCGCGCAGGCGCCTGAAGCGAGGCCTTTTCATTGCCGCGGTCGCGCTTCTGTTCGCGGCGCTTGCCGAGCCTCAGGCGGGCTTTCACTGGGAACAGGTGAAGCGGCGGGGCAACGACATCATTTTCGCCGTCGACACGTCGCGAAGCATGCTGACGCCGGATGTGAAGCCCAATCGCCTGGTGCGCGCCAAATTGGCGATCGACGATTTCGTGGGGCGCCTGGACGGGGACGCCGTGGGGCTCGTGGCGTTCGCGGGGAGCGCCTTCCTGCAATGTCCGCTCACGCTCGATTACGGCGCGTTCCACGATTCCCTGGCCGCGCTCGATACGCGCATCATTCCGCGGGGCGGAACGGATATCAGCAGCGCCATACGAGCCGCACAATCCGCCCTGCACAATCGCGCGGGCAGCGACAAGGTCTTGATTCTGGTGACGGATGGCGAGGATCTCGAGGGCGACGCGCTGGACACGGCCAAGGCCGCCTTCAAGCAGGACGGTTTGAAGATCTATACCGTCGGGGTCGGCTCCGCCAATGGGGATCTGATTCCGCTGCCCGCCGATCAGGGCGGCGGTTTCTTGAAGGATGGCGAAGGGCGCTTCGTCCGCTCGCGGTTGGACGAGCCCGCGCTCAAAGCTCTGGCGCAAGCCACCGGGGGTTCCTATGCGCCGCTGGGTGCGCAGAACCAGGGGCTGGAGCTGATCTACGCCCAAGCGTTGGCGCCGCTCGCCAAGCACGACTTGGAATCCCGCACCGAGAAGGTGTACATCGAGCGGTATCAATGGCCTCTGGCTCTCTGTCTGGCCTGCCTGCTGTCGAGCCTCTTGGTGGGCACGCGCCGCCGTGCGCCGTCGCGCGGCATGACGGTGAGCGCTGCGGGCGCTTCGTCCGGTCCCCGAGCCACAGCCGCGGGCGGCGCAGCGACGGTGGCGTGCGCCGCGTTCGCACTCCTGTTGTTCGCCGCAGGCGGCCCGGCGCAGGCCTCGCCCGCCAGCGCGGCATCGGCCTATCGTCGGGGGGATTTCTCCAAGGCGCAGCGCGATTATTCCGAGGCCGCGGCCCGTGATCCCTCGCAGCCGGTGCTGAAATTCGACGCGGGCACCGCTGCCTACAAGGCGGGTGATTTTCCTGTCGCCGCCAGCGAGTTTCAGTCCTCGCTCGACGCCTCGAAATCCGGATCCGCCGAGCGTCTGGCACAGCAGCAGGATGCTTATTACAACCTGGGCAACACCCTGTATCGAGAAGGTCAGAAGACCGCGAAGAGCGACGCCGGCAAGACCATCGAGACCTGGACCGGGGCGGTGAAGGCTTATGATGCCGCCCTCCAGCTGCGAGCCGACGATGCGGACAGCAAGTTCAACCGGGAGCTCGTGAACAGGAAACTGGAACAGCTCAAGAAGCAACAACAGAGTCAATCGAAGCAGGGGCCATCCCAAAATCAGGGCCCATCCCAAAATCAAAGCCAAAGCGGATCGAAGGATCAATCGCAGGGCTCATCGGGCAATTCGTCCGCCTCGCAGCAGGCAAAGAACGGCTCCCAGACGAATCAATCCGCGCAATCCGAGCAAAATCGAAATCCGAAGAGCGGTCCGCCGAGCGGCGCAGATCAGGGCCAGCCGCAACAGGCGCAGGGCCAGCCGCAAAAAGGCGACATCAGCGCCGCCGCCGGCAATGCGCCGCAGACGGCACAAAATCGGGGCGGGACCGGTAACGAGCAGGAGCAGCGTGTCCCAGGAGAGATGAGCCCGGAGGAAGCCCGCGAGCTGCTCGATTCCGTGAAGGACGAAGAGCGCCGCGCTCCCACGGCCCCGTCCGCCGGGAACTCCGAAGCGGACGCGCATCCGGAAGAAATCCAGAAGGATTGGTGAGGAGAGTGAAAACGTACGCGCTGCATGCGTGGTTCGCGGTGATTGGCCTGCTTCTGATGGGAGAGGCGGCGTTTGCGTCGCCTGCGGGCACCGCGTTGCAAAGCATCGAGCCGTCGACCATTTCGCTGGGCGCGAGCGCTCAATTGACGATTACGTCGATCGGTAGCGAGATGCCCGCGATTACTCCGCCGATGGTGCCGGGTCTCGAGTTCCTTGCCATCGGGCAATCTCAGCAGGTGCAGATCATCAACGGCGTCACGAGCTCCAGGACCACGGTGACTTATCAGGTCATTCCACAGCAGGCCGGCGTATTCAGCATCCCGAGCGCACTGCCGGGCGCCGAGCCGGTGGTGCTGACCGTGAACCGGGGAACGGGATCTGCGCCGGGGGGGCAGGCCGCGCCCGGCGGAACTGCTCAAGGCACTCAAACGCAGTCCCCCTCATCCCTGCCGGCCGACGCCACGCGCCAGGGGGCCTCTGGCGCCGCCTTCGTCCGACTCCGGCTGTCGAAGCACGAGTTATATGTGGGCGAGATGGCGCCGGTCGATATTCAGGTCGGCGCCCGCGACGGGATGGTTGCCTCGCTCAACGGGCCGCCGACCCTCAACGGCGATGCGTTCACTCTCAGCAAGTTGCCCGAGAATCCGACCCGTACCGAGGAGATCGTCGACGGCAAACCCTTCATCGTGTTCACCTGGCACACCGCATTGGTGGCGGTCAAGCCGGGCACGCTCTCGTTGACGATGGATACGCCGCTCACCGTGCGCGTAACGACTCCCGGCCGCCCGAGTGGTGGATTTTTCAGCGGCTCCGGGTTCGAGGATCTTTTCAACGATCCGGCGTTTCAGAATTTTTTCGGTACCTCCACGCAGCAGACGTCACCGTCTCGAGCGCTCCGGAGACCTTCACCGTCCTGCCCCTGCCCGACGAGGGCCGTCCGGCGGACTTCAACGGTGCGGTGGGTAAGTTCGCGATCAGCGGCGACCTATCGCAAGACAAGGCCGGGGAGGGCGATCCCGTCACGCTTCGAATGCGGGTGACGGGAGAAGGCGACTTCGAACGCGTCTCATCTTCCATGCTGCATGACGCCGACGGCTGGAAGACCTATACGCCAACCGCGAATTTCAAACCGGAGGACGAAATCGGCTACCGCGGGGAGAAGCTTTTCGAGCAGCCTTTGATATCGCTGCAACCGGGCATGCGTGCCGTTCCCGAGGTGCACTTCAGCTGGTTCGATCCGACCACCCGACGTTACGAGCAAGCGCATACCGAGCCGCTGACCATGGCGATCACGCCGGCACCGGCGGGCAGCCCGCCGGCGAGCGGACCGGTGTCCGCTTCCTCGGGCGACGCATCGAATCCCGCCGCCACGCAGGCGGGACCATCGTGGCGCCCGGATCATCCCGACGACGGCAGCGGCCGCACCGGGACCCTGATGCCGCACTTCTTTCAGCCGGCATACCTGGCGTTGCCGCCACTGGTCTTGATCGCCCTGTCGACGGCATGGTTCTGGCTGCGCCGCGAAGAGCAGCAAGCCCAGGCGGTCCGCGTGGAGCCGTTCATGCTGCCGTCGGTGGAATCGTTGGGGACCGAGATGGACGAGTACGCGGCGGCGGGTGATGTGCAGTCCTTCTTCGGCACCGCGCGCCGGGCGCTTTGCGCGGTGCTGGCATCGAAGTGGCGCCTCACCCTCCCGGAAGTCACCACCGAGGAAGTTGTCTCGAGATTGGGGGCCGACAACGAAATCGCGCGCACCCTGCTGCTTGCGGACGAAGCCGCATATTCGAATCTGAAATTGACGCCGCTGGATTTTCGGCAATGCAAGCGGATCGTGCTGCGCAACCTCGATGGTGGGACACCGCCATGAGAGTCCTGCGGCTCATGGGATCGCTTGCGGCGCTCCTGATGCTCGCCGGCTATGGCGGTGAATCGTGCGCCCAAACCGCGGCCCCATCCGTCTCGCCGACGGCGGGCGGCTATTCTGCGGCTCAACTATACAATTCGGCCAATGCGTATGCGCGTTCGGGCAATATTCCGCTTGCCGTACTCGGATACGAGCGTGCGCGGGTGCTCGCGCCGACGGATGCGGACCTGCGTTGGAATCTGCATCGAGTCCGGGAGTCCGCGGGCCTGCCCGAGAGCACCGGCTGGTTCGAAGGGTACGGTCGGTTTGCGAATCCGAACACGCTCTACTGGATCGGCGTAGCCGGTCTCGTGCTCGGGGGAGTCTGCGTGCTTGCGCTTCGCTTCAGAGCCCGGCATCGCGGCACATTGCTCGCCGGCACGGTGCTCGGTCTCGCCGCGGTGGGGGCGAGTGCATTCAATGCGGCGGCGACATCCAACGTGCTGTCCGAGTCCATCGCCGTGCGCCAGGCACCGGCGAGCGTCTCGCCCGTCGCGGGCGCCGATGCGCTGTTCCAGGTACCGGCGGCGGCGGCGGTGCGGGTGATTGACCGGCACGCCGGGTTCGAGCTGATTCGCGACTCGCGGGGGCGGGAAGGATGGGTGGCCGCAACCGATCTCGCCGCGGTGGTTCCAGACCGCTAGAAGGCGTTGTTCGAGTCGCCCGAGAGTCCGCTGGCCGGCAGCGAGACGGTAAACGTGGAGCCGTGTCCGATCTTGCTCTGCACCGACACATCGCCCCCGTGTGCCTCGACGATGGCCTTCACCAGGCTCAAACCCAGGCCGAGCCCACGTTGGGAGCGGCTCTTGTCGCCGCGATACAGGCGGCCCCAGATGCGACCCTGCTCCTCGGACGAAATGCCCATGCCCGTGTCGCCGAATATGACGATCACGCGTTGCGCGTCGGTGCGGCAGGACACCCGAACCGTGCCGCCTTCCGACGTGTACTTCAGTGCGTTGTCGAGAAGATTCGCGAACACCTGACGCATCCGCGCCCGATCGACCTGCGCGGTGCATGGCGGCTCGAGCTCCGCCGTGACGTCGATGTGCTTTTCCTCCGCGACCAGTTGGTAGATGTCGATCACATCGTCGAGCAATTCGGATACCGAGGTGGCCTCCAGGTTGAGGTGCATGACACCCGACTCGGCTTCCGTGATATCCATCAGCGCGGTCAGCATGGTGAGCACCTGATCGGCCTCCTCGACGCAATCGGCCAGCGCTTCCTCCGCAGCCGGGTCCGATGTGGTCTGAACCGCCGCTTCCGCGATGCCGCGAAGGCGCGCGAGCGGCGTGCGCAGGTCGTGCGCCACGTTGTCCAATGCCTCCCGCATGCCTTGAATCAACGCCTGGTTCCTGTCGAGCACGCGATTGAATTGGCGTGCCAATTCCTCGAGACCGCCCTGGCTCGAGGTGGCCTCGACGCGCGCCGACAGGTCGCCCGTGTCGATGATGGACCGGGCGGTGGCGACGACCTGGCGCACTGGCTTGGTGGCGCGATGGGCGAACAAGGCTCCGCCGATCACGCCGAGCAGCAGCGCGGGCGTCATCACCGCCAGGAAGTTCACGCGGAAGGGCTGCAGGATGGCCTCGCGATTGTTGGTCTTGCGTCCGACCTCCACCGTCGAGCCGTCGGCCAGGCGCGCCGAGGCGACGGTGACATCGCTTTCCTGGTCCTTGGGAATTCTCAGCCAGACGAGATGTGCCGGATCACCGCCGGGGCGCAGGGCAGCGGGGTCGAACTGCACCCAGTCCTGCGGCACATCGAGCAGCAAGGCGTTCCCCGAGGGACCTGCGACCCTCACGAAAAAGCCATTGGCGCTGTCGGCTCCCCGGCTGCGCTGAACGAATTCCTGCAGCGCGCCGACGCCGCCGCTGTCGTATATCGCGGCACAGGCCCTGAGCCGGGTCTCGATCACCTCGTGGTCCTTGCGTTCGAGAGCGGCGCCGAGCAGGAAATAGGACAGGCCGAACAAAATTCCCGCGCTGGCGGTGAACAAGAGGGCGTACCAGAGACTCAAGCGCAGTGTCACGCTGCGCCAGGCGCCATTGCTGCGCCAGCCGCCGCTAGGGAGGCTTGATGACATATCCCACGCCGCGGATGGTGTGCACGATCTTCGAGGGGAAGCCCTTTTCGAGCTTCGAGCGCAGCCGATGCGCGAGGACGTCCACCACGTTGGTTTGCGGATCGAAGCTGTAATCCCAGACATGCTCCAGAATCATGGTCTTGGTGATCGGCCGGCCCGGATGCCGCATGAGCAGTTCCAGCAGCGCAAACTCCCGGCTCTGCAGCTCGATCTTTTGCCCGTCTCTGAAGACCTCGCGCGTGAGAAGATTCATCGACAAGTCGCCGACCGCGAGCGTCGTGGGCTCCGCCACATGCGTCGCCCGCCGAATGAGGGCCTGCAGACGGGCCAGCAGCTCGGAGAAGGCGAACGGCTTGGTGAGATAGTCGTCCGCGCCCGCCTGCAGACCGGTCACGCGGTTGTCCACGCTCGCCTTGGCGCTCAGCAGCAGCACCGGCACGAGCCTCTTCTCTGCGCGAATCGCGCGCAGCACCGACAATCCGTCGAGCTTCGGCAGCATGATGTCGAGGACGATGGAATCGTAATCGACTGTCCGGCATAACGACAGGGCCTGCTCGCCGTCGGATGCCGTGTCGACCGAAAAGCCGCTCTGCTTCAGACCTTTGGCGAGAAACGAGGCGATCTTGTCGTCGTCCTCGACGATCAGGATTCTCACGGTTCAATCCCCGCCAGAAGACTGTGGATCCGGGCTTCCCGCAGGTCGAGCTCCCGCTCGATGCGCAGACGCGCTTCGGCGGTGAGTTTGCCGTCCTGGTAGAGGTCGTTGACGGTCTCGCGCTCCGCACCGAGCAGCTCGAGTTCCATGTCATCCACGAGGCGGCTTCTCGCGCCGTGGCCGGCATCGCCGTCGCTGCGGTCGAGTACCTGGCGCAGTCGTCCCTGGAGGTGAGCGCGCAGCCCCTGCGATACGTCCTGCGGAATCCGCCGCTCGACGGCAACCTCATCCAGCCGCGCGAGCGCGGCCTCGATTGCCGTCCGCCGCGCCTCGAATTCCCGGTCCCGGTCCCGGTCGTGCTCACGGCGCCCCTGATTGGCGAGCCCCAAGGCACGAATGACCGCGGGCAAGGCGAGGCCCTGGCCGATCAGAGTCACGAGGATGACGGTAAAGGTCAGGAACAGGATGAGATCGCGGTAGGGAAATGGATTCCCGTTCTCGATGGTCAGCGGAATGGCGAGCGCCGCCGCAAGCGACACCAGCCCACGGACCCCGGTAAAGGCCAGCGCGAACGGCCACTGCCATGGGGGCGCCGGATCCTTGCGTCTGATCGAGGGAATCCAGCGTGGGATGTAGGTTGCGGGATACATCCAGATGAAGCGGGTCGCGATGACCACGAGGCTGGTCACCGCCGCGGAGACCGCGAGCTCCCTCAAGGGATGGCCCGCGATGCGCTCGATCAGGGTGCGCGCCTGCAGTCCGGTCAGCAGGAAGATCATCCCTTCGATGACGTAGATCAAGAAGTCCCAGAAGAAAATGCCCTGCAGCCGGGTCGCGGCACTGATCAACCGAAGCCCGTTCCAACTGATGTAGAGACCCGTGCAGATGGTCGCAATCACGCCCGAGCCGCCGAGATATTGGGGCGGCCAGTAGGCGACGAACGGCGTCAACACCGAGAGGATGATCTCGATGCGAGGATCGCGCACCCAGCGGCGCAGGCGCAGCATCGCCCAGCCGACTCCCAGGCCCCACAAGAACTCGCCGACCACGATGCACGCAAACGTGCCGACGGCGTGCGAGAAGGAGAACGAGCCGATGCTCACGGCGGCGACCGCGAATCGATACAGCACCAGGGCGGTCGCGTCGTTGGCGAGTCCTTCGCCCTCGAGAATGATGATCAGCCGCCGCGGTGCCTCCAGACGCCGCGCAATGGCGAGCGGGGCCACGGCGTCGGGCGGAGACACGATGGCGCCGAGCACGAAGCCCGCCTGCCAGGAGAATCCCAGCATCCAGTGCGTCGCGGCGGCCACCGAAGTCGCCGTGAACAAGACGCAGCCGATCGCGAGCAGCGATATCGGCCGCAAGTTGAAGCGGAAGTCGCACCAGCTCATGGCGACCGCCGAGGAATAGATGATCGGAGGCAGCACGAGGAGCAGGATGAGATCGGGCGCCAGATCGACGGCGGGCAGGCCCGGCAGGACGGCCAGGACCACCCCGGTGATCACCAGCACGATCGCGGGCGGAACCTTGAGGCGATTGGCCGCGACTGCCGCCCCGGCAATCACGAACAACATCAGGATGAGTACTTCGAGATCTTGCAGCATCGGTGCGCCGGAAAATTCATGCTAACCCAGCAATACCCGAGTGTATATCGGCGCGAGTTTGCGGCGGGTCCAGTCCGATTCCTTGAGCCCGAGGGCGTAATAGCCGACCTGGTGGAAATAGGTGATTCGCGCACGAATCTCGGCTTCCTGCGGATCGTAACCGAGGTCCAAACAGATCTTGGCGAGGACCCCGATGCGCCGGCGGTCCACTCGGCGCACGAGATTGGCGACCCGGGCCGATGTTCTCGCCCATTCGCGAATCGCGGCGTCGTAAGCGGGGTCGTACTCGCTCTCGTCGAGCCAGATGTCGACGAGAGTCCGGAATTTTTCCTCGCCCGACCGCCGCTCATCCGCACCGGCCGCCAGAAAGGGCGCGGTGTTCCGCACCCGCCAATCCTCGAGCAATGCATCGAGAACGGCGTTGCGGCTGGGGAAGTGCCAGTAAAAACTGCCGCGCGTGATCTTGAGGGTGCGGGCCAGTGCGTCCACCCGCACGCGCTCCACGCCCTTGGCGATCAGCATCCTGCGGGCCGCGTCGATCCAGTCCTGCCGGCAGAGCGCCCGCGGGTCCCGTTGGCGCGTCCGTCCGGGGCCGCGGACGGCGCTAGGCGGGGCGCGCGTTCGCACGTGGATGCCCGTTTGCGGTGATGCACATCGCGGCTCCTTGACCATACAGAAGTGTATGGTCGATACTGGCATTACGCATCATGAGGACGGCACGCTCGAACTTTCAGCCATGCGGCGCTATTCCTTCCTGAACCTCGTTCGTCAAGCCCGCCGCGGCAACTCCGGCTGGGAACCCGCGTGGCGGGACGATGCGCCGAAGAGCGGGTACGACGTCCTCGTGATCGGCGGCGGAGGCCACGGTCTCGCGACCGCTTATTATCTCGCCAGCAAACACGGCGTGCGGCGGGTGGCCGTCCTGGAGCGGGGGTGGATCGGCGGCGGCAATTCCGGGCGCAACACCCAGGTCGTCCGTTCGAACTATTTCCACTCGGCGAGTTCCTCCTTCTACGATCATTCCCTCAAATTGTACGAGGGTCTCGCTTCGGAGCTCAATTTCAACATCATGTTGAGCCAGCGCGGGCTCGTCCAGCTGGCGCACAGCGATCACGAACTCGAGATCGCGCGACGCTGGTGCAACGCCATCCGCATGAACGGCATCGATTCGGAGATGCTCGACGCCGGCCAACGTCAAGATGCTGGCGCCGCCGCTGTCAACTTGAACGGTCGCTTTCCGGTGCCGGTGGATTCATTCAGCGCCGGGCCGGGATCTGCCCGGCACGATGCGGTGGTGTGGGGTTTCGCGCGCGCGAGCGAGCGCACTCGGCGTCGATATCGTCCAGAACTGCGAGGTCACCGGCTTCGACATCGTCGGCGGACGATTGCGGGGCATTTCGACCTCGCGCGGACCGATCGCGGCGGACCGGGCGGTCATGAACGTCGCCGGCTACGCATCTCATCTGGCGCGAGCCGCAGGTCTCACCCTGCCGGTCACGACCATGGCGCTGCAGGCCATGGTGACCGAGCCGGTCAAGCCGGTGCTCGATGTGCTTCTGATCTCGGCCATGGTTCACGCGTATGTCAGTCAGTCGGATCGCGGCGAGATCGTCATCGGGGCGGGCGCGGATGCCTACAACACCTACGCGCAGCGCGGCGGCATTGCGCAGCAGCGCGCGGCCATTGCCGCGGCGCTCGAGATGTGCCCGTCGTTCAGCCGCCTGAAGCTCCTGCGTCACTGGGCCGGGCGCGTGGACATCACTCCCGACACCAGTCCGATCATGGGCGCGACGCCGGTACAGGGCCTTTACATCAACTGCGGGTGGGGCACCGGCGGCTTCAAGGCCATTCCCGCCGGCGGCGACACCATGGCGCATACCATCGCCACGGGTCGCGTGCACCCGCTTGATCGAGAAATTCGGGCTCGATCGATTCAGGACGGGCGCGCTGGTGGACGAGGGGGCGGCGGCAGGCGTGGCGCATTAGGCAGCCCGCGTCGGCCAGGAAGATACTGTGCTCAGAATACCCTGTCCTCATTGCGGTGTGCGTGACGAACCGGAGTTCGTGTTCGGTGGTCCCACGCACCTGAGTCGGCCGGACCCCGCGGTGAGCGACGCGGTGTGGGCGGATTATTTGTTCATGCGCGAGAACCTGGTCGGCTTGCACTACGAGCGTTGGCTTCATGCCTACGGTTGCGGATGCTGGTTCAATGCGGTCCGAAACACGCTCACTCACGAGATCGTCAAGACCTATCCCATGGGCGACCCCAAGCCACCGCTGGAGGAGGCGCCGTGAAGTCCTCCAGTGGACCTCATCGCGCCCCGCGCGGTGGCCTGGTGGATCGCACGCGGGTGATTCCATTCGAATTCAACGGCAGGCGATTCGACGGCTTCGCCGGCGACAGCATCGCTTCCGCCCTGCTGGCGAACGGCATTCGGGTCGTGGGCCGAAGCTTGAAGTTTCACCGGCCGCGAGGCTTGCTGAGCGCGGGGATCGAGGAACCCAATGGTCTGCTGACGATCGGCGAGGGTGCCGCCCGTACGGCGTCGATCAGAGCTCCGGCGCAGATGCTGGTGCCGGAGCTCAAGGTGTGCACGCAGGGCGGGTGGCCGAGCATCGGCTTCGATCTCGGGCGCGCACTGGATTTCACCGCGCCGCTGTGGCAGGCGGGGTTCTACAACAAGACCTTCATCTGGCCGAGCTGGCATGCCTATGAGCCCGCCATCCGACGGATGGCGGGTTTGGGACACGCGCCGGACGGTCCGGATCCCGATCGATACGAAGTCCGCAATCTCCACTGCGAGGTCCTGGTGGTCGGCGCCGGCGTCGCCGGTTTGCGCGAAACCCTGACTGCCGCGCAAACCGGCGCGCGGGTCGTGCTGGCGGAGCGTGACCTCGAGTGCGGGGGGGAGACCCTGTGGAACGGAGCAGCCATCGAGGGCGAGACCGGCTCTGCCTGGGTCGAACGCGCGCTATCGGGGCTCGAAGCGCAGTCGGAGGTGCGAGTCCTGCGCCGAACCACGGCGGTCGGCATCTACGATGACCGCGTGACGGTACTCATCGAGCGAGTCGCGGGCGCCTTAGGGATCGGCGATTCGTCGGGCGGCCGCCGAGCGCCTCGCGAGCGCTACTGGATCGTCAGGGCAGCTCGCATCGTGCTCGCTACGGGAGCGATCGAGCAGCCCTTGATTTTCGAGAACAACGACCGGCCCGGCATCATGCTCGCGGCCTCCGCCCGACAGTATCTGCGCCGTTTCGGCGTGGCGTTTGGATCCCGGGTGCTGATCGCGACCAACAACGACTCCGCCTATGCGCTCGCGAGGGAACTCAAGGAAGCCGGCGTCACGGTGCTGGGCCTCGCGGACACGCGCCATCAAACGCCCGTCGAGCTGTCAGCCGACCTTGAATCGGCCGGCATCGACGTGTTCCCGGGCTCGATTCCGACCGGCACGGCGGGATTTTCGGGCCTCAAGCGCGTGAAGCTCGGACGCTTGAATTCCGACGCCTCCCGGGTCGACTCGACCGAGGTATTCGATTGCGATGCGCTTGCTGTGTCGGGCGGATTCACGCCGGCGCTGCAGCTGTATGCGCACGCCGGCGGGGCGCTCGCATACGACCCGTCGTCCGGCGCGCTGCTGCCGGGGCGCCCCGTCCGCGGCGTCACGTTGGCGGGCGCCGCAGCGCAGGGCATTCCCGCGGGCGTTCGCGTGAGTCCCTCCGGCCGGCCGGGGCGGAAGTGGGTGGATCTTCTGCACAACGTCACCGTCGCAGACCTGGAACTCGCGCTGCGCGAGAACTTCACCGCGATGGAGCATCTCAAGCGATACACCACGGTGGGCATGGCGGCGGACCAGGGAAAGACCTCCACCGTTGCGACCCTTGAAGTCGTCGCGAGGCTGCGCGGGATCGCGCCCACCGAACTCAACCCTACGACCATGCGTCCGCCGTTCGTACCGGTGACGCTCGGCGCCATCGCGGGCCGCGAACTCGGCGAGCGTTATGCACCGCGGCGCGAACTGCCGATGAGCGAGTGGCACGCGGCAAACGGCGCCCTGATGCACGATTACGGCGAGTGGCGCCGGCCGGCGGTATATGTGCGGTCGGGTGAGACGAGAGAGAGCGCCGTTCGCCGTGAGGTGATGGCGGTGCGGGAGAAGGCGGGATTGTTCGACGCCTCAGCGCTCGGCAAGCTGGAAATTCACGGTCCCGATGCCGTCGAATTCCTGGATCGCTTCTACCTCAACGATCTGACCACGCTCAAACCGATGCGCGCGCGCTACGGATTGATGCTGCGGGAGTCCGGCGTGATCTTCGATGACGGCACCGTCACTCTATTGGCGCCGGACCAGCTCATCGTCACGACGACCTCCGCGGGGGCGAAGAACGTGTTCCAGTGGCTCGAGGAGTGGCGGCAATGCGAGTGGCCGGAGCTGCGCGTCGCCATCATGCCGGTCACCGAACAGTGGGCCACCATCTCTCTCACCGGGCCGAAGGCCCGGACGCTTCTCTCGCGGCTCGATACCGACTTGGACTTGTCGGCGGCGGCTTTCCCGCATCTCGGATTCAGCGAGGGGCGCCTGCTGGGTTTGCGGGCGCGCATCTTTCGCGTGAGCTTCACGGGGGAGCTGACCTACGAGATCAACGTACCCACCCGGGCTGGACGGACCGTCTGGGAAGCCCTGTGCAGCGCCGGCGCCGACGAGGGGCTGCAGCCGATAGGGCTCGACGCGTTGCTGTTGCTGCGGCTGGAAAAGGGGTTCCTGCACATCGGCACCGACACGGACGGCACCACGATACCCGACGATGTGGGTTGGGGAAGGACGACTGCGAACAAGCCACGCGATTTCATCGGCAAGCGGTCGCTGTCGCTGCCTGAGAACAGGAGAACGGATCGGCATCAGCTGGTCGGTCTGGCCCATGTCGGCGGTACCCCCTTCGTGATCGGCAGCCATTTGCGAGTTCCCGGGTCGGCGCATGCATCCGACGGGTGGGTGACTTCGGCGGGCATCACGGCGCTGACGCGCCAACCCATCGGGCTTGCGATGCTCCGCGAGGGCAGAGCGCGAATCGGCGAGGAAGTGGATGTCTACGATCTGGGCGCCAGGGTGGGCCGAGCTTGCATCGTCAATCCGCCGTTTTTCGATCCCAGCGGGGAGCGAATGCATGGATGAGCCGGATCAAGCGCTCGTTTCGGCTCCCTTCGAGCTCAGCGCGATGCCGGCCGGACGCGCGATACTGCACCTGAAGACCTGGGCACGTGCTCCCCTGTCATGGGGTGGCCTGGCTTCGAATGTGCGCGGCGGTGCGCGGCTCCTCGCCCTCGGGCCCGGCGAATGGCTCATGGTGTCCGATCGCATCGAGGGTCCCGCGTTGCACGCGGACATCGCGCGACTCGCGCGCTCGCAGGGTTTGGCGGCAGTCGATATCTCCGACAGCATGGCGCGACTCGAGCTCAGGGGCGTGGCGGTCCGGGACGTCCTATCGACGGCCTGCGGACTCGACCTGCACCCCAAATCGTTCCCCCTGGGAGGTTGCACGAGGACGCGGCTGGCGCAGCTACCCATCCTCATCGAGTGTAACGAAGAGATGAACCGCTACGAGTTGTACGTGGGGACGAGCTACCGGCCCTATCTGGAGGCGTGGCTGCGCGATGCAGGGGCGTCTTTCACTCGGTAGATCACTGCATAAATATTTGTTTTTCATCTTGTTAGATTGTTTTTTGCATCTAAAATCTGTGATTTTGAGGACCACCGGCTCGGCAATCAATACTGATTGAGCGCGAGGATCCATTCGACCAGTTTCCTCAGGTCGGAGTCGGGAATCTTGGTGGGCGGCATGGGGGCTGCGCTGTCCCATACGCCGGAACTGCCGTTCAAAATGCTCTCGCTCAGCACGGAGCGGGCGTGCGGGTCGCTCGCGTATTTCTTCGCGACAGCGTGCAGTGACGGCCCGGCCATGGTTTTGTCTATCGAGTGGCAGGTCTGGCAATGGTACTTGGTCAGGAGCTTCATTCCCTCCCGGAATCCGACCGGTTCGTCCGCGAATGCCGCGCCGGTCGTCGCCGATACGAGAAGGAGGGTCAGCGGGATGAGCTTCATAGGGCCTCCATGTCAGGAAATCAGGTCTGGATTGGCGGTAACCCGACAAGTATAGAAGGGGACGGCGACCTATTGCGGGGGCAGTGCGTGTAGGAGTGCGCCCGTTCCTGGGCCCGACCGTTGGCAATAATAATGATGTCGGCCATCTCTGATGCCGCGTGGCATGATCGCGGCTCCAAAAGTCGGGGGCGGTGAAGGAATGTGTGCAAGTAAGGTGGCGGAAGGCGGCCGGCGGGGATGGATCATTCCGATCGGCGGCGCCGAGGAGAAGGAAAACTCTCCGCAGATTTTGCGGCGCTTCGTCGATCTGGCGGGCGGCGGCGTGGCGGATATCGCTGTCATCCCGACCGCCAGTCTGGTGCGCGACACGGGGCCGCGGTACGAACGCATTTTTGGCGACATGGGCGCGCGCAGCGTCTGCTCGCTGGACTTCGATACGCGACGCGATGCCGAGGAGTCGGGCCGCCTCGAGCGCCTCAATCGGGCGACCGGGGTTTTCTTCACCGGCGGCAACCAGCTCAGGCTTTCCACCCTGATTGGAGGCACGCCGGTGGCGAAGGCGGTGCGGCAGTTGAACGCGGGCGGCGTTCCGGTTGCCGGCACCAGCGCGGGCGCCGCGTTCCTCTGCGAGCACATGATCGCCTTCGGTGACGAGGGGAGCACCCCCGTGGCAGGGTCCGTCCGACTCGCGCCCGGCCTCGGGCTCACCAATCGATTCATCATCGACCAGCACTTCCGGCAGCGCGACCGGCTCGGCCGGTTGCTCACGGCGCTCGCGTACAACCCCTTCGCCGTCGGCATCGGTCTGGACGAGGACACCGCGGCTTTCATCGAGCCCGATAACACCGTGCACGTCGAGGGTTCGGGCGCCATCACCGTGGTCGATGCGGCCGAAGTGCAGTTTTCCTCCATGGACAACGTGCCGGAAGGCCGTCCGGTGTGCCTTTTGGGCGTGAAAATGCATATTCTCACCAAGGGCGCCACCTTCAATTTGCACTCCCGACGGGCGGACGCCGGTACACTGGTTCAAGCCAAACGCTAGCAGGGAAGGGATATCGATGCGCATCCTCGAACGCAACGTCTACGTGGGTCCATCGATGTACGCGCACTTTCCGGTCATCAAGCTGTTGCTCGATCTGGGCTCTCTCGAGGACTGGCCGAGCGGCCGGTTGGGCGACGAATTCGTGGGTGCTCTGGTGGAGGCATTGCCGACGCTCGAGGAGCACGGATGTTCCTATCGGGAGCCGGGCGGGCTCATCAGGCGGTTGCGCGAAGGCGAGGGTACCTGGCTCGGCCACGTGCTCGAGCATGTGGCGATCGAGCTGCAGAACGTCGCCGGCGAGGATGTGTCGTTCGGCAAGACGCGCAGCACCGACGTGCGCGGGGTCTACACCGTCGTGTACGAGTATGCGCAGCGCGATGAGGGAATCGCCGCGGGCGAACTGGGCATCGCCCTGCTCTGCTCCCTGGTGCCGCAGGCGCTGCGGCCGGCCGGCGCGGTTCCCGCGGATTGGGATTGGAACGAAAAGCGCGACGAGTACATCCGCTATGCGCAGCGGCGCGCGCTCGGCCCCTCGACGGCGTCCCTCGTGAAGGCTGCGGAAGAGCGCAATATTCCCTGGCTGCGCTTGAATGAGCAGAGCCTCATCCAGCTGGGTCACGGCAGGTATCAGCGGCGCATCCAGGCGACCGTCACGAGCCGCACCAGCCACATCGCAGTCGAGCTCGCGCAGGACAAGGAGGAGACCAACAAGATTCTCGCGAACTGCGGCCTGCCGGTGCCGCGGCAGGAGCTGGTGCGCTCAGCCGATCGGGCGGTGCGCGCCGCCGAGCGGCTCGGCTATCCGGTCGTCACCAAGCCCTACGACGGCAACCACGGGCGTGGAATCTCCATCGGCCTGAAAAACGCGGAAGAAGTGCGCGCCGGCTTCGCCGCCGCGGCCGAGCATTCCAATTCGGTCATCGTGGAGACCTACCTGCAGGGCGAGGACCACCGTCTGCTCGTGGTCGACGGCGAGCTCATCGCCGCGACCCGCCGCACACCGGGCCGGGTGGTCGGCGACGGAAGCCACACCGTTCGCGAGCTGGTCGACATCGTCAACCAGGATCCGCGGCGCGGCATCGGCCACGAGAAAGTGATGACCCGCCTGGAGCTCGACGCACAGGCCGAGATGATGCTGGCGCGCCAGGGGCTGACGGCCGACTCCAAAATTCCCGCGGATCAAGTGGTCCTCTTGCGAAGCACGGCCAATCTGTCGACCGGCGGCACCGCCACCGACGTGACCGACATCATCCATCCGGACAACCGCGACATGGCGGTTCGTGCGGTCACCGCCATCGGGCTCGACGTGGGCGGCGTGGATTTCTTGTGTCCCGATATCGCGGAGAGCTACAAGACCGTGGGCGGGGGAATTTGCGAGGTGAATGCGGCGCCGGGCTTTCGCATGCACGTGGCGCCGAGCGAAGGCACGCCGCGCGACGCGGCCGGGCCGGTGATCGACATGTTGTTCCCGCAGGGCGCGCCGTCCAGGGTGCCGATCGCCTGCATCACCGGCACCAATGGCAAGACCACCACCGCGCGCATGCTGGCGCACATCGCCAAGATGGCCGGCTACACCCCCGGACTGACGACGACCGATGGCGTGTACATCGACGGCCAGCGAACCGTCGAAGGCGACATGACCGGACCGGTGGCGACGCGCATGGTGCTCGCTGACCCGAGCATCGACCTCGCCGTGCTCGAAGTCGCCCGGGGTGGACTCGTGCGCGCCGGCATGGGCGTGCCCTTCGCGGATGTCGCGGCCGTGCTCAACGTGCAGTCCGATCATTTGGGGATGAAGGGCGTCGACACCCTGGAGCAGCTCGCCGAGGTCAAGCGCATCGTGGTCGAGGTGGCGCGTGACTGCGCGGTACTGAACGCCGACGATGAGCACACCATCCGGATGTCGGCCCACTCCGACGCGAAGCATCTGTGCTACGTGACGGTCAATCCCAATCACGTGGTGGTGCGCGCGCACATAAGGGCCGGCGGCCGCGCCTGCGGTCTCGAGGCGGGCGTCAACGGACAGATGATCACCCTGTACGACAAAGGTCGCCACATTCCGCTCATGTGGACGCACCTGATCCCGGCGACGCTCGAGGGGCGCGCGATGCACAACGTGCAGAACGCCATGTTCGCCGCCGCGCTCGCATTCTCGCTCGACATCAAGCTCGACGCGATCCGGCAGGCGTTGCGCACCTTCGACAGCACCTTCTTCCAGGCGCCGGGGCGCATGAACGTATACGACGAGCACCCCTTCAAGGTGATTTTCGACTATGCGCACAATGCCCACGCGGTGGGCGCGATGGCCGATCTCGCCGCTCGCCTCGAGGTGCGCGGCCGCCGGATCGTAGTCGTGGCGGGGCCCGGCGATCGCCGTGACGAGGATATTCGCGCCATCGCCCTCAAGGTCGCCGGACGATTCGATCATTACATTTGCCGCCGCGATGACGGTCTGCGCGGTCGCGCGGAGGCCGAGGTGCCGACGATGATTGCCGCGGTGCTGCGGGAGCAGGGGGTGGCGGAAACGGCAATCGACGTGATTCCCGACGAGCAGGAGGCCATCGCCGCAGCGCTTGCGATGGGCCGCCCCGGGGATTTGCTGCTGGTGTTCGCCGATGCGCTGACCCGCTCCTGGAAGCAGATCATCAAGTTCAAGCCGGACGCGAGCGGGGAGTCGGCCTCGCCGGCGCAGTCGCCGCCGGCCTCCGGGGCGTTTCGCCCGACGAGCCGGCCAACACTCCCGACCGGCGAGGCGGCTTCGTGGGGCTCGGGCTCCGGCGATGCAGCGCTCGAGGCGCAGGGATTCGTGCGCGAGGAGCGGGGGCTCCGATTCGTCGGGGAAGCGGCTGATTGACGATGGCCGAGGAGTCCAAGGCAGCGCCGGGACCGCCGGCTGAGCTCGAGCCGAATCTCGGGTTCATCGACTCGCGGCGCCTGACCGGGCCCAGCCGCTACTTCGACGGCCCCGCCGTGACGCTTACGCCGATTGGAGCGGCCGCCACGTCGCCGAGCGCGCTCGAGCGCTGGGCCGAGAGCGTTCGACGCATGTCGAACGCGCTGGGGTGGCCCGATCCGGCGCCGGTGATCGATCGCGCCGGTGACGGCACCTTCCTGGTTTTTCGCGCGCCGCCCGATGCGCAATTGACGGCCACGGAGCTGTCCGAATGGGCCTGGGAAAGCGCGGCAGCCGAAGCCGGGATCACCGAGTTCGATCGCGCGCAGAATTGGGGCGGCGATCCCGCTGCGGTGCTCGCAGCGCGCGCCGCGGCTGAGCGTGATCACGCACTGGCGAATCTGCGCGCGGCCGCGTCCCGGCATGGACTGCCGCTGTTCGAGGACGACGAGGAGGTCTCGATCGGCGCCGGGACCGGGAACCTGTGCTGGCCACGCGCCGCACTGCCTGCGGCCGACACCGTGCCCTGGCACGTCTTGCACGACATTCCGACCGCGCTGGTGACCGGCAGCAACGGCAAGACGACGACGGTTCGATTGCTCGCATCGATGGCGGCGGCTGCGGGGGCCGTGCCGGGATACAGTTGCACCGAAGGGGTTTTCGTCGCCGGCCGGGCCGTGGCGCTTGGCGACTATTCGGGGCCGGCGGGCGCACGGGTGGTGATGCGCCGCTCGGATGTCACGCTGGCAATTTTGGAAACCGCACGCGGGGGCATTCTGCGGCGCGGGCTGGCGGTCTCCCGGGCGGATGCGGCGGTCGTCACCAACGTCAGCGCGGATCACTTCGGGGAGTACGGCATCGAAAACGCCGACGATCTGGCGGAAACGAAATTGGTGGTGGCCCGAGCCGTGTGCGAGGACGGCACGCTGGTGCTGAACGCCGACGATCGCACGCTGATGGCAGCGGCCGATCGCCTGCCGCATGCGGCTCTCGCCCGCCGTGCTTTGTTCGCGATGGACCATGGACATGGGGCTCTCGAGGAATTGCGGCAGCGTGGCGGCAGCACCTGCGGCTTGCGGGGCCGGCAATTGGTGCTCCACCATCGGGGCCAGGACCAGGAGATCGGAGACCTCTCGAGCCTGCCCCTGACCTGGGGAGGGGCCGCGCCCCACAATGTCGCCAACCTCGCCGCTGCCACCCTGACGGCCGCGGTCCTCGAACTCCCGGTGGCCGACATCCGCCGCGCCGCGCGGAGTTTCGGCAGCCATCCCGAAGACAATCCCGGCCGGCTCGAGCGGTGGAATCACCGGGGCGCGACCGTGCTGATCGACTACGCGCACAACCCGGACGGCCTGGAGCAGCTCCTCACCGCGGCTCGATCTCTTCATCCGCGGCGCTTGTCGCTGTTGCTCGGCCAGGCCGGCAATCGCGATGACCGGGCGATCGCCGAGCTCGCCCGCACGGCCGCCCGCTTCGACCCCGACCACGTGGTGATCAAGGAACTGCCTCTCATGCTGCGGGGCCGGGCGTTGGGCCAGGTGCCGACCCTCATCGAGGAGGCCCTTTTGGCCGCCGGCATTCCCGCCGGGCGTATCGAGCGGCAGCTCGACGAAGAGACCGCAGCGCGAAGTCTGCTGGAGTCGGCCGGGCCCGGCGACATGATCGTCCTGCCGATCCATACTCGGGAGGTTCGCGAACGGCTGCATGCCGCTCTGGAAGCCGGTGCAGAATCCCATCACATCCTCGGCCAATAGCTTGATAAATAACCCAACAAAAGCTCGCGAAATGACCTCCGTCACGCCACATCCCGCACTCCCGTGGTCAGATTGGGGCCACGAGGATGCTGCGATGCAGTGCTAGTGCTGGCGACTATGCGGCTTTGTAGAAAATGGGTCTTGATCGGTCTTTTGGGATGGACTGCCGGCACGACCGTCGGGGCGGCCGATC
Organism: uncultured Gammaproteobacteria bacterium; assembly: GCA_963730565.1. Lineage (GTDB taxonomy): Bacteria > Pseudomonadota > Gammaproteobacteria > Steroidobacterales > Steroidobacteraceae > Bog-1198. The sequence continues at coordinate 70,964 of CAVSSU010000044.1, forward strand.
TATCGTTTTCCGATCGAATCGAGATGCTCGATTGGTCGGACCCGGCGCGCGCCGAGAAGATCATCGATTCGCCGTCGCTTGCGAAGGGGCGCGCTTCCGAAGTGCAGTTCCTCGAAGTTCGGGCGATGGTGCTGGTGGACACCCGCCGCGATGCCGACGCCGATGCGACGATCGCGCAGCTCAAGGCGATCTCCGAGGACGGCGATCAGTCCGCCGTGCTGGCCGAACACTACGTGCGAGCCTACTCTCATTACGAGCACGCCGAGTATGCGGCGGCCCGCGAGGAACTCAACCAGATCGACATGACGGCGATCGACTCCGACGCGGAGCGCTATCGCGTGTCGATACTTCGGGGCAACACCTTGCGGACCCTCGGGCAGGCCGAGGCGGCACTGCCGTTTCTCGAGGAGGCGCTGGATCTCGCCCGTGACATGCACGACGATGAGCGCAGCATCCATGCGATGCTCTGGCTCACGCACATTTATACCAATACCGGCAACTACGATCGCGCATCCGACCAGCTCGAGAGCGCGCGGCGCCTGGCGTCGTCGATCGGCGATGAAGCGGCGCTGACCGAGGTGGAAGTGCGGGCATCGGACATCGCGGACCGGGAGGGCGACCGTGCGGCGGAGCGGCGCGCCAGTCTCGCGGCACTCGTGCATGCCACGCGCTCGGGCAGCACCAAGTGGCTCGCGCACGCCTACTTGAACCTCGGCGATTCCTACCTCAAGACCCGCGACTTCGCCGAGTCTCTCAAGTACTCCAAACAGGCGCTGCCGTTGGTGTTGGAGATGCGCGGCAGCGGCGACGAAAGCACCGTGCTGTTCAACGAGGGATTGGCGTACATCGGTCTCGGCAACATCAAAGAGGGTGAGAAGCTCGCCGAAGCCTCGATCAACGTTGCGGTGCAGGGTGACAATCTCCTGGACGCCAAGGAGTATCTGCGCGAATACGCCGATGCGCTCGAGCATGCAGGCTATTTGATGATGGCGATTCAGGCCTATCATCAGTACGATGCGGTGGGCGAGAAGATCATGACCGGCACGCGTCAACGCGCATTCCTCGAGCTCTCGGCCAAGTTCGACGACGAAAGGCGCGCGCGCGAGCTGGAGCTCCTGCGGCGGGACAACGCGCTCAAGGCCTCGGAAATGCGCGGTCAACGGCTGAAACAACAACTGATTCTGGCGGCGGCGGGCTTCGTGACCTGCATCTGCGCGGCGCTCATCTGGGCGTTCGCACGCGTGCGCCGCGCGAACGACCGGCTGCGCTTCAACAGCGAGCGCGACGCATTGACGGGCCTGCGCAATCGGCGTTACTTCAACGAGCACGTGCTGAGCGTCGATGGCGGCCGGCCGGTCGGAGGTTGCGTGCTGCTCGCGGATCTGGATCATTTCAAGCGGATCAACGATACGCTGGGGCACCCGGCGGGAGACGCCGTGCTCGCCACCGTGAGCCACCGCTTGTCCGCGGCGTTGCGCGAGACCGACAAGCTGGTGCGCTGGGGCGGGGAGGAGTTCCTGGCCGTGCTCGATCCGATCACTCCCGAACAGGCGGACCGCACGGTCGAGAGGCTCCTGCAGGCCGTGCGCCGCGATCCCGTGCTGTGGAACGGGCAGGCGATCCGGTGCACGATCTCGATCGGCTATGCATGCTTTCCGATGCCGGGCGCGGATACGGAGATCTCGCTCGACAGCGCGATCAGCCTCACCGACAAGGCGCTTTACGAGGCCAAACGCCGCGGCCGAAATCGGGCGTGCTTGATCAGCGCGGTCATCGCGCAAGACAAGGATGATTTGACCGTGATCTGCGAGGAGTTCGAGTCCGCCGCGGCCGACGAGAGAGTCCGGCTCGTGGACATGGGCGCTGCCGCCTGATGGCGCAGGCGGGCGCGCGCGACCCGATCCCATTGTCGGCGTGGCAGGCGACCGTATCCGGCAACGCCACGCTCGACCTGTCCGTCGTTGCTTCCGGAAAGACACAGGCCCTGCGCTTGGATTTCGATTTCAAGGGCGGCAAGGGCTTCGCGGTCGCGAGGCGCGCATGGGCCCGTCCCATGCCGAGCGACTACGCCGTGCGCATGCGGCTACGCGGACACGGCCCCGTCAATAATCTCGAAATCAAGCTGCTCGATCCGACCGGCCGCAACGTCTGGAGGCATGTCGCCAAGGATCAGAGCCCGCCCGCGCGCTGGAAAAGGTGGACGATCGAGAGCCCCGAGATCGAGTTCGCGTGGGGCCCGTCCAGCGGCAGTGCCATCACGGACCTCGGATTCATCGAAATCGCCATCGTGGCCGGCGAGGGGGGGCGGGGCTCGCTCTGGATCGCGAATCTCGAGATCGAGGATTTGACGCCGGGCCGGGCGCCGACGGCGATCGCCTCCAGCGCCCGGCCGGGATCCGGCGCCGATGCGGCGCTCGCCGGAACCGGCTGGAGACCCGACCCCGGCGATCCGCGGCCGTGGATCGTGGTCGACTCCGCGAGGCCGCGCCGCATCGGCGGCCTCATCATCGATTGGCTCGACGGCGCGCCGTCCAAGGGCTTTCGGATTCGCGCATCGAACACCGGGAAGCGTTGGAGAGTCGCGCACAGCGCCGCGCAGGCGGGCGGAACGCGCGCCTATGTGTACCTTCCCGATCTCAAATCGCGATTCCTGCGTCTCGATCTGTCGGGTCCCTGCACCGGCGCCATTCTGCGCATCCAGCCGTTCGAATTCTCGCGCTCCATCGACGCGTTCTGGTATGCCATCGCCCACGGCGAGGAGCGCGGCTGGCATCCGCGCTGGCTGCATCGCGAGCAAAGCGAGTGGACGCCGATCGGCCGATCGAACGGAACCCAGTGCGCGCTGATGAACACCGACGGCCTGGTGGAGGTGGCCGAGGGGTCGTTCTCGCTCGAGCCCATGCTGCGCATCGCTGGGAAGCTCTTCACCTGGGCGGATTTCGAGCCGTGCCCCGCGCTCGAGGAGCGCTGGGTGCCCGTTCCCTCGATCCTGTGGGAGACCGCGCAATGGCGTCTCACGGCGAGCGGCCACGCCGCCGAGGATGGCGAGGTGCGGGTGCGTTATCGGCTCGACAACAAGTCCGAACGGCCTTTGGACGCCGCGCTCTTCGTCGTCGTGCGTCCGTTCCAGGTCACGCCGCCCTGGCAGAGCTTTCGCGAGGTCGGCGGCGTCAGCCGAATTCACGACCTCGAGTGGGATGAGGAAATACTGCGGGTCAACCGCAGCCTCGCCGTGAGGGCCGATGCCGGGGCCCGATTCGGCGCCATGTCGTTCGGCGAGGGATTCATCGTCTCACGGCTGTCCGACGGCGCATTGCCGGCGGCCGGCTCGGCGCGCGACGAGTTCGGCTTCGCGACCGGCGCTTTCGAATTCCACCTCGCATTGGAGCCGGCCGGGTCCTGTCATCGGATCCTGCGGGCCCGCGCCGACGGCGAGGCCGCCCCGGCGGGCGTGCCCGCATTCGACTGGACGTCCCGGATGCGCACGGATCAATGGTCCGGCAGCGGGTGGGCGGTCGAGGCCATCGAGGCGGCGCTGACGGCGACGGCGCATGTCTTGATCACCCGATCGGGGCCCGCGCTGCAGCCGGGTCCGCGACGCTATACGCGCTCCTGGATTCGAGACGGCGCCATGATGAGCGCTGCGCTGCTTCGAATGGGACATGCGCGCGAGGTGCTCGAATTCATCCGCTGGTACGCGCCTTATCAGCGCGAGGATGGCTTCGTGCCGTGCTGCGTGGATCGCGCGGGCCCCGATTGGTTGGTGGAGCACGACAGCCACGGCCAGCTTCTCGCGTTGATCGCGGACTACCATCGGTTCACCGGCGACCGGCAGTTTCTCGAGGAGGCGTGGCCTTTCATCGACAAGGCGGTGCAATGTATCGAGGGCCTCTTGGAAAGCGACGGGCTGCTGCCGATTTCCGTCAGCCACGAGGGATATCTCGCACAGCCGGTTCATTCCTACTGGGACGATTTTTGGGCGCTTCGCGGTCTGACCGATGCGGCCGACCTGGCTCGAATCCTCGGCGCTCGAGCCGACGAGCTCGCGAGGCGCTCGACGGTGCTCGCGGCACGGGTGGGCGCGGGATTGTTCGCCTCGGTCGCCGCGACCCGCGCGGTGCATGGGCTCGATTTCATCCCCGGCAGCGTCGAGTGGGCGGATTTCGATCCGACGGCCACCGCCAATGCGCTTTATCTGTTGGACGTTCCCCGCGGTCTCGATCGTGCAGCGGTCGAGCGCACCTTCGACCTCTATCTCGCCGATTGGCGCTCCAAGCGTTCCGGCGCGGGGGCCTGGTCGAACTACACACCCTATGAGATCCGCATCATCGGAGCCTTGGTCCGGCTCGGACGCCGGGACGCGGCGCTCGAACTGCTTCGCTTTTTCCTGTCCGACCGCCGACCGCGCGCTTGGAACCAGTGGCCTGAGATCGCGTGGCGCGACCGCAAGGCGCCCGCGCACGTCGGCGATCTCCCGCACACCTGGATTTCCGCCGAATACGTGCTCGCCGTTCGAAGCTTGTTCGCTTACGAGCGCGAAGCCGACCGCGCGCTGGTGTTGGCGGCGGGGCTCGCGCCGGAATGGATCGAGGGCGGGGGCGTGCGTGTGCGCTCGATGCCGACGCTCTACGGCGCGCTCAGCTATTCGTTGCGGCGGATCGACGAACGCACGGTGCGCTTCGATTTGGCTTCCGGCGTGGACTGTCGGATCATCCTGAGGCCGCCGCTCGCAGCTCCGCTGCGCGAGGTGAGAATCGATGGTGCGGCGGTGCCGGTCGATGGCGACTCGGTCACCCTTCCCGCGACCGCCGCCGAGGTTCTCTGCATCGCGTACTGATGACTGGTATCCTGGCCCATCGATGTGTGGCGAGGCGCCCGGCACAGTGACTGATCGCTCTTCCAACGTCCCCCCTCCGGCCTCGGAGGCCGACACGCCGCCGACCGGCCTCATGGTCCAGGTGCGCACGCTGACCCGCGCGATCTTCGCCTCCCGTGCCGGCAAGCCGCTCATCGCCTTGATGGTGGCGGCCGTGATCATCGTCGCCGCGACGTCTTACGGACAAATCCGGCTCAATCGCTGGAACAAGCCGTTCTTCGATGCGCTGTCGCGACGCGATCTGCGCGAATTCCTCTACGAGCTCGGCATTTTTTTCCTGATCGCCGGCTGCCTGCTGATCTTGAATGTCACGCAGCGTTGGATCAACGAAACCCTCGAGCTCAAGCTCCGGGAAGGATTGGTGCAGAGTCTCATCGACGATTGGATGAAGCCGCAACGCGCATTCTGGTTGGCGAACGCGGGAGCGATCGGCGTCAACCCGGATCAGCGCATGCACGAGGATGCGCGCCGTCTCACCGAGCTGTCCGCCGATCTCGGCATCGGGCTGCTTCAGGCATCGATTCTGTTCGGAACCTTTGCCGGCGTCCTGTGGGGCCTGTCGAGCGCATTCAGCTTCCGCATCGGCGACAGGGATTACGCCATTCCCGGCTTCATGGTGTGGGCGGCCGTTCTCTACGCGAGCGCCGGTTCCTTGATGAGCTACTGGGTGGGCCGGGGCCTGGTCGGCCGCAACGCCGAGCGCTACGCGCGCGAGGCGGATCTGCGCTTCTCGCTGGTCCGGGCCAACGAACACGTCGACGCCATCTCGCTGGCACAGGGCGAGGGCGACGAGAAGCGCCGCATCGAGCGCAACCTGAGCGACGTGCTGGCGGCCACCCGGCGCATCATCTGGGGCCACACCCATCTCACCTGGGTGACGGCCGGCTTCGGCTGGGTCACGAACGTCGCGCCGATCCTGGTGGCGGCGCCCCTGTACTTCATGGGCAAGATCTCGTTCGGCGGCCTGATGATGGCGGCGGGCGCATTCACCCAGGCGCAGTCCTCGCTTCGCTGGTTCATCGACAACTTCAGTGCAATCGCCGATTGGCGCGCCACGTTGTACCGCGTCGCTTCCTTCCGTCATGCACTCGTGTCGATGCACGAGCCGCAAGGTTTCGAGAGCCGGATCACTTATACCGAAGGCGAGCCCGGCATCATTGCGATCGACAATCTGGAGATCGTCTCGGAGGCCAATGCGGACCGGCTCAAGGAGACGAAAGCGGTGATCGTCGCCGGCGCCCGCGTGCTCATCCTGGGCGCTCCGGGGACCGGAAAGACGCAGCTGTTCCGGGCGCTCGCGGGTCTTTGGCCGTGGGGCTCCGGACAGATCACGCGCCCGCGCGGGGAACAGATCTTCTATCTGCCGCGCGGGACGCCCTATCTGCCGCGCGGTACGCTGCGCGAGGTGCTCGCCTACCCGTTGAAGCCGGAGAGCTTCGCCGGCAACGCCTACACGCGAGCCCTCTACCGGCTCGGCGTCGAGCGATTGGCGTTGATGCTCGACGAGACCCATCGGTGGGATCGGGTGCTGAGTCAGGACGAGCAATTGTGTCTCGTGTTCGCGCGCATTCTGATTCAGTCGCCGCCCTGGGTGCTGATCGACGGCACGTTCGGATCGCTCGACGATGACGTCCTCGAGATCATCAAGAGCGTGTTCGATGGGGAGTTGAAGGCCACGGGGCTGATCCATATCGGCGGACCCGGGGAGGCGCACCCGCTGTTCTCGACGGTCCTGCACCTGGTCAAGTCGGGGAGCTCCGGGATCACGGCGCGGACACCGGCAGTGCCGGCCGCTTCGTCCCGGCCGGGTGCCGGCGGCCGGCGCGCGCCGCGGGGACGCCGATGAGATTCGCCGGCCGCGTTGCAAGTCTCGGGATGATGACCGCGCTCGCCCTGCTCTTGCCGCGTTGGAGCGGCGCTCAGAACTTCGATTTTCACGCGCCGCTCGCGGCCGTCGACCCGAAGACTCCCGCAGTCATGCGCGACCTGGCGGAGCGGCTGCTGCCCGTTTATCAGGAGTCCGATCCCGATCGATACCTTGCGAACCTGTCCGTGCTGCAATTGACGGCGGGCGACTATTCGGCCGCCATCGAGTCGCGTGAGTCCCTGCACGAGCGCCGCCGGCTCGCGGATTCCGGCCGGCCGGTCGGACGCGGCAGGGTGCTCGATATCTACGCCCGAGCCAAGGCCATCGAAGCGGAGAGCCGCGTGCCGTTTCCCGACGCGTTCGCAAAGGCCTACCAGGAAGTTTTTTCCCGGCTCAACGACCACGATGCCTTCCTGCTCTCGGGGTGGCTCTGGGCCGCGCCCCAGGAATTTCAGGAGAATTTCCAACGCCTGCTCGACGAGCAACGCTCGAAGGACATCATCAATCTCGAGGAGGCCGAGACTCTGCTGTCCGCGTTCGCATACTTCGAGGCCTATCGCGCAGCGTCCCCCTCGGTCGGGGCGCTCAACGCGGCGGATGATGCGAGGCGCTACGCGGAGGGCGAGATCAGCATCGCGGTTCCCGGTCGCGGGGCTCTTGCGGCGGTCGTGACCCGCCCGAAAGGCGCCTCGGCCGCGCTGCCGACCCTGCTCGAGCTCGGCATCGATCGGCCGACGGTGTCCGCCAAGGAGAGCGCGGCGCACGGCTATGTGGGCGTGTTCGCGGACGTGCGCCGCGCAGCGCCGGGAGGCGCCGCGTTCGTTCCGTATCAGCATGACGGCGAGGCAGCCCGGGCGATCATCGGTTGGATCGCCAAGCAGCCCTGGAGCGACGGCCGGGTCGCGATGTACGGCGAGGGTTACAGCGGCTTCACCGCATGGGCGGCGGCGGCCAGACTGCCGCCGGCGCTCAAGGCCATCGCGGTCTCGGATCCGACGGCGCCCGGAATCGATACGCCGATGTCCGGCGGCATCTTTCAGAACTCCGCTTACCGCTGGTCCCTCGAGGCCACCCGCGCCAAGGCAGTCATCGATCCGAGCTTCGGCGACGATGCCGTTTGGCGCGCGCTCGACGAGAAATGGTACCGCAGCGGACGGCGCTATCGCGATCTCGGAACGATCTTCGGCCGGCCCAATCCGATCTTCATCCGCTGGTTGAATCATCCGAGCTACGATCGGTTCTGGCAGACCATGATCCCGTATCAGCGCTCGTTCTCCCGCATCGATTTTCCCGTGCTCACGATGACGGGCTATTTCGCCGCCGCCGAGCCTGCGGCGCTCTACTACTTCACGGAGCATCATCGGTACAACCCCCGGGCGGACCATACCTTGCTGATCGGGCCTTACGAGGAGGAATCCCTGCAGCACGGCGCGTCCGAGTCGGTGCGGGGCTACCGGGTGGACGCGGCTGCGCTCATCGATTTGCGCGAGCTGCGATATCAGTGGCTCGACCACGCGCTGAAGGGCGGCGCGCCTCCCGGGCTGCTCGAGGGCCGGGTGAATTTCCAGGTCATGGGCGCGAACGAATGGCGCCACGTTCCTTCACTGCAGGCGATGGCCGACGGATCGCTGAAATTCTACCTGAGCGCCGGCGCGTCCGACGCGGCTGAGGGTCGCCGGCTCATCAGGCGCAAGAGCCCGAAGTCCGCCGCGGTCACTCAGACCGTGAGCCTGACGGACCGGAGCGATGCGGCATGGCTGCCGCCGAGCGACCTCATCACCCGAAATCTCGTCACGCACAATTCGGTGACGTTCGTGAGCGGCCCGCTCAAGACTGTCACGGACTTCAATGGCCTGCTGTCGGGCCGGCTGGACTTTGCCGTGAACAAGATGGACATGGACATCGATATTGCCGCCTACGCCTTGACGGCCGGCGGCGATTACGTGCGCTTGTTCAATCCGGCGGACGAGCTGCGCTTGAGCTATGCGGCCGATCGTGTCCACCGGCATTTGCTCCGGGCGGGGGAGCGGCAAAAACTCGCATTCCGCGGCGAGCGGATGACCAGCCGTCGGCTCGAGGCGGGCAGCCGCCTGGTCATCGTTCTGCGCGTGAGCAAGCGGCCCGATCGGGAAATCAACTACGGCACCGGCAATGACGTGAGCGAGGAATCGATCGAGGACGGCGCTACGCCGGTCAAGGTGCGCTGGTACAACGACAGCTATATAGAGATTCCGGTGAGGGCGGAAGCGGCCCCGCGGCAGCGCGCTGCGGCGGGGACGACGGGCGACCGGCCGGCTCGCGCGCCGCATTGATCCGGTCGTCGCGGCTCGCGCCGGGCCTCAACCCGGCATCAGGCTCAACCCGGCATCAGGCTCAACCCGGCATCAAGCTCAACTCGGCATCAAGCTCAACTCGGCATCAGGCTCAACTCGGCGTCGGGTTCAACTCCGCGTCGGTCCCACTCGGCGTCGCGCTCAACTCGCGTTGTACACGATGGTCAGAATACTGGATCCGGAGTTTCCCGCATTATTGGTGTAGCTGAATCCAAGCGGCAGGCTAGCGCCGCTGCTCGGCACGCTCGGCGAGTAGGTGAGCGTTAGCTGGCAGGTCGCCGCGATGCCGGTGACCGTGGGGCAGGTGAAGCTGCTCGGTCCGCTCCAGCCGGCCGGCAGCGACAGCCCGGATACCGCCAGTCCCGTGGCAGGATTGCCGTCGCTCGTCGTGAAGCTCACCGTGACGGGATTGCTGGTGCCGATGGCGAAGCTGAGCGGCGAGGCAGGACTCACTGTCGCGATGACGGTATTGTTCGACGCGGCGCTATAGCTGATCGTGGCGGTGCCCGTGTTGGCGATACCCGCGTCGTTCACATAGCCGTAGCCGAGCGTGAGCGTTTGCACGCCGTTCGTGACGGCGCTGGGCGCGTAGCTCAGCGGCAGCTGGCATGCCGTTCCGTCGCTCACGGTCAGGCAGCTGAAGGTGGTCGAGCTCGTGCTCCACCCCGGCGGCAGCGGGCTCAGTCCCGAGGTGACCGTCAAGGCGTTCGAAGTGGCCGGTACGCCGACCGCCGGATTACCGTCGTCCGTGGCGAACGTGATCGTCACCGGTGTCGGCACCGTGGGCGAGCCGATGATCACTGCAAGCGATGACTGGCTGGGGGTTGCGGCGATGGTGTCGTTCGTGGTCCCGCGATAGGGGATGCTGACCGTTCCTGTCTTCGTCTGACCGGCGTTGTTCTTGTAGCTGTAGCCCACCACGAGCGTGCCCGGCGGGGTGTATGCCGTCGGCGTGTACGACAGGTTGAGCTGGCAGGTGCTGCCCGTGCTCACCAATGCGCAAGCGAAACTTGGTGATGCGCTCGACCAGCCCGACGGCAGCGTCGTCAAATTGGTGGTGACCTGCAGGGCGGTGGCGAGGCGCGTGTCGTCCGTGGTGAATACCACCGCGACGGGCTGCGAACCCTGACCGACCACGGCATTGATCTGCCCGGCAGGCGACGCCGTCCCGACCACGTTATCGTTGGTGGTCGCGGCATAGCGAACGTCGAGGGTCCCGGTTTGTTGATTTCCGGCATCGTCGTCATAGGCGTAGGTGAGCGCCAGCGTTCCTGAGCCGAGCGCCGTGGGAGCGTAGCTCAGCCGGAGCTGGCAGCCATTGCCGGTGCTCACGCTGCCGCAGGAAAAGCTGCTCGAGCTGCTGTGCCAGCCCGCCGGCAGCGCGGATAGGCTCGAGGTGACGATGAGGCCGCTCGCGGCGCCGCCGTTGTCGGTGTTGAAATCGATGGCGACGGCCTGGCTGCCGGTTTTCTCCGCGGCATTGATCTGCCCGGAGGGCGATGAGACCGCCACCACGTTGTTCGAGCTGGTCGTGGCGTACGGGATGTTGAGGCTGCCGACGCGGGAGGCGCCCGAATCATCCATGTACGCATAGTTGAGCGTGAGCACTCCGCTGGCGGACGAGGCCGGCTGGTAGGAGAGCACGAGCTGACAGCCGTTGCCGGTGGTGACGACGGCGCAGGAGAAAGACGGCGACGCGCTCGACCAGCCGGCCGGCAGCGCGGAGAGATCGGTGCTCACCGACAGATTGGTGATTGCCGCATCCAACGTTGCGTTGCTGGTGTCGGAGGTGAAGTTCACGCTCACCGATTGCATGCCCGAGCCGATGAGCGCGTTGATTTGACCGCTGGGCATGGCGGTGGCCACGACATTGTTCTGCGCAATCGCTTGATAAGAGATGGCAACCGAACCGCCCGGAGCCTTCGACAGGTTCGCGTTGTCGACATAGACGTAGTTGACGACCAGCGAGCCCGAGTCCGTCGCCATGGGGGCGTAGGTCAAGTTGAGAACGCAGGCGCTGCCGGCCATGACGAGCTTGCAGGTGAAATTCGCCGGGCCGGTCCAGCCGGTGGGCAGCGTGCCCAAGCTGCCGGAGATGCCGAATCCGGTGATCGACCGCCCGTCACTCGAGGCGAAGGTGATGCTGATCGTCTGGTTCGAGCCGACGGCGACCGATACACTCGAGGTGGAGGGCGTCGCGACAACGGTGTCGTCGGTGCCCGCGGTGCCGCTTTCGCCGCCGACGCCGCCCTTGGGGCTGGTGGTGTTGCCGCCGCCGGCACCTGCGGTGCCGCCGGTGTTGCCCGTGACGCTCGCGGCGCCGTACGCTGTGCCGCTGCTGCTGCTGCCCCACGGAGAACTCATGTCGCAGCCCGAGACCGCCAGGAGCGTGGCGAGACCCAAGAGAAGTGATCGATGACTGACTTGCATCTCTTTCCACCAGCGACAACCAGGAGCGAATTCGACCCGTCATCGAATTCGGGAGCAAGTTATGCCCTGAGTGAACGAAGCGAAGTTAACCGCGTCACACAATCCGGGCGCAGCGGGAACTCATTTCATGCCGCGGGTCGAGGCCGTGGGTTTTCCCTCACAATCGACTGTGTATTGTTCAATCGAGTGTTTGAAATGCGGACTGTAAAATGAACATAACGCGCTACGACGTGCGCGCGGGCGATCGGCCTGCCGGGGCGAGCTTCGCGTCGAGATCCGCCGTCTACGGTTGCTCCGGCGCCGCGGGCACCGCGCATCCTTATTCGACGCTGACCGCGATCGACATCTTGAAGCGCGGCGGCAGCGCGGCCGACGCCGCGGTGGCCGCGGCGGCATGTCTCGGATTCCTGGAACCCACGGGATCCGGGCTTGGCGGCGATTGTTATGCGTTGATCTGGGATCCGGGCATCTCGAAAGTCACAGGCCTCGCGGGATCCGGCCGATCCCCCAAGTCATTGAGCCTCGACACGGTTCGCAGCCGCTCGCCCCACGGGCTGATCGCGCCCTACGGTGCGATCGCCGTGTCCACACCCGGCGCGCTGGACGCCTGGTGGACCATGCACCAGCGCTTCGGGCGCCTGAAATGGAGCGAGGTTCTCGAGCCGGCGATCGCGATGTGCGAGCGCGGCGTACCGGTGCCGCAAGTCATCTCTTTTCACTGGCAGCGGGATCTCGAGGTGTTCCGCGAGCCGGGCTCGCGCGTGGAGGAGTGGGCGAATGCGATGCGCACGTATGCGCCGGCAGGTCACGCGCCGCGCGAGGGAGATCTGTTCCGCAATCCGGATCTCGCGTGCACCTACCGCACGATCGCCGAAGGCGGCCGCGACGCGTTCTACGAGGGTGGCATCGCCCGCGCCATCGACGCTTACTTCGAGCGCATCGGCGGCTGGCTGTCGCTCGAAGACCTGCGAGCGCACAGGAGCGAATGGGTCGAGCCGCTGGTCAGCTCCTACCGCGGTGTCGATGTCTATGCGATGGGGGCCAATACGCAGGGGCTGGCGACCCTTCAGATGCTCAACATCCTGGAGAATTTCGATTTGTGCTCGATGGGCTTCCAATCCGCCGAGTCGATTCACACGCAAGCGGAGGCCAAGCGATTGGCCTACGAGGACCGCGCCCGCCATTATGCGGATCCGGATTTCTCGGACGTTCCGACCGGATGGCTGAATTCGAAGGCCTACGCGGCGGAGCGCGCGAAGCTGATCCGGCCGGATCGAATTCGCGCGAGCGTGCTTCGTGACGAGACCCCGGACCGCGGAGATACCACCTACCTGACGGTCGCCGACTCGAGCGGGCTGATGGTGTCGATGATCCAATCCAATTATCGGGGTTTGGGCTCGGGCCTGGTCGCCGACGGTCTGGGCTTCATGTTTCAAAGCCGGGGCCAGCTTTTTTCGCTCATCGATGGACACCCGAACATCTACCGGCCGGGCAAACGCCCGTTTCAGACCATCATTCCGGGATTTGCCGCCATGGGCGGGCGGCCCTGGATGTCCTTCGGCGTCATGGGAGCGGATATGCAGCCGCAGGGACAGACCCAAATCATCGTGAATAGGGTCGATTACGGTCTGGATATCCAGGCCGCCGGCGATGCTCCTCGTTGGCATCATCAGGGCTCGCCTCAGACCATGGGCGAGGATGAGCCCGGCCTCGGCCCGGCCGGCGTGTTGCGTCTGGAGTCCGGGGTGCCGCACGAGACGCGGCGCCGACTGACGGAGCGCGGCTGGCCGATCGGAGCAACCGACGGGGGCTTCGGCAGATACCAGTGCATCGAACATCGGAGCGCCGGTTCCGAGCGGATCTATGCGGCCGCGAGCGAAATGCGCGCGGACGGAATCGCACTTGCGTATTGATGTTGATAAGCTCCGACGCTGCCGCCACGCCGACGGCACCTGGGGGAAGGCTTCATGACTCGATCGACCGCGTCGGTTCCTCAGACTCGTGCGTTCAGCACCCTCTTTCTGATCGAAATGTGGGAGCGGTTCGGCTTCTACGGCATGCAGGTGCTGATGGTCACCTACATGATGAAGAAGCTCGGTTTCGTCGACACCCGGGCGAACCTGGTCTGGGGCGCGGCTGCCGCGCTGATTTACGCGACGCCGGCGATCGGCGGCTGGATCGGGGATAAATTGATCGGCACCCGGCGCACGATGAAGATCGGCGCCGTGGTTCTCGCATTCGGTTACGCGCTTCTTTGGCTGCCGACGGACAACCCATTTTTTCTGTACGTGGCGCTCGGCGTGATCATCGTCGGCAACGGCCTGTTCAAGGCGAACTCCGGCAATATGGTGCGCAAGATCTACGAGGGCGACGACAGCAAGATCGACAGCGCATTCACCATGTATTACATGGCCGTGAACATCGGATCCATGATATCCATGACGTTGACACCGTGGATACGTGACTACGTCGGCGAGCACTACGGCGATTCCGCCGGCTGGCACACCGCGTTCGGTGTTTGCTCGATCGGGCTGGTTCTCGGTCTCGCCAACTACGCGCTGATGAGCCGAGCGCTCGCGCGCATCGGCTCTCCGGCGGACGACTCGCCCGCCGTGCCCAAGCGTCTCGCCGGTGTTCTCGCGGGCAGCGTCGGCATGGTGTTCCTATCCGTGGTCATTCTGCAGAGCGAGGCGGTGGCGCGGGTGTGCGTGTACGCGGCGGGCGCGGTCATCCTTTCCGTCTTCGTGCACCTGATCCGCGTGAGCCATCGCGACGAGCGGGCCGGCCTCATCGCGGCGCTGGTTCTGGTGGTCCAGACCATTTTCTTCTTCATCTTCTACCAGCAGATGTCGACGTCTCTGAATCTTTTTGCGCAGAACAACGTGAACCTCGATTTCAGCCTGTTCGGCTGGCACCTGTTCACCTGGATTCCGGAGCAATATCAGAATCTGAACTCGATCTGGATCGTGGTGCTGAGTCCCGTGCTGGTGCTCATCTACAACTCGCTGGGCCGTACGGGCAAGGATGCGTCGATCGCCGCAAAGTTCGCGTGGGGCTTCGCCGCCGTGGCGATCGGCTTCTTCATCTACGGCGTGGGCGCGCGCTGGGCGGTCGACGGCAAGGTGTCGTCCTGGATCATGGTGTGGGGATACGGTCTTTATTCGCTCGGCGAGCTCTTGGTCAGCGGCTTGGGGCTCGCGATGATTGCGCGTTATGTCCCGGCGCGGATGGGCGGTTTCATGATGGGGGCGTACTACGTGGCGTCCGGGCTCTCGCAATATCTCGGCAGCGTGGTCGCGAACTTCGCGCACATTCCGGAAAATCTCCATGATCCGGTCGAGTCCTTGACCATCTACACCAGCTTGTTCAACAAGCTCGGCTTCGCCGGGGTGCTTTGCACGGTCATCGCCATTGCGATGCTGCCATTGATGAAGCGCCTGTCGTCGAGCCATGCGGACGTTGGCGCGAATCAGACGCCGCTCCCCGCGGTGCACAGCGAGGAATTCAACACCGCATCCTGAGAGCTGGGCCGCGCTCGGCGCTCGACCGCGCTCGGCGCTCGACGTGTGCTGAACGCCCGACGCCCTCTACTGACCCGGGCAGCTGCGGTTTGCGTGGACCCGGATCGTGTCTCCGTCGTTGACGCCCGGCTTGTCCTTGTGCCCGCACCGGCGCATGTCGCGGTCGCCCGTGGTGGCAGTCCAGCTGAGATGTCCGCGGCCCGACGCATCCGCGGTGACGGACACGGATAACGAGGCATTTCCATTGATGACCTCGCTGCTCACCACGGCTTGCGCCGGCCGCACATTGCGATCGTAGATGGTCACGGTGAGCGCGTCGGGCGTGTCGTTGAGGACCCTGACGGTCACGCCGTCGCCCGCGAGCGCCGCGCCCCCCGCGCAAAGCACCACCCCCAAGGCAATCGCTGAAACTCTCATGGCGTACATGGCGCTCCTTACTTACACGAGCTTGAGATCGAGCGGGCGGACCGATGGGAACACTGCGTCGCATTGTACGGCGGAAAGACCCCACAGCGATCGGAACAGACCGCCGAGCACCGCCCGATAATCGTTCAGGACCGGGAAATCGCGATCTTGCAGCAGGTTGGCCCGGGTGACGGAGCGCTGCTCGCCCGCGACGGCCCCCCCTCGAACAGACCCGCCGAGCACCCAGTACACCGACCCGTGCCCATGGTCGGTACCCCGATTGCCGTTCTCGCGGAACGTGCGCCCGAATTCCGAAAGCACCACGACGACGGTGTTGGACCATTCGGTGCCGAGGGTCTGGGCAAACACCTGCAGTCCGCGGCCCAGGCTCGCGAGGTTTCCGGCGAGGGGGCCCTGCGCCGCGCCCTCGCCGACGTGCGTGTCCCAGCCGCCGACGTTGACGAAGCCCACCCGATATTTGTCGCGCATGAGCCGCGCCATGCGTTCGGCCTCGAGCTCGAAGCCCTTGGTGTTGACGGCGCTGCGGTCGGCGGCGAGCATTTCCTGCGCGATCTTCTGGGCGACCTCCTGGCGAAGATCCAAGCCGTCGCGCACCGCCGTCTCGAGATGGTGGCCGGCGTACATGTCGCTCAGTATGCGCGTCTGACGCTCGTCGAACGGCGGTTTTCCGATGTTCTTGAGCGACAGGTTCGGCACCGTAGCGGCGCCCTCGAAGGCCAGCGGCAATGCGTCCGTGAAGGCGATGGGACCGGCCTCCGGAGCGGTGGCGCCGAGTGTCTGCGCCAAACGGCCGAGAAAGCCGGAGCGGTAATCGCGTGCGCTTCCCGAGGGCTGTCCCAGCTCGATGCTGTCCTGAGTCTCGAAATGGCTGCGAGACAGATCATCCGTGCCGGCGAACGGGATGAATGCCGCCTGGCGCTCCAGGTACAGGGCGCCGATGGTTTCCCGTACGGCGGGAGCGAGCGCCCAGTCGGCATTCAACGCGAGCGCGCCCGTGGCCGAGGCGGGGTCGGGGCGGGCGATGGCGATGTTCGGGCGCGACTCGTAGTAGAAGTCGCTCGAATACGGGATCAGGAAATTCGTGGAATCGTAGCCGCCGCGCAGGAACACCAGCAGGAAACGCGGACCGCTCGCCGGTGCCGCGAATAGGCGGGCTGAGCCGCCGGCGGCGCCGAGGAGCGCGCCGAAACCGAGCTGTAACGCGTGACGACGCTTCATCGAATGGCTCCTCTCACTCGTAGTTGAAATCGGGCGAGGCGAGCAGAAAAGTGTTCCATTCCTGCTGCGAGTTGGCGCGCGCCAGGGCATCCTTGGCGCCCGGGGAGAGAAACGGCTCGACCGCCTCATAGTACAGCCGGTTGGAGAGCTGTGGGAATCCGCCCCCGCCGGGCGAGGTGCCGTCCTCCGCGTCGAACAGCCCGGCGCTGCCGGAGCCGATCGCGCGGGCGATCTCGAACCTGCGGCTCATCTGACCGGAGCTCGCCCAGGCGAGCTCGGTCAAAGGGTACCCATCGGGCGTCGGCCGGCCAAACGGCGCTTCCCCCAGGCCGTTCAGCCAGTTGAGCATCGGCCGGATGTTGCCGATGGTGCGCCCGTCGTAGGCGAAGCGCACCGAGGAAACCACGAAGCGCATGGGATCCTTGAACTTGCCGCCGAGCGCCGCATCGAGCTCGGGCGAGAGCAGCATCTCGCGCAGCACCTCGGGGATGTCGCCATCCGTGCGCATGAATGTCCGTGCCATGCGATCGATGAGGCGCGCGGGCGGATCGTCCGCGACGAAGTAGCGCGCAAGCTCGCGCGAAATGAAACGGGCGCACGCGGGCTGCCCTACGATCAGACCGACGGCCTCGTCCACTTCGTCGAAACCGCGGCCCTTGATCGGGCGGCCGAGCAGCACCTTGTCGCCGAAGTCGTGGCGCGCCGGGTTGAATTCGAATGCGCCGTCGCGCCGGTAAAGTTTCTGCCACTCGCTCTTGAGCTTCGGCGGATTGGCCGTGCTGATTCCGACGCCCGTGAGCACCCGGGCGAGCTGCTGCACATCCTGCTGCGTGTAACCGCCATTCACTCCCAGCGTATGCAGCTCCATGAGCTCGCGGGCGTAATTCTCGTTGATGTGTCCGGCGGCGTTTTGGCTGTTGTCCAGGTATTGGAGCATGGCGGGGTGCTCGAGCGTGGCGAGCACCAAGTCCTTGAAATGGCCGAGCGCATGCGGCCGGATCGCCCGGTCGGCATAATCGCCGACGAGCCAGCGCAGATTCGCCTTGTTTTGGTGGACGCTGAAGTGATTGAGCCAGAACCACACCATCTGCTCTTGGAGCTGCGAAGGGGAATAGACCGCGCGCAGCAGCTCTTCGCGGATCGCCTGATAGGCGAGTTTGTTGCCTCCGTCGTTGAGCGTCTTTCTGGCCTGCTCCTTGTCGGCTCCATCCGCCATGGCGTTGATCCGCTTGTACTCGGCGGAGAGCTCGGCCAGCGCGCTTCGAGGATCGGGGCGTGCGGCCACGAGAGCCGCGAGTTCGGCGCCCACGGGGACCGGAAATGAAGGCTCCGGCCCACGGAGCTGACGGTCGAGGTAACGCTCGCGTCCGAAGCGATGCAGATCGGCGACGCTTGCGGCGTCGATGCCGAACGTGACGCGCTCGAGCCACAACATGTCCTGGCGGTGAAACACGGGCAGGGACGCAGCCGTCGCAGGCGCAGCCTGTTTCGGTCCGGAGCTCGCGCACCCGCCGGCGAGCAGCATTCCGACCGTGGCCAGCGCCAGCGCCGGCCCCGTCGGGGTGCGTGCGGTCCCGCGCAACGCCCCCCTGGCAGCCCTGCGAAGGGTTCCGCCTTGCCGCGGCGCCGGGCCGGCGGGGATCAAGGGCCGGCACGGCGCCGCGGGGGTCGATGTGAATTGCGGATACACCGGTCTCCTAAAGGGCATCAGGTCCCGGAATATGGCCCAGGGCTGCAAGATCAAACGGCGCCCCCGGCAAGGCGTTGACCGCAAGCAGCCCTAGTGGGGCTCTTCTCCGGCCGCGCGCGAGGATGGGGCTTGTAGGACGCGAAGTTGGCGCCATTAAGACTTGGACATGATTTCGTGGCGATGCGGCCAGAAGGGGCGGCCACGCGAAAGTGACGATAAAATTGACAATTTTTCGACACAGCCGCCCCGCCGTGGCAAACTCTGCGCCCCGTTCAACCCTGTGATGGAACCTCGAGATGGCCCGTACGATCCCCCTTTCCGATATCCGCAATATCGGCATCATCGCTCACGTCGACGCCGGTAAGACGACGACCACCGAGCGCATTCTCTATTACACCGGGCGCAAGCACACCATTATCGACATCCACGATACCAAGGATCTCGAAGACGTCCACGACGACGGACTACCTGGAACAGGAGCAAAAGCGCGGTATCACCATTCAGAGCGCCGCCGTGTCGGCGTTCTGGCGGGACAAGAAGATCAACCTGATCGACACTCCGGGACACGTGGACTTCACCATCGAGGTGAACCGTTCCCTGCGCGTTCTCGACGGCGCCGTGGTCGTGTTCGACGGCGTGGCGGGCGTCGAGCCGCAGTCGGAGACCAACTGGCGCCTGGCCGACAACTATGGGGTGCCGCGATTCTGCTACGTGAACAAGATGGACCGTAGCGGCGCCAACTTCGTGCGCTGCGTCGACATGATCAAGAAGCGGCTCGGCGCGCGGCCCCTGCCGGTGCAGATCCCGATCGGGTCCGAGGATAACTTCAAGGGCATGATCGACCTGGTCGAGATGAAAGCGCTCGTATGGGATTCCGACGACAAGGATTCCGTGTGGCAGGTGCTCGATGTGACACCGGATCTCGCCGACAAGCTCCACATCACCGTGCCGAGCGACCGCGCCATTTTGGCCGATGTGGAGAGGTATCGCACCGAGCTCATCGACACCTGCCTCGAGCAGGACGACGAGGCGATGGAGGCCTATCTCACGAACATGGAGGCGCCGTCCGCCGACGTTTTGCGGCGTTGCATACGCAAAGGCACCTTGATTTCAGCCTTCACCCCCGTGCTCTGCGGCTCGTCCTACAAGAACAAGGGTGTGCAACAGGTGCTGGACGCCGTGGTCGATTATCTGCCGGCGCCCACCGATGTGCCGTCGATCAAGACCGTGAACGCCGACGGCGAGCCCATCGGCGAGCGCGCGTGCTCCGACGACGAGCCGTTCTCCGCGTTGGCATTCAAGGTGATCAACGATGCGTACGGCGCGCTGACCTTCATCCGCGTGTACTCGGGCGTGCTCACCAAGGGGGCCTCCGTACAGAATTCGACGCGCGGCAAGCGCGAGAAGATCGGCCGCATGGTCGAAATGTTCGCCAAGGAAGCCATTCCCGTCGAGGAGGCCCGCGCGGGCGACATCATCGCGCTCGTCTCGCTGGCGGAGACGGAGACCGGCGACACGCTGTGCGATTCGGCGAATCCGGTGGTGCTCGAGCGCATGCGGTTCCCGGATCCCGTGATCAGCGTCTCCGTGAAGGCGAAGACCAAGTCGGAGCAGGAGAAATTCGGCATCGCGCTCGGCAAGATGGTGCGTGCCGATCCATCACTGCATCTGGAGACCGACCGCGAGACCGGTCAGACCATTCTGCGCGGCATGGGCGAGCTGCATCTGGAAGTCACCCTGGATCGCATGCGGACCGAGTTCGGCGTCGAGGGTGTGATGGGTGAGCCGCAGGTCGCGTACCGCGAGACGATCACCAAGAAGATCAGCGAGCAATACGTGCACAAGAAGCAGACCGGCGGCGCCGGTCAGTTCGCCGAAGTGTGGATCGACTTCGAGCCGCTGGAGCGCGGCTTGGGCTTCCAGTTCGTCGACAAGACGGTGGGTGGCTCGGTTCCCAAGGAGTACGTTCCCTCGGTCGAGAAGGGCCTCAAGATGCAGAAGGAAGACGGCGTACTGGCTCACTACCAGACCGTGGACTTTCGCGCGACGCTCACCGACGGCAGCTACCACGATGTCGACTCCAACGCGTTGACCTTCGAAATCGCCGCCAAGGCGGCATTTCGCGAGGGTATCCGCAAGGCGGGCCCCATCTTGCTCGAGCCCGTGATGAAGGTGGAGACGGTGACGCCGGGCGATTATCTCGGCGACGTCATCGGCGACATCAACCGTCGGCGCGGCTCGATCGTGGATCAGCTGGAGCGCGGCACCAACATTGCGGTGGTCGCCACCGTGCCGTTGTCGGAGATGTTCGGCTACATCGGACACCTGCGCGGCATGACCAGCGGCCGGGCGTCCTACACCATGGAGTTCTCACATTACGATCCCGTGCCGCGCAATGTCGCCGAAGAGGTGATCGAAGCGGCGAACAAGAGTAAGGCGGCGGCCACCGGTTGACGGTGGCGCCACCCCCGGCGCCTACGGCTGATTCGCGTACAGCTTGACGATTTCGTAGAGAAATCGCCGGCCGTTCATCAGCGAGACGACACGGATGCGCTCGTTCAGGCCGTGAGCGCGCGGGCCCTCGGCATCGTGGAACATGCCCGATAGACCGTACGTGGGCGTGCCGTGCGCGTTCAGGAACCGCCCGTCGGTGGCGCCCGTCGCCATGGTGGGCACGATCGCGACGCCGGGCCAGATACGCTCCGCGACCGCGTGCACGGGCCCCATGATGCGGGCCGAGAGGGGCGGAGGGGGCGATTGCATCCCGGGCTCTCCGACCGGCGCGACGGCAATCTTGTCGTCGGCCAGGACTTTCACGATCTCGGCCTGAACGTCGGCGATCGGCGCGTTCGGCAATATCCGGCAGTTGACGTTGGCGTGCGCGTGCTGGGGAAGCGCGTTCGGCGCGTGCCCGCCGGCGATCTGCGTGGCCACGCAGGTGGTTCGCAGCATCCCATTCCAGCCGGCGTTCACCGCCCACAGGCGCTCGACCGCGGCCTCGTCCGCGGGGTTCTCGATCACCGCGCGCATGTCGGAGGCGATGTCGGGAGGCGAGAGCTTCGCCTGGGCCTCGAAGTAGGCCCGAGTCGCCTCGTTGAGCGCCACCGGGAAGTCATGGGCGCCGAGACGCGCAAGCCCGCCGGCGAGGCGCACGATGGGATTGTTCTTCGTCGGGCGCGAGCTGTGACCCCCCACATCCGAGGTATCCAGGGCGAAATCCTGGTAAACCTTCTCGCCAGCCTGAATTTGCAGGGCGACCGGCTTGTCGTCCTTGCCGAGCTCGCCCCCCGCGCCCTCATTGAGCGCGAATTCCGCATCCAGCAGCTGCGGTTGGGTATCGATAAGCCACTTGACGCTGTTGAACACATCGGGCGTTTCCTCCCCGCAGGTGAGCGCGAGCTTCAGTGAGCGCCTTGGTTTGAATCCCTCCCGCCGGTAGCGAATCATGCTGTCGGCGAAGACCGCCGCCATTGCCTTGTCGTCGCTCGCGCCACGCGCGTAGAACCAGCCGTTCTCCTCCACGAGCTTGAATGGATCGCGCTGCCATTCGGAGCGTTTCGCTTCCACCACATCGATGTGGGCGAGCAGCAGGATCGGCTTGGCCCCGGCGTCGCGGCCGTGGAGCATGGCGATCAGTGCGCCGTCGTTGGGGCGCTCCGGCGGCGCGAGGATGCGCGTGTCGGCCTCGGGAATTCCCGCCGCCAGCAGCCGGCCGCGCACGGCTTCAGCCGCCTTGGTGCAGCTGCCGACCGAGCGCGTCGTGTTGATCTCGACCAGCTCTCGATAGAGATCGCGGAACGCCGCTTCGTCCGGGGAGGGCGGCCGCTCGCTGGACGGCGGCCGCGCGCCGGACGGCGGCTGCGCGCCGAGCGTCGAGGCGAGCGTCGCCGAGAGGGCCGCCGCCGCAAGAATCGATGCCGCCATCCGCATCATGGATCTCCCGTGTGCCTGAACGGCCCAGCCTGAGCGGAAGCGCCGTCGATATCAAGGGGGGAGTGGGCGTATCATGCGCGACGGCCGTCGGACGGGTCACCGGCTGACAACCATGTCTTGGAACACCTCAGCTTCGTCATGAAGGAAGGCACCATCTACAAGCACGAGCAATAGGAATGCAAACAGGAGCTTCGACATGCGGAAGGATTTTCTGGCGCTGCTGGCGGCGGGAGCGGCATTGAGCGCGGTGGGCTCACCCGCCCACGGGGCGGCGCAGACCCAGAGCGGGTTCGGGCCGGACAATCCGTTCTACAGACAGAGCTCGCTGCCCTTTCATGCGCCGCCGTTCGACAGAATCAAGGACGGGGATTATCAGCCGGCCATCGAGGCGGGGATGGCGCAGCAGCTCGCCGAGGTGCGGGCGATCGCGGAAAATACCGCCGCAGCGACTTTCGACAACACCCTGATGCCGCTGGAGAGGAGCGGTGCGCTGCTCGACCGCGCCACGCAGGCGTTTCGCGGCGTGACCGGCGCCAATACCGATCCCACGCTGCAGGCGGCGAAGAGCGCGCTTGCGCCCAAGCTCGCGGCGCATTATGACGCCATCCATCTGAACGCGAAATTGTTCGCTCGTGTATCGGCGGTCTACGAGAAGCGCGAGACCGGCGGTCTGGATGCCGAATCGAAACGGCTGGTTCAGGTCACCTATGACGAATTCGTGCGCGCCGGAGCGAGACTATCGGAGGCGGACAAGGAAAAGCTCAAGAATCTGAATGCGGAGGCCTCCACGCTGTCGGATACCTTCTCCAAGCGGCTGCTGGCCGCCAACGCGGCGGGAGCGTACGCGACGCCGACGCCTGCGGCGCTCGCCGGCATGAGCGATGCACAGCTGGCCGCCGCCGCGCAGGCCGCGCAGGCGAAGCACGCGCAGGGCTATGTGCTGCCGCTGCAGAACACCACGCAGCAGCCGGCGTTTTCGTATCTCAGCGAGCGCTCCACGCGCCAGGCGATCTTCGATAATTCCTGGAACCGCACGGAGCGCGGCGACGCGAACGACACGCGCACGATCGTGTCCCGGCTCGCGCAGCTTCGCGCCGAGCGCGCGCAGCTGCTCGGCTTCGCGAACCACGCCGCCTGGGCGCTCAAGGACCAGATGGCCAAGAATCCCGAGACCGCGCTCCAGTTCATGGATGCGCTCGTGCCGCTGGCGACCGCACGAGCGCAGCGCGAGGGCAGGGACATCCAGGCGGTGATCGATTCGAGCGGAGAGCATTTCTCACTCGAGGCTTGGGACTGGGACTTCTACAGCGAGCGGGTGCGCAGGGCGCGGTACGACCTGAATGATGCGGAGGTGAAACCGTATTTCGAGCTCGGCAACGTGCTCGTGAACGGCGTGTTCTACGCGGCGACCCGGCTCTACGGGATCACATTCAAGGAGCTCAAGGACATCCCGGTGTACCACCCCGATGTCCGCGTGTTCGAGGTCTCGGACGCGGACGGAAAGCCGCTTGCACTGTTTTATTGCGATTACTTCAAACGGGACAACAAGAACGGCGGCGCGTGGATGTCGACCTTCGTCAACCAGTCGCACCTGCTCGGCACCCGGCCCGTCATCTACAACGTGGCCAATCTGCCGAAGCCTGCGGCGGGCGAGCCCGCGCTCGTCACCTTCGATGATGTGACGACCATGTTCCACGAGTTCGGGCACGCATTGCACGGGATGATGGCGGATACCCGGTATCCCAGCCTGTCCGGGACCGCCACTGCCCGGGATTTCGTCGAGTTTCCTTCACAGTTCAACGAGCATTGGGCGATGTACCCGGACATCTTCGAGCACTATGCTCGTCACTACAAGACGGGCGAGGTGATGCCGAAGGAGCTCAGCGAGAAGATCAAGCGCGCGCGGAATTTCAACGCGGGCTATCGGATGACCGAGCTCCTCGCCGCGGCGGAGCTCGACATGCAGTGGCATACGTTGCCGGCCGACGCCGCACTGCAGGATCCGGATGTCTTCCAGAAGCAGGCGTTGACGAAGACTCACCTCGATCTCGGCGCGGTCCCGCCGCGCTATCGCTCGACCTATTTCAGCCACATCTGGGCGGGGGGATATTCCGCGGGCTATTACGCGTATCTCTGGACGCAGATGCTGGCGGACGACGCCTATCAATGGTTCGAGGAGAACGGCGGACTGACGCGGGCAAACGGCGACCGTTTGCGCCGCATGGTCTTGTCCCGCGGAAACACCGAGGACCTCGCGGAAATGTACGCCGCATGGCGCGGCCGCGCGCCCAAGGTCGACGCCATGCTGAAAGACCGCGGTCTCGCCGACTGAAAGCGCCGTGGCGACGCGGAGCCGTCCGCCTCAGTGGTTGACGGTGATCGAAGGATCCAAATCTCTGAGCACGCCGCCGACCGTGGTCTCGCCGGTGTGGGCGATGTCGGTCTGCGAATATGAATGTCCCGGTCCGATGCAGGCTGCTCGGGTCCGCGGAATCAGGCTTGCGGTTTGATTCACGCAGCCCGCGCGCGCTGCATCGAGTTCCTCGTTCGGGGCGCGAACATTCCCCGTCGATGCGCAGCCCACGAGCCAGCAGGCCGCGACGAATGCAATCCGGTGGGTCATGGGGACAGCTCCTGAAGCATGCCGCTTTACAATAATCTCGAGGTTACGCCTGTTGCGGAGCGATTAGAAAGCCGGCGGTCACGATAAGTTAAGTCGGGCCGCGCATCGGCGCTTGCGGCAAGCGTGGCGGGATGGGCTATCATCGATCATCTTCACTACCACGTTCGCGCCAGGGGATGCCCCGTGAAATTACGCCTGCCGTCGATAAAGTGCGCACTCGCCTTGATTCTCGTGCTGGGATCGGCCGCATCCTATGCGGTGCCCGTGTCGCACATCCAGGTTCGCATCGTCACGGGCATGGCGGACCTCACGGCGGGAAGTTATCTCGAGCTTCGAATCTACGAGGCCGGCAAGGCCGTGAAGCGGGTCGCGCTCACTCATGGCGAGGCGTGGCCGCGGGATTCGACACGGGTCATTCCGTTGACATTGAGCGAAGCCATCGATCCGCGCAATGTGCAGCGCTTCAGTCTATATTACCGCGCGGCGAGCCCGCTGTCGCCGCCCTGGGAAGTCGTGTCGGCAGATGTCGATCTGTCGGCGGGCCGTGAGCCGCGGCAATTGCTGCTCGATACGACGTTGTCGGGAGAAATTGCGCGACAGGGCGAGCTCGCCACCCTGGACCGCGACGCGGGCACCATGGTCTGCATGACGGACGCGGATTGCGATGATCAGAAGGCCTGCAACGGACACGAACGCTGCGCGCCCCATTCGCCCGGCGCGGACTCGCGCGGCTGCGTCAGCGGCAGTCCGATGGTTTGCCCGGTCAATCAGATCTGCGCCGAGGGGCGGGGGTGCGTGGGGGCGGGAACCGCTAAGTCGGGCGGATCGGCCAAGCAACCCTGAGAGCGCTAGCTGGAGGGCCCACGCGCTTCCGGGGATGCGCGCCGGCGATCCAGCCGAGTCTAGTTCGGCCAGTCGGCGCCCGTCAGCATCATCGAGTGTGCAGCGGGACCGGGCAGAAGCGGCGCCGGCGTGCCCTGCGCCCAGTCTCTGAATCCCGCCCGATAGAATGCTGACAAGGGATGGCCGCTTTGGCCGCCCGGCATGTGAAAGTATCCTTCCTGTTCGTGTCCGGGCGCGACGCTGAAGCGCTCCGAAGCTCCGTAGTCGGGACCTTGAATCCGCGGCATATCGTGACGTCCTCCGGACACCGAGGCCGTCGGCATGTCGAGTAATCCGGCGAGGAAGGGTAACGCCGAGGAAAGCGGATGCGCAACGCGCAGCGCATTTACGCTTCCCCACGTGCAGGAGGCGAGGGCGGCGCACCCGGTGGGCAAGTGCTCGCTCGCCGTCAACGCATCCTCCAGGAAGGCATTCCAATCCGCATAGTTCGGCGACAACAGGTTCGCGGGCCGCTCCTGCATCAGGCGCCATAGCGGTCCTTCGAAAGAATCGGGAATTTCGAGCTCGAAATCCGGCGACACACGGCGCGCGGGCGCGGTCAGCATGTAAAAGGCCCGCGCCTCGACCTGGAGGCGAAACGCATTGACCAGCCGGTAAGCGGAGTCGCTCGGCGCGGCGTGACCGCTCCAGCGCGAGAGCGCCTCGTGCGCCGCGTCCTGATCGTGCCCTCCCCGTGCGCGCACGCGATCGACGACCTCGATCATCAGCGCGCGCCAGCGCTCCAGGAAGAGCGCGCGATCGTCCAGTTGGATCGACAGGCTCGAGAGAGGCGTGAACGGGGCTCGGGCCGCGCGCAAGTCCGCCTCGATCTGCGCCGCCCGCGCGCCTCGGTCCATGCCGTCGTCGCCGATGAGGCCGGCATCGCTGCCGCCGACCACCCGCGCGTTGGCGGACCAGAGCAGGCCGTCCGGTGGATCGAGCACATGCGGCTGATTCGCTGCATCCAGCCAGCCGTCGAATCCAACGGCCGCGTCCGTCGAGAGCCACGGAACATCGGAATCGGGCGCGGCTCGCCGCGGCAGCCGTCCCGCGAGCGCCCAGCCGATGTGACCCTCGCTGTCGGCGACCATGAGGTTTTGTCCCGGGATTCCAAACCGCCCCGCGATCCGTACGGCGTCGGCTGCCGAACGGGTGCGCTCCAGCGACAGCATGTCGAGATTGATCGCGTCGGGATCCTGGGCGGTCCACTCGAAGGCATAAGGCCGGCCCTCCCAATCGCGTCCGATCACCGGGCCCCATTGGGTCAAAGCCACCTCGAGATGCTCGGTCGCGGCGCCCTTGACCGCAATCGGCTCGTCCACGTAGCGCAGCTCGTGGGGTCCGTCGGAAGCGAGATAGCCGTTGGGGTCGCCCCCCGGTGACGGGACCAGGCGGATGACCCTGGAAAATTGGCCGTAGCTGTTGGTGAAGCCCCAGGCGATGTGGCCGTTGCTCCCCGCGACGATGGACGGCGCGCCGGGCAACGTGACCCCGACGGCATCGAACGCAGCGTCGCCCGTCTGCCGCATCCTGACGCGGTACCAAATGATGGGAACCCTGAAATCAAGATGCATGTCGTTGGCGACGATCGCGGCGCCGTTGGAGGTCCGCGATCCCGCGACCGCCCAGTTGTTGCTGCCGAGCGCGAGGTGTCGCAAGACCCGTTCCGGCGGCTCCACCGGCAGACCGGTCTGCTTGCGCATGTCGACTTCCGCCGCCCCGGGAATGACGGGTGCCGCGACGTGGCTGCCGTCGATGGCCGCTTCCCAGTCGGTCGCGTCCGCGTCCAAGAATCGCCACAAGCCTTCCGGCAGCGCCGTGCGCAGCAGACCGCGCTGCAACTGACCGTGGCCGGAAAAATCTTGAAGCTGCAGGAACATGGCGTGCACGCATAAGATGGTGTCCTCGTCGCGCCAGGCCTGCGGCCGGCTCCCGAGCAGCCAATATTCGAAGGGACGGCTGCGCAGCGACCCGAGGCCGGCATTCACGCCGGCGGTGTATGCCTGGATCACGGCCAGGCTCGACGCGCCGGCCCGTGCGAGCGCGCGCGCGGCGACATCGCGAAATCGATGCACCCGGAATCGCCGGTCCTCGGGCAGAAGCGACGCCCCGAGCAATGCGGACAATTCTCCGGCGGCGGCCCGCCGCATCAAGTCCATCTCGAAGAAGCGGTCTTGGCCGTGCAGATAGCCGAGCGCCCGAGCCAGATCGGCGCGATTGGCGCCGGTGATGGTGGGAACGCCGGCCGCGTCGCGCTCGATGGTCACGGGGGCATGGAGGCCGGACAGCACGGCCCGGCCATCGATGGCCGGAAGGCTGGCGCGCAGGACGAGCCACGCAGCCACACCGGCGGCGACCAAGACAGCGCCGAGCACGCCGAGAATGCGCAGGGAATGCGCGCGCCTCATTGCGCGCGACTTTTGGAATCGACGCCCTGACGTTCACATCCATGCTGCCGGGCGCCGACGCACATTATCCCGTCGACGGCTCCGAGAAGCCCTGCGCGATTCAGCGCTTCGAATCGTGATATGTCAAGCATCCAGGCTCTCCTGGGTGACGGCGGCGATTGACGTGTGCATCGGAAATTTCCTTGGTGGTATAACAGGGCTTGCTTGCGTTCAGCGACTGGAACACATGATCGATGCGACGCTCGCAACTACGGATCTCATGCGGCTATCTTAGTTCACGATAGGGCGCGGTTCACGATTGGGTAGTGTCCTAGGACACCACCCACGATTGCGCGCTCGGGACATCTCAGTGACAATCAGGCAAGCAAAGATCCCGCCTCAGGTTGTCACCGGCGGCCATGCGAGGTTCTTGCGGCGGATGACGTTCGATACAGCGAGGTGGGAGATCGTGCGTAAGCCCTTCATACTGTATGGCAGGCCCGGAACCGGCGCGCTCGTGGTGCAGATCGCGCTGGAAGAACTGGGCGTTGCCTATGAGCGCGTATGGGTGGGGAGCGAGCCTGCGGACGTCGCGCACTTCTGCGCCATTAATCCGACCGGCAAGGTTCCAGCGCTTCAGCTGCCTGATGGCACGGTCATGTTCGAGTCCGCGGCGATCCTCGTGCACCTGGGCGCGCAAGATGAGGGGGCGAAGCTTGCACCCCGCCCTGGAACCAGCCGTCACGCCATTTTTCTGCAGTGGCTGGCCTTCCTGTCGGCGAACGTGTACGAGTCGGCCCTGCGATTGTTCTACGCCTCGCGCTATTCCTCGCGCGGCGAGGCGGATGCCCCGGCCATCGCCGCCCAGGCGGGAGTCGAGTATGCGGGGCATCTGTCGTTCATCGGCCGCACGCTCGGTCCTTACGTTCTCGGAGCCGAGTACAGTTTGGCGGACGCGTACTTATATATGCTCGCCTCCTGGCTGCCCGGGAAGCAGGAGTTGTTCGCCCGCGTGCCGGCACTCGCCTCGCATGCGGAGAAGGTCGCCGCGCGTCCGGCGGTAAAAAAGGTCGAGGCGGATCACGCGAAGCACGCCTGAGGTCCGTCATGCGGATCAAGATCATCAATCCCAATACCACCCCGAGCATGACCGAGAAGATCCGGGCGGCGGCGGTTGCCGTTGCCGCCCCCGGCACGGAGATCGTAGCGGTATCGCCGCCGAGGGGTCCTCGCTCGATCGAGACAGCCTACGACGAGGCGGTGGCGGTGATTGGCGTGCTCGATGAGATCACGCGGCGCGATGAACAAGGGTTTGATGGGTATGTCATCGCCTGCTTCGGTGATCCAGGCCTGTTCGCGGCGCGCGAGGTGACCCGTGCCCCGGTCGTCGGTATCGCGCAGGCGGCGATGCACGTGGCGGGCTTCGTCAGCGAGGGATTCAGCATCATCTCCATGCCGTCGCAGGCACTGGCGGGGATGGAGCGGTTGGTACAGGCCTACGGCATGCAGGCGAAGTGCCGTCGCATCCGGATGCTGGACATGCGCGTTCTCGATCTGGAAGATGCGGCGTCGAGTTCTCGCCGCCGGGTGCTCGACGAATGCCGCAAGGCACTCACGGAGGACCACTCGGATTGCGTGCTGCTCGGCTGCGCGGGATTCTCGGATGCGGCGGCCGATATTTCCCGTGAGATCGGCGTGCCGGCTCTTGATGGAGTCGCACCCGCCGTCAAGATGGTCGAGTCGCTCGTGGCTCTCGGGTTGGCGGGCCGCGCTCGGTAGTGTTTTCCCGATGGGCACCGGCCCTCACCCGCCGGTAGGTGCCGAGCACGCCCGGGATGAGCTTGCGCCAGCCGGACCAGGCGCTTCGCAGCAGGCGCAGGCCACGATAATCGGGAGCGGGCTCGCGGCTCAGCCGCAGGCCCGCGATCCGGGCGAGCATCTGGGATTTTCGTTCCACCTGATGGGGCTGGATCCGATCGAGAGCTGCGATTGAAAGCGGCTCGGTCGCGATCACCCGCGCCACCTCGGCGTCGCGCAACAGTCGATCGCCCGCCGCGGTGCGTGTGATGAGCGAGTTCCATCCGTCGTGTTCCGTATGGGCATATCCGTCCAGGGTCTCCCAGGCGTCTCCGCAGACGATGTCGGCGTGCTCTCCCGTGCTGTCCGGACAGATCTTGCAGCGGAACTGAATCTCCTCATTCAGCTCTTCCGACCAGGTCTCGTCGTACGTCTGCTCGAAAACACGACCGTCCCTCGCCGCGATGTGCGTCGCGCCGGGGCAGCCGTAGCCGCGATAGCGCATGAGGGCGACATCCTGCGGCTCGAGCCCGTACTTCGCGACGATCTGCTCCGAGATGCACAAGCTCGACACGCCGCCGCAGAAGAAGGAAAGGGTGTAGCGCACCAGCCGGTCGACCCGCGCGTCGAGCCGCGCGAGGTTGCGCACACCCGCGATGTCGCAGGGCTTGCCGATGATCGCGAAAGGCAGATTCCAAGCGAGCAATTCCTCGATGCGCGCGAGGGGTGCCGCGGGGCCGTAGCGGGCGCCGGCCCCCTCGAGCAGATCGGTCCGGTTGCGGCTGACCTGGATGCGGGAGCGCAGGGGAGCGCCGGGATCGGCCGCAACGTGCAGGATGAACTGCACACGGGAGGACTCGAGTAGGAAATCCGCGATGGCCGAGATCACTCCGCCCGAGGATCCTCGGTGGCGAAACTCCGGATCTGTCGCATGCGCTTTCAAGACGCGGTGATGCGAGCCCCAGTGTGTATCGAGCAAAGGTGCATCCAGCGGCGGCGGCCCCACCCGGATGCCGGGACAGATATCGAGCAGGCGCTCCTGCTCGTCGGATTCGATGTCGTCGGCTACTGAGGGCCGTAGATATCCCGCCTCGGTCATCACCATCTTCACCCTGCCGCGGCGCGCCACGCCGGCGCACAATCCGCATCCGGAGCACAGTCCGAATGCCGCCACCTCGTTGAGCGAGCGGGGCCGGTTCACGCTCAAAGTACTTCGTTGAACAACAGATCGGTGTTCGTATCGCGGCGACGCAGCAACTCGTAGTCGCCGTTCACGGCGATGATTCCGACTTCCGGGCGCAGCCGACCGTTGTTGGGTGTGAACTGATCGAGCGTGTAGGCGCCGACATCGAGGAACGCGACGAGGTCGCCGGGGACCGTGCTCGCCGCGAGAGCGCGCCTGCTGGGCAATCGGATCAGCATCGACTCGAGCAGCGCGCGGTTTTCGGCAAACGCCGCAGCGGTGCGGGCCAACCGCTCGACCGTCTGCTCGCCGTCAACATCGAAGAACGCATCGCCGTTGTCGCACAGCGGGCCCGCGAGCCGAAACTCCCGGCGAGGCTCATCGAGCTTGTTGGCGGTGAGCGCATGGTAATACCACTTGTAGGTATACGACTCCACCAAGAGGTTGTAGCCCGCATCGAGATACAGCCAGGTCCCGTCGCTGCGCTCTTTGATGTTCTCGATCCGGCTCAGCATCACCGCGCTGTCCCCCACCATCCGGCGGCCGGGCTCCACGATGACCTCGACCTGAGGGCCGAGCTTGCGCTCGAGAGCGGGCAGCACAGCCCTCGCGATGTCGTCGAAATCGATGTGCGGACAGAATATGTCCCCTTGGGGGGACCGATCGGCTCCCCGCAGATACGTGAGCGGAAAGCCTCCGCCGATGTTGATGTGCGCGAGCTCACCGAGCTCGCGCTGAATGTCGAGGAAGAGGTCGGCAAGCCGCTCGGCCGCCAGCTCGTAGGGGGCCGTCTGCACGATCTGCGAGCCGATGTGGGCGTGCAGCCCGGTGACCGCCACGGCGTCCCGCGCGCGGCGCACCGCGTCGAACGCGAGAGGCAGCTCGGTCCGCCGGATGCCGAATTTGGTTCCCTCGGACCCGGTGCGATTGCCGGGCGAGGTCGGGCTGTCCACGTCGGGTACCACCCGCAGCGCCACGTTGGCGCGTGTCTTCAAATCCCGCGCCACCTGGATAACGCGGGAAAGCTCGAACAAGCTATCGACGTTGATGGCCTTGATCGGCGGCGAGAGGGCCGCGCGCAGCTCGTCCACCGATTTGGACACGCCGTTGCTGACGATGCTGTCGGGGGCAAAGCCCGCCAGCTTGGCGCGAAACAGCTCGCCCCCGGAATTCACCTCCACGCCGAGACCCTCCGCCTGCAGCATCCGCAACACCTTGATTGCGGAAAGGGCCTTGCTGGCGTAGGCGATCCTGACCCGCGGATGGTGTGCCGAGAATGATCGGCGCATGGAGCGGGCGGTATCCAAAATGCGCTTCGCGGAGTAGACGTACAGCGGAGTTTCGCGGCGCTGCGCCAGCGCCGTGAGGTCGAGGCCGTCCATGAAAAGCGCCCCGTCGCGGGCGTCGAGATATCCTGGCACCTGCCACGAGCTGTCGCTCATGCCGACTCGTCCGCGGGCGGAATCGCGCCGGCCCGATCGACGATGAGGCCGTAGTGCTCAGGACGGCGGTGCGCCGCGAAGTTGAAAATGTCGGCGCGATACGGTCGGGCGAAGTCCAGATCGCACTTGCGCACGATCAGCTCGTCTCCCAACGTACCGCACTGTGCGACGATTTCACCCGAGGGCGCGATGATGCAGGTCTGCCCGATCATGTTGAAGCCCTCCTCGAGTCCGGCCTTGGCGACGCCGACCACCCAGGTCGCGTTCTGGTAGGCGCCCGACTGCATCACCAGATGATTGTGGAAAGGCTCCAGCGCATCCAATTCGTACGGATCGCCGAGCCCCACGGGGGAGTTGTACCCGAGCAGGATCATCTCAACGCCTTGCAGGCCCATGACCCGGTAGGTCTCCGGCCAGCGCCGGTCGTTGCAGATGCACATGCCGAAGATGCCGCCGAAAGCGCGCCACACGGGGAAGCCCAGATCACCGACCTCGAAAAAGCGCTTCTCGAGGTGCTGCCCGGGCCGGTCCAGCACGTCCGCATGTCCGGGAAGGTGGACTTTGCGGTACTTGCCGATCACCTGCCCGGACTTGTCCACCAGGATGGACGTGTTGAACCGCCGTTTGCGTCCCTGCTCGAACACCAGCTCCGCGTAGCCCAGGGAGAAGCCGATTCCCAGCAGTCGGGCCTCCTCGAACAGGGGCCGCGTCTGCGGGCCGGGCATCTCGGTCTCGTAGAAATCGTCGAGCTCCCGCTCATCCTCCAGCGGCCAGCGCGGAAAGAAGGTGGTGAGCGCGAGCTCCGGGAATGCGACGACATCACAGCGCAGGTGATGCGCTTCGCGCATCAATTCGAGCAGCCGCTTCACGACCTGCGGTCGGGTGTCGTTGCGGGCAATGGGGCCCAGTTGAGCGGCGCCTACGATGACGGTGCGGGGCATGAGTTTTCGATCGACTCCATGAGCGTTGAAGGCAATCCCGCACATTAGTGGGGTGCGGAGTACACCTACAACTCATTATTTTGGTACCGTGACGACAAATTATTGCATGGGGGTGTCGTGGACAAGGTCGGTGCGGTAAACGGATTGCCGCCGCTCACGTGGCTGAAGGCCTTCGAATCCGCCGCCCGGACGTTGAGCTTCGCGGCGGCGGCGGCGGAACTCAACATGTCGACGGGCGCGATCAGCTATCAGATACGAGCGCTCGAGGCGCATCTGGGGTTTTCGCTGTTTGCGCGAACCGCGCGGGGCATCAAGCTCACCTCGCTGGGAATGGCCTACACCCCCGCCGTGCGCAAGGCATTCGACGAGCTTGCAGAGTCGACCGTGGGCCTTTTCGGCGGCACCGAGCGGGTCAAGGTCACGGTCCATGCGCCGGCCTCGCTCGCGGCGCTCTGGCTGGTCAAGCAGCTGCCGGCATACATGGCGGCCAATCCTCGGATCGATATCCGGATGTCTTCCCTAGTTTGGGACAACCCGGCTCCCGACGAGGCCGCCGACCTGGAGATCCGTTATGGCGCCGGCTACTGGGACGGCTACCGGTCGGAGCATTTGCTGCACCAAAACCTGATCGTGGTCTCGAGTCCTTCCATGCTCCAACAGGCGTGCTGCAGCGGCAACGTCCCAGCCTTCGTGCAGCAACATTTGATTTCCATCGTCGGCTACGAGAAGCATCGGCTGAGCGTGCGGCAGGGATTGCCGGGCGTAGACTCCCCCGCAAGCTCGGTTCCGACCGTCGATACCAGCATCGCCGCCCTCGAGCTCGCCACGAGCGATGTCGGCTGCGCTCTGACGCATCCGGTGCTCGCCGAACCGTACCTGCGCCTCGGGCGCCTGGTCGCTGCGCTCGATCGGGAGTTCACGGACGATCACTCCTATTTCATCTGCACGCCGCAGCGCCGCGAGCGCAGCCGGCGCGAGGTGGAGATCTTCAGGGACTGGCTGATCGAGACCGCGACGCACGTTTCGTCGACGGCGTGCGCTAGTCCCTCTTTTTCCAATCATCCGTCAACAGCCCCGAATAGCCCCAGTCCTGCTCCGCAATCTCCTGGATGACGATGTTGGTGTGCTCGGGCTTCTTGCCGAGTATGCGCGCCAACGACTCCGTGAATTCCTTCACCAGGCGGGCTTTTTGGTCCCGTGTCGCGCCGGCGATCATCTGAACGTGAATATGCGGCATGGTCCGGTCTCCTTCGATATCAAAATATGAAAGCGCATCAATTCGCTGGGGGATCCGGTCCGCCATGTGCGGACTGCGCCGTATAGGCATCCCACGCTCGATCGAGCAAAAATGAGTGAATCGCCTCCGCCTCGTCGCTCGAGAGTACATCGTTGAACCGGCCCATGCCGAGCGGCACCAATGCGCCGCCGAGTACGATGGATTTGAATACCTCGACTGACCCGATCCCTCGGCCAAGCCGGGACAGGTCCGGTGTGACTGCGGGAACTCCCAGCGAATGGCACTTGGAGCACCAGGTCACGAAGAGCGAGCGCCCCGCCTCGTTCTGCGCGTCGGTACCATGCCGCGGCGGCGGCAGCGAGTAGGGCACCGGGACTCGTGCGGGCGGCATCGGGACCCTGGATCCCCCGAGCTTAAATACCAGGATCCGATCCTCGTTCTCCCGTCTCATCGCCGCGGTGCCCAGGTAGGAGTACATGATGCTGCCGCCGTGTCCCTGCATCAAGGCGACGTACTGGATGCCGTTGATCTCGTAGGTCATGGGCGCCGCCATGGAGGCGGTGCCTGTCTCGATGGACGTGAGGATGGTGCCGGAATCGGCGGCGTAGGCGACAAAGCGGCCGTCCTCCCGGCCGGCAAAGACCAGGTTGCCGGCCGTGGACAGCGCACCGCCGTCCAGCACGAAATGATCGTGCGACGTACGTTGCTGCCAGACCACTTTTCCCGCGGCTGGATCCCAGGCCTTGAGCAGCGCCTGGACCCGGGGCTTGCCGTCGGCGCGCCGTGCCGAAACGCCGGGCAGGGAACCGAACAGCGGCTCGATATCGGCAGGCCGATAGTCCTGGTCGGGAGTTACGAATCCCGGGCCGGTGCCGCCGTCGATGTACTTCACGCTCGCACCCCGGCTCGCGGCCAGGTCGACCATGAGGTTCGGAACCTCAAGCGTGGGGATGTAGACCAGGCCGGTTTGCGGATCGAAGGACATGGGCGCCCAGCTGTGCGCTCCCTGAGCGCCGGGATAGACCAGTCGCGGCGTTGCGGAATAATCCGAGTCGGGCTGCTCGATCGGCCGGAAATGCGCGTTCATTCCGGAGGACCAGGTGAGATAGGTGAAAGGCCGCGCCGACAGTGGCTCGCCGGTGATCCGATCGAGCACGTAGAAATAGCCGTTCTTGTTCGCCTGCATCAGTACCTTGCGGATCTTGCCGCCGACAAGTAGGTCCGCGAGCACCAACTTGGCATCGGCATCGTAGTCCCAGATGTCGGCGGGGGTGGTCTGGTAGTACCAGACCAGGCGTCCCGACGAGGCATCGAGTGCCACGATCGATGCCGCGTAGAGCCGGTCGAATGCGCGTCCTGCCGCGCCACGCGCTCCGAGGTAGGGAGCGGCGTTGCCGGTACCGATGAAGACCAAATTCGCATCGGCATCGTAGGCCATGCCGTCCCAGACGGCGCCCCCGCCGCCGAATCCGGGGTCGCGGTCCGCGGTCCACGTGGCCTCGGCGCGCCGCATCGCGGCCGAGGGATGTGCATCGCCACGCCGCGGTACGGTATAAAAGCGCCAGCGCAGCGCACCGCTCTTCAGATCGTAAGCCGACACATAGCCCCTCAGGCCGCCGCGCCCCGTGTCGCCGCCGCCGTTGCCGACGATCAAGACCCGCCCCGCGACGAGCGGAGCTCCCGAGCAGGCGTAGGTTGGCCGTTCGGCGGTGGCGACCTGCCAGCGTTCCGCGCCGGTACGCGCATCGAGCGCGAAGGTGCGGCAATCGAGCGCCGTTCCGTAGACCGTGTGGTCATCGAGAGCCACGCCGCGGTTGGCGACATCGACATTGGCGTAGCGCGCCACCTGGCCATCGGAGTGCGGATCGAACTTCCACGAGAGCTTGCCGTTGGTGGCATCGACGGCGTACACAACCCCCCAGGGGCCCGTGGTGTACATGATGCCTTCGGCCACGATCGGCGTCGCCTCCATGCCGCGGTAGTCTCCGGTCTTGAATTCCCAGGCGAAGCCGAGCTCTTTGACATTGGCCGAACTGATACGCGAGAGGGGAGAGTAGTACGCCGTCGGGTCCGCCGTTGGGCCGCTCATCGGCGCTCCGCCGCTCGCCGCAGGCGACGGCGACGCGGCGGCTACCAGACCGATCGCGCCACAGGCTGCGCGCAGTCTGCGTCCCATCAATGAGCCCCGCGCCGCCGGTGCGCCGTTATTTCTTGTCGGCAAAACTGTACGAGAACTTCAATGTCAAAGTGCGCGGCCGGATCACCGTGTTCGCCTTGACCCATTCGGCATAGCTCGAGTACGGAACCCCCTGCGTGTCGGTGAGATTCTCGCCATACACCCCGACGCTCCAGGCATCCTTGGCGACGCCGAGCGCCGCATCGTAGGTCGTGAATCCGGGATTGTGGAAATCCACCGATACGCCCTGCAACGTCTTGGTCAGATGGTCCGTGGTGGAATAGGAGCCGGCGGTGCGGGATACGCCGACCTGCGCGAAAGCGTGGTACTCGTTCAGCGGGATCTCGTAGCGTGCCCGCAGATTCCCCTGGAACGGCGGCGATACCGCGAGCGGCTGGCCGAGCGTTCCGAAGGGATTCTCGATCGGAATGGGCTGTCCGGTGGACGGGTTGACCAGCGAGAGCGTCTTGACGACTTCGCTGGAGTTCCAGGATCCCGCGCCGGTAAGGGTCAGTCCCTGGGTCACGCGCGCGACGATCGAGGTTTCGGCGCCCCGCACCCGATAGCTCGGGCCGTTGGTCGCGAACAGATTATTGCCGGTGATACCCGGATCGAACACCGTGAGCTGCACATCGTTCCAGTTCTCCTGATAAATCGCGCCGTTCCATTGCAGCCGATGGCCGAGCCATTCCGTCTTCCAGCCGATCTCGTTGTTGGTGAGCGTGTCGGGTCCGTAGACCAGCGGCGGTGAAAAGATCCCATAGAGCGGAGAGCTCGGGGTGACGACCCCCTGGCCGAGATTGAATCCGCCGGGCCGGAACCCCTGCGACCAGGTGTAGTAGAGCAGGGCTTCGTCGGTGACGTGCCAGGTGAGGTTGGCGCGGCTCTTGAATCCCACGTATGTCTTGTCGAGATTTAGCGCATTCAGGTTGATGCCGTTCGTATGCGGCAGCGTGCACGGACTCTGCGGAACGGCACCGTCGTAGGGACCATATATCTCGCAGCCGAAGCTGCCGACGCTTGCGCCCGTTTCGAAATCGTTGATGTCGTAGTAGCGCGTACCGAGCGTCAAGGTCAAAGTCTTCGGCAGGATGTCGAAGTCGAGCGACATGAAAGCCGCTTTCTGCTTGTAGCCGCGCGTGATGTCCTGGGTATACACGACCCCCGCGGGACGGGGATTAGGATCATTCGCGGTCACGTCGGCAGGCGGGGCAATGGGCACGAAGTGCGGGCTGCTGCCGTACGACCAGTTCGACTCATCGTAGATCGTGTAGTTCTCCCAGTAGACTCCGCCGAGGGCGCGCACCCGCCACTCGTCCGGCGTGCTGAGGCGCAGCTCATGCGACTGATGCGTATTCAGCTCGTTCTCTTGCCAGAAGGCGCTCGGCGAATAGCAAAATCCGGCGGATCCTGGCGTCGGGGCGCCGCCCACGAACGGATATCCTGGATAGTCGCATTGATAATAACCCGCGTAATGACCGCGCGAGTAATTGGTGTAGTCGAGCTGCTGATCGATCTTGCGATCGAGGTACCCCCCCGTGTAGACGAGCTTGAGCAAGCCGATCCGGCCGTTGACCGTCCACTGCGTGTCCTCGAAGCGGTCCTTGTCGTACGAAGGGTTGAAGAGCTGCACCGACAGAGGCGGCAGCGTCTTGCCGGTTCCGTCGTAGGCTTCCTCCCAGAACACGCCGTCGGCCTCCATGTTCTGGTACGCCTGCGTCAACAGAACGTTCCAGTCGTCATTGAACTTGTAGAGAAGCTCCGCGCGCGCGCCCTGATAAGTAACCGGGTTGAAGGCGTTGCCCGCGACCGCGGAGTTGCTGATCGGTCCGCTGTTGGGCGGCACCGTGCCTCCGAAGTAATTGACCGAAACGAGATCCGTGGCGGCACGGCTGAACGTTCCCGGAATGTTGTTGATGTAGCCGCCGCGACGGTCGTCGTAGATCACCATGCGCAGGGCCAGGGTGTCGGGGATGAGCGGCAGGTTCAAGGTCGCGTCGATGTTCGAGCTGGGATCGCCATGTGCCGTGACGCCATAGCCTGCGTTGGTGGTCCCTTCCGTCACGTCGAGCTTGGGCTTGTTCGTGATGTAGCGAACCACCCCGGCCTGCGCACCCGCGCCGAACAGCGTCCCCTGCGGTCCCTCGAGAACCTCGATACGCTGCAGATCGGCAGCATAGATGTCGAGATTGCGGCCGGGGATCTGCGCCGATTGCTCATCGAAGTAGAGCGCGACATTCGGAAAGCTTCCGAGACCGCCGGAGCCCTGCAGACTCTGGCTGCCGGTCGACAGGCCGCGCATGAAGATGTTGCTCTGCCCGGGACCGGTGCCTGCCGTGGTGACGTTCGGCAGGTACTTCACAAAATCTTCCAGAGTCGCAATGTTCAGCTGCGCAATCGTGTCGCCGGTCAGCACCTGAATCGTCACCGGAACGTTCTGAATCGACTCGTCGCGGCGCTGCGCCGAGACGATGATCTCGCCGATCTGGTCGGTCGATGCGGGTTGCACGGCCGGGGCCTCAGGGGTTTGAGCGCGGGCGCCCCCCGCATGAGTGCCGAGGATTGCTGTTACCGCGCAGGAGATCAGCGATCGCGCCACTGGGCGCGGAGGATGCTCCCGACACGGGTTCTCGGCGGCCCCGATGCGGCGACACGGTGTTTTCTTCATGCGGTCTCCCTTGATTTCACGTGGTCTCCCGGAAAATATTGTTCGCTCGAATTTCGAGCACGAATGCACTCGCAACGCGCTAAATCAGTGCGCGCTCGCAGCAAATTCAGTGCTTTTTTGCGGGAGATCTTCGAAGGGGTCATATCGCGACGAGCATTTTTTCTTATACGGAGTGCCCACACAAAGTCAAGCCAGAAAACTGTGGGCGCTGATGAGCCTGCTTGAATGATCGTCGGCGGTTCGCGAAGTGTTGATGACGCTGTGGCTTCCGCGGGTTTAGACTCGGCGCCGATGCAATCGCTGTCATGTGTTCGCAGCCGAACAATCGATCGCTCCAGGAGAGAATTCACGTGGCCCATCTGACCTGCGGTGAAGCGGTCATGCAATTGCTGTCGGCCTATGGCGTGGACACCGTCTTCGGAATGGCTGGCACCCACACAGTCGACCTGTACCGCGGCATCGCTCGCGCCGACATCCGTCATGTCCAGTGTCGGAACGAACAAGGCGCGAGCCTGATGGCGGACGGCTATGCCCGCGCGACGGGCAAACCCGGTGTTTGCACCATCGTGAGCGGCCCGGGGGTCACCAATGCGGCGACCGGCATTGCGCAGGCGTTCACCGACTCCCAACCCATGCTGGTGCTGTCAGGGGCCTGCGCCACGGTAACCCAAGGAAAGGGTTGGGGGACCGTTCATGAACTCGCCGATCAGAGCGCGGTGACCGCCGGCTTCACGGCGTTCAGCGCGATGGTGCGCCATCCCGAGGAGATCCCAGAGCTCGTCGCCCGGGCCTACGCGGTATTTCGCGGCACCCGCCCCCGGCCGGTCCATCTGTCTCTGCCCTGGGACGTGTTGCCGAGCCCGGTGGAGGGCGAATGGAAAACCCGCCGCTCCCCCTCGCTGCCGATGCCCGATCCATCCGCGATCCTCGAGGCGGCCGAGCTATTGGCGAGTGCCGTGAGCCCGCTGATCGTGGTGGGTGGAGGGGCCGCGGGCACGCGCGACTCGCTGACCGCGATCGCCGAGCTGATCGGAGCGCCGGTGCTGTCGACGAACGCCGGCAAGGGAATACTGCCGGAGTCGCACCCCTTGTCCTTGGGCTGCTCGGTGCTGCAGAGACCGAGCCAGCAGGCGCTCGCCGATGCCGACGTGGTGCTCGTTGTCGGCTCACAGATCGCGGAGGGAGATCATTTCCTGCCGAAGCTCGACATTCGGGGGAAGATCATCCGCATCGATATCGATCCCGGCGAGCTCACTTCCAAATACGCTGCCGCCGTGCCCATCCAATCGAACGCCGTCGCCGCGATGGGCGCCCTCGGGTCCGCCATCTCCGGCCGAACGATTCGTGCGACGCGAGAGCGCGGCGAAGCGCGCACGCGGGAAACACTCGCGCGCAATGCCGAGTCGATGAGCCGCACCGAGCGCCTGCACGCGCGCGTCTGGAAGCTGCTGCGATCGGCGCTGCCCGCCGACACCATCGTCATGGGCGATGCCACCCAGCTCGTGTACTCTGGTTGCTTCGCGATGCCGATGGAGCAGGAGCGATGCTGGTACTACTCGGGGAGCTATTGCTCCCTGGGAGTCGCATTGCCAATGGCGATAGGCGCGAAGATTGGAGCGCCGCATCGGCCGGTCGCCGCCGTCGCCGGGGACGGCGGAGTCATGTTCACCCTGAACGAGCTCGCCACCGCGGCGCAGGAGCGGATCGCGCTCCCGGTAATCGTCTGGAATAACGATGCACTCAAGGAGATCGTCGACCAGATGGACCAGCGGCAGATTCCACGCATCGGCGTACGACCGAAGAGCCCCGATTTCGTCCGGGTCGCCGAGGGTCTCGGCTGTCATGCAGTGCGCGCCGCCAGCGCGGAGCATCTGATCCGATCGACGCAGGATGCATTCGCCGCCGATCGACCCACCCTGATCGAAGTTCGCGAGGACAGCCCGTGGCTGCTCGACTGAGGAGAAAATGACCGCATACGAACGGCCGTCCGGCGCGGAGCGCATCGTCATTAGCCGCCGCGACGTGCTGGCCGGTGCCGCGGGGCTCGGTTTCTCGATGACCTCGATCGGCGCGCCTGCGGCCGAGACACCTAAGCGTGGAGGCAACTTGCGCGTCGCCATCCTGGGGGGCGGCTCGTCGGACTCGCTCGACGCGAACTACAATTTGAGCCAGCCTGACGCCGCCAGAGTCCTGTGTCTATATCAGCCGCTGCGCCGCGTGCGTCACGGCAACAAGTTCGACAACCTGCTCGCCGAATCGATGGAGTCGAATCGCGATGCGACGGTGTGGACCATCCGGCTGCGCAAGGGCATCACGTTCCACAACGGCAAGCCGCTCAAGGCTGAGGATGTGGTATACACCTTCCGCCGGGTTACCGACCCCAAGGCACCGCTCCTCGGGGCGCCGGAACTCGGTCCCATGGACCGCGACAGCTTCAAGATCCTCGACGACTACACGTTGCGCGTGACCATGCGTACGCCGTTCTCGATCTTCGACGAGGCCATTGCCGACGACATCAACCTGGGGATCGTACCCGTCGGCTACGACCCAAAGAAACCGGTCGGAACCGGCCCGTTCAAGTTCGAGAGCTTCACGCCAGGCCAGCAGAGCGAGTTCGTGCGCTACGAGGGCTTCTGGGGACAGCACGCCTACGTCGATCGGTTGACGCTGATCGACTCCTTCGGAAGCGACACCGCCGCCTATAATGCGCTGCAGGGCGGTGAGGTGGATGCGTTCGGCGCGGCCCCGCTGACGCTCGCGCGCCTGGCCGCGGCCGGTGGCTCGATCCGGCTGAACGTGTCTGAGGCGACGCAGTGGACGCCGTTCTGCATGCGAGTGGACCTCGCCCCGTTCGACAACCCCGACGTGCGCGAGGCATTTCGGCTGATCGTCGATCGGGAGCAGATCATCAAGATCGCGCTCAACGGCTTCGGTGTCGTGGGTAACGATGTATGTGCGCGCTGGGATGGGGCGACCGAGGCGTTTCACCGCAGCCGCGACATCGGTCGTGCAAAGGCGCTGCTCAAGAAGGCCGGCCAGGAGAGGCTCACCGTGGAGCTGACGACCTCCGACATCGCCAATGGCGTCGTGCAGGCGGCGCAAATCTTCGCCCGTCAGGCGATGGATGCCGGCGTCACCGTCAAGGTGAGACAGGTGATGCCCGACGTGTTCTTCGGTGAGCAGTTCCTGACATGGCCGTTCG
The DNA here is from genome assembly GCA_963730565.1 of uncultured Gammaproteobacteria bacterium. Taxonomy (GTDB): domain Bacteria; phylum Pseudomonadota; class Gammaproteobacteria; order Steroidobacterales; family Steroidobacteraceae; genus Bog-1198. The sequence goes on from CAVSSU010000044.1 coordinate 113,796, forward strand.
CGCAGGACTTCTGGACGCTCAAGGCGTACCTCGGGCAAGTGGAGCTCTGCCTGTTGCCCGACTCGCAGTACAACGAGACCCACTGGCGCGATCCGGCCTACGTCGCTCTCTACAACACGGCGCTCGCCACCGTCGACCCGGCGAAGCGCGCGGAGGTGGTGCGGCAGATGCAGAGCATGGACTTCGAGCGCGGCGGGTACATCATCCCGTCGCACAACCAGATCGTCGATCTCGTGGCGCAGAACGTCCGGGGCCTCTCCCCGGGAACCTTCTTCGCGATGGGCGACTACGACTTTGCGAAGCTTTGGCTGACTTGAGCGCGATGGACGAAAAAACTTCACGGCGGAGGGAGCCACGGTGCAGGTAAAGCATTGGGTTCGCTCGCCCCTCGCGATGCTGATTTCACGGCGGCTCGCGATCGGGCTCCTCACGATCTTCCTGGTGACCGTGCTCGTATTCCTCGCCACCGAGGTGTTGCCAGGCGATGCGGCCCGGGTAGTGCTGGGTCGAGGCGCGAACGAGACCACCTTGGCCGCCCTGCGCGCGCGGCTGCACCTCGATGCGCCGGTGCCAATTCGCTATGCGCGCTGGCTCGCGGACCTGTTCACCGGTCATTTCGGCGCCTCTCTGGTCAACGGCAAGCAGGTCTCGGCGCTGATCGCGCCCAGGGTCGTCAATTCCGCGATACTCCTGGGTCTGACCTCCGTCATGGGAATTCCATTGTCGATCGCCGCGGGTATCGTCGCCTCGTTGAGGCGTGGCCGGCGGCTCGACCGGGTCCTGTCGACCGTGGCGCTCCTGGTCGCGGCATTGCCGGAGTTCGTGGTCGGCATCGGCTTGATCCTCGTGTTCGCGACGGTGGTCCTGCGATGGCTGCCACCGGTTTCGATGGTCGCGCCGGGCGCCTCGGTGCTCTCCCAGCCCAAGATCCTGGTTCTGCCGGTTGTGACGTTGGTCCTGGTCATTTTTCCGTACGTCTTCCGGATGACCCGGGTGACCATGATCGATGTGCTCGACAGCGAATTCATGGAGATGGCCGCGCTCAAGGGACTTTCGCGCTGGCGCACAATCATGGTGCATGCGCTGCCGAACGCCGTGTCGCCGACGATCCAGGTCGTGGCGCTCACCTTCGCATACCTCGCGGGGGGCACCGTCATGGTCGAGTACCTATTCGGCTATGCTGGCCTCGGGCAGGGACTGATGCAGGCGATCGAGGCGCGCGACATTCCCATCATTCAAGCGATCGTGCTGCTGCTTGCGAGCGTCTATGTGCTGCTGAACGTGGGCGCCGACGTAGCCTCGATTCTCGTGACGCCGAGGCTCCGCGCGGGAGGTGGATCTTGGCAGGCAGCGTGACCATGGTGCCGCGCGATTCCTCACTGCAGAGGGCGCCGCGAAAAAATGCCGACAGGATGCGCAGACTGCTGCGCTTGCAGCGCGCTTTTTTTGCCGACGCCGGGGCGCTCTGGGGCGCGGGCCTCACGTTCGCGGTGCTGGTCCTGGTGATCGTGGGTCCGTTCGTCGCGCCGAACCCTCCCATCGACTTCATCGGCGGGCCGTTCGAGCCGCCGTCGTCCTATGCCCCGCTCGGCACGGATATCGTTGGGCGAGATGTGCTGTCCCGCGTGCTTTGTGGTGGCACCCTGATCCTGTCACTGTCGGCCATCGCGACCCTGCTCGGTGTCATGGCGGGCGGGATGCTCGGCATCACCGCCGGATATTTCAAAGGCCTCGCCGACGATGTGATTATGCGCACGCTCGATGTGCTGCTTGCGTTTCCGCAGACCATCCTGGCGCTTCTGTTCGTGAGCGTGCTCGGCACGAGCTTCGTGTTGATCGCGGTGCTGGTCGCTGCGATTCATGCGCCGCAGGTGGCGCGTGTAATCCGCGCCGCCGCCCTGCGGGTGGCGGGTGAGGACTTCGTCGAGTATGCGCGGGGGATCGGCGCATCGCCGCTCAAGATCATGGTGCGGGAGATCGCGCCGAACGTGGTCGGCCCGCTCCTGGTGGAGCTCGGCTTGCGTTTCACCTACTCGATCGCGCTGATCGCCGGCCTGAGCTTTCTCGGGCTCGCCCAGGACCCACCTGCAGCGAACTGGGGCCTGATGCTAAACGAGAATCGCATCGGGCTGTTGCAAAACCCCTGGTGCGTGGCGGTGCCCGTGCTGCTCATCGCCGTTCTCACCGTGGGCGTGAACCTGCTCACGGACGCGTATGGCCGGTGGGTGGCGCACGGCGCGCCGCGCGCCGCACAGGACTCCGCGCAAGGCGTCGGAGAGCCGCTATGACGGAGAAAGCCGTCGTCGTTCGGGGCTTGCGCATCGTCACCAGTGATGGCCGCCGCTGCCTGGTTGACGATGGATGCCTGGATCTGGCGGCGGGCGAGGTGCTCGGCGTGGTCGGGGAGTCGGGGTCGGGCAAGACCACTCTCGGGCTTGCGTTGTTGCATCATTGCCGGCGCGGTCTGCGCATCGACGGCGGCACGGTGCGTATCGACGGCAGGAATCTTTGCGCCGAGCCGGCGGCGGGCTTACGGAAGGTGCGCGGCCGTGTGGTCTGCTATGTGCCGCAGGATCCGGCGAGTGCGCTCAACCCGGCGCTCAAGATCGGGACCCAGCTTGCAGAATGTCTGCCGCGTGGGCGCCGCGATCCGGCCGTGCTGCTCGAGCTGCTGACCGCCGTGAAGCTACCCGCGGAGCGGGCCTTTCTCGGGAAATTTCCGCACCAGCTGTCTGGTGGGCAGTTGCAGCGGGTCGCGATCGCCATGGCTTTCGCCAACCGCCCTCGCCTGGTAGTCATGGACGAGCCGACGACCGGCCTCGACGTGACCACCCAGGCGCACGTCCTTCAGACCATAAGAGAGCTCTGCAGTGGACATGGTGTGGCGGCAATCTACGTCAGCCACGATATCGCGGTGGTCGCAGCCATCTCGCAGCGAGTCGCCGTCGTGTATGCCGGGCGAATCGTCGAGATCGGCCCGACGGCGCTGGTGCTTAAGGCGCCCGCACATCCTTACACGCGCGCGCTGATGCGGGCGGTGCCGGACATCGACGACGGCGCGTCGGTCTGTGGAATCCCCGGTCAGGCGCCGGAGGCGGGTGCGGAGGGCTCGCGCTGCTCCTTCGCGCCCCGCTGCCAGCTGGTCACGGCGGCGTGCCGCGAGCGGCTGCCCGAGAGCGTCGAGATCGCGCCGGCGCATGCCGTGAGCTGCCTCAGGGCGCGGGATCGCGAGCAACTTGAGGCGGCGAGACCCATGCCACCGCAGTCGGGGGCCGGTGCCGCGCCGATGCTGGTCGTGGAGCGGCTACGCGCCTCCTATGCGGCGCGCGAGGTGCTGCACGGCGTGATGTTTCGCGTTGCGGCGGGGGAATGCGTTGCGCTCGTGGGGGAGTCCGGATCTGGCAAGACCACCCTGGCGCGCTGCATTGCCGGCCTGCACGCCCAGGTCGCGGGCTCGATGGTGTTCAACGGCGAGCCGCTGCCGCTCGAGTGCCGGCAGCGCAGCACGAACGCACGGCGGCGCATCCAGTACATTTTCCAAAACCCTTATGGGTCGTTCAATCCGCGCCGATCGATCGGTGCTTCGCTGGTCATGGCGCTGTCGCAATTCGAGTCCATGAGCACCGACGAGCAGCAGCGCAGGGTACAGTCGGTGCTGGACCAGGTGTCGCTGCCGGCCTCGACCGCCGGGCGCTATCCACGCGATCTCTCGGGAGGTCAGCGCCAGCGAGCCGCCATCGCGCGAGCGCTGATCACCGATCCTTATCTGTTGATCTGCGACGAGATCACCTCGGCGCTCGACGTCTCTGTGCAGGCGGTGATCACGGAGCTGCTGTGCCGGCTGCAGCGGGAGCGGGGTCTCGCCATGCTTTTCGTCACCCATAATCTTGCCGTCGTGCGCGGCATCACGCAACGCATCTGCGTCATGCAGGGCGGAGATCTGGTGGAGGAGGGCGCCACCGAAGAGGTGATGCGCCGGCCACGCTCGGCGGAGACGCTGCGGATGCTGCGCGACGCACCGCGCTTTGCCGCCGGCGGGAGGGAGGTATCGCCATGTCCTTGAGCAACACGCATTTCGACCTATGCATCCGTAACGGAACCTTGATCACGGCGTCGGAGCGATTCGAGGCCGATATCGGCATCCGCTACGGCCGCGTCCTGATGCTGGGCCGCGAGCTGGGCCGGGCGGACCGTGACATCGATGCGACCGGTCTTCTGGTGATGCCAGGCGGAGTCGATGCACACTGCCACATCGAGGAGCCCGCCTACCAAGGGGCGCTGCTCGCCGATGACTTCGATTCGGCGACCCGCGCCGCGGCGTGCGGCGGAACGACCACCATCATGCCCTTCGTGAACCGGCTGGAGGGCGCCACGATGCGTGAATCGGCCGAGGATTACGCGGCTCGGGCAGCGGCGCGAGCCCGCATTGACTACGCCTTCCACATGATCTTCGGAGAATCCTCGATCGCAAGCATCAAGGAGGAGCTTCCCAGCCTCATGGAAGAGGGTTACCTTTCGGTCAAGGTGTTCATGAACTATCCGGGGTTCATGCTGGACGACGAAAGGATTCTTGACGTGATGGACACCACGCGCCGGCATGGCGGACTCACCATGGTCCATGCCGAGAACGGCCACTGCGTGCACTGGCTGTCCGACAAGCTGGCGCATTCGCAGGGCGGAAATCTGGCGGTATTTGCCGCGACCGCGCCCGCGCCGGTCGAGCGCGAAGCGACTCACCGGGCGATCACCCTCGCGCAGCTGAGCGGCGCAAAGACTCTGCTGGTCCACGTGTCGGCGGGCGAAGCCACGGAGCAGATCCGCTGGGCGCATGCCCACGGCATTCCCGTCCTCGCCGAGACCTGTCCACAGTACCTGGTGCGAACCGTCGAGGATCTCCAGCGCCCGGGATGGGAGGCGGCAAAGTTTCTCTGCTCGCCGCCCTTGAGGACCGAGCCTGACGCGGAGCAGCTCTGGCGAGGGCTGCAAGACGGAACCTTCCACTTGTTCTCGTCGGATCACTGTCCGTTCCGCATCGACGGATCGGATGGAAAGCGCGCCGGGGGGCACACACCGCACTTTCGCCACGTGGCACCGGGCCTGCCCGGCATCGAGACGCGGCTGATGCTGCTCTTCAGCGAGGGTGTCGGGAGGGGCCGCATCACGCTTGAGCAATTCGTCGCACTCACCTCTACCAATCCAGCCAGGATCTACGGCCTGTATCCGCGCAAGGGAAGTCTCATGCCCGGCGCCGATGCGGATATCGTGCTCTGGGATCCCGCCGAGCAGCACGTCATCCGGCATGCGCAGCTGCATGACGCCTGCGACTACACGCCCTATGAGGGACAGAAGATAACGGGGAAGCCCGTGATGACGCTGTCCCGGGGCGAGTGTCTGTGGGATCGTGGCCGCGTGTCGGGAGCTCCGGGCCGCGGCCGCCGCATCGATCGCATCCGATCGACGTGACGGCGTGCGGAAAGTGAGCGCAATTATTTCAGAATGTCCCGGGATAAGTGCCGCCGTCGAGAAAGATATTTTGGCGGGTGACGTAGCCGGCGTTTGCGCCGCACAGGAACGCGCAGACCATGCCGAGCTCGTCGGGCTTGCCGAGGCGTCCCGACGTCTCGCCCGCGCGCCACTCCTCGAGAACCTCGTCCGCCGATTGTCCGGGTCTGGCCGCCGCGGCCGCTTGCCGGCGCAGATGCGCGGTGCTGAACGAGCCGGGCAGGATATTGTTGATGGTGACGTTGTGACGTGCGAATGTTGCGCGCCACACCGGCGACGAAGCCGGTGAGGCCGCTGCGCGCGCCGTTCGACAGCCCGAGAGACGAGGAACGGCGCCTTCACCGAGATCGAGGTGATGTTGATGATGCGCCCAAACCTGCGTGCGATCATGCCGTCGAGCGTAGACTTGATCAGTCTCGATCGGCGCCAGCATGTTGGCGTCGATCGCCTTCAGCCAGTCCTCGCGCGTGAAAGACGCCGGAAATCACCGCCCGGCGGCCCGCCGGCGTTGTTCACGAGAATGTCCGGCTGCGGGCACGCGGCCAAGAGTCGCGCACGCCCTTCCGGTGTAGCCACGTCGGCCACGATGGGCGTGACCGTCGCGGAGCTGACGCCGCGAATCTCTTTGGCGGCGCGCTCCAGCGCATCAACCGTGCGACCGTTTATGACGACGTTGACGCCCTCTTTCGCGAGAGCCTTGGCGCAGCCCATGCCGAGGCCGGCGCTCGAGGCACAAACGATCGCCGACTTGCCCGCGATCTCAAGTTCCATATCGATGCTCCAGGTGGTTTTGGTGTGACGATGCCGCCGATCGCGGCTCGAGAGGAATCTTAGCAACCATTCTATTCGTAACCAACCGCACTTTCGAAAATTAGAGGCGCTCGCAATGATGATCGATGGACAAAGAGATCTCGTCGGATATGGGCGCGAGCCACCGGATCCGCGCTGGCCAAACGCAGCGCGGCTCGCGGTGAGCTTCGTCCTCAATATTGAAGAAGGCGCCGAATATTCCATCGGAGACGGCGACGGTTTCGCCGAGGCAACCGTGACGGAGTTCGACGACTCCTATGTGCCGCGAGGAGATCGTGATTTGGCCGCCGAGTCCATGTTCGAATACGGCAGCCGAATAGGTGTCTGGCGGGTGCTGCGCTTGTTCGAAAAATACGGCCTCAAGTTGACGCTCAACGCCTGCGCGCTGGCGGTCGAGCGCAACGCCGAGCTCGCGGCCGCGATCCGCGAGAGGAAGTACGACATCTGCTGCCACGGATGGCGCTGGGTGGATCAATTCCGCCTCACGGAAGACCAGGAGCGCCGGCACATCGCGCAGGCTATCGAGAGTCTGCAACGCGTCACTGGGCGCAGGCCGGTCGGGTGGTGCTGCCGCACGGGTCCCAGCCTCAACACGCGTCGCTTGCTGGTGGAGGCGGGCGGTTTTCTTTACGACAGCGACGTGTACAACGACGAGTTGCCGTACTGGGTCGATGTGGGCGGCACCGATCACTTGACGCTGCCGTATACGCACACGAACAACGACACCAAGTACGCGCCGGGACCCTTCGCCACGAGCGCCGACTACGAGACGTGGCACCGCGATGCATTCGACTGGCTTTATCGCGAAGGTGACGAGCACGCGAAGATGATGTCGATCGGGCTGCATGCGCGCATGATCGGCCACCCGGCGCGCATCGCCGGACTGGCGCGCTTCCTCGAGCACATCCTCAGGCACCCGCAGGTGTGGGTTTGCGAGCGGGTCGAGATCGCACGGCACTGGCACGCGCATCACCCGGCTCGGCGTCGGAGCTCGTAGCATGACCTTGCTCGTCACAGGCGCGACGGGATTCGTCATGAGCGTGCTCACCCGCCGGTGGCTGGAGTCGAACGTTCACGAGAGGGCGGTGATTCTCGACTCCGCCGGACTGGACGAGATGGCGAAGGATTATTTCGCGCCGGTCGCGGATCGCTTGCGGGTCGTGCAGGGCGACGTGACCGACCCGCGCGCGTGGCGGTCGCTGTCCGCGGCGGGCGACATCGCCTATGCCGTGCACGGAGCGACGATCACGCCGATCGCGAACCACGCGGGTGGGGTGAGTCCCGATCCCGAAGCAGAGTGGCCGGGTCGCATCACCGAGGTCAACGTCATGGGAACGGTGGCGGCGCTCGACTGGGCGCGGACACGGCCTGGATTGCGACGCTTCATCTATGTGAGCTCCGGCTCCGTCTACAAGAGCCACGGTCCGGATCGGCCCGGCGAGCCGCTGCCGGAGGATGGGTATGTGTCGCCGCGCCAGCTCTACGCGATCTCCAAGTTCACCTCCGAGCTCATCACGGAGCGATATTCGGAGCTATTTGGGCTGCCGGTCGCCTCGGTGCGTTTGTCATCGGTCTACGGGCCGATGGACCGGGCGACATCGACCCGTAATTTTCGTCATGTGCCCAATGAGATCGCGCACAAGGTGGTCGAGGGCGTGAAGTGCGTGCGGGTCAATAGTCTCGACGGCGTCGGCGACTATATACATTCGGAGGACGTGGCGCAGGCGATCATCTCGCTGCTGGAGGCACCGAGGCTCGGTTACAGCGTCTACAACATCGCGGCTGGAGCCACGGCCACGGTCGCGGATCTGGTGCGATGGGCGGCAGAAAGATTGCCGGGGTTCAACGCGACGGTGGTTCCCGCCAACGAGGCCGAGATCGTGCAGAGCGATACCGAGCGGGATGGCATGTGGGGCGCCTACGACCTGGCGCGCATCTATAGAGATACCGGGTGGAAGCCTCGGCCGGTTCGCGAGGCGTTCCACGCTTACATCGATTGGCTCGAAGCGAGCCGACGGCCGAGAGTGCGTTAAGGCCATGACTCGATTGCTCAATGGGAAAGTGACCGTGATCACGGGTGCGAGCTCGGGCCTCGGGCGCGCGATGGCGATCAATTTCGCGGCCGAGGGAGCCTCGGTGGTCATCGGCGACGTGCGCAGCGATCCGCTCGAAGGCGGTGAGCCCACGGCCGCGATGATCACTCGCAGCGGCGGGTCCGCGCTGTTCGTGCGCATGGACGTTGCCGTCTGGGAGGACGTTGATGAGTTGATATCAACGGCGGTCGCCCGTCACGGCCGTCTCGATGTGATGGTCAACAATGCGGCGACCGCTTCCGGCACGGGCCTTCTCGAAACCACGCCGGAGCACTGGGCTGAGGTCATGGGCGTCAATCTGACCGGGATGTTCTACGGCTGCAAACGAGCGGTGCAGCAGATGGTCATGCAGGAGCCACGTACCGAGGTGCGCGGCAGAATCATCAACTTGGGGTCGCAGATGGGGATCATCAACTCGCCGCACGACACCCCTTACGGCGTGAGCAAGGCCGGCGCGATCTATCTCACACGGCAGATTGCCGTCGACTACGCAGAGCAACTGATCGTGTGCAACTGCATCTCACCCGGCAAGATCGTCATCGAGCGGCCGGGTTTCCCGCCGGATCCGGAGATCGAGAACGCCCTGCGGCGTACGCCGTGGCCGCGGCTCGGCCGGCCGCAGGACATCGCGAACGCCGCCGTATTCCTGGCGAGCGATCGGGCGACCTACATGACGGGCTCGAACCTGGTCGTCGATGGCGGTTGGTTGTCCCGATGAGGGACGTGCTCGGATATTTCCCCGGGGCAACCAGGGGAAACACAGCCGCTATTCGGGTCTCGGCACAGCCTCCCGCTGGCGACGAAACGCTAGGTGGCAGGCGGCGCCTGCCATCCTCCGCCGAGCGCCTTGATCAACAGGACGCTGGCGCTCATGCGCCGCGCCTGGATGTTGACGGCGGTGATCTGCGCCTGCAGCGCCGCCGTCTCCGCGGTCGCCACCTCCAGGAAAGTCACGATCCCGGCATTGTAGCGATCCTAGCGCCTGTTGCAGAGCGGTGCTCGTGGCCTTGACGGCTTCAGCGTCGGTGTCGCTTTCGGCTTTCAACTGACGCAGGGCGGCGAGGTTGTCCTCGACGTCCTGATAAGCGGTCAGCACCGTGTTGCGATAGTCGGCCACTTGTTCCTCGTAGGTGGCCTTTGCCTGCGCGGTCTGCGCCGCGAGCCTGCCGCCCTCGAAAATCGGCAGCGAGACCTGGGGGCCCACCGACCAGAATCGGCTCGGGACACTGAACAGATTCGAGCCCCGAGTGCTCTCGAATCCGCCCGTCGCGGCGAGCGTAAATCTCGGGAAATAAGCGGCCCGCGCGACGCCAATCTGGGCATTTGCGCCGGCCACGCGGCGCTCGGCCTCGGCGATGTCGGGCCTGCGCTCGAGCAATGTCGATGGCAGGCCGGGATCGATGGGAGGAGGCGCGACCGCGATCGGCAGCGGGTTGACGCTCAAGCTGAACGTCGAGGGATTTTCGCCCACCAGCACCGCGATCGCGTGCTCTGCTTGGGCGCGTAGCAGGCGAGCATCCGCCGATTGCGTCAGGGCATTGTCGAATTGTGCCTGGGCCTGGGCGACATCCGCCAGCGCTGCCGCGCCACCCTTGAAAAGATTGGTGACCAGGCCGAGGGTCTTCTTGTAATCCTCCACCGTCCGGTCGAGCAGGCTCACCTCTGCATCGGCAGCGCGCAGATTGAAGTAGTCCTCTGCGAGCTGGGCGCGCAGCGAGAGCTCGATCGACACCAGGTCGGCGGCGCTCGCCTGCCGGTTCGCGCGGGCGGCCGCAACTTCGTTGTGAACTCTGCCCCAGAGGTCGACTTCGTACGAGAAATCCGCTCCGACCAGAAAATCATTGAGCAGGGTTGGATAGCCCGGCAGCTCCTTCGGTGCGTTTGACGAGTAGCGCTGACGGGTGGCGTAGGGATCGGCGGTCACCGTCGGAAATAGATCGGCTCGGGCGACCCGGTATTGTGCGCGAGCGTACTCGAGTCGCGCGAAGGCCGCCTTCAAGGTCAGATTCGAATCGAGAATTCTCCCTTCCAGGGCGTTCAGATCCGCATCTCCGTACAAGGTCCACCAGGGCCCTCGAGGCGCCGCATCCTGCGGTTGCGCGACCTTCCAATCCCCGGGCTCCTCCTTGTATTGGGGAGGTGTCTTGGCCGTATCGGGGACCTTGTAAGGCGGCGCGAACGAACAGGCCGCCGCCGCTGCGTACAGGATCGCTTGAACAATGAGTGCGGCAGCCCTCATGAAGCCGGAGCCGCCTTTTTGCGTCTCGGAGGGCGGCGGCGCCAGGCGTACCTTCATGCCGTCCTCGATGGAATCGGGCGGATTGACTACGACCGCGTCGTCGGGGTCGAGTCCATGCAGTATCTCGATGGTCTTGCCGAAATCCCGCCCCTGGTCGATGTTCTTGAGCTTGATGGTGTGGTCCTGGTCGACCACGGCGACCTGCACGTCCTCGGCGCGGAACAATACGGTGTTCGCCGGCAAGCGCAGCGTCTCGAGTGCTCGACGGGAGCTTGAAGTGGATTTCGGTATATGAGCCGGGGAACAGGTTGCGCCTCGCGGTTGTCGAGCTGCAATTCGACCTGCAAGCGTGCGCGCGGTGGGGTCCAGCGCCTTCGACGTGCGGATGGTGTCGGCCTCATAGGTCATTCCGGGCCGCTCGGCGAAATGCAGTTCCGCCTTGAGTCCGGTCGCGGTGACCGAGGCATACGCCTCCGGAACCTGGGCGTAGATGCGCAAGCTATGGATGTCGGCCAATCGGAACAGCTCCGTGCCCGGGGACTGACCGGCGTTGATGAGATAACCCACATCGGTGTTGCGAGCGGTCATGACGCCGTCGAAAGGAGCGATCACGCGCTTGAAGGACTCGAGATCGCTCGAGTCGCGCGACGTTCTGTCGAGCCGAATCCACGGTGGTTTTCTTGGCGGCGGCGTCGGCTGCACGGTTGTCCGCATCCTGGTTGGAAACCGCCTGCGTCTTGAGCAGGCCCTGCCAACGCTCGTTGGTGATGTGCGATATGGCGAGATTGGCCTGCGCGGTTGCGAGATCCGCGCGCGCCTGCGCGAGTTGCTGGTCCACTTCCGGTGTCTCGATGTCCGCCAAAAGGTCGCCTTTGCGGACCTTGGCGCCGATGTCGGTGTGCCAGCTCTTCAGATATCCGCTGGTTCGGGCATAAATCGGCGATTCGATGTAGGCCTGGACGATGCCCGGGCAGCACCAGTTCGTCTGCCGGCCCCGCTCCATTGGGGCTTTGCAGTCACCACGGTCGTGAGCCGCGTCCTGGGTGCTGGTCTTGCGCAGGTCGGAACGTGTCACGAGGCGGCTGACGATGCCCCAGACCGCCAGCACTACTGCGATGATGACGAGCATGCACGGCGCTAGTGCCGGATCCTGTGTCGACAGCGCATCCCGCTCAGCCATGAACTTCTCTCCGAATTCACGCCGCGTCTTGCGGCCGTGCACCAGCGTAAAGACCGTCGGCACGAAGAATAGCGTCGCGACCGTGGCGAAAATCAGTCCGCCGATGACGGCGCGGCCGAGAGGTGCATTCTGCTCGCCGCTCTCGCCCAGGCCGAGAGCCATGGGGATCATGCCGATGATCATGGCTGTGGCCGTCATGATGACCGGGCGCAGGCGAGTGAATCCCGCTTCCAGCGCGGCCTCTCGCGCGCTCAATGCCCTCGTTCATCTGCTCTCGCGCGAAGCTGATGACGAGAACGCTGTTCGCGGTAGCGACCCCCATGCACATGATCGCGCCGGTGAGCGCGGGCACGCTCACCGTGGTATGGGTGAGGAACAGCATCCATACGATGCCCGCCAATGCGGCGGGAAGCGCGGTAATGATGATCAGGGGATCGAGCAGCGACTGGAAATTGACGACGATCAGCATGTACACCAGGATGATGGCTCCGACCAGGCCGAGCAGCAGGCCATGGAAGGACTGCTGCATGGTTTCGACCTGGCCCTTGAGGTGCATGGTCGAGCCCTTGGGCAGATCCTTCTTGGCCTCGTCGAGACCTTGTTGAACTGTGTGGCCACGAAACCCAAGTCGGTGCCCTGCACGTTACCGTAGATGTCGAAAGCCACTTGGGCGTTGTAATGGCTGACGACGGCGGGAGCCACGCTGCGGTGCATGGTGCGACACGTTCGACAGAATCTGCGACGTTCCGTCGGCAGCCGGGACGGACCCGACGCTTTGGCTGAGCGGGGTGTTGCCGAGATCGTTGAGCGAGCTCAGGCGGAATTGGGGGGTCTGCGCGACCACGTTGTATTGCGTGCCGGTCTTCGGATCGATCCAGAAGGAGGGGCTGGTCTGAAAGCTGCCGGATAGCGAGATGAGCATGTTGGATGCGACATTCTGCTGCGGTGAGTCCGAGAAACTCAGCTTTGGTGCGGTCCACATCGACATTGATCTGCGGATAGTCGTACGGCTGCTGAATGTGCAGGTCGACCGCGCCCGCGATACCCGATGAGCTTCTGCAGCAACTTCTTCACGAACGCGCGGTTCGCCTCGACGTTGGGTCCGGTGACCTGCACGTCCAGGGGCGAGGGCAGCCCGAAGTTCAAAATCTGGCTGACGATGTCGGCGGGCAGAAATTGAAATTGAGTCGAGGGGAAGGAGGCTGCCAGCTTCGCGCGCAGCTCGCGTTGATAGTCATCCAAGGAATGGTGCTTCTTCGGCGAGGTTGATGAAGATGTCCGCGTCGCCGGGCCCGACGGGCGCGGACGTGCTGTACGCGAGATTGATGCCGCTATACGGAAGGCCGAGATTGTCCACGATTGAGGTGATCTCGCCCGGGCTGACGGTCTCGCGGATGAGCTTTTCGACCGCGTCGCAGAGAACGGCGGTGTCCTCGATGCGCGTTCCGGTGCTCGCCCGCAAGTGCAGCTTGAGCTGGCCCGCGTCCACGGTCGGGAAGAAGTCCTGACCGAGCCCGGGCAGTGGACCGATCGGAAACGCCAGCAGCGCGGTTGCCGCCATGGCGAGCAGGAATATTGCCGGCGAAGTTGCAGGCCTGCCGTCGATCGCGAGGCTCAGCAGTTCGCGATAGCCGTCCCGCATGCGCTGCGAAGCCATGCTCGAACCGCTTCCTGGAAGCGCGCCATCCGCCCCTTTTGCCGGTCCGGTTCCTCGTCCTTCTTTTTGAGCCAGAACTTCGCCAGCGTCGGAATGAGCGTCCGCGACAGGATGTACGAGGCGAGCATCGCAAAGACCACCGCCTCCGCCAGCGGGATGAAAAGATACTTGGCGATTCCGGCGAGCTGGAACATTGGAACGAACACGATGCAGATCGACAGAGTTGATACCAGCGCCGGAAGGGCGATTTGATGGGCGCCGTCCAGGATCGCCTGCTCCACCTCGGCGCCCTGCTCGAGGTGGTAGTTGATGTTTTCGATGGTCACCGTGGCGTCGTCCACGAGGATGCCGACCGACAGAGCCAGGCCCCCCAAAGTCATGATGTTGATGGTTTCGCCGAGCGCCGAAAGACAGGCAACCGATGTGAGAATGGAGAGCGGTATGGAAATGGTGATGATCAGCGTGCTGCGCCAACTGCCGAGAAATAGCAAGATCAACAGGCCCGTGAGGCCGGCGGCAATGATCCCTTCCCGGATGACGCCTGAGATCGCGGCGCGCACGAACACGGATTGATCGCTCAATGCCACGAGCTTCAGATCCGGCGGCATGGTGGCGCGCGCGGCGGGAAGCTTCGAATTGATGCCGTCGATGATGTCCAGAGTCGAGGCGTTGCCCGTTTTCAGCACGCTCATCACGATGGCGCGCTTGCCGTCCACCCGCGCGATGTTGGTCTGCGGCGGGTAGCCGTCGCGCACGTGGGCGACGTCACGCACGTACAGCACGCCGCCGTTGCGGGCCCGGATCGGCAGATCGTTGAGTTGATCGATTTGCGTAGGGCTCGCATTCAGCTTGACGAAATATTCCCGCGTGTCGATCTTTTCGGTACCGGCGGGGAGGATGAGGTTCTGAGCGCTGATGGCATTCACTACGTCGATGGCGGCGAGGCCGCGCGCGCGCAGTTGCCGCGGATCGAGGTCCACCTGCACTTCACGCTGCTTGCCGCCGTAAGGATAAGGTATGGACGCGCCGGCGACGGTCGCAAGTTGAGTGCGGAGGATGTTGTTTCCGAGGTCGAATATCTCCTGTTCTGGAATGGTCTCGCTCGACAGCGCCAATTGCAGGATCGGAACGCTCGACGCGTTGTAAGAGAGCACGAATGGCGGGGTGGTGCCGGGCGGGGCGGTCTGCAACTGCGTTTGCGAGACCGCGATGATCTGCGCCAGCGACAGGTCCTGATTGGCCTTCGGCTGGAAAAAATATTTTACCACCGCCTCGCTGTTCACCGACTGCGACTCGGTGTGCTCCACATCGTTGACCACCGTCTGAGCCGTGCGCTCGGAGAACAACACGATCCGATTCGCCATTTCCTCCGGCAGCAGGCCCGTGTATCGCCAGATCACCGCCGCAATCGGTATCTTGATGTCGGGAAAGATGTCCGTCGGGGTCTTCAGGATCGAGTAAATGCCGAGCAACACGATCAGCACGGCCAGCATGATGAAGGTGTACGGCCGTTGCAGCGCTACTCTAACGATCCACATGGTCAACTCCGGCCATTAGTCCGCACGAGTGCGGGCATTCTCAGAAGCCGCCAACCCTCGCGCGAATCGATTTGGACATCCGACCGCCGTCGCGTGGTCTTCGTCCTACTCGAATTGGCGGTCCGGCGCGCATGACATCGTGTTGGATGTTTCGAATAATCTTAGCGCACAAAATGATTGGGCAGAAGCGCCGCTGAAGCGGCGTCCGACAGCAAATTTAAGGAGAAGATTGATGAAAAAAATACTGGCGCTCGCCGCCTTGCTCAGTCCGCTTGCGTTCGCACCCCTCGCTTTCGGAGCAGGCGATCCCGATGCGACATTTTACAAAAAGGCCGCTGAGGGCGGCCTGTTCGAGGTGGACACCGGCAATCAGGCCGCCAAGAGCAGCAACAATCAGCAGGTGAAGGATTTTGGCTCGATGCTGGTCACGGACCACACCGCCGCCAACGACAAGTTGAAGGCCCTCGCCGCGTCGAAGAATATTTCCCTGCCCGCCTCGGCGAGCGTGGGCCAGATGGCGCAAAAGGCCAAACTGGACGTTCTCAGCGGCGATACGTACGACAAATCCTTCGTCAATACCCAAATCAAAGCGCACCAGCAAACCATCGCGTTGTTCAAGAAGGAAATTGCGACCGGGCAGGACGCCGATGCAAAGGCTTTCGCCGGCGCCACGCTGCCGACGCCGAGGAAGCATTTGAAACAGGCGCAATCCATCGCCGCCTCGCTGGGAAATACGAAGTCCTAGGTGCGAAAACCCGGTGCGAAACTGCCGCGCTCCCGTCCATGATCGAATGGCAGATGGCCGAGCAGCGGCTCGGGCCCGGTGCGCGCGTGTCCATTCGCGTTGGGCAGCCTCGGCCCGCCCAGGCGCCGAACTATGCCCGCGCGTTCGGGTCGCGCCGCAGCGCCTGCGCCATGCAGTGAATGCCGCCGCCGGTCTTCGATATTTCGCTCATGTCGACTTCGGCCACTTCGAATCCATGCGCGCGGAGGCTGGCGATCAACGAGCGGCTCGATTGGGGGACGATCGCACGGTCGCGCCCGAGGGACATGAAATTGCAGCCCAGGTTCACCGTGTCCTCGAAGGGCACGTCGACGATTTCGTGTCCCTTGGACTTCAGCCAGGTGACGATGCCGGGCTCGGTGCAGGCCAGGCAGACGGCGGTGAGCTTCGGGGCGATCGGCACCACCATGAGATCGATGTGCACGTAGTATTCGTCGAAGAACGCCAGCCGTGTTTCCCAGCCCTCCTTCTTGAACCACGCCTCGACCTGGCGCGCGCCTTCTTCCTGGGTGCGTCCACCCCCGCAGCCGATCAGCACACAGCCTTCCTCGATGACGTTGAAGTCGCCGCCCTCGAAAGTGCCGGCCGTGACCATGTCGTAAATCGGGATGCCGAGACGCTCGTAGGTGCGGATGGCCGCAAAGTTCTCGCCCCGGCGCCACCAATTGGCCATTGCCGTGATGATGGCGCCGTACGGGGTCATGACGCTGGAATCGCGCGAGTACACCTGCATGGGAAGCTCGGCCTGCGCTTCGTGCCAGTGGATTTTCACGCCAAAATGGGCGTATGCGCTTTGCAATTCGCGATGCTGCCGCTGGGCGACGGCAATGTCGGCCGGATGCTCGCGCAGGGTCTTACGCGACAGCGAGCTCGTGGCCATGTGCTTCAAGTGGTCGGCCGGGCCGAGCAGCACGTCGGTGAGGGTGTCGGTCTCGTTCTTGAACCCCCAAAACCCAAGGCGCTTGGTGCCCCCGGCGGCCTGCCGGCGCTGCAGCTGGAATGGGTCGGCGGCGACGGAAGCCTTGGCGGTGATCATGTTTCAACTCCTTTGCGCGCCAGCCAGGCGCGAAGTATCGGGTGGGAAAGTGACGGACAAATGTCGAAGGCTCGGGATCCTAGGGGTGATCCTTGAAAGAGTAGTTCAAGTCCAGTCCGACGGTCCTCGGGCGGCCCACGAAATAGGCGCGGTCTGGTTGCGGCGGGGGCCGTCACCACGATCTCCCCGAGGTCGTCCGTGGCATAAGCGTGAACCGACTGCAGCTGCGCTGCGGCGGCAAGCACGGCGGACACGGCCGCCGCAGGTCGCGTGCGCCCGCAAACCAGGTCGGGCCGCACAGGCCGATTCGGATCAGTCATTCGGCATCCCTCGCTTGATTTTTTTTGAGCGCTCGGCGGCTTCGCGCGGAGTGCGGTTGCCCGAGTATGGTTGAGAGCCGGCGGCTTGACGTGCATAATTTTCATTTTTGAGGTGAATATTTCTCACCCCACCAAACCACGGATTCCGCCGCTTCATGCACTGCAGGCGTTGGACGCGTTCGCGCGGCTCGGCACCGTGTGGGAGGCGGCGGAGGATCTGGGAATCACCCGGAGCGCCGTCAGCCATCGATTGAGCATGCTCGAAACCGCACTGGGATTCGAGCTCGCTGCGCGCAGCGGGAAGGGGGTGGCGCTCACGCCGCGCGGCAAACGCTACGCCGAGGATGTCCGCAAATCCCTGGCACTGCTCGCCGAGGCGCACGAGGACGGAGCCGGCAAACCCGTGGAGGGGGAGCTATGCATCGCCTCGACGCCGGGCTTCGCATCGATGTGGCTGTGCAACCACATCGCCTCGTTTCACGAGCAATATCCCGGTCTGGCGCTGCAGATCGTCACCGGCGGCGAGCTCGACGCGGCCTCGGACCGCGACGCGGACCTGTTCATCGTGTTTGGCGACGGGAATTGGCCGCGCCATACCGTGCAGCATCTGTATGACGTCGAGTTTCTACCCTTGTGCAGCCCCGCGTTGCAAAACATGCAGCGCGGGTTGAACCAGCCCGCCGACGTCCTGCGTCATCCCCTGCTGCATTTGCGGCAAACGGATGAATGGCGCCAATGGCTGGCGGCAAGCGACCTCGATCTCCTTCGGGCGCGCCCGGGCGTGATGTTCTCCGATCTGATGCTGGTGCAGACGGCAGCGATAGCCGGCCAGGGCATCATGATGGGCGATGAGATCACCTGCGCTGGCGCGCTCGCCGCCGGCCAGCTGGTCGCCCCCTTCTCCACCAAGATCAAGGCCCGAGGCGGCTACTATTTGTTGCGCAGCCGACAACGTCGGCCGAATCCCCGCATGTCGGCCTTCACGAGGTGGCTCAACGCCCTCTTCATGCGCGTAGGCACCGAGCTCAAGGGCGGCAGATTCTGAGGCAGGTCAGTGTTTGGCTGCCGCAACCGGCGCGAAGACCTCGAATTTGAGATCGATGGTCGAGCCCGATTCCTGGTGCGGTACGCAGGTGGTGTTGCTCACGACGTTGCGCGTGGTGAACATGGGCAATACCTGCGAGCGAAATTGCTCGACGAGCTCGCAGTCCCCCACGCGCAGATTCTTGGGCGAGAAGGACGTGAACGCGACCGCACGCCAGGCCCCGTTCACCGGCTTGGCATCCGGCGGAGCGCCGCCCTGCGCCGGAGCGAGAGTGGAGAAGGTGAGGTCCGCCCGGGCGAACTTGTCCGGCCGGCCGAATCCCGAGGCGCAGGCGCCGGGTTGCGATTTGACATCCCCACGTGCTCCGGCGGCGAGCAGCAGCGTCCGGAGCTTGTCGGCGAGACCGTCGCAGGAGTACGTGGAAGTGAATCCCATGAATTGGAAGGAATATTTGTGGCTTTGCCAGGTCCCGGGGCTCCCCGACGATGCGGCATCGTCGGCGCGCGCGAAGGCGCACGGCAACCCGGCGCCGGCGATGGCCAAGGCGCAGGCGATGCCGGCCGAGGCGGCGAGCGAATGACGGCGTGCAAACATGCTGTTCTCCCAACCTATTGGCGGCGCATCGTGCCGAAACGAGCATAACGTATCCGCCGGTAAAAGGTTGACGGGGCCGGTGGGCGCGCAGGCCGTCAAAAATACAAATTTGCGGCCCTTGCTGCCATACTGAGCGATCGAGTGCGGTGCTCGTCCATTGAGTCCTGGAATTGCCGATGAAGATCAACGACGCGAAGGAGGATCGACGCCAGGCGGCGCTCGATTACCACGAATTCCCGACGCATGGGAAGATCTCGATCGCCCCCACCAAGCAGCTGGTCAATCAAAGCGATCTTGCGCTCGCGTATTCTCCAGGCGTCGCGGCCGCCTGTGACGCGATCGTCGCGGATCCGATTTCGGCATTCCGCTTCACCGCCCGCGGCAACCTCGTCGGCGTGGTCACCAACGGGACCGCGGTGCTCGGCCTCGGTGCCATCGGTCCGCTGGCGGCAAAGCCGGTGATGGAAGGCAAGGCCGTGCTGTTCAAGAAATTCGCCGGGATCGACGTGTTCGACATCGAGATCGATCAGCCCGATCCGCACAAGCTGGTCGAGGTCATCGCTGCGCTCGAGCCCACTTTTGGGGCGATCAATCTGGAGGACATCAAGGCGCCGGAGTGTTTCATCGTGGAGCGCGAACTGCGCAAGCGGATGAAGATCCCGGTGTTTCACGACGACCAGCACGGGACCGCCATCACGGTGGGGGCCGCCGTCCTCAACGGCCTCACGGTATGCGGCAAGGAGATGGGCCGGGTGAAGCTGGTGGTGAGCGGAGCCGGGGCCGCAGCGCTCGCCTGCGTCGAGTTGCTGCTCGATTTGGGGCTCAAGCGCGAGAACATCTGGCTGACCGACCTCGCGGGAGTCGTTTTCGCCGGACGCAAGGAGCTCATGGATCCCGAGAAGGCGAAGTTCGCGCAGGCAACCGCGGCGAGAACGCTCGGAGAGGTCATCGGCGGAGCCGACGTGTTCCTGGGACTTTCCGCGGGAGGTATTCTGACTCAGGACATGGTGCGACAAATGGCTGTCAAACCCTTGATCCTGGCGCTCGCGAATCCGACCCCGGAAATTCTCCCGGAACAGGCAATGGCCGCGCGTCCCGACGCCGTGATGGCGACCGGCCGCAGCGACTACCCCAACCAGGTGAACAATGTCCTGTGCTTTCCGTTCATCTTCCGCGGCGCGCTCGACGTCGGGGCGACGACCATTACACGGGAGATGGAAATCGCGGCCGTGCACGCGCTCGCGGATCTCGCCCGGCGCGAACAAAGCGATATCGTGGCCGCCGCCTATGGCGGCGTGGAGGATTTGAGCTTCGGCCCCGGCTATCTCATCCCCAAACCCTTCGATCCTCGCCTGATCGTCAAGATCGCGCCCGCGGTCGCCAAGGCAGCGATGGATTCGGGTGTCGCGCGCCGGCCGATCGCGGATCTCGAGGCCTATGGCGAGCGCCTGCAGCAATTCGTCTATCACAGCGGCACCTTGATGCAGCCCATCTATGCCGCCGCGCGAAAGATCCCGCCGGAGCGCAGCCGGATCGTTTATGCGGAAGGGGAGGATGAGCGGGTGCTCCGCGCGGTGCAGATTGCGGTCGACGAAAAATTGGCCGTGCCCGTGCTGGTGGGCCGGCCGTCGGTGATCGAGCGGGGCATCAAGCACTGCGGCCTCAGGATCCGGATCGGCGAGCATCTGACCGTCGTCAACCCCGAGCATGACGAGCGCTACCGCGAGTATTGGCAGTCCTATCACCGGCTGACGCGCAGGAACGGCGTGACCCCCCAATATGCCAAGCTCGAGATGCGCAGGCGCACGACGTTGATCGCCGCGATGCTTTTGAAAAAAGGCGAGGCCGACGGGCTGATCTGCGGCACCATCTCGACCACGTCACGGCATTTGAAATACATCGACCGGGTCATCGGACGCCGTTCCGGCGTGAACGTGTATGGCGCAATGAGCGGACTCATCCTGCCGGGCCGCCAGGTATTCCTGGTCGACACCCACGTGAATCTCGATCCGACCGCGGAGCAGCTGGCGGAGATCACCCAGCTTGCCGCCGAACAATTACGCGCGTTCGGGCTGGTGCCGAAGGTCGCTCTGCTCTCGCATTCGAACTTCGGCACGAGCGATGCGCCGTCGGCGCTCAAGATGCGTGCGACTCTCGCGCTGTTGAGCGCGCGGGCGCCCGATCTGGAGGTGGACGGCGAAATGCACGGCGACTGTGCGCTAGACGAAGCGGCCCGCAAGGCGGTGCTGCCGGACTCGACTCTCGAGGGCAGCGCCAACCTGTTGGTTTGCCCGAACCTCGACAGCGCGAACATCGCCTACAACCTGCTCAAGTCAGCCGCCGGCAACAACGTGGCGATCGGCCCGATTTTGTTGGGCTGCGCGGCGCCCGCGCATATCCTCACCTCGGCGGCGACCGTGAGGCGGATCGTCAACATGACGGCGCTGACGGTGGTCGAGGCCAACCGCGCGAGCGCGCCGACCGGAGACCCGGCGCTGACCTAGGCCGATGCCTTCAGGCCACCGCCGTCTGCACCACGCGGACGACCACCATGATGACGGCGATCACGAGGTATCCGCGAAGCACCAGCATCGACAGGCGGCGCATCGGCGTCAAGCGGATCGCCCCAATGGCATCGAGGTGCGGCGCGCGCCAGGCACTCGGTGGGGTGGTTGCCGGGAAATGCCGGGCCGGCGGGGCGGCTTGCGGGGCGGCGCGCGGACGCCGCGCGCGCAGCGCCACGACAGCCACCATCATGCAGCCGATCGCGGCGCCGCCGCCGAGGATCCAGGCGAGGGCGCCGCCGTCGATGTCCGGGAACAGCACCGCGGCCGTCAAGATCAACGACAGCAGCACCAGCACGCCCACCACCAGGGAGGTGAACACGTTGAGCTTGAACGAGTTGGCCCAGGGGCCGAGCAACTCCGTGTCGTTGCACAGGAGCAGCAGGAACACCGAGGCGCTCGGCAGCAGGACGCCGGCCAACGTCTGCACCGCGTTGGTCAACAATCCGAGCGGCACATTGGGAACCAGCACGAGCGCCGCGGCCACCGCAATCAGGCAGCAATAAATGCCGTAGAAAGTCTTCGCCTGCAGCGGACTTTGGTGCAGCGAATGGCGCATCTTCAATAGATCGCCGACCGCGTAGGCCGACGACAGGGAGACGGCAGCCGCACCGATGATGCTGGCGTCGATCAGCGCGAGGGCGAACAGCACGCCCGGAAGGCGCGAGCCGTGGAAGCGATTGAGTCCCTCGGCGATGCCGCCGGCGTCCGTGAATTTGCCGAACTCTGCGGTTCCCGCGAAGGCGTGCGCGCAGAACGCGATCATCGCGACCGCACCGAAGATCACGATCGCGATGCCGATGATGAGGTCGAGCCGTTCGTAGTTGATGAAGCGCACGCTGATGCGCTTGTCGATGATGTAGCTCTGCTGAAAGAACAGCTGCCACGGAGCGACCGTCGTGCCGACGATGGCGATGATGAGCAGCATCACATCGGCGAGATGGGCGCCAGGCGGCATCCGCGGTATCAGAAAATCGTGGGCAATCTCGGACGCGGGCGGGCGAGTCATCAGGAAAATGGGAAGCAGCAGCACGCTGCCGAACACGAGGATCAGCGCGAAGCGCTCGAAGCGGCGGAAATCCCCGGTCCCCGCCGCCGCCATGACCAATGCCGCGGCGGCCGCGATGCCGACGATCTTCGGCACCCCGAGAATTCCCAGGCCGATGCTGATGCCGACGAACTCGGTCACCAGGGTGAGAGCGTTCAAGATGAACAGATCGATGACGCTGAATGCCCCCCAGAACTTGCCGAACCTCTGAAGGATGAGCCTGGCATGTCCGACCCCGGTGATGGTGCCGAGGCGCAGGACCATCTCCTGGTTGACGTAGAGCACCGGCACGAGCAGCGCCAGGGTCCAAAGGAGCGTCGTACCGTAATTCTGGCCGGCCTCGGCGTAGGTGCTGAAGGCGCCGGCGTCGTTGTCGCCCACCATGACGATCAAGCCGGGGCCGAGGATGGCGAGCAGGGTGCGCAGCCGGTGGGACCACCCGGCGCGCGATGCAATGTCGTCGCGGCGCAGCGTGCCGAGCGCGCCGCGGATCTCGTCGTAGGACTCTGGAGTGGCCTGCATCATGGTCTTCACCTCGGATCTCAAGAGGCGCGATTCGCCGGCACAGGCAGCCCAATACGCGCCGCTCGATCGCCGGGGGCGACCGAGCAAGCGTGGACGAATGAGACTCAGAAGAGGAGGAGCACCCGGGCATCACCTCGGACTTGGCTCCATGGACCTCCCGCCCGCAGCGGGAGGTTCGGGGCGAACTTTCCTACCGCGAGCGCGCTGCGACTGTCGCGGCGCCTAAACCCAATCTAGGGCAACTGTCCAAGAATCGAACCTCGCATTGCGGAAATTGGGGCAAAAATAATTCGTTGCATTTCAGATGTAAAGAAAAATCTACGCGCCGGCGCAATGGGTTGGGTTATCTTTCGGGTCGTGCGTGATTCCACCGACCCAATCAGCGGCAGCATCGATCTTCGCAGCGACACCGTGACGCGCCCGACACCGGCCATGCGCGCGGCCATGGCGGCCGCCGAAGTGGGCGACGATGTGTATGGCGACGATCCGACGGTGAATCGGCTGCAGAGCCGCATGGCCGAGCGGTTCGGATTCGAGCGCGCGCTGTTTTTCGCCTCAGGAACTCAAAGCAATCTGGCCGCCTTGATGGCGCACTGTGGCCGGGGCGATGAGTACCTGGTCGGGCAGGAAGCGCACACGTATAAATATGAGCAGGGTGGTGCGGCGGTTCTCGGCAGCATTCAGCCCCAGCCGCTGGATAACGAACCGGACGGAACGATTCCGCTCGATCGCATCGCCCGGGCGATCAAACCCGATGACGCGCATTTTGCGCGCACCCGGCTCCTGGCGCTGGAAAACACCATGGGCGGGCGGATACTGCCGGTCGCGTATCTGTCGAGTGCGACGGAATTCGCGCATTCGCGGGGGCTCAAGACGCATTTGGACGGCGCGCGCCTGTTCAACGCGATCGTCAAGCTGCGGGTGGATGAAACGACCGCGGTGGAAGGATTCGACTCCGTCTCGGTGTGCCTTTCCAAGGGGCTGGGTGCGCCGGCGGGGTCGGTGCTGCTGGGGTCCGAGGAATTCATCGCCGCCGCGCGGCGCTGGCGCAAAGCGCTCGGCGGCGGCATGCGCCAGGCCGGCATCCTGGCCGCGGCCGGGTTGTACGCGCTCGACCACCACGTCGGGCGATTGGCCGAGGATCACGCGAACGCCGCTCACCTCGCCGAGGGTCTCCGCGCCCTGGGGCTTTTGGTCGAGCCGCCGGAGACCAACCTCGTGTTCGTGGAGATTCCGGAGCCGGCGGTCGAGGCACTGCGCACGCATCTTGCGAAGCTCGGCATCGTCGCATCCATCGGGCCACGCACGCGCCTTGCCACCCACCTCGATGCACCGCGCGCCAAGATAGATGCCGCGCTTCAAGCGTTCCGAGATTTTCCGGGCTGGCGCTAGCCTGAAGTGAAAGCGCGCAGCCGGCGTCGCGCCTGCCTGAGATCCTCCAGCGTATCCACATCCAGCGCGGCCGACGGGAGATCGACCAGCTCGAGCTCACCCTCGGGCAGGCCGTTCACCAGATTCCGTAGGCCGAGGTCACCGCCGATGCGCTGCGCCTGGGCATACAGCCGGCGCGGCAGTACGAGGGGCGTGCCGGCCCGGTCCCCCACCCGGCGGGCGACGACCGACCGTCTCGACGATCGCCAGCGCGCGATCAGGCGTGCGATCTCGCGGCACTCGAGCCACGGCAAATCGACCGGTAGGATCAATACGGCGGCGCTGTATCGCGCCCGGAACAAGCCGGTTCTGACCGATGCCGAGAGCCCCCGGGAACGGCGCCGGCTCACGGCGACCTCCACGCGCTCGCCGCGCAGTTCGGTTCGCGCCCGACCGCCCGCGGCGGCAGAACGACGATGACGCGCGCGGCGGCCAACGGCGCCAACGTCCGCACGGTTCTGCGCAAAAGTGTCACGCCGCGAATTCTGGCCAAGGCCTTGGGGCTGCCGAGCCGGGCCGAGAAACCGGCCGACAGGACCACGAGGCGGACGCCGGCGGCGGCATTCGTTGGTATCATCCCGCCATGACTATACCCGCCAATTTGCAGCGTCGGCCGTTTCTGGCCCCGATCGGCCTGGTGGCGCTCACGGTAACGGCGGGGGTTGTGATCCTGATCGCTGCGGTGTGGTTCCTGGTCACCTCCACCTCCACCACCGTCATCATCGTGCGCCACGCCCCGCAGATGCTCGGTGTCAGCGGCGACGATCCGCCGCTGAGCGCGGAGGGCGAATCGCGCGCGGCGTCACTGGCGCGGCTGCTCGGCGATACCCATCTGAAGAGCCGGGTGGCGGCCATCTATGTGTCGGAAAAGCTTCGCAGCCGCTCGACAGCCGCTCCCCTGGCGCAGATGCTCGGCATCACGCCGGAAGTCGCCGACGAAGGCGATGCCCGCGGGCTTGCGCGCCGCGTGTTGCGCGAGCATTCGGGGGATACCATCTTGATCGTCGGACACGCCAATACGCTGCCCGCCATCGTCGCCGACCTGAGCGGCGTGGTCGACATTCCCGCGGTCGAACCCTCGGACTATGCCACTATGTATATTGTGACGGTGCCGAGAGTCGGCCGGCCGGGCGTCCTGCGCCTGAGATATTAGCCCGACAACGGACCCGCGGTGCGCAGCGCGACGGCTTTTCGCACGAAGTCCATGTGCCGGCCAATCCTGAAATCTGCGAGCACGGCGTCGCGCACGCGGCGACCGCCGTCCACCAAGTAGCTGGCGCGCCGAACGCCGATCCCGAGCGGGCCGTTGAGCCCGTACATCTTGATCACGGTCTTTTGCTCATCCGAGAGCAGGGTGAACGGCAATTGGTATTTTGCGCGAAACTTCGCGTGCGATTCCGGAGATTGGGGGCTGATGCCGACGACCCGCATCCCCGCTCGTTGAATATCCGTATGCAGATCGCGAAGCTTGCAGGCCTGGCTGGTGCAGCCGGGCGTGAAGTCCGCCGGATAGAAGTACAGGATGATCGCCCCGGCGCTCAGCAGCTCCGTCAGCGATCGGTCGGTTCCAGTATCGTCCGGAAGGGTGAATTCCGGTGCGCGTTCGCCCGCTTTCAACATGTTGCTTTTTGCCCCTCACCCCTATCCTAAGCTAACTGCGGCCCAATTGGGGCGACCCTTTGGCATGTTCGGTCTTTGCTGCTAGTATGCGGACCCCTTGCGGGGGAGTAGCTCAGTTGGGAGAGCGTCGCGTTCGCAATGCGAAGGTCGAGGGTTCGATCCCCTTCTCCTCCACCAATCCTCGGCCGGTTGTCGCAGGACACCGGCCCAGTCCTCACACCTCGGTAGCTCCCGGGTCGCCCGGGCGGTTACACTGCCTGCACGTCCCCGTGGCACAACTGGATAGCGCGCGCCCCTCCTAAGGGCGAGGTTGTGGGTTCAAATCCCGCCGGGGACGCCATTACCTTTACTGGGACCACGATCACGACCGCTGGTACCACGATCACACGTGGCACGAATACGGAGATCGGGACGAGCATTGCCGTTGATTTGACCGATCCGCGACCTGCCGGGCCTGATGCTATGATCGCAGCATCAGGATCAATATCGGCGCAAGGGCACGCGGTTCAGGATGATCAATCGAGCAGGGGTGCGCGCGTTTGAACGCCGATGTGCGGCCATTGGCCCCGTGGGACGCGCCCTGGGGGCTTGCGCCGCGCTGATGCTGAATCTGAGCCTTCCGGCCTGCGCAGGGTTGGAGCTGAACCCGCTCATCAACGAGCATCGGACGATCCGTGTGGAGCAGGACCGGGCCCGGAGCCTCGTCGTCACCCGCGAGCTCGTGCTGGATGACAAGCGTCATGCCGCGCACGAATTGCGCCTGGCGGGCGGCATCTACGCGCTCGAGGGGGAGGACGAAGACTACTGGTACCTGCGATCGGGCAGCGCGCTCATCATGCTGGACTTCCACCGTGGCGGGCAGACCGACAGACACAGTCTTCGCGGCGGCATCGCCCTCGGCAAGTACTCCACCCGCTCGGTGCCGGCCGCCGTGTACATCGACGGTGAGGGCACCGCCAAGATTTTGATCTGGAAGCTGGGCAAGGACTTCATGGGCGGCGAGGGCCGCGACTGGCGCAGATCCTTCTAGCCCTGCGTTCCATGGCAGGTCTAACGTCCAAATCCGATGCATCGGCCATTCCGCCGACATTGACGGCTCCGCGATCGCTGATTTTCTGGTCGGCGGTGCTGCTGACCGGTGTGGGAGCGGGCCTGGCGGCGGCAATCCTGACCCGCCTGCTGTTCGTGGTCCAGCACCGTGCGTGGCCGGGGCCGCAACTGCTCGACGCTGCCAGGGGAGCGGATGCCTGGCACCATATCGGTATCCTGCTGGGCGCGGGCGTGCTGACCGGCATCGGACAAGTGGTGCTGCGCAAGCTGTCGAGCGGCAACAGTATCGACATCACCGAGGCGATCAGCAATTTTGCCGGCCGTCTGCCCGCGCTGCGAACGCTCGGCAGCGCGACGCTCTCCGTGGTGGTGGTCGGAATGGGCGCATCGCTCGGCCGGGAGGGCGCGCCGAAGCAAGCCGGCGCCGTGATCGCGAACGCGCTATCCGACCGCTGCTCATTGTCCGATGAGCAGCGGCGATTGTTGGTGGCCTGCGGAGCCGGGGCGGGGATGGCGGCCGCGTACGGCGTTCCTTTGGGCGGCGCGCTGTTCGCCGTCGAGGTGCTGCGCGGCGTACTGGCGCTGCGGCTCATTTTGCCGGCGCTGCTCGCGTCGGCGGCCGCGGCCGGTGTGGCCTGGTGGGTGGCGATTCCGAACGAGCCGACGTATGCGATTCCCTCGTACGCATTGTCGGCGTCCGTGATCGGCTGGGCGATCGTCGCGGGGCCGATCGCCGGAGCGGTCTCGGTCGGCTTCGTGCGATTGGTCGCGTGGGCGGATCGGAACAAGCCGACCGGGGTGCGCCGGTTGGTGGCGCCGGTCGTGGCGCTCGCAGCGCTCGGCGCCGTGTCCATCGCGTTTCCGGAACTTCTCGGCAACGGC
This sequence comes from uncultured Gammaproteobacteria bacterium, assembly GCA_963730565.1. Lineage (GTDB taxonomy): Bacteria > Pseudomonadota > Gammaproteobacteria > Steroidobacterales > Steroidobacteraceae > Bog-1198. The sequence goes on from CAVSSU010000044.1 coordinate 141,714, forward strand.
AAAGACATCGCCGAGCTTGCCTTCACCAATCAGGTCGCCCCGCTCATGCTGCTGGCTCTTTTCATCTTGAAGCCGCTCGCAACGGTCCTGTGCCTGGGGAGCGGCGTGCCGGGCGGCCTGTTCACGCCTTCGCTCGCGACCGGTGCACTTCTCGGCGGCGCGCTTGGAGTCGTGTGGTCGTGGATCTGGCCGGGAGCTGCCCCGGGACTGTGCGCCATCATCGGCTCCGCCTCGGTGCTCGCCGCCACCACGCACGGCCCCATTTCGTCCATCGTTCTGGTGATGGAGCTCACCGGCCGGGATCGCTCGTTCATCCTGCCGATGATCATCGCGGTCGTCCTGGCAACGGTGGTGGCGCGCACCCTGGATGCACGTTCGATCTACGATGCGCGATTCAGCGACCGAGAAATGACCGATTTGATTCTCGCGCGCAAGCCCGCGGCCGATTGAGAAAGCCATGCGAGTACTCGTGGTCGAGGACGATCGGATGATTGCCAAGGGCCTGGAGCGGGCACTGCGCCAGGATGGCTATGCGGTCGACGGCGTGGCCGACGGCAAGAGTGCGGCCGAGGCGTTGCGCACCTCCAGGTTCGATCTCGTGCTGCTCGACCTGGGTCTGCCGGAACGCGACGGCCTCGAGGTGCTGCGCGAGCTGCGCGGCCGGGGGGATGCGACGCCGGTCATCATCGTCACGGCGCGGGACGATGTGCAGAACCGGATCGCGGGCCTCGATTCGGGGGCCGACGACTATGTCGTCAAGCCCTTCGACCTCGACGAGGTGGCGGCCCGCATGCGCTCGGTCCTGCGTCGTGCCGCGGGCCGCGCCGATCCCTGCATCCGGCATCGCGGCATCACGCTCAATCCGATCACACACGCGGTGGAACGCGACGGCGAGCCTGTGGTGGTCTCGGCGCACGAATTCTCGGTGCTGGAGGCGCTCATGCAAAGGCCCGGCTCGGTGCTCTCGCGAGCCCAGCTCGAGGACCGGCTCTACGGCTGGGGCGAGTCGGTCGAAAGCAATGCGGTCGAGGTGTACGTGCATGGCTTGCGCCGCAAGCTCGGAGCCGATGTCATCCGAACCCTGCGCGGCGTCGGTTATTTCGTGCCTAAAGAGCAACAGCCGTGATGTCCCTGCGAGCCCGATTGTTGATTGCGCTGCTGGCCGCCGTGGCCGTCATCTCGGTGCTCGCGGGATTGCTGACCTATCGCCGCGTTCTGGCGGAGACCTCGACCCTGTTCGACTATCAATTGCGCCAGATGGCCCTGACGCTCGGAAGCCAGATCCCCATGGCGCCGCGCCTCGAACTGCCCCCGGACCAGAGCGATTTCGTGATTCAAATATGGGACGTTTATGGAACCCGGGTTTATTTTTCGCGCCCCGGGCTGCCGCTGATCAATGCGACGGCTCTGGGCTACGCTGATGTGAGCGTCGGCGGCCAAGCGTGGCGCACCTATGGGCTGCAAACGGTCCAGGGGGTGATCCAGATCGCCCAACCGGTCCGGGTGCGCGAGAGTTTGGCGCGAGGAGCTGCACTTCGGGTGGTGATTCCGCTGCTCCTGCTGCTGCCGCTGCTGGGCGCCGCCGTCGTCGGCGTCGTGGGTTCGGGGCTTCGGCCGTTGCGGCGCGTCGCGAGCGAAGTGCAGCGGCGCGACGTGCACAGCTTGACGCCGATCGCCGCTGCCCGGCTTCCCCAGGAGATTGCGCCCCTGGTGAATGAGTTGAACCGGCTGTTGATGCGCTTGAATGAGGCGTTCCAGACGCAGCGCGCTTTCGTCGCGGATGCCGCTCACGAGCTGCGCTCGCCATTGACCGCGCTCAGTCTCGAGCTCCAGCTCCTGGATCGCGCACCCGACGAGGAAGCGCGGCGCGAGGCGCTCGCGAACCTCAAGGCCGCCGCCGCGCGCGCCATCCATCTGGTCGAGCAAATGCTGACTTTGGCCCGCAACGAGCCTCGCGAACCCGTCGGCGAGCTCGCCGCGGTCGCTCTCGAACAGCCGGTTGCCGAAGGCATCGCGGATGCGCACGCGCTCGCCGCCGCGCGCCACATCGACCTCTCCCTGGAAGCGGATCCGGCCACGGTGCGCGGCGACCGCGAGGCGTTGCGCACGCTGGTGCGCAACCTCGTCGACAATGCCGTGCGCTACACGCCCGAGGGGGGTCGCGTGCGGGTGCGGACGCGAGCCGGCTCGCGCGCTCTCGGGCGCAGCGAGCCGGCGTCGCTCGAGGTGGCGGATTCGGGACCGGGGATCGCTCCCGCCGACCGCGATCGGGTATTCGACCGATTCCATCGGCGCGCGGGCTCGCCCGAGGGCGGCAGCGGTCTTGGTCTCGCCATCGTCAAGGCGGTCGCCGATCGGCACGGCGCGCAGATCCTGCTCGGCGACGCTCCCGAGGGCGGTTTGCTGGTCACGGTGCGGTTCCCGCCCGCGGCTTAAGGTTCGCTTAAGGAGAAGGGGACAGCATGGCGCCAATCCGATCCTCAAGCGCTTCCCTCAAGGAGAATTTCCGATGAGATCTCACAGACCTCTGTTTGCCGGGGCCGCCGCCGGCGTTTTCGCGCTGGGTGCAGCCGCCGGCTGGATGGCGCCTTCGGCCTTCAAGAGCGCGCAGGCTGCCGACGTGGCTTCGGGCACGTCCGCGCCGACGAGCATTTCGCAGCCGATCCCGCTCGGCACGGCTCCGAACTACCGTGCGATCGTGGCGCAGAATCGCGACTCGGTGGTCGGCATCACCATCGAAGGAGAGATGAAGACTTCCTCCGACCAGCCGTTCAATCCCTTCGGCGGCGGCGATGACAACCCGTTGTCCCAGTTCTTCCGTCAGATGCCGCATCCGCACGCTCAACCCATGCACGCGCAGGGCTCGGGCTTCATCGTCAGCTCCGACGGGCTGATCCTGACCAACGCTCACGTTGTCGACGGCGCCAAGGAAGTGACCGTCAAGCTGATCGATCATCGGGAATTCAAGGCCAAGGTATTGGGCTCCGACAAGACCAGCGACATCGCGGTGCTGAAGATCGATGCGAAGGGCCTGCCGGCCGTGCGGCTGGGCAATTCGGACAAGCTGGGCGTGGGCGACTACGTGCTCGCGATCGGTGCTCCGTTCGGCCTCGAGGAGACGGCGACCGCAGGCATCGTCAGTGCGACGGGGCGCTCGCTTCCCGGAGACGGTGCGGTGCCGTTCATTCAGACCGATGCGGCGGTGAATCCCGGCAACTCGGGTGGGCCGCTGTTCGACGCGAGCGGCGCCGTGGTCGGCATCAATTCGCAGATCTACACGAACTCAGGCGGCTACCAGGGGGTTTCGTTCGCAGTCCCCATCAATCTTGCGCAGGGCGTGGAGCAGCAGATCGTGAAGACCGGCAAGGCCGAGCACGGCCGGCTCGGCATCCAGATCCAGAACGTCAATCAGTCGCTGGCCCAATCATTCAAGCTGAGCTCGCCGGCGGGCGCCTTGGTGGCGCAGGTCGAGCCTGACAGCGCCGCGGCCCGGGCCGGGGTCAAGGCGGGCGATGTCATTCAGAAGTACAACGGCAACGCGATTGCGGACGCCGGTCAATTATCGGTGCAGGTCAACGCCACGGCGCCCGGCGAGAAGGCCACGCTCGACATCATGCGCGACGGCAAGCCGATCACCCTCACCGCGACCATCGGCTCCGCGGGCTCGGCCACGTTGGCCAAGAACGGCGACATGGAAGAGGGCGGAACGCATCTCGGAATGAAATTGCGTCCGTTGACCCCGGATGAGCGCTCGCAGGTGGGTGTCCCTGGAGGCCTGGTCGTCGAAGAGTCGAGCGGCCGCGCCGCGGATGCGGGCATCCAGCAGGGCGACGTGGTGCTCTCGGTGAACGGCACGCCGGTGGACAGCGTGTCGCAGCTTCGCGATTTGGTGAAGAAGCACGGTGACCAGGTTGCGCTCCTCATCCAGAGAGGCGAGAGCCGCATTTTCGTGCCGGTCGGACTTGGATGATGCCCGTGCTCGGATAGGGGGAATAATGGCCGGGCCGCGCTCGTCGAGAGCGCGGCCCGGCTTCGTTTCGCTATAAAGCCGACGTTGAATCGGCTATAAAGCAGGCGTGAATCAATTTCTATCCGCTGTGGCACTCGCCGCGCTCGGCTTTTGCCAGGCTCATGCCGACGATGCGTCGATTCCCCCGCCGGCTGCGCCGGGCCCGGCGACGGGTCTCGCCGATTCGGCGGCGCTTCGGGCCACGGTGTTCGGCACGCCGCCTCAGGATATCGCACCCCTGCCCGACAAGGTGCCGCTGCTCGAGATGGATCTCGATCTGCCGTGGCGACGGCCGATTCCGGCCGTGTTCTGGTTCGATAAGAGACTCCGCGTGTGGCTCTCCGCCCAGGAAAAGCCGGCGCCGCTCGCCATCGTCATCTCGGGGACCGGCAGCGACGGCAACACGGCGAAGCTCGCGACGCTGCGCGCCGTTCTTTACGGAGCCGGTTATCACGTGCTCACCATGCCGTCGCCGACCTTCCCCGGTTTCATCGTGTCGACCTCCAGCACGGGCGTGGCGGGCGATCTCACCCAGGACGGGCAGGATCTATACGCGGCGATGGGGGTGATCATCGCGCACTTGCCGCGCAAGGTAAAAATTACAGACATCGACGTGCTCGGGTACAGCCTGGGCGGCGCGAACGCCGCCATCGTGAAGTCCATCGACGAGAAGCAGCACAAGCTCAACATTCACCGGGTGGTGATGATCAATCCGCCGGTCAGCTTGTTTTCCACCGTGGGGAGGCTCGACAAGCTCTTCGCCAGGTCCATCGGAAATGGCGATGCCGGGATCGAGCGGTTTTATCAGCAGCTGTATGCCGAGCTCGCCAATCTGTACCGCGCATCCGACCGGGTCGAGCTCGACGAGGATTTCCTTCTCGGAGCGGCCGCATCGGCCCTGAAGACGGATGCGCAATTTTCCGCGGCCATAGCGCTCACCTTCCGAATCGCGCTCTCCAACGTGTTCTTCGCGGGCGATCTGTATTCGGGCGCCGGGGTGGTGGTCGATCCGCGGCATCCGCCCCGGGTGGGAGATTCGCTCGATGAGATATCCCGGACGCTGCGCACCAAGACATTCGCGGAGTATTTCAGCCGGATTTTCGCGCCCTATTACCTGAAGTGGCGGCCCGGAGCGACCGTGGAGAGCCTCGTCGCCGACAACCGGCTCGATGTCATCGGCAACCAGCTGCGGGGCAACGGCGACTACTATGCACAAACCAACAGCGACGATCTCATTCTCGACAAGGCGGAGCTCGATTGGCTGAGGCAGACATTGGGTGCGCGGATCGTGATCTACGATCACGGCGGCCATCTGGGTAATCTCGGCGACCGACAGCAGGTTGCCGACATGCTCGAGATGCTGGCGGGACGATGGCAAGGCGGTGCGCGATGATGCGCGGTCGCAGCGCTTGGCGGCAGCTCGCGGCAGCGGTGGCACTCATCGCGTTCGGCGGCTGCGCCTCGCAGGTCGTCGAATTCCACCGTTTGCCGCCGGACACTCCCGCGGCGGACAACGCGGCCGACATCGCCAAGATTCAGCGCCTGGCCGCCGCGGCGGCGCTCGTTCAAAAAACGAAGGCACAGGCCGCGACTGAAGGCGCGGCCGCAGCCGAGGAGCCGCCGCCCGTGACGCCTGCCGAAGCGCCGCCGATGAAGACCTACGATCCCTGGGGCCGGATCAACCGGTTCACGTACCGCTTCAACGCGCGCTTCGACGAGGCATTGTACCTGCCGGTGGCAAACGGCTACCGTCGGCTGCCCTCGCCGATGCGCACCGGTGTGCACAACTTCTTCGGAAACGTCGCCGAGATCGACAGCTTCATCAATTACACCCTGCAAGGGCGCCTCGGCCGCATGGTGCGAAGTGTCGGCCGGTTCGTCATCAACAGCACCATCGGCATCGGCGGACTTTTCGATCCCGCGACGAACATGCGCCTTGCGAAGGCGCCGACCGGGTTCGGGACCACGCTTGCCAAATGGGGCATGCATCCGGGTCCCTATCTGGTCATTCCGTTCTACGGGCCTTCCACCTTGCGCGAGGGCATCGGTCTGGCGGCCGATTACGGCACGCTCTACGTGATCGACCCCGCCTGGATCTATCGGGGAGACCAATCGTGGGGCCTGGGTGTTCTCAATGCCGTGGATCAGCGGGCGAATATCGATTTCCGATACTACGCGAGCGGTTCTCCCTTCGAGTACGAGACCATCCAGTTCTTGTATGTACGCAAGCTGTTGATAGAGGATGGAGGCCTGCATCGCCAGAAGCCGCTGCCGCGAGCCGACCCGAACGTGCCGGCGGGTGAATGAGCGAAGAGCCGTCGCCGCCGCTGCTGCGCGATCGAGCTCTCGGCATCGTCGCCACCGGCACGATTCTGGCGATTCTCTATTTCGCGCGAGAGGTGCTGGTACCGATCACGCTGGCGGTGATCCTGAGCCTTTTGATATCGCCGCTGGTACGGGTGTTGCGGCGCCTGGGCCTCGGACCGACCTCGTCGGTGCTCGCGGCCGTGCTGGTGCTGACGATGGCCTTGGGAGCCGTGGCGTCGGTGATTGGCGTCCAGGTGGCGCATATGGTGAAGAGCCTGCCGCAGTACGAGCGCACGATCCGCCACAAGCTGTACAAGGTGAACGAGCTGACCGCCGACCGGCTCGCGGCGTTCACCAGCCAGACCGAGCGGCTGATCGGCGAGCGCCGTGAGCCGCGGGCGGCGAGCGAAACGCCGCCGAACTCGTTGACACCAGGAACCCCGGCTGACGGGGCGCCGGAGGCGGCGACGCAGCCTGTACCGCTGTCAGCGCCGCAACCCGTCCCGGTGCCCGCGCCGGTGCCCGCGCGGCCTTCCTCGGCCGCCGCACCCATTCCGGTGGAGGTGCATCAACCGCCGTTGAGCCCGCTGCAGGTGGTCGAACGGGTGCTCGAATCGATGTGGGTGCCGCTCGAGACGGCCGGCATCGTGATCGTGGTGCTGATCTTCGTACTGCTCGAGCGCGAGTCGGTGCGCGACCGCTTCATCCGCTTGGCGGGCCCCTCCGATCTGCGCGCGACCACGCTGGTGCTGAATGATGCCGGGGAGCGGCTGTCCCGGTTCTTCGTATCGCAGTTCTCGGTGAATCTCGGCGTCGGCGCGGCGCTGTGGCTGGGTCTTGCCCTCATCGGCCTACCGCATGCGACGCTCTGGGCCGCGCTCGCGGCCGTGCTGCGCTTCGTGCCGTACGTGGGGGTCTGGATCGCGGCGCTGATCTCCGCCGCGCTCGCCGCCGCCGTCGACCCGGGCTGGACATTGGTCCTCCTGACCCTCGGTTTGTTCGTGGTCGTCGAGCTGATTGCCGGCCAACTGGTGGAGCCGCAGCTCTACGGACATTCCACCGGGCTTTCCCCGCTCTCGGTGGTGGTCGCCGCCATATTCTGGAGCTGGATATGGGGGCCGGTCGGTTTGGTCGTGTCGACGCCCTTGACCCTGTGTCTGGTGGTGATGGGCCGTCATGTCAAGGCGCTGCGGTTGCTGGACATCATGCTCGGCGACAGCCAGGCGCTCACCATGCCCGAGCGCTTCTATCAGCGCGCGCTGTCGGCCGACTCCGACGAGCTCATCGCGAATGCACGCGCCTATCTCAAGCACGATTCGCTCGCGGCCTACAGCGATTTCGTGCTGATGCCGGCCCTGCGCCTCGCGGCCTTCGATCTGGAGCGACGGACGATCAGCCGCGAGCAACAGCTCAAGGTGCGCCAGACCATCGTCACCGTCATCGCGGCCATCAGCGGCGGGCGGCGGCGCTTCACGCGCCGGCGCCATGCGATGTCGATGCTCGATCAAATGAACGCGGGGCGGCAGCTCCGGCAACAGCGCGAGCAGCTGATCGGCCGCTGGCAGGGACCGCTGGCTGTGCCGCCCGGCTCGATCATGCTCTGCGTGAGCATGGGGTCGATGTCCGACGACCTGGCCACGGAACTCCTGGTTCGCATTTTGCGCGACAAGCAACTCGATGCGCGGCATGTGTCGGTCGAGGACCTCAAGCAGGCGCCGCCGCCGGAGGCTGTGCCGGGCAGCGTGTCCATGGTGTTCGTGGTGAGCTCGGGGCCGGGCGACGAGCGACAGGCAGCGGGCGCGGCCGTGGAGCGGCTTCGCGCCCGGTTCGCTCACGCGCTGCTCATCGGCGTGTGCCTGCCCGGGCTGGTGTTGCAGCAGGGCGGCTCCGACAACATCCTGCCGGGCACCGATAAATCGGCGAGCTCGCTGGTGGACGCCTTGCAGATCTGCGTGGATTGGCTCGAGGAGCGGACAAAAACTTGAAACAGCATCCTGATGGCGCTCCGCCGAGCAGCGTCGCGTTCCCGATCCGGTGGCGGATTTTCAGCTTTCTGTTCGGATTCGGATTTCTCGCCTACATCCAGCAAAAGACCATCACGGTTGCGGCCGAACCGATGATGCCGGCGCTCGGATTGAGCCAATTGCAGATCTCCTACATCGAGCAGGCATTCGTGCTGGGATATGCGATCTTCCAGCTGCCCGGCGGCATCATCGGTCAACGGCTGGGTGCGAGGCTGACCTTCGTCGTGATCGGAATCACTGCGTTTCTCGCGACCCTTGCGATGCCGTTGGTTCCGGAGTTCTTCCAGGGCCCGGCCGCATTGTTCGCGGCGCTCTTCTGCGTGCAACTCGTGCTCGGATTGTCTCAGGGAGCCATCTTCCCGATCTCCGCGGGGGTGTTCGAAGCGTGGTTTCCCGCGAAGCGCTGGGCCTTCGTGCAGGGCTTGCAGACGGCGGGGCTGGGTCTCGGCGCCGCACTCACGCCGCCGCTCATCGTGCACCTCATGACCCGGCTCGGCTGGCAGCGCGCGCTGGTGTGGGCGAGCCTCCCGGCGGTGGCGCTGATCGCGTTCTGGGCCTGGTATGGACGCAATACGCCGCGTGAGCATCCTTCGGTCTCCGCGCACGAACTTGCGCAGATCGGATCTCAGCCCCCGGCGCACTCGTCCGTCAGCGTCAAGCAGCTGCTCGCGCTGATGGGCAACCGCAACGTCATTCTGCTGTTCGTTTCGTACATGAGCATGAATTACACCTTTTACCTGCTCTCCAACTGGGTGTTTCTCTACCTCATCCAGGAGCGCCACTTCTCTTCGCTCGAAAGCAGTTGGCTGGCGACCGCGCCGCCGCTGGCCGCGGCCCTCGGCGCCGGCGTCGGCGGCATCATCACGAGTGCGCTCGCGCTCAGGTTCGGGAGCCTCTGGGGCTATCGTATACTGCCGCTCGTGGCCATGGTTTGCGCTGCGGTGCTGTTGCTGGTCGCGGTCAACGCGTCCAATCCTTACCTGGCGGTCGCCGCACTTGCGAGTTGCTTCGGCACCGTCGAGCTCACCGAAGGCGCTTTCTGGGGAGCGGGCATGACGGTGGGGCGCGGCGACACCATGGCGGTTTGCGGCATCATGAACACGGGAGGCAATTTGGGCGGCATCATCGGCATACCCATCGTCGGATATTTCTCGGGCTTGCATGCCTGGAATACGGCGTTTTTCATCGGCGTGGGCTTCGCCATCGTCAGTGCGCTCGCATGGCTCGGGATCCGGGTCGAGGAGCAGACCGAGGAGGCCGCGCCGGCGGTTTCGGCCGAACGGGTGGCCCTGGGATGAACACCGTGGTCGTCACCGGAGCCGCCCAAGGGGTCGGGCTCACCGTGGCAACGCTTCTGGCGCGACGCGGCCACCGCATGATCATGCTGGACCTGCAGCCGCTCGATGAGCAGGAGAAGCGGCTGCGCGCGGGCGGGGCCGAGGTGCACGCGTTGCGCGGGGATGTGTCCTCGGAATCCTTCATCGAAGAAGTTGCCGCGCGCATCCGGCGCGATTTCGGCGCCGCCGATGCGCTGATCAACAACGCGGGCGTCAGCTTGATCGTTCCCGCGGAACAAACCTCGGCGGACCAGTGGCAACGCGTCATGAACGTGAATCTGCTCGGGCCGTTTCTGCTGTGCAAGCACCTGGGCGCTCAAATGCTCGCCAAGGGCCGCGGCAGCATCGTCAACGTCGCGTCGGTCGCGGGACTCGCCGCGGTCAGTCATCGCGCCGCCTACAACGCATCGAAGCATGGCCTGATCGGCCTCACCAAGACGTTGGCGGCCGAGTGGGGCGGGCGCGGAGTCAGAGTCAACGCGGTCTGCCCGGGCTGGATCAAGACCGAAATGGATCACGCGGATCAGGGAACAGGTGCGTATACGGACACCGACATCGTCAATCGCGTACCCATGGGCCGATTTGCGCGGGCCGACGACGTGGCCGAGGCCATCGCGTTCCTGGCCGACGGCGAGCACGCCGGATTCATCAACGGCGTCACCTTGCCGGTGGACGGCGGCTGGATCGCCGATGCCAGCTGGGAAAGTCTGCGCATTCGGACCCGGAGCGAGATCCAATCATGACAGACACCCCCACCATTCGAGTCCAGGTTCAGGGCGCCGTGGCGCATCTCACGCTGACGCGCGCTGAGGCGGCGAACACCATGAATCTGCAATTCGGACGCGAGTTCCTGGCGGCGGCGCAATCCCTGCAGGCCGACCGGCGCGTTCGAGCGGTTCTTCTGTCGGGCGAGGGCAGGAATTTTTGCTTCGGGGGCGACCTGAAGGGGATGGTGGCGTCGAGCGGCGACCTCGGCGCCTACTTGAGCGAGCTCACCACCGCATTGCATGCCGGTCTTGCGCATCTCATGCGCATGAACGCTCCCGTGGTCGCCGCAGTCAAAGGCAGTGCCGCCGGCGCGGGACTCGGTTTGGTCCTCGCCGCGGATCTCGCCATCGCAGGAAGAGGCGCAAAGTTCACGGCGGCGTATACGGGCGTGGGACTCACTCCGGATGCCGGGTGCACGTTCCTGTTGCCGAGGGCGGTGGGATACAAGCGAGCGATGGAGCTTCTGCTGACCAATCGGGTCCTCGACGCCGAGGAAGCGCTCGACTGGGGGCTCGTCAACCAGGTCGTCGACGACGACAAGGTGGACGAGACCGCCGCCATGCTGGCTGCGCGCCTGGCGTCCGGACCGACCGGCGCCTACGGCGGCGTCAAGCGCCTGTTGGGGGAAGCCGAGCCGGGCCTCGAAAGTCAACTGGGGCGTGAAAGCCGCTCCATAGCCGGGCTCGGAGCGGCCACGGAGGGGCGCGAGGGCATCGCGGCATTTCTCGAAAAACGCCCGCCGCGTTTTTAGCCGATCACTTCTCGCGGTTGATGTAGCGGTCCAGCTCGCGGTGAAAATGCCGCACTCGCTGCTCCTGATCGGACCATAGGGGTCCTTGAAAGCCGCGCGATCGCGAGCCGCGCTGCACGGCTGCGACCAGATCCACGTCCTGATCGAGCACCTCCCCAAGATTCGGCCTCACGTCGACGGGGATTCGCTCGATGTCGGGCCGGGTATCGCCGGTCACGTCCGTTCCTTCCGGCAACCCCATCCATCCGGGCACGCTGTACCCCGGATCATCGACGTATCGGAACAGCGTCATGTTGTCGTAATAGAAGCGCTCAGGGTCCGTGGCATGCGGCAGGAAGCGCATGATGAACACCCCCTCGGGGTGCATGCCGATCTGGACGTTGGGGAAATAGCCTGTCGCCCAGCTGTCCGTCAGCTGAGCGTCCGTCAATTTGTCGTAGTAGCCGAGCCCGAAGCGCTTGCCGCGGGCGCGTTTGGACTGCTGAATGGCCACCCGTACCTCGCGCGCCGAGCCACGAAACGCCATGGGATCGATCCCGGCCTCGCGCATCATGTACTGCTGGTAGGGGTCGATGGTTTCCTGATCGTCCACGCGATGCGACTTGACGCCGATGGGCACGATCATCCGGCTGAAGCCGTTCGGATAAAGATCGTACTGGCTGAAATCCTCCATGACTCCCTGGGTTTGTGGATGAATGTGGGGAAGATGATAGGTCTCATAGAAGGCATCGACTCCCGTTTTCCAGTTCGCGCGCCACTCGCTGCGCACGTGGCGCACGACGTGCATTTTGTCGATCTCGTAGTTCTCGATGTATCCCGGCGGCAGGCCGATCCACTCGCGCAACGGCGGGGCCTTGCCGTCCATGTTGATGAAAATGAGCCCCCCGATCACGTCGCAGGTGACCTCCCTGAGGCCAGGTCTATGGGCGATCAACCGCGCATCGAACGTCGCCTCGTCCGTGATTTCCTCGAGCTTGCCGTTGCAGGCGAACTGCCAGCCGTGAAAGGCGCACGTGAATCGAGCGACGCTGCCGCGATCGTTCTGCGAGATGCGGTTGCCGCGATGCGGGCAGACGTTGTAGAAGGCCTTGATCGAGCCGCTCTGCTGACGAACCAGCAGGAACTCCTCGGGGCCGATCTCGAACACCGTGTAGTCGCCGTGTTCCGGCAGGTCAGAGGTTACCCCGGCGAGCAGCCACACTCGAGGCCACATCAGCGACCATTCCTTCTGCATGTAATCGGAGGAGTAGTAGCGGGCCGGGTCGGGAACATCCAGTCCGTTGTCGATCGCCGGTTGTTTCGCCTCGAGAGACTCGGCGGGCGCGTGCAGGTTCATCGGCCACTCGACTTTGTAATTCGCGGACATGGTTCGTCTCCAATCAGTGATCTCGGGCCTCGCGAAACGATACTAGCACCGGTACCCCAAAAAACAATCAGATCTGACTGTTTTTGGCGGCGGCGGCGGCCTTGATGCTCGCATTGATCTCGCGCGGCGTGGGGTTGCGCCGCAGCGTCAGCCCGCCGTTGATCTGGAGCACCTGGCCCGTGACGAAGCTTTCCTCGCTCGCGAGCCACAGAACCGCATTGGCGATGTCCTCGGCGGTTCCGATGCGGCCGAGAGGGTATTCCTTGAGAAACGCTTCCTGCAGGCCCGGCAAGGACATTTCATGAGCCGTCATGGGGCTGGCCGTCAGACCGGGCGCGATGGAGTTGACCCGGATGCCCCTGCTGCCGAACTCGTTGGCGAAACAGCGCACCAGGGCATCGCCGGCGGACTTCGTGGCGATGTACGCGGCGTGGTTGTAAAGCAAGGCATACGCCGAGGCGGAAGATATCTGCACGATCGAGCCGCCGGTCCCCGCGGCCATCTGCGCCACCATGTGCTGGAGAAAAAAATACACACCCTTGAACTGCAGGGCGCACAACTTGTCGAGCTCATCCTCCTTCACCTCGAGGAGCTTGGTCATGGGCGCCCAACCGGTGCAATTGACCGCTACATCCAAGCGCCCCCCCGCCTGCTTGGCGAAGCTCGCGAGCGCGGCCGTGTCCCCGCTCCGGGTCACATCGCAAAGGCAATGCTCGCCGTTGAGCTCGCGGGCCAAGGCGCGCAGCGGGGCCTCCTTGCGGCCGGCCACGATGACCTTCGCGCCCTCGCGCGCCAGCCGCCGGGCAACGACCTGCCCCATGTTGCCTTCGCCCGCGGCACCCAGCACGACCGCAACTTTTCCGTCGATTCTCCCCATGATCGCTCCTTATGGCGTCCCGGATTCAGGCGTTCAGGCGGCGAAGCGGCTCGGATCCGTCCCACCCATCCGCTGCGCGCCGCACGTATCGGTAGAACTTGATCAGATCGCCGCAGCCTTCGTAGATCTCGATCATGTGGCCCAACTGCTGCGTCAGATCCAGCATCACGAACGCGGTTCCGGTGGAGGTACAAGCGTCGAGAGCGATTTCAATGTCCGCGTGACGCGCGTCATCCATCGCGGCCGGCAAGGACTGAACGAAGTGAGCGACGTGATGGATGCCGACGGTGTCGCGCGCGTAGAGATCACGGAGGACGGAGGGCGCGTCGTCGTGCTGGGTGATCAGCTCGACCATGAGCTCGCCCGCCTGACCGTAGGCCGAACCGTGATCGAATGCCGCAGGTTGGCCGCGATAGCGGCAGCGAGAGAGAGAGATGTGTTCGAAGTAGAAGAAGGGCCCCCATCCGAAGCGTCGCGAGAAATCCAGCGCGGCGCGCTCCGGGTCGGGCACGTGATAGGCGATCTGCACGGCCGAACCTGCGAACCTCATCACGCGAGGCGCCTCAAGGGGCGGGTGCCGTCCCAATTCGCGGCGCCCTTCTTGACCATCGCGAAGAACGCCTCGACGGCGGGCCCGTTCTCGATGAGCTCGATCATTCCGCCCGGATGAGCATCGGTATCCAAATAGGCGAAGCGCATTCCGGCGGCGGTGGCCCCCCACTGGACCGGCAATACGCCCCGTGCTCTGTGCCGTTCGAGTTCGGCATCGAGAGAGTCGCACAGGACCCCGATGTGCTGGAGGCCTTCGCCGCGGCGAGCGGCGAATTCGGTGTAGATGGATGCCGCGTCGTCATGCTGGACGATCAGCTCGATCTGTATGGGCCCCCACTGGGCGATGGCGACCGACATGTCCAGCGTCAATGGGGCACCCCGAAAATGCACGGGCCCGAAAGCGACGTGCTCCATCAGGTAGAAGGGACCCACACCGATCTTGGCGCTCCAGTGCGCCACGGCGGCTTCCATGTCATGGACCACGAACGCGTTTTGCACGATCGGGCCGAAGCGGGGTTCCATCATGGGCACGGCGCGCACCTCATCCGCGTTCGAGCTCGGCGAGCAGGCTCTCGCGCAGCCGGAATTTCTGGATCTTGCTCGATGACATGGGCCACTCCGAGACGAAGCGCACGACACGGGGCACCTTGAACGCGGCGACCTCGCGCTTGCAGAAGTCGCAGAGCTCCTCCGATGTCGCGCTCGCGCCCGGCTTGAGCTCGATGAACGCGGCCGGAACCTCGGAATATTTCGGATCGGGAATCCCGACGACCTGGGCGAGCTTCACCGCGGAATGGCGCCCGAGCAGCGCCTCGATCTCGGCGGCCGCGACATTTTCCCCGCCCACCTTCAACATGTCCTTGTAGCGGCCGTGAAACATGATGCTTCCGTGCTCGTCCAGAGAGCCGATGTCTCCCGTATGGAACCAGCCGTCCACATCGATGGCCTGCGCCGTCTTCTCGGCGTCCTTGTGATAGCCCTCGAGCAGGGAATATCCGCGCACCAGCACCTCGCCGTGTTCGCCGATGCCGGCGTCCGTCGTCCCATCCGGCGGCACGATGCGCACGTCGAGCCCGGGCAGCGGCGTTCCGAGCCTGGTGATTCGAAGGTGCTCGGGTTCGTCGGGTGAGCCGGTGCAGACCGTGCCGGCGGTCTCGGTCATGCCGAAGCTTCCGACTTGCACCGCCTGCGGCATGGCGCGCATGATCGATTCGGCAACCGCGGGCGGCTGCACGGCGAAGTTGGAGTTCATCAGCTTGACGCGGCTCAAATCGGTGCTCGGGAAGTTAGGATGGTAGATCAGGCCCTGCATGATGGTGACGAAACAGGGATAGGTTGCCGTGACCTCGTAGCGTTCCAACATGTCGAGGGCCGCCTTGGGATCAAAATAGCTCATGGTGAGGTAGGTGCCTCCCACGTCGAAAATCGCGAGCATCGGAAGCACCGAGGCGATGTGAAACATCGGCAACGGCGACCAGAAACGGTCTTCGTGCGTCAGCCGATAGCGGTGTCTGCCGAGGGCAATCGAATTGCGGACCTGGGCTTCGTGCGTGATCAGGCATCCCTTTGGATTCGCCGTGGTGCCGGACGTATAGAGCATGAGTCCCACGTCGCGCACCCGCACACTCAGTCTCGCGCGGTGCACGCTTCCTTCGTCCACCGCCTGCGCCGCAGCGTCGAATTCGCGTTGCGGCACGAATCCGGGCGGAGTCGACTCCCCGATCATCACGACATTGCGCAGCTTCGGGGCCCTGGAAACCTGCAGGCGCCGGGCGTCGGCCTGCGACTTGAGGTCCGGGAGCGCCGCATTCAACCGATCGACGAAGCTGACTTGCTCGGCGATGGCATCGGTGGTGATCAGCGTCACGATGTCGCCGTTCTCCAGCACGTAGCCGAGCTCCGCGGCGCGATAGCGCGCATTGATCGGGACGATGACGGCGCCGCACAGAGCGGCCGCGAAGAAGATCTCGACGAAATCAGGACACGTATGCATCAATATGCCCACGGGGTCCCGGGGCTTGACGCCCATCGCCTGCAGGCTCCGCGCTCGCAAGAGGGAACGCGCGGCGAGCTCTGCATAGCTGTGCTCGGAATCGGGAAAGACGAGGGCGAGGGTGTCGGGGAAGCGGTCGGCGGCCGTGAGCAGCAGATCGCCCATCGTGGTCACCGAAATCCGCAGGCGTGACAAATCCTCGCCTCGTCGCTGCGACATGCCCACGGTCGAATCGTGGTGATTTATTGTCAATCCAGCCATGGTTGCCCCCGCCTCGATGGTATGACGAAAAATACCATGGGGACATTCCGAAACAAACAGTCAGTCCTGTTTCTTTTTGCGACAGCGATCCCTATACTCCCACCGAGTTGTCCGCTGAGCGGACCTTGCCACGCGTCAAATAATGAGCAGCCGCCTACGCCTTGACCCGCCCAAGCAATGGGGAATGACCGATGAGGAGCTGGCCACCTCGCCCCTGGCATTCCGGGACGACGCGCTCGCGGGGCAAGTATGCCTAGTTTCCGGGGGCGGCAGCGGTATCGGCCGCGCCATCGCCTACGTTCTGACGCGGCTCGGTGCGCAAGTCGCGATTTGCGGCCGTCGCGCGGAAAAATTGGACGAGACCGCCGAGGGGATCCGGAAACATCTCGGCAAGACCATCATGACGCGGGCGATGACGATCCGCGACCCCGAGGCGGTGCGTGCCCTGGTCGAGGAGACCTGGGATCGCTTCCAGGGGTTGAGCGTGCTCGTGAACAGCGCCGGCGGGCAGTATCCGCAGGCCGCGATCGATTTCACGCCCAAAGGCTGGAACGCCGTCATCGACACGAATCTGAACGGCAGCTGGTACATGATGCAGAACGCGGCGCGTCTTTGGCGCGACCGCGCAACTCCCGGTTCCATCGTCAACATCGTCGCGGTGGTGGCGCGCGGCATGCCGCAGGTCGCTCACACGGCCGCGGCCCGAGCCGGCGTGATCTATCTGAGCAAGACCTTGTCCGTCGAGTGGGCGCCGCTCGGGATCCGGGTCAATTGCGTTGCCCCGGGGTCGATCGCGACGGACGGACTCAACGTGTATCCGCGTGCCGCGGCCGAGGCGTTCAGCGTCTCCAATCCCATGAAGCGCCTCGGTGACGTGATCGATATCGCCCAATCCGTCGCATACTTGTCCGCACCGAGCGGCAAGTTCATCACCGGCGAATTGCTCACGGTCGACGGCGGCCGGCAGAACTGGGGCGAGGACTGGCCGGGCGGCATACCCGATTATTTTCGCGTCGGCGATCGCTGACCGTGGCGTGCCGCGTCAGGCCGCGGCGGTCGCGAATGGGCAATACGATTCCCTCTCCACCAGGTTGAGAACGAACGAGAGTTTCGCCATGCCGGAAATCACCGCCATGGCGGTGCCGAGCTCGAGGATCTGCGCTTCGGAGAAATGCTCGCGGAGCCTCCGGAAGAGCTCCGGGGTCATCCGCCCTTCGATGTTCGACAGCGCGACTTCGCCTGCGTAGTCGATCACCGCGCGCTCCGCCGGGCCGAACAGCTCGTCTCTTCCGTCCCGCAGGGCCTCGATCTGCGCGGCGGTGAAACCGGCCTCCAGGGCTCCCGGAACGTTCTGCTTGTTGCAGGTCCGGCAGCCGTGGATCAGCGACAGCTTGAGGCGGGCGAGTTGTTTGTAGCGCTGCTCCACGCGCCCGCCGAAGAATACCTTCGCATAGAACTGCTGCATGACGAATTCGAGCAGCTCCGGTGCCTGGGCGAACACCTCGACGAAGGTCGCATCGCCGGTGAGCTTCTGCAGCATGTCGCAGGCCGGCTGCCACGCCGGCGGCATGTCCTCGCGTCGCGTCCGGGTGAACAAGGTATCGATCATGGCGCGCACCTCATGGAATGGGAGGGAATGGAAGGTCAGGCGGCCAGCAAGCCCAGGATGGATACGCTGGCGATGTTGCGATTGGGGATGCCCCCGAGGTTGTGCGTGAGCCCGATGGAGGGGCCGCTTCCTAAGCGCCCGCGCGTCTGGCGGTCGCCCGCGCGGCCGAGCAGCTGCAGATAGATTTCGTACGCCATGCGCAATCCCGTGGCGCCGATCGGGTGGCCGAAACATTTGAGCCCGCCGTCGATCTGGCAGGGGATCGCGCCGTCGCGGTCGTAGCGGCCGTCCATCACGTCGTGGGGCGCGCGGCCGATATCGGACAGCCCGAGATCCTCCATCAGCACGAGCTCGGTGATCGAAAAGCAATCGTGCACCTCGATCAGGTCGATCTGTCCCTTGGGGTCGGTGAGCCCGGCCTCGGCATAGGCCCGGCGCGCCGCGAGCGGCGTGGTCAACGTGTGGGTGCCATCCCAAGATCGGTGGCTCATTTCGACCCCGTTGCTCGGCGCAAGCTGCAGCGCCTGCACGGATACCACGTCGCGCTTGCCGAGGCCGCGCGCGATGTCGGGCGTGGTGACGATGGCGCAGGCCGCGCCGTCGCTCACGCCACAGCAATCGAGCACGCCCAAGGGATAGGAGATGAGCGGCGCGTCGAGCACCTGCTGCTCGGTGACGCGGTTGCGCAGATGCGCCTTCGGATTGCGCGTCGCGTTCTCGTGGCTCTTGCAGGAAATATGGGCCATGGCGCGCTTGAGCTCGGCCATCGAATAGCCGTGTTTGGCGGCGTACGCGCTCGCCAGCTGCGCGAAGGCGCCGGGCGCGGTGCTCGAGGGCAGGTACAGATCCTCGAAGGTGCCCTTGGTGCGCTCGGGCAGTCCGCCGAACCCCGTGTCCTTGAGTTTCTCGACGCCCATCGCGAGGGCGATGTCGCAGGCGCCGGCCGCGACCGCATAGACGGCGCCGCGCAGCGCCTCGGTGCCCGTGGCGCAGAGATTCTCGACGCGGGTGGTGGGGACGTTCGGAAGGCGCAGCGCCATGGACATCGGGAGCGATGACTTGCCGACGCTCTGTTCGTCGAAGAACACCCCGAGCCAGGCAGCCTCGATTCGATCCCGCTCCAAGCCCGAATCCGCGAGCGCCTCCTCGAACGCCTCGATCATCAGGTCGTCCGGGCCCGAGGACCAGCGTTCGCCGAAGCGCGAGCAGCCCATTCCGGCGATGACGACTTTGTCCTTGATTCCGCTGGCCATCGCGTGAAACCTTAAGGCGCCTGCGCCTTCGTTGCCTTCCAGAAGTAGCGGCGAAAGCCGCGCATGCGATCCTCGTCCTTGATCCGATAGACGAAGCGCAGGGCATCGTTCACCTGGAGCTCGCCCGGTTCGATGTCCGTGAATTCCATGAACAGGTTTCCGCCCTCGGCGAACTCGACATTGCCGTACACATACGGCGGCCGCGCCGAATAGGCCTGCCAGTCCTCCGTGAAGGTCTTGACGCGTCCGCGCGAGTCGGCGAACGGGTGGGGCACCTGGCGGTCGAGGGCCCGGCATTCGGGGTTCACGCAAACCCGCGAGCGCGGAAACTGCACCGTGCCGCATGCATCGCAGCGGCCGCCGGTGAAGCCGCTGAGCGCGTCGCGCTTTCGGTAGGCGACGCTGTGCGCGGTCCGCTGATCCCGCTCGGCACGCATGCCGAAATCCACCTCCAGCAATCCGCGGTGCGACAGGTAGCGCACGTAGCTCGATTCCTCGCGGCGCCGCTGGAGCGCGTTCGACAGAACCGGCGGGGCGCCGCGCACCTCGCGCTCGGCGCGCAGCAGCACGGCGTCGACCCCTTGACCCATCCCCACTGCCAGGATGAGATCGCCGGGCGCGGCGCGCTCGAGCGCCGCGGCCAGCAGCATCAGCGGGAGCGCGGTCCCCGCATCGCCGCACCCGGAAAGCACGGTCTCGTCGCGCTTCGCCGCTGCGAGACCGGCGGATTCCGCGACGCGTTTCGCCACCGCTGCGCTCCCCGGCATGGCGAAGTGGCGCACGGCGCCCCTCTCGAAGCCCGCCGCGGCGAGGATCTCGTCGATCAGCCGCGGCACCAGCGCCATGGTCGATTCGTCGCGTATCCAGCGCTCCTCGAGCCCGTAATCGAAGCTGGCGCCGGCCATGCGGTAGTGGTCGACGAAATCGCTGCCGATACTGCGCATGGCGAGGATCGATGCCAGCGCATTCTCGCCGGGCGGACCCACCAGGCATGCGACCGCGCCGTCGCCGTACGAGAGCTCCTGCGCACTGCCCGGCCGGGTGAGCCGGACGTCGCTCGCGATCACGAGCGCGGGAGTCGACGGGCGCCGCGCCGCGCTCAGCAAGCCGCCGGTGCCGGCCCGCAGGGACCCGCCGAGATTCAAGGTTTGCACGCCGTCGGCAAGCCCGAGCGCGGCGGCGACCATCCGCGCATCGTCGCGGTCGGCGAAGGGCGCGGAGGTGGAGCAGAGGTAGAGCATCTCAGGGCTCGCGGCGGCGCGGGAGCCCGAGCCGCCGGTGCAGGAGCGGGCGGCCTCCACCGCCATGGTGATTGCGTCCTCGTCCCAATTGGCGACGGCCCGGAATCCGGCGACGCGGGTCCGCCCCGGCGGGTGGACCCATGCCATGGCGTCCGCGATCGCTGCGCGTGGCAGTCGCAGCCGCGGGATATGCACCCCGCAGCCCAGGATGGCGCCAAGCCCGCTCACGCCGCGCCGAGCTCAGATCTCATAAAAGGGCTCGAGCTTGGGCTGCACGCGCAGGGAAGCCGGAACCCGTTCGGTCCCTATCCGCCGGTCGAGTTCCTCGTGCCAGTGGTAGATGCGCCGCTCCTGATAACTCAACGGGATGCCGCGGAAGCCCGGCGACATGAGCGATTCCTGGATCTGCGGGCCGAATTGCAAGTCCTCGTCGAGGATCCGGTCGAAGTTGGCGATCCGGGTTTTCCACAAGTCGGGCGGCGCGCCGCCGCCCCAGTCAGGGGCGAACCAGTGGCACTCGATCCGCATGCTGGTGCCCAACGTCGGCCAGAAGGTGAGGAACGGCGCGCCGGTCGGATCCACGGGTACCACCAGATTCGGATAGAAGTTGAACGAGGGATTGTTCCTCGACGACACGACGGTGGCGGATTCTATCCGGCGCATTCCGCGCGTTCCCGGGTCCTGCCAGTCGGGACGGCGGTTCGGAGTGACCATGATGGAATGGCCCTTGGGATACAGCGCGATGGTGGTGCCGCGGTGATCGAGAAACCGGTCGACGGTGTTCTGGTGGATGGACTTCAGGTGATACACCTCGAGAAATGCATCGAGCAGCACCTTGACGTTGCAGTTCACGTCGAATGCCTCCTTCGCCACGAGGCGCCAGCAATCCGGCTCGAATTGACGAAAATAATCGAAGAACGGATGCACGTGCTCGAGCAGCGGCTCGGCCGCCGGGTCCTCGTTGGTGAAGATCCAGTTGTAGAAGCGCTCGCAGCGCACGCCGATCAGCGGCCGGGAGGACAGGTCGAGACCGGGGAAGTCGCGCTTGTCGCGCAGGTTGATCAACTTGCCCTCGAGGTTGTAGGTCCACCCGTGGTAGCCGCACACCAGTCCGTCCGCCTTGCCGCAGGCTGACTTCACCAGCGGACCGCCGCGATGGCGGCAGGTATTGTAAAACGCGCGAACCACATCGTCCTTGCCGCGTACGATGAGAATGGGGGAGCCGGTCTTCCTCCACAAAATATAGCTGCCCTGCTCGGGCAACTCGTCGATGTGGCATGCATAGAGCCAGCTCTTTCGCCACAGATGCGTCATCTCGAGCTCGAGAAAGGCGGGATCGGTATAGCGGCCGGCAGGGATGTCCGGCAACGAGGGAAACCCTTCCGGCGGCGAGGTGCGCTCGGACTCGTACTTCATCCCATCGAGAAAGCGTTGAACGATTGCGGTGTCCATGATCAGACTGCCCCCTTGCCAGTATAGTCCAAAGGTATTCGCTTATTTGCCGGCCACCGAAAATGCGATGAGCGCGTTTCCGGCCATGTGGAAATACACGCCATAACCTGAATTGGTGTACAGCATGCCGTCATGCACCACGGGGCCGCCGCCGCCGATCGAGCCGCCGTGTGCGGCGGCTCCCCCGAGCGCAGCGAGATCGCGAGCGGTGTCGTACTGCCAGAGCACGCGGCCGCTCGCGGCGTCGTACGCCCGCACTCGTCCGTCCATGTGTCCTGCGAATACCGCGCCGGGAATCGCGGCAACGGAGGCCAGGATGCCCGGATCGCAGGAGCTTCGGCCGTGGCATACATCGTCCGCCGGACTCTGCCACAAGAGATTGCCGGTGACCGGATCGAGCGCGTACAAGCCCGGGCGCGGCGGGGCCGCGTTGGCATTGCGCGCTTTTTCCGATGCGTCCATGGAATTCGCCATGTCCGAGATCGGCACGTAGAGGCGAGCGCCGTCGAAGGCCATGCCAAACTGTATCCCGCCTTGAATGGTGCCGCGTCCCACGCGCTGCGACCACAGCGCATGCGTGGGATGGTCCGGATCGAGGGCGAGGGCGGTGCCGCTTTTCAGCCCGATGAACAATCGCTCCTCGCCGCTCGCGAGCTTACCGAGCACGACGCTGGAGCCGATGTCGAAGTCGGGGCCGGAATTCGCGGGGCAGCTTTCGAGGCCGATCATGCAACCGACATTCCACGCATCGCCGCTCGCGACCTGCCAGCTCCACACGATGCGCCCGGATTTCAAGTCGATCGCGAGCACGGCGTTGCTGCGGCCGTTCGCCGGACCCGTATAGTTGTTGCCGGTGCCGACGTAGAGCAGCCCGCGCTTCGCATCCACCGTGGGCGTGTTCCATACGGCGGCGCCCGACGGAGCGAAAATCTCGGTGCCTGCGTGCGTGACTCCCATCTCGCGCGGTCGCTCGTCGATGGTGTATCGCTGCCAC
This sequence comes from uncultured Gammaproteobacteria bacterium, assembly GCA_963730565.1. Lineage (GTDB taxonomy): Bacteria > Pseudomonadota > Gammaproteobacteria > Steroidobacterales > Steroidobacteraceae > Bog-1198. The sequence continues at coordinate 164,508 of CAVSSU010000044.1, forward strand.
CGCCGTTTGCCGGTGACGGCATCGAAGGCGACCACGCTGCCGCGAAAGGTGCAGCACGCATAGGTGGGGTCGACGGTCGCTTCCTCGAGCGAGGACACGCCGGCATACACGGTGCCCTTGAAATAGACCGGCGCCCCGGTGATGGTCGCGCTCGGATGATCGTCCGCCCGATCCCGCCAAAGTTCCTTGCCGGTCAGCGCGTCGACCGCGTAGATCCGGCCCAGGATGTCGCCGAAGTAGGCGCGTTTGGTCCTGCCGCCCGTCACGGGTACTACGATGGGAGTGCGGACCTCGGCGCTGGTCGCGAACGTCCAGCGGATGCAACCGGTCTTGGCGTCGAGCGCATACACGATGCCGGTCTGGCTGCCGACGTACAGCGCGCCGTAAGCAAAGGTGGGACGCGATCGCGCGCGAGCGGAGGCGGGGTAGGCGAAAGTCCATTTCACCCGGAGCTTCGGGATATCCGCGGCCGGAAGCCTCGCGGCGTTCGCATCGATGAAGTGGGTGTTCTCGAGATCGAACCCCCAGCCGACGATGTCCGGTTCGCGGGCAAGATCGAACCGCGCGGCCGCCCCCGCGCAAGCGGGAGCCTTGGGCGGCTCGGGCGCGCCAAAGGGCAAGCCCGACAGGTACTCGGCGACTCGCTTCTTGTCGTCCGCGCTCAGCGCAGCCGCCTGGCGCTGCATGATGCCGACGCTGAGCGCGCGATCGATCGCTTCGGGCGTCATCATCTGCAGGAACGTGCGGGACGGCGCCTTGGGCGCCTGACCTTCGTGACAGATCCGGCAGTGCTCGCGATACACGGCCGCGCCCGGCAGCGTCTCGCGATCGACCATAGGTTTGGAGGCGTCCATCTTGTCGCGCAAGGAATCGAGATTCTGAGGCTGCGCATCGGGAGGAGAGGGGACCGCGGCGAGAACCGCCGCCTGCGCGATGACGTTGAGCATCCAGGCCAGGAGCAGTGTTCGCATCCGACGTCTCATGTTCAAAGCGCTGCCGGGGATTGGAGCAGGGATTTGAGCGAGTCGAGGAAGCGCGCCGCGACTGCACCGTCGATCACGCGGTGATCCGCCGACAGCGTCAGAGTTGCCATTTTTTCGACCGCCGGCGCTCCGTGCTTCACGATCACCCGCGCCGACACGGCAGCCACCGCCAGGATGCCGACCTGCGGCGGATTGATGATGGCGTCGAAGCGGTCGACGCCGAACATGCCCAGATTGGAGATCGTGAACGTGCCGCCCGAGATTTCCTCCCGGGTCAAACTTCCCGCGCGCGCGCGTTCGGCGAGCGCCTTGATCTCCGATCCGATCTGCGCGGGCGTCTTGGAATCCGCGCTGTGAACCACGGGCGCCATCAGCCCGTTTTCGGTCGCCACCGCGATGCAGATGTCGGCCGTCGAAAACGTCAGTATCTCGTCGCCGACGAGGTGCGAGTTCAACGAAGGATGCTGCCTCAGCGCCAGCGCTGTGGCTCGTACGACGAGGTCATTGAACGAGACTCTTCCGTCCGACGTGCCGCTCGATTGGGCCCGTGCAAGCAATGCACCGCACTCGACATCGACCGCCACCCGATAGTGCGGGATGCCCTGGGACGATTCGAGCAAGCGCTTGCCTATGGCTGCGCGCATGGAGCTTAGCTTGTGGCGGACGGGCGGGGCCGCCGGCGAGGCTGCGGCTGCGTCGCTGCCGGCCGGGGCCGCCGCGCCGGAATGCGCCTCGGCGTACGCCTCGACGTCCTCTTTGGAAATGCGACCGCCGCGGCCCGTCCCTTTGATCCGGGTTATATCCACGCCGAGGCGTTCCGCGATCCGCCGCGCGATCGGACTCACCCGCGTATCGCCGTCGGCCGCTTCAGCCGGTGCGGACGCCGCGGGCACGTCATGCGCGGACGGGGACGATTGCCTTTCGGCTGGCTCGAAGCTGGCGTCCGCGGGCGTGAAGCCGCGGACGAAATCCCGAAGCTCCGCCTCGGGGACGGACACGTCGGCGATCACGCCGATCAGGGCTCCTACATTTTCCGTGGCTCCGGCCTCGGCGAGGATCATCCGCAGCGTGCCGCCCACGGGTGCCTCGACGGAATTGACGATCTTCTCCGTTTCGACGTCCAAGAGATGGTCGCCCTTCTGCGTCGACGCGCCCACGGCGACGTGCCAACCCGTCACGGTGCCTTGCTGCATCTCGATGCCCCATTTCGGCATGGTGATCGGAAATATTCGCCTGTTCATGGTCGAGGTCTCACGCGGGTCCAGTGGCGCTGATATAGTATCCATAAAAAACCGTCAAGATTGTTTTTTATACACGACGGCTCTGGTGTAGCGTGTTGAGTTCCCTACCCAACCCCTTCCGGGGCTTCCCGTGGGATCGATGCAACCAATTAACAAACCGTCAGGCTTGTTTTTTTCTGCGGCACGGGTAATCTGGGCGGCAAGAGTCTCGAAGATCTCAGCCGTCGCTCGAGGGCGGCAAAAAAGCGTTTTGATAATTCAGGGGGATCCAGCAAATGTCGATCAAGAAATGCATTGGGCGTCGCGTCCATGGCTTGCATGCGTCGCATAACCTCGCCGGGGTTGCCCTATCGGCCGTCGCCCTGTCGATGACGGTCCATGCGCAAAATACCACGGGCGCGGCCACGAACACCGCTGCCGCATCCTCGGCCAGCGGCCTGGAAGAGATTGTGGTGACTGCGCAACGTCGCGAATCCAATCTGCAATCGACCCCCATCGCTGTGACCTCGGTCGATGCCCAGGCCATCGAGAATCTGAACGCCCGCAGTTTGCAGGACGTGGCGCTCCTGATACCGAATTTTTCGGCGAACAAGCAGAACGGCTTCAATGCGGCAGCGTTCGCCATGCGCGGCGTCGGCAACACGGACATCATCGTCTACGACGAGTCCCCGGTGGCCGTGATCGTCGACGATTTCGTGGTGCAGAGCGTCGAAACCCAGATGCTCGATCCCTTCGACGTGGAGGATCTGGAAGTGTTGCGCGGCCCGCAGGGCACGTTGTTCGGCAAGAACACCACCGGCGGCGCGGTGGTCGTCAAGACCAAGCAGCCCGTGCTCGACGAAACTTCGCTCGACACCGAGGGCGGTTTCGGCAGCTTCAACGAGTTCAACGTAAAGGGTGCGCTCAACATCCCCCTGATCAACGACCAGCTCGCGATGCGCATCGTGGCGAGCGAAGAGCGCGAGGATGGGTGGATGCGCAATGGCGCCAGCGACACGATCTTCGGGGTGACTTACCACGGAAACGGCGAGCCCGTGGGCGGCACCGACGTATTTACCGGCCGAGCCAAGGTGCTTTGGCAACCGATGGACAATTTGAAGGTGACGTTCACCTACGAGCAGGTCAACGACCGCTCCCAAGTACCGGCGGCCGTCAACGCGACACCCACCAACGACACGCCGGGGACCAACACGCCTTATTTCGATTTCGCGTTGCTCGGCCTGCCGGGCTACACGGGCAATAATCCCCTCGGCAACGCCGGTGTCGACAATCGCAACGGCTATTTGGTCGACGAACAGAACGGCCAGCGGGTGGATGCCAACGGCGAGCACTTGAATATCGATTACAGCATCGATCCCGGCACGTTCACCTGGGTGCAGGGCTACCGCTCGCAGGATTCGGAGCTGGCCTCGGATTACACCGGGGTGGTGGGTCCGCTCGCAGTGTTCGATGCGAACCGTTCCGATCGGCGCAAGACCTGGCAGGAGGAACTGCGTTTCACCTCGAAGCAGATCGGCGATTTCAACTATGTCGCCGGCTTGTTCTATCAGCATGACAACACCAAGTTCTGTGTGGCGCAGTTGCTCGGCATCTACGATCTGTTCGGTGTGCCGACTCCTCCCGGCCTGACGGGCGGATACAACGACAACCCGCAAGTTCTCTGCAACGAGCAGACGGAAGAGTCGAAGGCGGCTTACGGCGAAGCCAACTACAAGTTCACCGATGCGGATACGCTGACCATCGGTGGGCGAATCACGCAAGACAGCAAGCAATGGATCGGCCGTCAGCAGGTGTTCGTGCAGCAGTTACCCTCGGCGACCGGCGCCATCGATCCGGCATTCACTTACCAGCAATTGGGCGGCTTGATGAATGCCGCGAATTTTTCTCAATACCCGTTCGGGGTCGTAAGCGACAGCCACACGTGGACACAGCCTACGTATCGCATCACTTTCTCGCATCAATTCGATCAAGATTTATTCGGTTATCTCAATTATTCCCGCGGCTTCCGCGCCGGCGGCTACAACGATCAGGTGGGCACCAGCGGCACGCCGATCACCAACGCGGAGAAGCAGCCGACGGATCCGGAAATCGCCAATTCCTTCGAAGGGGGCGTGAAGAGCGAATGGCTGGACCATCGACTGCGGGTCAACGAGGCGCTGTTCTACGTGCGCTACAAGGACCTGATCCGTGAAGTCGTCGAGCCGGTCACGAATACCAATGGCCAGGCGGGCGAGGAGACCTTGTTCGCGAACGCCGCGTCCATGACGGCCTACGGCATCGAGAACGAACTGACGGCGCAGCTCGCCGAAGGATTGATGTTGCATGTGCCGTTCAGCTTTCAGCACTGTGAATACAACAAGTTCTCGACGCTGAACTCAACGGGTACCGCGAGCATCAGTCTGGCGGGCCTGCCCGTCAACCGATGCCCCCCGGTCACCGCCACCGTCGATTTGAGCTATACCATGGCGGTGGCGCCGACCGGTGGCCGCGTCGTGCTCGACGTGAACGACAACTACGTCTCGAAGAATCTCGACACGTATTCCATCGCCCTGCCATACGCGTCCTTCACGCAGACCTATCAGGATGCGCGCGCGCTGCTCGGTGCATCCCTGACTTACAGCGGCGCCGACGGTCGCTGGTTCGCGCGCGTGTACGGGCGCAATCTCGCGGACAAGATCTACAAGGAATCGGCTCAGAACGTCGATCCGCTGTGGGTCTGGGCGTTTTACGGGGAGCCGCGTTTCGTGGGCGGCGAGATCGGCATGAAATTCGGTCAGCATCAGTGAGCGGCGGATGCCCGCCGCGCCGCGCGCGGCGGGCATCAGACGACTTGCTGAGTCTTGAGATCGGCGATCTCGTCCGGGGAATATCCGAGCTCCACGAGAATCGCGTCCGTGTGCTCGCCGAGCGTCGGCGGGCGGTGCGGCGCCGAGACCTCGGTCTTTCCGAGCCCCACCGGGAGTCCCGACACGGGGACGGGCTGCGCGAGCCCGGGATAATCCTCGACCGCGTGCAGGAAGCGCATCGCCGCGACTTGGGCGTCGTCGAGCGTCTGCCGGGGCGTATAGACCGGACCGGCGGGAAGCCCGGCGGCATCGAGTTCGGCGATGGCCTCGGCGCTGGTGCGCTCCGCGCACCATGCCGTCATCCGGGCGAGGATGCTTTCGCTGTGATCGCCCCGCGACTGGTCCGTTTGGAAGCGCGGATCGGCTGTCCAGAGAGACTCCTCGCCCATGAGTCTTGCCCAGCGCTTGAACAATCCGTTGCCCACCACGTGTGTCAACACATGTCCGTCGCGCGTCGCGAACACGTCGGACGGAGCGGAGGTTTGCACCCGATTGCCGGTGCCGACGCGGTCGATGCCGGTGGCTCCCTGCTCGGCGAGATGCGAGCCGAACACGGCGAGGGCGGTGCCGAGCAAAGTGCCTTTGACTTCCTGCCCCTCGCCGGTGCGCTCGCGGTGCATCAGGGCCGCGAGGGTTCCGAAGGCGGAGAGGACCGCGGTCCCGAAATCCACATACGGCGCCGCGGCCTTGGCTGGAGCGCCGGGAACCCCGGAGATGTACATGGCCCCGGACATGGCCTGCCCCACGCCGTCGAACCCGCCGCGATGCGCATGCGGCCCCACATCCCCGAACGCGCTCTGTGTGGCCAAGATGATGTCCGGCCGGATCGAGATCAAGCTGGGGTAATCGATGCCGAAGGCTCGAAGTTGCTGCGCGGGGAGGTTCGCGACCACCACGTCGGCGGTCGAGACCAGGCGCCGGATGACCTCGCGCGCGCCCGCTTTGGCCGGATCGAGCGTGATCGATTTCTTGTTGCAGCTCGTCTGGAAAAAAACCGCTCCCTCACCGCCGGCGGCGACCGGTGCAATGAATCGATCCTCGCTGCCATCGCGCCGCTCGATTCGAATGACTTCAGCGCCCAGAAAGCCCAGGAGCGTCGCACAGTACGGTCCGGCGACGTATCTGCCAAAATCGAGGATTCGAATTCCCGCGAGCAGCGGGCGTCCGGAACGCGAGGATGGGCCGTCATGCGTGGTCATTGCACAAATCTTATACGAGGTGGGCGGTGGATTTCAGGCTGAACGACGATCAGTTGGCGCTTCAGGCCGCCGCGCGCGACTACGTGCGCGAGCGTTTGCCGGAGATTGCCCGGAGCATCGAGGAGAGCGGGGAGCCGCCGTCGCACGAGCTCATCGCGGAGTTCGCGGAACACGGCTTTCTCGGCGTGAATGTGCCGTCCGACCTCGGGGGCTTGGGGCTCGGGAACCTCGAGGCGCTGATCGTCCTGGAGGAATTCGGCAAGATCTCATCGGCGGTCGCCTTCCCGGTGTTCGAGTCCTGCGTGGGCCCCGTGCGCGCCATCGAACGCTTCGCGCACGACGATCTCAAGAAGCGGGTGGTGCCGGGCGTGTGCGGCGGCAAGACCGTCGTGGCCATCGCCATGTCGGAGCCCGCGGCCGGATCGGCGCTGACGGACCTGACCACTCGCGCTGAGACGCGCGGCAACACCGTGGTGCTGAATGGGTCCAAGCGCTGGTGCTCCGGCGGCGGCCACGCCGACGGCTACCTGGTGTACTGCCGCATGTCGGAGGCGGCCGGCGCGAAGGGAATCGGCGCGGTTTACGTGGAGCAAGGCGCCCAGGGACTGTCGTTCGGCAAGCGCGAGCATCTGATGGGGTTTCGCGGCGTACCGTCCGCGGATCTGTACTTCGACAATTGCTCCGTTCCGGTCGATAACATCGTCGTGCCGGCGGGAGGTTTCAAGCGGCTGATGGAGGCGTTCGATCTCGAGCGCTGCGGCAATGCGACCATGGCGCTCGCACAGGCGAGCGGCGCCCTCGAGGACGTTCTCCCGTATGTCCAGGAACGAAAGCAGTTCGGCAGGTCCATCGTCGACTTCCAGGCCGTGCAGCTCCGGCTCGCCGAAATGCGGATGAAGGTCGACGCCGCACGGCTTCTGATCTGGCGCGCCGCCTGCAACGCGGAGCAGGGGCTGCCGAGCGTGCTCGAGTCCTCGGTGGCAAAATGCTTTGCGAACGAGATCGCGCGCGAGGTGACGGGGCATGCCGTGCAGCTCATGGGCGCGTATGGATACTCGCGCGAATATCCGATGGAACGCCGTCTGCGCGACGCCTGGGGGTGGGGGATCGCAGGTGGCGCGATCGACATCCAGAAGGTCAATATCGCTGCCGCGATGGTCGGCCGGCGCTTCGCCCAGCGAGATTCCACATGAGCGGGCGCGGCCGCCGCCCCTCTCGGATCATTCAGAGCGTCAAGCGACCGGGCTCCGCCCGCCGCACCGTGATCTCGATGGTATCGCCGACGATTCGCGCCGGAAACACCGCCAGGGGCCGGGTCGCCGGAGCATGCGCACGGCCGTCCCGGATGTCGAACGACGCGCCGTGCAACGGGCAGATCAGACGAGTGCCGCGCAGCCGGCCCTCGTTGAGCCGCGCAAACGCATGCGTACAGATATTGTCCAGTGCGTGTACGCCATCCTTCACGCGGCACACCACGATCTCGCGGTCGCCTACCGAGTACGAGCGCATCGTGCCTTCCGATATTTCCGCAAGCGGGATGGAGAAGGTGGTTTCGGCGGACATTTTGAATCCAGGGGAATTTTCAGCAAATCGTAGCATGCCGGCGGCGACGGCTTGGTGGTCACAGCATGAGGAGGACGAGCAGTGGCAAGAATTACCTTCATCGCACGCATGACGTGCAAGGCGGATAAGCAGCAGGAGTTCGTGGGCCTGTGCCGGCGCCTGGAGACCCACGTACGGGACAATGAGCCCGATACCTTGATCTACGGATTCTTCAAATTGCGCGAGCCGAATCGCTACGTGGTGCTCGAGAGCTTCAAGGACGAGGCGTCCGAGCACAGGCACATGAACTCAGCGATGCTCGCGGAGCTCGCCCCGAAGATCTCGGCCTGCCTCGACGGCACCTGGGTGCGCGAATACTTCGATCCCATCGATTAACGAGGAGATGCACATGTCGACGACGTTCATCGCGACGCTGGTCGTCAAGGCGGGGAGCGAGGCCGAGTTCGAGAGGCTTCAAAAAGATCTCTCCGAGCTCACTCATGCGAACGAGCCGGGCACGTTGGTGTACGACGTGATCAAGAGCCGCACCAAGCCGAGGACTTACGTGGTGTACGGGCGCTTCAAGGATGAAGCCGCATTCGAGACCCACATGCAGAGCCCGTTCCACCATCGCCTGGTCCCGCCGATCCTCGAGTGCGTCGAGGGCGACATGGATCTGCACATGCTCGACTGGCGAAGCTGAACGCGGGAATCGGAGCGGCGGCTCGTTGACGGCTCTGCGCCGCTCAGCGGTCCTCGCCGACCAGCTCCTTGAGCTTTTCCTCGAGGTATCGGAGCACGCGCTTGTCGCGTTCGGTCTCTTTGTGCGTGAGAAAGCTGATCGCCATGCCCTCCATCAAGTAGCGGCTGAGGTCGAAGCCGAGCAGGAACTTCTCGCCTTTGCGCTTCCACTCCGGAAACACCTCCAGACTGGTCTCGTACCACTCACGCTCGAAGGCCTCTTGAGCCGGAAACAGGATCGAGGCAAGTTCCTTGTCGGTGCGAGCCGCGACGGCAAGCTCGAAGAACGCGACGAACCATGGGTGCTTGACGTGCGCCCAGTAGCCTTCCACGCCGAGGCGCACGTGATCGCCATCGATGGGCTCCTTGGCCATGGCCTTGCGGAAGGCTCGCAACCGCTTGGCGTGCAGGTACTCGACCGCCGCTCTGACGATGTCCATCTTGGATGGGAAATGGTGCAGCATGGCGCCTCGCGACAAGCCCGCCTTCTCCGCGATGACCGCGGTGGTGGTCCGGGCGTAGCCGAGCTCCACCAGGCACTTGATGGCGGCCTCGATGATCTGGGTGCGGGTGGAGGCGCTTTTTTGGGCCTGCCAGCCGACCGGCGTCGGTGCTTCCGGGGTGACCGCCACCGGCTTGGCGTTACCGGCCGGTCCCTGAGCGTTTGCTGCCATGCGTTGACCCTTCTCCATCGGCGGAACCACGTTCAAAAATCCTTTATATGCCAAAGTCGTACCCATTGCTTGAAAAAGTCCAATATGATGGAAACCGGATAACATGATTGGTAATTTCGTTGCGACGTCGAGCGGGGGGAAGCATGGGAAGAGTGGCTGGAAAGATAGCGTTGGTGACGGGCGCCGCCTCGGGTTTGGGGCGGGCGGACGCCGTCGCCCTGGCCAGGGAAGGCGCGCGGGTGGTGATCACCGATATCAACGAGGAGGCGGGCCGCAAGCTCGAGTCCGAACTGAACGGCACCGTAGCGGGAAGCGCCCATTTCCTGCGGCAAGACGTATCGAGCGAGGCACGCTGGATGGAGGTTTTCGAGGAGATCCGGCGACGCTTCGGAGCGCTGCACGTTCTCGTGAACAATGCCGGCATGGTGGTTGTCGGCACCCCGGAATCGGCGACGCTCGAGCAATTCCAGGCGCATCTGCGGGTGATGACGGACAGCGTCTTCCTCTCGTGCAAGTACGGGATTCCTCTCATGCGCGATTCCGGAGGCGGTTCGATCATCAACATGTGCTCGACGGCCACTCACCTGGGCTATCCGGTGTTCTACGCGTACGGCGCCGCCAAGGGAGCCGTTCGCTCCATGTCCAAGGCGATCGCGGTTCACTGCCAGATGAATCACTACAACGTGCGCTGCAATTCCGTTCACGCGGGCGCCATCGATACGCCGATGGTCGTTCGGGCCACGCAGGAGCTGGGCATGCAGATGTCGATGTATGATCAGACCCCCGTCGGTCTCGGCAAGCCCGAGGACGTTGCGAACCTCGTGGTGTACCTGGCCTCCGATGAGTCGCGGTTCGTGAATGCCGCGGAAATACTCATCGACAACGGCCTTGTCGCGCAGTAGAAAAAAACAGTCAAGACGGTTTGTTTTGTGGCGCGATGGCGCCTACAATCGAGTTCATTTGAAGGAGGCGACCGATGGATTTAGGCCTTAAGGGCAAAAGGGCGATCGTAACGGGTGCAACCAAGGGCATCGGCCGTGGAGTGGTCGAATTATTGGTCGCCGAGGGCGCCAACGTGGCCTTTTGCGCTCGATCGGCCGAGGAAGTCGCCGAGGCGGCGGCCGCGATCAAGCGGCCTGGGTCCGAGGTGATAGGCGAGGCGGTCAACGTCCGCGACGGCGAGGCCTACCGGGCGTGGCTCGAGCGAGCGGCAACCGCGCTCGGCGGCTGCGACGTGTTCGTCCCCGGCGTGAGCGGCGGTGGGGGCATGGACAGCGAGAAGAACTGGGTCCGAAATTTCGAGATCGACATGCTCCACACGGTCCGGGGCTGCGAGGCCTTGATGCCGCATCTGGAAAAATCCGGAGCCGGATCGATCGTGATCATCGGGTCGACCAATGCCGTGGAGACATTCGCCGCGCCGATGGCCTACAACGCGATCAAGGCGGGTCTCATCACTTACTCGAAGCAATTGTCGCAATACGTCGGACGCAAGAACGTGCGCGTCAATACCGTCTCACCCGGCCCGATTTACTTCGAAGGCGGCGCGTGGGAGATGATCAAGGGCACGCAGGCGAAGCTCTACGACTGGGCGATGAAGCAGCTCCCCTGCGGCCGCATGGGTACGGTCGAGGAGATAGCCCGGGTCATCGTGTTCGTGGCGAGCCCCGCGGCGAGCCTCATCACCGGCGCCAACATCATCGCGGACAACGGATTCACCAAGCGGGTGCAGCTGTGAAACGCAGCGTGCGGTGCCCGGGTCGCTGAGGGCGGGCCGCATGGCGTCGGGCCCTGTCAACGGCTATTTGATTTGCGGCGGCCGCTACCACGACATGGACTATGCGCGGCTCGAGTTGTTGAAATTGCTGGCCGAGCACGAGCGGGTTCGGGTCAGGGTCGCCGAGGATTACCGCGACGGCGAGGCGATCGTGAAATCGGATTTTCTCATCACCTACACCTGCGATGTCATTCCCGATGCCGCGCAGGAGGAGTCCCTGACGACCTTCCTGTCGGCGGGTGGACGATGGCTGGCGCTGCACGGCACGAATTCGGTGCTGAAGTACGTGAAGGGCAGGGGCTGGGACGCTCCCCGCGCGAATAGGGGGTTCATGGAGATGTTGGGCAGCCAGTTTCTCGCCCATCCGCCGATCAAGCCCTATCGTGTCGAGGTGAGCGATGCGTCCCATCCCCTGGTCGCGGGCCTCGAGCCGTTCGATGCCGATGACGAGCTATACCTGTCCGAGTATCACGGCTCGAATCACGCATTGCTGCATACCCGCTTCAGCGGAGAAGCGCCCGGCTTCACGGCGAAACACTGGCCGGGCGGCACGTCGGAATCCGGGCTCGGCAACCGCGGCTCGGATCGTCAACTGGTGCTCTACCTCCATGAGCACCGGGGCGGCGAGGTGCTGTATTGCACGCTCGGTCATTGCCGCGGGAAATACGACATGCGGCCCCTGATCGCGGAATATCCCGCCGTCGAGCGCGGCAGTTGGAAGCTCCCCGTGTACCACGAGATCCTGCGGCGCGGGATCCGCTGGGCCGGCCGGCTATCGAGCGAGGCGAATTGAATGGCTGACGATGAAGAGTTTCTGCGCCGCTCGGCCGCGCCCCCGTATGCCCCGGTGGTCCGGGTCAAATCCGGAGCGGACGGCCGTACCGCCGCGACACCCGGGACGCCGCATGAAAAGGCGGACGATCCCGACCTCGGAACGGCGATCATCGACGCGCGCCGGTACACCTCGGCGGCGTTCATGCGCCTCGAATGGGAACGCCTTTGGACCAAGGTGTGGCTGGTCGCGGGCCGCTCCCTGGATATCCCGGGCCCGGGCGACTACATCGTGACCGAGATCGGCCCGGAGTCCATCATCGTGGTGCGCCAGTCCGACGGCACCGTGCGCGGCTTCTACAACGTCTGTCAGCATCGCGGCAATCGATTGCGCCCCTGCGGGCGCGGAACTTCGGGATCCTCGCTCACGTTCAAGTGCCTGTACCACCACTGGGAATACAATCTCGATGGGAGCTACCGGCGCATCCCCGATGTCGATACATTTTCGCAGGGGGCCCCTGCCTACGGCCTCACCGAGGTCCGCTGCGAGGAGTGGGGGAGCTTCGTGTGGTTCTCGCTCGACCCCGATGCGCGGCCGCTCGCCGAGTATCTCGATCCGATCCCGCGTCACCTCGACCCGTATCACTTCGAGCGCATGGTGCAAACCCGCGACATCACGGTGGAGTGGGATTGCAACTGGAAGACCTCCGTCGACGCGTTCAACGAGAGCTACCACGTTCAAGGCATTCATCCGCAGCTGCTCTGGCACTTGCACGACCTCGATATCCAGATCGACTGTTACGAACGCCACAGCCGCTACCTGATTCCCTTCGGAACCGTCTCTCCCAGAGTGCGCAAGCCTCCCGGCATTCCGGAGTCGATCAAGATGATCATGAAAACGGCCGGAATGGACCCGGTGGATTACGACCAGCCGGTCGCCAACATCCGGCGCGATGTGCAGAAGCAGAAGCGCGCCGTGGGGCCCCAGCAAGGGCGCGATTATTCCGAGCTCAACGACGATCAGCTCACCGACGACTACCACTACACGATCTTTCCGAATCTCTCCCTCAACCTCCACGCGGACGACTTCTGGATATTCCGCCAGCGCCCGCATGCGAGCGATCCCAACAAGATGTACTACGACATTTGGACCTATGAGCTCGTGCCGCAGGGAGGAACCTGGCCGGAGCGCGCGAAGCACCAACATTTCAAGCACGGTGACAAGACGATCGGATTGGTGCTCGACCAGGACGCGGCCAACCTGCCGAACGTGCAAGCCGGAATGCATTCGCGCGGGTTCGGCGGGCTGTGGCTCGGGCGGCAGGAGCTTCGCATCCGTCATTTTCACAAGGTGATCGACGACTATTTATTTCCGTCCGGCTCGGATCGCGACGCCTGGGCGGGCGGAGAAAGCAAATGACCGACGCATCGGGCCTCACCGGGGAGCTCCTGCTGTCCGCCTACCGGCAAATGAAGCTGATCCGCGAGTTCGAGGAGCGGCTTCACATCGAGATCGCCACCGGCGAGATACCGGGCTTCACGCATCTGTACGCCGGCCAGGAGGCCGTCGCGGTCGGCGTGTGCAGCTGCCTCGGGGATCAGGACTACATCGTGAGCACCCATCGGGGACACGGTCATTGCATCGCCAAGGGCTGCGATGTGATCGGCATGATGAAGGAGATCTACGGGCGCAAGGACGGGCTCTGCGGCGGCAAGGGCGGCTCGATGCACATCGCGGACTTCGAGAAGGGCATGCTGGGCGCGAACGCGATCGTCGGTGGAGGCCCGCCGATCGCCGTGGGCGCCGCCGTGGCCTGCAAGCTCAGGGGCAACCGCTCGGTCAGCGTCGCCTTCGGCGGCGACGGCAGCGCGAACCAGGGCACGGTGTTCGAGGCGATGAACATGGCCGTCGTGCTCAAGGTGCCGGCGATCTTCGTCATGGAAAACAACGGCTATAGCGAGCATACCGGCGCCGCGTATGCAGTCGGGTCCGGCGATCTGGCCGCCCGTTCGCGGGCGTTCGGCATGCCCGCCGAGCGCGTGGATGGCTCGGATTTCCATGCCGTCCGCGAGGCCATGGGGCGCGCCGTCGAGCGCGCCAAGAAGGGCGAAGGTCCCAGCACCATCGAAGCGACCACCACGCGGTTTTATGGGCATTTCGAAGGCGATCCGCAGAATTACCGCGCGAAGGACGAGGTGGCCCGGCAAAGGGTCACGATGGATTGCCTCGAGCGCTTCCGCGCGCGCACCCAGGCGGATGGATCGGTGTCTGCGGCCGCTCTTCTCGCCATCGATGCGGAAGTTTCGGCACTCATCGAGCGGGCGGTTGCCGAGGCGAGAGCCGCCGCCCCTCCCGGCGAAGCCGACCTGTATTCCGACGTCTACATTCAGTACTGAGATCTTCATGCCCCAACTCAGCATGCGCGATGCGCTCAACCAGGCCCTTCATCAGGAGATGGAGCGGGACGAACGCGTGATCGTCCTCGGCGAGGATGTCTCGGGCGGCGCTGGAGGCACGTCGGGGCAGCGCGAGGCATCCGGAGGAATTTTCGGCGTCACCAAAGGCCTGCTTCCGAGGTTTGGCGAGGCCCGCGTGCTCGACACCCCCATCTCGGAGTCTGCGATCGTCGGCGCCGCGGCCGGCGCCGCGCTCGCAGGCCTGCGCCCGGTCGCAGAGATCATGTTCGCGGATTTCATCGGTGTGTGCCTGGACCAGGTGTACAACCAGATCGCGAAATTCCGCTACATGTTCGGCGGCAAGACGCGCTGCCCGGTGGTGATCCGCATGGCGATGGGGGCGGGCATGAACATGGGTCCGCAACATTCCCAATCCATCTACGCGATGTTGACGGCGGTTCCCGGTCTGAAGATCGTCGTTCCATCGAACGCCTACGACGCCAAGGGCCTTCTCATCCAAGCCATCCGCGACGACGACCCGGTCATTTTCTTCGAGCACAAGGCGCTTTACCCTCGCAAAGGCGAAGTGCCCGAGCAGTCTTACACAGTACCCTTCGGCGAGGCCGCGCTGGTGCGGGAAGGCGAGCACGTCACGGTCGTGGCTTTTGCCCGGATGGTGCCTTTCGCCGAACGAGCCGTCGATGCGCTTGCGAAGGAAGGCATCACGTGCGACCTCATAGACCCCCGCACCACGTCGCCCTTGGATGCGGAGACGATCATCGAGAGTGTGGAGGGCACGGGGCGGCTGGTGATCGTCGACGAGTCCCCTCCCCGGTGCGGCATTGCGGCCGACATCGCCGCCACCGTCGCGGAGAAGGCTTTTCGGGCGCTCAAGAGGCCCATCGTGCAGGTCACCCCGCCGCACACACCCATTCCGTTTGCGCCCGCGCTCGAGCGCATGTACGTGCCCGGTCCACCCCGCATCGAGGCGGCGATCCGTCTGGCGTTGAAGGATGAGTGACCGCGGCCAGGGTGCGCAGGTCAGCGGCGGGGGCGCTCGCGGTAGTAGCGCTGCCAGGTCGGCAACGCTTCCGGAAAGTCGGCCGGGTGCGGAGCCGGATAGGCTTCGTTGCGCAGCGTCCCGAGCATGACCTCGTGATACCTTTGCGGCTCCACGTAGTAGAAGAAGGCGAGGGTGCGCACGTGAAATCGCCAGCGCCCGTCTTCGCGCCGGTAGTCGTCGTGATAGCGCAGCGATGCGAGCAGGGAGCGGCCGTTGCGCACCACTTCGGCATGCGCATTGACCAAGCCTTTCGCGGACCCGGCATCGGAGTCGTCGAACGTGACGATCTGGTCGTGGGTGAAGTGATTGCTGGGCCCGAGCACGGCGAACCGGCCGTGGAACTGCTCGATGACCGCGGCCCTGCCGGTCGCATCCATCTTGCCGTCGTAGGAACGGAACGCCCCGCCGCGCGTGAAGCATTCGCCGATTCCCTCCACGTCCCGCTCATCGACGGCGAAGCAGTAGCGTGCCACCAGCTCGCGGATTTCGGCGCGCGCCTCGAGCCGCTCGATCCGCCGGGCCATGGTCGTGTATTCCAGAGGCATGCTCGAGGTCATGGATGTTCTCATGGTGGCTGAAGGGCGTTACTACGAGGACATTGTGGTCGGCGAGGTGCGCGAGTCAAGCAGCCGAACGGTGACTCGGGAGGAGCTCTTGGAATTCGCGACGCGCTACGATCCTCAGTATTTCCACGTCGATCCGGCGGCCGCGGCGGGCTCCATATTCGGCGAGATCGTGGCTTCCGGCATCCACGGTGCGGCTCTCTGGCGGCGCCTCGATCATGAGATCAGCGGCGACATCCGGTGGATCTGCGGCGTGGCCTGGGAGGATGTGCGCTGGCCGAACCCCATCAGGGCGGGGGACGAGCTCAGGGCGACGTCGGAGATTCTGGCGAAGCGGCCGAGCCGCACGGATCCCGCCCGCGGGGTGGTGGAATGCCGCTATACGCTTCTGAATCAGAGCAACCAGACGGTGTTCACCTGCCGGAGCATCAATTTGATCGAGATCCGAGAACCGGTTGGCAGCCTCCGCCCGGGAGGGGCCGTTTGACTGCTACTTGACGGTAATATCTACTGGAGAGTAATATTTACTGACTGGTAGGATAATGATCAAGCGCGCCGCCGCCGCGGCAATGCGAGGCTCGATGAGGTCGGTCGGCAAATCCCGCGCGGCAACGCCCGACAGCGAGGGCTCAGCCCTGGTGTCACCCTGGCCGGTCCGAAAGACCACCCAGCGCAACCGGGACATCAAGCGCGAGGCCGTCATTCGCGCCGCCGCACGGGCTTTCAACGCCCACGGCTATCACAACACGTCGATCGACGAAATCGCGGCGGCGCTGAACGTCAGCAAGCCGACGATCTACTACTACGTCGCGAACAAGGAGCAACTGCTTCTCGAATGTATCTTGACCGGACTGGAACGGGTGCTGGAGCCGTTTCGGCGGCCTCGCGAGGCCGGTGTCACGGCTCGGGGACATTTGAACGAGATGATGCGCCATTACGCCGAGGCCATCGCCTCGGAGTATGGTTGGTGCATGGTGCGGGCCGAGGATCTGGGGCTCGCGCCCTCATCGCTGTTGCACATCAAGCGGCTCAAGTCCGAGATCGATCAGGGGATCCGCCGGCTGCTCGAAGAGGGCGTGCGCGACGGCTCCATCCAGACGGAGGATCTCAAGATGACTTCCTTTGCCCTTGCGGGAGCGCTCAATTGGATTGCCCATTGGTACCGTGAAAACCAATCGATGACGCCCCGCGAGATTGCCGACGCATTCATCCGTATCTTCAATCTCGGTCTCGCGCCGCGCGCCGCGGCGAAGCCGTCCGGACGCGCGCATGCGCGCAAGGAGCCGATCTCATGAACGCCGTCTCGCTCGCCGCCAAACCGGCGCCGTATCAGCCGAAGAACAAGGTTCGGTTCGTCACCGCCACGTCGCTCTTCGACGGGCACGACGCCTCGGTCAACATCATGCGGCGCATCCTGCAGGCTTCGGGGGCCGAAGTGATCCATCTGGGGCACAACCGCTCGGTGCAGGAGATCGTGAACGCGGCGCTGCAGGAGGATGCCCAGGGGATCGCCGTCACCTCCTATCAGGGCGGCCACATCGAGTTCTTCAAGTACATGATCGATCTCTTGCGCCAGAACGGCGGCGAGAACATCAAGGTGTTCGGCGGGGGCGGCGGCGTGATCGTGCCGGCGGAGATCCGCGAGCTCATCGCCTACGGCGTCACGCGGATTTATTCGCCGCAAGACGGGGCAGCGCTCGGCCTGCAGGGCATGATCGACGACGTCATCCGCTCCAGCGACTACGATCTTGCCGCGCTGGCGCCCCCGGAATCCGATGCATCGGAGGCCCTGAAATCCGGCGACCGGCGCAAGCTCGCCCGCATCATCACCGCGGTGGAGAACCGGGCGTATTCGTCGCGCAGCCGCCAGGCGATCCTGCAGGCTGCGGCGCCGCTCAAGGTTCCGGTGCTCGGCATCACGGGAACCGGCGGCGCCGGTAAATCCTCGCTGACGGACGAGCTCATTCTGCGGCTCCGGCTCGATCAGGACGACCGGCTGCGCATTGCGGTGATCTCGATCGACCCCTCCCGCAAGCGGACGGGCGGCGCCCTGCTCGGCGACCGCATCCGGATGAACGCGATCGACTCCGACAAGATCTTCATGCGGTCGCTCGCGACGCGGGACACCGGCAACGAGCTGTCTGCGGCACTGCCCGAAGTCCTCGCCTGCTGCAAATTGAGCGGCTTCGACCTGATCGTGGTGGAGACCTCCGGAATCGGTCAGGGAGAGTCCGGCATCGTGCCGCTGGTGGGCACTTCGCTCTATGTCATGACGCCCGAGTTCGGCGCGGCCTCCCAGCTCGAGAAGATCGACATGCTCGATTTCGCCGACTTCGTCGCCATCAACAAATTCGACCGCAAGGGCGCCGAGGATGCGCTGCGCGACGTGCGCAAGCAGTACCAGCGCAACCGGGGTCATTTTCAACAGGCACCGGACACCATGCCGGTATTCGGCACCATGGCCTCGCGCTTCAACGATGATGGCGTCACCGCGCTCTACCAGGCCATGCTGCCGCGCCTGCAGGAGCAAGGCCTGAAGGTCAAGCCGGGAAAGCTCCCCCGTACCGCGGTGAAAGCCTCCTCGCGCGGCCGCGCGGTGGTCCCCCCCGACCGCGTACGCTATCTCGCCGAGATTTCCGGATCGGTCCGCGACTACCACCGGCACCTCGCCGCGCAGGCGCGCGCGGCGCGGGAGCGCCAGTCGCTCGAAACCGCGCGCACCCTGTTCGAGCGTGCCGGCAAGCCGGTCGCGGAATTCGGCGAGCTGATCTCGGCGAAGGCGGGCGAGCTCAGTCCTGCGTCGGTCAAGCTCCTGGAACAATGGCCGAAGACCCGGGAGCTCTACGCGGCGGACGAATACGTGGTGAGGATCCGCGACAAGGAGCTGCGGACGAAGCTCAATTACGAGTCGCTTTCCGGCACCAAGGTGCGCAAGGTGTCCCTGCCGCGTTTCGAGGACGACGGGGAGATCCTGCGCTTCCTGATGAAGGAAAACGTCCCCGGCTCATTCCCGTACACCGCGGGCGTGTTCGCGTTCAAGCGCGAGGGCGAGGATCCGACGCGCATGTTCGCCGGCGAGGGCGATGCGTTCCGGACCAACCAGCGGTTCAAGCGGGTGTCGGAAGGCATGCCGGCGCACCGGCTGTCCACGGCGTTCGACTCCGTGACCCTGTACGGGTCGGACCCGGACCCCCGGCCGGACATTTACGGCAAGGTGGGGAACTCGGGCGTGTCGATTGCGACGCTCGAGGACATGAAGGTGCTGTACTCGGGCTTCGATCTATGTGCGCCGTCGACCTCCGTCTCCATGACCATCAACGGGCCCGCCCCGATCCTCCTGGCCATGTTCATGAATACGGCCATCGATCAGCAAGTGGACAAGTTCCGGGAGCAAAACGGGCGCGAGGCCACGGAAGACGAGCTGCAGAAGATCAAGGCGTGGACGCTGTCGACCGTGCGGGGCACGGTTCAGGCCGATATCCTGAAGGAGGATCAGGGTCAGAACACCTGCATCTTCTCCACCGAATTCGCGCTCAAGATGATGGGGGACATTCAGGAATACTTCGTGCACAACCACGTGCAGAATTTTTATTCCGTCTCGATCTCCGGCTATCACATCGCGGAGGCCGGCGCGAACCCGATTTCACAGCTCGCGTTCACGCTGGCGAACGGCTTCACGTATGTCGAGTCGTATCTCGCGCGCGGCATGCACATAGACGATTTCGCCTCGAACCTCTCGTTCTTCTTCTCGAACGGCATGGATCCGGAATATTCGGTGATCGGCCGCGTCGCGCGCCGGATCTGGGCGGTCGCCATGAAGAACAAATACGGCGCGAGCGAGCGCAGCCAGAAACTCAAGTACCACGTGCAAACCTCGGGGCGTTCGCTGCACGCACAGGAGATGGCGTTCAACGACATCCGCACCTCCCTTCAGGCGCTCTGCGCGATCTACGACAACTGCAACAGCCTGCACACCAATGCGTACGACGAAGCGGTGACCACGCCGACCGAGGAAAGCGTGCGCCGCGCGATGGCCATCCAGCTCATCATCAACCGGGAGTGGGGTCTCGCCAAGAACGAGAATCCGAACCAGGGAAGCTTCATCATCGACGAGCTGACCGATCTGGTCGAGGAGGCGGTGCTCAAGGAGTTCGACGCGATCGCCTCGCGCGGCGGCGTGCTCGGGGCCATGGAGACCGGCTACCAGCGCGGCAAGATCCAGGACGAGTCGCTGTTCTACGAGCACAAGAAGCATGACGGCTCGCTGCCCATCATCGGCGTCAATACCTTCCGCAATCCGGCCGCGGAGGCGGCCCCGCAGAGCATCGAGCTCGCGCGCTCGAGCGAGGCGGAGAAGCAATCGCAGCTCGAGAGACTGAGGAAATTCCAGGCGCGCAACGCCGCCGGGGCACCGCCGATCCTCGAGCGGTTGCGCAGCGCGGTGATCGCGAACGGCAACACGTTCGAGGTTCTCATGGAGGCCGTGCGGGCTTGCTCGCTCGGCCAGATCACCGGAACGCTGTACGAGGTCGGCGGGAAGTACCGCCGCAACATGTAATGGAGTGTTTGCGACAATGACAAAAGCTTTGAAGAAAGTCGGGGTGATCGGCGCCGGAACCATGGGCAACGGCATTGCCCAGGTGAGCGCCGCCGCCGGAATCGAGGTCGTGATGATCGATGTGTCGGATGCGGCGGTGGAGCGGGGAATCGCCGCCGTGGGGGCAAGCCTCGATCGTCTGGTGAAGAAGGAAAAGCTGAGCGCGGCGGATCGCGCCGCGACGCTTGGGCGCATCCGCGGCAGCACCCGTTATTCGGACCTCGGCGCAATGGATCTGGTGATCGAAGCCGCGACCGAGAATCTCGAGGTCAAACAGCGCATCATGAGGCAGGCCGACGAGATCATGCGGCCGGAGGCGATACTTGCCACCAATACCTCGTCGATCTCGATCACCGCGCTCGCGGCGGCCACGTCCCGCGCGGAGCGCTTCATCGGCATGCATTTTTTCAACCCCGTGCCGCTCATGGCGCTGGTCGAGCTTATCCGGGGCCTGCTGACCAGCGAGGAGACCCACGCGCGGGCGGCGGAATTCATCCGGCACGTCGGCAAGACCTCCGTAAGCGTCAAGAATTCCCCGGGTTTCGCCGTCAACCGCGTGCTCTGTCCGATGATCAACGAGGCGATTTTCGCGCTGCAGGACGGCGTTGCGAGCGCGGCGGACATCGACGAGGGCATGAAACTCGGCTGTAATCACCCGATCGGGCCGCTGGCGCTGGCGGACCTCGTCGGGCTCGATACCCTGCTATCCGTGATGGAAGTGTTTCAACGGGACTACGGGGATCCCAAGTACCGGCCGGCGCCGCTCCTGCGCGAGATGGTGGCGGCAGGGCTCCTGGGCCGCAAGAGCGGGCGCGGCTTCTACACTTACGGCTGATCGAGGATACGACCATGCAGGATTATCAGGCACCGCTCGATGACATGCGGTTCGTACTGCGCGAACTGTTGGATCGGAAGCTCGTTGCCGAGCTGCCCGGCTCGGAGGACGCGACCTCGGACGTGGCGGAGGCCATCCTCGAGGAGGCGGCCAAGTTCGCGGGCGGCGTGCTCTCACCGCTGAACCGCTCCGGCGATGTCGAGGGCGTTCGCTGGCACGACACCGAAGTCTCGACAGCCGCCGGCTGGAAAAAGGCCTACGACGCGTTCGTCGAGGGCGGATGGAGCGCACTGGCATGCCCGCGGGAGTTCGGGGGCCAAGGGCTGCCCCGGGTGCTGTCGGCACTGGTCGAGGAGATGTGGAACGGCGCCAACATGTCGTTCACGCTCTGTCCCATGCTGACGCGCGGGGCCATCGAGGCCATCGATCTGCGGGGATCGGAGCTCCAGAAAAAGACTTACCTCCCGAAGATGGTCGCAGGTGTTTGGACCGGCACCATGAACCTCACCGAGCCGCAGGCGGGATCGGATCTGGCGGCGGTCCGCACGCGCGCCGAGCCCGTGGGCAAGGGCCTCTACAAGGTTTCGGGCCAGAAGATCTTCATCACCTACGGTGAACACGATCTCACGGACAACATCATCCATATGGTGCTGGCCCGCACGCCCGGAGCGCCGGAAGGCGTCAAGGGGATCTCGCTCTTCCTGGTGCCGAAGTTCCTGGTGCAGCCGGACGGCTCGATCGGCGAGCGCAACGATGTCCGATGCCTGTCGGTCGAGCACAAGCTCGGCATTCATGCGAGCCCGACCTGCGTTCTGGCGTACGGCCAGAAGGGCGGCGCCATCGGCGAGCTGATCGGTGAGGAGAATCGCGGGCTCGAATACATGTTCATCATGATGAATGCGGCGCGATTTGCGGTGGGGCTCGAGGGCGTCGGCCTGTCCGAGCGCGCCTTTCAGAGCGCGCTCGCCTTCGCCAATGAGCGCGTACAGGGAACGGAGCCGGGCGAGAAGGGCCGCGTCGCGATCGTGCGGCACCCGGACGTGCGGCGCATGCTGATGCTCATGAAATCACAGACCGAGGCGATGCGCGCGCTCGCCGCCGTGGCCGCCGTCTCGCTAGATGCCGCGCGCCTGCATCCGAAGCCCGATGAGCGCAGGAGGCATCAGGCGTTCGCGGATCTGCTGATTCCCGTCGTCAAGGGGTGGTGTACGGAGACCAGCGTCGAGGTCGCATCGCTCGGCGTGCAAGTTCACGGCGGAATGGGGTTCATCGAGGAAACCGGTGTGGCGCAGCAATTCCGGGACTCGCGCATCACCCCGATCTACGAGGGCACGACCGCGATCCAGGCCAACGATCTGGTCGGCCGGAAGCTGGCGCGCGACTCCGGCGTCGCCGCGAAGGCGTTGATCGTCGACATGCGCGCGCTCGCGGGCAGCTTGCGAAGCACGCCGGGCCTCACTGCCGCGGCGGCGGTGTTCGCCGACTCCGTGGACGCGCTCGAGCGGGCGGTTGAATACGTCGTCTCCCAGTACGGCATCGAGTTCAAGCAGGTATCCGTCGGCGCGGTCCCGCTCCTCAAGTTGTTCGGGATCGTCGCCGGCGGCTGGCAATTGCTGCGCTCGGCAGCGATCGCGAGCGAGCGCCTCGCGGCGGGGGGGGAGCCCTCGCTGCCCGCGAACTTCTATCGCGCCAAGATCGAGACCGCGGTTTTCTATGCGCATCACGTGCTGTCTCAGGCGCCGGGTCTCGCGCACGCCGTCGTTCACGGAGCCGCCGCTGCGCTCGCCGAGGGCGTGCTCTGACGGTGGATCGGCGCTATCCGCATCGGATCGTGTGCCTCACGGAGGAGCCGACCGAAGTGCTGTACGCGCTCGGTGAAGAGGAGCGCATCGTCGGCATCTCCGGATTCACGGTGCGTCCGGCGCGTGCGCGGCGCGAAAAGCCCAGGGTCTCCGCGTTCACCAGTGCAAAGCTCGACCGGATCCTCGACCTCGAGCCCGATTTCGTCGTCGGTTTTTCCGACATCCAATCCGGGATTGCGCAGGCGCTGATCAAGGCGGGCGTCGAGGTGTGGATCAGCAATCATCGCTCGGTCGAAGGAATCCTGGGTTATGTGAGGAGGCTCGGTGCGTTGGTCGGGGCGTCCGAGCGGGCCGAGCGATACGCCTGCGAGCTCGAGGGGCACATCGAGTCGGTGCGCGGGCAGGCGGCCATGCTTCCTCGCAGGCCGCGCGTGTATTTCGAGGAGTGGGACGAGCCGCAGATCACGGGCATACGCTGGGTGAGCGAGCTCGTCGGCATCGCGGGCGGCGACGACGTATTTCCGGAACGCGCGGCATGCGCGCTCGGCCGGGACAGGATACTCGCCGATCCCAACGAGGTGGTGCGCCGGGCGCCCGACGTGATTCTCGGGTCGTGGTGCGGCAAACGCTTCAGGCCGAATCTCGTCGCTGCGAGGCCGGGCTGGGACGCGGTGCCCGCGGTTCGCGACGGCGAATTGCACGAGATCAAGTCGCCGCTCATTCTGCAGCCGGGGCCGGCGGCATTGACGGACGGGTTGGATGCCATCCAAGGCGTGATTCAGCGCTGGAGCAAGAGGCACAGAGGCGCGCGGGCGCGCCGTCCCTAGCACGCACACTTGAAGCCATAAGACAACCCTGACGCCGATCGCGCGCCGGGTTATCACTCGACGGGCGCAACTCTGCTCGATCATGCTGCGTTGTGTCAAGTACCTCGTTCGCAGTATGGTGGCGCCCACTGCTGTAAGGGCCGAATCAACGTCGTCACTCCAGCTCGAAATTGCAATCCTCGAGCCGCACCAAGCGCGTCTTGCACCAGAACTTGTGGCCGAGATAGAGCGCGACGAAGACGGGGATCATCAGGTAGCCGGTGATGAAATCGAACCAGGAAAACACCGGCGCCTGGAACACGCCGATGTTGGCGCCGAACAGCACGATGACGAACAGGATCAGCGCCAGCCAGGGCCCATAGGGGAAGAACCGCGCCTTGAACTTCAGTTCGTCCAGGCTCTTGCCCTGCGCCACCCACGCTTTTCGGAAGCGCAGATGACAGATGGCGATGCCCAACCAGATCAAAAAGCCGCTGAGGCCCGACGCATTGTAAAAGATCTGGTAGATCTTCTGATCGCCGACGAGCGTGGAGAAGAAGGCCGTGGCGCTGATGGCGCCCGTGACGAGCAAGGCGGCGGTGGGCACGCCGCGGGCGTTGACCCGGCCGAATACCCGCGGCGCCTTGCCGCTGTGCGCCATGGCATACAACATGCGCGAAGCGACATACATCGAGGAGTTTCCGCACGATAAGACGGCCGACAAGATCACGGCGTTCATGAGGCTGGCGGCGTAGAAGCCGAACCGCGGCAGGTGCTGGAACACCATGGTGAAGGGAGACAGCGCCACGTGGCCCTCGTCGCCGTGCAGCAGGTCGGGATTGGTGTAGCTGATCAGCGTGCCGACCACCAGGATCGAGCCGATATAGAACAAGAGAATGCGCCAGAACACGCTCCTGATGGCCTTCGGCACGTTCCTGCTCGGGTCGTCGGTTTCGGCCGCGGCGAGGCCCACGCTCTCCGTCCCCTGAAACGCGAAGCCCGCCACCAGAAACACCAACAGCATGCAGGAAAGCCCGCCGACGAAGGGCGCGCGGGTGCCGGTCTTGGGGTCCGCCAGGGTCCAATTCGCGAAGCCGCCGTTGTGGCCGCCGAGGAGCCCGGCGATCATGAGCGCGCCGACGAGCAGAAAGATCAGAACCGTGGCGACTTTGATGCTCGCGAACCAGTACTCGGCCTCGGCATAGGCTTTCACGGAAAGCAGGTTGAGCGCCAGAAGCAGGGCGAAGAATCCCAGCGCCCAGAACGTGGAGTTGGAATGCGGGAACCAGAATTTGACGATCAGCGATCCGGCCACGAGTTCCGCCGCCAAGGTGATGGCCCAGCTGAACCAGTAGTTCCAGCCGACCGCGAATCCCAATGAGGGATCGACGAAGCGTTCGGCGTAGGTTTCGAAGGAGCCGCGAATCGGCAGCTGGGTCGCCATCTCGCCCAGGGATTGCATCATGCAATAGACGGCAAAGCCCATGATGGCGTAGGCCAGCATGGCGCCGCCGGGGCCGGCCTGCGAGATCGCGCTGCCGCTGGCGAAGAACAGGCCGGTGCCGATGGCGCCGCCGATGGCGATCATGCCGAGCTGCCGCGAACCGATGCCGCGGTGGAGCTCTGTTTCCCTCGGGGCCGCGTCGTCCGCGGCGATGACGGCGGCCACTAGCGCGGCTGCATCCGGATGGCGCCGTCCAGGCGGATGACCTCGCCGTTCAATGTCGGAATCTCGATGATGGATTGCACCAGCTGGGCGAATTCTTCGGGCTTGCCGAGGCGCGGAGGAAACGGCACCTGCGCGCCGAGCGAATCCTGAACTTCCTTGGACAAGCTCGCGAGCATCGGCGTCATGAAGATGCCGGGGGCGATCGTGACACAGCGGATGCCGATCCCGGCGAGCTCGCGCGCGATCGGCAAGGTCATCCCGGCGATACCCGCTTTGGTCGCGGCGTAGGCGACCTGGCCGATCTGCCCTTCGTAAGCCGCCACCGAGGCGGTATGAATCAATAATCCGCGCTCGCCGTCCGCGTTGGGCGCATTGTCGCGCATGAGGGCCGCAGCGGCCTTGTCGCACAGGAAGGTTCCGATCAGATTGACTCGGACCACCTTCTCGAAAAATCCGCCGGCCATCGGCCCCTCGCGCCCGATGAGCTTCCCCGCCCCGATGATGCCTGCGCAGTTCACCAGCAGATTGACGCGTCCCATGGTCCGGCGGGCATGCGCCATCGCCTCGTTCACCTCGGGCTCCGCGCTCACGTCGCATTTCACGAACGTTGCCTCGATCTCGCGCGCGGTGGCCTGGCCGGCCTCCTCCTGTACGTCGAGGATGACGGCGCGTCCGCCCCGCGCCACGATCCGCTCGGCGACGGCCCGTCCCAATCCGGATGCGCCGCCGGTGACGACGGCCGCGATATCGTCGATCCTCACTTCAGGCTGATGGTGGTGTTGACGCCGCCCGATACGGTGGCATCGTCGAACCAACGCGAGGTGATGGTCTTGGTCTGCGTGTAGAACTGCACCGCCTGCTTGCCGTACGGCCCGAGATCTCCCAGCTTCGAGCCGCGCGAGCCGGTGAAGCTGAAGAAGGGGACGGGCACCGGGATCGGCACGTTGATGCCGACCTGGCCGACATCGATCTCGCTCTGGAACTTGCGGGCCGCGGCGCCGCTTTGCGTGAAGATTCCCGTTCCATTGCCGCATCGGATTGTCGTTGATCAGCGCGATCGCCTCGTCCAGCGTATCGACGCCGAGGACCACCATCACGGGGCCGAATATCTCGGTGGTGTAGATCTTCATGTCGGGTTTGACGCCCGAGAATATCGTCGGGCCGATGAAGTTGCCCTGCTCGTAGCCCGGCACCTTGATGGAACGGCCGTCGAGCTCGAGCTTCGCACCTTCCTTCACGCCGTCCTCGATCAGGCCGAGAACGCGGTTCTTGGCGTTTTTCGACACCACCGGTCCGAGATCCGCGCCTTTCTCCGTTCCCGCGTTCACCTTCAGGGTCTTGGCCTTCGCGACGATGTCCGGCATCCAATTTCTTGCCTCGCCGACCAGCACGGTGACGGAGGTTGCCATGCAGCGCTGCCCGGCCGCGCCGAAGGTGGCGCCGACCAGGGCGTTCAAGGCGTGATCCTTGTTCGCATCGGGCATGACCACCGCGTGATTCTTGGCGCCCATCATGCATTGCACGCGTTTGCCGTGCTGGGAGGCCAGGTTGTAAACCATGCGTACCGACGGTCGTGGATCCGACGAAGGAGACTGCCGCCACGTCGCGGTGCGTGCACAGCGCTTCGACCGCGCGCTTGCCGCCATGGACGATGTTGAACACGCCCGGCGGGACGCCGGCCTGCAGCGCGAGCTCGGCGAGCAGCATGGGCGTCATCGGGATCCTGTTCGGAGGGTTTGAGCACGAAGGTGTTGCCGCAGACGATCGCCATCGGGAACATCCACAGCGGAATCATCGCCGGGAAATTGAACGGCGAGATTCCGGCGCACACCCCGATGGGCTGGCGCATGGTGTAGGTGTCGACGCCGCCGGCCACGTTTTCGGCGAACTCGCCCAGCTGCAGCGTGCCGATCGAGCAGGCATGCTCCACGACCTCGAGGCCGCGAAACACATCGCCCTCCGCATCGGCGAGGGTCTTGCCCTGTTCGCGCTCGAGAGCGTCTGCGCGATGCGGCTCATGTGTTCGCGCACCAGCGCCTGCAGCTTCAGCATGATCCGGGCGCGCGCGGCGATCGGCGTGTTCTTCCAGGTCTTGAACGCCGCCTTGGCCGATGCCACCGCCGCGTCGATTTCCGCGTCGGTCGCGAACGGCACCTGAGCCAGCACCTCCTGCGTCGCCGGATTGACCACGTCGTGCCACTCGGTGGACTTCGAGTCGATGAATTTGCCGTCGAGCAACATTTTGACGGTCGGCGCTTGCGGTTTGAGCGCCACGACAGTGCTGGTCATGAAATTCCCCTCCGATTGACGTAACGGCCCGAGCGCAGATGCTCGGCCCTGGACATCCATATATTAGGCGCTCTGCATCGCGTAAACTACCGCCTGCATGCGGGAGTCATCGATCGACCTGTTTCCGGGCCATGTTGCCCATGCCGGCCGGCCGGAGCCGGGTACGGTGGCCATCTGTTTCGTCGCCGCGGCGCTCGAGGCGGTCCGGGCCCGCCATCTGGATGCGGACGAGCTCTTGATCGCTGTCGGGCTGTCGCCGACGCTGCTGCAGAGCCCGCATGCGCGGGTTTCCGCCGAGCACTATGGAAAATTGTGGCGCCTCATCGCCCTGACGCTGGACGACGAGTTTTTCGGCCAGGACTCACGGCGGATGAAGTCGGGCAGCTTCGCCATGCTGTGTCATTCCGTGCTGAGCTGCAGGACGCTGGGTCAGGCGCTGGATCGGAGCTTGCGCTTCTATGGACTGATCCTCGACGACATCGCGGGATCGTTGGAGTGCGACGATGGCGAAGCGACCATCGTGCTGCGGGAGCGGCGCGCGGGGCTGCCCCACCGGGTATTCGGGCAGGAGGTGCTGCTCCTACTGCTGCATGGCGTCGCCTGCTGGTTGGTCGGCCGGCGGATCCCGATCCTTCGTGCGCAGTTTTGCTACCCGAGCCCCCCCACAGCGATGAATATCGGGTGATGTTTTCGAACGATCTGTCCTTCGATGCCCCGTTCACCGGCATCGCCTTCGACGCCAGCTACCTGGGTTTCCCGTGGTGCAGGACGAGCGCAGCATCAAGGAATTTCTGCGCACTGCCCCCGAGAATATCGTGACCAAGTACAAGAACGGCAGCAGCGTGAGCGCGCGCATCCGCCGCCGGTTGCGGCAGCGGCTCCCCGGGGAGGTGCCGGATTTCGACACCCTCGCCGCGGAATTGAACATGACCGCGGCGACGTTGCGGCGGCGTTTGCACGAGGAGGGCGCCACGTATCAGGGAATCAAGGATCAGCTTCGCCGCGACCTCGCGATCAGCTATCTGAGCGACTCTGATCGAAGCGTGGTGGACATCGCCCTGGAATTGGGATTTTCCGAGCGCAGTGCATTCCATCGTGCGTTTCAGAAATGGACCGGCGCCTCTCCCGGGGAGTTTCGGCGCGGCCAGCAGGGGTGACCGGGGAGCGGCGCAGCCGCTCGCCGGATAAGAATGCGGTGTTGCAAAATCGCTCAGACGATTTGATCGGTTTTGTCACCCGACCCCGGCGGTAATACCTCTATAGTTTCGATCCTGCAGGAATCCAAGACCATGGCGATACCGATCAGCATCCCGTCCGCGATGTCCCCGGGGGCGCGTTTGCGCGCCGCCGTCGCGCAAGAGCATCCATTGCAAATCGTGGGGGCCATCACCGCGTATACCGCCCGCTTGGCGGCGGCCTCGGGGTTCAGGGCGCTGTACCTCTCGGGCGGCGGGGTCGCCGCGAACTCGCTGGGTGTCCCCGATCTCGGCATCAGCACCATGGACGACGTGCTCACCGACATCCGCCGCATCACCGATGCCTGCCCGCTGCCGCTCCTGGTGGATGCGGACACCGGGTGGGGCGGCGCATTCAACATAGCCCGCACCGTCAAATCCTTCATCAAGTTCGGCGCCGCCGGCCTGCACATCGAGGATCAAGTCCAGGCCAAGCGCTGCGGCCACCGTCCCGGCAAGGAGGTCGTCAGCCGGGAGGAAATGGTCGATCGCGTGAAGGCGGCGGTCGACGCACGCACGGACTCGAACTTCGTCGTGATGGCGCGTACCGATGCCCTGGCGGTCGAAGGCATCGACAGGGCCATCGAGCGCGCGGTCGCGTGCGTCGAGGCCGGCGCCGATATGATCTTCCCGGAGGCGATGACCGACCTTGCGATGTACCGCCGCTTCAAGGAGGCGGTCAAAGTGCCCATTCTCGCCAATATCACGGAATTCGGGCACACGCCCCTGTACACGCGGGACGAGCTCGCGTCCGCGGGGGTCGACGTGGTGCTTTATTGCTGTTCCGCGTATCGCGCCATGAACGCGGCCGCGCTCGCGACCTACGAGGCCATCCGCCGCGACGGAACCCAGAAGAACGTCATCGATCGAATGCAGAGCCGGGTGGATCTCTACAAGTACCTCGATTATCACTCCTACGAAGCCAAGCTCGACGAATTGTTCCGAGAAGGGAAAGAGAAATGAGCGAAACGCAAGCTCCGGCGAGCACGTCGCCGACGGGACTCAAGCCGAAGAAATCGGTGGCCCTGTCCGGCGTTCCCGCCGGCAACACCGCACTCTGCACGGTGGGACGAAGCGGCAACGATTTGCACTACCGCGGCTACGACATCCTCGATATCGCCACGCAATGCGAATTCGAGGAGATCGCCCATCTTCTGGTGCACGAGAAGCTTCCGAACCGGGCGCAACTCGCCGCCTACAAGGCCAAGCTCAAGAGTCTGCGTGTTCCGCCGAAGGCGGTGCTCACGATCCTCGAGCAATTGCCCGCATCGAGCCACCCGATGGACGTGATGCGCACCGGGGTTTCCGCGCTCGGGTGCGTGGAGCCCGAGGCCGAGGGCCATCCCATCGAGGCGGCGCGCGCCATCGCGGATCGGCTGCTCGCCTCGCTCGGCTCGATGCTTTGCTACTGGCATCACTTCGCCAACGGCGCAAAGCGCATCGAGCTCGAGACGGACGATGACTCCATCGGCGCGCATTTTCTGCATTTGCTGCACGGGAAGAGGCCCTCGGGAGAGTGGGTGCGCGCAATGCATACCTCGCTCAATCTATATGCGGAGCACGAATTCAACGCCTCGACTTTCACCGCCAGGGTGATTGCCGGCACCGGCTCGGACATCTATTCCTGCGAGGCGGGGGCGATAGGCGCGCTGCGCGGACCCAAGCACGGCGGCGCGAACGAGGTGGCTTTCGAGATTCAGCAGCGCTATGCCTCGCCGGACGAGGCGGAGAGCGACATCAGGCGTCGGGTCGCGGCCAAGGAAGTCATCATCGGCTTCGGACATCCCGTCTACACGATCGCCGATCCCCGCAACGAGATCATCAAGGAGGTCTCGCGCACGCTCGCGGAGGCCGCCGGGGACTCGAAGGGCTACCGCATCGCCGAGCGCATCGAGGCGGTCATGAAGAGCGCCAAGAACATGTTCCCCAACCTCGATTGGTATTCGGCGGTGTCCTACCACTTGATGGGCGTGCCCACCGCCATGTTCACGCCGTTGTTCGTGATGAGCCGCACGTCCGGGTGGGCGGCGCACATCATCGAACAGCGCATCGACGGCAAGATCATCCGGCCGAGCGCGAATTACACGGGCCCTGAGAACCTCGAATTTAAGCCATTGGAACGGCGTCCCTGAGCGGGCGCCAAAAAAAGGAATTCATGTCACACGATATCAAGTCGGCCGAGCGGCCGGCTCCGGACCCTCTGCTGGCGGCGATCGCCGACTACGCGTCGAGCGGCGAGATCAAGAGCGATCTCGCCTACGAAACGGCGAACTACTGCCTCATGGACACGCTTGCCTGCGGTTTCCAGGCGCTGAATTACCCGGCGTGCACCAAGCTTCTCGGGCCGGTGGTTCCAGGAGCGACGCTCAAAGGAGGCGCGCGCGTCCCCGGCACTTCCTACGAGCTCGACCCGATCAACGCGGCCTTCAACATCGGCGCGATGATCCGCTGGCTCGACTTCAACGACACCTGGCTGGCGGCGGAGTGGGGACATCCGTCGGACAATCTCGGCGGCATCCTCGCGACCGCGGACTACCTGTCGCGCAGCGGCCGGCCGCTCAAGGTGCGCGACGTGCTCACCGGCATGATCAAGGCACACGAGATCCAGGGCGTTCTCGCCTTGGAGAACAGCTTCAATCGGGTCGGGCTCGATCACGTACTGCTGGTGCGCGTCGCATCCACGGCCGTCGTGACGGCGATGCTGGGCGGCACCCGCGATCAGGTCATCAACGCGGTGTCGAATGCCTGGATCGACGGGGGCGCGCTGCGCACTTATCGGCATGCACCCAATACCGGCTCGCGCAAGAGCTGGGCGGCCGGCGACGCGACCAGCCGTGCGGTTCGCCATGCCCTGTTCGCGCTCAAGGGCGAAATGGGCTATCCGTCCGCGCTCAGCGCCAAGACCTGGGGTTTCCAGGACGTTTTGTTCAAGGGCAAGGCGTTGGCGCTGCCGCAGGCGTTCGGCAGCTACGTGATGGAGAACATCCTGTTCAAAATCTCCTTTCCGGCCGAATTTCACGCTCAGACCGCGGTGGAGGCGGCGATGACTCTGCACCCGCAGGTACGGGATCGCTTGGACCGGGTGAGCCGCGTGACCATCGAGACGCAGGAACCGGGGGTGCGCATCATCGACAAGACGGGACCCCTGGCGAATCCCGCCGACCGCGATCACTGCATTCAATACATGGTTGCGATCCCCCTGCTGTTCGGCAGGCTCACGGCGGCGGACTACGAGGACGGCATCGCGCGGGACCCGCAGGTCGATGCGCTGCGCGCCAAAACGGAGGTCCGTGAGAACGCGGTTTTCACGCAGGAGTACTACGCGGCCGACAAGCGCTACATCGGAAACGCGGTGCAGGTCCACTTCGATGACGGCACCTCGAGCCCCCGCATTCAAGTCGACTATCCCATCGGCCATCGCAAGCGCCGTGCCGAGGGCATGCCGGTGCTGGTCAAGAAGTTCGAGGCCAGCGTCGGTGCGCATTTCGGGGCGAGGCAAGCCGAATCGATCAAGCGCATGTTTGCCGACCGCGCCGCCCTGTCGGGCATGACCGTGGCCGACTTCATGGCGCAAATGGTGAGCGCCGCGTGACCTCTGAGTCTTACGTTCGGCCGCGCGAACGGCCGAAAAATTTGCGCCGCCGCGGGCCGTATTATGACGCATTGCTTGCCGAACAGACCGCGAAATCGGGATAGTGCTTGGATGAGCTTCGTCCCGCCGACCCCCGACGATTTTGCCGCTGCGCCGGCGACGGGGAGCCGGGAGGCGCGGGATCGCCGAAGCCGGCCGGACCGGCGCCAGCGCATCTGGTGGTCGCTGTTGTACGGCAGCATACGTCCGCGCCGCCGCCGTCCCGCCCGGCGCGTGGAGGATGGGCGCTTCCACGTGCTCGACTGGCACGCCACGCACCTCTGGGCAGTCTCGATCGGCATCTTGATTTTGAGCGTGGTGGACGCCTTTCTGACGCTGAAGCTCTTGTCCGCCGGGGCCGTCGAGGTCAATCCGTTCATGGCGCTGTTCGTCGGCGGCAATGTCGCCGTGTTCGCCGGGCTCAAGATGGCGATCACCGGGGTCTGCGTCGCGCTGATGGTGCTGCTGGCGGGCTACCGCTTCATGCGGGTGATGCGGGTCGAGGTGATCTTGTATTGCATCCTGCTGGCCTATTTCATCCTGATCGGCCACGAGGTCGGGATGCTGCGGCAGTTCGCGGACCTTTACATTCTGTAATTTTGGCGGCCTGCGTCGCATTCCATATTGTGCCCCATTGGGCTAAACTGCGTGTCTGATTTTTTCGTTTTCCTTTCCTGCTCATCACCTTGATGTAATTGAGGTTTTTGACCCTTCCGAAGGACCCATGAGCGACTCACTGGCCGATCAATTCGCCACCACGGCCTTGTATGGTGGAAACGCCGATTTCGTCGAGGATCTCTACGAACAATTTCTGAAGGACCCCGCCTCGGTCGAGCCGGGCTGGGCACGGTACTTCGCGGGCCTCGCGAGGGGCGTGGCGCCCGCCGGCGCTGCGGGAACTCACCGGCAAATCCGCGAGCGCCTCGCGGCGCAACTGCAAAGGCCGGCGGCCGGTGCTCCACCAGCCGCAAGCCGCGAATCCGCCGGAGCCGCGAGCGCCAAGCAAGCGGCGGTGTCGCGCTTGATTCAGGTCTACGCGAATCGCGGACACCTGATCGCAAACCTCGACCCGTTGGGCCTGTCGCCGCGCGGCATGCCCTACATCCTCGATCCCAAGTACTTCGGTCTGTCGGACGCGGACATGGAGACCGAATTCTTCACGGGCAGCCGCACCGCGGCGCTGCCGGCCCGCAGCAAGCTCAACGACATCCTCGCGACCCTCAAGTTCATCTACTGCGACACGATCGGCGCCGAGTTCGCGCACGTCTCGGACACCGAGGAACGGTTGTGGCTGCAGGATAATTTCCAGGCGGAGCGGATCGAGCATCGCTTCAGCGCCGACGAGAAGAAGAACATCCTCTGGCAGCTCACGGCGGCCGAGGGCCTGGAGCGCTACCTGCACACCAAGTACGTCGGTCAAAAGCGCTTCTCGCTCGAGGGCGGCGACAGCCTGATTCCATTGCTCGACGAGCTCGTGCAGCAGGAGGGGCGCGCGGGCATCGAGGAGACCGTCATCGGCATGGCGCATCGGGGCCGCCTCAACGTGCTGGTGAACCTGCTCGGCAAGTCGCCCAAGGATCTGTTCATCGAATTCGAGGGCCAGTACGACCTCAAGAAGCTGCGGGGCTCCGGCGACGTCAAGTATCACAAGGGGTTCTCCGCGGACTTGAAGACTCCGGCCGGCAACGTTCATGTCGCCCTCGCGTTCAACCCCTCCCATCTCGAGGTGGTGAACCCCGTGGTGGAGGGCTCGGTGCGGGCGCGCCAGGAGCGCCGCGGCGACGTGAAGGGCGACAAGGTGCTCGCCGTCCAGATCCACGGCGATGCCGCCTTCGCGGGTCAGGGCGTGGTGATGGAGACGATGCAGCTGTCGCAGGCCCGGGGGTTCTACACGGGCGGCTCGGTTCACATCATCATCAACAACCAGGTCGGTTTCACCACCTCGAATCCGCGCGACGCGCGGTCGACGCTGTATTGCTCGGATGTCGCGAAGATGATCGAAGCGCCGATCTTCCACGTCAACGCCGACGATCCCGAGGCGGTCTGCTTCGTCACGCATTTCGCGCTCGCCTACCGGCGCAAGTTCCACAAGGACGTGGTCATCGATCTGGTGTGCTATCGCCGGCACGGCCACAACGAGGCCGACGAGCCGGCGGCGACCCAGCCGTTGATGTATCAGGTCATCCGCAAGAAGCCGACCGCCCGTCAGCTGTACGCGGACAAGCTGGCGGGAGAGGGCGTGATCGCCGCGGCGGACGCCGCCGCGATGATGGATCAATACCGTGCGGGTCTCGATGAGGGCAAGCCGCAGGCGCGCGCCGCGCTCGGCCTCATCGGCAACAAGTACACGGTCGATTGGAGCGAATATCTCGGCGCCGATTGGTCGGAGCCGGTGAAGACCGCGGTCGACATGGCGAGATTGCGGGCGCTCGGCAAGGCCATCACCACCTATCCGGCCGATTGGACCTTGCAGCCCCGCGTGCTCGCCATCATGCAGGCCCGCGAGCGCATGGTGGCGGGAGAGCTCGCCCTCGATTGGGGCTGTGCCGAGAACCTGGCCTATGCGAGTCTGATCCAGGAAGGATATCCGGTGCGGCTGACCGGCCAGGACAGCGGCCGCGGCACTTTCTTCCACCGCCATGCGGTGCTGCACGATCAGACCACGGGCAGGAGCTACGTTCCGTTGCAGCATCTCGCGACCAGCCAGCCCACCTTCACCGTCACCGACTCCGTGCTCTCGGAGGAGGCCGTGATGGGTTTCGAGTACGGGTTCTCGACCACCGAGCCCCACTGCCTGACGATCTGGGAGGGCCAGTTCGGCGACTTCGCGAACGGCGCACAGGTCATCATCGACCAGTTCATCAGTTCGGGCGAAGCCAAATGGGGACGGTTGTCCGGACTCACGCTCTTCCTGCCGCACGGTTACGAAGGCCAGGGCCCGGAACATTCCTCGGCCCGGCTCGAGCGCTTCCTGCAGCTCTGCGCCGAATACAACATCCAGGTGTGCGTGCCTTCGACTCCCGCGCAGATGTTCCACATGCTGCGGCGGCAGATGGTGCGGCCGCTGAGAAAGCCGCTCATCATCATGACGCCGAAGAGCTTGCTGCGTCATCCGCTCTCGGTATCGCGCCTCGAGGAACTCGCGGGCGGCGGCTTCAAGACCATCATCGATGACATTGACGACCCCGACGCGTCGGCGGTGACCCGGGTCGTGCTCTGCGGCGGCAAGGTGTATTTCGATCTGTTGAAGGCGCGACGCGACGCGAAGATCAACGCCGTCGCGATCGTGCGCCTCGAGCAGATGTATCCGTTCCCCTCGGAGGAGTACGAGGCGATCCTGCGCAAATACGAGAACGCGCGCGAGATCGTCTGGTGCCAGGAGGAGCCGCAGAATCAAGGCGGCTGGTACCAGATACGCCATCGGCTGCAAGCCCCGCTCGGCCCGAAGGACGAGCTCTTGTACGCCGGCCGCGGCGGCGCCGCTGCGCCTGCGACCGGCATCTCCAGCCTGCACGAGCAACAGCAGAAAAATCTGGTTACGGCTGCGCTGCAGGGCGTCCCGCCGGAAGAGACCTCACGACAGACGATGCGCCTCCCGGCGACGGCTCACACTAGGACGGGTTCATGACAATCGAAGTGCGGGTGCCGCAGCTGCCGGAGTCGGTGGCGGACGCCACCTTGGTCGCGTGGCACAAACAGCCGGGCGATAGCGTCTCGCGCGACGAGAATCTCGTCGATCTGGAGACCGACAAGGTCGTTCTCGAAGTGCCGGCCCCGACCGCCGGAGTGATCACGGAGATCAAGCTCAAGGACGGGACCACGGTGACCAGCGGCCAGGTGCTGGCGCTGATCGAGGAATCGGCGGCGGTTCCCGGCGCGAGCGCCCCGGCCATCATGGCCTCCGCACCCACGCCGGGGGCCGACACGGGCGTCAAACTGAGCCCCGCCGCCAAGCGCGTGGCGGAGGAGAACAAGCTCGACCCCAAGGCGCTGGCTGGCGCCGGACGCGACGGACGGGTATCGAAATCGGACGTGGTGAATTTCCTTGCCGCCCAGGAGATGTCGCCCGCGCCCGCGCCAGTGCCCGCGCCCGCGCCAGTGCCCGCGCCGGCGAGGCGCGGCGGGCGGGTCGATCAGCGCGTGCCGATGACGCGCCTGCGCGCGCGCATTGCCGAGCGCATGGTGCAGGCGCAGGCGACGCAGGCGCTGTTGACCTCCTTCAATGAGGTCGATTTGCACGCCGTCAACGAGTTGCGCTCACGTTACAAGGACTCGTTCGAGAAGCAGCATGGCATCAAGCTGGG
Organism: uncultured Gammaproteobacteria bacterium; assembly: GCA_963730565.1. Taxonomy (GTDB): domain Bacteria; phylum Pseudomonadota; class Gammaproteobacteria; order Steroidobacterales; family Steroidobacteraceae; genus Bog-1198. The sequence continues at coordinate 201,473 of CAVSSU010000044.1, forward strand.
CTTCATGTCGTTCTTCACCAAGGCCTGCGTCGAGGCGCTGAAGAAGTTTCCGGCCGTGAACGCCTCGGTCGAAGGCAACGACATCGTGTATCACGAATACTTCGACGTGGGCGTCGCCGTGTCGACGGATCGCGGATTGATCGTCCCCGTGCTGCGGGACGCCGATCAGCTCACCTTCGCGGACATCGAGAAGTCGATCGGGAATTTTGCCTCGCGCGCCCGCGCGGGCTCCATCACCATGGAGGAATTGACCGGCGGCACGTTCACCATCACCAACGGCGGGGTGTTCGGCTCGCTCCTGTCGACGCCGATCGTCAATGCGCCCCAAAGCGCGATTCTGGGGATGCACAAGATCCAGGAGCGCCCCGTGGCCGTCGACGGCCAGGTGGTGATTCGACCGATGATGTACATCGCCTTGACCTATGACCACCGCATCATCGACGGCCGGGAGGCGGTGCAGTTCCTGGTTACTGTCAAGCAATGCCTCGAGGATCCGGCGCGCATGGTGCTCGGGGTATGAGCGAGAACTACGATGTCATCGTGATCGGCGCAGGGCCGGCCGGATATCCTGCGGCCATCCGTGCCGCGCAGAACAAGCTATCCGTCGCCTGCATCGACGAATGGCAGAACCGGGACGGGAGCTACGCGTTCGGCGGCACCTGCCTGAACGCCGGCTGCATACCCTCGAAGGCGCTGCTCGAATCCTCCGAGCTCTACGTTCGGGCGAAGGAGGAGTTTGGGACCCACGGCGTCAAGATCGGGGACATTCAGCTCGATCTTGCACAGATGCAAAAGCGCCGCGCGTCCATCGTCAAGACCATGACCGGAGGAATCAGCTCGCTGTTCAAGGCCGCCGGCGTGGTGGGCATCCGGGGACATGGGCGGCTGTTGCCGGGAAACAAAGTGCTGGTCCGGGGGCCGGACGGTGCGGAGAAGACGCTGACGGCGAAGAACGTGATTCTGGCGTCGGGCTCGACTCCGATCCGCCTGAGCGCGGTTCCCCACGATGGCAAGTACATCGTGGATTCGTGGGATGCGCTCGAGTTCGACGCCGTGCCTCGACGCCTCGGCGTCATCGGCGCGGGTGTGATCGGCCTCGAGCTCGGCAGCGTCTGGCGGCGTCTCGGGAGCGAGGTCACGGTGCTGGAGGCGCTGCCCGATTTCTTGCCCATGGTCGACCAGACCCTCGCAAAAGAGGCGCAACGCCACTTCAAGAAACAGGGGCTCGACATCAAGCTCGGCGCCAAGGTGGCGCGCGCCGCGGTGGCGGGTTCGGCCGTCGATGTGACCTACTCGGATGGAGGGGGCGAGCACACCCTGCAAGTGGACAAGCTGGTGGTCGCAGTCGGCCGCCGTCCCTTCACGCAGGATCTGCTCGCCGAGGGCACGGGAGTCGCGCTCGATGCCCGCGGCTTCATCCAGGTGGACGAGCATTGCCGGACCGCTGCCGCGAATGTCTGGGCGGTGGGCGACGTGGTGCGCGGCCCCATGCTCGCGCACAAAGGCAAGGAAGAGGGCATCATGGCCGCCGATCTGATCGCCGGGCATTATGGGGACGTGAATTACAAGGTGATCCCGTCGGTCATCTATACCGCGCCGGAAATCGCCTGGGTCGGGCAAACGGAGGAGCAGGTCAAAGCCTCCGGCCGGCCCTACAAGGTGGGCATCTTCCCGTTCGCGGCCAGCGGACGGGCGCGCGCCATGGAAGCCGCGCAAGGGATGGCCAAGGTGGTGGCCGCCAAGGACGACGATGAGGTCCTGGGCGTGCACGTGATCGGCCCGTTGGCGGGCGAGCTGATCGCCGAGGCCGTGCTGGCGATGGAATACTCCGCGAGCACCGAGGACATTCAACGCACCATCCATGCGCACCCGACGCTCTCCGAGGCCATTCACGAGGCGGCGTTGGCGGCGGACAAGAAAGCCATCGACGCCATCAACCGCTGACCGCTACTTCTTGCGCCGCGCGCTCACGACGTTGGGCAGCTTCGAGACCTTGGCGAGCAGGCGCGAGAGCTGCGGCAGGTCCGCCACGTCGATCCCGATCTGCATGCGCGCCAGGTGATCTCGGGCGTCGGTCACGGTGGTCATCGCTCGTATGCTGATTTTCTCGTCGGCGAGCGCCGCGCTCACGTCCCTGACCAGCCCCCGTCGGTCGAACGCCTGGACCTCGATGTCGACCGGGAAGGCTCCGTTCGAGGCGTGCGCGCCCTTGGCGCCCCACGTGACCGGCAACACGCGCGCCGGCGATTTGATGGCGAGGCGTGCGAGATTGGCGCAGCTTTGGCTGTGAATGCTCACGCCGCGGCCGACCGTGATGTAACCCGCGATGGGCTCCGGCGGCACGGGTTTGCAGCACCGGGCGTACGTCGACAAGAGATCCCCGATCCCCTGGATCGCCCCCTGCGGCTCGCGCGGCGCCGGCGCGCGTGGCTTGAGCGCCTCCTCCGGCCGCGCCGCCCGGCTGTGCAATAGACGCTGTATCGCGCCGGCGACCTGCGCCGCACTGATCTCCCCCAATCCCATTGCCGCATGCAGATCCTCGGCGCTCGACATCTTGAGCTCCGCCAGCAGCTCGGGCATCGGCGGGACGTTCACCCCCAGGCGCTGGATCTCACGCTCGAGCATGGCGCGCCCCTCGACCTTGTTCTCGGATTCGTCCTGTTTGCGGAACCAGGCCTTCACCTTGTTGCGGTTGCGCGGGCTTGCGAGGTAGCCCGACTGCGGCGACAGCCAGTCGCGCGAGGGCTGGGGCGTCTTGGCCGCGATGATCTCCACGGTCTCGCCGTTCTTCAGCGCATAGTCGAGCCCGACCATGCGGCCGTTGATCTTGGCGCCGCGCGTGCGATGGCCGAGATCCGTATGCACCTGGTAGGCGAAATCGAGCGGCGTTCCGCCGACCGGCACATCGACGATCTCGCCCTTGGGCGACAGCACGTAAACACGGTCCTGGAACAGCTCGACCCGCATGCGGTCGAGGAAATCATGGGCGGTGTCCTGATTTTCGGGTGCCAGCAGCGCCCGCAGCTGGTTGATCTTTCGTTCATACGCCTGATCTGAACGGCCGCCTTCCTTGTAGCGCCAATGCGCCGCGACGCCGCGCTCGGAATGCGCGTGCATGTCGTGGGTGCGGATTTGGATTTCGACCGGCTGGTTGCCGGGACCGAGCACCGCGGTATGAATCGAGCGGTACATGTTGTCCTTCGGGGTCGCGATGTAGTCGTCGAACTCGCCGGGAATGAACGGCCAGAGCGAATGCACGACACCGAGCGCCGCGTAGCAGTCCGACACCGAGCCCACGAGGACGCGCGCCGCGCGGATATCCATGATCTGCTCGAAAGCCAGGCGCTTCATATGCATTTTGCGCCAGATGCTGTAGATGTGCTTCGGACGACCGTCGATCTGCGCCTCGATCCCGGCGGCGCGCAATTCCCGCAGCAGAAGGCCCTTCAGCTCCTCGATGTAGTGCTCCCGCTCGGACCGGCGCACCTTCAAAGCCGCGGCAATGTGGCGATAATCGGTGGGCTGAAGATATCGGAAGGCCAGGTCCTCCAGTTCCCACTTCACCTGCCAGACGCCCAGTCGATTGGCGAGCGGCGCATAGACCTCACGGGTCTCGATGGCGAGCTTGCGCCGGAGCGCCGCGTCGAGCGACTTCGCCGTGCGCATCCGCTGCAACTGTTCAGCGAGCTTCACCACCACGAGCCTCACGTCGCCGACCACCGCGACGAGCATCTTGCGGAGCGCTTCTGCCTGGGAACTCTCCAGGCCCCGATCCGGGGTCCAATCGGCCGGCAATCCGAACCGCCCCAGTTGACTCAGCGCGCGGGCGAGCTGCACCGCGGCTTCGCCAAATTGCCGCTCAGCGGCGTCCCGGTCGAGAAGCTTCTCCTCCATCAACGGCTGCAGCATCGCGGCGATCACCACGTCCTCGTCGGCGTCGAGCGTGCGCACGATCTCGGCTACTTCGAGCGCCGCCTTGCGCGTGAGCTCCTGGGCCGGCGAAAGATCCAGCGAACGAACGGCCGCGAAGCCGGCTTCGAGCCGTTCGCTCGCGGTCGGGCTTGGAATGGTGGTTTCCATCGATCGTTTCCATCGTCCTCGGCGCGTGGCGGGTGGGTTTGGCCGCCCATTGCCGGTATCATACTCGGCCATGTCAACGACAATGATCGCCACCCGAAATCCCGCGGGCGAGACGCTTGGCGCTTAAAGCCACGACCGTGCGGGTGCTCGGCATCGATCCGGGGTCGCAATGCACCGGATTTGGGGTCGTGGATGCCTTGGGGCCCCGGCTCACCTACGTGGCGAGCGGCGTGATACGCACGCGCAATGGCGAATTTGCGGCGCGGCTGTGCGAGATCTTCACCTGTGTTCGGAGCATCGTGGCGCAGTACCGACCCTCCGAGATCGCGATCGAGCGGGTATTCGTCAACCGCAATCCCGACAGCGCATTGAAGCTCGGCCAGGCGCGCGGCGCGGCGATCTGCGGCACCATCGATGCCAATGCCGAGGTGTTCGAGTACGCGACCCGGCAGATCAAACAGGCGGTGGTCGGCTCCGGCAGCGCCGAGAAGACGCAGGTGCAGCTGATGATGCGCAGCATCCTGAAGCTCGAGGGCGCCGTGGCCTCGGATGCGGCCGATGCATTGGCCGCTGCGGTCTGCCATGCGCTTCGCGGGCGGGTCCAGAGCTCCCTCAGCCGAGCCGCCGTCAAGAACCAAGCCGCCGTCAAGCTCGCGGCGAGCCGCGGATGATCGGGTTTCTCAGGGGCCGCCTCGCGCTGAAACAACCGCCCGCCTTGATGGTGGACGTGAACGGCGTGGGGTACGAGCTCGAGGCGCCGATGTCGACCTTCTACGGCCTGCCTTCGGTCGGCGAGTCGGTGGCCTTGTTCACGCACCTGGTCGTGAGGGAGGACGCGCATATCTTGTTCGGCTTCGGCACGGACGGCGAACGGCGCCTGTTCCGGGGTCTGCTCAAGGTGTCCGGGGTCGGCCCGAAGATCGCCCTGGGAATTCTATCGGGGTCCAGCGTCGAGGATTTCCTGCGCATCGTGGAGGCGGAGGATGCGGCGATGCTGACCCGCATCCCGGGCATCGGCCGCAAGACCGCGGAGCGCGTGATCATCGAGATGCGTGACAGCGTCCAGAAGCTCGCGGCTCCCGCGTCGGCGATGAATGGGGCGGCGCCGGCCGGCTCGTCCCCCTTGAGCCCGCAGGGCGAGGCGTTCGCCGCCTTGATCGCGCTCGGCTATAAGCCGCCGGAGGCGACGCGCCTCTTGAAGTCGGCGGATGAGCCCGGGCTGTCCACGACGGAATTGATCCGCCGCGCGCTCAAATCGGCGGCAAAGGGATAAGGTCACGCATGGGCATCGAACCGGATCGAATCATCGCCGCGGCCGCAGCTCCCGAGGACGAGAAAGTCGATCGCGCCGTGCGGCCGAAGAGCATTGCGGACTATGTGGGCCAACCCAAGGTCATCGAGCTGCTGGACATCTCGATCCAGGCGGCGCGCATGCGCGGCGAGGCGTTGGATCACGTGCTGATTTTCGGGCCTCCGGGCCTGGGCAAGACCACCCTGGCGCACATCATCGCCAACGAGCTCAAGGTCAATTTGCGCCAGACATCCGGCCCGGTTCTCGAGCGGCCCGGCGATCTGGCGGCGCTCTTGACCAATCTCGAGCCGCGGGATGTCCTGTTCGTCGACGAGATCCATCGCTTGAGCCCGGTCGTGGAGGAAGTCCTGTATCCCGCCATGGAGGACTCGCAGCTCGATCTCATGATCGGCGAGGGCCCGGGCGCGCGGTCCATCAAGCTCGACCTGCCGCCCTTCACGCTGGTCGGAGCCACCACGCGCGCGGGCCTGTTGACCTCTCCGCTGCGCGACCGCTTCGGCATCGTGCAGCGCCTGGAGTTCTACAATACCGCGGACCTCACCAGGATCGTCGTGCGCAGCGCTTCCATCTTGAAGCTGAAGCTCCAGCCGGAGGGCGCGACCCGCATCGCCGAGCGTTCGCGCGGCACGCCGCGCATCGCCAACCGGCTGCTGCGCAGGGCGCGCGATTTCGCCGAGGTCAGGGCCGGGGGCATCATTTCCGGCGAAGTGGCGCTGGCGGCTCTCGACATGCTCGAGGTCGACCCGCAGGGCTTCGATACCCTGGACCGAAAATTACTGCTGACCGTGATCGAGAAATTCGAGGGCGGCCCGGTCGGCGTCGACAGCCTCGCAGCCGCCATGAGCGAGGAGCGGGGCACGATCGAGGATGTGATCGAGCCTTTCCTCATTCAGCAGGGCTTCCTCATGCGCACCGCACGGGGCCGGGTCGCCACGCGCGCCGCTTACCTGCATTTCGGCTTGAAAGCGCCTTCCGGGGAGCGCGACTTGAATTTGCCGCTCTTCCGGGATCCCGCCTGATGCCGGCGACTTCCGCCACCTCATTCGAATTTGCCGTCACCATCTACTGGGAGGACACCGATGGGGGTGGGGTGGTGTATTACGCGAATTACCTGAAATTCATGGAACGCTGCCGCACGGAGTGGCTCCGCGCCCTGGGCGTGGATCAAGTCAGGCTGCGCGCCGAGCGCGGGCTGCAGTTCGTGGTGGTCAACGTCAATGTGGATTACCTCAAGCCGGCGGTTCTCCATGATGAAGTTATCGTCACCGCGGAGCTCGAGAAGCTCACCGGTGCCACAATCGTGTTCAAGCAAACCATACGGCGCGGCGATGAGCAGCTGATCGATGCCACCGCCCGCGTCGCCTGTCTCGACGCGAGCACGATGAAGGCACGGCCCATCCCGAAGGACTTGTTCATGGAGTGGCGTAATGCCCAATGATTTGTCGGTCTGGACCATGGTGCTCGACGCGAGCCCGATCGTTCAGGTCGTGGTGGGCCTGTTGTTGTTCGCGTCGCTCGCATCGTGGGCGATCATTTTCCGCAAGCGTCAGGAAATCTCCCGCTCGCGCCGCGGAGCCGATCAGTTCGAGGCCCAATTCTGGTCGGGCGGCGATCTGGCGACGCTCTACCGCAACGTGGAGACCAAGGGCCGGGCCGGGACCGGTCTGCAGAGCATCTTCGAGTCCGGCTTCGGTGAATTCAGCCGTCTACGCCAGCTCGGCACGGCGGCCGACCTGTTGCTGGAGGGGGCACGGCGCTCGATGCGCGTGGCGCAAATGCGCGAGATGGAGCGCCTCGAGCGGAATCTCGCGACGCTCGCGACCGTCGGTTCCACCAGCCCGTACGTGGGCCTTTTCGGCACCGTCTGGGGGATCATGAGTGCGTTCCACAACCTTGGAAACGTCCAGCAGGCCACGCTGGCGGCCGTCGCTCCCGGAATTGCCGAGGCGCTCATCACCACCGCCATCGGCCTGTTCGCGGCCATCCCGGCCGTGATCGCGTACAACCGATTTGCCGACCAGGTGAGCCGCCTGGAACTTCGTTTCGACACGTTCGTCGAAGAGTTTTCGACCATCCTGCAACGCCACGGATCGGCACGGGCGCAGAGCTGATACCTGATGGCCGCACCGCTGCGACGCCGGAAACTGATGGGGGAGATCAACGTCGTTCCGTACATCGACGTGATGCTCGTGCTCCTGATTATTTTCATGATCACGGCGCCGCTCCTCAAGGAAGGCATCAAAGTGGACTTGCCGACCGCGGGCGCGAAGCCCATCGATCCCGCGTTCCTGCAGAAGCATGAGCCGCTGATCGTCACCATCGATGCGCGCGGGCAGATGTACATCAACTTCGGGCCGAACCCGGACAAGCCGGCCTCGGAGAGCACCGTGAGCGCGCGCACGGCGGCCCTTCTGCGGCGCGACCGGGAGACTCCCGTGCTGGTGAAGGCCGATACCACCGTCCCCTACGGCGTGGTGGCGCATGCCATGGTGGTACTGCAGCGCGCAGGCGCGGACAAGGTGGGCCTTCTGACCGATCCGGAGCGGCCCGCCCCGCGGGTCCAGGGAGAGCCGCGACAGACCAGCACCGGGGCGCATTGATGACGCGGTTCCTGCGCGAAAACACCGGGCCGGTATTTTATTCGGTGCTCCTGCACGGAGGGATCGTGGCGGCGCTGGTGCTCATGGCCGTGTTGCCGTCCTCGCACCCACCGGTCAGCATGTCCTCGGTGCCGGTCAATGCGACGGTCGTCGATTCGCGCATTTTGCATGCCGCTCAGCAGGCCAAAGCGGAGCAGGCGGCGCAGGCGCGGGCCGTGGCCGACGCCCAGGCGCGAGCGGCGGCCGAGGCCCAGGCCGCGGCTCAAAAAGCGGCCGCCGAGGCGCAGGCCGAGCAGCAGGCGAAGGTCCAGGAGCAACAGGCCAAAATGGCCGAGCAGGCCAAGGCCGCCGAGGATGCGAAGACGGCCGCGATCGCGGCCAAGCAGGCGGAGCAGGCGAAAGCCGCTCAAGCCAGGCAGGCGGCGGACGCCAAAGCCGCAGCGGAGGCCAAAGCTGCTGCCGAGGCGAAAGCCGCGGCGGAGGCCAAGGCCGCAGCGGACGCAAAGGCCGCCAAGGCGGCCGCCGAGGCCAAGGCGGCAGCGGATGAGCTGCGCAAGGAACTCGGGGAGGAGGAGCATGTCTCCGCCGTGGAGGCGAGTCCCCTCAGGGATCGCTATGTGGCGAGCCTTCGCAACAGGATTCAAAATGCGTGGATCAAGCCGCCTTCGGCAAGAGTCGGTGTCGATTGTCTGGTCGAGGTGACGCAGGTGCCCGGCGGCGAAGTCACGAGCGCGAAGGTGACCCAATGCAATGGGGACGCGGCAGTCCGCCAGTCGATCGAGAACGCGGTGTATCGCGCCTCGCCATTGCCGGATCCGCCGGATCCGGCGCTGTTTCAACGAAATTTCGCATTCAGGTTCAAACCCGATGAATAAAACGCTGCTCGCCGTGGTCGCATCGCTCGCCTGCATGCTGCTCTCACGCAGCGACGCCACCGAGTTCGTCGTGGAGGTGACGCGCGGGCAGGACAATGCGGTCCCGATCGCGATCGTTCCGTTCCTTTCGGCCGACTCGGCGGATGCTTCGCTCGATGCCGCGACAGTCGTGAGCAGCGATCTGGCACGAAGCGGGCGGTTCAAGACCATGGACCGCAAGGACATGGTGGAGCAGCCGCACGTGGGCGCAGGCATCGGCTTCGACGATTGGCGGCGGCTCGGGAACGACTACATCGTGGTGGGTCAAATGCTGCCCCAGGCGCCCGACCGCTATACCATCAACTTCGAGCTGTACAACGTGCTCACGCGTCAACGCCTGATCGGCTATCAGATCAGCGCGAACCGCGCCGGCCTCAGGCTCGCGAGCCATCAGATCGCGGACATGGTGTTCGACAAGATCTTGGGTGTACGCGGCGCGTTCGCGACACGCATCGCGTACGTCTCCGTGCTCGGGTCCCTCCCGCATCGCAACTACCGCCTGATCGTCGCGGACTCCGACGGCGAGAACCCGCATATCGTCATGCAGTCGAACGAGCCGTTGATGTCGCCCGCGTGGTCGCCGGACGGACAGAACCTGGCGTACGTCTCGTTCGAGGATCGGCTGCCGTCGGTGTACGTCCAATACCTCAAGTCGGGCGAGCGGCGGCGCGTTTCCGCAAAGGCTGGTGTGAATCAGGCGCCGGCCTTCTCGCCGGACGGCAAGAAGCTGGCGCTGACGCTGTCGACCCGCGACGGCAACCTGGACGTCTACATTCTCGATCTGACCACCAACGGGCTCACGCGCATCACGGACGATCCCGGCATCGACACCGAACCCGAGTGGTCCAGGGACGGCCAGAATATCTACTTCACGTCCGATCGCGCGGGCGGCCCGCAGATCTACCGCGTTGGGATCCATCCCGGCGATCATCCCCGCAGGCTCACGTTCCAGGGCAATTACAATGCGCGGCCGCGGCTCTCGCCGGATGAGTCGCAGCTTGCCTTCGTCACGCAGGAAGACGGAGCGTACCGGATCGCGGTCATGGACTTGAAGGGCCGGGGCGACGTGCAGATTCTGACCAAGGGGCAGTTCAACGTCTCACCGAGCTACGCGCCGAACGGCGCCATGATCATCTACGCGGGCCGCAACCGCGGGCGAGGTGTCCTCGCGATGGTCAGCTCGGACGGTCGCGTGCAGGAAAACTTGGTGTCGAGCGAGGGCGAGGTGCAGGAGCCCGCCTGGTCGCCGTTCTGATGCCGACGGATCGGCAAGTCGATGAATCGCTCAACTAAGTTCATAATATCGCCAGTGGCTTCAATTTCTCCAGCAGCATCCGGATGGAATATTCAATGAATAAAATGGTATCGATCGCCTGTTTGTTCGCGGCCGCCGCGCTTCTCGCGGGCTGCCCCAAGAAGAACACGACCGTCGAGCCGCCGACCGCGGGCAGTGCGGTCGCGGGCTCGGGCTCGACGAATCCGAACGGCGAAGGTGCGTCCACCTCTGGGACGCCCCTCGGCGCGGATGCGAACGGCGTGGGCGCCGGGGCTCAGGGCGCAGCCGGACCGGGCGGGTCGGCCGAGAGCCGGATCATCTACTTCGATTTCGACAAGTCCGACATCAAACCCGAGTTTGCGGCCATCGTCACGGCCAATGCCCAGTATCTGACGGCGCATCCGGAGGCGAAGCTGAAGCTCGAGGGCAACACCGACGAGCGCGGCACGCGCGAATACAACATCGGTCTCGGCGAGCGGCGCGCGCAGGCGGTGCGGCGTGCCTTGATGCTGCAGGGCGCGTCCGAGAATCAGCTCACCACCGTGAGCTTCGGCGCTGAACGGCCCGCGGTCGAGGGCGACGACGAGTCGGCTTGGGCCAAGAATCGGCGAGTGGAACTCGTCTACGGGCCGTGATGAGGATGCGCGCATCGGCATTCGCCGCGGCATGCACGGTCGCGCTGGCGCTCGTGGGCTGCGCGACCAGCCCCGAGGAAGATCCGGTGCAGATCAAGCTCAATGACCTCGAGACGCGATTGGCGCGGATCGAGCGGGTGGTGTCCAACAACAGCCTGCTCGATATCTCGAATCAGATGGGCAACCTGCAGGCGGAATTGCGTTCGATGCATAACGACATCGACGTGCTCAATCACGGGCTCGACACCAGCCGCAAGCAACAGCGGGATTTGTACGCGGATCTGGATCAGCGGGTGAAGGCGCTCGAGTCGCGGGCGGGCGCCGCGGCCGGATCGGCGCCGGGCGGTTCGTCGCCGGCCGGCCCGCCGGGGAGCACGGTGCTCCCGGCCGGCGCGTCGAACGTAGCTGCGGCGGCGGGAGCGGGGGGAAGTAGCCCACCGGCGACCGGAGCGGGCGCGGCCGACACCGTGAGCTATCAGGCAGCCTTCGCGCTGCTCAAGAGCAGCCAATACGATCAGGCGATACAAGCGTTTCAATCGTTTCTGGGCACTTACCCCACGAGCCCGCTCGCGGACAACGCCCAATACTGGCTGGGCGAAGCCTATTACGTGAACCGATCGTTTCCCGAGGCGTTGGCGGCCTTCCAGAAAGTAATCGACAAGTACCCGGAGTCCCGCAAGGTGCCGGACGCGTTGCTCAAAGTCGGTTATTGCGACTACGAGCTCAAGCAATTCAAGGCGGCGAAGGACGCCCTGACGCAGGTCCAGACGACCTACGGCGACACGCCGGCGGCCCGTTTGGCAGAGCAGCGCCTGGAGAAGATGGCGTCCGAGAACCATTGAGACAGCGGAGCGGCATTGAGTGAAGTCCAGACGAGGCGCGAGCGGCTGCGCATCAACGAGATATTTCATTCGCTGCAGGGTGAGGCCGACTCGGTCGGATTCCGAACGGTGTTCGTGCGGCTCACCGGATGTCCGCTGCGCTGCCAATACTGCGACACGGCCTATGCGTTTCACGAGGGCGAATGGCGGGACATCGACGCCATCCTCGAAACCGTCAAGAGTTTCGACGCGGAGCATGTGTGTGTGACCGGCGGCGAGCCGCTGGCGCAGCCAAATTGCCCGGCGCTGCTCACCCGTCTATGCGATTCCGGGTACCGGGTATCACTCGAGACGAGCGGCGCGATGCGCATCGCCGGCATCGATTCGAGGGTCTCCCGGGTGCTCGACGTGAAGACTCCCGGCTCCGGCGAATCGTTGCGGAACCTCGAGGAGAATTTCGCGAGGCTCACGCCGCACGATCAAGTGAAGTTCGTGATCTGCTCCCGCGAGGACTACGACTGGAGCAAGGCGTATGTCCATCAGCACGCGCTCACTAAGCGCTGCCAGGTGCTCTTTTCGCCGAGCTATACGCAAGTCTCCCCGACGGCGCTCGCCGAGTGGATCCTGGCGGACCGGTCGCCCGTGCGCTTTCAGCTGCAGCTTCACAAGGTGCTGTGGGGCGATGTGCCGGGAAAATGAGCGCCGTGCCGTGAAATCCGCCGTCGTGCTGCTGTCGGGGGGGCTCGACTCGGCGACCGCACTCGCAATGGCGCGAGCCGGCGGTTTCGATGCGTTTGCGCTCAGCGTCGATTACGGCCAGCGTCACGGCGCCGAGCTTCTCGCGGCGTCGCGCGTCGCAACGTCGCTTGGCGCCCGCGAACACCGCGTCATGCGCGTGGATCTCGCAGGAATCGGCGGATCGGCGCTCACAAACCCGGCGCTTGCGATTCCCGAGACCCCGAGCTCCGGCATTCCGATCACCTACGTTCCCGCGCGCAATACCATGATGCTCGCGCTGGCGCTCGGCTGGGCGGAGGTCCTCGGTGCCCGGGACATCTTCATCGGCGTAAATTCGGTGGATTACTCTGGCTACCCGGACTGCCGGCCGGAGTTCATTGCGTCGTTCGAGCGTCTGGCCCGGCTCGCGACCAAGGCGGGCGTGGAAGGCGAGCGCCTGGAGATCCATGCACCGCTCCTCGAGATGTCGAAGGCTGAGATCGTGCGCGAGGGCCTCCGTCTCGGCGTGGACTATTCGATGACGGTCTCCTGCTACCAGGCGAGCGAGGAGGGGCTGGCATGCGGACGGTGCGATTCGTGCCGGTTGCGGGCGGCTGGTTTCGCTGCGGCGGGCGTGGTGGATCCGACCCGATATCGATAGGGCGGCGGGACCGAAATCCGGGGCGCGCCCAGGCCGTCATGGCGCGAAATCCAAGAAGTTAGCTATAATATGCGGCTCCGATGGGACGGTAGCTCAGTTGGTAGAGCAAGGCCCTTTTAAGGCTTTGGTCCTGGGTTCGAGTCCCAGCCGTCCCACCATAAATCAATAACGCAGCTCGCCGAGTACCTGGCTGCCGTCGTGGGTAGTGCGCGGCTCAGTCGGCCAGCTTCGCGGGCGGAAAGAGCAATTTGTAGCTGCGCAGATCCTCTTGAAAGGCGTTGCAGCGCGCGAGCGATTCGCGCAATTGCGCTCGCGGCAACGAATAATCGAAGGCTGCGGACCAGCGCTGCACACGGCTCAAGGCACTTATGAGCGGTTCGGCAACGCGGTTGTGGCTCAGCGCCTTCAAAGGCAGGAGGTAGTCTTCCCGGTAGACCGTGGGAATAATGATTCGGCTCAAAGCGCGCGCGCTCAACATGCAATTCATGGCGAGCCGCGCCGTGCGGCCGTTGCCGTCGCTGAACGGGTGCACTTCGGCTACCACAAACATGGTCATGATGGCCTGGGCGAGCGGCTGGGGCAGGGCGCGTATCCGTTCGAATCCTTCCCGCAAACTCCCGACGACAAGTTCCGGTACGACGAAGTGAGTGCTGCCGGCCTGATTGGCTCTTTCTCTCCATTCTCCGGGATTTCTGTCCGCCCGCTTTTGCATGACGAGTGCGTTGACGTTCTGCAGCCACACCAGAAATTCATCGGCGTTTTGCGGCGGACGGTCCCGCCACGGGGCGGTCGTCGCTGCTTGGAAGGTACCCAAGATGTCATGCGAGTCTTCATTACGGTTCTCGATGATCTTCCCCTCGAATATGATGGATTCCGCCTCCTCGACCTCGAACGTCGTCCCTTCGATGTAGTTTGAGAAGTACGCCTCAAAGAATGCGAAATCCTCGCGCGCGACGCCCGCGGTCGCGGGATCCTCGATGTTTTCCAACGCGGCCTGATTGAGCGCAGTGAACAGCGCATCGAAGATTTCCAGCCGATGGGGATCGTAGGGACGGCCCGCAGCCCGCGCTAGGGCCTGCTTGGCGGTCAAGACTTTCGATTCGTGCGTACCGAGCAGAGCGCCGATGAGGTTGTTCAGGCGCTTGAATTGCGCGTCGTAACCCAGAGATGGGGCGATTTCGCGCGCCTGATCGCGCAATTGGTTTAGGCGTTTGGGGCCGCCGACCATCAGAATGCGGTCGAGCGCCGCCTCGAGGGTCGGTTGCGGCAGGACGCGATCACTCCAACCGCGCCCGCGGGTAAGATTTTCCAAGAATCGCCGCGGATCACTCGCCAGATACAGCTCGCCGAAGCGCGAATCCGGCGCAGGGGGTTCAAGTCGCGGGCCGGGCCCCGGCACGATATGGCGGGACTGCGCGGCAGTGGTGTTGGAACCGGCGGCTTGATCATGTTGCGGACCGTCGTGATTGCGGTGGCAGCGATCCTCGCGTGCGGCGGTGCCGCCCTCATTGCCTGCGGAGTTCACGCGCCTGGTTGGCAGGCGCTGACCCTCGGCGCGATCGTTCTCGTCGGCACGCTATTCGAGCGCTGGCGATACCGTCGCGTGGAGGAGCCGCTCGATGGCCGTTGGCAGCGGACGGGAGAGCAATTCGTGGACCCGTCGACCGGCGATCCCGTCGAGGTGATGTTCGATCCTCGCACGGGTGAGCGGCACTATGTGGTCGGCAGGTCACGCGGGGCGGAGACGCGAGCGTTGAAGTGATCGCTTGCGCTAGAATATCGAGCACTGTGCCCAGGTCGGGCTCATTGCGCGCGGCTAGAATCAGAACAACCAGCAGTCAGGGAGACACGATGCGTATATTCACGTTCGGGGCGATGGCCGCAGCGCTTTTATGCAGCGCCTGTGCTTCAGGTGTGCGGCGGGCAGATGTCACGCCGGCGGAGCACTTCAATGCTTCCAGCGGACCTATAGCCAAGTCGGTCTCGATCAGCTTGTCCGACGATGCGCAGAAAAAGGTGGCGGACAATGTCAAATTCAATCCCCAGACGCTGCTCGACACCGTCAAACGCACCCTGCAGACCAGCAAGCTCCTGGATGAGAATTCCGGTCTCGCGACCCGCTCGGTGGATATCGTTATCACGGACATGCGGGCCCGCTCGAATTTCACCGCCATCGCGTTCGGGTTCATGGCCGGTGCGGATATGGTGAAGGGCGATGTCGTCACGCGCGATTTGCAAGGTAAAGAGGTCGGCCGATTCGAAGTGCATGCGGATTACGCCCTTGGCGGTCTCGCTGGCGGAATGGACTCGACACGCATGGATTGGCTATACGAGAAGTTCGCGCAGCTGACTCTGGAGAATCTCCAGGGCGAAGCCGGCGCCGACAAAAGCGGGGCGGGAAAGAGCAGCTCCGGGAAATAGCGCTGCCCCGCCGGGGTCCGGGCAGAGCTAACTCGCGATATTGTTAATTTAAAATCAATAGTTTACATTACTTATCGGGAATTAACTTTAATATGCGTTTCCGCGGAAACGCTGCGATGAGCAGGCGCTCATTCTCATCGACCTGCAAAAAGGAATCGTCGCGGGCGACAAGGGCCCTCGCTCGGGGGCCGAGGTGGTGGCCTCGGCGAAGGAATTGGCGAGCCGCTTCCGCGCGGCAGGCGCGCCCGTCGTCAAAATATTTTTCTGTAGATCGCGCGGGGTGATGAAGGCGCAGGAGATCGCGTTCGGACATTGAAGCGATTTGAAGGCGCGCGAAGGGGCGCGAAGGGCGGCGCGCGCGGTGGCGCGCTGGAACGTCACGCCGCGGAGTGCTCGCCCGCAATCACGGCATCGAGCGCGGGGGCGTCCACGATCATGATTTTGCCGCGCCCGAGGCCCACCCATCGCCGCGCCTTCCAGCTCTGCAAGTGCTGATTGACGATCTGGCGGGACAACCCCAGGAAGCGCGCCAATTCATCCTGCGACACCTTGAGCTCGATTCCTCCGCCGGTGTCGCGTCCGTGCAGCCGACCGAGCGATAACAGCCGCCGTGCGATCCGCGCGGGCACCGGCAGCAGTGCGGACTCCTCGGCAAAGCCGCTGACCCACCGAAGACGCGCGCACAGCAGTCGCAACAGATGATCCGTCAGCAGCGGCTCGTTTGCCAGCAGCCGGAGGAACTGCTCGCGTTTGATCATGAACAGCTCCGATGGCGCCGTGGCGATGGCACTCGCCGTGCGCGGGCGGCCGTCGAGCAGCGCGATCTCGCCGAACGTATCGCCGGGCTCCATGATGTTCAAGAACACTTCGCGCCCGCCCGCGGTGCTCGCACTGATCCGGACCCGGCCGGTGACGACCCCAAACAGCGCATCGCCCGGATCCGACTGCGAAAAGATGACCGCGTCCCGCGGATAGGAATGTCGAACGCAGAGGCGGCCGATCTGCTCGAGAGTCGCCGCCGAGAGCCCGCGAAACAGAAGATTGCGCCCCAGCACGGTACTTACGCTGATCGCCAAGACGGACCTCTCGGTTTTCGATGTGCTGGAAATTGTACGGCTTGTGTCCGTGCGTTGACAGAAGAACGCCCGCCAAGCGCCCAACATGACCCTCGACGACAAATCATTCACTTCAAGGAGACAGTCATGAAAACCCACACTCTCAACAACACCAGGCACATCGCCTTGGCCGCCATCGTGGCCTTCGGTCTCTCCACCGTCGCCCTCGGTGCGTATGCGGGGGAGACCAATGACGTTCCGACCCGCACGGTTCGGTATGCCGATCTCGACCTGAACACCCAGAAGGGCGCCACCGTCCTTTACAACCGCATCCGCCAGGCCGCGGAGCAGGTCTGCGGCTATGAAGGGTTGCAGCCGCTCGCCATCGCCGCGCCGGTGAAGGCGTGCGTCAACAGGGCGGTCGCATCGAGCGTAGAGGCCATAAACAATGCGCGGCTCACGAGCGTGTACGACAGCCGCAATGGCGTGAAAGCGCTCAGCGTCGCCACGCTGCGCTGATGTGCGGGGTGCGCGTCGCATCGGTCAGCGGGGCCGATGCGACGCAACCCCGACGCCCGACCCGCGCGGCCCGGCGGGTAGTGATGCGAAAAGCGGCCTGCCGCTGTACGCTGCGACATCCCCAAGGAGCCGGCCCTTGTCCATAGATCCAACGCAAGACGAGCGCGTTGCGCTAGCCTCCGCCTGGCGCCTGCAACGAACCGGCAACTTCGTCGCGGCGTTCGATTGCGCGCAGGAGGCGCTGCGCCGGTTCCCCGAGTCGCAGGCGCTTGCGTACCTATCGGTGCTCGCGCTCGCATCCTGCGGCTCAACCGAGGCGGCGCTCGAAGCGTTTCATGCCACCTCCCTGGGCGCCAACCCGCACGAGGATTTCGCGGCGCTCGAAGCCCGATTGCTCAAGGATATGGCGTTCAGCCGCCGCGCGGATGCGGAAGCCCTTCTCACACAGGCGGCGGAGGCCTACGAGAGGGTGGCATCGCGAACGGACGGCACGTACAGCCTTCAGAACGCGGCGTTGCTCTGGGCGCTGGCGGGCGATGCCTCGAGGGCCCTGCGGCTGGCGAGCTCGGTGGCCCGCCGGGTCACGGAATTCAACCAGCCCGACGATGAGGAGGCGGCGTACTTTCACTGGGCGACTCTCGCGGAAGCGGCGCTCGTGCTCGGCGATCGAGCGCTCCTGCAGGACGCGATCCTGCACGCGAATCCCCTCTGCCGCCAGAACTCCTGGGCTCGATCGCGAACCTTCTTGCAGATGCGGCGGCTGTGCTTCGTGCGG
Organism: uncultured Gammaproteobacteria bacterium; assembly: GCA_963730565.1. Lineage (GTDB taxonomy): Bacteria > Pseudomonadota > Gammaproteobacteria > Steroidobacterales > Steroidobacteraceae > Bog-1198. Next base: position 219,259 of record CAVSSU010000044.1, read on the forward strand.
CTGGAGTGTGCAGATATCATCGACAGCTGGTATCGGCCGCCCGTGGGACTGCTGGTTTCTTCCGATCACCCGTCGGCGCAGTTCGAAACCGACGAATATCTCGACGACTCCGATCGGCCGGCGCTCGTCTATTGCGTCGGCGGCGGCGCGCACGGCGGCTGGCGGGCTCTCGCGGCTCGCGGGGTCCAGCTGCACGTGATTTATGCAATGGCGCCGGACGACCCATCGCCACCGCCGCAGGCCGCGGCTCAAGCCCGAGATGCCTCCGGCCACGAGGACTCGCACACTTGGTCGAGTCTGCTGCTCGATGAGGGCGACGATCACGAACGCACCTGCGCGGAGTCGGCGCTGGGCTTGTCGCTCGGCCACGCGGACGCGCTGAGCGCCCCCTGGATGGTGCTTGCCCGATCCGGCAGCCGCTGGCGCATCGATCGCCATCCGAATCGCGAGCGCATCCGCACCGCGATCGCGTCCCGATCGCACGGCTGCGGGGCGCGGCCGCGCTACGGGTTCCTGTTCGCCGACGCCGTCAGCTATTCGTCCCTGAACGCCGCCGATACGCGGCGATACTGGACCCAGCTCTTGCCCAAGACCGCCGCCGAGGTGTTGCGCCGGCATGCTGCCTCCATCGTGCTGCGCAAGACCTGGGGCGATGCCGTGCATGCCGTATTTCGCACGGCGAGCGCCGCGGCTTCGGCGGCGCTCGAGATTCAAGCAGCGACCGCCAAACTGGCCGAAGAACTCGAGCCGGGGAGGCGGCTGTCATTCCGAATCGCGGTTCACTATGGCGCCGCCGATCGAGGTTTCGACCCGGTCGAGGAAACCCCGTCCATCTTCGGCCCGCAGCTGTCCTTCGCGGCCCGAATAGTCCCGGTGGCCCCCCCGGGCGGGGTGTTCGTGACCGAGCCCTGCGCCGCGCAGTTGAGCCTCGAAAGGGCCGTGGATGTCCGGTGCTCGTATGTGGGGACGACGAGCCTCGCCAAGAGCTATGGGCGGGTACGCCTGCTGACCCTCGCCTGAGGCTACCTTGCGGCGGCCGCGGCCGCCGGTCGCGCGCCCCGGGGAGCCGCAACATCGAGCGACTCGACGAAGGCGCGCTCCACCAGATAGTCGCCCGGCACGCCGATTTGCGGCGACGGCTCGAATCCCCTCGCCTGGAGGAGGGCGGTCGAATCCGCGAGCATGCGCATATTCCCGCAGATCATGAAACGGTCGCGGCGCGGATCGAGCGGGCCGACCCCGAGGTCGGCGAACACCCGCCCGCTTTCGACCGCCGTGGTCACGCGGCCGCCGTGGCGGCCGATGTCGCGGGTGACGGTCGGGTAGTCGAGCAGGCGCTCGCGCACCACCTCGCCGAGGTATTCATCGTCGCGAAGCTTGCCGATGACGTCGTCGCCGTACGCGAGGTCTGCGTTGGTTCGAGCGCCGCGCAGCAGAATGACCTGTTCGAAGCGCTCGTACGTATCGGGGTCCTTGGCGATGCCGACGAACGGTGCGATGCCCGTGCCGGTGGCGAGCAAGATCAAGCGCTTTCCCGGCTTGAGATCGCGAAGTACCAGCGTGCCGGTCGGCTTCGTGCTCATCAAGAGGCTCGAGCCGCGCTCGATGTGCTCGAGCCTCGAGGTGAGCGGACCGCCCGGCACCTTGATGCTGTAGAACTCCAGATGCTCCTCATAGTTGGCGCTTGCGATGCTGTATGCGCGCACGATCTTGCGGCCGTCCACCTCCAAGCCGAGCATGAGAAACTGGCCGTTCTCGAAGCGCAAGCCCGCGCCGCGGGTGGTCCTGAAACTGAACAGCCGTTCGCTCCAGTGTCTGACCTCGAGCACGCGTTCCGTAGTGTAAGTGGCCATCGCGAGCGCTCTCAGCCGCCGCGACCGGCTCGCGCCGCCGCCGTCAGGGAACCCGCCATCGATCCATTCATGTCCCAATCCTCTATTTCAACAAATGTTCAATGCATTTTCCGATCGGCGGTTGCGTGCGAACATCCGTACTTCCCGCATGGGGTTGAGGTGGGCCGGTCTGTTGCCGGGATTTCGAGATCTTTGCGAACGGCTCGGAGACCCCCGGGTCTCAGTGCACGCCGAAAAAGCCGCGGCGCGGATATCCGCCCGGCATTAGACGAAAGCTCAGCTTCCGCCGCCGGCCACGATGCAGCCCGAATCCAGCAGCAGATCGCCGCTCGGACCGGTCCCCGTCAACACCACGAATCCGGGTCCGCTCGAGTACTGGGCGCCCGCCACAACCACCGTGTAGTTTCCCATGTGGTGCCGCGCATCCGGGCTGAGGTTCGCCACCAGTTCGAAGGGGTTCGTCGCGTCCAATGCCTGACTCGAGAGACGCATCGCCTGAAAGGGAAAGCCGGCCACCGTCACCGGCGCCCATCGATCGGTCACGCTGTCCGCGACCGCCTTCAGCGAGGCGACCACCTCCGGCCTCAGGCACTCGATGTGGATGTGGAATTGATGCTGAGTGCGCGTGGCCGCGGTGCCCACCGCCAGCCCCACGTCGGTGCTGGGCACCGGATGACCGACGAATTTTGTCAGCAGATCGCGGCCGTGCCAGGCTTGGGCAAAATAATTGGGAAGGTTGGGGTCGAGCAATTCCGTGCTGTCGGTGCCGGTCATCGTCTGGGTCGGAATCAGCAAATAGTGCGCGCCGCCGTCGGGATCCGCGAGCAGGGCGTAGCCGGAGTTGTCGGCGTTCGCGTCGGCGAGAAATACCTTCTCGCAGGGCGATGGGTTCTGGTGTTGGGTCCAGTTCACCACGCATTGGTTTTGCACGATTTGCCGATAGCCATCGGGGCCCGCGTCCGGCGGGAGATCGGCGGATTTTTGCCCGGGGGTATGCAAGGTTCCACCGCCGCTGGCGGACAATGCTGCCAGGGCGGCGAGGAGGGTGAGTAAGCTCGTGCCAAGTCGCGAAGCGGTATGTCGATGCATCGAATTCTTTTACCACAAACTCATTCGGCCACGCTCGGGAGGGAATTCCCCGACGCTCGACGACACCGCCCGCGGCAGGCGCCTGTGCGATGCTCAGCGACAGGTGACATGTGAATCATTCTCATGGAACAAAATATCTGTTAAATAAATAAGTTATGATAATTTTGGAGAATTGACATCTAGTCAATTAACTGCAAAACCGGCGCAGCTTGCGTGTCCTCACCGCTTCCGGCACATTCGCGCGGCGTTACAAGAACAAGGGACCCATGGACATTCACGAATACCAAGCCAAAGAACTCCTGTCCGGATTCGGCGTGGCCGTACCGCCGGGGGGTGTCGCCTATAGCGCGGAACAGGCGGTCTACGTGGCGACCGAGCTGGGCGGATGGCACTGGGCCATCAAGGCTCAAATTCATGCAGGCGGGCGGGGAAAGGCGGGCGGCGTCAAGCTCTGCCGCACCTATCAGGACGTCGCGTCCGCCGCCAAGGCGCTGCTCGGCGCAACGCTCGTCACCCATCAGACCGGCCCCCAGGGGAAAACGGTGCATCGCTTGTATGTCGAGAAAGCCGAACCGTTCGTGCGCGCGATGTATCTGGGGTTCGTGCTCGATCGAAAGATCGAGCGTATCCGCGTGATCGCCTCGGCAGAGGGTGGCGTCGAGATCGAGGAGATCGCCGCCAGCCGTCCGGAAACCATTCTGCAGCAACAGGTGGACCCGGCGGTGGGACTGCAGGCATTTCAAGCGCGCGAACTGGCATTCGGCATGGGGCTCAACATCAAGCAGGTCAGCCAGGCAGTCACCATGATCCTCGGGTGCTACCGCGCGTTTCGAGATTTGGACGCGACCATGGTCGAGATCAATCCCATGGTGGTGACCAAGGACGACCGTGTGCTGGCCCTCGACGCCAAGATGTCCTTCGACGACAACGCCATGTTCCGCCGTGCCAAGGTCACTGAAATGCGCGATGCGGCGGAGGAGGATCCGCGCGAGGCGCAGGCGGCGGAGTTCGGGCTCAACTACGTCGGTCTCAGCGGCGACATCGGTTGCATCATCAACGGCGCGGGCCTGGCGATGGCGACCATGGACATGATCAAACATGCGGGCGGCGAGCCTGCCAACTTCCTGGACGTCGGCGGTGGCGCATCGCCCGAGCGGGTCGCCGCAGCCTTCAATCTCGTGCTCTCCGACCACAACGTCAAGGCGATCCTGGTGAACATTTTCGCCGGAATCAACCGCTGCGACTGGGTGGCGCAGGGCGTGGTGCAGGCCGCGAAGGGCCTTCGTGTGCCCCTGGTCGTTCGTCTCGCCGGCACCAACGTCGAGGAGGGTCGGCGCATCATCGCCGAGTGCGGGTTGCCGATCATCTCGGCCGACACTCTGGCCGAGGCGGCCCACAAAGCGGTCGCGGCGTCCCGGGGGCCGGCATGAGCATTCTCATCGACGAGACCACCCGCGTCATCGTGCAAGGATTCACCGGCGACAAGGCCACTTTCCACGCCAAGGAGATGATCGCATACGGCACCCGGGTGGTGGGCGGAGTGACGCCGGGAAAAGGCGGCCAGAGCCATCTGGACCGGCCGGTATTCAATACCGTCAAGGATGCGGTCCGGGAGACGGCGGCCGAGGCGAGCCTCGCGTTCGTACCGCCGCCTTACGCGGCGGACGCGTTGATGGAGGCGGCCGACGCCGGTCTTCGACTGGTGTGCATCATCACCGACGGCATACCCGCGCAGGACATGATGCGCGTCAAACGCTATCTTCGCCGCTATCCGAAAGACGAGCGCACCACCATCGTCGGGCCGAATTGTGCGGGCATCATCAGCGCCGGCAAGGCGATGCTCGGCATCATGCCGAGCAACATATACGTGCGCGGCAACGTGGGCGTCGTGTCCCGTTCCGGCACTCTGGGCTACGAAGCGGGCGCCCAAATGAAGGCTCTCGGCATCGGCATCACCACCAGCGTCGGCATCGGCGGTGATCCGATCAACGGCAGCTCCTTCCTGGATCACTTGAGGCTGTTCGAGCAGGATCCGGAGACGAAGGCCGTGGTCATGATCGGCGAGATCGGCGGCCCGCAGGAGTCGGAGGCGGCCAAATGGGTCAAGGAGAACATGACCAAGCCCGTGGTGGGCTACGTCGCCGGCCTCACCGCGCCGAAAGGACGGCGCATGGGGCACGCGGGCGCGATCATCTCCGCCGAGGGAGACAGCGCCGCGGAGAAATCCGAGATCATGAGATCCTACGGCCTGCTGGTCGCTCCCAGTGCGGCCGAACTCGGCGCGACGGTCGCGCTCGCTCTCGCCAGGGGTCGGTGACTCGATGCGCGAGGCGCCTGGCGGCTTCTCGCGGGCGGAATTGCTGTTCGACCTTCTGATCGAGGTGGTCGAGCGCTACGAGCCCCGGGTCGCCGCCGTATTGAGGGGGGATCGCACCACCGCGGGGATGCCCGCGGAGCTTCTGGCGCGTACGCTCCAGGCGCAAGGCATCTGGTTCCAGTTGCTGTCGATCGCCGAACAGAATCGGGACATGCGCAATCGGCGCGAGGTCGAGCGCGAACGCGGCCACGTTGAGGTGCGCGGCACGTTCGCGAGCGTGTTTGCGGCGGCGGCGGCGGAGGGCATGAGCGCCGCGGAAGTGCGCCAGGCCATGACCGACCTGAAGGTGCGTCCCGTGATCACCGCGCACCCGACCGAGGCCAAACGAGTCTCCGTCCTCGAGCGTCATCGGCGGATTTACCTTCGCCTGCTCGAGCTCGAATCCCCGCGGTGGACGGATCGTGAGCGCCAGGAGATGATCGAGACGCTGGCGGAGGAGATCGAGCTTCTATGGCTCACGGGGGAGCTGAAGCTTCAGAAGCCGACCGTCGAGCAGGAGGTCGCCTGGGGCCTTTATTTTTTCAATGAGAATCTCTTCGATGTGGCGCCTCGGCTCCTCGGCAAGGTGGCCAGAGCCTTCGCCAAGCAGTTTCCGGGCGAGGCGTTCGAGGTTCCCTCATTCTTCCAGTTCGGTTCCTGGATCGGTGGGGATCGGGACGGCAACCCGTATGTCACCAGCGAGGTCACGCGGGGCGCGCTTCGGGCCACGCGGCTCGCGAGTCTCAGACGCTATCGCAGCCGGTTGCTGGATCTGGTGCGCAATTTGAGCATCGAGGACCAGGCGCTCCAGCTCCCCGAGTCGTTCCACCGCGCGGTCGCACGGGCGATCGATTCGCTGCCGCAGGGCGCCGCCGCGGCGGGGCGCAACCGCGGCGAGATGTTCCGTCAGTTCGTAAGCTGCATGATGGCGAAGCTCGACCTCACCATTGCCCGAGCCGAATCGGCAAATCCGCCGCAGATAGGCTCCGCGCCGGAAGAGGCCGGCTATCCGAACGCCGACCGGCTGATTGACGATATCGATCTCATGCGCGGCGCCCTCGAGACGGCCGGAGCCAAGCGCCTGTCCGACGCGCTGCTGTTGCCGCTGCGGCGCGAGGTCGGCATTTTCCGCTTCAGTACGGTGCGTCTGGACGTGCGCGAAAACAGCATGCGCGTCAATCAGACGCTCGCTGCCATGTTTCGTGTCCGCCATGGGGGCGCGGAGCCGCCGCAGGCGGATTCGGACGAGTGGAAAGCGTGGCTGCGGTCGGAGCTGGCCGCACCGCGCATCGAGCCGCTGACCTACGACGGGCTGCCCGCCGACGCGGCCGAAACGCTCGAGACCTTCCGGACCATCGCGCGCATGCGCGGCGAGATCGATCGTGAAGCGTTTGGCGCGTTGATCCTCAGCATGACGCGCAGCGCCGCCGACATCCTCGGCGTTTATCTGCTCGCCAAGGAGGGAGGCTTGTTCGCCGATACGGCCGCGGTCGAACGCTGCACCCTGCCGATCGTGCCCTTGCTCGAGACCATTCCGGATCTGCGCCGGGCCGCGCCCATTCTCAAGGAGTTGCTGGGCGTGCCGCTGGTGCAGCGCAGCCTGTACGTGCAGGGCAAAGTCCAGGAAGTCATGATCGGCTATTCGGATTCCAACAAGGACGGCGGATACTTCACCGCGAACTGGGAGCTCGCGAAGGCGCAGAGCACTCTCACGCGCCTCGGCCGGGAACTCGGCGTGACCATCGCCTTCTTTCACGGCCGCGGCGGCTCCGTGAGCCGCGGGGGCGCGCCCGCGGGGCGCGCGATCGCCGCCTCGCCGGCCGGGTCGATCCGTGGTCAGTTCCGCGTCACCGAGCAGGGCGAGGTCGTCTCCTTCAAGTACGCCAATCGCGGCACCGCGGCCTATCAAATCGAACTTCTGGCGGCATCGGTGGTGGAGCACGTGCTGCGTTCGGAGCGGGATGCGGCCCTCGTTCCGGTGCACGAGTTCCATGAGGCCATGGAGGCGCTGTCCGGCACAGCCTGGTCGGCGTACCGCAAGCTCATGGAGATGCCGACGATGCTCGAGTATCTGCAGGCATCGAGTCCTCTGCAGGAGCTCGCGATGCTCAACATCGGCTCGCGCCCTGCCCGGCGCACGCAGGCCAGAACGTTGGCCGACCTTCGCGCCATCCCCTGGGTGTTCGCGTGGACTCAGAATCGGCACATGCTCTCCGGCTGGTACGGCGTGGGCAGCGGCATCAAGGCCTTCCTGGACGTGCGCAAGGAGCGCGGGCTCGACTTGCTCCGGCGCATGTTCCGCGAGGCGCGGCTGTTCCGGCTGATCCTCGACGACGTGGAGCGCACGCTGTCGCAGGTGGATCTCGCGATCGCGCGGGAATATGCCGGCCTCGTCGAGGACGAGACGGTGCGCGAGCCCATCTTCGCGCAGGTCGAGGAGGAATACCGGCTCACGGCGGAGATGATCCTGCGCATTTCCGGAGGGTCATGCATCGCCGAGCGCTTTCCCCAGTTCAGACGCCGCCTGACCCGCCGGCTCAAGACCCTGAACGAGGTCAGCCGCGAGCAGGTGCATCTGCTGCGCGCGCATCGCGCGGGAAGCAGCGAGGAGCTGCGCCTTGCGCTCCTCGTGTCGATCAACTGCGCCGCGGCGGGATTCGGGGCCACCGGATAGCCGCAAGCCATCATTCAACGGAGAATCATCATGAGCTTCACCACCATCGAGCCAGCCACGTCGCGCCTTCAGAGGTCGGAGCTCGCCGTCCCCGGATCGAACGCGGCTCTGTTCGAGAAGGCCGCGAAGTCGGCCGCCGACATCGTGTTCCTCGATGTCGAGGATGCGGTCGCGCCGGACGACAAGGCGCAAGCGCGCAGCAACATCATCCAAGCACTCAACGAGATCGATTGGGGATCGAAGACCATGATGGTCCGCATCAACGGTCTCGACACGCACTATATGTACCGCGACGTGGTGGATATCGTCGAGGCGTGTCCGCGGCTCGACATGATCCTGATACCGAAGACCGGCGTGGCCGCGGATGTGTACGCGGTCGACATGATGGTCACGCAAATCGAGACCGCGATGAAGCGCACCAAGAGGATCGGCTTCGAAGTGCTGATCGAGACCGCCCTCGGCATGGCGAACGTCGAGGCGATCGCACAATCGAGCAAGCGGCTCGAGGCGATGTCCTTCGGCGTGGCGGACTATGCGGCATCGACTCGCGCGCGCACCACCGTGATCGGCGGCGTCAACCGCGACTCGGGCGTGCTCACCGACAAGGATTCGGGAGGCAGGCGGGAGTATCACTGGACCGATCCCTGGCACGCGGCACAAACGCGGATGATGGTGGCCTGCCGAGCGTACGGGCTTCGGCCCATCGACGGGCCGTTCGGCGATTTCGGCGATCCGGATGGATTTCGGGCCGCCGCCAACCGCGCGGCCGTGTTGGGCTACGAGGGCAAATGGGCGATCCATCCGTCTCAAATCGCTCTGTGCAACGAAGTGTTCACCCCGTCCGATGCCGAACTGACCAAGGCCGGCCGCATCATGGAGGCGATGGCCGAGGCGGCCCGGCAGGGGCGCGGGGCGGTGTCGCTCGACGGGCGGCTGATCGATTACGCCAGCATCCGCATGGCCGAGGCGCTGCTGAAAAAGGCGGACGCCATCCGCCCCCGAGGTTGACCGTGTCCGCCATGCGAGCGGGCCGGGGGGGCCTCCGGGCGGCGGCGATCGCGTTCGCCGCCATCGGATTTTCGATTCCACTCGCCGTCGCCGATCCCGTGCCGCTGCAAGAGCTTCGGGAGGCGAACACTCCCGGCGGCCTGCTGCCGAATGCGGCGTTCACGCCGGGCGCCGGCGCGCGCGCTGCGCATGAACCGTTCGTCGGCCGGCTGCTGGTCTCCGAAGGCGAGATGCTGACGGATCCGAGTCCCCTGAAGCCCCGGGAAGTGCTCGGCAAGGAGACCGCACTGTTCCCTCAAGTGGATCTCGCATTCTTCACGGTCGATGGCGACCTTGTTCCGGCGACGCAGGATGTCATCCGCGCGGGCTCGTCGGGACGCGGAAAAAGCTTCTGGGATGTGATCGTTCAACCCGGCAGGGTGTGGTCCGAGCCGGGCGAGGGGGCGTGGTCGCGTGCCGCGTTTCCCTTCGCGCTGGTGAATTCGCTGGAGGGAGAAACGCATAACGGGCTCGCGACCTTCGCCTATCGCGGCCGGGAGGTCACGAACCTCAGATTCCAGATCGTGCAGCAGACGGCGCCGTATTTCGTCACGGACTACTTCACGGCACGCGGGATCGCGCGCACGGCGTGGCGCAGTGCGCGTCCTTCCGAGAAGCTCGTCCGGAGCTATCGGGACTCGCTCGCCGACCGCCTGGTCGTCGGATCGTGGCCCGACCTCGTGGCGCTGGTGGGATCGGACCGGCTGAAAGGCTTCGAGGCGGGCCTGCCGCCCGGCCAAAGTGTCCTCGCCGGTTTGGACTATCGGGGTAAGTTCTATCTGCAGTTCTGCTCGAGCGCGGCGGGCGAATTGCCGTGGTGCGACCGGGCGCGCTTCGGCGTGTGGTCCGCCACCAAAGCGCTGGCCAATGAAACGGCGCTGCTGCGACTCGCGCAGAAATTCGGACCGGCCGTGTTCGAGCTCAAGATCGCGGATTACGTTCCTGAGGCGGCGTCGTATCCCGCATGGCGTGCGGTGCGTTTCGAGGACGCCATCGATATGGCGACGGGTGTCGGCAACGGCAGCACCAAGAGCGAGCCCAACGACATCAGCGACGGGTACATGGACCCCACGTACGATGAGTGGTATCGGGCGGGATCCGAGAGCGACAAGGTCGCAGCGCTGCTTCGGATCGGACGGACGTATCCCTGGGGGCCGGGCAAGGTGGCACGCTATCGCGATCAGGACATGTTCGTGCTCGGCGTCGCCATGGACCGCTATCTCAAGTCGCGCGAAGGTCCGGCGGCGAGCATTTGGTCGATGCTCGAGAGCGAAGTATTCCTGCCCATCGGCATCCACTATGCGCCGATCAATCGCACCATCGAGCCCGGCGGCCGGTTGGGACAACCGTTGATGGCCTACGGCTATTACCCGACGATCGGGGACCTGGTCAAAATTGCGCGGTTGTACCAGAGCGGGGGCCGTCACGGCGGGACGCAGTTGCTATACGCGCCGCGTATTCAGGAGATTCTCGCGGCGAAGCCCTCGATCGGCCTGCCGACGGGGACGAAGACCCGCTTCGGCGAAACCTATTACTACAACGCCTTTTGGATGAACGCCTACCGGGATGGTGAGCGGTGCAGTTTCCAGTATCCGGTCATGGTGGGGTGGGGCGGCAACCTGGTCGCGCTGTTGCCGAAGGGCTTGATCGCGATCCGCCTCGCCAAATCCCCGAGCGACGACGATCGCAGCGGCGATCCGAGCGATCTGGCGATCGTCGGTAACCAGCTCGATCCCTTCTGTCCGTGAGCTTCGAATGAGCGCAGCGCCCCGACCGAAGACGAGAATCGTCGTGATCTCGCCCCCGGATCATCGAGCCATGCGCTATCTCGCCCCGCTCGAGGGGGCAGCGGAAATTTCGGTCAGCTCAAATCTCGAGGAGCTGGCGACGCTCTTGCCGGCGGCGGAAGTCGTGGTGTTCGGACTCACCCACAAGTCGGTCGATCTGCCCGCCGCGTGGAAACACGCCCGCTCCGTGCGCTGGGCGCATTCGCTGTCCGCCGGCGTGGAGGGCGTCTTGTTCCCGGCGCTGGTCCGGAGCAGCGTTCCACTGACCAATGCCCGGGGCGTGTTCAAGCGTCCGCTCGCGGAATTCGCGGTGCTCGGCATATTGTTTCACCACAAAAGGGTGAGACGTTTGATCGAGAATCAGCGTGCCCGCCAATGGAATGAGTGCAACGTGACGCTCCTCAGGGATCGGGTCATGGGTGTCGTCGGTTTCGGTGAGATCGGCCGGGAGTGCGCGCTATTGGGTTCGGCGCTGGGCATGAAGATACATGCGCTGCGGCGAAATCCCGCGCGATCCGCGGGCGATGACATCCTCACGCGCATCTTCGAGCCCGCGGAGCTGCACGCGATGCTGGGCGGCATCGACGTACTGGTCTGCGCTCTCCCGCTGACGCGGGCCACGCACCATCTGATCGGCGATCGGGAGTTCGAGGCGATGCAACCGAGCGCCCTGGTGGTCAATGTCGGGCGCGGTCCGGTGATCGACGAATCCGCGCTGGTCCGGGCGCTCCTCAACCGGCGCATCGCCGGCGCCTCGCTCGACGTGTTCGAGCAGGAGCCGCTGCCCCACGACTCGCCGCTCTGGGGAATGGAAAATGTGTTGATCTCGCCGCATTCGGCGGACCACACGGTGGATCCGGATTGGATGGAGTTGACCATGCGGTTCTTCGTGGAGAACTTCCATCGATATAGGAACGGCCAAGCGCTCGAAAACGTGGTCGACAAGCGCGCGGGATACTGAGAGGCCGATCAGCGCCCGTGGGGCCGGCGCAGCGACGAGGCGAGGTAGCAGCCGAACTCCTTGGCGAAATCCACCGAGACGCGGGCGTGAACGCGTCCCTGCCGATCCGGAAGCGCGCGTGATCGTCGAGCGGCACGAAGGCGCCATGCCACACATTGGGATGGATGTAGAGACCGCAGGCCCCGCTGCACCAGAAGGTCACGAACCGCTCCGGCGTCACGTCGTCTCCGGGCAGCGCCAGGGGCACCACGAAGCTCTCGCCGTTCAACGGGTATATCAGCTGCCCGCCGTCGGGATGATAGTTTGCCCGCCATATGAGCGCGCGCTCGCGCGGGGCTGCCGGTCCAACGTCGGAGGCCTCTTCGGGCCACGTGCTCCAGGCGAAGAGGTAGCTGTCGCCCACCGCGTTGTTGCGCGCGAACAAGGTCTCGCCCTTCCACCAGAATTCGAACACGCCCTCGGCGATGCCGCCTTGATTTCCGGAGTTGGCGTCGATCGGCCGCCATCCCTGCGACGGCCACCGCACGATCTCGATCGGAAATCGATCGGGATCCTCGACCAGCGCACCATAACCCTCGAGGGTCGCGGCCGTGGCCTCGAGCAACGGCGTTTCATGCGCGCGCCGTGCTCCCGTCGTGGGCGGATAGGCTATTGCGCCAGGGTTGAACTCCATGGAGGGAATGGTAGCGCCTAATCGAGCGCGGAGACACCCGCCCCATATCGCCCCACGGCTCGCATCATCGCCGAACATGCGGTGATGTCTAAGGTTGCAAGAACGCCCGCATGTGAAATCGCGCTTGATCTTCGCCATACCGAAACTCCGCGCCGATCGGGCACGCGCGCCGCGCGAGGCACCCTTGCTCCCGGCATTCCCACCCGGCATCGCTCAGCACGTGGCCCCTGCACGCATCGAGGTCGAATGCGCCCGGGCGAAAGGCGCCGACCGGGCAGGACGACAGGCACGGCCGCACCTCGCAACTCTCGCACGGATGGGCCCCCGGCGCGGGCGGCGGCAGGTCGATGGCGTGCGGCAACAGAAGCGCACCGCGATAAGCGTGCCACAAACCCCATCGTGGGTGGATGAGCAGGCCGACCGGACTCTGATGCACCGGCTCGCAGCGAAGGGCCAGGCGCTGGAAGGGCAAGGGCGCCCCGGGAGTTCCGCTCGGATAGATGTCCCGCGCGCCGAATTCGCGCGCGAGCGACCCGATCACGCGACGGGACCAGCGGTCGAGCGGATGCGGCAACCCATCCCGCGCCTCGGAAGCGTGCGCGAAGTGATCCCATTGCAGACCGCCGGTGAATCCAAGCAGCACCACGGTGACGGGCCCGGAGACCGGGGCATCGAACTCCCCGGCTGCCGGGTGAAACGCGCCGCGTACCGCGAGGCCGGTCTCGGCTGCGCGGTGACGTATTTGATCGAAGCGGGTCACGGTCGGGCATCATACGTGCGTTTGCGCGGCGAGGGGGGTGCCGCATCATGTCTCAGATGATCACGAATCCGGCAACGTTGGCTCCGTTGGGCGAGGTTCCCGAGTCCGGGACCGAGGCTATCGAACAAGCCGTGGCCGCCGCCCGGGCCGCGGCGGGCCCCTGGCGGAACACGCCGGCCGCGCAGCGCGCGGCGTCATTGAAGGAGATCGCCGGCCGCATCGGCGCCCAGGCAGGGAAGCTGGCCGATCTCTCCACGCGCGAGAGCGGCATGGTGCGCTGTGAATCTCTGGACTGTCTGCGTGCCGCCGCGGCGAGTTTCGATGTCCTGTCGCGTAATCCGGTCGTGGAGGACGCGGCGGAGGTGGCCGCCGTGTTGCTGCCCTTCGATCTGCCGCTGCCGGTGATGGGGGCCAGCGTCGCTCGCGCGCTGGCCGCGGGCCAGAGTGTGATTTGCAAACCTCCGGCGCAGAACCCCCTGACCTGTCTGGAGCTCGCGCGCGCGTTCGATGGGTTGCCCGACGGGACGGTATCCGTGGTAACGGGCGGACCGGCCGTGGGAAGGGCGCTGAGCGCTCACCCCGACGTTGCAGCAATCATGTTCACGGGATCGAGCAGCGCGGGCCTCGAGGTCGCGAAGGCCGCTCGGGGCAAACGCCTCGATCTGGAGGTCGGCACGGTCGACGCTCAAATCGTATGTCGGGATGCGGATCTCGATCTGACCGTGCCGGCTGTCGCATGGACCCGCCTCGTGTACGGGGGGCAGGGCTGCCTGTCGGGCGGCCACATTTATGTCGAACGCTCCCTGGCGCGGGAATTCGTCGATCGGCTGCATCAATGCGTGGGATTTCTCGACGTGGACGATCCGGCCAAGCCATCTACCGATCTGGGACCGTTGATCTCGCTCGATGCGGCCCGAAAGCTTGAAGATCAGGTGGGCCGGACGCTGCGCGCCGGGGCGAAGCTCATCCTCGGCGGGCGGCGGTTCCGGCCGTCCGGACTGCCGGGACATTTTTTTCAACCCACCATCTTGATGGACGTACCGGCCGGCAGCGTTCCGATGCGGGAGCAGCTTCTTGGGCCGGTCATCACGGTCACGCCGGTGGCGGATCTCGCGGAGGCATTGCGCATCTGCACGGAGTTCAGTCCACGCCCGCTCATCTCGCCTTCCGTCGCCTCGATCTACACGGCGGATGCGGAGGCAGCCGGCCGCGCGGTGCAGGCGCTAGCCGACGGCTTTTTTCGGATCAACGATCCCCCGGTCGGCGATCTGGGGCCGTTCAGCGGCCTGCGCCACCTCGGCATCCGCCATGCGCTCGGTGTCCGCCATGCGCTCGGTGTCCGCCATGCGCTCGGTGTCCCCGGGGATGACTCGCCCCGGAAGAAGCACGTCGAGATGGCGCGCGCCGTCGAGCGCAAAGCGTGGTGGTTCCCCTATGTCGATCGTGCGCGCTCGACGTGATTCGACGTAGAATCTCCCGCCGGCGCTGAGCCCTGACTTTGGATTGTACCGTTGATGCACTACTCGATCTTCAATCTGGTTCGCCAAGCCCTGACCGATCATCGCGGCTGGACGCCGGCCTGGCGCGACGCCGCAGCCGAAGCCGGCGTACGACGTCGTGATCGTCGGCGGCGGCGGGCACGGCCTGGCCACCGCCTATTACCTCGCCAAGCGAGCACGGCATCACGCAACGTCGCGGTGCTGGAGAAGGGCTGGATCGGCTCCGGCAACGCCGGCCGCAACACCACGATCATCCGCTCGAATTACCTGCTGCCGGGCAACAACCCGTTCTACGAGCTGGTCGATGAAGCTCTGGGAGGGGCTGGAGCAGGACCTGAACTACAACGCCATGGTCAGCCAGCGCGGCGTGCTGAACCTGTATCCACACCGACGCGCAGCGCGACGCCTATGTGCGGCGCGGCAACGCGATGCGGCTGCACGGCGTCGACGCCGAGCTGCTCGACGCGGCGGCGGTGCGCGCGATGCTGCCGTATCTCGATTTCGACAATGCGCGCTTCCCGATCAAGGGCGGGCTGCTGCAGCGGCGCGGCGGCACGGCGCGGCACGACGCCGTGGCCTGGGGCTATGCGCGCGCCGCCGACCGAGCGCGGCGTCGACATCATTGCAGAACTGCGAGGTCACCGGCATCGACGCGACGGCGGCCGGGTCACGGCGTCGAGACCACGCGCGGCTCGATCGGCGCCGGCAAGGTCGGCGCTGGCGGTCGCCGGGCAACACCTCGCGCGCTGGCCGCGATGGCCGGGCTGCGCCTGCCGATCGAAAGCCACGTGCTGCAGGCGTTCGTGTCCGAGGCGATCAAGCCGCTGATCGACGGCGTCGTGACCTTCGGCGCCGGGCATTTCTATATCAGCCAGTCCGACAAGGGCGGGCTGGTGTTCGGCGGCGATATCGACGGCTACAACTCCTATGCCCAGCGCGGCAACCTGCCGATGGTCGAGGACGTCTGCGAGGGCGGCATGGCGCTGATGCCGATGCTCGGGCGGCTGCGCGTGCTGCGCGCGTGGGGCGGCATCATGGACATGTCGATGGACGGCTCGCCGATCATCGACCAGACGCCGATCGACGGGCCTCTATCTCAACGCCGGCTGGTGCTACGGCGGCTTCAAGGCGACGCCGGCGTCGGGCTGGTGCTTCGCCCATCCGATCGCGCGACGACGAGCCGCACGCGGTGCCGCCGCCTATCGGCTCGACCGCTTCGCGAGCGGGCCACTCATCGACGAGAAAGGGCGCGGCGCTCAGCCGAATCTTCATTGACCCGAGAGACGCACTGTCCAACTCTTACCCGCAAGGCTCCGGTAGATCGATGCTCATTCCCTGTCCCTATTGCGGCGAGCGTGACCTCAGCGAATTTGTCATCTCGGCGAGGCCGATCGCGCGGCCCGAACGCGCCGGAGGCCCGACGGGCCGGACATCCGCGCGCGCGATTCCGACGTCTATCTGCGCGACAATCCGGCGGGCGCTGCATCGAGGAGCTCTGGTATCACGCGTGCGGCTGCCGGAGCTGGCTGAAGGTCGACGCGCGACACCCGCACCCACGAGATCCTCGCAGGTCGAACGCTACGGCGAGCCGCTCGACACGGCGGCGAGCCGATCATGAGCGCTGCCCGAGATCGCCGCCCTTGCAGGCCGATCGCACGGCCGCGTCTGGAGTCTGATCGTCGCGCGCCCGCTTGCCTTCACTTCGACGGGCACGACCTATCGGGGTTTGCCGGCGACACGCTGGCCTCGGCGTTGCTCGCCAAGGCGTGCGCCTGGTCGGCCGCTCGTTCAAGTATCACCGCCCGCGCGGCATCCTCGCCGCCGGCTCGGAGGAGCCGAACGCGCTGGTGGAGCTGCGCGGCGGCGCGCGGCGCGAGCCCAACACGCCGGCGACGATGGTCGAGCTCTTCGACGGCCTCGCGGCACGCAGCCAGAACTCGCTGGCCCTCGCTGGGCTTCGACCTGATGGCGGTCAACGGGCTGTTGTCGCCGATTTTCGTCGCCGGCTTCTACTACAAGACCTTCATGTGGCCGGCCTCGTTCTGGGAGAAGCTCTATGAGCCGCTGATCCGCCGCGCGGCCGGCCTTGGCCGCGCCAGTCGCGAGCCCGATCCCGACTCGTACGAACAGGCCAGCGCGTTCTGCGACGTGCTGGTGATCGGCGGCGGCCCGGCGGGGCTGGCCGCCGCGCTCGCGGCCGGGCGCTCGGGCGCGCGGGTGATGCTGTGCGACGAGGATTTTCGCCCGGCGGACGGCTGCTTGCGAGCGCGAGACGCCACGTGATCGACGACCAGCGGCGCGCGATTGGGTCGATAGCGGGTCGAAGCGGAACTGCGCGCGCTGCCGAAGGTGCGCATGCTGCGCCCGCGACCGACGGTGTTCGGCGTCTACGACGACGGCTGACCGGTGCGCGGAACCTATGGCGCGCTGGAGCGGGTCTGCGGATCACTGCCGCGCCGCGCCCTTCGTCGCCGCGCCAGCGCTTCTGGCGGATCGTCGCGCGGCGGACGATGCTGGCGGCGGGCGCCAGCGAACGACCGCCGTCGTGTTCGGCGGCAACGACCGGCCCGGCGTGATGCTCGCCTGCGCCGTCCGCACCTACGTCAACCGTTTCGCCGTCGCCGCCGGCCGCCGCGTCGCGATTTTCACGACGAGCGATGACGGCTGGCGGACCGCGCGCGGATCTCGTGCAGGCCGGGCTGTCGCCGTGGCGCGGTGATCGACTCGCGGCGCGAGGTGCGACCGGCCGCGCTCGTCCGGGCTCGCGGAGCGCGGTCCACGTGCCGGTCGCCGTTGACGGCGCGCGTCGTCGGGACGCGAGGGCGGCAAGCGGCTGACTCGCGCATCTACGGTAGCGGTCCGGACGGGCGGATCGCGCGGTTACGCCGTCGATCTGCTCGCCGTCTCCGGCGGCTGGAACCCGAGCCTCGCGCTGTCGACGCATCTCGGCGGCAAGCCGTCTGGTCGCGAGGCGATCTCGGCCTTCGTGCCGGTGACCTGCCGCGCGGGATTGCGTCGCCGGCGCGGCGCCGGCATCCGGATGCGTTTCGGCTGGTGGACTCGCTCAGGGAGGGCGCGGAGGCGGGCAGTCGTGCCGCCGTCGCGGCAGGTTCTCGATGCGCAACACGACACCCTCCTGGAAGAGCCCGGACGATCGAGTCCGCTCGAGCGCCGCTC
The DNA here is from genome assembly GCA_963730565.1 of uncultured Gammaproteobacteria bacterium. Taxonomy (GTDB): domain Bacteria; phylum Pseudomonadota; class Gammaproteobacteria; order Steroidobacterales; family Steroidobacteraceae; genus Bog-1198. The sequence continues at coordinate 237,135 of CAVSSU010000044.1, forward strand.
TGGTGCGTCGAGGACTCCGGCGGCAAGGCGTTCGTCGATCTCCAGCACGACGTGACCGCGACGGACGTGGACGCTCGCCGCGCGCGAAGGCTTCCGCTCCGTCGAGCACTTGAAGCGCTACACGACGCTGGGCATGGCGACCGACCAGGGCAGGACGCTCGAACGTCAACGGGCTCGCCATCATGGCCGCGCTGACCGGACAGCTCGATTCCGAGCGAGCGGCACGACCACGGCGCGCCCGCCGTACACGCCGGTGGCGATCGGCGCGCTCGCCGGGCTCGCACGCGGCCAGCATTTCCGTCCGACGCGCTTCACCGCCGGGCACGATTGGGCCGAGAGCGGGGCGCGACCTTCGTCGAGGCCGGCCAATGGCTGCGCGCCGCAATGGTTCGCCGCGCCCGGCGAGTCCGATTGGCTGGAGACGGTCACGCGCGAGGTGCAGTGCCGTGCGCTCGGGCGTCGGCGTGTGCGACGTCTCGACGCTCGGGAAGATCGACATCCAGGGGCCCGACGCCGGCGCGTTCCTCGACCGTGTCTATATCAACATGTTCTCGACGCTGCCGGTCGGAAAGTGCGCGCTACGGTTTGATGCTGCGCGAGGACGGGTTCGTGATGGACGACGGCACACGGCGCAGCTCGCGAAGGATCGTTACGTGATGTCGACGACCACGGCGAATGCCGCAGGCGTCATGCAGCACTTGGAGCACGCCCGGCAGGTCCTGTGGCCCGAGCTCGATGTTCAGATCGTCTCGGTCACCGAGCAGTGGGCGCAATACGCCATCGCCGGGCCGAAATCGCGGGAGCTTCTGGAACGGCTGTTGGGCGGCGTGTTCGATTTGTCGAACCGGGCTTTCCCTTATCTCGCCTGCGCGGAGTTTTCCTGGGCGAACCTGCGCGCCAGGCTGTTCCGCATCTCCTTCTCCGGCGAGCTGGCCTACGAACTCGCGGTCCCGGCCCGGTACGGCGATGCGGTGATCCGCGCCATCATGAGCGCGGGGGAAGCGTTCGGTGTGACGCCTTATGGCACCGAGGCGCTCGGCGTCATGCGCATCGAAAAAGGTCATGTGGCGGGCAATGAATTGAACGGCACCACGACCGCCGCCGATCTGGGTCTCGGGCGCATGATGTCCAAGAAAAAGGATTTCATCGGCCGGGTACTGGCCGAAAGACCGGGGCTCACGGATCCCGAGCGCCTGTCGCTCGTCGGGATCAAGCCGGTCGACCGCTCAGAGCGGCTGTATGGCGGCGCGCATTTTCTTGCCCTGGGCGCAACTCCCAGCCTCGAGAACGATGAAGGCTATCTCACCTCGGTGGCCTATTCGCCCATGCTCGGACACTGGATAGGATTGGGATTCTTGAAGCGCGGACCCGAGCGCCACGGCGAGCGCCTGCGCGCGTTCTGCCCGATTCGATCCGGTGATGCGGAGGTCGAGGTGGTGTCGCCCCTGTTCTTCGACCCGGAAGGAGCACGCCTGCATGTCTGATACTGCTACGTTCGCCGCCCGCTCGCCGCTGGCGGGCGCGCTGAGCGAGGCCGAAGTCCATGTCGCGGCCGGCGGCAATGCGGGGGTCACGGCGGTGATCCGTGACGGAGTCGGGCTCGCCACGGTCGTGGCGAGGAGAGGCGCGTCGGATGCGCTCAATCAGCGGATCCGCGAGCGCTTTGGGACCGATCTGCCGCAGGGCCCCCATCGATCGGCTGCAACCGGCGTCGTGTTCCTTGGCACGGGCCCCGCTGCGTGGCTCGCGCTCACCGAGCGGGACGGCCACGATTTTGCGGCGAGGCTCATGAGCGAGCTGGATGGAGTGGCATCGGTATCGGATCAGAGCGATGGCTACACGATGATCCGGCTGTCGGGCGCGAATGTGCGCGACGCACTGGCCAAATTGATTCCGATCGACGTGCATCCGCGCGCATTCCAGGTGGGCGACGTGGCCTCCACGGTCGCCTCGCATATCGGCGTGACCGTGTGGCGCTTGCCGGACGGCCCGGATTCAGCACCCTTGTTCGAGGTGATCCTGTTCCGCAGCCTGACGCGTAGTTTCCGGCACGCGCTCGCGGAGGCTGCCGGCGAGTACGGATTCGCGGGATGAGCCGGCGCTCCGGGCGGAGCGCCGGGCTGACGCCGCCGACTAGCCGGCCGGGCTTCCCTCGACCTGGATCTGGAGTTTCACCCACATCTTGAAGCCGTATTTCTGACCGAAATCGATGCCGTAGTCGGATCGGTCGAACGAGGCCGTGGCGTCCGCTCCGCAGACTTCCTTGTGGGTCATCGGATTCGGTTTGCACAGGAAGGAGTCGATCTTGAGCGTCAACGGCTTGCTCACGCCGTGCAGCGTGAACGTGCCCTCAGCTTCGGTCGGACCGTTCGCGCCGAACTTGGTGAACTTTCCCGAGTACGTCGCCGTGGGGAACTTGGCCGCATCGAAAAGCTCGTCCGACTTGGCGTGCTCATCCAATTTTTCGTTGCCGAAGTCGATGGAACCCACGCTCACGGTGACATCGATGGTGCCCGACTTGGCGTCCTTGTCGTACACGACCTTACCCGTGGTGTCGGTGAACTTCCCGCGCCACACAGAAAGGCCGCCCATGTGGTCCGCCTCAAAACTGGGGTAGGTATGCTTGGGGTCGAGCACATAGGTGACCGGCGCTGCGAAGGCCGCGGCGCAGACGCACGCGGCAAGCGGCGCCAAAACAATTCGCTTCATGAGGGCTCCTTGGAAACAATGGGTATACTTCCCGACGAGACATCCCATGCGGAGCGAGCTCGCCGATGAGGCCAATCATAGCCGATTGATGCGCTCGTCCCGCCTAATTTTTTGCATGCATCCAAGGAATAGATGGATTTAATCGAAGCAATAGATACCAGGTCGTCGGCGGCGCGATTGAGCGCACCGGGTCCGACTCCGGCGCATCTCGAGCTGATCCTGCATGCCGCGGAGCGCGCACCCGATCATGGGCGCCTGAAACCGTGGCATCTGATCGTGCTGGAGGGTGCGGCCAGGGAGGGGTTTGCCGCAGCTGCCGCGGAAGCCAAACGCCGGCGTGTCGCCGCATTGACCGAGAGCCAAGTCGCGAGCGACCGCGAGAAGATCCTGCGCTCGCCGACCCTCATCGTCGTCGCCTGCTCCGTGCGCGAGCACCCGAAGGTGCCCGAGATCGAACAGATCGTGGCGACGGGCGCGGCCGTCGAGAATCTGTTTCTGGCGGCGCATGCGCTGGGCTACGGCGTCATGTGGAAGACAGGTGCGGCGGCGTACGATCCGGAGGTTAAGACCGCGATTGGACTCAAACCGAGCGACCACATCGTCGGAATCATTCACGTAGGGACCCGGCTGAAGTAACGCCGCGCAGGGCCACGGATTTTACGAGGGCCCAAACGGGTTTTGCGGGCGCGAGCGCGAGCTCGCGGGTGGCTGCCTTGGTGATCCTCGCCAGAATGGTCGGGCCGCCGCCATCACCGCTGCCGCCGATGTCGATCGAGATGAGATCCGAAGCACCGTCGTCTTCGACCGCCGTGACGATGCCTTGCAATTGATTGCGCACGCTGAGGAACTCCGGCTTCTGCGTCGCCACGATGATGTCGCGGGCCAGCACCTGGACACGCAGCGTCGTGCCGGGCGGACTCGCTGCATTGACCTGCAGCTCTCCCGAGCCGATTCGCACCCGGAGCAATCCGCCGGCCGGCTCGCGGCCGACCACCGTCCCGTCGACGACGGCGCCGACCGAATCGGGACCGATCATGGCGCGCAGCCGCCGATCGAGGCTGATCGTCCCGATCTCGCCCTGAGCCACGACGCTTCCGGACTGCATGAGCACGATGCGCGTCGCAAGCCTCAGGACCTCATCGAATCGATGGCTGACGTAAACCATGGGAAGGCCCAGCTGATCCCGGAGAGTCTCCAAATAGGGCAACACCTCCTCACGGCGCTCTCGATCGAGCGAGGCGAGCGGCTCGTCGAGCAGCATCAAGCGCGGCTGCGTCAGCAGGGCGCGGCCGATGGCGACTCGTTGCTTCTCGCCGCCGGACAATTGATGAACGCGGCGTGTCATGAGCGGCTGCAATTCGAGCATGCCGACGACCCGGTCGAATCCGATGGCGCGGGTTCGCGCGGCGCGCCGTTCCGCGAACTTCAAGTTTGCCGCGACGTTCATGTGCGGGAACAACCGCGTGTCCTGAAACACGTAGCCGATGCCGCGCTTTTCGGCCGGCACATCGATGCCCGCATCGCCGTCGAAGAGCACCGTCTCGCCGAGCGCCACGCGCCCCCGGTCCGGCCGCAGCAGGCCTGCGATGATGTTGACGGTGGTGGTCTTGCCGCATCCCGACGGGCCGAACAGCGCGACCACCCCCGGAGCCGGCGAATCGAAGCTCACGTCGAGGCGAAACGCCTCGCGGTGCTTTACGGCGGCCACCGAGAGCATCAACGCCCCAGCATGCGGCGCACCCGGCGCGCAAACCATTCGGCGGCCAACAGGCCGCCGAGCCCCAGGATCACCGAAAGCACGGCAAGCCGGGCCGCGGCCTGTTCTCCTCCCGGCTCCTGCAAGGCGGAGTACAGCGCCAACGGCAGCGTACGGGTTTCCCCGGGAATGTTGGACACGAAGGTGATGACGGCTCCGAATTCGCCCAGCGCGGCAGAAAAAGCCGTGATGGCTCCGGCCAGGAGACCGGGGAGCATCAGCGGCAGAGTGATGGTGACCAGGCGATCGATGGCGCCGGCGCCCAGCGTACGCGCTGCGTCCTCCAGGCCGCGGTCGATGCTCTCGAGGGAGATGCGTATCGCCCGAACCATCAAAGGAAAGGACATCACCGCGGTGGCGAGCGCGGCGCCGTTGCGCGTGAAAATCAGCTGAATGCCCAATGCGCTCTTCAGCCATCCTCCGATGGGACCGCGCGCGCCGAACAGGAGCAGCAATCCATAACCGACGGCGACCGGCGGCAGAACCAGCGGCAGGTGCACCATCACATCGAGCAGCGTATGCCCCAGAAAGCGCCGGCGCGTCAGGATCCAGGCGACGACGAGGGCGGCGGGCACGCTGATGACGAGGCTCCGCAGGGCGACGCTCAAACTGAGGTGCAACGCCTCGCTTTCGTCCGGGCTCAACCAAATCATGGTGCGGCGGGGGGGCTGATCACGCACGCAGTATACTGGCGCGCTGAATGTGACAGGCTCTCACGAGGAATTGCAATGGCTTATTACCGCGCTGTGGCCCAGGCTCCGTCCGAGACGCCGGACCGAATCGGCGTGCTGCTGGTGAATCTGGGCACACCCGATTCACCGACCTATTGGGCGGTGCAAAGATATTTGCGCGAGTTCCTCGGCGATCGGCGGGTCATCAATACCTCACGTTGGACCTGGCTGCCGATACTTTACGGCATCGTGCTGCCGTTCCGGCCGTTCAGAAGCGCCCGCAACTACCGGCAGATCTGGACGAAGGAGGGCTCGCCGTTGGCGGTCTACAGCGAGCGGCTCAAGACCAAGATCGAGCGCCGGCTGGTGGAGACGCTGGGCGACGGCGTGCGCGTAGCGCTTGCCATGAGTTATGGCAACCCGAGCATCGACTCGGCCATTCACGCCCTGGCCGAACAGAACGTAAAGCGACTGCTGGTGCTGCCGCTCTATCCCCAATTTTGCTCCTCCACCACGGGCTCGGTGTTCGATCGAACCGTTGACGCATTGAAGCGTTGGAGGTGGATTCCGGAAACGCGTTTCGTGAACGACTATTACGCCGCTCCGGGGTATGTCGAGGCGCTTTCGCAGCGGATCGAGGAGCACTGGGCGAGTGCCGGGGAGCGCACTCACCTCGTGTTCTCCTATCACGGCATTCCGCTCGAGTACGTGCAGCAGGGCGATCCGTACCGCGCACAGGCCGAGGCGACCACCCGCCTGGTTGCCTCGCGGCTCGGCCTGAGCGACAAGGATTGGTCGCTTTGCTATCAGTCGAGGTTCGGCACGGTGACCTGGTTGCAACCGTACGCAGTGGATACTTTGAAAGATCTCGCCGCGCGCGGCATCGGCAGGCTCACGGTGGTCTCGCCGTCATTCGCGGTCGACTGTCTGGAAACGCTGCAGGAAGTTGCCATCGAGTATGCCGACGAATTTTCGAAGTTCGGCGGCGAGCGATTGGCCCTGGTGCCGGCGCTCAACGATGACGATCGGCATGCGGAGGTCTTGGTCTCGGTGATCCGCAACCAATTGAGCGGTTGGACGACGTGACCCATCAAAAGGGAAAGGGCGGCTTCGGTCTGGACATACAGTTATTTGTCATGTATCAATCCTAACTATATGTTTTATAGAAAATTTATTATCGGGATATCGCTTCAGATACTCGCGTATCCCCGGCGCACCGCAGTCTGAGTCGAATGACGGTCATCGGCGTTCTCTGCCTGGCGATATGGATCTATTTGTTTTTCGGTCACGGCAGATATTGGCTGTCGCGGCCGGAGTTGCCACCGGCGCCGCCGTTTCGAGGCCCCGCCGTCGATGTGGTCGTCCCGGCGCGCGACGAAGCGGAAACGATCGAGCCGGTCATTGCCTCGCTCTTGGCTCAGGACTACGCCGGCACGTTCCGCATCTTCCTGGTCGATGACAATTCCACGGACGGCACGGCTCAGCGGGCGGGTGCGGCCGCGAACCTCACGATCCTAAAGGGCCGGCCGAAACCGCCGGTGTGGTCGGGAAAAATGTGGGCGGTCAGTCAGGGCGTGGCGGCGGGCACGGCGCCGCTCGTGCTCCTGACCGATGCGGATATCGTGCATGACCCTCGGCACTTGTCGTCCCTGGCGGCGAAACTCCAGGCACCCGCCGGCGCGTTGGAGATGGTCAGCGAGATGGTTCGATTGAATTGCTCCAGCCTTGCCGAGCGCGTTCTGGTGCCGGCCTTTGTTTATTTCTTCCAGATGCTCTATCCCTTTCCCAGGGTAAATGACCCGCGTTCCCAAGTCGCCGCAGCCGCCGGCGGGACCGTGCTGATCCGGCGCGAGGCATTGGAGCGGATCGGGGGGATAGACGCCATCAAAGGCGCGCTCATCGACGATGTCACTTTGGCGAAGGCGGTGAAGCGCGGGCCGGGGCGATTTTCCTCGGCCATTCGGGGCTGGCCGCGTCGATCCGCCCGTATCCCGATTCGCGGATATCTGGCGGATGATCTCGCGCACGGCTTTCACTCAGTTGCGGTACTTCGCGCCGATGCTCCTGCTCACGGTGTTGGCGCTGACGCTGGTCTGGCTGGTGCCGGTCGGGCTCGCCGCGTTTGGGCATGGCTGGCCGCGAGCTTGCGGAATCGGCGCCTGTATCCTCGCGGCGATCAGCTATCTGCCGACCCTGAACCGCTATGGGCGCACGCCGGCTTGGACGATCGCGCTGCCGCTCATTGCGGTTTTCTACATGGCCGCAACCGTCGCATCGGCGCTCGAGCACTGGCGCGGAACGGGCGCGAGCTGGAAGAACCGCTCCTATGGGGGTGGTTGACCCGCTACCCGTTGAAAGCGCGCGAGAGCAGGGCGCCTGAATCGACCCGCGCATCGGCCGCGCCGAACACCGCTCCCCACCCGGTTTCGCGATTCAAGCGCGTCGCGCAGAACGATTCCGCGGCGGCGCGCGCGCCGACCGACCCTTCCGTCGCCGCGGCGCCGAGCAGCAGCGCCGACTGCACCAAGGTGACGAACGACTGGACAAAATGCCGGGCGTGGCCTTCCGCCAGCGTGCCGCTCGTCAACGTCGCAGCGAACCTTTCGAACGCCCGGTCGAAATGGCGGTCCTGACCGCGCGCCATCGACAATTCCCGCAGCACCACTTCGCAGGTGAGGGCCGATTTGGAGAACGCGCGTAGAACGTCCAGGCACATGACGTTGCCGGAGCCTTCCCAGATGGAATTCACGGGCATTTCCCGCACGATCCGTGCCAGCGACAGCTCTTCCGTGTAACCGTTCCCGCCGAGCACCTCCATGGCCTCGGCCGCGAGTTCGCAACCGCGCTTGCAGACCCAGAACTTGGCGGCCGAGGTCAACGCGCGACGCAGCGTCGTTTCGCTCGGTGCGTCGCTTTCGAAGGCTCGCGCCAGCCGCAAGGCCAGCGCCGTCGCGGCTTCGGACTCGAGCACAAGGTCGGCAAGCACGCCGCGCATCAAGGGCTGATCGATCAGCCGGGCGCCGAAGACGCTGCGATGGCGCGCGTGATGCAGCGCCTGAACGACGGCCTGGCGCATCAGACCGGCTGTGCCGATGACGCAATCGAGCCGCGTGTAGGTCCCCATTTCGAGGATGGTCGGCACCCCGCGTCCGGTCTCACCGAGCAAGGACGCCCACGCATCGCGGAATTCGACCTCCGAGGATGCATTGGAGCGGTTGCCGACCTTGTCCTTCAATCGTTGGATGTAAATGCCGTTCAGCGTCCCATCGGGGAGACGGCGCGGCATGAAAAAGCACGACAGGCCGCGGTCGGTCTGCGCGAGCACGAGGTGCGCGTCGCACTGCGGCGCCGAGAAGAACCATTTGTGGCCGTTGAGCCGGTAAGACCCATCGGCAGTGCATTCCGCGCGCGTCGTATTGGAGCGAACGTCCGATCCGCCTTGCTTCTCCGTCATGCCCATGCCGATCAGGCCGCCAAGCTTCGAGGTGATGGGGATGTCGCGCGGATCGTAGCGGCGGGAGAGGAGCCGCGGCAGCCATTCCGCGGTGAGCCCGGTATCGCGGCTCATCGCCGCGATCGCGCCGTAGGTCATCGTGGTCGGGCAGAGCGTGCCGGATTCGATCTGTGCCTGCATCAAATAGCCGGCGGCGCGCGCCACGTGCGCGCCGACGCCGGCGCCGCGCGCCCAGGGAGCGCTGTGGTATCCGCGGGCCGCGATGCCCTCCATCAAGGCGTGCCACGACGGGTGGAACTCGATCGCGTTGATGCGCTCCCCTTGCACGTTGAAGTTCTGCAATACCGGCGGATGGCGGTTGGCGAGCCGCGCATGCTCGAAGTTCGCGGCCGCGCCCATCACGGCGCCATCACGTGCGAGTTGTTCGGCGTGGGCGCCGGCGCCTTCGCGCGAGACGGCCGCTTGCAGCGCCTCGTCGGTGGTGAACAGGTTGTAGTCCACCAACGGCGGCGTCTGGTTGAGCGGTTCGGTCGAGGAAGAGCTCATGCTAAGCGACCCGTTCGGCAAGGGCCTCAATGTTAATATGCGCTGAGCCGACTTGCGAAAGCGGCCGGGCCAGTGCTAGATTCGGTCCATATATGCATCCGGCAACCTTGGAATCTGGCGAACTCGGCGTCCCGCGCGGCGGGTCGGACCACGCCATTCGCCTCTGCTCGCTTGAGCTGCTGCTGCGCCGCTAGGCGCCACTTACTTGCGCCATCGGTCGGCGCTGACAAGACCGAAAACAGAACCCCTCGACGCCGAACTTCCGCTCCATGGCGGGGCTCGTCACGAGATCTCGAGACCTGACACAGCAGAGACAGCCCATGCAACGCACGCCATCGACCAAGTATCGCCCATTCGCCCCCATCGACCTCAAGGACCGCACCTGGCCGAACGCGGTCATCGCCGCGCCGCCCACCTGGTGCAGCGTCGACCTTCGGGACGGCAATCAGGCGCTGATCGAGCCGATGGATGCGGCGCGCAAGCGGCGCATGTTCGACATGCTGATCCGCATCGGCTTCAAGGAGATCGAGGTGGGGTTTCCGGCCGCCTCGCAGACCGATTTCGATTTCGTGCGCGAACTCATCGAGAAGCGGCTGATTCCGGACGACGTGACCATTCAAGTGCTGACGCAGGCACGCCCGGAGCTGATTGCGAGGACTTACGAGTCCCTGAGAGGCGCCCGCCGCGCCATCGTGCACGTGTACAACTCCACCTCCGTGGCGCAGCGACGGGTGGTCTTCCGCACCGACCGGCCGGGCATCGTCGACATCGCGGTCCGCGGTGCGGCCTGCGTGCGGGAACACGCCGAACGCGATGGCGGTACGGAATGGATATTTCAGTACAGCCCCGAGAGCTTCACCGGAACCGAGCTCGATTTCGCGGTCGAGATCTGTGATGCCGTCAATGCCGTGTGGGAGCCCACACCGCAACGCCGGTCCATCTTGAATCTGCCGGCGACGGTCGAGATGGCGACCCCCAATGTGTACGCCGACCAGATCGAGTGGTTCGGACGACATATCGCGCGCCGCGACAGCATCGTGCTGAGCATCCATCCCCACAACGACCGGGGCACCGCGGTTGCCGCGGCGGAGCTCGCGGTCATGGCGGGTGCCGAGCGTGTCGAAGGGACGCTGTTCGGCAACGGGGAGCGGACGGGCAACGTCGATGTGGTGACACTTGCCCTTAACCTTTATACGCAAGGCGTTGATCCCGCATTGGATTTTTCCAATATCAACGAGGCCGCCCGATGTGCGGAAGGTTGCAACCAGTTGCCCATCCATCCCCGGCACCCTTATGTCGGCGACTTGGTGTTCACGGCATTTTCCGGTTCCCACCAAGATGCCATCAAGAAGGGTCTGGCGGCTCGAGCGGAAGGAGACATCTGGGACGTTCCCTATCTTCCCATCGACCCGAGCGACCTCGGCCGCTCCTACGACTCGATCATTCGGGTCAACAGTCAGTCGGGCAAGGGCGGTGTCGCCTATCTTCTGGAAAGGGACTATCAGCTGGTCATGCCGCGCCGGCTGCAGATCGAATTCAGTCAGGTCGTACAAGCCGCTGCAGATATCACCGGTAAAGAATTGACTTCTCAGGAATTGTGGAACCTTTTCACCCAGGAGTATCTGACCGCGAGGGCGCCATTCCTGTATCGGTCCCATCAGCTTTCCGCGTCCACCGACGGCGCCGACAGCGAGCGGCTCTCGCTGCAGCTGGAGCGCGACGGCCGCGTGGAGACGCGACTCGGTCAGGGATCGGGACCGATCGATGCCATGGTCGCGGCGATCGGCCTGCCGTTCGATGTACTGTCCTATGAGGAGCACTCGCGCGGACAGGGCAGCGCCGCGATGGCGGTGTCTTACATCGAAATCACCACACGGTCGCGACGGACGCTGTTCGGGGCCGGCATGCACTCCAACATCATCACGGCCTCATTGCTCGCCATTCTGTCGGCGGTGAACCGCGCGATCGCCTCGGGGGCCCTGCCTTTCGGGACGGAAGCGGCGCGAACCGGTACCTAGCCGCAGCGAGGGCTACCCAGCCCGCAGCGAGGGCCCTGACCCGCCCCAGGGGGGCGGGCCGCACCGCAACAGGCGCCCCTTGAAAATGCCCCTGGCGCCCCGACAGGGCGGGGGGAGAGTCATACGCTAGTTGAATGCGATGCAAAATCCGCTATAGTGCGCAGCTTCACGACGTAGGGCATATCGATCCCATTGATTTCAAGGGCTTTTCTCGACCAATGAGCGAACGCGAAGACGAACATTTCGACATCGACGATGAGTTCCTCGGCGAGGCTGAGGAATCACACGACTTCGATCCGGTGATGGAACGCACGGAACGCCGGCCCAAGGCGGTGCCGACGGGCAAACGCGGCAAGGCTGCCTGGAGCCGAGTCGAGGACGTCTTGGCTGAGCGGCAGTTGGAAAAAGAGCTGCGCGACATCTTCGAAGACGATTGATCCCTTGCGCGCGTCTTCCTGGGTGGTGCTCAAATTCGGCGGCACCAGCGTGTCGTCGGCTTCGAATTGGCACAATATCGCCGGCGTCCTGCGTCAACGGATGACCGAGGGGCTGCGCCCCGTCGTCGTCCACTCCGCCGTCTCCGGAATCACCGACCGATTGGAGTCCCTGCTCACGGCCGCACTGGACGGTGAGCACAGCGAGGCGCTGCGCCGGATCGAGACCATTCACCGCGAATTGGCGCAGCGTCTTAAGGTCGTGCCGAACGAGGATTTCGAGCGCTTTCTCACGGACCTCGAGCGCATGGCCGCGCAGGTCGGCAAGACCCGCGAGCTGGACGATCGGATGCGAGCGAACGTCATGGCGATGGGGGAGCTCCTGGCGACGTGCTTGGGCGCCGCATTCTTGAACGCCCAAGGAATTGCGACCGTTTGGGTGGATGCGCGCACCGTGCTGCACGCCGAGCGCCGCCACGGCACGAACCTGAAAGCCAGCCTATTGTCGGCCACCTGCGACTTCGCGCCCGACCAAGGGCTGCAAGCCGCTTGGGCTTCGCTCGATCGGGTCGTGATCACTCAAGGCTTCATCGCCTCGAACGACGACGGGGACACGGTGCTCCTCGGCCGTGGCGGCTCGGACACGTCGGGCTCGTATTTCGCGGCCAAGCTCGCCGCAGCGAGGCTCGAGATTTGGACCGATGTTCCCGGGATGTTCAGCGCAAATCCGCGCGCCGTCCCGACCGCGCGGCTGCTCCGCGCGCTGCACTACGACGAGGCCCAGGAGATCGCGAGCAACGGCGCGAAGGTTCTGCATCCGCGCTGCATCATGCCCGTGCGCCAGTACAAGATTCCGCTCCACATCTATGCGACTCAGGCTCCCGGGCTCGAGGGCACCGTGATCCGCGCGGATGTCGCCGACAGCGCGGCACAGGTCAAGGCGATCGCCATCAAGAAGGGCATCACGCTGGTGTCCATGGACAGCCCCGGCATGTGGCATCAGGTCGGATTTCTCGCCGACGCATTCCAGGTGTTCAAGGAACAGGGCATGTCCGTGGATCTGATCTCCACCTCGGAGACCAACGTCACCGTATCCCTGGATCCGACCGCGAACACCCTCGATCCGGCCGCGCTTGCGAGGCTCTCCGCAGCGCTCGGCGAGCTGTGCCGCGTCGAGATCCTCGGACCTTGCGCGTCGCTGAGTCTCCTCGGCCACAATATCCGCGGCATCCTTCATGAGCTCGGCTCCGCGTTCGAGCTGTTTCAAGACCACAAGGTCTACCTGGTGAGCCAGGCCGCCAACGATCTGAACTTCACCTTCGTGATCGACGAGGCTCAGGGCGACCGCCTGGTGCTTCAGCTGCATGAGCGGCTGATCCAAAGCATCGGCTCGGACAAGGTGCTCGGTCCCACGTGGCTGCAACTGTTCGCTCCCAAAGATGCGGCCGCGCCGGCTGCGGCGAGCTGGTGGGAGGATCCCGCCAAGGCGCGCCGGCTCAAGGAGATCGGCGCGCGCGAGTCCTCGGCCTTCGTATACGACATGGCGAGCATCGACGCAGCGATCGCCGCGGTGCGCGCGGTCAATTCGGTGGGGCGCTGGGCGTATTCGATGAAGGCCAACTGGCATCCCGCCATCCTGCGGCGCATCTACGCCGCGGGCCTCACGCTCGAATGCGTCTCCCAGGGCGAGCTCGAGCACGCATTCGCCGAGGTTCCCGCACTCTCCCCCGAGCGCGTTCTGTTCACCCCCAATTTCGCACCGCGCTCGGAATACGAGTACGGGTTCCAGATGGGCGTGCACGTCACTCTGGACAACCTCTATCCGCTCAAGGCATGGCCCGAGCTGTTCCGCGGACGCGAGATCTTCGTGCGCATCGATCCCGGGTTCGGGCGCGGGCACCATCACCACGTGCGCACTGCGGGCGTGCACTCCAAGTTCGGGGTCTTGCCGGGCGAAGCGGACGAACTGGCGGCGTTGGCCCGGGCTCATCACGTGCGCATCGTCGGCCTGCACGCCCACACCGGCTCAGGCATCCTGGATGTCGCCAATTGGACCGAGACGGGTACGCTCCTCGCCGAGCTCGCGACGAGGTTTCCGGATGTCGGCGTGGTGGATCTGGGCGGCGGCATCGGCGTGCCGGAACAGGCCGGGCAGGGCGGGATCGATCTTGCGGCGCTGGATGCCGGCGTCGCAGCGCTGCGACGGCGTTTTCCCCGGATCGAATTCTGGATGGAGCCCGGCCGATTCCTGGTCGCGAAGGCGGGGGTGCTGGTCGCCACGGTGACCCAGTTGAAGAGCAAGGGCGACGTGCACTACGTCGGCATCTCGACCGGGATGAATTCCCTCATTCGTCCCGCCCTCTATGGAGCGCATCACGATATCCGCAATCTGACGCGGCTCGGCGAGCCGCTAACTGATAAGGTGACCGTCGTGGGCCCCATCTGTGAAAGCGCCGACCAGCTCGGGAGCGATCGCTGGTTGCCGCCGACCCAGGAGGGCGACCTGTTGTTGATCGCGAACTGCGGCGCTTATGGGTATGTGATGGGCTCGCATTACAATCGGCGGGCGCCTGCCCGGGAGTTCGTGCTCGAATCATGATGGAAGTCGGAATCATCGGTTGGCGGGGCATGGTCGGATCGGTGCTGCTCGAGCGCATGCGCGCCGAGCGCGATTTCGATCTCGTGGATCCGGTCTTCTTCAGCACATCCCAGGCGGGCGGCGCCGCACCGGACATCGGGAGGCAGGTCAAGTCGAAGGTGCAGGATGCCAATGACCTCGCCGCGCTCAAGCGGCTGCCGATGCTCATCAGCACCCAGGGCGGAGACTACACGCAGGCCGTTCACTCGCGGCTTCGCGACTCGGGATGGGAGGGCTATTGGATCGACGCCGCGTCCACCTTGAGAATGGCCGACTCCTCGGTGATCGTCCTCGATCCCGTGAATCTTTCGGTGATGCGGGCGGCCCGCGACGCCGGCATCAAGGATTTCATCGGCGGCAACTGCACGGTCTCGCTGATGCTCATGGCGGTATGCGGGCTCATGCGCCAAGGCTTGGTCGAATGGATCAGCGCCATGACCTACCAATCGGCCTCCGGCGCGGGCGCGCAGAACATGCGCGAGCTTCTGGAGCAGATGGGCGCTCTGCACCGTGCCGCCTCGGCGCTCTTGGCGAATCCGGCATCGGCCATTCTCGACATCGACCGGGCGGTCACCGGAGCAATCGGCGCGCCGGATTTCCCGAAGAGCCAATTCGGCGCCCCGTTGGCCGCGAGCCTGATCCCGTGGATAGACAAGGATTTGGGCGACGGACGCAGCCGCGAGGAATGGAAGGCGGGCGCCGAATCGAACAAGATCATGGGCACCGAGGCGACGCCCGTGCCGGTGGAGGGCATCTGCGTGCGCGTGAGCGCCATGCGCTGTCACTCGCAGGCGCTCACCATCAAGTTGAAGCGCGATATTCCGCTCGCCGAGATCGAAGCCATCATCGCGGGCGGCAATTCATGGGTCAAGGTGGTTCCGAACGAGCGCGAGCCCTCGATACGGAGCCTCGCGCCGGCCGCCGTCGCAGGCACCCTCGACATTCCCATCGGACGGTTGCGCAAGATGGCGATGGGCGGCGAATACCTTTCCGCCTTCACCGTGGGCGATCAGTTGCTATGGGGGGCCGCCGAGCCGCTGCGCCGGACTATGCGCATTCCTGCTTCGCTCTGCGTGAGCAGGTGAATCGGCACCGGCCGCGCGCGCCAGATCCCGGCGCAATATTCGCGGATCGTGCGATCCGATGAGAATTTGCCGCTGCGTGCCGTATTGAGGATCGACATCCGCGTCCAGCGCTCGCCGTCGCGGTAGGCCTCCGACACCTTCGCCTGGCAATCGAGGTAGGAGGCGAAATCGGCGAACAGCATGTACGGGTCGTAGTACATCAGATTGTCCATCAACGGCTGGAACAGATCCGGGTCGCCGTGCGAGAAGAAACCGCCGCGGATCAGGTCGATGACCTCCTTGAGGCACGCGTCGGCGGCGTAGTAATCCATGGGCCGATAGCCCTCGGTCTTCAAGGCGAGGACCTCCTGCGCGCTCAACCCGAACAGGAAGAAGTTCTCCGCGCCGATTTCCTCGCGCAGCTCGATGTTGGCGCCATCCAGTGTGCCGATCGTGAGCGCGCCGTTCATGCAGAATTTCATGTTGCCGGTGCCGGAGGCTTCCTTGCCGGCGGTCGAAATCTGCTCCGACAGGTCGGCGGCCGGATAGATGCGTTGCCCGTTGGTGACGTTGAAGTTGGGCAGGAACACCACCTTCAGCCGGTCGCGCACGTCCGGATCGCGATTGATCACGTCGCCGACCGCGGTGATCAGCTTGATCATGAGCTTCGCGAGGTGATAGCCGGGCGCGGCCTTGCCGCCGAAGATGAAGGTGCGCGGCTCGACGGTCGAGCGACGGGTTCGACTTGATGGCGAGGTACAGCGAGACGATGTGCAGCACCTTCAGATGCTGGCGCTTGTATTCGTGAATGCGCTTGACCAGCACATCGAACATGGAGTCGGGATCGATGATGATCCCGGTGCGCTTCGCGGCCAGGGCGGCGAGGCTGCGCTTGTTCGCGCTGCTTGATCTCGCGCCAGCTCGCGCGAAAGCCGGCATCCTCGGCGAGCGGCTCGAGCCGCCCGAGCTCGGCAGAGATCCTTGATCCAGCGGTCGCCGATGTGCTCGGTGATGAGTCTCGACAGACGCGGATTGGACAGCGCCATCCAGCGCCGCGGCGTGACGCCGTTGGTCTTGTTGCTGAATTTTCCGGGCCAGAGCTCGTAGAAATCCTGCAGAACGTCCCGTTTGAGCAGCTCGGTGTGCAGTTCCGCGACGCCGTTGATCGCATGGCTGCCGACGCAGGCGAGGTGCGCCATGCGCACGTAGCGCTCACCGTGCTCGTCGATGATCGACATGCGGCGGACGCGCTCGTCGTCGCCGAGAAAGCGCATGCGCACCTCCTCGAGGAAGTGGGCGTTGATGTCGTAGATGATCTCCAGATGGCGCGGCAGCACGCGTCCGAAAACCTCGAGCGGCCAGCGCTCGAGCGCTTCGGGCAGCAGCGTGTGGTTGGTGTAGGCGAAAGTGCGGCAGGTGATGCTCCAGGCCTCGTCCCAGCCGAGCGCATGCTCGTCGACGAGCATCCGCATGAGCTCGGCGATCGGCGATCGCCGGATGGGTGTCGTTGAGCTGCACGGCGAATTTCTCGTGAAACCTGTTCACGGGCAGCTGCTGCGTGCGCAGGATGCGGAACATGTCCTGGATCGAGCAGGAAACGAAGAAGTACTGCTGCTCGAGCCGCAATTCCTTGCCGCGCAGCTGCTCGTCGTTCGGATAGAGGACCTTGCTGAGGTTTTCCGAGGTGACCTTCTGGTTCACCGCCCCGTAGTAGTCGCCGCTGTTGAAGACGGCGAAGTCGAACGATTCGGGCGCCTCGGCGCGCCACAGCCGCAGGGTGTTCGCCGTGTTGCGTGCGGTACCCAGGATCGAGCGTGTCGTAGGGCGACGCCATGCACGATCTTGTGGGGCACCCAGCGCACGCGCAGGCGTCCGTGCTCGTCGACGTAGCTCTCGGTGTGGCCGCCGAATTTGACGCTCACCGCCCATTCCGGACGTACCAACTCCCAGGGATTGCCCGAGCGCAGCCACTTGTCGGTGATCTCGATCTGCCAGCCGTCGACGATCTCTTGATGGAAGATGCCGAATTCGTAGCGGATGCCGTAGCCGAGCGCGGGAATCTCGAGCGTGGCGAGCGAGTCGATGAAGCAGGCGGCCAGGCGGCCGAGGCCGCCGTTGCCGAGTCCGGGCTCCTCCTCCTGCTGCAGCAGCTCGTCGAGATCCAGACCGAGCTCCTTCATGCGCCTGCCGCACCGGCTCGAGGATGCCGAGATTGAAGAGATTGTTGCCGAGATGCGGCCCCATGAGGAATTCCGCCGAGAGATACGCGACGGTGCGCGATCCGTGCTTGGTGTACGCCGACGCGGTGCTGATCCAGCGATGCAGCATGCGGTCGCGGACCGCATAGGCGAGCGCCATGTAGTAGTCGTTCTTGGTCGCGAGGGCCGGGAATTTGCCCTGCATGTAGAAGAGATCGTCCAGGAACGAGCTCTTGATGGCCTCCTTGTCGAGGTCCGTCCGGCGGTCGCCCAGCTCGTTCATGGCGCCCAGCTCACTTCGACGGGCACGCGGCTCTGGCGCAGCACCGCCCGCACGGGCATCTCCTCGACAGGCCCGGAGCCGCCCGCCGCCTCGAACGTGCCGAGCTTCCCTTCGCCCTCGATGAGAATCAAAATCCGGCGCGAATCGAGCAGCGCGCTCAAGTTCAAGCTGAGGCGAGGATGCGGCGCGGACGGTGACCACATGCCCACGCAACCGGCGGCCGCCGAGGCGGCCAGCGCGATGGATAAATTGGGGGAGCGGGGAAACAACGAGGCGGTATGGCCGTCATCGCCCATCCCGAGCATGGTCACGTCGAACGGCCGCGGAATGCGGGCGAAAGTCTCCCAGGCCGAGACTGCGCCGAGGTCCGGGGAGGGGGCGGCATTCTTGAGGCCGGCGAAACGCGCTTCCGCCGCCCGGTCCTGGAGCAGCACCTCGCGCACCATTTTCTCGTTGCTGCCGGGGTCGCCCGGATCGACCCAGCGCTCATCGGCGAGCGCGATGCACACCCGGCGCCATTCGATCGGCTGAGCCCGAAGCTGTTCGAAGAATTTCACCGGCGTCTTTCCGCCGGAAACGATCAGGCTTGCGCCGCCGCGCGCGGCGATGGCGCGGCCGAGCGTCTGGGCGACATCTGAGGCCAGGCTCTCGGCGAGCTCCGCCATGGTCGGGAATCGCTTGAGTCGGGTGTCAGAGTTCGTCATGCCAGGAGAATCCATCGCGGCTGATCAGGGCACTGGATGAAGCGGGTCCCCAGCTCCCCGCGATGTAGGGCTTGGGCGGCTCGTCATACTGCTCCCATCCCGCCCGGATGGGGTCGATCCAGCGCCAGGCTGCATCGAGCTCGTCGCGGCGCATGAACAACGTGAGATTGCCTTTTACGGTATCCATCAGCAACCGCTCGTAGGCATCCAGGCTCCGGGTCTTGAACGTCTCGCCGAGGTCGAGCGCGAGGCTGACGGGCTTGAGCCGCATTCCCTCGCCCGGATTCTTGGCGAGGACCGTCAGCATGATGCTCTCGTCGGGCTGCAGTCGGATCACCAGCTCGTTCGCGGAGTGCGACGCGGGCTTTTCGAATATCGGATGGGGAACATCGTCGAACGTCACCACGAGCTCGGTGATGCGGTCCTGGAGCCGCTTGCCGGTTCGAAGGTAGAAGGGCACACCCGCCCAGCGCCAGGTGTCGATCTCCACCTTCAGTGCCGCGAAGGTCTCGGTGGTGCTGTCGGGCGCGATGTCCGCCTCCTCCAGATAGCCTGGTACGGGCACACCGCGTACGGCGCCCGCCTTGTATTGTCCGCGCACCGTTTTCGTGAGCACGTCGCCATCGCGCAACGGGCGCAGCGCCCTCAGCACCTTGAGCTTCTCATCCCGAACGGCATCCGGATCGTTCGAGGCGGGCGGCTCCATGGCCATGATGCAAAGCAGTTGCAGCAGATGGTTTTGCACCATGTCGCGCAGCGCACCGGTCTGGTCGTAGAAGTTGCCGCGCCGCTCGACGCCGAGCTCCTCGGCGACGGTGATCTGCACGTGCTTGATGAGGCCGCGCCGCCAGAGCGGCTCGAACAAGGCGTTGCCGAACCGCAGTGCCATCAAATTCTGGACGGTCTCCTTGCCGAGGTAATGATCGATGCGGTAAATCTGGCGCTCGGCGAATGCTGCGCCGACCTGTGCGTTGATCAAATCGGCGGAAGCCGTGTCGTGGCCCAGGGGCTTCTCGAGGACCACCCTGGACTGAGCCGTGACCACCCGAGCCTTGGCGAGGTTGTCGCACATCACGGAGAAGAGATTCGAGGCCGTCGAGAAGAAGAAGACGCGAACGATCTCGTCGCGGCCTTCGAGCAGCCGGGTCAACTGGGCATAGTCCGCCTCGGCAGCGGCATTGATCCTCAGGTAATGGAGCAGGCGGCCGAAGCGCTCCCACCGGTCGGCGTCGAATTCCTTGCCGAGGAACTCACGGCAGGCGGCTTGCGCCTGTGCCGCGTACTCGGCGCGGGACAGCGCCCCGCGCGCGATGCCGACGATCCGCGATTCCTCGGACACCTGGCCCGCCGCATAGCGGCGATACAGCGCAGGCAGAAGCTTGCGGGTGACTAGGTCGCCCGTTCCCCCGAAAAGCATCATGTCAAAGGTCGGTAGTACGGCCACCGTGCGGATTTCCTCGTTTGCGCCGGCGCACAGCGTAGCACTTGCGCGCACGTCCGAGTAAGTCTCGGGAGGTATGTTATAAGGGCGGCCGGTTGCTGCGGGACAGGGCGTAGCGGAGAAGACAATTGCAACTCAAGACGTTCATCGAGTGCGCGGGGTGGCTGGGCGCGCTCCTCATTCTGGGCGCCTACGGGCTCGTGACCAGCGGAAAGCTCGATCCCCGTTCGTCGCCGTATCAATGGATGAATATCGTCGGCGCGGTCGGCTTCATCATCAACAGCGGATGGAACGGGGCGTGGCCTTCCGCCTGGCTCAACATCGTCTGGCTGGCCATCGGGATATACGGCATCGCGCGCGCCCGACGATCCGCCTCGTGATCCGCAGGGAGTGTTCCACGCTCACGGCGTGATGATGACCGGAGTACCGAGGCTGGCGCGCTCGAAAAGCTCTCGCATCGCGCAATTCCGCAGGCCGATGCAGCCGCGGGTTCCCAGGGTCGCCGATGCGGACGGTGCTCGCGGCGGATGAGGGTCCTCGCCGTGAATGTAGATCTCCCCGCCGAGCCGCGTGCGTTGGGGGGGCATGGCTCGCCGGCGGATCGCTTCGAGAATGGCGGCGTGTTCGGCGGCCGTGATCAGATCGCCCGACAGTCCACGCTCGGCATCCTCGTCGTTCGGGTAGCTGATGCACATGGACAGGAAGAACTTGCTGTGCGGATTCTTCGCGCAGATGTAGAACTCCCCGAGCGGCGTGGCCTCATCGCCTTCCACCGCCTTGTCCGCGGCCCAGTTCCTGCCCAGCGTGACTGGATAGGCGCGCTCCTGGACGCCGTCGACGACCACGAGCAGCAGGCGCGCTTCCTTCCGAACGACGATCTGCATGATGCCGGCAACCCTAGCGCGCGCGATGCCGCGCCTCCAGCTCGGCAACGACCGCTCCCAGCGACAAATGCTTCGACTGCAACAGCACGATCATGTGATAGAGAAGGTCGGCCGCCTCGCCGATGATCTCCGGGTCGCCCTGCGCCACGGCGGCGAGCGCCAGCTCGACGCCCTCTTCGCCGACTTTCTGTGCCACGCGCCGCGGTCCTTCCGCGAGGAGCTTCGCGGTATAGCTGCGCGGCGAAGGGTGGGCGATGCGCTCCGCTATCAATTGCTGCAGGGTGTCCAGGAAGGCCAGCGGTTCCACGGCCGCACGGGGCGGGCTTGCGCCGAAACAGGTGCGGGTGCCGAGATGGCACGCGGGGCCCGCGGGTCGGGCCAATATCAACAGGGTATCGCCGTCGCAATCGGCGGCTATGGAGCGCACTTCCAGATAATTTCCGGAACGTCTCGCCTTTGGTCCAGAGTTTGCGCTTGCTCCGGCTCCAGAACGTCACGCGGCCGCTCGCCTGCGTCGCCGCGAGCGCCTCGCGGTTCATGTACCCGAGCATGAGCACGGCGCCGCCTGCGGCATCCTGCACGATGGCCGGCACCAACCCGTCGCCCTTGGCCCAGTCAAGCTGGTCGAAGTCGTTCAAATTCTCACCTCGATGCCGTCCTCGCGCAGCCGGCGCTTGAGCTCGGGGATCGCGACTTCGGCGGAGTGAAACACGCTTGCGGCGAGCGCGGCGTCGACCCCCGCCTCGCGGAACACCTCCGAAAAATGCCGTATCGATCCGGCGCCCCCGGAGGCCACCAGCGGCACCCCGCAGAGCGCGCGAACGGCGCGCAGCTGGTCCAAGTCGTAACCCTGGCGCACCCCGTCGCTGGACATGCAATTCAACACGATCTCGCCTGCGCCGCGCCGCTGTACCTCGAGCACCCAATCCAAGGTGCCTCGCGCGGCGTCACGGCTCGATGTCACCTCGCCGGTGAGCTGCTGCACTCGATAGTCCTTTCCCACGGTCTGGCTGTCGATTCCCACCACGACGCATTGTGCGCCGAAGCGCTCGCTGAGCGCATCGATCAGTTCGGGGTCGGCGAGGGCGGGAGAGTTGATGGAGATCTTTTCGGCGCCGCACGACAGCACCTCTTCCGCGTCCGTCACCGTGCGGATGCCTCCGGCCACGCAGAATGGGATGTCGAGGATGCGCGCGACCCGATTGATCCATGAGCGGTCCACCGACCGCCCCTGAGGGCTCGCGGTGATGTCGTAGAACACGAGTTCATCCGCGCCTTCGTCCCGGTAACGCGCGGCGAGGTCCATGATCTCGCCGACGATGCGGTGATCTCGGAAACGCACTCCCTTGACCACCTGCCCGTCGCGCACGTCGAGACAGGGAATTATGCGTTTGGCAAGAATGGTCCGAGCTCCTCGATCGGGATGCGTTCCTCCAGCAGCGCCTTGCCGCTGATCGCCGCCGCCGCGCCGCAGCCGGCCAAGGCGTGCAGGTCGCGCGCATCACGGATGCCGCCGGATGCCTGCCAGGCCATCTGCGGATGTCGCCTTGCCGCCTCCCTATACAGGGCCACGTTCGGGCCGCCCAGCGCGCCGTCGCGGCTCACATCGGTGCAGAGCACGTGGATGAGCCCTGCATCGATGAATTCGGCGACCGCCTCCCACAGCGACAGGGTCGATTGCCGCACCCAGCCGTGCGTGGCGATGCAAGGCGTGCCCCCGTCATCGAGGCGCACGTCGAAGGCGAGCGCGACGCGGCCGCTTCCGAAATGCCGGAGCCAGCGCCGCACTTCGTCCGGATCGGTCAACGCAGCGCTGCCGACGACCGCCCGCGCCGCGCCCAGGTCGAGCACGTCCTGCACCGCTGCGAAGTCGCGCAGACCGCCGCCCACTTGCAGATGGATGCCGGGCTCCGCGGCGAGCGTCGCGATGACCGGGCGGTTGCCGCCGCTGCCGTCGCGCGCGCCGTCCAAGTCGACGATGTGGAGCCAATCGGCGCCGTATCCGCGGTACCGCGCCAGCAATTCCAAGGGTTCGGCCTCATAGCGGGTCTCCGCCGCGAAGTCGCCTTTGAGAAGGCGCACGCAGCCTCCCCCGCGCAGGTCGATGGCGGGGATCAAACGCATTGCGCGTCCTGCATCGCCGGAGCACCGATTTCCAGGAAATTCCTGAGCAGGCGCGCGCCCAGGCCCGCGGAGCGCTCGGGATGAAATTGGGCGCCGAAAAAATTACGCCACGCAACGCAGGCCGAGAAGCTCGCGCCGTAGCGGCAGGTTGCGACCGTGGCCTCGTTCACCGGCAACGCGTAGCTGTGCACGAAATAGGCGTAGTCCGAGCCGCCCATGCCGCTGAGCAGCGGGCAGCTGCGCTCCACCGTAAGGGTGTTCCAGCCCATGTGGGGAACGGGCCGTCCCGGCGCTTCCACGAAACGCGAGGCGGCGCCCGGAATGATCCCGAGGCAGCGGGTCCCGCCTTCCGCCGATGCCTCGTGCAGGAGCTGCATGCCCAGACAGATCCCGAGCACCGGTTGGGTCAGAGTTGGAATCAGCGCATCGAGCCCGCTGTTTCGCAAACGCGTCATCGCGTCCGCCGCGGCTCCGACGCCCGGGAGGATCACATGAGTCGCCGCCCGGATGCGCGCGGCGTCCGCGGAGACCTCCGACGGCGAGCCGAGGCGCTCCAATGCGAATTGCAGCGAAGCGATGTTCGCGCCGCCGCTCGCCACGATGACGATGCTCATCCGACGCGCGGCTCGAGGCCTGCGGTCCCGGTCGACCTCACAGGACACCCTTGGTGCTGGGCAGCTCGACACCTTCGCGTCGGATCGCCTGGCGAAGGCTTCGGCCGACGCCCTTGAAGCACACCTCGATCATGTGGTGGGCATTCTCGCCGCGCACGCGGATGTGGAGCGATGCGCCCAGCGTTTCGGCCAGCGATCGGAAAAAATGCGGCACGAGCTCGGTCGGCAGCTCGCCGACGCGCTCGCGCTCGAAGCGGCCCTCCCAGACGAAATACGGCCGCCCGGAAAGATCGATCGTGATCTCGGCCAGAGCCTCGTCCATCGGCAGGAGGAAACCGTAGCGCGCGATGCCGTGCTTGTCGCCCAGCGCCTCGCGCAGCGCGGCGCCGAGCGCGAGCGCGCAATCCTCCACCGTATGGTGCTCGTCGATTTGCAGGTCGCCCTGGCAGTGGAGTTCCAGCGCGAAGCCTCCATGCTTGGCGATCTGCTCCAGCATGTGATCGAAGAACCCCAGACCGGTGGCAATCCGGCTCGGCCCCTCGCGCGACAGATCCAGATCGACGGTCACCCGGGTTTCCTTGGTCCGCCGCTCGATCCTGGCGCGGCGCGCGGTGCCGAGAACCCGCGCCGCAATCGACGGCCATGTCGCCTCGGCCGGCCCGCCCACGAGCACGCGCAATCCCATGATGCCCAGCTTGTCGGCGAACTCGAGGTCGGTGTCGCGGTCGCCGACCATGAAGCTGCGCGCGGCGTCGATCGGGTGGGCTCGAACGTATTCCTCCACCATGCCCAGCTTGGGCTTGCGGCATTCGCAGTTTTCGTGCTTGTGGTGCGGACACACGAATACGGCGTCGAACACCACTCCTTGAGAGGCGAACAGGTCGAGCACGAAGCGATGCGCTGCGTCGAAATCCTCCGTCGGCAGACTCGGCGTGCCGAGTCCGTCCTGATTGGTCACCATCACGAGCTTGAGGCCCGCGCGCCTGAGATCTATCAGCGCGGGGATTACTCCGGGAAGCAGCTTGATCTTGTCCAGCCGGTCGATTTTCTCGTCCGGCGGCTCCTCGATCAGGGTGCCGTCCCGATCCACGAACAGGACTCTCTCGCCGCTCATGCCGCCTCCAGGCTCGATAACAATGCGTCGTTCTGGGCACGGTTGCCCACCGTGATCCTGAACGAGCTCGGGAGCGCGGGGTTTGCGCGCATGTCGCGCACGATGGTGCCCCCGGCCATGCTCGCGCGCAGGAACGCGTCGGGATTGCCGCTGTCGATCAGCAGGAAATTGGCGTCGCTCGGCCACACCCTCGTCACCGCCCGGATGCCGGAGAGACCCTCGCGCAAATACTCCCGCTCCCCGAGAAGCGCCCGCACCCGGGCGCGCGTCGCGGCCACTTCGCCGGGATCGAGCGCCGTGAGCGCGGCCTCTATGGTCGGCTGGCCGAGCGAGTAGGGCGGAATGATGCGTCTGGCGAGCTCGATCAGGTCCGGCGCGGCGATGAGCGCTCCGATGCGCGCGCCGGCGAGCGCATGCGCCTTCGACAGGGTGCGCAGAATGGCGATGTTGGAGAAACGACCGAGCCATCCCGAGAGGCTCGCGCGAGCCGACCACTCGATGTAGGCTTCGTCGATCACCACGACCGCCTTGCCGTCGAGCGCGCGGCACACGCTTTCCATTGCGTCGAGCGCGAAAGAGTTTCCGGTTGGATTGTTGGGCGAGCACAGATACACGAGCTTGACGTTGGGCCGCCAGGCGCGGAGCAGCCGATCCGGATCGAGCTCCCAGCCACGGTCGCGATCCAGGGCAACGTCCACCACGCCCGCACCCTGGATGTGCGCCGCCACCTGGTACATGCCGAAGGACGGTGCGCACTGCAGGATCGAATCTTCGCCCGCGCGCAGGAAGATGCGCGACAAGAGGTCGATGGCCTCGTCGCTCCCGCGGGCGACCAGGAGCGAGGACACCGGCACGCCATACACTTGAGCGAGGCGCTCGACCAGCTTCGCGGGTTGCGGTTCCGGGTATCGATTGAGGCCCGCCGCCGTGCCATCGCCCGCCGGCCGCCACGGCGCCTCGTTGGCATGCAGCCGGGTCATCGAGGGCAGCCACGCCGCATGCGAATAGGCCTTGATGCCGACGATATCCGGCCGGGCGAGCGCAAGCACCGAGCTCATGCGCGAGGCTCCGCGAGAGCGGCGATACGGACATCGACGGCGGCCGCGTGCGCGTCGAGTCCCTCGAGGCGCGCCAGGATCCGCGCGGTGTCGGCGAGGCCCTGAAGCCCCGACGGCGAGAGCTCCTGCACGGTGATGCGTTTCTGGAAATCCTCGACCGACAGGCCGCTGTGAGCCCTCGCATAGCCATAGGTGGGCAGGGTGTGATTCGGCCCGCTGCAATAATCGCCCATGGATTCCGGCGACCAGCTTCCAAGGAACACGGCGCCCGCGCAGCTCACTTTCGCGAGCCACGCGCGCGGTTCGCGGACTTCGAGCAGCAGATGCTCGGGGGCATAGTCGTTCGCGATGCCGAGCGCGGCATCCAGGGAGTCGACGATCAACAGCCGGATTTCGGCGACCGATGACTCGAGGATGGCTTGGCGCGACAGTGCGCGCACCTGGCGCCTCACGGCGCGTTCCACCTGCTCGGCGAGCGGCGCCGAGGTCGTGACCAGCAGCGCCTGCGCATCCGGGCCGTGCTCGGCCTGGGCCAGAAGATCGGCGGCGACGAATTCCGCGCTCGCATGCTCGTCCGCGATCACCAGGACTTCAGTGACGCCTGCAGGCAGATCCGCCGCGGCGCCCGCGGGATCGCCCGCCACGAGCGACTTCGCCGCCGCCACCCAGGAATTCCCCGGGCCGAACAGCTTGTCGCATTTGGGGATCGACTCGGTGCCGTAGGCCATCGCGGCGATGGCCTGTGCGCCGCCCACCTTGAATATGCGCTCGATTCCGGCTCTGCGCGCCGCGGTAAGCACGGCGGAATCGGCCCTTCCTTCCCGGTTCGGAGCGGTGCAGACGATGCGCTGCGGGCAGCCGGCGATGGCGGCGGGCACGGCCAGCATGATGGCGGTCGAGGGCAGCGGTGCGGAACCCGCGGGGACGTACAGACCGACCGCGCGTACCGGGACGTGGATGCGCTCGCAGATCACGCCCGGCGCGGTCTCGATGCGCAGCGGCGCGGGCCGCTGGGCCTCGTGGAATTTACGCACCGTCCCGATCGCCGTGTCGATCGCCGCAAGCTGGGCCGAGTCGAGCGCGCGCTCGGCATCCGCGAACTCACGCGCCGAAACCTCCAGAGACTGGACATCCACGCCGTCGAACCGGCGCGTCAGCTCGCGCAATGCCGCATCGCCGCCGCGGCGCACGGCCTCGACGATGGCGCGCACGTCGCTCATCGTGCGCGCCGCGTCGCGTTGCGCGGGCCGCTCGAGAACCTGACGACGCTCGTCCTTCGACAGTGTGTTCCAGTGCAAGATACGCATGGCCGGACCGCCGTTTACGCGAGCATCTTCTCGACGGGGAGCACCAGCACGGAGCTCGCGCCCGCACCCTTCAGCTGCTCCAGCGTCTCCCAGAAGACGTTCTCGCGGCACACCGCATGCACCGCCACGCGATCTCCCAGTCCCTCGAGCGGGATCACGGTCGGCGCCTCGCTCCCGGGCAGAAGCTTTGCGATCGCGGGCAGCGCCGAACGCGAGGCGTGCAGCATGATGTACTTGCTGCCCCTGACCTGTTCGACGCCGTCGATGCGCATGAACAGCCGGCGGGTCCAATCCTGCTTCTGGGCGGCGATCGGCACCGGCGTGCGGATGAGCACCGCCTGACTCTCGAGCACCACCTCGGCCTGGCGCAGATGATTGGCGGCAAGCGTGGACCCCGTGGAAACCAGATCGCAGATCACGTCGGCGCGGCCCAGGCGTGGCGCGATCTCGACCGATCCCGAAAGAACCACGACCTCCGCACGAACGCCGCGCTCGTCGAGGAAGCGTCCCAAAATGTTCGGATACGTGGTGGCGATGCGCTTGCCTTCCAGCGAGGCGGTGCCTCGATAGTCGAAACCATCGGGCACCGCGATGCACAGCCGGCAGCGTCCGAAGTCGAGGGTCCGCACGATCTCGAACAGGGGAGCGATGCCGCGCGCGCCGAAGCTCAAACGCTTTTCCTCGACCACGTTCAACCCGACCACGCCGAGATCGCAGACATCCTCCTGCACGAGATCCGGAATGTCGTCGTCGCGCACGAACAGTACGTCCAACGGCATGTTCTCGCCGTAGCACATCAGCTGATCCTTGCCCCGGCTGTATTTCAGCCCGCAGCGCGACAACAGATCGAGCGAGGAGTCGGTGAGCCTGCCGCTCTTTTGCACCGCAATCTTCAGACGCACGCCGGCGTCCCCGCCCGCACCCGGGGCGCCGGGTTGCCGGTTCGCTCCGCCCAGAGCTTCATTCGGCGAGCTCATGCGTTGATTTTGAGGCGGTCGGTCACGGCGCGGTAGCCGCCGTTGCCCGACATGAGGTAGCGGGCGACCCGTCCGATGGTCGTGACGCTCACGCCGGTTTGCCGATGAATGTCGCGGTACGGCATGCCGCGCTCGAGAAGCTCGACCACGGCCCATCGGTCGGCCATGGCCTGAAGCTCGGTGGGGGTGCACAGATCGCGGAAGAAGCTGCGGCACTCCTCGACGCTCTTCAGCGCCAGGATCGCCGTGAACAAGGCGCGCTCGTGCTGCTGTTCCTGGCGCAGGGTCACCGGCCGATTGGTTTTCATCTCGCTCGCCAATGTATTAACACATTAATACATTAGCGCATTGGGACACGGCCCGCAACCGGAAAGCGCTTGACTGCGAACGGCGGTGTGAATAACATTCGCGTGCCTATCTAGACCGGCTGAGGGAAAGGCCCTTAGAAGCCGGGGCAACCACCGAGGAGCCTCTCACGAGATTCCGAGGAACGGTGCCAACTCCTGCGGAGCCCGAGCGAATGCAGCTCAAGCTCCGATAGATAGGCGGCGGTTTGAACGGCGCCCATTCGAGCGCCGCAACGGCCAAAGGGCGCTGCCGCTCCCCAGGGGTTATGTCAACCTGTGAGGAGAGCGAAGAAGGTGCCCGATAATCAACCGCGAAATCGATCCGACCCCGCCGGCGCCACGGTGCGCGACGAGGTGGTGGACCTGCCCCGGCCCTGGCGGCTGCATCATGGCGACGAGCTTGCCCAGGCGCATATCGCGTATCGATTGACGGGCCCTGAGCGCGCGCCGGTCATCGCGGTGCTGGGCGGCATCTCCGCTCACCGCATCGTCGCCGGTCAGGAAGGCTGGTGGCCCGATCTGGTCGGTCCCGGCCACGGCATCGACACCCGGCAGTTCCGAGTTCTGGGGGTCGACTATCTGGGTGGACGCGGAGGCAGCTCCGCGCCCGAGCCCGACGGAAAATTCCCGCCGCTGAGCTCCTTCGATCAGGCGAACGCCCTGGAGTGCATCGTCGAGCACGCCGGCATCGGGCCGCTGCACGCCATCGTCGGCGCATCCTATGGCGGCATGGTGGCGCTCGCCTTCGCCGAGCGCCATGCATCGCTCGTGGAACGCATCGTCGTGCTGAGCGCCGCCGACAAGGCGCAGGTCTTGTCCACCGCGTGGCGCAGCGTGCAACGTCAGATCGTGCGCGAAGCCATCGCGCGCGGCGACGGCCCCGCGGGACTGAAGCTCGCGCGGGCGCTCGCCATGGCGACCTATCGAAGCGCCGTGGAGTTCGAGCTTCGGTTCGGCGGTGCGCCGGTGCGGCAGGACGGCCGCTTCCGCTTCCCGATCGAGGATTACCTGTTTGCGCGGGGCGACGATTATGTTCAGAAATACCGCGCCGAGACCTTCCTGGCATTGAGCGAGTCCATCGACCTGCACCGGATGGATGCCACGCTGGTGCGCACGCCCGCGACGCTGATCGCGGTGCGCGAAGATCAGCTGGTTCCGTTCGCCGACATGCAGGGCCTCGCGGCGCGGCTCAACGGGCCGCGCCAGCTCATCGAAATCAATTCCATTTTCGGTCATGACGCATTCCTGAAAGAGGGCGCGGCGCTGACCCCGATCATCAAACGAGCCGTTTCGGAGCCATTGCTATGACGAGTAAACAGAAACCACGAAAACCTTCGGCCACGCGCTCGGTTCGGGCGGGGCTCGAATCGGACGCCCAGCACGGCTCGGTCGTACCGCCGATTTATCTGTCGAGCAACTTCGCCTTCGAGGGCTACCGCAAGCCGCGCAAGTACGACTACACGCGGTCCGGAAATCCGACCCGCGATCAGCTCGCACAGGCGCTGGCGGACCTGGAAGGGGGCGTGGGCGCCGTGGTCACCTGTACCGGTCTCGCCGCGATCACCTTGATCCTGGCCACCCTGCCGCAGGGTGCGCGCGTGCTCGCGCCGCATGACTGCTATGGCGGCACGTACCGTCTGTTGGCGGCGCTCGTGGGGCAGGGCAAGCTGGCGGTCGACTTCGTCGATCAAACCGACCCGGCGGCGGTCGCGACCGCCCTCGCGTCGAAGCCGCAGCTGGTCTGGATCGAGACGCCCAGCAATCCATTGCTCAGGATCGTCGACATCCGCGCGCTGGCCGATGCGGCGCATGGCCACGGTGCGTTGGTGGTCGCGGACAACACGTTTCTCTCGCCCGTGTGGCAGCAGCCGCTCTCCCTGGGCGCGGATGTCGTGATGCATTCGACCACCAAATACTTGAATGGGCACAGCGATGTCGTCGGCGGAGCGGTCATCGCCTCGACGCCGGAGCTCGCGGAGCGCTTTGGCTGGTGGGCCAACGTCATCGGGGTGACGGGCGCTCCGTTCGACAGCTTTCTATGCCTGCGCGGTGTACGGACCTTGCACGCAAGGATGCGGGCGCATGAGGAGAACACCGCCGCCGTGGTCGAATTGCTGCGCAGTCACGCCGCGGTGTCGCGGGTGTATTACCCGGGATTGCCCGATCATCCGGGCCACGCGCTCGCGCGCCGCCAACAATCGAGCTTCGGCGCCATGCTGAGCTTCGAGCTCGCCGGCGGCGAGGCCGCGGTCGGAGCGTTTCTCGAGGGCTTGAGCTGCTTCACGCTCGCCGAGTCGCTGGGCGGCGTCGAGAGCCTGATTGCGCACCCGTCGAGCATGACGCACGCCGGAATGGACGAGGCGGCGCGGCAGCGCGCCGGCATCGGCGAGGGATTGTTGCGGGTGTCGGTGGGAATCGAGGATGCCGGTGACCTCGTCGCGGATCTCTCGGCCGGGCTCGAGCGGGCCGCTAGAGCGCAGCCAGCACCGCATCTGCGGCGGCACGTGTCCTGACGAAGGCCGCGCCGGGAGCGGCGAGGTCCGCCGTCAGGACGCCCGCGGTCACGGCGCCGGATACCGCCGCTTCCACCAGTCGCGCCTCGGTGTCGAGATCGAGCGCGTACCGAAGCAGCAGGGCGGCGCTCAATATCGCGGCATAAGGATTGGCGATGCCGCGACCGGCGATGTCGGGCGCGGAGCCGTGGATCGGCTCGAACAAGCCACCGCGCCCTTCGGCGCCGAGCGACGCAGAGGGCAGAAGCCCCATGGAACCCGCGAGCATCGACGCCTCGTCGGTGAGTATGTCGCCGAACATGTTCTCCATCACCATCACGTCGAAGTCGCGCGGGCGCTTGATGAGATGCATGGCTGCGGAGTCGACCAGCATGTGCTCGTAGGCGATGTCGGAGAACTCGCCGGGCATGATCCGATCGACCACCGAGCGCCAGAGGCGCGATGTCTCCAGCACGTTCGCCTTGTCGACGGAGGTCAGCTTGCGCCGCCGCGCGCGCGCGAGCTTGGCGGCGGCGCGCACCACGCGCTCGATCTCCGTCACGCTGTACCGGCAAACGTCGAACGCCTCGGTGGCGGTCCGTTGCTTGTCGCCGAAATAGATTCCACCGGTGAGCTCGCGCACCACCATGATATCGACGCCTCGAAGGACCTCGGATTTGATGGGGGAGGCCTCGAGCACGGCTGGATGAGGGACGACGGGACGCAGGTTGGCGAACAGCGCGAGCTCCTTGCGCAGCTGCAGCAGTCCCTGCTCGGGCCGCACCTTCGCGTTCGGCGCGGACCACTTGGGGCCGCCCACCGCACCCAACAGAATGGCGTCGGCGCGCCGGCACAGCTCCAGGGTGGCGGCCGGCAAGGCCTCGCCGGTCGCGTCGATCGCGGCGCCCCCGATGAGCGCCGGTTCGAATTGAAACGAGTGGCCGTACCGCTCTGCGATGCGCGACAGCGCACGCACCGCCTCCGCAGTCACCTCCGGCCCGATGCCGTCCCCGCCCAGTACCGCGATCAGCGCTTGCATCTAGTGGGAGGCCTCGTAGCGCTCGATGTCGGCCAGGCGACTTTGCAAATAGCCGAGTTCATCCACTCCGTTCAGCAGGCAATGACGCGCGAACGCCTCGATCGGAAAGGCGACCGACACGCCGGTCGGCAGCGCCAGGGTCGCGGCAGCCAGATCGATGGTCACCTGCGCCCCCGGATGCTCGATCAGCCACGCCGCGGTGGCGTCGTCCACGATCACGGGCAGAAGGCCGTTCTTCAAGGCGTTGCTGCGGAAGATATCCGCGATCTCCGTGCTGATCACGGCGCGGATGCCGTAATCGACCAATGCCCAGGGTGCATGCTCGCGCGAGGAGCCGCAGCCGAAGTTGCGGCCGGCGACCAGCACCTGGCAGCCCTGGGCGGCCGATTGGTTGAGGATGAAGGCCGGATTCGGCGAGCCGTCGGGAAGGTAGCGCCAATCGGCGAACAGCTGCTTTCCCAGCCCTTCCTTGGTCGTCGTGGTCAGGAATCTCGCCGGAATGATCTGGTCGGTGTCCACGTTCGCGAGCGGGACGACGACGGTTCGCGAAGATACGACCTTGAGCGGTTCCATTACAGGAACTCCCGCGGATCGGTGATCCGCCCGCGCACGGCGCTCGCCGCGGCCGTGAGCGGACTCGCGAGCAGGGTTCGAGCGCCCACACCCTGCCGCCCCTCGAAATTTCGATTGCTGGTGCTCAACGAATACTGGCCGGCGGCGACGGTGTCGCCGTTCATGCCGAGGCACATGGAGCAGCCCGACTCGCGCCAATCGGCGCCGGCCTCGCGAAATACATCCGCGAGCCCCGCGGCTTCGGCGTCGCGCTTGATCTTCTGTGAACCCGGCACGATCAGCAGATGCACCCCGCGACGCGACCTTGCGTCCCCTGAGCACGTTGGCCGCGGCCTCGAGGTCCTCCAAGCGGCCGTTGGTGCAGCTGCCGATGAACACGGTATTGACCGGCTTGCCGAGCATCGCGTCGCCGCCGCTGAACCCCATGTAGCGTAGCGCCTTGTCGTGGACTGGCGTCGCCGCGACTTCGGGATGGCGCCGCCGATCGGCACCACCATGCCGGGATTGGTGCCGTAGGTGATCATGGGCTCGAGCGCCGCCAGCATCGATGTCGACCGACAGGTCGAAAGGCGCTCCCGGATCGCTCACGAGTGTCTGCCAGCGTGCGAGCGCTCGTCCCAGCGCGCGCCCTGCGGAGCGCGCGGCCTGCCCGCGAGATAGGCGAACGTCACCTCATCCGGCGCGACCATGCCGGCGCGCGCGCCGGCTTCGATGGACATGTTGCAGACGGTCATGCGCTCGTCCATCGAGAGGGCGCGGATGGTCGGAGCCGCGGTACTCGAACACATGGCCGGTGCCGCCGGACACGCCCACCCTGCCGATGATGGCGAGAATCAGGTCCTTGGCGGTGACTCCCGGCGGCAGCCGCCCTTCCACGTTGATGGCGAAGGTCTTCGGCTTGCGCTGCAGCAGGCACTGGGTCGCGAGCACGTGGCCGACCTCGGTGGTGCCGATGCCGAAGGCGAGGGCGCCGAAGGCGCCGTGGGTGCTCGTGTGGCTGTCGCCGCACACGATGGTCATGCCCGGCCGGCTGGCCCGAGCTCGGGGCTGATGACATGCACGATCCCGCGCTGCGCGTCGCGCAGGCCGAACAGCTCGACGCCGAATTCGGCTGCGTTCTGTTCGAGCTGCCTCACCTGTCTGGCCGCCGCGTCCACCCTGATCGGGACGTTGCCGAAAACCTGGTCGCTGCGTGGTCGGCGTGGAGTGATCCATGGTGGCGAGCGTGCGGTCCGTGCGCCGCACGGGCAGCTTCAACGAACGCAGCAGGCTGAAGGCCTGCGGCGAGGTCACCTCGTGAATCAGGTGCAGGTCGATGTACAGGACGGCCGGAGTCGCCGCCGTCTCCGGGACCACTTCATGCGTTTTCCACACCTTGTCGAACAGCGTGCTCGCCGCCATGGCGCAACTCCTTGAGATGCTCGAGGCTTACCCGACCCGCCGCGCGTGTCAGGCCTTGGCCGATTCCAGCCAGGGCATGCGGGCGCGCAACTGGGCGCCGACCTTCTCGATCGAGTGGCCGAGATCCGCCTTCAGCAGCTTCGAGTACTTGCGCCGGCCGCTCTTGGTCTCGGCGATCCACTGGCGCGCGAATTTGCCCTGCTGAATCTCGCTGAGGATCTTCTTCATTTCCTTCTTGGTGGCCTTGTTCACGACCCGCGGCCCGCGGGTCAGGTCACCGTACTTGGCGGTCTCCGAGATGAAGCGGTGCATCTTCGTGATGCCGCCCTCGTGCAGGAGATCCACGATCAGCTTCAGCTCGTGCAGGCACTCGTAGTAGGCGACCGCGGGCTGATAACCGGCCTCGACCAGGGTCTCGTAGCCCTTCACCACGAGCTCCGTCGCTCCGCCGCAGAGCACCGCCTGCTCGCCGAACAGATCCGTCTCGGTCTCCTCCGCAAAAGTGGTCTCGAGCACCCCGCCGCGCGTGCCGCCGATGCCGTCCGCGTAGGCGAGCGCGATGGCCTTCGCGTTCTTCGTGGCGTTCTGCGCGACCGCGATCAGGCACGGCACGCCGCGCCCTTGGCTGTATTGGCGGCGCACCAGATCGCCCGGCCCCTTGGGCGCGATCAGCACGACGTTCAGGTCCTTGCGCGGCTTGATCTGCTTGAAGTGCACGTTGAATCCGTGCGCGAACAGGAGTGTCGCGCCGGGCTCGATCAGGGTCTTGAGCTCCTGATACAGCGCCTTCTGCGTCATGTCGGGGACCAGCATCGCGACGAGCCGCGCGCCCTTCACGGCGGCCGCGGGGTCGGTCACCTTCAATCCGTCCTTCTTGGCCTTGTTCCAGCTGTCGCCCTTGCGCACGCCGACGACCACGTCGTAGCCGCTGTCGCGCAGATTGAGCGCGTGCGCGCGACCTTGACTTCCATAGCCCAGAACAGCGATGCGCGCTCCGCGCAGGGCTTTTTTATCTACGTCTTTTTGCGAATACAAGCGCATGGGGTGCTCCGTGAAAGTAGCCGCAAATAGCAACACAGAATCTCTTATCATGCAAGGACAGCCGCGGCCGTCGCCGCGGTTCGATCGAACGAAGGATCAGCACATGACCGTCGAGACGCGCGCCGCCGTTCCGCTATGGCTCCTGTACGAGGAGGACGTGGATGCTTGGCGCAGAGGGCAGAGTGCGCAAGCCGCCGCTTGGCTCGGCGCGCAGAATTTCAAGGGCGAGAAGCACCGCGTGGTGTTGATCCCGGATGCGACCGGCGGGATCGCGATGGCCGTCGGCGGACTGGGCAAGCGGCAGGGCGCCCTGTCGCTCTGGCATGCCGCCGGGTTCGCGGAGCGCCTGCCCCCGGGAAGCTATCGTCTGGCGCAATCCTTCGGCGATGCGGAAGCGACCCAGATCGCGCTCGGCTTCGCCTACGGAGCGTATCGCTTCGAACGGTATCGTGCGGGCCGGGCGGAGCGCGCGGCGGTGCTCGATCCTCCACCCAACGCGGACTTGGGCTTCGTCGTCGCGGCGAACGAGGCGCTCACGCTGGCGCGCGACCTGATCAATACACCGGCCTCCGACTTGGGCCCGGCGGAGCTGGCGGCCGCCGCGCGGGAGCTGGCCGGGCGCCACGGGGCGGAGGTTCGCGAATGGGTGGGCGATGACCTGCTCACCGGCAACTTCCCCGCCATCCACGCGGTCGGACGCGCCAGCGCGCAGGCACCGCGCCTGATCGAGATCCGATGGACCCCGCCGGGCGCCCGGGAATCCGCCGGGTTGCCGCGACTCGTGCTGATCGGAAAAGGGGTGTGCTTCGACTCGGGCGGTCTCGATATCAAGTCGGGCTCGGGAATGGCGCTGATGAAGAAAGACATGGGCGGGGCGGCGGTCGCCCTCGGGCTCGCCCACATGCTGATGGGCGCGGGCATTCGAGCGCAGCTCCAAATCCTCGTCCCGGCGGTCGAAAATGCCATCAGCGGCAACGCGTACCGACCCGGCGACGTGTTATCGACGCGCAAGGGGCTCAGCGTCGAGGTCGGCAACACGGACGCCGAGGGCCGGCTCGTGCTGTGCGACGCGCTGGCGTTCGCCGACGCCGACCAACCGGATCTGATCATCGACTTCGCCACGTTGACGGGCGCCGCGCGCGTCGCCCTGGGGCCGGAGCTTCCGGCGCTGTTCGGCACCGACGAGCGGGTGGTCGCGGACCTCGCGCAGGCTGCCGCCCTGGAACACGACCCGCTGTGGCCCATGCCGCTCTGGATGGGCTACGACGATGAGCTCGGCAGCAAGATCGCCGACCTCAACAACGTCGCCGCGTCCGGTCTCGCCGGGGCTATATTCGGCGCCTTGTTCCTGAAGCGCTTCGTGACCGCGACGGCTCATTGGCTGCACCTCGACCTGTACGCCTGGAATCCCAAGGAGCGTCCCGGCCGCGGGGTCGGGGCCGAGGCGCACGCCGTTCGCGGCGTCTACCGCTATTTAATGCAACGCTACGGTACGGTGTGAACATGAAAAAGAAGACCCAGGCAGCCCAGAACGCAGGCAGGACGCGGTCCCCCGATCCGCGCCGCTATTCCCGACTCGTGGTCGACGGCATCAAGCAGGCCCCGGCGCGCGCCATGCTCCACGCGGTCGGATTCGGCGAAGCCGACTTCGACAAGCCGCAGGTCGGAATCGCCTCCACCTGGAGCAACTTGACTCCCTGCAACATGCACATCGACGGGCTGGCGCGGCTCGCGGCGCAGGGCGTCGAAGGGCAGGGCGCCAAGGCGGTGACATTCAGCACCATCACCGTGTCCGATGGCATCTCCATGGGAACACCGGGAATGCGTTACTCGCTGGTGTCCCGTGAAGTGATCGCCGATTCGATCGAGACGGTGGTCGGCGCGCAGGGTTTCGACGGCGTGGTGGCGTTCGGCGGCTGCGACAAGAACATGCCCGGATGCCTCATGGCGCTCGCGCGGCTCGACCGCCCGGGGGTCTTCGTCTACGGCGGCACCATCCTTCCCGGCGCCGAGCGTCGAGACATCGTCTCCGTGTTCGAGGCCATCGGCGGCTATGCGAAGGGTACGGTGTCGGAAATCCAGCTCAAGTACATCGAGCGCACCGCGATTCCCGGTCCCGGATCGTGCGCCGGCATGTACACGGCGAACACCATGGCTTCCGCGATCGAGGCAATGGGCATGAGCCTTCCCGGCAGTTCCGCGCAGGACGCCATCTCGGACCAAAAGCGGGCGGATTCCACGCGCGCGGGCGCCGCCGTGGTGGAACTCATCAAGCGAGGCATCCGGCCACGCCACATCATGACGCGCAAGGCGTTCGAAAATGCCATTACCGTCAGCATCGCCCTGGGCGGATCGACCAACGCCGTTCTGCACCTGCTGGCAATCGCCTCGTCGGCTAATGTCAAATTGGGGCTGGACGATTTCACCCGCATCGGCCGCCGCGTGCCGGTGCTGGCGGACCTTCGGCCGAGCGGCCGCTACTCGATGTCCGAGCTGGTGGCGATCGGCGGCATTCAGCCGCTGATGAAGACGCTGCTCGACGCGGGACTGTTGCACGGGGAGTGCCTCACGGTGACCGGTGCGACGCTCGCGCAGAATCTGGCGGGTGTCGCACCCTATGATGCCGGGCAACAAATCGTGCGTCCGCTCTCCGATCCCATCAAGAAAGACAGCCACCTCGTGGTGCTGTACGGGAATCTGGCGCCGGAGGGTGCCGTTGCAAAAATTACAGGGAAAGAAGGGCTCAAGTTCACGGGCACCGCGCGGGTATTCGACTCGGAAGAGGACTCGCTGCAAGGAATTCTCGGGGGCAAAGTCAAGTCGGGGGACGTGGTGGTCATCCGCTACGAGGGTCCCAAGGGCGGCCCGGGCATGCGCGAAATGTTAAGTCCGACCGGAGCCATCATCGGCAAGGGGCTGGGCAGCGAAGTCGCATTGATCACCGATGGGCGCTTCTCGGGCGGCAGCCATGGATTCGTGGTCGGTCACGTGTCCCCGGAGGCTGCGCTCGGCGGCCCGATGGCGCTGGTGAAGAGCGGTGACGAGATCACGATTGATGCAGAGCGTCGAGAAATCAGCCTGCACGTCAGCGCGGCGGAATTGAAGCGCCGCCGCAAGAGTTGGAAGCCACCCAGACCGTATGCGCGCCGCGGCGCGTTGGCGAAATATGCAAAGCAAGTGAGCAGCGCTTCGTTCGGCGCGGTGACGGATCAGGAATGAGTGCCATTCCCACTTCCTGCTTGCAGTGCGGGCAGAAAATGTGTCAGTCTCTTTACTTGCCGTAGGACTTGAAGGGACGCCGCTCAAAGCAAGGGGAGCGGCAAGCGGCTCGCGTTTTAGCCGCGTGGCAACGTCGGCGCTGAGCGCGTAAAGCGGCGCATCGGAATTTAGCTAGGGGCAGGGTCGAAACAGACTTATGTATACATACGAGCAGCCATCGATTTTCTCGGGCACGCGGGGCATCGCGCTCATTGCTGTCATCATTCTGCATATTTTCGTGGGTTGGGCGTTCTACACCGGTTTAGCCGGCAAGCTGATGCAGAAAGTCGTTCCCCCCGTCGAAATCGCCCAGATCGACAAGCCCAAAGAAGTCGACAAGCCGCCACCCCCGCCGCCGAAACTAGAAGAGATCAAGCCTTTCGTTCCTCCGCCGGAATTCGTCGACATCCAGGCGCCGCAGCAGCAGACGAACGCGATCTCGCAGACGACCCAGGTGCAGCACGTGGCCCCACCCGTAGTGGCGCCGCCCGTACAACACACGCGCACCCCGATCGGCCAGGATCCGAAGCATCCTCTGCACATCGGCGAGGACTATTATCCCGATGCATCGAAGCGCGCCGGCGAAGAGGGCCGCTGCATCGTGACGATGACGGTCGCTGCGGACGGCCGCATCACCAGCGAGACCATTCAGCAGACCAGCGGCTTTCCGCGGCTCGATGAGGCCTGCCTGAAGGGCGTGCACGGTCAGCACATGAAACCCGCCACCGAGGACGGCAAGCCGATCGAGACCACGGTATCTCTTCCCATCGTGTGGAAGCTGACCAAGTAAACTGAAAGGCAATCGACGATCAATTTTAATTTCGCTTGTTAGAACTGTTACGACGCTCAATCAAAATGTAGAGGGAATCGGTCAATGCAAGAGACAGCTGTTGAAAACCCATATGGCCTTGGTGCCCTGATCCAGAATGGCAATATCGTTTCGCGATCGATTCTCGCCATTCTGTTGATCATGTCGCTGCTGACGTGGTTCATCATGATCACCAAGTTCTTCGACCAACGTAAGACGCGCCTGCAGGCGATCGCCGCGGAGAAGGAATTCTGGGCCTCTTCCAGCCTGACGGATGCCATCTCCAAGCTGAAGGGCACCTCCAATCCGTTCCGCGCCCTGGCGGAAACCGGCAAGCAGGCGTACGAGTATCACGAGACCAACAAGACGCGCCTGTCGGGCGCCATCGGCACGAGTGAGTGGATCACCGAGTCGCTGCAGCGCACTGCCGACATGGTCGTCAGCCGCATGCAGGCGGGTCTGCCGGTTCTCGCCTCGGTCGGCGCCACGGCGCCGTTCGTCGGGCTGCTCGGCACCGTCATCGGCATCTACAACGCGTTGATCGCCATCGGCGTCGCCGGGCAGGCGTCCATCGACAAGGTGGCGGGACCCGTCGGTGAAGCCTTGATCATGACCGCCATCGGCCTGTTCGTCGCGGTGCCGGCCGTGTTGGGATACAACATTCTTCTCCGCCGCAACAAGCAGGTGCAGGAGCGCGTGAGCCACTTCACCCACGAGCTGCATGCGTACCTGATCGCGGGCGCGAAGATGGGCCTCGGCATGGACAAGGGTGCCGCTCCCACCGTCAAGCCCGCGCCGGTCGCGGCTCGCTGAGGTAATCCGCCATGGCGATGAACATCGGTGGGAATGAAGAGGCCGAAGCGATGTCCGACATCAACGTCACGCCCCTCGTGGACGTGATGTTGGTGCTCCTCATCATCTTCATCATCACGATTCGAGTCATCATTCAGCAGGTGCCGGTGCAGCTGCCGAAGGCGACCAATCTGCCGACTCAGACCAAGCCGGAGAACATCACCATCGCGGTCGACAAGGATGGAGACATCTTCTGGAACACCCAGAAAGTGGGCGGCGTCGACGACTTGAAGCAGCGGCTTCGAGCGGTGGTCGGCATTGACCCGCAGCCGGAGGTTCACATCCGGGGCGATGCCAATGTGCGCTACCAGTTCGTGGGTCAGGTGCTGGTCGCGACCCAGCAGATCGGCATCCGCAAGGTGGCGTTCATTACGACCCCGGATCATTTTGGTCCCGGGAACGTAGACTAAAGGTATCCAGGAGAGATCACGATGGCGATGGCAGTAGGCGGTAACGAGGGCAATTCCTATTCGGATATCAACATGACGCCGCTGATCGACGTCATGCTGGTGCTCCTCATTATCTTCATCATCACGATTCCCTCGCAGACTCACGCGGTCAAGATCGACAATCCATTGCCGCCGCCGCCGAACCGGCCGCCGCCTCCGCCGCCGGAGGTCATCGATCTGGCCATCGACTTCGACGGCACGCTGCTGTGGAACAAGACGCCGGTGGATCGCGCCACGATGCAAGGCTATATTCGCCGAGGCCACCAAGGATCCGCAGCCCGAAGTGCACATCACCGTCGACAAGTTTGCGAAATACGAAATCGTCGCGCAGACGCTGGCCGACTTGCAGCATCGAGGTCTCAAGAAGATCGGATTCGTCAATAACGACTATTTTTGAAATAAGGTCCCAGCGGGTATTACGGCGCGTCAACCCGACCTGTTGCGGGTTCACGCGCCGTTTGTTTGACGGCCCGCGCGAAACACAAATCTGAAATCTAGGTTGTGAAGGTGTGATCATGATTCATTCGATGAACAATAATGCAAAGTCCGT
Source organism: uncultured Gammaproteobacteria bacterium (assembly GCA_963730565.1). Lineage (GTDB taxonomy): Bacteria > Pseudomonadota > Gammaproteobacteria > Steroidobacterales > Steroidobacteraceae > Bog-1198. The sequence goes on from CAVSSU010000044.1 coordinate 277,939, forward strand.
ACCGAGCTCGATGAACTCCGGTGCGAGGATTGCCGGGCTTCGCCCTGGCCGCGCTGATGGCGACCGCGTGTTTCGTGCTGAGCCCGAACATATCCGGCGCGGCTGAAGCCAAGAAGCAGGAAATCAGCCGTGTCATCGCCAAGGAGATGACCGCCGCGCAAAAGGCCCTGCAGGCGCAACAATGGCAGGAGGCGCTCAAGAATCTGGAGGAAGCCGAGACGAAGTCCGGCCTGACCCCCTTCGACAAGAAGACCATCTACAACTTCAAGGGCTTCGCGGATATCAAGCTCAACAACTTGAAGGCTGCCCAGGGCGAGTTCGAGAAGGCGATGGCGACCGGCGATGCACTCCCGAAGAGACCGCCAGCATGACGCGCACGTTGTTTGGCATTGCGGCGAGCACGGGCCAGTATCAGAAGACCATCGACTATGGCAAGACCCTGGTCGATAACGGCACGGCGACGAACGACAACCTCGCCATCATCGCGCAAAGCTACTATCTGTTGAAGGACTGCAAGGACTCGGGCATCTGGGCCGACAAGGCCATCGCGGCCGCGCGCAAGGCCGGCGAGACGCCGAAGGAGAATCTCTACCTGTTCAAGCTGCAATGCGCCTCGGATGCGGGCGATACGCCGGCGATGGATGCCGTGTTGATGGACCTCATCAAGCTGACCAACAAGACCACGTACTGGAACACGTTGCTGCGCATCGAGCGGCAGGATGAGCGCGAAGATCACAACACGTTGATGATCTATCGCATCATGTACAACACCAATTCGATGAACGCCGACACCGACTACATCGAGATGGCGCAGCTCCTGGGCGATGCCGCTCTGCCGGGCGAGGCGGCCGCGGTGCTCGACAAGGCGATGTCGACCGGCGTCATCAAGGACGAACACAAGGAGCGCACCACGCGGTTGTTGGCTGCCCTCAAGACTCGCGCCGAGTCGGACAAAAAGGGCCTTCCGCAGGAGGAGACCGAGGCGAACAAGAGCGCCGCCGGCGAGCTCTCGGTGAAGCTCGGCGAGGTGTATTACGGCTTCGGCGATTATCAGAAGGCGGCCGATGCCATCAATCAGGGCCTGCAAAAGGGCCAAGTCAAGCACTTGGACGAGGCTTACGTGTATCTCGGCCTCTCGGACGTGCAGCTCAAGAACAACGCGGAAGCCAAGAAGGCATTTGCGAAGCTCAAGGATGTTCCCAACATCAGCCCGCGCGTGTTGAAGCTCTGGACGCTTTACGCGTCCACGCTTTCCGGCTGAGTGCGGCAAACAGCGAGGACAATGCGATGACCATCAAAGCTGGCGACAAGATGCCCGACGGCAAGTTCACGCGCATGACCAAGGACGGTCCTCAGAAGCTGACGACGGACGAGTTGTTCAAGGGCAAGACCGTGGTGCTGTTCTCGGTTCCGGGAGCGTTCACTCCCACCTGCGATGCCAAGCATTTGCCGGGATTCGTCGAATTGGCCGACCAGATCAAGGCGAAAGGCGTCGATACCATCGCCTGCACGGCGGTGAACGACGTATTCGTCATGAACGCCTGGGGGAAGGCCGGCGGCGTGGGTGACAAGATCCTGATGCTGGCCGACGGCAACGCCGAGTACGCCAAGGCGCTCGGCCTGGAATTGAACGCTACCGGCTTCGGGATGGGAATCCGCGGACAGCGCTTCGCCCTCATCGTCAAGAACGGCGTCGCGACTCGTGTCGATGTGGAAGCGCCGGGCGAATTCAAGGTATCGGCCGCGGATTACGTTCTCAAGCAGCTCTAGCTGCCCGCGGACGCCTTGCTAGCCCTTCGGACCTCGCCGCCGGTATTCTCGGCTGCGCAAGCCGAGCGCAGCCTGCGCGACACCTACGGGCTCCTGGGATCGGTACGCGCGCTGTCCGGCGAGCGCGACTGCAATTTTCACCTGAGCACCCCGGACGGCCGCGGCTACGTGCTCAAGATCATCGATCGCGAGGCGGGGCCCGAGACGGTCGATTGCCAGGTGAGCGTGCTGCGGCATCTGGCCGAGCAGGATTCCTCGCTGCCGGTTCCACGCGTTTTCCCGAGCACGCGCGGCGAGGATACCGGTCACGTCATCGGCCTCGACGGCATCCAATACACCACCTGCCTGATCGGATTCCTGCCCGGCAGGCTGCTCGGCGCGGTGCCGCCGCGGCGCAAGGTCCTCGAAAATGTCGGGGACACGCTCGCGCGCCTCGATCGCGCACTGCAAGGATTCTTTCATCCCGCGTTGGGACAGCGCCTGGCCTGGGATGTCCGCCGGCTTCCCGAGCTCGCCGAGCACGTGCATTACATCGAATCGTCATCGGTGCGCGGCGACATCGAGAGCGTCGTGGGCGCATTTCGGGATCGCCTCCCAGCGCTCGGCGCGCTGCGCAGCCAGGCCATTCATGGCGATTGCCACGGGCAGAATCTGCTGGTCGATCCGGCGGACGGCGCCGTCAGCGGCATTTTGGATTTCGGCGACATGATCCATGGGCCGCGGATCCTCGAGCCCGCGGTGACCATGTCCGAGCTGCTCACCGAAGGTCTCGCTCCGCTCGCGGCGGTCTCCGCCGTGCTCGAGGCCTACGCTCTTCGTCAGCCGCTCGATGGCGCCGAGATCGAGGTCCTGTACGATTTGATCGCGGCACGCCACGCCGTGACCCTGCTCGTGCATGCCTGGCGTGGCCGTCACGACCCGGCGGGGGCGCGGGCGCTCGATCAGTCCGCCGTGACCGCCGCGCGATCATTGCGGACCCTCCTCGCGGCGGGGAGCGCTTCGTTGACCCGGGAGTGGCACGGAGCCGCCGGCACGCGCAGCGAGATCTGGGCGGGGCCGGATGCATCGGCCGATCTGGCGCGGCGGCATCGATTGATGGGCAAGGGCTCGGAGCTTTTCTACGAGAAGCCGCTGCACCTGGTCCGCGGCGCGGGGGTCTGGCTGTTCGACCCGCAGGGTCACGCCTACCTCGACGTGTACAACAATGTGCCCCACGTCGGGCACGCTCATCCCGCCGTCGTGCGGGCGGTGCAGAGCCAGGCGGCCATCCTCGCAACCCACACGCGATATCTGCACTCCGGCATTCTCGAATACGCGGAGCGGTTGCTTGCCAAGCTTCCGGCGCGATTGGACGCGTGCATCTTCGTGAACTCGGGGAGCGAAGCGAATGACGTAGCGTGGAGAATGGCCCAATTCGCGACCGGCCACTTGGGCGCTCTGGTCATGCGGAACGCCTATCACGGCATCACCCACGCCGTGGCGGCGCTCACGCCCGGCGTCGGACAGCCACTCGAGCCTCACGTGATCGCGATCGCTGCTCCGCAAAGCGGGCTTCAGACCCATGAGGCGTCGGGCGCCGCGCAGATTTCGGCGGCTCGGGTCGATGTGGATGCGGCAATCCGTACCTTGGCGCAGCGCGGTTTCGAACCCGCGGCGTTCTATCTCGACACGGCCTTGACCAGCTCCGGGGTCTACGACCCGCCGCCCGCCTGGGGTGCCGCGGTGTCGGACAGGGTTCGCGCCGCCGGCGGCCTCATCGTGGCGGACGAAGTTCAATACGGAATGGGTCGGTCGGGCTCGCATTTTTGGGGCTTCGAGCGTCGGGGACTCGATCCCGATATCGTGACCCTGGGAAAACCCGTGGCCAATGGCTATCCGATGGGCGTGGTCATCGCAAATCGCGGTCTGATCGAAGCCTTTCAGGCCAGATTTGGCTTCTTTTCGACCTTCGGCGGCAGCGCCGTGGCCGCCGCCGCGGGCTTGGCGGTGCTCGATGTGCTCGAGCGCGAGGAGCTGCAGGCGAACGCCGCGAGCACGGGAGACTATTTCCGGCAACAACTGGAGGCGCTCGCGGCCCGGCATGGCGCTCTCGGCGAGCTGCGCGGGGCCGGCCTGCTGTACGGCTTGCAAGTGAACGCGGCGGGCGGGCTCTCGGCGCGTCAGTGCGCGAAACGAATCATCAATGCGCTGGCCTCGGAAGCGCGCGTACTGATCGGCTATGAGGGACCGGACGCGGATATTTTGAAGCTTCGGCCGCCGATGCCGTTTGGGCGTGAGCATGTGGAGAGGGTGGTGGAGGGGATTGATGCGGCTGTGCGCAGCATGGGTGCCTAGGTCAGACCACGGTGTTGCGCAAAGGCCCGGAGCGGACGGGCATATCCCGGACCGCCGTGAATCCTTCCCTGGAGGCTGCGGGGAAAACATTCATGTTTTCCACGCTCCGGGAAATGCCCGTCCGCTCCGGCCGTCGTGCGACGCGTGGATAAGCGCCCCGCGGGGAGGCACCAGAGGTCCTGGCCGCTGCTGGGGGCGGCCACGGGCCTGGTTGGGCTCCAGCGCTCGGGTGGGGCTCACGCCACCCCAACTATCCCAGCCGGCGTCACCCGCGAGCCGGAGGCAGCGGTGCGCGCGCGGCCCGCGCCAGGCGGGCTCACGCGAGGCCGAGCAGCCGAGCCGAGTCAGCCGACCAAGCGCTCCAATTCGGGGACGATCTGGAAAAGGTCTCCGACCAGGCCTACGTCGGCGACCTCGAAGATCGGGGCTTCGCCGTCCTTGTTGATGGCGACGATGGTGCGGGCGTCCTTGATGCCGGTGAGGTGTTGGATGGCGCCCGAGATGCCGATGGCGATGTACATCTCCGGCGAGATGATCTTGCCGGTCTGACCCACTTGCATTTCATTGGGAGCGTAGCCGGCGTCGACCGCCGCGCGCGATGCGCCGACCGCTGCGCCGATCTTGTCGGCGAAGCTGAACAGGATCTTGAAGTTCTCGGCGCTGCCCAGGGCGCGGCCACCCGATACGACCTTCGAGGCCGTCTGCAGATCGGGGCGGTCCGTCGATCCCGATTTCGCACCGACGTAACGCGTGTGAGTTGGCAGAGTGACGCTCAAAGTCTTGGATTCGATCGACGCCGAGCCGCCCGTGCCGGCGGCCTCGAACGAGGCGACGCGTACCGTGGCGACGAGCTTGCGGGCCGGATCGGCCTCCACCGTCACGATGGCATTGCCCGCGTAGATCGGCCTGCGAAAGCGATGCGCGCCTTCCACCGCCATCAAATCGCTGACTTGCGGCACCCCGAGGAGCGCGGCGAGGCGCGGCATCAGGTCCTTGCCGAAGCTGGTGGAGGGACCAAAAAAGTGGCTGTAGTCTTGGGCCAGCGCGACGATCTGAGGGGCGAAGGTGGCCGCGAGCGGATGCGCATTCTCCGGCCGGTCGACGCGAACCACCGATTTGACGCCGGCGATTGCAGCAGCCTGAGCCGCGACTGCCGCGGTGTCGGCGCCGAGCAGCGCGATGGTGATTTCGGCGCCGGAAATGGCCTTTGCGCAGGTGACGCACTTGGCCGTGGCGGGATTCAATGTCTTGCCGTCGTGTTCGCCGACGATCAGTATCTTGCTCATTAGATCAAACCCTTCTTCTTGAGTACGTCGACCAGCTCCGCCACATCCTTCACCATGATCCCTTTCTGACGCTGGGGCGGCGGATCGGTTTTCACCGGCTTGATCAGCTGTCCGGCGCTGACACCCAGGGCATCGAGCGTCGTGACATCGAGAGGCTTTTTCTTCGCCTTCATGATGTCGGGCAGCTTCACATAGCGCGGTTCGTTGAGCCTCAAGTCCACGGTGATAACCGCCGGCAGATCCACCTCGATGGTCTCCAGACCGGCATCCACTTCGCGGGTCACGCGCACCTTGGCGCCATCGATCTCCACCTTGGAGGCATAAGTCGCCTGCGGCCGCTCCCAGATCGCGGCCAGCATCTGGCCCGTCTGGTTCGCGTCGTCATCGATCGCCTGTTTGCCGAGGAAGATCAGGTCCGGATTTTCCTTCTTTGCGACCGCGAGGAAGGTCTGCGCCGCGGTCAGGGGTTCGACGGCGACATCGGTCTGAACCAGGATCGCCCGGTCCGCGCCCATCGCGAGGGCGGTTCGAAGCTGCTGCTGGGTGTCGGAGACGCCGATGCTCACGGCCAGCACTTCGACGTTGCCGACGCGCTCCTTGATGCGCAGCGCCTCTTCGAGCGCAATCTCGTCGAAGGGGTTCACGCTCATCTTGACACCGTCGAGCATCACGCCGCTCCCGTCGGGCTTCACCCGCACGCGCACGTTGTAGTCGACGACGCGCTTGATACACACCATGATCTTCTGCATTTTGAGACTCCTTAAGCAGCCCGTTCCGGGGCGCCCTTGCGTTGCGCCTCGGCTTGTTGTTCAACGAAAGAATGGCTGATTTTCGACGCGCACTGCCTCAACCTGGGCACAAACCGCTCGATGCCCGCCCGCTGAGGCAGGGCATTGGCGGCGAATCGAACGGTCAGGCAGGCGAGGACGCGATCCTCCGACAGGACGGGAACACTCACGCTGATTTCCTCGACCAGCCGCCGGGTGCGCGAAGTGGCCGCGTATCCGGCGGACCGGATCTCGGACAGCATCCGCGTGAGCTCCGTGCGCGGCGCCCGGGCCAGCCGGTCCTCCTCCTTGCCTGATCTTGTGAACATATCGATCAGCGTTTCGCGCTGCGGCGGCGGGCAAAAGCTCAAATATACCCGCCCCGCAGACGTGGACAGCATCGGCATCCGATACCCGGCGGAGCAGCGTTCGTCGAGAAGAGTGCTGGAGTGGGCGTCGCGCACGATCATCGAGCTTCCCAGCGCCGTCGACATCGAGACCGGCCACGCGATCTCTCGGCCGAGCTCGCCGATCAACGGCTTCGCTATCTGGGTGACCCACGCATCGTCGTCGAAACCGCCGGAGAGCGCGCGAACCATGACGGTCAAACGATAGCGGTCATCGCCGGCATCGCGGAACACGAACCCGGCGCCGCACAGAGTTTCGAGGATCCGATACACCGTGGTCCGGGGCAGGCGAATTTCCTGCGCCACCTCCGAGACGGTCGCGCCGTCCCGAGAGTTGAGCACCGTCAGCGCGTCTAGGCCGCGGACGAGCGCACGGATGGGGCGTGTGGATTCCATGAAACCTCGATCAGGGTGAACTTCGTATTTTAGTGGGCAGCCGTTTACTTGTCCACCTTGCGGTCAGTCGATAGACTCGCATCGATGCTCCGCTATTTCCTAAAGCGCTTGGGGGGCGCGATCCCGACACTGTTCATCATCGTGACGCTGTCGTTTCTGCTCATCCGGATCGCCCCGGGCGGTCCCTTCGACCAGGAAAAATCATTGCCGCCGGAGATCCTGGCGAATCTCGAGAGCGCGTACGGGCTCGATCAGCCGCTGTGGGTGCAATATGCGCGCTACCTGCGCTCGCTCCTGCACGGGGATTTCGGCCCCTCGTTCAGGTACAAGGACTTCACGGTCACCGAACTCATCGGGCAGGGATTGCCCGTGACCGCGGAAATCGGCATTGCGGCGTTGATTCTCGCGCTGACGCTCGGGATGCTCGCCGGAGCGCTCGCGGCGCTCCGTCAAGATCGGCCGGCCGATTACACCGTCATGACGCTCGCCGTCGCCGGCATCGCGGTGCCGTCGTTCGTGGTGCTGCCGCTGCTCGGCCTGCTGTTCGGCATCCACCTCCGCTGGCTGCCGGTTGCGGGATGGGAGCCCGGCTCGATCCGGCATTTGATCCTGCCGATCGTGGCGCTCACGTTGCCGCCGTTGGCCTACGTCGCACGATTGACTCGCGCGAGCTTCTTGGACGTATTGCAGCGCCCGTTCATACGCACCGCCTTCTCGATGGGATTGCCCTTGCGCATCGTGATCCTGCGCCATGCGCTGCGTCCGGCGCTGATTCCCGTGGCGGGCTATCTGGCGCCCGCCGTTGCGTCGATCATGACCGGCTCGCTCGTGGTGGAGTCGATCGCGGGACTTCCCGGGGTGGGCCGCTATCTGGTCCAAGGGGCGCTCAACCGGGATTACACGTTGGTGCTCGGAATGGTGATTCTGTACTCCGTCGTCCTCATCGGCATGGGATTGGTGGTGGATCTTCTGTATGCGTGGCTCGATCCGCGTGTCAGGTTCGAACGGTGACCGAGAGGCTTTGGGGAATGGCCAGGCGGCGCCTGCTCGCGAATCCCGGCGCTCGTGTATCGCTCGGCATCATCGTGGCGCTTGTGGTGTTGGCGGTGATCGGGCCCTGGCTGAATCCCAACCGGGTGGAAACACTCGACTGGTCGCACATCGCGGCTGACCCCGGCATCGCCCATGCCCATTGGTTCGGTACCGACCGCCTGGGCCGGGATCTGTATGTACGCACGCTTACCGGTGCGCGCGTCTCCATGATCGTGGGCCTCGTGGCGAGTGCCGTGAGCCTGGGTCTTGGGCTGATGTACGGCGCGATCGCAGGGTACGTGGGCGGCCGCACCGACGACGTGATGATGCGGATCGTGGAGGTTCTCGGCGGGCTGCCGCTGATTTTCTTCGTGATTTTCCTGACAGTGGTCTTCGGCCGGAACGAGTACCTCCTGTTCGTATCGATCGGTGCCGTCGGCTGGTTGACGCTCGCCCGAATAGTGCGCGGGCAGACTTTGAGCATCAGGCGCCAGGAATACATCGAGGCCGCCATCGCCTCGGGGGCCGGCACCACGCGCATCATCTGCAAACACGTGCTGCCGAACGTCATCGGACCGGTGATCGTGTATGCGACGCTGGCCGTCCCGCAGATCATCCTGCTCGAGAGCTTTCTGAGTTTTCTCGGGCTCGGAATCCAGGAGCCTCGCGCGAGCCTCGGCACGTTGATCGCGGAGGGTGCCGGAGAGATGGAATCGGCGCCGTGGATATTGCTCGCGCCCGGCGTGTTCCTGACGACGCTGCTCGTCTGCCTGAACATCTTCGGCGACCGGCTGCGCGACGCGTTCGATGCCGGAATACGCCGATGACGGCCGACCGTGCGCCGCTCCCGACGCTGTGTACCCATGCCCTTGGAGTCGGCTATCCAATCGCCGGCGGCACCGTCGCTGCGGTTCGGGGCGTCTCACTGACGGTGGGCGCGCACGAATGCCTCGGGGTCGTAGGCGAGTCCGGTTCCGGAAAGACGCAGCTTTTCATGGCCGTGATGGGCCTGTTGCCGAGCGGCGCGCAGCTAACGGGCAGCGCCTTGTTCCAGGATGAGGAAATTCTGGGGCTGCCCCTCGACGAGCTCAACCGGATTCGCGGATCGAAGCTCGCCATGGTGTTTCAGGATCCGATGACCTCCCTCACCCCGCACCTCAAGATCGGCGTGCAGCTCGCCGAGATTTTGGTCCATCACCGCGGGGTCTCCTGGCGTGAGGCCGAGAGCGCGGCGCTCCGTGCGATCGATCGGGTGCACATCCCGGATCCGCAGCGGCGACTCAAGCAATACCCGCATCAGCTTTCCGGCGGCATGCGTCAGCGCGTGATGATCGCCATGAGCCTGCTCTGCGATCCCGCGCTCGTCATCGCCGATGAGCCGACGAGCGCCCTCGATGTGAGCGTGCAGGCTCGCATACTCGAGCTGTTGCGCGATCTTCGTGCCGAGACCGGGATTTCCATCGTGCTCATCAGCCATGATCTCGCGGTCGTCGCGAGCCTCGCGGACCGCGTCGTCGTGATGTATGCGGGCCGGGTCGTGGAGAGCGCGCCGACGGAGGATCTGATGCGCAAACCGCGTCATCCCTACTCGGGGCTGCTGATGCAATGCGTACCCGATCTTCGACGGCCGCGAACCGAGCGCATGCCGTTCGTTCCCGGACAGGCGCCCGGCGCCGCCGAGCCGGATCGCGGCTGCGCGTTTGCGCCGCGCTGTCCCCGCTCGACGGAGCGCTGCGCCTCCGAGCGTCCGGCGCTGGTCAACGTGGGCTCAAGGGCGGAGGTTGCATGTCATCATCCGCTGATATGAGCGGCCCGCTGCTCGACGTGCGGGGGCTGGGGGTGGACTATCGCGGCGTTCGGGCGCTCGGCGCGGTGAGTTTCGAGATCCACGCCGGTGAGACGCTCGGTCTGGTCGGTGAATCGGGATCCGGAAAGTCCACGTTGGCGCGGGCGGTTCTGCGGTTGATCCGGGCTTCGCGTGGCCAGGTGCTCTGGCGCGGGGTGGATCTTCTGCGCTGCGATGCCGCGACGCTGCGCCGCCGACGGCGCGAGCTGCAAATCGTCTTTCAGGATCCGGTCGCAAGCCTCAATCCGCGGATGACCGTCGCCGGGACGCTCGCGGAACCCCTGCGCATCTTCGAGCGCGCCCTGACGGCCGCCGAGCGGCGGATGCGGATGATGCGAATGCTGGAGCGCGTCGGGCTGGCGGGATCCATGCTCGAGCGATACCCCGGCGAACTGAGCGGCGGACAGTGCCAGCGCATCGGGATCGCGCGGGCGATGATGCTCCATCCTCAGCTGCTGATATGCGATGAACCGGTGAGCTCGCTGGACGTGTCGATCCAGGGACAGATCGTGAATCTCCTGGCGGATCTTCAACGCGAGCTCGGCACGGCGATGTTGTTCATCAGTCATAACCTGGCGGTCGTCCGGCACATCAGTCACCGGGTTGCAGTGATCCACGACGGCGACCTGATCGAGACCGCACCATGCGATGCGCTGTTCGCCTCGCCCACGCATCCTTATACGCGCGCACTGATGGCCGCCGTCCCGGATCCGATCGGCTGGCGCCAGGCGGGACAGCGGTGACCGGTTGATCTCCCGACTGATCCAAGCCGTGGACTCGGGGCTTACCGTCCTCGTCCCCAATACCGAGCTTGCCGCGGCGCTCGCGGACGCGGTGGATCGCTCGCACCAGGCTTCGGGACGCGAGATTTGGCCGACCCCGCGCATACGCGACTTCGGGGGCTGGCTGAGGGATCGATACGTTGCTCGACAGCTGATCGATTCGACAGTGCCGCGCTGCCTCAGCGACGTGGAGGAGGGCGAGCTTTGGCGCGATGCGGTTCTCGGCAGCGACCTCGGCCAGCGATTTCTCGAGCCGTCGGGCGCGGCACGCGCCGCGCGAAGGGCGCGCCGAGCGACCCACGAATACGGGATCCCCATGGGCGCGATCGCCGCCGATGGGGGAGGAAGCGTCAATCTTCGTGGAGTGGAGCGCTCGATTTGCGCAGCGCTGCCGTGACCTGAAGTGCGTCGGCGCGGACGACCTGCTCGGGAGTGCCGTTGAGGAGGGCAGTGCGGGTGCGGCATTCGACGCCGATGGTGGAGCGAAGGTCGCTTGGATCGAGAGCCCTCTGTGGCGTCCGGTGGCTCGAGGCTGGCTCGAGCGGCATGCCGGTGCGCCTTTGGCGCCGCTCCGCGCGACGCGCGCCACGCAATATGCCAAGGCGCAAATTCTCCGCGCGGAAGCGCCGGCGGCTGAACTGGCGTCGATTGCCAAGTGGGCCCGAGGCCATCTTGCGATGCGCGAGGATTTTCGTGCTTGGATCTGCGTGCCGGATCTGGCTCAACGGCGCTCGGAGCTCGTGGACGCCTTCGACGCTGCCTTGGCGCCGCATCGTTTCGCGCTGCATGAGGGGGATGCGGGCGCGCCGTATGCCGTCGCCGGCGGCACGCCGCTCGCCGACTACGCGCCGGTCCGATCGGCGTTGGAGCTGTTGTCGGCGGCCAGCGGACGGATTCCGTTCGCCCGGTTCAGCGCGCTGCTGCGGGCGCCCGAGCTGAGCGAATCCTCGTTCGAGGCGAGCGCCGCCGCGTGCCTCGATGTTGCCCTGCGCTCCTGCGCCCCCGCCGAGGGCTCCCTGGCCGAATGGCTGAAGCTCGCGGAGAAAGTCCTGCTCGCCCGAGAGCTTCGGCCGGTGACGGCGCTGGCGCGCATCGCGGCGGCGCTGCAACCTCTGGCCGGGCTCACGGGCAGCCACTCCCTGAGCCGATGGCTGTCGATTTGGATCACCGCTTTCGAGAGCGGTCCGTGGAGTTTCAGACATCGATGGTCGAGTGGGGAGTACCAGTCCGCGGAGCGATTTCGAGAGCTGTTGGCGACGCTCGCGCTGGGCGATGCGAGCTTCGGCAGCCAGAGCCGGATGTCCGCGGAGAGCATCCTGCGGCGCGCTGCGCGGGACACCCAATTCCAGGTGCAGACCGGGGTTCCACCCATCTGGGTGAGTGGGCAATGGATGGATCCATGGCTCGACTATGACGGGCTTTGGGTGGCCTCCTGCGATGAGACGCATTGGCCGCCCCCCGTGGAACCCCTGCCGCTGTTGCCGGTGCGCTTGCAGCGGCAGCATGGAGTGATCGCCGCGTCCATGGAATCGCAGCTGCGATTCGCCGAGAACTTGCAGAGGCGTTGGCTCGAACGCGCAAACCGCTGCGCATTCAGCTGCGCTGACGCGGAAGATGGACGCCGCGCGGCGCCCAGTCCGCTGCTCGCATCTTCGCTCGCGGAGATCGGCGCGGCGACCGGCGCGGTGCCCATCGACATGGCGCCCGCGCCCGCCTACCCACACTGGCGAGCGCAGCTCGAGCGAGCTCCGATCATCGAGCGCTTGGATGATGAGTGGGCTCCGGCGTTCGGCGAGGGCGAGAAAACGAGAGGGGTGTCGACGCTCAAGGCGCAATCTCGATGCGCGTTTCGTGGGCTCGCCGAGACCCGCCTTCGGGCCGAACCGATGGAGAATCCCGTGCCGGGCTTCAACGATCGCGAGCGCGGCGAGCTCGTGCACGATTCGCTGCAGCAGATCTGGTCCGTGCTGGGCGGCTCCGCCGGCCTCGCCGAGCAACTCGGGCGCCCGCACGAGCTTTCGCAACTGATCACGGAGAGCGCCGGACGAGCCATCGCCCGGCTGTGCGCGCGGCGCGATCCCGGCCAGCGCTGGCGCGAACGGGAACGGGAACGGTTGCTGAAGCTGATTGGGCGCTGGCTCGAGCTCGAGAGTCAACGCGGGCCCTTCGAGGTCGAAAGGTTGGAAGCCGGCAGCGAGATCGCGCGGCATGCCGGGCTCGACTTCTCGGTGCGCATCGACCGAATCGACCGGCTGCCCGACGGTTCGCGATTGTTGATCGACTACAAGACCGGGGCCGCGAGCCGGGACTGGCAGGGTGAGCGCCCCGACAACCCGCAGCTGCCGCTCTATGCGCTGCTGCACGCACGATCGCTGATCGCCGTGGCCTACGGGAAGATCAACGCGGCCGAATGCACTTTCGTCGCGGAAGCGGAGCGCAGTGGCGTCTTTCCGGGGAGGCGCGCCACCCGCCTGGAAGGGATGGCAAGCCTCGCCGAGCTGATGGGGCGCTGGTCGGAGCGGATCGACCGGCTGGCGCGCGAATTTCGCGAGGGGCGCGCGTCGGTCGATCCGCTTCCGACCGCGTGCCGTAGCTGTCACTTGCACGGACTGTGCAGGGTGCCCTCGACGCTGGATCTTTCCGACGCGCTCGACGAGCCTTCGGAGGATGCGTGATCCGGAACGCGCCGATGGATTGGGACGCGCGTTCGCATGCGGTCAAACACTTGGGGTCGGTGCTGGTGCAAGCGCCGGCCGGCAGCGGCAAGACCACCCTGTTGACGCAGCGCTACCTGAGGCTTCTTGCGAGCGTCGATGCGCCGGAGCGCATCCTCGCGCTGACGTTCACACGGATGGCCGCAGAAGAGATGCGCCGGCGTGTCATCGGCGCACTCGGCGCCGCCGCGCTTGCGGACTGTCCGCCGGGATTCAACCCGGAAACCTGGGCGCTGGCGGTCAGCGCGCGAGCGCATCTGCAGTCGCTTCGCATCGATGTCGAGCGCCAGCCCTCGCGCCTGCGCATCGAGACCATCGATTCCTTCAACGCCTGGTTGGCCGCGCAACTGCCCATTGCCTCGGGCGCCGGCGGCCGGCTCAATCTGCTCGACGACGCTCTTCCGGCCTACCAGGAGGCCGCCAGGCGCGCCCTGGCGCACGAGGGGTCGGACGCATTCGGCGCGGCGGTCGAGCGCACGCTCGCCGTGAGCGATCAGCGCTGGCGTCAGCTGGTCGGTCTCATCGCCGAGATGCTGTCAGGAAGGGACCGCTGGCTCGCGCTGTTGGCGGGACCGTTGGGGGCGGCGAGTGCGCTCGACGCGGCGCAGCTCGATCGGGTGAGGAGGCATTTCGACGAGGACCTCGCCCTGTTGGTCGCCCGCAAGCTCCAAGGTGCGCTGGATGTGCTGGGAGGCGAGGTGCTGGCGAGCCTGCCGGTCTTGATGCGAGATGCCGCGAGGCGGCTGGGCGCAGAACGGCCGGAGTGGTCGGCCTGGCTGGCGGAGTCCGCACCGCTCACCGCGGACGCCTCGGACTTGCCGCGCTGGCGAAGCATGGCCGATCTGTTCCTCACCCAGGACGGGCGCTTGCGCAAGCGTTTCAACAAGACGCAGGGTTTTCCGCCGGATTGCGCGGAATTGAAGCCCATGAACGACTTATTGGCCGAGTTCGAGCGCCGCCCCGGTGCGGCCGACGCGCTCGAGGCGGTTTACGGTTTGCCGGAACCGCGCTACGGCGACGATGATTGGGTTCGCGTGCGCGACGCGGCGCAAGTACTCGTGCTGGCCGCCGCTGAATTGGAGGACGTGTTCCGCGAACAGGGCGCGGTGGATTTTCCCGCGGTTTCGCTGGCGGCACTGCGCGCGCTCGGGTCCGACCAATCGCCGACGGATCTCGGCTTGCATCTCGACTATCGGTTGCAGCATCTGTTGCTCGACGAGTTTCAGGATACCTCGGGCGCGCAACTCGAGCTGGTGCGCATGTTGACCTCGGGTTGGCAGCGTGGGGACGGGCGCAGCGTCTTCTGCGTCGGCGACCCGATGCAGTCGATCTATGGCTTCCGCCAGGCGGAGGTCCGGGCATTCCTGGAGCTCGCCGAGCTCGGCATCGGCGAGCTGAAGTTCGAGCTGCGGCGGCTGTCGAGCAATTTCCGCTCGAGCCCGGCTCTGGTGCATTGGATCAATGACTGCTTCGGGCGGATCATGCCGCGGACCGATGACCGGCAACGCGGCGCCATCGCGTTCCGGCCGAGCATCTCCGAAGTCGAAGCGTCCGGCGGAGGCCACGCGGTCACGCTGCGCGGGTTCATGAGCGCCGCCGCCGAGGCAAGGGCCGCCGCCGAACTCATCGAAGCGCGGCGAACCGAACATCCCGAATGGCGGATTGCCATCCTGGTGCGTGCGCGTTCTCATGCGCGCGACATCGCGCTCGCATTACGGGCTCGTGGCATCGCATTTCGGGCGGTCGACATCGAGCCCTTGCAGGACCGCGCCGTGGTGCGGGATCTGATCATGTTGATCTGCGCGCTCGGCCATCCGGGTGATCGGACCGCCTGGCTTGCCGTCCTGCGTGCGCCCTGGTCGGGGCTCACGCTCCAGGATCTGCTGGTGATCGCGCGCGCCGGGCCGATCGTGTGGGACGCGATATGCGACGACGGCGTGCTCGAGGGGCTGAGTGCGGACGGCGCCGAGCGCTGCAGACGCATCAGGCGGATACTCGAGCACGCGTTTCGCGTCCGCAACCACAGCGGCCTGCCGAGGTGGGTGGAGCGCACCTGGCTGGCGCTCGGCGGAGCAGCATGCGCCGCGGAGGAGCGCGAGCTGGCCCATGTACGCACGGTGTTCTCGCGGCTGCGCGATCTCGGCGATCACGGCCTCCCGGATTCCGCCGATCTGGTGCGGCGGTTCGCGGATCTCTATGCGGATGGCGGCGCCGAGAGCGCCGTGGAGATCATGACCATTCACAAAGCCAAGGGCCTGGAATTCGACCTGGTGGTCGTGCCCGCGCTCAATCGACATGCGAGGCAGAATGGCGGCCAGTTGCTGTTGGCCCATCAGTTCGCGCGCACGGAACGGGACGGCATGGTCATGGCGGCGCGACCGCCCGTGGGAGCCAAGGCCAATCGACTGTTCGAATTCCTGCGCGCGCAAGCCAGGGATGCCGCCGCACTCGAATCGCAGCGGCTCTTGTACGTCGCCTGCACGCGGGCCAAGTCGGAGCTGCATTTGTATGCGGAACTCGGGTTGCGCGAGGATCCCGATGCCGCCCCCGGCGAGACGGCGGACGAGCCACCCGACGTTCATCCGCCGCATCCGGGAAGCTTGTTGGCGGTATTGTGGCCGGCCGTCTCCGATCAGTTCGCGATCGATGCCCAAAGCCTGGCTGCGGGCGGCGGGCCGGCGCCCGCCATACGCGGCGGACCGCTGTGCCGAGTGCCCGCCGCTTGGTCGGCGGGTGAGGTGTCCGCCGCGGCGCCAGGAGTCGCAGTCCTGCCTTCGATCGAGGACAGGCACGAGGAAACCCCCGTATTCGACTGGGTGGGCGAGACCGCCCGGCGCGTGGGCAGTCTGGTGCATGCCGAACTTCAAGCCACGAATCTCGCGACCCCGGATGAGGCCGCCTTACGCGCGCGCGCGCCGCACTTCATGCGCTGGCTGGCGCTCAACGGAGTGCCGCCGGAGCGCCTTCGGGAGGCAACCGAGCGGGTGGTGGCGGCGTTGACCGCGGTGCACGGTGATCCGCGCGGGCGCTGGATTCTCAAGCAGGGTTATCGGGACGACTTTCGAGAATATGCGGTGTCGGGTCACTGGCGGGGGGAGGTCGTTCGCGCGGTCTTCGACCGAAGCTTCATCGACGAGCACGGCGTGCGCTGGGTCATCGATTACAAGACCAGCCGGCACGCCGGCGGCGGCCTCGCGGAATTCCTGGCACGCGAAGTCGAACGCTACCGCCCGCAGCTCGAGCGCTACGCCGCTCTGGCGCGAAGGCTCGGGCCCGAGCCGGTTCGCGTCGGTTTGTATTTCCCGCTGATCCGCGCGTGGCGCGAGTGGACGCCGGTTAACACGGATCAGTAGCGCCCGTTCCGACTCCTCGGGACGCCCGCCCCGGGAGCCTGCAAGCGGACGGCCCCTTGCCGTTCTTTGCGCGAGCGCGACCGCCGCCCGAGCAATGCCTCGGCGGCGCTTTGGAGAATGCGGGACGCATTCGTTGTCGACAGGCGTCCGTCGCTCGCCTCTCCTGCTTCGTCAATGCGGTGTCGGACCCCGCACTACCTGCACCAAGTCGTCGGTGCGAACATGCTTTTCGAACGCCTCGCGAATCTCCGGCGCGGTGATCGAGTAATACTTCTTGGATGCAGTAATGGGCTCATCCAGCGGCAGATCGATCTCCGCTCGTCCGAGCAAGCCGCGCGCCACGGCTTCCTCGCTCGACTCGTTCAGCACGATCTGCCTGAGGATCAGTGCCTTCGCCTGATGCAATTCCTCCTCGGACACGTCGCGCGTGCGCATCTGATCGAGATCGCGCTCGATCAGCCCCCGGGCCTTCGATACGTTCGTGGGCTCACAGCCGTAGGTGACCGCGTAGCTCGCGCGGGTTTTGGAAGCATCGAGGCGCGCGTCGACGGTGTAGACGTAGCCCGCGACCTGGCGCAGGTCGTGATACAGGCGTGTCGCGTAGAAACCTCCGCCAAGCACATGATTGCCGAGCTGCAAGGGATAGTAATCCGGGGAGAACCGGTCCAAATCCAGCTGCTCGGCCAGAAATACCGAGTCTTGCACCGCCTGTGGATCGGCCACGGATACCGACGACGGCTTGTTGCGAGATACCTGCGCAAGCGTCGTGGCGGGCTTGGGAGCGCTCGCGTGCCAACCGCCGAACCACTTCTCCACGACGGACTTCGCTTCCTCGGCCGATACGTCGCCGATCACCACGATGGTGGTGAGGTCCGGCCGCACGGTGGCAGCGTAGAAGGAGCGCACCCGGTCCAGGGTGACGTTCGCGACGGTGGCGGGAGTGGCTTGCCGCAAAACGGGATCGCCGGCCGGCAGCAACGCCATATCGAGCGCGCGCAATGTCCGGTACTCGGGGCTCTTCAGGTTGCCGGCGAGAAACTCGGAGGTCTGTCGCTTGACCACGGCGAAAGCTTTCTCGGGCAGGGCGGGACGCAGCTCATTGTCGGCGAGCAGTTCGACTCCTCGCGAAAAATTGCCCGTGAGCACGCTCAAGGTGAACTCATATCCCGCCGTTTCGTTGGCGGCGATGTCGTCCAGTGCCTTGTGGAATGCCAGCCGGTCGCGAGTCTCACTGCCGTAGGAGAAAAGTGCATTGAGCACGTCGGAGATGCCTTCCTGTCCGCTTGGAGTCTGAAGACCAAAATCGTGCTGTACGGCGCCCAATACCGACACCGTCGGCGTGGTTCGATCGGTCTTGACGATGAGCCGGATGCCGTTCGCGAGCCTCATGTCGGAAACCTTGATGTAGTCGGCCGGAAGCTTGAGCTGCGCCAGCTCCGAGGCCGCCCAGTCAGGCAACTGCACCGGCTTCGAGGGAGGGGAGGTCACCTGTTCCGCTCCTCCGAAGCCTTTGGTGGCGACGGGTTGGCCGGTCGGTACCGGCTTGAGCACGGCGGTGATCGAATTTTGATCGCTCAGATACGCCTTCGCCACGCGATTCACGTCGGCGGCAGTCACCCCTTTCACCGCCTCGATGTCCTCGTCGGGCGTCGCCCGCCCCTCGGCAGCGAGCGCGTTCGACCACACATTCGCGAGGCCCGGGATCGAGTTGCGCTCGAATTCGGCGTCCGCCAATTCGTGGCGCTTCGCGGCCTCGACCAGCTCCGCCGGAACACCGGTCGCGGCGTAGCGCGTCAAGATGCCGCGCATTTCCTGGATGGCGCTCTCGGCGTCGGCGCCCGCCGGCAGTGCCACGACCCCGTAGCCGACGCTCGCCTGCGTGTAGGGTTCGGCCACGCCGAACTCCGCCGCGAGCGCTTTGCCGGCCGGCACCAATCCATACAGATCCGCTCGTTGGCTGTTCAGCACGTCCGCCAGGATTTCGGCGGCTGCGAAGTCGGTCGAGCTCGTTCCCGGAAATCGGTACGCGATGAACCCGAGCACGTAGGGAAGATTGCTGTCCAGCGTGAACGTCTCGGACTTCACGGGCTTCAAGTTCACCGGGGGATGGGCCGGAACCGCGTGATTGGGGATGCCGCCGAACAGCCGCCGTATTTTCGCCAAGGCCTCGTCGGGGTCGACATCGCCGACCACGATCAGTATGCCGTTTCCCGGCGCATACCAGGTGCGATGGAACGATTGCAGCATCTCCCCCGTGGTGGCGTCGAACGATGCCTTCGTGCCGAGCGGATCGTGAGCGTAAGGGGTGCCGGCGAACATGTCCTTGTTCAACCGGTCGATGAATTTGTAGGTGGGGTTGGATAAATCCCGGGCGACCTCCTGCTCGATGGCGCCGCGTTCTTCGGCCCACTGCGCGGGCGAGTCATCGACACCCTGGAGACAGGCGGCCTGGGCTTTGAGCGTGACATCCAGATCAGCCGCGGGCACGGTCGCGAAATACTGGGTGATGTTCTGCTGCGTATCGGCGTTGTTCTGGCCGCCGAGCTCGGCGTAAATGGCTGCCGTCTGATCCGCGCTCATTCCGGTGCAGCCGCGAAAGGCCATGTGCTCCTCGGCGTGCGCCATGCCCGGAAAGCCGTCCGGCGTCTCGTTGCCGCCGACCAGAAAGTTCATCTCGACGGTGACGACCGGCGCGAGCGAATTGCGCACGATGACCACGCGCATGCCATTGTCGAGCGTGGCTTTGACGTAGGCGTTGGATGCGGCGGCCCGGCTCGTGTCAGGATCGGCGCGCTCAGCGGCGACTCCGGAAGCTGCGCCGCCGAGCAGCATGGCAAGTCCAACCGCTGCGCAAAAGAATGGCAGTCCCGCGCATCGCGGCGCGCGCTTGATAGCGTTCATCATCCACTGATTCTAGCGCGTCGAGAATCTCAGCGCTTGTCGCCGCCCAAGGCCCCGAAGCGCCGGTCGCGCCCGGCGAATGCGTCCAGCGCCTGGCGGAAACGCCGTTCGTCGAACTCAGGCCACAGGCAGTCCGCAAAATAGAGTTCGGCGTAGGCGCATTCCCACAAAAGAAAATCACTCAGACGCTGCTCGGACCCGGTGCGAATCAATAAATCGACATCCCCGGCGGGATAAGCGCAGTGATCGACTTCGTGCAGCAGACGCTTGAATCCGTCCGCGGTGAAATCGGCATCGCGCGAAGCGCGGCGGGCTGCCTCGACGATGCTGTACTGAGATGAATAATCGATCGCGATTCGTAGATGCATGCCGCTGCCGGCTGCGCTCAGGCGCTCGCTCTGTTCGATGGAGCGCAGCAAGCTGTCGTTCAGCCGGTCGCGCCGTCCGATCACGTTGAGGCGGATGGATTGCTCCACGCATCGGCGCGTCTCGGTGAACAGGTATTGACCGAAAAGCCGCATCAGCGCCGACACCTCGGTCGAGGGGCGGGCCCAGTTGGCGGCGGAGAAGGCGTAGATCGTGAGTGTGTCGACCTGCGAGCTCGCCGCGACCTCGACCACCTTGCGCACGGCCTTGGCGCCTTCGACGTGCCCGGCGCTGCGCGGCAGGCCGCGCTCGGTGGCCCAACGGCCGTTTCCGTCCATTATGATGGCGACGTGCATGGAACTTGGGATCAGGTGCGACGTGTCGCCTTGATCACGGCCTCGATGTGCTCGAGATAGCGCAGCAGCGCCTTACGCCCGGCCGCCGTGATTTTGTAAATCGACTTCGGGCGTCGTGCCTCGAAGGACTTGGTGCAGGCGACGTAGCCCGCTTCCTCGAGCTTGCGGGCGTGCGCCCCGAGATTGCCGTCGCTCGCGTTGAACAGCGACTTGAGCTCGTTGAAGGTGAGTTCCTCGTTCGTGGCGAGCGCGCTCATGATGCCGAGCCTCACGCGTTCATAGATCAGCCGGTCGAAGCCCGACTGGCCGCCCGCGGCCGTGCCATAGACAGGGGTCGCCGGTCTCGATGGAGCCTTGGGGGAGGCGGGTCCCTGCTGCGCCTCGTGGCGCTTTGCGGTTGCCACCCTAGTAGGCACGGCCGAGACGTCCGATGAGAATGCCGAACACGATGTGCAGGGCCCCGAAGCCGACGCCCAGAATGAACGTGTGAGTCTGCGCGGGCAACAGAAAGGCGAGCGAGCCGAGCACCACGAACAGCGCGCCCATGATGGCGATCAGGCGCATCGTGCTCGGGATGGTCACCGTGCTCGCCGAGAGCACCGCGCAACCGTACAGGAGCAGCCAGGTGCCCGGCAGAAGGTCGATCATGCCGGCATGCCACAACACGCCGGTGAGCAGAGCTCCCGCGAACAGTGTGGGACACAGGCAGAGTAAAAACTTGCGCACCGGGCCGAGATAACGGGCGTGACCGGACAGGGCGGTCTCGCGCGCCATGAGCGCCCCACCGACCAAGAACGCCGTCGCACCGGCGAACATCCAGATCGACGGCCAGAGCGGCGCCCACTGGGGAGTCGACGCGGCCAGAGCGGCGAGCAAACCGATGCTGCCCATGACGACCCCGGCCATTCCCGGGACCGCAAGGGAGCCGGACATCTCGATGGACCTGCGTATATAGGCGAGGGTGCCGAGTGCGTGCCTTTCGATCGGGATCGGAATCTCGGATTGCATCGGCGCCTGCGCGTTTTTAGCCGGGGAAGCAGCGAATCTATGACGTCGATGCTGTATCGTCAAGTACTCTGCGATATAGAGCCAGCTGGCGCTTCCTGGGGCGGCCGGGGCGTCCCTCAGTTCTGCCACATGACGACGAGGACGTAGACCAGGGCGATTATTGTCAAACCCACATGCCCCAAAACCGGATTGACATGGTTCGGGCCTTGATCGGGCTCAAGCGCACGGAAGGGCATCAGATGCGCGATGGCGGCGAGCAATAGCATTCAACGAACCTCGTTTGGGATGGTGGGACAACGATAAACGTACCCGTGGGCAATACGGTGATCCGCTTCACATCCGTCAAAACGTGAATTCCAGATCGACGGGGAGGCGGCCCTCGGCATCCCGGGCATGGAGCTGCGCAAGATTGTCCAGCTGACTGCGCAGCGCGGGTGGGATGTCCTGGCGCTCCTTGACGGTTCCCGAGAATATGCCGGTGCGCGTCTTCATCGAGAGCTGAAGGGTGGCGTTCACGGCGATCGGTCCGCCGCCGGTGTCGGTCAACGTCGCGTTCATGTCGGCGCCGCCGGACGCCCCGCCGGGATCGTTGAAGCGCAGATCGTAGCCGCCGAGGTTCGTGCCGGAGGCAACCTGCGGGGACGATAGGTCGGAAACCGTGATGTCGCCGATCGCCGAGGCGAGCACGGCGCCCGCCGCCGAAAGATCCGCGGTCAGCTCCGTGATGCGTACGCCGGCCGTGCCGCGCCAACCCGCTCCGAGCCCGAAGTCCTTGAGATCCTCCACGGGGCCGCCACCGGTAACGTCCGAAGCCGCGAGGCGCGCGCGCGTACAGTCGGCCGAACCGTCCAGCACGAAGCCGCCTTTGACCCAGTGAAGGTCCATCACGAGGTGGGTATGCAGGAGCGCCAATGGATGAATGTTCCACTCCAGCGCCCCCGCGGGGCGGCCGGCCACGGTGAGGCGTCCGGCAGAACCGTGCCAGATGCTGCCCGAGAACTCTTCCGCCTGCACCGTGGGCGGGACGAAGCGTGTGATCAAGGAAGCCGGCAGCACGCACACGACGACGACGATGACCGCCAGTACGCCGATCAAGGCCAGGCGCGGCCAGAGGGAGCGGGGTGGGGCCGGCCGCGGGGCCGGTGATTGCGCCTTAGCGCCGCGTCGCGGCGAAGGTGATGTTGGCATTCACCACTCCGGGCCGGGCCGCGCGATCGACGGTGATCGACTCGATCGACAGGCCGTAGTGCTGCTCGAGCGTCGCGATCCAGGTAACCAGCGTGTCGAAGGGCGCCGCCTCGAGCTGGACGCGAACTCCCGTGCCGCTCGGTTGCGTGCCGCGCAGCGCCGCACCGAGTCCCGCCTCCCGGCCGACTCGATCCACGACCACCACGGGCGCCTCGCCGGTATCGTTGACCAGCGCTGCACTCCCCGAGGCAAGCTCCGGAGCATTCACGTGCATCCACGCCAGATCCTCGCGGCGGCTCGCGGCCCGCTTCTCTGCGGACGAGACGGCCGACTCGATCGGCAGCAGAATGCCTCCCACCAGGATCGAGGCGGCGAGCGCCACCGATCCGATGAGCACCACGCGCCGCTCGCGTTCCTGGAGGTTCGCATACCAGGCTTTCAACTTGAGAAGATGGGCATTCATCGATTCGCCTTGGCGCCCGGCGAGCGGATCTGCATCTGAGCCTCGACCCCGGAGTCGACCGGCTTCGAGGATTGGATTTCCGCCAGCAGTCCCTCTTTGGCGACCCGCTGCGTCAGCTGGGAGAGCGCCGCAAGGCTCGGTCCCGAGACTTTCATGTCCAGCGATTGCTCGCGATAGCTGAGCGCATCGATGGTGGTCTTGGGCGTCGTGGAGACCGCCCCGCTGAGCGCTTCGAGCGTGCGCAGAAAATACTCAGGTCCGGGTCCGGAGTGGCGGATGCGATCCAGGCGCGCCTCCATCTGGCGCCGGGGATCCTGCAACGTTTCGGTCGGCATCGTCTGGGCGAAGATCTGCGCGATCTCCCCGTCCAGCGCTTTCGTTTCGTGATTTGCCTGATGAATCTTGAGCGCCGCGGCGGCGACATGCGCCAGCAGCAATCCGCCCGCCAGCATCGCGGCCGTGCGCCATCGATGCCAGCGGGCGCCATAGTCCGTGGTGCGGGCAAATTCGCCCTGCAGGAGATTGACGGAATCCGCCGCGCCGAGATGCTTCGCGAGCCATGGGAGGGGCCCCTCGGTGAGGAGCTGAACCTTCAGCGAGGCGAACTTATCCGCCAAAGCCTCGAAATCGTCCTTCACCAGACCCCAGTCCTCGCGCGTGACGTACAGAACGGCGCTTTCGAGCGGTGCAGGCGCGAGGCCTCCCTCGGGCGGCTCGGCGAGCGGATCCGGTATCACGCCGGCGACCACCAGAGCCTCGGCAACCGGCGTCAGTTCCACCGCGATGGGCAGGCTGCCCGGGCGGCGTACCGCCAGGCGTGTCCTCTCCAGCCACAGGATGGTCTGTCCGGGATTGTCCGGCACCAGGGAGATATCGGCGTAGATCGCGTCCGGCTCTATGCCCGCCGCGGCCAGCTGCGCCAGCCACCCCTGCAGCACGCTGCGCGACACCACGGCGACGGGCGTGTGGCCGCTCGAACGACGGTGTCCAATGGCGAAGCAGAGCTCATCGATGTCCTCGGTGAGCTGCTCCTCCAGAGCGAACGGAACCGCCCGGCGAGCTTCACGCCGCTGCCGGGCGGCAGCTCGGGCTCGGCCAGCAGGATCTGCGTCGCCGGCGCGAGCGCGACGACCTTCGCGTCGCGCGCGAGCACGGCCGCGAGGCTCAAGGGCCCGCGCTGTTTTGCGCCTGATCGCCGATCCGGCCTCGTCGATGCTCAGCCACTCGGTCTCTTCTTGGCCGGGTGCGGGAAGCGTAGAAGCAAGGTTTGAGGCATGTCGTTTAGAGTGTTCCGAAGGAGCGCAGGAGCGGCGTCACCTTGCCCCCCGGGCCTCGATACAAAAGACTGTACAAGGTGAACTCCGTAGTGCCAAGCGTGACCCGGGTAGTGAGTCGGAAAAACTGGGCTCTGGTCCTAGAACTGATTCGCGGCTTGAGGCGCATTCTGCCGAGAACGTTGCTTGAACGTCGCCACGTCGGGAAAACAGCCGCTCTTGCGGCCGTTCGCGAGTACCTCCGGTCGGTGTATTCGCCGCTCAGGCTGTCGGCCAGGCTTTCGATGACCACCGCCGGAGCCGTGCAGACGTTGATCTTGACCGTGGCGGAAGGCAGCGCCGTGACGTACGGGGCGATCTTGCGGTAGCGATCGGCGCCGAAGCCGGGCAGGTTCATGAGCTCGGCCGGGCTCATCATCGGCCAGTTGCCGGTCCGGTAAGGCGGATTCTGCATGGTGTACACGTTGTCCTCCGCGCCGTCCGGCTGCCCGGGCTGATCGTCCGGATCGATCCAGTCGCGCGCGATGCCGGCCCACTTGGGCTCCAGGCCGACCGATACCAGCAGCCGCTGGAACTGCGCGAGCGGCACCGGATCCTCGACGCCTGTCCGTTCGCTGACCATGTGCGCCAGATTGTTGAGATTGAACCGCCCCTGCATGTCCTCGAGGGCGGCCTGCAGGGTGCCGATCGGCTCACCCTCCGGGTCGTCCGGCGACTGATGGGCAAGGGCTGGGTGGGCTGCGCCCAGGGTTGGGTCAGATTCACCTGCTGCGCGTTCTGACCGGGACGGTTGGGGCAGTGGTGCCGCTCGGCGAGGTAGCGCCGGTTTGCCCGATCGCATTGAGCGCGTCCGCCGCCAGCGCTTCCGCGCCCAGGCCGAACTGATAGGCCTGCTCGGTCGCGATGATGCCGATGGTGCGCCGCCGCTCGAGCCAGCCGTCGAAGCTCAGTTCGGTGGCCAGGATGGTGGCGAGCGCCACCAGAATCAGCGCGATGATGAGCGCCACGCCACGCTCTCGGCGGGCCCGGGAACGGCCTGCGCAAGGCCGTGTGCGAGGCGCGCTCGGCGGCTCATCCGGCCACCTCGATCAGACGGCGCACGGTTCCCCAGTCCTTGAACTCGATGGTGATCTCCACCGCCACCGGTCGTGTCCAGAGCTTGTCGGGCGAGGAGAGGCTCGCCAGCGGCCACTGGTTCTGCCAGTTTTGATTGCCGTCGAGATAGCGCAGCTGCACCGTCTTCACGCCGCTGAAAAGATCCTGAACCTGCGGTTTCGTGCCCTGCACGGTGTCGAGCGCGGTGGTGTAGCTGCGCTTGATCACATCGTCGACCAGGACGTAGGACACGCGCTGCAGGGTGCCGCTTTGCTGCCCCGCGGTATTCGACCATCCGGCGCGCGTGAGCTCCGCAGCGCGATGGTGTTGGT
>CAVSSU010000045.1:0-14504 GCA_963730565.1 uncultured Gammaproteobacteria bacterium
CGGCGCGAATGACTTCGTGATGCGCGTTTCGATCCCGAGCTTGACGGTGCTGGCGATCGGGCGCCGGCCCTGTCTGCTGTTCGCCGGCGCGGCCACGGCGGCGCCGGGGAAGCTTCGACTCAAGCAGGCGGTGTTGGTCGGGCTGCTGCTGATGGGCGCGGTCACGCCCTTCCAGGAGTTCGCGCGCGCGGCGTCCCTCGCTGCGTGGCCCGCGAATCTCGATGCCACGCTGATCGATGCCGCGTGCGGGACCTTCCCGGCGCACTACGTCGCGCGGCTCCGGGGCCAGCCGATCGCGGCGCTGCTGCGGTCGCCGCACGCGTTGCCTGCGCATGCGCCGGCGCCGGACCAGGCGGCCTCGGGCGACTGCGAAAACCCGGCGCTTCGCCTCGAGCGCCGGCGGGCGGAGGCCGTGCGGTGAGCGCTCGAGACGCCGAGGATTCGCGGGACGAGGTCTCCCGGGAAGCCAACTCGTTGTCCGATCTCGCACGACGCGCGCGCCGCCGGTTGCTGCGCATGCATTACGAAAACCCGCATCGGACATCTGGGCCGTAATTTGTCCGCGATCGACGCCATGATCACACTGCATCATCGCGTGCTGGATCCGGAGGATCGGTTCATCCTGTCCAAGTGCCGATGCCGCCGGCGCGCTGTACATCACGCTGTGGAGCCTGGGCGTGCTCTCGGATGCGGATCTAGCCACGTTTCATGCGGATGGAACACTGTTGGCCGGGCATCCCGTGCCCGGGTGGAGCGGGCACATCCCGGTCGCCACCGGCAGCCTCGGGCACGGATTCCCGTGGCTCTCGGCATGGCTCTCGCGCGCCAGATCCAAAACGAGCCGGGCCGTATCTATTGTTTGACCTCGGATGGTGAATGGCAGGAAGGGTCGATGTGGGAGGGGCTCGATCTTCTGGGCCCATCGGCAACTGCGCAACATCACGGTGCTCATCGACCTGAACGGCTCCGCAGGGATCGGGTCGACCCGCGACGTGGCATCGATGAATCATCTCGAGTCACGGATCGAGAGCTTCGGCGTGCAGACGGTTCGGGTCGACGGCCATGATCATGAGGCGGTCGCCTCTGCCGCGAGCACTCATCCGGGCGCGGTGATCCTGCTCGACACCGTCAAGGGAAAGGGGGTGTCGTTCATGGAGAACCGGATGGAGTGGCATTATCTGCCGCTGAGCGCGGAGCAGTACGCCGCGGCGCTGGCCGAGCTGGCATCGCCGTGAGGGACGCATTCTGCAATGCCATGGTCGAGCTCGCCGCCCATCAGCGCTATTTCTTCCTGACCGGTGAGGTGGGATTCATGGCGCTCGAGCCCCTGCAGAAGGCGCTGGGCCCGCGCTTTATCAACGCCGGGGTGGCCGAACAGAACATGGTGTCGGTCGCCGCGGGCATGGCTGCCGTCGGCGGGAAATCCTGGGTGTACAGCATCGCGCCCTTTTGTTACGCGAGGCCGTTCGAGCAGATCCGTAACGATGTCTGCCTCAACCGTCTGCCGGTGCGCCTGGTCGGCAATGGCGGCGGCTATGCATACGGCTCGATGGGAGCGACGCACCATGCGCTCGAGGACTATGGGGTGCTGTTGACCTTGCCCGCCCTGCGCGCGTACGTGCCGGCGTTCGATGCCGATGTCGCACCGATGGTGCGTGCCATCGCGGAACGCGACGCTCCGGCGTATCTGCGCCTCGGGCGCTCGGATGCGGGCGACGAATCCGCGGTGCCCCCGTACGCCGCGTGGCGTCGGCTGCAGGAGGGCCGGGAGGGGGTGTTGGTGGCGGTCGGACCGATCGCCGGGGGCCTGTGGAGCGCCACGCGCGAGCGGCCGCTCGCGGAGCGGCCGGCCATCTGGGTGGTGAGCGAGCTCGAGGGGGATTGGCGCGCCGTCGCGCCGCCGCCGGCAGTGCTCGATGAGCTCGCGGCCGGCCCGGTCCTTGGCATCGTCGAGGAGCATGTGGCCCAGGGCGGCTTCGGGCAGCAATTCTTGCACTTCCTGGCGCTCTCGGGCCGCTCGGTGGGGCGCGTCGTGCATGCGCATGCGCAAGGGTATCCGTCGGGCCGGTACGGCTCGCAGCGCTGGCATCGGCAGGAGTGCGGGCTGGATGTGCCGGCCATCCTCGGCCTGCTCACAGCGCGGGCGGCAACATGAGCTCGACGCAAAGTCTGGCGCGGGAGCTGCACGGCCCGGTTCTCGTATTGGGGGCCAGCGGCTTCATCGGCGCCAATCTCCTGCGGACGCTGCTCGAGAGCCGCTCGGACGTGTTCGGCACGGCCTCGCGCGATCCCGCGTGGCGGCTCTCGGACATCGACCCCGGGCGGGTCATCACGGTGGACCTGCTCGCGCGCGGAATCTTCGCTCGCTCCTCGACCGCGTGCAGCCGGAGACGGTTTTCGATTGCGTGGCTTACGGGGCGTATTCGTTCGAGCAGGACGTTCGAGCGGATGTACCAGACCAACGTGCTGTTCAAACAGGAGCTGATCGAGGAGCTCATCCGTCGCGGGACTCATTGCTACATTCACGCGGGCAGCTCGTCGGAGTACGGCGCGTATGCCTCGGCGCCCGAGGAGAGCCAGGCGCCTGCGCCGAACAGCCATTATGCGGTGACCAAGAACGCCGCGGCCGGACTCGTGTACTTCTCGGGCAAACATCGCGGACTGCGCTGCGCGAGCTTGAGGCTGTACTCGGTCTACGGACCGCTCGAGGATCGCTCGCGCCTGATTCCGACGCTGGTGGCGGAGGCCGCCGCGCAACGTCTGCCGCCCTTCGTGGATCCGGACACCTCGCGCGATTTTCTCTACGTCGACGATGCGATCCGCGCCTTCTTGAGTGCGGCCGTGTTGCTGCGGCCGGGCCGGTACGGTGAATCGTTCAACGTGGGCAGCGGGGTGAAGACCACCATCCGGGAGCTTGCGTATCTCGCGAAGCGCGAGTTTCGCCTGGATGGCGAGCCCGCGTTCTCCTCGATGCCGGCGCGCCCCTGGGATGTCGGGGATTGGTATGCGAATCCGGCGCGCGCGGCCGAGGCGCTCGGCTGGCACGCGGAGGTGGCGCTCGACGAGGGCCTGAGGCGCACGGCCCGCTGGTATGCGGAGCTTGCCGACGTGGCGCTCTACGAGCGCGCCTCGAAAAAGCGGGCGCTCGACAGCGTCTACAGCGTGACGGCGATCATCGCGTGCTACAAGGACGGTCAGGCCATCCCCATCATGGCCGAGCGGCTGGAACGCGTGTTCAACCAGCTCGATGTCGACTACGAAATCATATTCGTGAACGACGGCAGCCCGGATGATTCCGAGGAGGCGATCCGCGCCCTGAGCGCGCAGAATCCCCGCATCGTCGGCATCACGCATTCGCGGAATTTCGGATCCCAGGCCGCGTTTCGCAGCGGCATGGAGCTTGCCTCGAAGAACGCCGTCGTGCTCATGGACGGCGACCTGCAGGACCCGCCGGAGCTCATCCCGGAATTCGTCGCAAAATGGCGCGAGGGCTACGAGGTCGTGTACGGCGAGCGCACCAAGCGCGAGGCGCCGTGGTACATGCAAATCGCCTACAAGGCGTTCTACCGGGTGTTCGACTATTTCTCCTCGGTCCCCATCCCGCACGACGCGGGAGACTTCTCGCTGATCGACCGGCGCGTGGTGAGGTGGCTGCTCGCGTGCGATGAACGCGATTTGTTCCTTAGCGGGCTGCGCGCCTATGTCGGCTTCCGGCAGACCGGCGTGCCGTACACGAGGCCGGAGCGCATGTTTGGACGCTCCACCAACAGCATGCTGAAGAACTTCGGCTGGGCGAAGAAGGGCATTTTGTCGTTCAGCCGCGCACCGCTGGATGCGCTGACGTTCGCGGGCATCGCGCTGGTTTGATCTCGGTGGTGCTCGGCGCGGCGCAGTTTTTCGCCCGTGTATTCCGTCCCGAGCTCGCGCCTCGCGGCATCACCACGGTGGTGCTGCTGATCATGTTCTTCGGCTCCTTCACGATTTTCGCGATCAGCCTGATCGGGGAGTACATCGCCAAGATCTTCGAGGAGGTCAAGGCTCGCCCGTCGTTCATCCGACGCCATCTGATCCGCGGCGGTGAGATTCGCAAGGCGGGCGGCGGTGGCTGAGTGGTCGCTGCCGCGGGAGGATCTCGGTCTGAGGCTGCGTACGATGGACGATGCGGGGGTGCCCGGCGCGGAGGCGGCCAGCGCCGATGCCCTCGCCGGTGCTCGCGCCGGTGCCCGCAGAGGCGCCGAAGCCTTCCGACCGCCGCCGCACGAGCGGGCGCAAGGCCGCGCCGCGCGGCTCCGGGTGAGGCTGCGCCGAACGGCCGATTTGCAGTTCGGATCCATCTGGCGGGACCTCGAGCAATTGTTGCCGCGCGTGCGGGGGGTGCTGGCCGACGTGGGCGCGGGCGCCCAGCCGTTCCGCGATTTCTTGTCGCCCGATGTGCGCTACATCGCGGTGGACGATGAGGATGCGGAACGACAGTTCGGATACCTGACCCCGGACACCCGATATTTCCGCGGGCCGAGGTTGCCGCTCGCGGATGCGGAGGCGACCGCCATCTTGTGCACCGAGACCCTCGAGCACGTGCGCGACACGGCGCCATTTCTCGGCGAGCTGAGGCGCGCGCTGGCGCCCGGCGGGCTCTTGATCCTGACCGTGCCATTCGCCGCGCGCTGGCATTTCGTGCCGCAGGATTTTTGGCGCTTCACCCCGGCCGCGCTCGATTACGTGCTCAAGACGGCGGGGTTTCGGGAGGTGCGCGTGTATGCGCGCGGCGGGGCGCTGGCGGTGGCCTGCTACAAGGCGCTGGGATTCATCCTGTTGATGCTGCTCGGGGACGGCCGGCGCGGTGTCGCGGCGTTTCTCTGCAGGGGGGCGGGTCTCCTTCTTCTGCCGGTCGCGGTGCTCGCCGTAACGCTGGGGAATATCGGGATCAGATTTCCTGGGGCGGCGGACGATACGCTGGGGTATACGGTCCTCGCGTGCTGACGGGCCGCCCGTGCCCCGTCTGCGGGGACACCGACGATTCACACGAGCGCTTCGCCGAGAGGATCGATCGACGGCGGATCGGCGAGCTGTCTTACGCGTCGCGCAAGGAGCCGGAGTTCATGAATCTGCGCATGGTGGTATGCCCGCGGTGCAATCTCCTGTACGCCCCGCGGGTGCCGGAGTCGAGCGAGCTCGCCCGCGCATATGCCGACACCGGATACGACAGCGGCGCGGAAGCCGAATTCGCGGCCTCGAGCTACGCGCAGGCGCTGCGCCGGAGGCTCAGCGAACTGCCGGATCGCGGGGCGGCGCTCGACATCGGCGCGGGCAACGGCGCGCTGCTCGAGCATTTGGGCGCGCTGGGGTTCGGCGAGGTGATCGGCGTCGAGGCCTCGCGGGCGGCGGCGGACGCCGCGGCCGCGGCGGTTCGGGCCATGATCCGCGTCGAGCGCTTCGATCCGGCGCGGCTGCCGCAGGGCCTGCGGCCGCGCCATTTCACGCTGGTGATCGCCAATCAGACGCTCGAGCACGTCGAGGACCCGTTCGCTCTCCTTCGGGCGGCGCGGCGGCTTCTCAAGCCGGGCGGCGCATTGATGATCGTCTCCCACGACTACCGACACCCGCTCATGCGGCTTCTGGGCCGGCATTCGCCGATCATCGACATCGGACACTTGCAGTTATTCTCGCGGCCGAGCCTCGGGTTCGCCCTGAGCCGGGCGGGATTCGGAAACGTCGTCATCGAGCCGTTCGCCAACCGGTACCCACTGCATTATTGGACGCGGCTGCTGCCGATTCCCCGGGCGATCAAGCGGCCCCTCTATGCGCGGCTCCGAACGTCGCCGGTTGGCCGGCTGATGTTCGAGGCGCGGGTCGGCAACCTGATGGGCTGGGCGAGGAATTAGGGGGCGGCGCTCGCCAGATTGGCATCGAAGAATCGCAGCATCGTCGCATACGCATGGCGCCCATCGTGCTGGCGGATCAGGCCGTGCTTCGCGCCCGGATAGACCATGACCTCGAAGGGCTTGTTCAGATCCTGAAGTTTGCGAAAGAGTTTGGTGCTGTGAAGAAATAGCACGTTGTCGTCCGCCATCCCGTGAATCACCAGAAGCTTCCCGCGCAGCCCCTGTGCATAGGGTAAGACCGAGCTCGCGTCATAGCCCGCCGGGTTGTCCGACGGCCGGCCGAGATAGCGCTCGGTGTAATGTGTGTCGTACAAGCTCCAGTCGGTCACGGGCGCGCCCGAGACGCCGGCCCGGAAGATGTCCGGCGCCTTGAACATCATCATCAGCGTGAGGTACCCGCCATAGCTCCAGCCCCAGACGCCCAAGCGAGCGGGGTCGACGAAGGATTGCGAGGCCAGCCACTTCGCCCCTGTCACCTGATCCTCGACCTCGACCTCGCCGAGCTTGCCGCGAATCGGCGCCTGAAAGGCCGTCCCGCGAAAAGCGCTCCCGCGATTGTCCAGCTGAAATACCACGTATCCCGCGCGCGTCAGGATTTGCGTGAAGCTGCTGCCGGTCCACGCATCGAGCACCCGCTGAACGCTGGGGCCGCCGTACACATCGACGATGGCGGGGTAGCGCCGGGCCGGATCGAAGTGCGCCGGTTTGAACAGGCGGTATTGAAGCAGCTGGCCGTCGGCAGCGGGCAGCGTGCCGAATTCCGGCACCGAGTTGTCGGCGAGATAAGGAGCGTCGGGATGGCTCGCATCCAGCCGGTTCTCCACCAGGTAGGCCATCAAGTGGCCGTCGGCGGAATGCACGCTCACCTGGGGGGGCTGGGTGACACTGGTGAAATTGTCGACGTAGAAGGCGTTGTTCCGCGCGAACGTCACGCCGTGCACGCCCGGCTCCCGGGTGATGCGTTCGATGCGCCGGGGATCTTTCGTGTCGAGCGAGGTGCTGTACAGCTGCCGCTCCACCGGGCTCTTCTCGGTGGCGGAGAAATAGATCCGGCGATGCTTCTCGTCGATGGCCTTGATGGCGCGGGCGCGAAAGTCATCGACCATCCAGCGGCCCTCGGTGAGCCGCCGCACCAGGTGCCCTTGGTAGTCGTACAGATACAGGTGCAGAAAGCCGTCGCGCGCGGAGGCCCACACGAAATCCTTCGAATGGTGAAGGAACGAGAGCTCGTCGTTGAGATCGATCCAGGTGGCGCTGGTCTCGGTCAGCACGACCCGGCTCTCGCCCGTCTCGATGTTCGCGAACAACAGGTCGAGCTTGCGCTGATCGCGGCTTTCGCGCTGAACCGCCAGGGTCTTGCCGTCCGGCAACCAATTCACCCGGGCCAGATAGATATCGGGGTCCGAACCCAGGTCGATCCAAGTCACCGCCCCGGTGTGGATGTCGCTGACGCCGAGGCGAATGAGCACGTTCGGTCCGCCCGCAGTAGGGTAGCGCTGGGGAAAGGTCTCGACGTTGTCTGCCGAGATCTCGAACCGCTGGCTCTCTTTCACGGGACTTTCGTCGACGCGTGCGAAGGCGATATGGCGCTCGTCGGGCGACCACCAGTATCCCGTGCTGCGATCCATCTCCTCCTGCGCGACGAACTCCGCCATGCCGTTCTTGATCGCGCCGCCCCCATCCTGGGTCAGCGCCTTGTCGGCTCGGGCAGCGAGATCGTACACATGCAGATTCTGGTCGCGGATGTAGGCCACGAAGCCGCCGTGCGGCGAGATGCCCGCGTCGGTGACGAAGCCGCCCGTGCCGGCCGTGATCTCGGTCAGCGCGTTCGCGGCGGATTTGGTGAGATCGTAGTGATAGAGGTGCCCATCGAGGGGAAAGAGCAGCGCCTTCCCGGAAGGCGCGAAGGAATATTCCAGGATGCCGGAGAGCGATGCCGTTCGCTGGCGCTCGCGGCGGTCTATTTCCTCGGCCGAAAGCTTCGCGCCCGCCGGCGCCAGCACCTTCGAATCGACCAGGATATGCTCGCTCTTGTCGTGGAGATTGTATTCCCACAAGTCGAGGCGGTCCTTGTCGTCGGGCTTGCCTCGAAGATAAGTGACCCGCGTGGCGTCCGGGGATATCTGCAGGCCGGTGATCGCGGGCCCGGACAACGCCGGTGCGTCGAACAGCCGATCGATCGTGAGCTCGGCCGCGGGTGAGCCCGCGGCGGTGGCGGCGGCACAGACGGCCAGCGCGGGCGCCAGATAGCGCCCGGAATGGCGCGAATCAGTCATGATTTACCTCGAAGTCAGTGGCGCACGAGGTGATAGCACACCTCGAACAGGCTGGTAACGCCGAGAGACCGCAACCGCTCCTCGCTCGCCAGGGTATCCTGCCTCGAGAGCTCCCGGATTTCGAAACTCTCCGAATAGAGACGCTCCACCTCGTCGCGGGTCACGGAGAACGGCGGTCCGGACATCTGCGCCTGCGGATATTCGAGCGTGATCAGCAGCATCTGCGTCCTTGGGCGGAGGATCGCAGTGAGGTGAGCGACGTACGCGGAACGCAGCTCCGGAGCCCAGGAAATGAGCGCGGCCCGATCGTAGACGGCGGCCGCCTCGCCCACGAGCGAGGCCGTCAATTTGAAAAAATCCCCCCGGTAGAGCTCCAGGTTCTCGGCTTCGTAGACATCGAAATCGGCTTGTATCCGCCGCCGCGCCGGGACGCCGTTCTCCCGGCAGAAATCCTCGATCGCCCTGGCGGACAGCTCCACGCCCGTGACGACGTGACCTTGGTCGCGCAACCACAAGAGGTCCAGACTCTTGCCGCACAGGGGCACGAAAACGCGGCCGCCCTTTCGCAGAGGCAATTCGGGCCAGTGGCGGCGCAGGTTCCGGTCGACCGAGGATTGGTGAAAGCCGATCTGTCCGTTGCGCCAACGGTTCTGCCAGAATTGGGCTTCCATCGCTCAAATCTCTCGGTCTTGCGTGTCTTCGGCCTCGGTGCCCGGCTCGTCGGGAATTTTGTGCTGTTCCGTGAGCCACGCTCCCAGGTCGATCAGACGGCAGCGATCGCTGCAAAATGGCCGGTAGACGGAGACTTCTGACCACTCGACCGGCCGGCCACAGGTGGGGCATTTCACCGTCGTTGCCACGATCGCCGCTCGATCAGGCGCAACAAGTCAGAAGGAACGGCACATCCGTTTCCATGTGCACCGGCCGAGCGCCGTCGGCCCATTGCAGGAATCGGATGGTGCAGCGGTGCTGGCTGCCGCTGATCTCCGGGAACAGCGGGCTGTCGGACGGCAGGGTCACCCGCAGCAGCTGGCATGGGTTTTCGCGGTCGAACTGCAGCTGGAAGATGCCGCCGACCGCGAGCTCCGACTTGCGCTTGGCATTCTGCCGGGTGAGCCAGAGGAGCTCGGCGATGCTGTCGCAGAGCGGTCGTATGAGCGCCAGCCAGGTCCCGAATTCGGCGGCCCGGGCCGGTGCAGGCCGGTTCAGCCAGAAGGAATAATCGGGCAGGTCGAAATCGCAGGTGCCCCCCGGAATGGCGCTCCGATGCTTGATGGCGCTCAAGAATTCCGAGTCGCGCAGCGGGCCCATGGAGTTGGCGCCGGCCGTCGACAGGTCCTCGCGCAGCTTCAGGAGGTTCGAGACCAGGGACTTCAGGCGGCTGGGATCGACGCCGGTCTTGGTCTGGAATTCCCTGAGCACATTGACCTGCCGTTCCAGTTCCTTGAGCACGTCGCTCCGTGAGTCGCCTCGCGCCGTAATGGCCAGGATCTCGAGCAGGCTCGACACGGCCGCCCGGGAGCTCCACGAGCTCTCGGACTCGCTGTGATACGTCGCCTGCGTGTACAGGAATTCCAGGCGCAGGAAGGTGCGCATGCGCTCGTTCAGCGGCTGCTCATACACGATCGGGGCCAGCTCTGGCTCGCTATGAGGTTCGGGGTATGAGTTCATCGCCCTATTCTGATCCAATAGAAGGGCGCTGGTAAACCTTGGATTTCAGCGCGAGGCCAATTCCAGATAGCGATGGTGCAAACGATCGACGGCTTGTCGCAATTCGGGGACGGATCCGGAGTTGACCAGCACGTCGTCGGCCGCTTTCAATCGGTCGCTGCGACTCGCTTGCGCCGCGAGAATGGCGTGCGCCTGTTCCGCGCTCACGGAATCGCGGCTCATCAGGCGTTGCACTTGTTGCGATTCGTCCGCGTCCACGACCAGGATGCGGTCCACCCGGTCGCGGGCGCCGCCGCCCTCCACGAGAAGCGGGATCGACAGCACGAGGTAAGGTCCCACCACGCCCGACGCTTGCTCTTCCATGTGCTCACGGATCAGCGGGTGCAGGATGCCCTCGAGTTCCCGGCGCTTCTCCGGACTTTGGAAGATGAGATTGCGGAGCGCGGGACGATCGAGCTCGCCGTCCGGCCGCAACACACCAGGGCCGAAGCGCTGGACCACGGCGGCAAGTCCCGGTTGGCCGCGCGCAACGACGGCGCGGGCGGAATCATCCGCGTTGATCACGGGAACGCCGAGCTCGATGAGGCGCTGTTCCACCGTGCTCTTGCCGCTTGCGATCCCGCCCGTCAGGCCGACACGCAGGCGCGAAGTCATCTCAGTGCCTCAATCCCGAGACGCGGAGATATCCGTCGATGAGCTCGTGACCGTAGAGCATGGCGATCCAGCCGGCCGCCGCCAAATACGGGCCGAAGGGAATGGGCGCGGCGCGATCGCGGCCCCTGAGCACGATCATCGCTATCCCTAGGACGGCCCCGGTACCCGCGGATAAAAGGATGATGAGCGGAAGGATTTTCCATCCCATCCAGGCGCCCAACGCGGCGAACAGCTTGAAATCGCCGTATCCCATGCCTTCCTTGCCGGTGATCAGGCGGAACGCGTGGAAAACGAGCCAGAGGCTCAGGTAGCCCGCGGCCGCCCCGATGATGGCGTCGCGCGGCGATACCGGCAACGCCGACCCCTCGATGGGGCCGATCGCGACCGCCGCCAGGAGGCCCGCCCAGAGCATGGGCAGCGTGATGTTGTCGGGCAGCAATTGATGGTCGAGGTCGATGCCGGTCAGCGCGATCAGGACCCAGGTCAGGGCCACGGCGCAGGCGGCGGCCGCGCCAAAGCCGAAGTGCCAGGCGGCCCAGGCCGACAGGATGCCCGTGGCGAGCTCGACCACGGGATAACGCGCGGAAATAGGGGCCTTGCAGGCCGCGCAGCGGCCGCGCAGCACCAGCCAGCTGATCACGGGGATGTTCTGCCAGGCGGTGATCGGCGCCCGGCAATGGGGGCAGGCGGAGCGCGGGACGATCAGGTCGAAGCGCTCGGGGGCGGCGGCCGCCGGTTCGGGTGCCGCCGGTTCGGGTGCCGCGGGGTCGGGGGTGCCGGGGGCGGAGGTCGATGCGACATAGTCGGCCGCCTGGGCGCGCCAGTCCCGATCGAGCATCACCGGGAGCCGGTAGATGACCACGTTGAGGAAACTGCCGACCACCAGGCCGAGCACGAAGACCGAGCCTGCGAACAGCGCGGGATCCGCCGCGTAGAGGTCGGCGATGTCGTGGAAAAACATGGGCAAAGCCTCGCGGCGAGATGGATATTATGCGCCGCGAGGCGCTATATCGCCCGACGTTAGCCGACCACCGAACCGAACTTGAAGATCGGCAGGTACATGGCGATGACCATGCCGCCGACGAGGACGCCGAGGATGGCCATGATCATGGGCTCCAACAGGCTCGACATGCTGTCGACCGCGTTGTCGACTTCGGCCTCGTAGAACTCGGCCACTTTGCCGGACATCGTGTCGAGGGCGCCGGATTCCTCGCCGACTGCGATCATCTGGATCACCATGTTGGGGAAGAGGCCGGTGTTTTCCATCGCGCGCTGCAGGCGCTGGCCGGTGGCCACCTCGTCCTTCATGCGCAGGACCGCTTCTTCGTACACGATGTTGCCGGTTGCGCCGGCGACGGACTGCATGGCCTCGACCAGCGGGACGCCGGCGGCGAACATGGTGGACAGGGTCCGGGCATAGCGGGCGATGGCGGATTTGACCAGGATCGGGCCGATGATCGGGAATTTGAGCAGGATCCGATCCATGGCGAGCTGCATCTTCCTCGAGCGCTTCAGGAAGTAAAAGAATGCATAGAAGCCGCCGCCAATCAGGATCGCGCACCACCAGCCCTGGTGCTGAACGAATCGGGAAAGGTTCACGACCATCTGAGTGAAGGCGGGCAGGTCGGCACCGAAGCCTTTGAACAGCGCTTCGAACTGCGGGATGACGAATATCAGCAAGATGAGCGAAACGATGACCGCGACAGCGAGAACGGCGATTGGATAAAACAGCGCCTTCTTGATTTTCTTTTTGAGCGCCTCGGTCTTTTCCTTGTAGGTGGCGATCTTATCGAGCAGGGACTCGAGGGCGCCCGCTTGCTCTCCCGCCTCCACCAGATTGACGAACAGATTGTCGAAGTGCAGAGGGTGCTTTGCCAGCGATTCGTGCAAGCGTACTGCCACCTTCGATGTTGGCCTTGATGTCGAGCACCAGCTTCTGCATCGCCGGCTTTTCATGGCCGTTGCCGATGATTTCGAACGCCTGAACCATCGGGATGCCCGCCGCCATCATGGTCGCGAGCTGGCGGCTGAATATGGCGATGTCCTCCGGCTTGAACCTTGCCGCCGCCGCCGAATAACGGCCTGCCTTGGGTTTTGACCCGCGTGGCGGCAACACCTTGGCGACGCAGATCGGCGCGGAGCGCTGTTTCATTCGGCCGCAAGGGACTTGCCGCGAACCTTATTGCCGCGCTTGTCCTTGCCTTCCCAAACGAAATTGGGTTTCTCTCTTGGTCGCCGTCGCAGATGCCGCCATAAATCGATCCTTGCGTTAGATCTATTCAATCGTGACGTTGTTGACTTCTTCCAGGCTGGTCACACCGCCCATGCACTTTTTGCAGGCCCGAGCGGCGCAGATTCCAGATGCCGTCCTTCGCCGCCTGATCGCCGATATCGATGGCGCCGCCGCCTTCCATGATGATGCGGCCGATCGTTTCGGTGACCGGCATCACTTGATAGATGCCGACGCGGCCCTTGTAGCCGTCCGTGCATTGGCCGCATCCGACCGCCTTGTAGACGCGAATGCCGCTGGCGATATCCGCATCCTTGAAGCCTTCCTTGCGAAGCGCCTCCTCGGGTATGTCGATGGGCTGCTTGCAGTTGCTGCACAGCTTCCGCGCCAGGCGTTGCGCGATGATGAGGCTCACCGAGGTCGCGATGGCGTAGGGCTTCACGCCCATGTCGACCAAGCGCGTGAGCGTCTGCGGGGCGTCGTTGGTATGCAGCGTCGACAAGCACCAAGTGGCCGGTTTGCGCGGCCTTGATGGCGATCTCAGCGGTTTCCAGGTCGCGGATTTCGCCGACCATGATGACGTCAGGGTCTTGGCGCAAGAAAGCGCGCAGCGCGGCGGCGAAGGTGAGGCCTACCTTGTTGTTCACGTTGACCTGGTTGATGCCGGGGAGATTGATTTCCGCCGGATCTTCGGCCGTCGAGATATTGCAATCCTCGGTATTGAGGATGTTGAGGCCGGTATACAGCGACACCGTCTTGCCGCTGCCCGTCGGGCCGGTCACCAGAATCATGCCCTGCGGCTTGGCGAGGTATCGCAAGTAAGTTTCGCGCTGCACCGGCTCGTATCCCAGCGCGTCGATGCCGAGCATCGCGCTCGAGGGATCGAGGATACGCGTGACGACCTTCTCGCCGAACAGCGTCGGGCAGGTGCTGACGCGAAAATCGATGGCGCGATTCTTGGAAAGCCGCATCTTGATGCGGCCGTCCTGCGGCACCCGCCGTTCGGCGATGTCGAGCCGCGCCATGACCTTGAGGCGCGCGACGATCTTCACGGCCAACTGCACGGGCGGAAGTGCGACTTCTTTCAGCACGCCGTCGATGCGGGTGCGGATGCGAAACGATTTCTCGTAAGGCTCGAAATGGATATCCGAGGCGCCCTTCTTGATGGCGTCGAGCAGGATCTTGTTGACGAAACGCACGATCGGCGCGTCCTCGACATCGTCGCGGCCGAGCGCTTCCGCGCTCGGCATCGTCGTCACCGCCGGTGACCTCGAGGTTTTCGAGATCGATGTCGTCGTCGGTCAGGCTGGGCATGACGGCTTCGGCTTGATCGATGGCCTTGTTGACCGCCTTCTGCAGCTTGTCGTCCTCGACGACGACGAACTCGATGCTCATGGAGGTCTGGAATCGGATCTCGTCGAGCGCGTGCAGGTTGGTCGGGTCGGCGACCGCCAGGAACAGCCGCTTGCCGCGTTTCATCAGCGGCAGGACGCGATGCTTCTGCAAGCAGCTTGTCGCTGACGGCGCGGACCGCGTCCGAGTCCGCCGTCACGGCGTCCAAGATCGAGCAGCGGCACGCCAAACTCGTTGGAGGCGGAGATCGCGATGTCGCGCGCCGCGGCGAGGCTCGTGCTCACCAGGTGGGTTACCAGGTTGACCCGCTTTTCCTTCGCTTTGGCGACAGCGTCCTGCATGGTCGCTCATCCAGCAGGCCATCCTGCACGAGCCGCTGCGCGAGGCCGCCCAGTGCCTGTCGACTGGTGCTGCCTCCCGACGCAATTGCGTTGTCAT
>CAVSSU010000046.1:0-27898 GCA_963730565.1 uncultured Gammaproteobacteria bacterium
TACATAAAACCGCTGCTAGGACTGCAAACAAAACACTAAGAATTGACCAAAGCATGGTTCGCGGCGCCTTTTTCGCAGTTAGGTGTGCAATAGTCGGATCATTCGCTAATCCATCGATGAGCTGGGTCAACGCAGCCAGCTTAGTGTCTTGTTGTCGATGTCGAAGTCACCGAGAAAGTCGATGAGGTGATTGGCATTGACAACGAATACCGTGTGCTCTTTGGGCCGGCTCCCGACAAAGCTGCTGAGGCGGGGTGGGGCAGTCGCGGGCATCGGTCGAGTGGATAGTTGCTTGCGAAAGCGCATCACGGGGACCTCAGTGAATGCGGCCTCCAAGATTTTTCCATCATCAAGTCCGACTTCGTCGGGATCATATTCACAGATCTGTAGCGTGGCGGTAGTCACGATAACGCCGCAGTAGAGACGCATTTGTTCAGGGGTAGAGTCGACTTGGGCGCGATCCTCCCATGCATAGGCTTCGATGCCGGAGATCAATTGCCCACCGACTCGTTCTAGCATGGACAGCGTCTTTTCGTCCTGGCCTCGGACGACGCAGAACTGCGATTCCGGAGTTCGCGGCTCGAGTGTCACGTCATGCCAACCGAAGTACGGCGATTTCCCCGACCAAGTCAGCCATCCTTTCAAATGGCGACGCGACATCTGTTTCTTATTCGGAACAAGGAAGATCCACGAGGCGTCGAGGGTGCGTTTGGCCTCGACAATCAAGGCGACCGACTGCGGCTGGTTTTCGATCACTAGATCGATAAATCCGTCCCGTTCGTCTGAGCCATTCCGCCAAGCCTCCTCGACGTGGGTGACGGTCCAGCGCCATTCCGTCTGAGAGCGCTTGATCAACGCCTCAAGCGCCGTCTGAAAGGGAAATCCGGATTGATTAACCCATTCGAGGAGCTGCTCCGGATCGTGGTTTGCGTTGGATTTGGGTTCGTCAGTTCCCATAAAACCCGGGTCCTTCCTCCATGAAACAAGTCTTGATCATACTCTGGCGTGGCCCCGACTCGAATTCTTGCGCCCGACAGAAGGCGCCAAGATGAGCGGCGCCCATGGCCAGCTCAACGACCTGCTGAAAGAGTCAAAACCATCCAAGGCGGATCAATTCCGCGCGTCGCTCAAGACGACGGGCCGAGTTCATTTGCAACAGGACAATGGTCGCCCGCCCGTTTGGCGTTAGCCCGGCAAGTTCTATGCCGCGCAGGATGAAATGCGCCGTCCAGATGGCGCGACGGGGATGGAACAAAGGAGTGATCTCTTGGCTGTTTGGGTCTATGCCACTGAGATTCGGCCCTTTGTATCGGTTGCAGCGGTGACATGCCCAGGCTAGATTGCCGTGTTCCGTTTCTCCGCCATGTTGACGGGCCACGATGTGTTCGAGATGAAATGGCTCGAACGGAGGGAGCCAGTCCGGGAGGTGGCAGTATTCGCAGCGCCGACTAGCGCGCTCGCGAACCTGCTGACGCAGGGCGGCGTCGCTCACCTTACCCGCGCGCGAACTGCTTCTGGCGCTCCGCTTTCAGGCGTAAGGTGGCAATGATGTCGCCAAGCTCGATGAAGCGGTCGTACTCGTGCGCCTCGTCAGCGGTGAGCTGACCTTCGTTGGCTTTCTCGGCAAGGAGATCAAGTCTCAATTTGGCCGCATCGGCGAGCTGGAGTTCGCCCAAAGCGCGTACGCTCTCGGCGTCCAGGCACTGTGCCGCGGACTCGAGTAGGCTGTCGTCAACACCGAGGGATTCCTGAGTCATAGTTACAACAATAATGCATTCCGCAGACGGATGCGAGGAACCGCGAGGCGGTCTGCTGCCAGCTGGGCGTGGGGCTCGCGACTGTCCATCTATGTCCGAAGACAGCCACCCTTCGGCGGGGGCCCGTCTGGGGGCCTTGGTGATTTCGTGAGGATTGATTTCTTTATAAATCAATTGCCTACGGCGAAAGTGTGGTGGCTACACGGCCCACCATATTCGCCAGCATTCTCAGTCACTTACAAGCGGTGACTTTCCGTCGCAAAGTCCAACTGCGCTATTGAAAGCCAGTTGTGCTATTGAAATGCCCATCATGTCGCACACAGTACCGAGCCAGGCCTGCGTTCTAATCACAAAACTGATGCCTGAACTGGACAGCGAGCAATCTCCGCTTACACAAGCTGTGATCCGGCAAGCCTCGGACGTGAAGGCAGTTTTGGATTGCGTCGAGTCAATTCCGGATGAGCTGATCCAGCTATCGCCGGACGAGGCAGCTCTGTATCGAGCGAATGTTTCGGCTTTGCGGAGCGCATGGGAAGATCGCAGTAAGCCGCCCCATAACAACGTCTTCATCAAGACGTTGAATAAGCACGATGATACGTGGCCGTTCGAAATCAAAAGGCTGCTCGCCAAGTGCTCGGACATGGCGCCGTCCGCGGCGACTACAGGCTTCGAGTTCATCAAGGACATCGATTTGCGCAATGTGTTGCGGACCGACGCCAGCTCTGCCTTTTCCGACTTGTTGAATCACGAGTACAAATCAGCGACGGTGTTGGCCGGGTCTGTAGTTGAAGCGCAGCTGCTGTGGGCACTGGAAGAAACCGACCCCACCACGCTGGCCGCAACGTTGACTGCCAAGTTTCCGCGCCATCCAAAGAAGGCGCTGAATGAGTGGATGCTGGGAGACATGATCGAGGCAGCTCATATGTGCGGCTACATAGCGGACGACACGAAGACCCAAGCCTCGCTTGCTCAGAACTTCCGAAACCTGATCCATCCGGGAAGGCAGGCGAGGCTCAAGCAGAAGTGCGACGTTGGCACTGCATACGCTGCGCTGGCTGCAATGGAGCGGGTTGCCGTGGATCTTAGGAAGAAGTTTCCTTAGCTTTACCGCAGCGGTTTCACGAGCTGGGGCTTTCGGCGGCGCGTCTTCGCAGTGTTCTTGCTATCCGCGCGCCCAAGTAGCTGCTGAGCGCGCTCATCGACGTTCCCCGGAGTCGCTTCAACTCACTCAGGTTGTAGAGTGTTACAAATCCGCGCAGCGGCTGGGAGTAGGCAATACATGACGCTGGTGGCCGCATACCGATCGATGGGAAGAATCGTCACTCTTTCCGATACTCGGATCTCCGACAGAGGTTCACCTCGTTTGGGTAATCGGATTCCGGGTCGATTGAAGTCCATCGTCTTGAACCGATGGCTCACCGTCTCGTACGCCGCGAGATAGTCGAGAAGCAAGATGTCATCCTTCCGATCTGGCTAGTCGATGCTTCGATGCTTCTGCTTGGGCAAAGCTTTTAGACCGCCTCAGTCGACGCTTTTTTCCGAGGCCGACCACCCTTACGACCGTTGGTTCGCGAGCTCTTGCGCTTCTCGCGTG
This sequence comes from uncultured Gammaproteobacteria bacterium, assembly GCA_963730565.1. Lineage (GTDB taxonomy): Bacteria > Pseudomonadota > Gammaproteobacteria > Steroidobacterales > Steroidobacteraceae > Bog-1198. The sequence goes on from CAVSSU010000046.1 coordinate 3,352, forward strand.
AGGTCGCCTGACCGCCGCGGCTGGCAAAGACGGCTGCAATGGATCGCGAGGGCAGCATCGCCGGCAGGATCGCTGTCAGGAGCCCATGCACACTAATCTGAATGTCTCGGTCCTCGAGTTCAATCGCCGATCCGTCCGGCCACACTTCGAGTTTGCTCAACTCGTCGGTAGGAACGTCCTGCAGTGCCCCGATCCACTGTCGTGGAATCAAGAAGCCAGCATTGCGGCTCGTGACGATCTCAATGGCATCCCGCTCGGGGACGTAGCGGACAGCTTGCGCCCGAATCTCGGTCTCGGCCTCAATTCGGCCGGCGGCAAGAGCCGCTGCGTACTCGGCGTCACTGATCCGTTGTACATTTGTGGTCATAATTTCACCTGCATTTTTGTGCCATCCCGAAAGTTCACGTGAACCTGTTCCTTGGTAGGATCGTATTCGGCCTCGGCGATCTGTTTCGCACTCGGAGTGGGTTTCGGGAGAAGCTCGATCTTTCCCGCTTTGCTCACCAAGGCCCATTGGTTCGCCAAACAAGTCGTTCCTCGCGTCAACCACCAGCCACGTCGACAATCCGGCACTCGCGCTTGAACATCGCTCAAGAGACGGTTCACTACGCGTTGCAGAGGAATGTTCTTGGCCGGGGCGATGCTGATCAGTTCTACCGTACTGTCGAGGTAAGAAAATCTCACTCTCGCGATCCAACCTTCGCCGCGATGGCGGGCGTGGACATGCGCAGGGCAATGATCGTCGGAGAAGACGTAAATCCCGGCTCCTGTGCCCTCAGATATGAACACACGACTCATGGGATAGAATAACCTATCGGCTTAGGTTATTCAATTATTTCCCTGTGCCATTGAATGCGCCCGGAAGTAATGGATTCAGAGCCTTATCGGCGCATAACTCAGGAAATCGTGGCACAGTTGTCTGGTCATAACTAATTGTTTTTATTATTAAAAAGAGTCGTTAGCATCTGCGTCTCTTAATCAATTGGTCGTAGGTTCGATCCCTACACGGCCCACCATCTACTCAAGGTCGGGGACGTGTGCTAACGCTCCGGGCGCGGGATGCCACCGGGCCACCAACTCAAGCGCCATCCATTTCTGACATAGGCAACTCGGCCCGGAACTCTTAGCTCGATTTCCGTGCCGGCCAGGTGCCGACTCCAGATCTCAAAACTCGCGTGAATCCTCTTGGCCCGCTCGCGCATTCCGGCCAAGCCCCAGTGTTCGGGTCGACCCGTCTTCAGGATCGAGCTGTCAATTCCGCAGCCGTCGTCGCGAACGCGCAGGCGCAATCCGCCTGGGTGGTAGATGATCTCGGTCTCGATCCTCGTGGCGCGCGCGTGCTGAAACGCATTCGAAAGCGCTTCTCGAGCGATGCGCGGTACTTCCTCTTGCACAATCGGCGCCAGTGGTCGTGGTGTCCCTTCGACGGACAGTCCGAAGCGACTGGAATGCTCCCTGGACAGTTCCCGCGCCCAAAGTGCCAATCGCGGATGGCAGGTCGAAACTCGGGGTGGGCGTGGTTCGGAGATCCTTCACTCGATCTCTGCCCTCGACTAACACCTCATCGGCTCGATCCAGTGCCTCCTCCATTTTTTTGCGTGCAGCGGTGTCGTGCGGGATGTCCTCGGTCGCATCCTGAAACCTCAATATCAACCCTTGTACGCCCTGCAGCAGCATGTCATGCAACTCGCGAGCGATTCGCTCGCGCTCCGCGGTGCGTTCCTCGAGTCGGTGGCGCATTCTGGCGGTCACCTGACGAACGCGCAGCGCGTATGCCACCCAAAGCAGCAGAAGGGCGGCGGCAACGCAGAGCGCGACGAATGACTTGGTCTGCACAAAGGTGGGGGGGATTATGATTTCGACTCGGGTTTCCGAGTCATTCCAGATGCCGTGCTCGTTCGCGGTCTTGCGATCGCCGCGAGTCGCACCGGATCCGCAGTAAGCACGTTTCTGCTGCCAATCATCATCGCGCAGTATGGCGCCCGCACGTCGCTCGCCGCGTGCGTCGGTGTGCTCTCCTTGGGAGCGCTCATTTGCCTGCGCTGGGCGCCGGAGACGAAGGGCGTTCGCCTCGGCGTCCTCGACCATGCCACCGGGGCGAGCGAGGCCCGCGCCTGAGTCCATACGATGCTCCCACGCGCCTGCGCGACTTGCGCCAAGCCATTCGAATGGAGGAAAAAAACATAGCTACGGCGGGTTACTCAAGACGGACTATTTTTTGGCGAGTAAAACCGGACTGTCTCTGGATAGCGCTGCAGACAAGTACGAGCACGACCGGATCAGGAAGATTTACCTGTCGCGAAAAGCACCGGGAGCATCGATAAATCGCTGCATCACCTCACAGCAATTGTTACTGAAGGTAACAAATCGGGCATGCCATTTCTGAGGCGTGATCAGCGGGACACTGGGAAAGTACGTTCCGTATCGACCCGCATCGTTGAAATCCGGTTCTCTTGCGGATACGTCGCCACATGGCGTCCAAGTACACGAGCGGATTTGCTTTTCTACGAGATTTACAAGCTCAAGCCGATTCCCGCGCGCCTCGCGGATTGATCGGAGTAATCGGCGCAGCGTCATGGCCGCATCCACGGGTACTTGGCGAGCAGCGTCATCCGCGCGTTCACCGGAATATTGCGCGGATACCAACCGGTGCCGTCGCGCAAATTGCCGGCGGCGGCCAGGGTAAGCGCGTTCTCGAGGGCCACTACGTCGGTGCGGTGCATGATCGGGAGATCGATGAGGGGCAGGCGGTCGCATCCGTGGCCCGCGTACACCGTGGAAGCATCGTTCAGGATTCCGGCAATCCGCCTCGCGCTGGCGGCGTAATCGGCTAGATTGGCGCCCGGGAGATAGGCGTAGATATCGGTCGGGTAAATGAAGTCGCCGGCGAAGAGTCGATTGCTATCGCGGTCGAAGAGAACGATCGAGTCGGGGGTGTGGCCGGGGACGCTGATCAGCTGCAGGGAACGACCTCCGAGACCGATCTCGGCGCCCGGTGCAATCCAGCGGGTGACGGGGAAGACCGGTCGTTTGAACCCTTCGACAAATCCGAGGAATTGATAGAAGCCGAGGTGGAACTTGCCATCGCGGGTTTGTGCCCGAAGCGCGGACAGGTCCGGGAGCGCCACGTCCTCGAAGCGGCGAAGATTTCCGACATGGTCGAAGTGCAAGTGGGAGGGCAGCGCGAGGATCGGGAGCGATGTGAGTGTCTTGACGAGGGGGGTGATGTCGCGCACTCCCGGTCCGGTGTCGAACAGGAGTGCCTGGCGTGAGCCGACGATCAGATAGGCGAAGTTGCATTGCCCATAACGTGGCTCGCCGATTGCGTAGGCGCCGTCGCCGAGCTCGGCCACGGCATAGTAGTCATCGAACCATCGCAGAGGCTTGGCGAGGGTGAGAGTCTCCGAGACCATGGCAGGGCTTCCCGCTCTTATATACCAGAGCCAGGCGGTGACTTCGGGCAAGCGCCATACGAGAACGATGGCGAGCGCGAGGATGGCCGAGACCAGAAGCAGAGGCCAGCGGCGAGTCTTGACGGGCACTGCGGTAGTCAATACCGGTAGCTGTACTTCAGCCCCATCGTGCGCGGCCTGCCGACAAAGTTCGTCTGCACGAATTGGCCGTCGCCGATGTAGGTCACATAGCGCGCATCAGTGATGTTTTGACCGTAAAGCTGCACCGTCCAGGCGCCTTTGCCGATCCCCAGGGATAAATCGTAGGTGGAATATGCGGGCATGTCGTAATTCGCAATGTAGCCGATGGCCGAATACGAGTGCGCTTGATGTATGCCACCGACCTGACAAAATGCGTGATAGTCCTTCAGGGTGAGTTCGTATCGGGCGCGCAGGTTGGCTTGAAAGGGCGGAGACTGCGACAGGGGGCTCCCGGGCGTGCCGTAGGGATTTCTTACCGAGGTGATCGGCTGTCCATTCACACCTGTCAGATACGGGGAGTTCGTCTGGCTACTGCTGTTCCAGGAGGCGGCGCCCGATAGCGTCAGTCCGGACATTACCCGCGCCACAAATTGGGTCTCCGCCCCTCTCACCCGATAATTCGGTCCATTGGTGGTGAACACCAAATTGCCCAGACCGCCTTGCGGATCGAAGAAAAAAACCTGAACATTCTTCCAATCTTCCTGGTAGACGGCGCCGTTGAATTGGATGCGATGATCGAACCACTCGGTCTTCCAGCCGACTTCGTTGTTAGTCAGCGTATCGGGCGCGAAGGTCAGCGGTGTCGCGAAGGTGCCGTTCAAATGCAAGGTCGAGTTGCGGTTGAATCCGCCCGGGCGAAAACCCTGTGACCAGGTGTAGTACACCATGGCATCGTCGGCCACTTTGAAGCTCAAGTTGGCGCGGCTCTTGAATCCGGAGTACGTGCTGTGCAGACCCTCGGCGTTGAGGTTGATCGAGTCCGACGAGGTGGTGCAAGGGGCCGAAGTCGCATAGCCGACATAGCAACCGAAGCTGCTGACCGCGCTGCCGACCTCGGTATTGTCGAATTTGTAATAGCGGGTCCCGAGCGTCAGCGTCAGCCGTTTCGGAATGAGATCGAAATCGGCGGAGCCGAATGCGGCCTTCTGCGTGTAGCCGCGGGTGACATCCTCGAAGAACGCGGTGTTGTCGTTGCGCGCATTGGGGTTATTCGAGGTCGCTCCGGGCGGGGGACTGAGCGGTGCGAACCCGGGTGCCGTCTTGTACTCAAAGTTGGTCTCTTCGTGAATCGTGAGGTCCTCCCAAAAAATCCCGCCGATGCCGCGAATCCGCCATTCATCCGGCGTGCTCAAGCGCAGCTCCTGGCTGTTGTGCGTGTCTTTCTCGTTGTCGTTCCACGTCGTGCTCGGGGAGTAGCATTGCCCGGGAGTACCGTTCGAACCCGCGACGCATTGATAATAGTCGGCATACACGCCGCGCGCGTAGTTCGTGTAGTCCTGAACTTGCTCGATGTTGCGAACCAGATAACCGCCCGCGTAAACAAGCTTGAGCGCGCCGAGATGACCGTCGATCGTCAGCGCAGTATTCTCGAATCGGTCCTTGTCGTACGACGGGTTGTACAGCTGCACGGACAAATCGGGTAGAGGCATCGACGCCGGGCCGCCCGGGTGAGGCGCGACCGCGGGGCCTGAGGAATAGGGCGTCTCGTAGAAGACGCCCTGCGCGTCCATGCTCTGGTAGGACTGCACCAGCAATGCATTCCAATCGTCAGTGAACTTGTAGAGCGCCGAAACGCGCAGGCCCTGATAGGTCAGGGGGTTAATGGCATTGGCGACCAGGGCGGAATTGTTGACACTGCCCTGCTTGGATGTGTAGCTCGGAATGTTGTTGGTATATCCGGCGTAGTGAATGCCGGAATCGGTGCTGCTGCGAACAAACGTGCCTGGCACATTGTTGATGTAACCGCCGCGTGTATCGCTATAAATGACCCCCCGGACCGCAAGGGTATCGGCGATCAACGGTAGATTGATCACACCGGTGACATTGCTGCTTGGATCGCCGTGACTCGTGTAGGCATAGCCGGCATCGACACTGCCTTCGGTCGTGTCGAGTTTCGGCTTGTTGGTGATGTAACGAAGCACGCCTGCCTGAGCACCGGCGCCAAACAAGGTGCCCTGCGGACCTTCGAGCACCTCGATCCGCTCGAGGTCCGCCGCGTAAACATCGAGGTTACGGCCAGGAGCCTGGCCCGATTGCTCGTCGAGATAGATGGCCACGTTGGGGAAGGGACCGACGGCACCGGCGCCCTGATTGCCCGACGCCCCGCCGGCGCTCAATCCTCGCATGTAGATGTTCTCTTGACCGGGGCCGTTGTTGGCGGCCGTCACATTCGGCAAGTACTTCACGAAATCATCGAAGGTCGACACGCTCAACTGCGCCAAGGTCTCGGCGGTCAGTGCCTGAATCGTGATCGGCACGTCTTGCATGTTCTCGGTGCGCCGCTGCGCGGTGACGACGATCTCTTGAATGCTTTCCGAGCTTGTCTCGGTGTCGGAGGTGGCGGTGGCCGCGTGGGCTGCGCCCGCGGACGCGCCGCCTAAGATAACGGCGATGGCACAGGACAGCGGCGACTTCGAATTCATGGTCGATCCCCTTCGCTACCTCGGTGGAGTTATCTCCGTCATCCCACCGGCCCTGGTTAGTTTATAAAAAGTCTAACAGCTCATAATGGTGTAGTCCACATGTCAAAATCCATTTATGACATGTTATTCTTCGCCCGCTGGCTGGCTGGCTGGCTGGCTGGCTGGCTGGCTGGCTGGCTGGCTGGCTGGCTGGACGTTGGCCGCATACCTCACTGGAGACCTTCACATGCCAGGCGCACATCCCAAACTGCGAGTCACCGATGGGTTGGTGGGCCTCGACGATGCGGAATCGCTGCCTCTCAACGAGAGGGCGTACGAACTCATCCGACTCGACATCCTGACCTTCCGCTTGCGACCCGGAGAGAAGACGTTCGAGCGTGCGCTCGAAGCGCGTTATGACCTCGGCATGGCCGCGATCCGATCCGCTCTGCCCCGCCTGGTGCAGGAGGGACTGGTTGAAAAGACGACAGAGCGCGGCACATTCATCGCGCCGCTGACGTTGCGCCAGGTGCGCGATACCTATCAGTTGCGGTATCTGCTCGAACCTGCCGCCGCCGAACTGGCGGCCGAACGCGGTATGGACCCGGCTCGGCTCGATCAGTTGCGGCGGGTGTGCGAGTCGCCGTGGGCGCCGGGTGATGACGACGCCATCATCCACATCCTGCTCGCCAACCGCGACTTCAATCTGGCGATCGCTGAGGCGACCGGCAACGCCTTGCTTGCGAGGACGATTCGCCATTTGCAGAACCTCTCGCTGCGCATCTTGTTTCTTGGAACCACGCGGCACGATGCTGCAAATTTCTGGGGCACGGGACCGGGCAAGATTCGAGACGCGATCGTGGCCCGCAATGGCCCGCTCGCGCGAGAACTCTACGCCGCAGATCTCGCGGAAGGCGAGCGATGGGCCCTCCACGTGATCCTGGCGCTGCCGGAGCTCGAGAGTGTCAACCTGGTCGACTTGAATACCGCTCGCTCGCGACGCGGCTCGGGCGAGTGAGTTCGCCGAACGAGTACGTTCGGGTAGCATGCTTGACGCGCTCGCTCGGTCTGCGCGACGTGATCCTGTTCTTCGTCACGGCAGGGACCAACTTTCAGTGGATCGCCACCGCTGCTGCGGCAGGTCAAGGTTCGCTGCGCGTCTGGGTTCTCGGGGGACTGGTGATGTTCCTGCCGCTCTCGGTATGCGTCGTGTTCCTGTCCTCCCGGCATCCGGCCCAGGGGGGGCTGTACGTTTGGAGCAAGCTGGCATTCGGTCCGGGCGTCGGCTTCATGACCGGCTGGACCTACTGGACCAGCAATCTTCCCTTTTTCCCGGGCATTCTGTATTTCGTCGCCGGCAATGCGCTCTATGTGTCCCCATTGGCGTGCGTCGGCAGCGTCGGCGCCTGGCTCGGGGCGGTGGCTCGCATCCCTTTCGTCGCCGGAATCGACTCCTTCAGAGGCGTGGCCGTGCCGCGCCAGGGCTCGCTAAATGTCGGTGCCGGGCCGTACGACGAGGCTCTGCGCGAGGGCTGCGACGTTTGGCAGATCGGGAAGCGCGCGGACCAAGCTTAAAACGGTCTCGATCTGCGCGGGCGTAAGCGCATCTGCAGCGGCCCAGCGGAACTTTGCCTCCACCGCCTCGCGCCCGGGCATGCGCTCCGGAAAGAGCACGTTGATGCCCTTGACCGGCCCGAGTACCGTGCCGTCGGCCAGTTCGATTTCGACGATCGCGCTTTCTTCGCCACCTTGCTGCTCGGATTCCGACAACAGATAACGGGCCGTGAGCTCGGAATTCTCGGTCAGCACTACGCGTGCGGCCAGTGCGCGCGTGCGAGGATCGGTCAGTCGCAACGGTGACATTGCGCGCGGGTGCACTTCGCCGTCCTCGAGCATCACGGCGACCGGCCAACTGATCGAGAACTGCGCCTCTTCCGATGTCTGGGGAACCCGTGCTCCCAAGCGCACGGCGTCACTGTAGGCCTGCACTCGAATCTGTCGAATCTGCGACCCGGTCGCGCCCCGGCGACGTAGCTCTTCAATGGCCTCGAGCGTCGCGTGCGCAAACGAACAACACGAGTGACGCTTCCAATGGATGCCGTATGGCAGGATCCAGGAGTGGCCGATATCGGTGGTAAAGCCGCGATGGCTGTCCGCGTAGAGCCGACTGACGATGCCGGTGAAGCCTCGGGAGGCGAGCTCGGCGGCATTCACGCCCGTCATCGCGCCCGCCCCGTTGGCGTGCTTGACCATGGTCGGCGTCTCCAGATCGCGCATCATCGGCGCCTCGGGTGCGTGATATTCGGCAATCCCGAGAGCATGCACGATCTTCTCGGGCGACAAGCGCATCACGTGCGCCGCAATGGCCGCGCAGCTCGCAGCGCCCCAGGAGCCGCAGGCGCGAAATTCGCGCGCAGCGTTCACGAGCGGTCCACCGGCACCGAAGTTCAAGCAGCGTCCGGAACGGAAGGCCACCTCATAACCCAGCGCGACGGCGGTGATGAATTCTTTGCCCGAAACCTTTCTATCTTCGGCGACCGCGAGCGCGGTGGGAATAACCATCGCACCGGGATGACCCCAGGTGTAGCGACCGACATCGTCCAAGTCCGTGCCATTCGCCGCCGTTGCGTTCGCGAAAGCCGCCGCCGCCGGCCGGTGCCGCGTGCCCGTGGTGAGCACAGTCGCCCCGCCGCTGGACCACGACTCGGCCGCGTGAGCGCCCGCAATTCCCGCGACCGGGCTGATCGCGCCGCAAATCATTGCCGCAAAGGTGTCGAGGACGCAGAGCGCAGCGAGGTCCGCCACATCGCTCGGGAGATCTTCGTACCGACATTCGGCGATGAAATGCGTCAGACGGTGGGAGCGAGCCGACTCTTGCATTGCTGTAATGAGGTACGGATGTAGGGCCTGATCGCGCATCGAGGCGTGAATTCAGTGGACGCTAACATGTCATGATATTGAAGTCCACATGTTGAATGAGCTCCGTATGACGTGGCGGCGATGTGGCGGACCAACACCAAGGTGCAATCGCTTTGCCGCCGGCGTCTCTTAGATCTTCGGGCTCCGAGGTCGGGGGTCGGGGGGCGTCGGTCCGATTTCGGTGCCACGTCACCAGGAGATTGATAACGCACGCGGCCACCAGTACGCCTTCGCATAACCACGAGCGAGAATGGCATCGATGAGCTTGCCGTATCAGCACCGCGGCCAAGAGCCGACCGTTTGCCTGTGCTACCTTCACTAGGAGCCCGTCCGAGTAATTGATCCGCTACAATCAAGAACAGGATTTGTCGCAGGATTATGCAGCATGGCAAAGACCTTTCGCGATTGGAACGTGGAACAGGCGTGGCTGTTGCCGCCCTCGGTGATGGATTTTGTGCCGGCGGATCATTTGGCGCATTTTGTCCGCGACACGGTTCGAGAGCAGCTGGACATGTCGGCCATCTTGGCCCCCTACGAGCAGGAAGAGCGGGGTTACCCGCCTTACCACCCGGTGATGATGACGGCGTTGCTGCTGTACGGGTACTGCCAGGGCATCTATTCCTCGCGCCGCCTCGCCCGCGGCTGCGAGGAGCGATTGGATTTTATGGCTGTAACGGGCTTGAACCGACCGGACTTTCGTACGATCAGCGAGTTTCGCAAGCGGCATCTTTTGGCGCTGCGCGGTCTGTTTGTACAGGTGCTGGAGCTGTGCCAGCAGGCGGGTCTGGTGAGCCTGGGGCACGTGGCACTCGATGGGACAAAGCTCAAGGCGAATGCGAGCAAGCACAAGGCGATGAGCTACGGACGGATGGCGGAGAGTGAACGGCACCTCAAGCAGCAGGTGCGCGAGTGGTTCAAGAAAGCTGAGGCGCTCGATGCGAACGAGGATCGACTGCATGGCAAGCGGCGCGGTGACGAGATGCCCGACTGGGTGGCCGATAAGCACCGCCGGATCGCGAAGATCCGCGAGGCGAAAGCGGCGCTGGAGGCCGAGGCGCGAAAGCGTGGCGATGGGGTGCCGGAGCCTAAGGAGCAGCGCAACTTTACCGATCCGGAGAGCCAGATCATGAAGACGGGCCGGGATTTCACACAGGCCTACAACGGGCAGGCGGCGGTGGATGCCGAGTCCCAAGTGATCGTTGCGCAGAGTCTGTCGAACGCCGCCACCGATGTGCAGCAGCTCGCCCCGATCGTCAAACAAATCAAGACCAACACCGGACGGCAAGCACGCGAGCTCTCGGCCGATGCCGGATATTGTTATCGATCGAACCCAGCGCTTACTCGGCTCTCTTGGGCCTCGAGAACAGGCGAATCAATTGCGCTTTGCCGATCGTCTTCGACGCGATCTCAGAATCGATGTGTGCCGGCGTCGCGGTCTCGGGAACCTTCAGATGATCGACACTCAGCGCATAGATGGTGATTGTATAGTGGTGTGGCGGATCGCCTTCATCCGGGCAAGGGCCATAGTAGCGCGGCTCCGGCGCCTCGCCGTCGGGCTTCACTTGTCGCGCACCCTGCGGCATTCCCGGATTCCCTGGCGTCCCCGCTTTGCGAGGCAACTCGGTAGCCGATGCCGGAATGTCATAAACCAGCCAGTGCCACCAGCCCGACGCGGGAGGCCGGTACGGATCGAACATGGTAACGGCGAAGCTCTTGGCCCCCGCCGGTGCGTTGACCCACTTGAGGTCAGGTGACTCGTTAGCGCCATGACATCCCCAAGTGTTGGCCGTGAATTGCTCCCCGATCGGTTTACCTGCCGGCAAATCCGGGCTCGTCAACGTGAACGTGGTGGGTGCCGCAGCGGCACCGACGTAGACAAAAGTCACGAGTGTTCCCGCGGCGATTCTTTTGATCATCAGGTATCCCCTATTGGCTCGCAGTGTCGGCATTTTGCATCCTTCATGTCCGCCCGCCAAGCGTATCCGTGCGTGTTTGCCTGTATCATTCGTGACGTGACGTGTGGGAGTCGCATCGAATGCGGCCGCCGCCGATGACAATCGTTCACAGGCGTTTCATCCAAGAGTCTGGCCGCAGTCCATGATTGTCCGGTACCTGGAATATCTAGTCGCCCTCGCCCGGGAGCGGCATTTTGCTCGGGCCGCCTCCGCCTGCAGCGTCACCCAACCCACCCTATCGGCGACCTCGATCGAAATTCAGCGCGAGCTCGATGATTTCACCATCGATGTCGGTCTCACCTATCTCGACAGCGAACCCTTGTCACGGGTTCGAACGGTTCCCCTCTATCGAGAGCGCTACGTGCTGATTACTCATGAGGGGAGCGGGCTCTCCGGACTTAGGTCAATCAGTTGGGCCAAGGCGGCGACACTCCCCTGGTGTCTTCTGACCCCGGACATGCAAAACCGCCGCATCATCGACGCGCAGTTCCGCGCCGGCGGCGCGCAAGCGAATGCGGTCATGGAGACCAACTCCTTGGTGAACTAGTGCAGCCCTATCGCCAGTCAAGGACCGACTAACACGAAGCTGCTCGCCGGTTCACGGTAAAGTAATCTTTGCCTCCGTTCTTGATGTTCTACGCGCTACCGCGGCGCGAGAGCCACGTCCCTAACACGATCAGAATTACCGATGCGACTATCACCAGAGTCGATACCGCATTTATCTCGGGCGTCGCCTCACGACGAAGCAGGGACCATAGAGTCATTGGCAAAGTGTTTTGGCGTCCCGTCAGAAGATACGTGACCGCGATCTCGTCGAACGAAATCGAGAACGCGATCAGCATCGCGCCAATCAGCGCCGGCATCACGCCCGGGATCGTGACCTTGCGCAGGACCTCCCACTCGTTGGCACCGAGTGTGCGCGCGGCCTCCTCGGTGCTGCGGCCCATCCGGCGGAGGCGTGCGGCAACCTCGGTGATGGTTATGCACATGAGGCCGGTGCCCTGACCGAGCATGACGGTGTATAGCGAAAGCCGAAAATGAATCGCCATATAAAACAGCAGCAGCGCGACGCCGGTAATCACCCCTGGCAACACGATCGGCAAAAGCACCAGCCGTCCGAACCATGCCTTTCCGGGAAAATCAAAGCGATCGAGCGCAATCGCAGCGGGCAGGCCGAAGACCGTACTCAGCCCGACGACGCCGAGAGCGACATAGACGCTGTTCCACACCGATTCGAGGAGCCTATCATCCTCCAGCAGCATGCTGTACCAGCGCAGGGTGAAACCCTGAAAAGGAAGACCGGTGAAGTCGCTGTCATTAAACGAGAAGACAGCCATTACGACGAGCGGTGCATAGAGAAATGCGAGGACTGACCATCCCAAGGTCCACGAGGTCCGCCGACTGCCCAATTCGCGCATGGTGGTCCTCTAAAACCGCGCTTGTGCGCGGTGCTCAAGATGCTGAGAGACCGCAATCAACGCCGTGCCGACCCCAATTACCACGATGCCAATGGATGCTGCCATCGGCCAGTCAAACGCAACGCCAAGCAGGTTAATGACGACATTGCTGATCATGATGGCGTCCGGGCCGCCGACCAATGCGGGGGCTATGAAGTCCCCCGAAGCGAGCGCGAAAGTGATGATCGCGCCGGCGAGCATGCCCGGGAGGCTCAGCGGGATAATGATCTTCGTCAGCGTCTCGAAGGTCGTCGCTCCGAGGTTGCTCGAGGCTTCGATGATGGAGGTGGGAATGCGTTCGAGCTGGGCGTATATCGACAGAATCGAGAACGGCGTAAAGATATAGACCAGGGTCAGCACGACGCTGAACTGGTTGTACAAGATGAGCGTGAGCGGCTCACGAATGATGTGCAGGTCGAGAAGCAGGGCGTTGATGATGCCATTGGTGCCGAGGATCGTCTTCCAGGCATAGGCCTTCACCAGGTAGGCCGCCCACCAGGGTACGATGACGAGAAGGTAAATCACGAACTTGGCGCGAGCCGACCGAGTATGGAACGCGAGGCAAAAGGCGACCGGGTAGGCAAGGATCGTAGCTCCGATCGCCGTGAAAGCACCGATACGGGCCGACTTCAGCAATACGGAAAGGTACGGCTCTGTACAGAATACCCGAATGAGGTTGGCCGGTGAAAAGCCAGGCTTGAACGTCATGTACTCCGTTGAACCGAGGCTGTAGTAGAACAGCATGCCGTATGGGATCAACATGAACACCGTGAACCAGAGCAACGGTGGCAAGAGCCAGAACAGCAGCTGGCGCCGGCTCTGATGGGCCGTCGACCCCGTCATGCTCACGCGTCCACGCTCGCGGCCACCCCACGCGGCAGTACGCGAACATTGCGCGGATCGGCTGTCACAATCACGTCATCGCCGAGGCTCAGCCGCAACTGATCGCCGCTCGCGATCGCAGTCAGCCGCAATCCCGTGGCCGGAACCTTCAGCTCGTAACGTATTTTTTCGCCGAGGAACAGGCGCTCCGTGATCTGCGCACGCAAGCCGCCTGCAACACTGTTAGCCGGCGCGATGCGCACCTGTTCCGCACGCAGCATGATGGTGATCGCCTCGCCATCAGCGACACCGGCTGCGTTGTCGGCAGCGGCGAGCCGCACGCCGCCTGTGAGCAGCACCCCGACCGGTTTGCCTGGAACGACCTCCGCGACACCCTGCAACACATTTGCGGCGCCTATGAAGCTCGCGACTGCCGCGCAGCTCGGGCGAAAGTAAATGTCGTCCGGCGTGCCGAGTTGCAGCAATTGGCCATCCTTCAGCACCGCAACCCGGTCACTGAGGCCCATGGCCTCCTCCTGGTCATGTGTGACGTAAATGAAGGTCTTTCGCAGCTCGCGATGCAGGCGCTTGAGCTCGAGCTGCATAACCTTGCGCATGTTGGCGTCCAGCGAGCCGAGCGGTTCGTCGAAGAGCACGACCGGGGGATCGGTAACGAGGGCCCGCGCGAGCGATACGCGTTGGCGCTGGCCGCCCGAAAGCTGATGCGGTTTTTTGTCTGCATGATCAGACAGCTGCACGGTATCGAGATACTGGCCGACGCGAGCTTTGATCTGATCACCGGTTAGCCGACCGCGGTTGATCCGCAGCCGCAGCCCGAAAGCTACATTCTCCCAAACCGACAGGTTCGGAAATAATGCGAAATCCTGAAATACCATCCGCATGTTACGCCTGGCAACAGGTACGTTCGTGATGTCCTGGCCTTGGAATAGCACGGTGCCCTGCGTCGGGGTCTCGAGTCCGGCGATCATCCGCAGAGTCGTCGTTTTGCCGCTGCCGCTGGCGCCAAGCAGGGACAGGAACTCTCCCTCATTTACGGATAGCGACACGTCGCGAACGGCGAGCGGACCGCCGTAATGCTTTTGGAGCTGCCGCGCTTCGATGATGGTGGTCATTCAGTGCTCGGGTAATTCAGTCTGGGCGCGCCGATCATTGCGCCTTGACTTGGTTCCATATCTCCAGGTATTTACCGCGGCGTCGTACGAGCTGCCACCAATCGAGGGTCTTGATGAGGTTCGGATCTGTCATTCCGAGCTCCTCGTAGCGTTGGCGCTCGATCGGTGCGAGCTCGTCCGGCATCTTGGCGTTGGAATAGCCGAAGCCCGTGACGGCGTGGGCAAGCGCCTGGGATTTCGGCGACGAAACCCAGTTGAGCCATTTGTACACGCAGGCGTTGCTTCCGGCTCCACGCACCACCATCCAGCTGTCCGAGTAGGCGCTGCGACCCTCCCGCGGAACAACGTCGATGATGTTCCGGCCGGCCTTGCGAAGGCTGACTAGCGTCGGCTCCCAGGCATTGCCCGCCAGTACCTCATGTGTCTGCAGGAGCGTTCCCATCTCTCCGGTCGTCGCCCAGTACTTGCGGATGTTGGGCTTTAGCGCGATAAGCGCCGCTTTGACCTTCTGCAGTTGCTCATCGCTCAGATCGTAGGTGTTCTTGAAGCCAAGGTAGCGTGAGGTCATGTAAATGGCTTCGACATCGTCCCAGATCGCGACCTTGCCCCGCAGCTTGGGCTGCCACAGGTAGGCTAGGCTGTCGGGTTTGGCGAGGCCGGAGTCTGCATCAAGCAGCAGCCGCACGATGCCCCAACCGTAAGGAACGCCATATAGGGCCCCGTTCTTCGTAATCCAGGGGGGCGAGGTGAAGATCGGAAAGAAGTCCTTCATGGCCGGAACACGTGCTGCGTCTATCGGTTCGACGGCAGCGGCGTCGATCAGACGCATCGTCGTATCGTTCGACGGGGTGATCAGATCGTAGGCGCCTCCGCCGGCGATGATCTTCGCGACGAACTCGTCGTTCGAGCCGACGTAGGTGGCCGTGACACGGCAACCCGATATTTTCTCGAACGGTTTGACGAAGCTTGCGTCAGCGTAGCCCTCCCAGCTCAGGATATTTAGATCCCCGCCAGCAACCGCTGTTCCGGCCAACAGCAGTACGGCGATTGCGGAGAGGTAATGCAGCACCCTGTGTTTCAGGAACATTGAGATCACCACGATGAAGTCTCCACAAGGCACCACCGGTATCAGTCTATCGCTCTTTTCCCCGTCGGGGCGCCGCAGAAACAAATAGTGTCGGACAAGATGGGCTGTCATGTTTGTCTCGTGTACGCGACCATGATAGTGTTTGGGCGGATCCCCTGTCACCCTACCTCAAGCAGGGAACAGGTGTTCGTACTCCGACCAAAGTGCCTCGAAGCGGGGTAGTAGCATTTCCGCGAGCCCGATCAGCGCGGGGGTTTGTCCCGGCAGGACCTCCCTCATGCCCTCGGCGAACTCCTCGGGCGTCACATGATAAAAGGGATCGAGGTCGGTCTCGAGGCACTCGGTCACGAGCCTGAGCGCCGCGATCGTCTGGAACGAGTGGACCTCGATAAGCCGTTGCTTCATTTCGGAAGAGGGCAGCGATCCGAAATAGTGCTCAACCGCCAGTTCGCATGCTTTCTCGTCCGCCTCCGCCCACATCAGCATCTCACCGAGATCGAACATTGGGTGCCCGTAGCCGCCGCCGTCCCAGTCAATCAGCATGATTTCGCCGGCAGCACTGATGATCATGTTCACGAACGCCATGTCGTTGTGTGTGAATGTCGGCAGGAAGCCGCCAACGGCACGCTCGAGTCGCCGTGTGATTTCCCGATAGCGAGGTAAACGGGGCGCCCAGGGCGAAGGCTTCCAGTCGGTCGCGGCCTTCCCGGTCTCCATCGCGTTCATGTAACGCCGCACGGTATCGAACGGCCACCAGTAACTGATCGTCTCAGCAACGGCCCACGTTCCACCGTGGACGACTTTCATGCGGTCGATTATGCGGCGCATCATCGCCGGTTCCTTCATCTGCTCGAGCTGCATGCCGGTGCCCTCGACGAAGTCGGTCACCGACAGGTTGGGCTCCGCGTAGATGAGCCGCGGCCCGAGGCCGAGCTTGTGCGCGGCGAGCGTGCACTGGATGACCGAGGTCTGGCGCGTCCGATACTGATCGAATCCGACGCGGATCGCGTACCTTGGCTTGCCATCCACGTAGGCGAAGTAGGTGCGGTTTGTGAGCCCTCCGAACTTCTGCCGTATCTCGACCGGTTCCTTCCAGATGGGGAGCGCTGCGGCGTAGTCGCGCACCTGGTTGGGCGTCCACTGGCGACGCACGCGCGAAACTTCGTTAAAAATGGGTCCATCGTTGCGCACTGTGAATTCCCCTTTTTAATAATGATTCAGGTCGCTGATCGGCTCAGGCCCGGGATTCCAGAATCTAGGATTTCTGTCCCGGAGAAGTCAAGGCAGCGGCGCCGCCATAGGGGGCCTAGGCCCCGCGCCTACGCATCGCGCTCCGCGATGGCGCTCCGCCTCCACCACAAGGTAATATCGACGGACGCGATTGTAGGGCAAAAAGACGGCGTGCGCTGCCCATTTGGGGGGGCGAATGCCACAGCTTATATGGCGAATGTCGAGGAAAAAGGAGCCTGGATGAATCAAGCGTTACCCGAACACGCCCGAATCGTGGTTATCGGAGGCGGTATCATCGGCGCGTCGACGCTGTATCACCTGGCGAAGGCTCGCGTGCAGGACTGTGTGCTCCTGGAGCGGGACCGATTTGCGAGCGGAACCACCTGGCACGCAGCGGGCCTCACGACGCGCATTCGCGATTCGCGCGGGCAGTCGCAACTCGTGCAGTACACCAGCGACCTGTTTCGGTCGCTGGAGGCCGAAACCGGTCAGGCGACCGGCTACCGAGAGAACGGAGCCCTTTACATCGCCACGAACAAGATCCGCCATGAACTCCTGATGCGGCAGGCGTCTGCGTCGAAGCACATGGGCGTGCGGGTCGAACCGTTGACCCCGAGCGAGGTCAAGGAGCGTTGGCCTCTTCTTCATGTCGACGACGTGATCGGCGGCGTCTTCATTCACGGCAACGGCCAGGTGAACCCCCTCGATGCCGCCATGGCCCTGATCAAGGGAGCTCGGCAGTACGGCGGCAGCGCGTTCGAACACACGCCAGTCGAGGATATCCTGGTGCGGGACGGCCGCGTTATTGGTGTGCGCACGGCGCGCGGCGATATCGCCTGCGATCGGGTACTGCTTGCCGGCGGACTTTGGAGTCACAAGTTTGCGAAGCGCCTTGGGGTTGCGTTGCCCCTGCACGCCGCTGAGCACTACTACATCGTGACCGAGCCGATGCCGGGCCTCGCGCGGACGACACCGGTCCTCGGCAATCCCGACGAGCGCGCGTACTATAAAGAGGACGCGGGCAAGCTCTTGGTCGGGTTCTTCGAGGCGGTCGGTACGCCATGGCCGGCGAGAGGCAGGGAAATCCCCAGCGAGTTCTCGTTCTCCGAGTTGCCGGTGGACCTCGAACACATCGAGCCGCAGCTCGACCTTGCGTTTCGCCGCGTACCCGCACTCGCCGAGGTCGGGATCAAGCTGTTTTTCTGCGGCCCGGAGAGCTTCACAAGCGACAGCCGTGCGTTCATGGGCCCGACCGCCGAGATCCGTGGCCTCTATGTCGCCGCGGGATTCAATTCCTACGGTATTTTATCGTCCGGAGGTGCCGGCAAGGTCATGGCGGCATGGCTGACCGACGGGATTCCACCGCTTGCGATGACGGCGATGCACGCGCAACGCATCATGGCCTTCCAGGCGAACTCCCGCTACATGCAGGATCGCGTGGTGGAGGCCCTCGGCTTCAACATGTCGCTGCACTGGCCGGGACATCAACTACGGACCGCGCGAAACATTCGCCACTCGCCGGTGCATGAGCGGTTGATCTCGGCTGGCGCCATCATGGGCGAGCGGGCTGGATGGGAGATTCCACTGTATTACGATGTCCCCGGTGCCTCGCTTCCAAGGGCGCCGAGCCTTGCGTACCAGACCTGGTTCCCGCTGCTTTCAGCCGAGTGCGCCGCTGCGAGGGATCGGGCGGCCCTGATCGACCAGTCCTGCTACGGCAAGCTCCTCGTGAGCGGCCCCGACGCGGCGGCGGCTCTGAATCATTTGTCCGCCAACGAGATGGACGTCCCAGTGGGCCGGTCGGTGTACACCCACTGGCTCAACGTGCGCGGCGGCATCGAGGCCGACGTTGTCGTCATCCGCCAGTCGACACAGCAGTTTCTCGTCGTCACAGGGCCCGGGGGTCAGGTGCGCGACCGCTGCTGGTTCGAGGTCAACGTCCCGTCGGAGCTGAGCGTCCGGATCCACGATGTGACAGCACAGTACGGCATGTTCTCGCTCAACGGCCCCACCTCGCGCAGCATTCTCGAGGCCCTGAGCGACGAGGAACTCTCCAATGCGGCGCTCCCGTTCGGGCACGCTCGGCTGATCGACATCGGATATGGTCGCGCTTGGATCCTGCGACGCTCGTACATGGGAGAACTCGGCTACGAGGTGTACCCGACGGCCGACCTCTGCCGTCACATCTATGACGTGCTATTCGAGGAGGGCAGCTCACGTGGCCTCGTGAATGCCGGATTTTTTGCGTTACTCCACGCGCGCCTCGAAAAGGGATTCGTTCACTATGGCGCTGACATCGGCGAGGACGATACGCCGCTCGAAGCGGGGCTTCGGTTTGCGGTTGCCTTCGACAAGTCGGGCGGATTCATCGGTCGCGATGCGCTGATCCGCCAGCGAGACGGCGGACCGCCCGAGTCGCGCATCGTGAACCTTCGAGTGCGTGAGGCGACATCGGAATTCGGGCCCTACCTATACCGCAATGAGCCTGTGTGGAAGGGCTCGGAGATCGTCGGCTACGTGACATCGGGTGCCTGGGGCTTCAGGCTCGATCGCTCGCTTGGGATGGCCGCGGTTCGGCGTGCCGGTGGCGTCACGGCAGGGTGGCTGGCGGAAGGTGATTTCGAGGTTGAGGTTGCCGGAGCCCGGCACGCGGTGGATCTGCAGTTCGCGGGCTTCTACGATCCCAAGGGAGAGCGGCTTCGCGGCTAGCCCTGGCGTCGACATTCCGACGAGCGGAGGTCTCAGACGCGAGACCGGCCGCCTTCACCTCGACGGTGACGCGGTCGAGCGCACGGCCGAGGCGGGCAACAATCTCGTCTGCATCGTCCCGGGTCGCCATAAGCGGTGGTGCGAGCGGCGGCGATCGTCCGGTCGTGACCACCGCGCACCAGAAGTCGTTCGCCGAAACACGCCTTGCTGAGAAGGCCGCTGACCTTCGGGTACTGGGCGAAAGGCTTGCGGGTGGCGGGATCGGCATCGAGCTCGATACCGATGAGAAGTCCCTTGCCGCGGATCTCGCCGACCAGCGGGTGCCCTGCAAACCGCTCGCGGAGCCGCTCCATTAGGTATGCCCCCACCCGCGCCGCGTTGCCCGGCAGATCCTCGCTCTCCATGATATCGAGGTTTGCGTTCGCGATTGCGGCGCCCACCGGATGACCGGACCACGTGAATCCGTGTGCGAACATCGCGTGCGAGCTCTTGTCGGCGTACAGAACGTCTGCAACCTTCGCCGACAGCAGGCATGCCGACATTGGAAAGTAGCCGCTCGTCAGCCCCTTCGCGATCGACACGAGATCTGGCTTAATTTCAAGCGAGGGGCCCGCGAACCAATTCCCGGTGCGCCCGAAGCCCGTGATTACCTCGTCCGCAATCATCAAGATATCGTAATGATTCAGTACGCGCTGCACCTCGCGGAAGTACCCGGGCGGTGGCACGAGGACACCGCCTGTTCCAGTGATCGGCTCGGCGATGAAGGCCGCGATCGTGTGCGGGCCCTCGGCTTCGATCAGTTGCGTCAGATTGTCCACCAGGTACTGCGTGAATTGCTCCGGAGTCCCAATGTTGGCTGGCCGGCGGTGATAGTCGGTCGACAGCGTGTGCAGGATCCCTGGAATCGGAAGATCAAAGCTCTCGTGCATCATCGGCAGGCCGCTCAGGCTCGCGGCAGCGACCGTCGAACCGTGGTAGCTGCTGAGCCGCGCAATGATTTTCTTTTTGTCTGACCTGCCGAGCAGATTGTTGTAGCGTCGCACGACCTTGATCTGGGTGTCGTTGGCCTCGGATCCGCTCGAGCAGAAAATTACGCGCGTCATGCCCGTTGGCGCAAGCCGAACGAGCCGATCGGCGAGCCGGATCAGCGGCTCGTTGCTGAACAGGCCAAAGCTGTGGAAGTAAGGGAGCTTCGCCATTTGTGCGGCGGCGACATCCGCGATGGCCTGGCGACCGTAACCGACGTTCATGCACCAAAGGCCGCCGCCGGCATCGAGGAACTCGCGACCGCGTTGGTCGGTGACCCGCATGCCTTTCGCGCTGTCCACAACGATCACCTCGTTGGTCGCCTGCGCGTGCAGCGTCGAAAAGCCGTGTATCACATCGGTGCGATCGAGTTGCTCGACGTCGAGTGCGGAAGACGGGTTAGATTGCGTGATCACGGCAATGACACTCCTTGGGGCGTTGCTGCGCGGCCGCCGTCCGGCTTCCGCGTCCCTTGACCTCCCGGATCCGAACAATTGTCATACAATTCGGGAGTTCAACCATGTAGGTCGATCGGCATCATAGCCGCGCGCCGTGACTCACGCCAGCCCCTGCCGCGGCACATGTGGGCTCGGCAGCCGGTTGGCCGGCCTGCTAGTCGGTCCTGGGAAAGGCCTCGTCCGGCATATCCAGCAACACCCGCAGCACACGCTTGTCGTGAGCGGAGGAGGCCTTTTCCGCCGCCGCAGGGTCGCCCGCAAGCACAGCGCGGGCGACGCTGGCGAAGTCGTCAACATCCGTGCTTCGTGCGTCGGAGCTGCGGTACGACTGCGTCTGCAGCCGCAGCAGATGGATGCGCATCGTCGGGAACAGCGAGGGCAACTGGCTGTTCCCGGTGATGGCGATCAAAAGGTCATAGAACTGTTGCCGCCTCCCGGGCATGGCTGAAAGATCATATTCACCGTCCCGGTACGGTCGCAAGTCCCGCTCCAACGCCGCCAGGGAACGACCGCCGCTCCTGTTCTTGACGGCCGTTGCCGCGAGGCGGGAGGTCAGCATGTCGATGCCCTCGACGGCGACCATGAGATCGACCGCCTCCGAACGGCTGAGAGTGCGCACGCACGCGCCGCGATGCATGGTGCGCGATAGGATTCCGAGCGCATCGAGACGGCGGAATGCTTCGCGCACGGGACCGCGGCTGACGCGAAGCGTGCGGGTCAAGTCCGATTCGACCAGCCGCTGGCCGGGCACGTAGCGCCCGGCAAGGACGCCGGCGGTGATGTGGTTGACGACTCGGTCCGTGGACGACATGTCCGCGTCCGCGGCGCCGGCTAGGGCGGAAGGCGCGGCGAGGGCGGTCGCGCGACGGGTCGAGCGAGCGCTCGCCCGCGAGGTGCCTGTACGCATTTGATGAACTCCACAGTGGTTTCCACGCTCGCGCCCCTCCGCGGGCGGCAATACGGGAAATCTCGTGCCGGAATATTACAGGACTCGGCCGAGCGATTGAACCAACTCAACGCGCTCGGCAGCGACCATCGCTTTAATCTCGGAGTTGGTCCATTATTGTCCTACAAAAACGTCGCTCGCTCTCATTGACACCGTCGACCTCGAGCGGGTAGCGTTTCTCGCCGGGCCAGCGCCGGCTCCTCTGAATGGCCGGAAAGCCGGCTGCAGTTCAGGGGGCGGGGCGGGCTGGACGCGGTTCGAATTATGCTTTCGACGAAGGAAGACTTGTGACTGCCCAACCCGTTGCCCCCTCGCGCGTCGAGGTCCGCCTACTGATCAACGGAGCCTGGGTGGCAGGCGCGGAGGAGCGCTGGCTGCCCATCGTCGACCCCTCAACCGGTGACCCCGTGGGTAGAGTCGCGGTCGCAAGCGACACGGACATCGAGCACGCGGTGAGGGTGGCTGAACGGGGATTCGAGGTCTGGCGTGCCGTGGCGCCGTTCGAACGTGCACGCACCCTGCGTCAGGCGGCTGCGCTTCTGCGCGAGCGCGCCGACCCCATCGCGTGTTTACTCACGATTGAGCAGGGCAAGCCGCTCGCGCAGGCACGCCACGAGATCTTGGGCTCCGCCGACGCGATTGACTGGTTCGCGGAGGAGGGGAAACGCTGCTTCGGCCAGGTGATCCCCGGTCGAACCGGCTCGACGCACGTGCTGACGCGCCTCGAGCCCGTAGGCCCGGTCGCGGCGTTCACACCCTGGAATTTTCCCGTCTCGCAATCGGTCAAGAAGGTGGCGGCTGCCCTGGCCGCCGGCTGCTCGATCATCCTGAAGGGCCCGGAAGAGGCGCCCGGCGCCTGCGCGGAGATGGTCCGATGTCTCGACGATGCGGGCTTGCCGCCGGGCGCGCTCAGCCTGCTGTATGGGAATCCGCCACGAATCGCGGAGCGCCTTATTGGCGATCCGGCAATCCGCCACGTGACGCTTACGGGTTCGGTTGCCGTTGGGAGGGCTGTTGCGGCGCTTGCCGGCCATCATTTAAAGCCCCTCACGCTCGAGCTCGGCGGGCACGCACCAGCGATCGTCTGCGACGATGCGGACCTTGCTCTCGCGGCCTCGGAGCTGGCGCGAATGAAGTTCATGAACGCGGGACAGGTATGCTTGGCGCCGACGCGGTTTCTGATTGCACGCTCGGTGTATCGCGAGTTCCTGGATCGCTTCCGAGAGATTGTGCAACGGCTGCGGATCGACGCTGGCTCCCGGCCCAACATCGATATGGGTCCGCTAGCGAACTTCCGACGGCTCGAGGCGATTCAAGCGCTCGTCGATGACGCTGTAAAGCTAGGCGCCACCGTCGAGTGCGGCGGTCATCGCATCGAGCGGCCGGGGTACTTCTTTGCGCCGACGGTGCTGTCCGACATCCCAATGGCGGCTCGAGCGATGAATGAGGAGCCATTCGGGCCGCTTGCGCTGTTCCGGGCCTTCGACGACCTCGATGAGGCGATTGCGGAGGCCAACAGGCTGCCCTACGGGCTTGCGTCTTATCTCTTCACACGCTCGATCGCCAACGAGGCTGCGGTGACGGAGAGGATCGAGGCAGGCATGGTTGCCGTGAACCGCATCTTCTCATCGAACATCGAGGCGCCGTTCGGCGGCGTCAAGGACTCCGGATACGGCACCGAAGGCGGGACATTCGCCATCCGCAATTTCCTCCACGAGAAGATGCTGGCGCGATTCGTAGGATAGATTCCAAAGCAAGACAACCAGCGCACATCTGCGCGCCAGACCGGCGGTCCTGTGCGACGGTTCGCGCGCGGCATTCCGGAAACGCAAGCAGACGAGGAGCAGGTCGCATGTCTGAAGACAGTACGACGCAACAGGGCCGCGAGATTGCGGCCAGAGTCGAGAAATTCGTCCGCCAGGTCATCGTGCCGTTCGAGCGCGACCAACGCTGGACGGCCCACGGCCCGAACCCTGAGATGGTCGACGAGATGCGGGCGCTCGCACGCGCGGCGGGCGTTCTGACACCGCATATTCCGTCGGAATGCGGCCATTTGTCTCACCGCGACACTTCCATCATTTTGCGTGCCGCGGGCCTGTCGCCTCTCGGCCCGGTCGCGGTCAATGCTGCTGCGCCTGATGAGGGGAACATGTTCCTACTCGGGAAAGTTGCGACGCCGGAGCAGAAGGCGCACTTTCTAGCTCCACTGCTCGAGGGACGGGCGCGTTCGGCGTTCCTGATGACCGAGCCGGCGGAGGATGACGGTGCCGGCTCCGACCCGTCGATGCTTCGAACCTCGGCCGAGCCCGACGGTGACCACTGGGTCATCAATGGCCGCAAATGCTTCAGTTCTGGATTTCTCGGTGCCAAGGTCGGCATCGTGATGGCGAAGACGGCGGGCGGTGCGACGATGTTCCTGGTGGATATTCCCAACTCGGCGACGCGGGTCGAGCGCGTACCGGACACGATCGACTCGACGCTGCCAGGAGCCCACCCGACCTCCCGCATCGAGAATCTGCGCGTGCACCGCAGTGCCGTCCTCGGCAACGTAGGCGAGGGATTCAAGTATGCTCAGGTGCGGCTGGCGCCGGCGCGCCTTACCCACTGTACGCGCTGGCTCGGCGCCTGCATCCGCGCCCAGGAAATCGCCATCGAATACGCGGTGAAGCGTCACGCCTTCGGCTCACTCCTGATCGACCATGAGGGGGTGGGCTTAGCAAAGACGCAACCGAATCAAGTACAGGCAAAAC
>CAVSSU010000047.1:0-332518 GCA_963730565.1 uncultured Gammaproteobacteria bacterium
GGTGTTTATGTTGGCGCCTCGTTCAGTTACGACCGTATTGCTGTGAGGATGCGTTCCGAGTCGACGAGTGCCTTGGGACAGCCCAAGCTGACGAAGCCCACTTTCGGGATTCTGCGTGTCGCGTTTTTCAAGCTGCCGGCCGCCTTGGCGGTGAAGGGACGCGGATTCTACCCGAAAACCCAGCCGCCGCGCCGCATTGGTACGATCGATGCATGCCAATCAGGAGTCCGAGGGTTCTTTTGGGGCGGCAAATCGCCGGCCAGGCACTCACAAAATTTTCATTCACGTAGGAACGATACATGTTCGAAGAACTGCCAGACTCCTCGCCATCCTTCTACAACTCGATCCTCATCCAGTCGATCGCGGCGCTGAAATTGAATACCCATCTCGACAATTTCGACGCCTCGAGATTCAATTTCGACGGCAAGGACCATTCGAAGGAGTTCAACGCCGGAGAGCGCGCGTTTTTTTTTGACTGGTTCGTGAAAAATCACGAGGGCCTCTATGCCGCGTATTCGTTGCTCGCCAACGACTCATCCAAGAAGCTCTACCTGCATCTCATCGCCTTCAGGCTTGCCGGCCACTTCGGCGTAAAGCTGCCGCTCGATTTCGCCGATAACCGCAAGGAGCTCGAGGAGTACACGGCTGCCGAGAAGTCCACACCGAGCGAGCTGTCGGCGACCGGCATGTTTGGGAAGCTGCTGCATTTCGATTTTGAATACAGGAGCAACCGATACCGGGTCGACTGTCAGGGGTTGCTCTACTATCTATTCCGCGGGCAGTACTTCTATTCAAGGGATGGCGTGGACATATCGCCCGCGGCCGGGGATTCAGTGATAGACGGCGGCGCGTGCACGGGGGACACGGCGGCCGTATTTTCCAACGCCGTCGGGGCTGCCGGCCGCGTTTATTGCTTCGACCCGGTTGCCGATCACCTGGCGATACTGGAACACAACACAAAGCAATTCGGTTACGACAACGTCACCGTAATGCCCTACGGGCTGTCCGACGAGAACATCTTCGCAAAACCCATCGTTTTGGACTGTTATGCGCCGGGCTTCAGTTCGGGGAGCAATCGTGTTCCACTGCGATCGATCGATTTTCTGGTGCAGCACAATGAAATTGAACGCATCAGCTTCATCAAACTCGACGTGGAAGGCGCTGAAATGGCTGCCCTGCGGGGCGCCAGGACAAGCATTCAACGATTCAAGCCGAAGCTCGCAATTTCGCTGTATCACAAGCCGAACGACCTATTCGAGATCATCCGGCATATCAAGCGCGAGTTTCCCTTCTACACCTGTTACATCGGCCATTACACGATCCACACGGAGGAGACGGTGCTGTATTGCGTGGCCCAGCCTGGCAGGCCGGGAGATGGGTGAAGTGAGGGTTGCCACCCTCCGTCAGCACTTCCGGCAAACGAATATGAAGTAATCGTGCGGCAGACCAAAGCAGTCGTCCCTCAATCGACAATGCTGGAAATTCTCGAATCGGGTACCAAAGTGAAACTCTATGTCGTCGACCGAGCGGAATTGGTGATAAATGGAGCCGTTCAGCAGACTCCACTTCGGATCGGCGTTATTGATCCGGATGAGATTGTTGCCAAGGTCTTCCGCGCCGGCAAGCGAGAAGCAATCCGGACCGGGTACGCATGCGACGAGATAGGCCGCCTTTTTCAATACTCGGGCGAACTCCTCGACATGGTCCGATATGCTGGAATCTTCATCTTTCATGTAATAACACGCATTCCAGGAAAGAGCGTAATCGAATGAATCGTCGCTGAAAGGCAGATCGTCGTTGAACCCGGCGCGCAGATCGACGGCAATCTTATCCGGGTGATGCGCAAGCTTCCGGCGCGTGATCGCGCAAATCTCTTCAGTGACCTCGGTGGCGTGAACCTTCAGGCCGAGCTTGTTCAACAGCGTGATATTCCTTCCGTCGCCGCAGCCGATATCGCACACGGATGCTCCGGCGTAACTCCGCTTCATCGTGAGATTGGGATAGCTGCCGAGAAACGTCCTGACGACGAATTCGTTCGGAAACAAGTAAGATTCCTTGAGGGCCCCGTAGTATTTGTTCCAAAGGCCGATGCGGGAAGATTCGACCTGCACCGGCAATTTCACGGTATCGACGGCGCTGGCATCAATTTCAGCTGGAGTGGTTTGCATTGATCTTGGAACTCATTTGATGGTGACGATCGTTTTCGAGGGATACAGGGGAACTTTTTCGATGGAGTAGCGAAGTCCCGCGAATACCTGCCTGAAGGCAACGGCCTCGCCCGGTGCCCCCGACCAGGTGAGCTCGTCGAACAGAATCATGCTCCCTGGAATCAAATGCGGTTTCATGGACGTCAACGCCGCGAGGGTGGGCTCGTAGGTCCCGATGTCGAAATAGGCGAAAGCAACCAAAGTCCCGGGGTGGTCGCGGAAATAGGCGGGAGCGGTCTGCGTCACATCGCCGGCCACGAGATCGTGGAGTCCGCTCATATGGCCAAAGGCGTTGTTGCCCTCATGCACCCGCAGCAACTCCTCCAGATATGTTCGATAGGCGGAGGACGTCCGATAGAAGTCCGTACCGCTGCCCGCCGACGGATCGCCGGGTGCGGTTCCGAGGTAGCCTTCGAAGGTGTCGAAGCCGACGATCTTGCGCTGCTTGTTGAACGGTTCATGAATGGCTCTCAGATTCTCCAGGAGCACAAGGTTCTGGCCCCACCAGACGCCGAACTCCAGAATGGCTCCCGGGATGTCCTTCACGCGCTTGTAGATTTCGTGCAGAACCAGAAATTTCACCAACAGCGAGCTTCGTGTATAGAGTCCAAGATTGAACATCAGGTCTTCCGGGGGAAGCGGCGACTGTTCGAACATCTCGGCCAACCGCGCCCGATGTTGGAACGTTTCACCATGGGCCGTCGTCGGTTCATTTTGATGGGCAAGGCCGGTGTCAGGATCGTTCATTTACAGCTCCAGTCGCGCATAGCCGATGCCGGTGCGGCCGAATCCATTCCCGTTGTAGAAGAGATGGATCCGACCGTCGAACATCATGACAAATGGATAGCAGGTCATCGACGCGTCCCATCCCGTTTCGGCCCTGGGCAGACCGAGCGCCAAATCATCGCGCTCCCAGCAAAGACCATCCGACGATCTGGCGTAGCCGATGCGGTAGCTGCCCGGGCCGTCACGGAAGTCGACGGAGTGTCGGCAGCAGAACCACATGTGGTATAGGCCCCGGTGCTTGATGACCGTCGGATGAGAGCACGCCTCGAGCTCATGACGTGGGGCGATGCAGAGATGGTTGGGGCGGCGCCAGGTAATGCCGTCCATCGAGTCGGCGTATTTGATCTGGTAGACCGGTTCCAGGCGGCCGTCGACCGGTACCCAGCGGGTGCCGGAGACGTACCACATGCGCCAGAGCCCCCGTTCGATCAGGATCGTGGGCGTGACCGCCATCAGAGGTTCCGCCGGTGTCCGGTCGAGAACCGGCCCCTCGTACAGGCGGGAGAAGGTGTCACCATCGTCGACGCTGACGGCGATGCCTACCGAATTTCGGTACGGGACGGTCACGCCGCGATTCCACCCATTGTAGTAGAGGCGCAGGCTGTCCTCATGCCGGACAAGGCAGCCGGGCATCATGCCATCATCGTCGAACATGCCGGGCGCGCCGCGGGGCAGGATGGG
Organism: uncultured Gammaproteobacteria bacterium; assembly: GCA_963730565.1. Taxonomy (GTDB): domain Bacteria; phylum Pseudomonadota; class Gammaproteobacteria; order Steroidobacterales; family Steroidobacteraceae; genus Bog-1198. The sequence continues at coordinate 3,675 of CAVSSU010000047.1, forward strand.
CTGATGATGCTCGTATAGCAGCCGGGCTGGGTTCTCGCGGCTGACATCGATATACGTCGTGTAACTCTTCGCATCGCGGTCACGGTCGGCATAGTAAATCCGCAACCTGTCACGCTGCAGCAGGACTGTCGGCACTTGCGCGTGCGAGCCGCCGATCCCATCGACCTGCCGGGGTTGATAAATCAAGCCTTCGCGTATCCAGCCCATTCTCACTACGCGCGGAACATCAAATGCTGCGAAGTCGCGAGCTGGGGACCTTTGCCAGCGTCGAGGCCTGCCCGAGGTAGACGCCCTCATCCGGGGTGTTTGCGAGGATGAGCGCAGCCGCGCCGATGACATTGAATTTACCGACGACGATATTGTCTCGCAGCGTGGCATTCACGCCGATGAAAGTGTTCTCGCCGACCTTGACGTTGCCCGAGACGACGACATGAGAGGCGATGAAGCAATTGTCGGCGATTTCGCTGTGGTGCCCGATGTGGTTGCCGGACCACAGGATGACGTTGCGGCCTATCTTGACGTACGGCTGAATGACGTTGTTTTCCATGATGAACGTGTTGGGCTGAGGCTCGAAACCGGACCACACGACGGCCTTCGGACTTACGTGATGGGCCAGGCGGTAACCTTTCGCCACCGCTTCAGCCGCTTTGCGCTGCCGTGCCCTGTTCACTTCCCTGAAGCTGACCGCGATCAGCATGTCGAACCGGTCCGACGGGAAGTGCCGGCCTACGGCCTCGAAATCCACTACGGGAAGGCCGAGATGCGAGTCCTCCTTCAAATGACCGGCGTCGACCGTGAAAGCCGCAACCTGCCGCTGCGCTTCGTGCGTCACATAGTAGTGAAACACTTCCGCGATCTGGCCATTCCCGAAAATAACGATCGGCCGGCTCATCGGGGTCTCCTCGTACCGTCGGATGCGACGCCGACCGTGTCCGCTTCGAAAATGGCACTGACCTGCTCACGATGCGGAAAATCCGGCGTGATGAGCTCGCCGACAACCGCGCGCTTCTGGGCGAACGGGTAGCACCGCGCGATGAAATGGGGTTCGGAAGCGTTCTCGTAGCGCATGCTGGTCGCGACCCGGAGGCGGTGATTTCCACGTGGACTGCTGCGATGGATCGCAAAGCTCGACATGAAGACCACGTCTCCACGGTTCGTTTCCATCGGCAAGAAGTCATCGGCGTCGTAATGGCACGGATCAACCTCGAAAATGTGGTCCCGGCGGGTGTATGGGTAGAGTCCACCCCGATGGCTGCCTGGAATGATCTCCAGGGTGAAGGAGTCGCGATCAACGTCGACAAAGGGGATCCATACCGTCACCGTGTCCAGTCCGCCCTGCAGCGTGGGCCAATCCTGGTGCACACCCAGCCCGTGATAACCTCCCGGGACCTTCAGTGAGTTCGACATCAGGTGCATGACCGGAGCGGTTTGAAACACGGGGAAGGCGATGCCGATCGCGGCTGACAACTCGCGAATCGGCGGCTCCAGATACAACTCATACAACGACACGAGCTTCGCACAAAGCGTAAGGGTCGCGAGGTACGCCGTCATATCGTGCGCGAACAGCTGCCGCAGATCTTCGTGCATCGCCTCTTCGCCATCGCCTTCGGTGCGCGGGAGACCCAATCGCCGCAGCTGCTGTGCGACCAGCCGGTGCATATCGGCGAACACCCGGTCGATCGCCGCGGGCGGCAGAACCTGGCGTGCCGTGCAATATCCGTCACGCCGATATTGCGACACCCATTCGCCCGTCAAGCGCATAGGACGGTCTCGAGTCGAATCGTTTCGGCAACCGCGTCGGCGGATTCGTTCAGAAGCAGCGTGAGGATGCTGTCCGTTGGCCGGGTAAACGGAACGAGGAAGCGCAATTCGATACCGTGACGCCCGAACTCCTCTGGGTCATAAAGCGCACGGCCGCCGGGAGAGTTCACGTATCGCGTCGCACCAAGAGCCCTCGCGACCGCGATGACCCGGTCCTGACCATGCGCGCTTGGGTCGATGTCCAGGGCGCTCGAACGTACGATGGGACGCGAGATGCCGAGCACGGCGGTCAGTCGCGCCAATTGCGCGCAAAGATAGTCGGCGACCGTTCCTGCCCCGGTGCCCGTGATGAGCTCGATCAGGGCGGAGCCCTGCTTGCGCGCAGCGTCGAGACTCCCGAACCGCCGCAACTCCTCGACAACCCGCGCTGATGCATCAGGGGCGAAAACGAGATCGCGGATGAGGGTCTCCCGCGCGCATTTTTGAACCGGGAGCGTCAACCAGTCGAGCTGGCCACCCAGGGTCAAGAACCTGTTCCGATGCACCCAGCCGCGCCGTGGAAATTGCACACAATCGAACATCACGAATACATCTGCCGCCGTGAACAGGCGGAAATAGCCCGCGTATGGGACGAAGTAGGGTTGCATGACCGCGACGGTGCTCATCTTCTATGGTCGAAGCACGTCGAGGATTCGATCGACTTGGACGTGGCTCAGCGCGGGGTACATGGGAAGGCAGATCACCTGCTGAGCGATCTTTCTGGCCACGGGCAGGTTGTCATGTGCCGCCGAGGGCAGGCCGCGGTACATGGGAAAGTCGCTGATCAGCGGATAAAAGTAGCGGCGAGCGAAGATGTTCTCCTGCCGGAACTTCTCATACAACTCGTCCCGAGCCAGCGGATAGTCGGGTTGTACGAGAATCGGAAAATAAGCATAGTTGGATACTGTTTCGCCGCTTTCCTGCACGCAGCTTATCCCATGCATATCGGCTATTGCGGCCCGATAGTGCGCGTCGATAGCCTTGCGCCTTTTGGTTGCTTCATCGAAACCCTGAAGTTGCAACACTCCGAGCGCGGCATTGAACTCGCTCATTTTCCCGTTGATGCCGGGGGCCACGACGGTCGTTTCGCCGGCGAAGCCGAAGTTCTTGAGATGGTTGATGCGCTGTCGGGTTTTCTCGTCGGGACAGACGATGGCGCCCCCTTCAAAGGTGGTCAGCACTTTCGTGGCATGAAAGCTGAGCACCGACAAATCGCCGTAGGCGAGCACGCTGCCGCTTCGGCAGCGCACGCCAAACGCATGTGCTGCGTCATAAATGACCTTCAGCCCATAGTTGTCTGCAATGGCTTGAATTGCTTGCACATCGCAGGGGTGCCCGTAAGTGTGCACCGGCATGATGGCCGTGGTCTGCGGCGTGATCGCAGCTTCGATCTTGCGTGGGTCGAGATTGAGCGTGACCGGATCGATATCGACGAATACCGGTTTAATGCCGTTCCACAACAAGGAATGAGCCGTCGCAACGAATGAATAGGGGGTGGTGATGACCTCGCCGGATACGCGCAGAGCTTGAAGTGCCGTTACCAGGCCGATGGTGCAATTGGTGAACAGCGCGATGTGAGTGATGCCCAGCATCTCGCAGAGCTTGTGCTCGAATTCCTCATGGAATGGCCCTCCGTTCGTCAGGATTTTCGAATCCCAGATCTTGCGCAGGTAGGGAATGAACTCATCAAGGCTGGGAAGCTCAGGTCGTGTGACGTAGATCGCCGCCGATTCCGGCGGTTCCAGAATTTGCAGCACACGATCGAGTTCTTTTAGTTTGCGGATGTTCTTCTGCACAGCGACTCCTGTCAGTCCCGAAGCGTCATGGCGCCGGCGTTTCGAGGCGGTGCTCTGTTGCGCGCGTATCGATCCGTCACCTGACAATAAATTGACGCCATACGCTCTCTGTGCATCAACCATGCCAATAGCGGGTTCAAAAAAACCGTGCGAGCGCCGCGGTGCGGCGCAGTGCCGCTCAACTCGCTTGTGCCATGCAGTCAATGAGTGCAGCGGGCAGATGGGCGCACCAACGGCGCCACATTTGGCGTAGAACGGCGTCGAGACCGGACGCGATGAGTTCGGGTCGAAGCAGGGACGATCGCTGCCGCTCGCGCAAGCCGCTACGCACCTCGGAGAGCGCAGCGAGCTGGGAAGACCACAGCAATCCTTTGCGCACGAAATCATCCGGATTTTCGGCAATGAAACCTTCCAATCCCAGACGAATCAGATGCGCCGCAGTTTGTCGCGAGGCCGGTGCGTTGCCGGCGAGGGTCAGAGTGGGCACTCCCATCCACAGCGCATGGTTGGTGGTGGTTCCGCCGGAGTAGGGGAAGGTGTCCAGACAGTAGTCGACTTGATGGTGCAGAGCGAGATACGTCGGCATATCACTGCGAGGGAAAAATGCGAGCCGCTCGTTGCCGACTCCCTCGGCCTTGAAGAGCTCCGCCAGCGCTTGCCGGCGCCCGTCGAGCGGAATCGCCGCCATCACCATGATCGAATTGGGCGTCTCCCGGAGCAGGCGGGACCACAGACGGACCGTGAACGGGTTGATTTTACCCACGCGATTGAAGCTGCCGAAAGTGATGAAGCCAGCCGCGAGCGCCGGCAAGCCGTTCACCGGCGGGGAGTCCGCGTATGGCTGGAAGCTCGAAGACGCGGGCAGATACGCAATTCTTTCCGTGAAAAAGTCGTCAAATTGACCGGGCGGCAGGAAATCCCGGTCGGCGAGGTAATAGTCCATCGCCCGCAATCCCGTGGTGCCGGGATAACCCAACCAGCTTGCTTGTATGGGGGCGGCCTTCCGCGCAAACGCGCGCAGGCGATTGAAGGACGTGTGCGACGACAGGTCGATCAGGATGTCGATGCGATTCGCCCTGATCAGCTCGACGAGTTCGAGATCCGTCAGCGCACTCACCGAATGCCATTGCGCGAAGCGGCTACGCATGCGCCGAGTGGTGTCGTCCTCGATTTCGGAGTTGTGATACGCATGCAATTCGAGGCCGCTGCAGTCCCGTAGCTTCTCCAGGATCGGCTCGAAGAAATTGGCCAGCGCGTGGGTTCTGAAGTCGCCCGACACGAACCCGACCTTTATTCGACGCTCCGGCTGACGTTCATTCAAAAATTTCGGCTGGGGCGGCCCCAACGGACCCTCCAACCACCGGCCGATGGCGACGTGTTCCGCGAACAATTCGGCGGCGTCGAGCTCCGCATTGTGGCTCAGCAAGAAGAGCAAACTGCTGTGGCGCATGTCGTTCTGAACATTATCGCCGGGTTTGGAAGCGGCGACGGCGCGGCGGAACATCGCCTCCGCCTCCGGAAATTTCTCCCACGAGGCGTACACGAAGCCGAGGTGCAGATAGGCGTCATCAAATTGCGGATCGATGGAAAGCGCGTTTTGCAGGCAAGCCTCGGCCTCCTCCCATCTCTTCATCTTCGTGAGCACGACGCCGAGATTGCAAAATACTTCCGCGTCCTTGGGCAGAATCCGGGTCGCTTCGTGCATCGCGGCGATGGCCTCGTCCGTGCGCTCGTCGGCGGCCAGCAAAGCGCCCAGGACTTTCCAGCCGACGCCACGGCCAGGAAATCGCTCGGTCAGGACGCGAGCGGACGCCTGCGCGGCGGCGAAGCTGCGGTCCTTGACCAGCGCCAGAACCTGCGCTTCCAATTCATGGGCGCTACGGCCCGCACCGCGCCGTTTGGCCCGGACAACCTTTCCGGCCGGCGCTGACGGGGTCATCGTCGAGGGCGGCATCGGCATCGGCGGTAGGGACGCCGCTGGCGGCAATAATTTGACGCTCAGGCGTGCGGCAAAGTCCTCCACAGCCTCGCCAGAAAGGCCATGCTGGAGGCCAAGCGCGAGCGTACTCTTCGCCTCCTCCGTTTGTCCGGCCAGCAGCAGCGCTTCCAGGTAACCGAGCCAATATTCCGCAACCTGCGGAGCCGCCGCGAGCGCGGCGACCAGATGGGGTAGGCCCTCGGACGGCCGTTTCGACTGCACGAGCAGCATCCCCAAGCAGTGATTGGCGGCCGCATGCTGCGGTTCGACCTCCAGGATCGCCCGGTACATCTGCGCAGCGAGGTCCAGCTCACCTGCAAGCTGCCGGGTCATTGCCTGCGCGCACGTTTCGTTCAGAGTCGCCGCCCGCTCGAGGGGTGCATCGGACCTGATAGGAGGGGCATGAGGACTGAGTGCCATGCCGGATAGCTGCACGATTCGTGCCTACAGAACTCCAAAAATGTGGCGAGTGGCCGATAACCGCTCGCAATGCGCCGAGGGACCTTGTCAAACGTTACTTCCGGGAAACGTGACCCAATCCGCAAGCAGGGGGGGCCGGCGCAGGATTCTCCCCTCAAGTACCCGGCGAGTCTTCCGATAAACCTTCTGCATGTGTCACCGGTCCGCCCGCTCGGCGGGTGAAGTGGACACAGCAAGGGCCTAAGACGGGCCGGTGGAACATCAACTTTATTAGGAGTCTTGAACATGGCATTAACCTTAAACACCAACATCGACTCGCTGACCGCGCAGAACAATCTGTCCGGTTCGCAGGCGCTGTTGTCCCAGTCCTTGACCCGCTTGTCTTCAGGCCTGCGCATCAACAGCGCAGCGGACGACGCCGCCGGTCTCGCGATCAGTCAGCAGTTCACGACGCAGGTGAACGGCACCAACCAGGCGATCAACAACGCCAACGATGCGGTTTCCGAGGCACAGACTGCCGGCGGCGCGTTGACGACCATCGTCAACAATCTGCAGAGCATCCGTACCCTCGCGGTCGAAGCGGCGAACGGCTCGAACAGCGCGGCGGATCGTTCCGCTCTCGATTCCCAGGTCCAGCAGCAGATCGCGGAAATCAGCCAGATCGCCTCGCAGACGACCTTCAACGGCGCCAGCGTCCTCAACGGCACCAGCGGCACGACCACTTATCAGGTCGGCGCGAATGTCGGCGATACCATCTCGATCAACCTGGCACAGGGCGTCGGCGCCGACCAGATCGGTCAGACCGCCACGGCCACGGGCGCTGCGGTCGACGGCACTGCGCTGACCGGCAGCAACCTGACCATCCAGGTCGGAACCGGCACGGCGGTCGCCATCGGCGCATCCGTCACCGGAACCGCCGCGGGCCAGAGCGCGAGCTCCGCGTATGCCAAGGCAGCGGCGATCAATGCGGCCGGTGTCGCCGGCTTGACCGCGAGCGCGTCGACCACGGTTACGGGCGCGGCGGCGTTCTCGAACATCGTCGGTTCTTCGGCGGCCACCAGCACCTACTCGCTGCAGATCAATGGTGTCTCCATCTACGCGGCCGGTACCACGGTCGGCGCGGGAACCACCTTGACGGGATCGGCAGTGGCCGACCAGATCAACCTGTTCGCCTCGCAGACCGGCGTCACCGCGGGACTTTCCTCGACTGGCGCGCTGCAGCTCACCGCTGCCGACGGTCGTGACATCTCCGCCACCGAGACCATCGGTGCGGGTGTGACCAGCGGAGCCGGTGCGGCACTTGCCGCTTCGGGTGTGGCATCGCTCACCAAGGGAACGATCACCTTGTCGGCTGCGCAGAACATCGCGATCGCGGGTTCTGCAACGGCGGACCTCGGCTTCACCGCCGGCGGCGAGTCGATCTCCTTGGGCAATGCAACGCTCGCCAATCAGAACGTGCTGACGGCTGCCGGTGCCAACGCCACGATTCAGTCGGTGGACGCGGCGCTGGCCACGGTCTCGAGCTTCCAGAGCACTTTGGGCGCCATCCAGAACCGCTTCACGGCGGCGGTCAGCAACCTGACCTCGACGGCCCAGAACTTGACGCAGTCTCGCAGCACCATTCAGGACGCGAACTTCGCCCAGGAAACGGCCAATCTGACGCAGGCCCAGGTGTTGGAACAGGCGGGTATCTCGGTGTTGTCGCAAGCTAACCAGGAGCCGCAGCTGATTCTCAAGCTTCTGCAGTAACAGCCGATAGTCTTAATATCGGTATGAAAAACCAAGGTTCGGGCGATGGCGCCCGGACCTTGGCTTCTTGGCAAAAGGGCACATGAGAGGAATCTGAAGGCTATCCAGAGCAACGGTAGGTAATCAAATGGCAAGCGACGGAAGTCCGGGAAAGATCCCGAATGCAAGTCCCGTGCATGGAAGTCAGGCAACGAGTTCGACCCTTCTTCAACCAGGCAACGGCAAATCTTTGCCGCCGGCCGGCAAGAAAGCGGCATCCGGTGGCAGCTCGCCGAGTTCCGCCGCCCGAGAAGCCGCGGCGGCTGTCCCCGCCAGCAAACCTGCCGCGCAGCAGCCGGCAGACCTGCAGGCGCTGATCAATCAGCTCAACAAGCATCTCAACGATTCGGGGCTCCCCGATCAATTCAGGCTGGACCCCTCCGGAAAGCTGATCCAGCAGGTCAATCCAGCGAACGGCGCCGTCATCGGCGAGTTTGCAGTGAGCGAGTTCCCTGCGCTGGCGCGCAGCGTCGGCGCTTCGGGCTTGTTGCTCGACAGCCTCGCGTAGGCGCCGGCCCGAAGCTGGTATGGGTCTTGCTTAAGTCTTGGTTCATCGCGCCGATAAATTGGCCATCTAAGACGGGACACGCATCACCATGAGTTCTTCAGTATCAGGGGCCGCATCGACGGCCAGCACGAACAGCTCGGCCGCGACGACTGCGGCCTCCTCGGCAGCCATCACCTCGACCGGCATCGGGTCCGGACTCGATATCAGCGCCATCGTGTCGTCGCTCACCAGTGCCTTCGGCGCGGGCCAGCAAAATTCATTGACCAGCCAGGGCAATGCGCTGGATGCGCAAGTATCGGCATTCGGCACCTTCGCCAGCGCGCTGGACACCTTGCAGAGCACGCTGGCGCCTTTGGAGACGCCGAGCACGCTGGCCGGATTCACGGGCACGGTCGCCGATTCGACCATCGCCTCCGCCACCGCCGGCACGGGAGCGGTGGCCGGCACTTATACTTTGGCGGTGCAGAATCTGGCCTCCGCCGCCACGCTGACTTCGGCGCCCGTGGCGAGCTCGGGTGCCATCGTCGGCACCGGCACCTTGACGATTTCCGTCGGGGGCACATCGACCCCGATCACGATCGATTCGACCGACAACACGCTCGCCGGCATCGCGGCCGCGATCAACGGAGCATCGAACAGCGGAGTGAGCGCCAGCATCATCACCTCGTCGGACGGTGCGAGATTGGTGCTCACGGGCACGACCACCGGCGCGGCAAATGCGATCACAATCACGCAGTCGGGAGGCGACGGCGGGCTGGCTCCGCTCACTTACCCGGCAACCGGTACCACAGGCTTGACGCAGACGCAGGCGGCCACGGACGCGAACTTCACCATCAATGGCTACGCCGCAACGAGCTCGAGCAACGTGGCGAGCGGCGCGATCACCGGAGTGACGTTGAATCTGACCAAGGCGTCGGCGTCGGGTACCACGACCACGTTGACCATCAGCCCCGACACAACCGCGGCGCAGAGCTCGATCACTTCGTTCGTCACGGCGCTGAACGGGGTGTTGAACAGCATCCAGACGCTCACTTCTTATAATGCGACGACGCAGACGGCGGGGGCCCTGCAGGGAAACGCCACCCTGCAATCTTTTCAGAATCAGCTGGAAAATATTCTCGACACCGTCACGGCGAGCAACGCCAGCGGCATCAGCTCGCTGTCGGACCTCGGAATCTCCGCGGATGCGAGTACCGGTGCGCTGGACACGAATACCACCACGCTGAGCAACGCCTTGAGTACGAGTTTGAGCGGCGTCGGGAATCTGCTCGGCGGCACCAACGGCATCGTGACGCAGATCGATAATCTGGTCACCCAGTACACGCAGGCGGGCGGCTTGCTCGACAGCATCAATCAGGGCTTGCAAACAGGCCTGACCAACGTGGCGACGCAACAGACGGCGTTGAACGCCGAATTGGCCACGTATTCGGCGACGCTTACCGCGCAATACAACGCGATGGATACGGCGGTGGCCGCATTGAAGGAGACGCAGACTTATCTCAACGCGGAATTCAACTCGGGCTCCAGCTCGAGCAGTTCCTCCTCCACCAGCAGCCTGAGCAGCGGCACCACGAGCACCTAGGCAAAAGACCATGATGTACCAGCGAAATGGCGCGCAGCAATATCATGCCGTGCGCAGCCAAGGGCAGATCACCGATGCGAGCCCTGCCCGGCTCGTGCAGATCATGTTCGAGCATATTCTGTCGCAGCTGGCGACCGCACAAGGTTGCATGGAGCGGATCGAGAACAATCTGCCGCTGAACGAGCTCAAATTGAAGTGCAAGGCGATGGGCAAGGCCTTGCGGCTGATCGGGCAGCTCGATGCCACCCTCGACATGGAAAAAGGCGGCCAGATCGCGGCCAATCTCCATAATCTGTACCTATATATGCTCAGCAGGTTGACTACCGCCAATGCCACCAACGACCCGCAGCTCGTGGTCGAAGTGGCTGGTCTGGTGCGCACGATCAAGATCGGCTGGGATCAAATCACGGACGGGCGATGAGCGCAGCTGCGGAAATTCTCGAGCGCGCGCTGGGCTTATCGCGCGATTTGCTGGCCGCCGCCGAACGCGGCAACGTCGGGGAAGCGGTGTCACTCGACGCAGAACGCCTGCAGCTGCTAAAGTCCGCACGCGCGGGTGCGGTCGCGCTCGGGGACGAAGGCCGGTCTTTGCTTCGAGAGATCGGTCTGCTGAATGATCGATCCATCGGCTATCTGGAACATCACCGCCGCATCAAGGGGCGTCAACTGGATGTGGCGGCTGTCGGTCGGCGAGCGCTAAACGCCTATGCAAACACATCGCGGAATTGCTGAACCGGCGAGGCAATGAAGGCGGGGAATCATGCCTGAGCCCTTCCTCGGCGACGGCCTGATCTTCGAGGAACTGCTGCCGCTCGGCTGGCTGCCGGGAGAGATACCGCAGGGCCTGGCGCTCGCGCGTCTGCATGCGGACAACCAGCAACTCCTGGGCGCCGAGTCCTCGTTGGACGAGGTGCGGATCTCGGAAGCGCTGAAGGACGAATCGCCGGCGCTGCTCCATGAGCTGCAGCGCCTGGAATACAAACTGAACATCCTGCTGCGGCTCACGGCGGAGATTGCCGTGCGCAGCGCCGCATTGCCGCCCGCGCAGAAGGCGCGCCTCGGGTCGCGGGGTCTGGAATGGTTCGGCGCCGGGGCGCCGGCAGTGGGCGAGGCGGGCTTGGTCCACATCTACATCAATCCCGCGCTTCCGCAGCCGCTCAAGATTCCCAGCACCGTAGCGAGCGAGCGCAGCGAGGGCGGCGAGCGTGTCGCGCAACTTAAATTTCGCGACATGAGCGAGGGCACGGTGGATCTTCTCGAGAAGCTCATTTTTAGGCATCACCGCCGCCTCGTCGCCGGCGCGCGAGCTTCCTCGCCTAACGCTCACTAGCGAAACCCCCAGCCATCAGTAGCTGAAACTCCGAGGGGTGAATTGGGCAAACGCCCTACACCCATTACGGGTGTTTGCCAACTCCTTTTCTCTCAAGTTGTTCGGCTAGTATGTGGCCCGACCTGAGATTGATTGAGCAATCTCAATAGGTTAGGTGATATGTTTAAGACGGATTGATAGATCTGTGGAGTCCGTCACACTTTATCCGAGGGAAGGAGTCCCATTTCGTGGTCGACGCCAAAGTAATTGTGATGGAACCCTCAGACTCGCAAGCGCGTGAGCTCGAGGCGTTGCTTCGATTTCTCGACTTGGAGCCCGTTCGTTTTCATGACCTGGCCGAACTGGGACGAAAAACCGAGGGGGCTCACGATTGGCTGGCACTCATCGTCGGCGCCGAGACCATCGCTGCGGACGGCCCTGCGCTGGTCGAGCGCCTGCGCGCCATGGCGCAGCCCCTGCCGGTGATTTTCCTGTCGCGCAATGGCCTTCCCAAGATTGCCGAATCGAGCGGCGACATCGCCTGGCTGCACCTCGACCTGCCCGTCAAGCAGCGCCGGCTGTCCGCAGTCCTGAACCAGGCGCAGAACGTACGCAACGGCCATCCGACGCAGCCGGGAGCTCACCGCTTCCGTCCCAGCGGCGACTCCCGTGCGATGCGGGCCATTCACCGGCTGATCGAGCAAGTCGCGCCGTTCGATACCAATGTCCTGGTCCTCGGCGAGTCCGGAACCGGCAAGGAAATGGTCGCGCGCCACATCCACGAGCTGTCCGGCCGCGCCGGACATCCGTTCGTGCCGGTCAACTGCGGCGCCATTCCCGCAGACCTGCTGGAGAGCGAGCTGTTCGGGCATGAGAAGGGCGCTTTCACGGGCGCCCTGTCGACGCGGCTCGGCCGCTTCGAGTTCGCCGAGGGCGGCACTCTCTTTCTGGACGAGATCGGCGATATGTCGCTGCAGATGCAGGTGAAGCTCCTGCGGGTGCTGCAGGAGAGGACCTTCGAGCGGGTCGGCAGCAATCGCACGATCCTCTGCAATGTGCGCATCATCGCGGCAACCCATCGGGATCTCGATGCCGCGATCCTCGCGGGGCGCTTCCGGGAGGATTTGTTCTATCGGCTCAACGTGTTCCCGGTGCAGGTGCCGCCTCTTCGGGAGCGGCTCGAGGACCTGCCGGTACTGATCGACCATCTGCTGTGCCGGCAGGGCCAAAATGCCGGCCGGCACCTCCGTCTCGACAAGGGCGCCATGCGCTGCCTCGCGGCCAACCGCTGGCCCGGCAACGTGCGCGAGCTCGCGAATCTCCTGGAGCGGCTGGCGATTCTGTACCCGGACCAAACGGTGACCGCGGAAGATCTGCCCGAACGCTATCGAGCCAGCGGCACCGGCGCATGGCTCGGCGGGGCCATGCGCCTCGTGCCCGGCCGCGACGCGATGGCCGACGGCCTGGCGGAACCGGCGGCGATCAGCGAAGAGGCTCTCGGCGAGCCTGTTGGCAAGCCTTACGGCGAGCCTGCCGGCAGGCCGCTGGCCGCGCCGAACCAAGTCGAGGCCGATGATGACGACGAGCTGCCGTTGCACGTCCGCGATACCTCCGATCTCATCGACGACGCCGAGACCGGCGGCACGTTGTTGAAGAGCGGCGGCATCGACTTGAAGGATCATTTGTCCGCGATCGAGATCGGCTTGATTCGCAAAGCGCTCGAGGAAGCCGACGGCACGGTCGCGGGAGCCGCGCGCCTTCTGAACATCCGCCGCACGACGTTGGTCGAGAAGCTGCGCAAATATCGGCTGAGCGCCTGACAATAAATTGACGCTTGCCCCGCCGCTGCCGGGGCCGTTGTCGTAACCGGTTGATCAGCGTGACAAAACCGGCCGAGGCACAGAAGTTGCTTTCTTCCCCGGCATGGCAGCCAACCCTCTTGAACTCGTCGACACTCAGCGCAGTGAGCTCACCGCCGCGTTCCGCGCTTTCGGCTCCGTATCGGAGCAGCTTTCCGGCGCCTTCGACGCGCTGCGCGCTCAGGTGGCGCAGCTGCGCCACGAGCTGGGCGAAGCGCATGCCGGCAATGAGCATCTCGCGGCACGCCTATCCGCGCTGATCGAAGGCCTCCCCGGAGGCGTGCTGGTGCTCGATGCACGCGGGGAGATTCAGGAGGCGAATCCCGCGGCCGTAGCGCTCCTCGGCGAGCCTTTGGTGCACCAAACCTTCAGCGCCGCGCTGGCGCGCGCCGCGGTGAACTCAGGAGCCATCGGCGAGCATACGGAGCTGCGCAGCGGCCGGTTCGTCAACGTTTCGCGGCGCGATCTGCGGCACGGAGGAGAGGTGGTGCTGCTCACCGACGTGACCGAAGCACATCTCATGAACGTCTTCCTGGCGCGTCAGCAACGGCTGGTGACCATGGGCGAGCTGGCGGCAGGGCTCGCGCACCAGATACGCACGCCGCTGGCCGCGGCGCTGCTTTACGCCTCGCAGATGGCCATTCCCGGCAGGAGCGCCGAGGATCTGACGCGCTGCTCGGAGAAGACGGTGGGCAGCCTCAAGCAGCTCGACAAGCTGGTCAACGACATGCTGGCGTTTGCTCACGGCGGCGCCAGCCGGGAGCTGGTCAGCGTGAGCGCGCTCTTGGAGCAGGTGGCGCAATGGCTCCGTCCGGCGCTGCGCCAAGGCGTGCGTTTGACCATCCGCACCGAGGCGCCGGGATTGACCGTGCGGGCGAATGCTCCGTCGCTGGTATCGGCCGTGCTCAATCTCGCCACCAACGCCCTGCAGTCCGCGGGCGCCGAACTCGATTTGGAGTTGCTCGCACGTCGCGCGGCAGGCGGGCGGGCGCAGATCGTCGTGAGCGACAACGGTCCCGGCGTGCCGGCGCGCATCCGGGAACGGATATTCGAGCCATTCTTCACCACACGTTCGCGCGGCAACGGCATCGGCCTGTCCATCGTCAAGAGCGTGGTCGAAGCTCACGCCGGAAGCGTCCACCTCGCCGACGCCGGCCGCGGCCCAGCGGGGCGCGGCGCGACATTCATCATAGATTTACCCGTAGAGGAAACCGCATGAACACCCTCAAAGAATCGGTGCTGATCGTCGAGGACGACACCGACTTGCGCGAGGCGCTGATGGATACCCTGCGCGCCGCAGGTCTCGCGGCAATCGCCGCGGCCGACGCGGATGAGGCCCTTCGGCTGCTGCAATCGGAGGAGGTCGCGGTGGTGATCTCCGACGTACAAATGCCGGGGCCGAGCGGCTACGAGCTGCTTTCTTCCATCAAACGGCTGCGGCCCGATCTGCCGGTAGTGCTGATGACTGCCTACGGGACCATCGCACAGGCGGTCTCGGCCATGCGGGAGGGCGCCACCGACTACATCGTGAAGCCCTTCGAGGCCCAAGCGCTGATCGATATGGCGCGCAGGCAGCTCGCCAACCGCGTGACGCCGAACGAATTGGTTGCCGCGGACCCGGAGTCCAAGCGCTCGGTGTCGCTGGCCCGCAAGATCGCCGAGAACGATGCCACCGTGCTCATCACCGGCGAAAGCGGCACCGGAAAGGAAGTCTACGCGCGCTTCATCCGGGATCACTCGGGGCGCTCGGACAAGCCCTTCATCGCCATCAATTGCGCGGCGATCCCCGAGAACATGCTCGAAGCGACGCTGTTCGGTTACGAAAAGGGCGCGTTCACCGGTGCATTGAGCGCGCACGCCGGCAAGTTCGAGCAGGCGCAGGGTGGCACCCTGCTCCTCGATGAGATCTCCGAAATGGACTTGGGCCTGCAGGCGAAAATCCTGCGGGTTCTGCAAGAGCGTGAGGTGGAGCGTCTCGGCGGCACTCGCACCATCAGTCTGGACGTGCGCCTGATCGCCACCTCCAACCGCAATCTGCCCGAGGAAGTGCGCGCGGGGCGCTTCCGCGCCGATCTCTTTTATCGCCTCAACGTGATGTCGCTGCGCCTGCCGGCGCTTCGCGAGCGACGAGGGGACATCCTACCGCTCGCCCGACGCGCCATTCAGGCCTGCGCCCGCGGCAACCACGCTGCGCTTGCGCTCACGGCGGCCGCGGAACGCATGTTGCTGGCGCACGATTGGCCGGGAAATGCGCGCGAGCTGACCAACATCGTGCAGCGTGCGGCATGGCTGGCGTCCGGCGGGAGCATCGATGCCTGCGATCTGGACTTGCAGTGCACCGGCGGGGCCTCGACGGGCGCGATGGCGATGGCGGGCGCGGGGGGGATGGCGGGCACAGGCGCGTTGGCGGGGCCGCTCGCCGCCAACTGCGAGCCTGCGCCGGGGCTCGACCGAGGCTTGAAGCAGCGGGAACGCGAGCTCATCCTGGCGACGCTGCGTGTCACGGGCGGCAGCCGCAAACTCGCCGCCGAGCGCCTCGGCATCAGCCCGCGCACGTTGCGCCACAAGCTGCAGCAGCTCAAGGCGGCCGGGGTCGGCGTGCCACGGCTGCACGATCAAGACTTCGCGGCGGTGGCGCCATGAGCAGCCTGCAGATCCAACAGGTGCTCGCAGAAATGCGTTCGCTCCAGGCGCGCGCAGCGGGCGCTCCGACCGACATCGCGCCTTCGACTGCGCAGACGACGGACTTCGCGTCGCTGCTGAAGAACTCGGTCGATCATATCGCCTCCATGCAGAACCAGGCGACCCAGATCGCGAGCGCCTACGAAAGCGGCGACAAGAGCGTCGACCTCACCAGGGTCATGCTGGAGGTGCAGAAGGCGGATCTCGCATTTCGCGCCATGACCCAGGTGCGCAACAAGCTTCTGGACGCCTATACCCAAGTGATGAACATGTCGGTGTAACCGACGCGAGGATGATCCATGGCTGATATCGTACCTGCCCCCGCTCGCGGCCTTGCCGATGCGGCGCCCATCATCAAGCAAGTCGGACTGCTGGCCGGCGTCGCGGCCGCCGTGGCCGCCGCGATCTGGTTGGTGATCTGGTCGCAGGGGCAGAATTACACCGTGCTCTACGGACAGCTGTCCGAGCGTGAAAGCGGCCAGGTCATGGATGCGCTCACGGCCGCCGGCATCGAATACAAACTGAGTCCCTCGGGCGCGGTCTCCGTTCCCGAATCCAAGGTTCAGGAGGCGCGCATCCGCCTCGCCAGTCAGGGTCTGCCGCAAAGCGACGCGATGGGCATCGAGATGATCCAGAAGGACTCCGCGCTCGGCACGAGCTCGATGATGGAGACTGCGCGCTATCAGTCCGTGCTCGAGACCGAGCTCGCGCGCACCATCATCAAGGTCCAGGGGGTGCAGAACGCGCGGGTGCATCTGGCCATGCCGAAACCCTCGGTGTTCCTGCGCGACTCGCACAGGGCCACCGCCTCGGTCATGCTGCAGCTCTACCCGGGTCGCCTGCTCGACCCGGGTCAAGTCAGCGCCATCGTCCACCTGGTCGCATCGAGCGTGCCGGAGCTCGGCCCGAACGACGTGACGGTGGTGGATCAGGCGGGCTCGCTGTTGAGCTCGCCCGACGACAACTCAGAGGCCGCGATCAGCAACCGTCAGCTCGAGTACACCCACAAGCTCGAGGAAAGCTATCAACATCGAATCGTCGAATTGCTGGAGCCCTTGGTCGGAGCCGGGCGCGTGCGCGCGACGGTGACGGCCGATGTCGACTTCACCGTTCAAGAAGAGACGCGCGAAAACTACGATCCGCAGAAGACCGCGGTGCGCAGCGAGCAAACCAGCAACGAAACGCGCAAGGCGGGAGACGGCGTCGAAGGCATTCCGGGCGCGCTCAGCAATCAGCCCCCGGGCACGTCGGGGGCGCCGGTGATCGCAGGCGCCACTCCCACGCCGGGGTCGCCCGGCCAGGCGGCGGCGCCCGGGCAGGCGACCGCCGCCAGCTCGGGACCCACCTCGAGCGCACAGCGCAGCACGCGCAACTTCGAGGTCGATCGCACGCTCGCGTACATCAAGGAGCCGGTGGGTTCATTGAAGCGCCTGAGCGTCGGCGTCGTGATCGATGATTGGCAGAAAACGGGCGAGGACGGCAAGGTCACGACGACGCCGATGACCGAGGCGGACATCAAGCGCTTCACGCAGCTCGTGCGCGAGTCCATCGGCCTGAAGGACGATCGCGGCGATCAGATCAACGTCATGAATCAGGCGTTCAAGAACAATGGCCCGATAGGCCCGATCGAGGGTCCGCCGCTCTGGCAGAACCCGATGGGTCGGCTCGAGTCGCGAAGCAATTGGTGGGAGCGGGGCTGGTGCTCCTGGTGGCTTTCCTCATCCTGAGGCCGCTGATGAAATCGCTGACCCGCGGCAACAAGGCGACCAAGGGAAGCCTCGCCGGTGACGAGGTGGCCGCGGACCGCGTGAGCCTGTCGGGCCGCCGCCAAGCCGATCAAGCTGCGCCGAGTTTCGAGCAGCAGATCGCGGCTGCTCGAACGCTGGTGGGGCAGGATCCGAAGCGGGCCGCACAAGTAGTCAAGGATTGGGTTGCCGCCGATGGCTAGCAAGCCGGGTGATCTTGGAGGGACCGAACGCGCCGCGATCCTGCTCATGAGCCTGGGCGAGCAGGACGCGGCCAATCTCCTGAAGCAGCTCGACGCACGGGAAGTGCAGAAGACTCGGCGTGGCAATGGCCGAGCTCAAGGAGGTGTCGCGCGAGCAGATGACCTCCGTGCTCGACAACTTCATCGGCGTCGTGGATGGCAAGTCCAATGTGGCGTCGGGCTCGCAGGACTACGTTCGCCGAGTGCTCACTCAAGCGGTTGGCAAGCAGAAGACCGACCTGCTGCTCGACCGCGTGTCCACCGGACAGACCGGGCAGGGCATCGAGGCTTTGAAGTGGATGGACGCCAAGGCCGTGGCGCAAATCATCTCCGGAGAGCATCCGCAGATCGCCGCGATCGTGCTGTCGCATCTGGATGCGGAGCAGTCGGCGTCGATCCTGCCGCTGCTGACCGAGGAGATGCGCACCGAGGTGTTGATGCGCATCGCCACCCTGAACGAGGTCCCGCAGACCGCCCTGACGGAGCTCGACCAGCTGGTGGAGAAGCAGGCGAACGTCGCGCCCCCCGCGCCTCTGCGGCGTATCGGCGGCGCGCGAACGGTCGCCAACATCTTGAACGCCATGGAGCGGGACAAGAGCGGCGAGGAGCTCGGCAAGATCGAAAAGGCCGACACCGAGATGCATCAGCAGATCAAGGATTTGCTGTTCATCTTCGACAACCTGTTGGACGTGGACGATCGCGGCATCCAGGCGCTGCTGCGCGAGGTCGGCTCCGATACCCTGGCCGTCGCGTTGCGCGGCGCCGAGCCGGAAGTGCAGGAGAAGATTCTCAAGAACATGTCGAAGCGTGCCGCGGAGATTCTCAAGGACGACATGGAGGCCCGCGGTCCGGTGAAGCTCGTCGAAGTCGAAGCGGCGCAAAAGGAGATCGTGGTGATCGCGCAGCGCCTGGCCGAGGAAGGCACCATCAATCTCGGCGGCAAGGGCGGCGGCGAATTTGTCTAACCCCATCGCCAAGGAAGCCGCCCGGCGACTGCCCAGCTCTGGTCCGCGCCCGACATGGGCAAGAGCCCCGCCGGCCTTGCGGTGCCCACCGTGAGCGGGCTCGTGGACCTGCAGGCGGAGGCCTATAAGGAAGCGTTCGAGCAGGGCCTCGCCGAGGGGCGGGAGGCGGGCCGCGCAGAGGTCCGCGCCCAGGTCGAGAGGCTCGAGGGCATGTTCTACGATCTCGCGAAGCCGTTCGAGGAGCTGGACGCCGAGGTGGAGCGGGAGCTGTTGACGCTCGCCATGGCGCTCGCGCGGCAGATCGTGCGGCGCGAGCTGAAGACCGATCCCACGCAGATCATCGGCATCATCCGCGAAGCCATCGGCTCTTCCCGTCGCCGCACGTGACGTGCGCGTGCACCTGCACCCCGAGGATGCCGCGGTGGTGCGCCAGAACCTGGCGCCGACGGAGAGCGAGCGCGCCTGGCAACTCGTCGAGGATCCGGTGATGGCGCGCGGCGGCTGCCAGATCACCACGGCCACCTCGCGCGTGGACGCGCGGCTCGAGACGCGGCTGGGCGCGATCGTGAGCGAACTCATGGGCACCGAGCGGCAGGGGCCGAGCCCCGCGAGGAAGCGGCGCATGAGCGAGGCTGAGGCGGTCAGAAAGCCCGCGGTCCAAGCGATGGGCGCAATCGCTCGTGCAGGTGCGCGAGCGCATGGCCGAACGCATCGCGAGTTCATGGTCGAGGGCACGCTCAGCCGCATGGTCGGCATGACCTTGGAGGCCGTTGGCTGCGAGGCCGCGGTCGGCGGCCGCTGTCTGATCGACACCGCCGAAGGAAAGCAGATCGAGGCGGAAGTCGTCGGGTTTTCGGGGGATAAGCTGTTCCTGATGCCCACCGGCGACATCCGCGGCATCATGCCGGGCGCCCGGGTGATTCCGACGCGCAGCGTGAGCACCGTGGCCGTGGGGGACGAGCTCCTCGGCCGCGTTCTCGACGGCGCCGGGCGGCCGCTCGACGGCATGGGCGAACTGCGCTGCCACGATCAGGTGTCCCTGACCGGCGAGCCGCTCAATCCGCTTCTGCGGCGCGCGATCCGCGACCCACTGGACGTCGGCGTGCGCTCGATCAATTCGCTGCTCTCGGTGGGCGGGGGACAGCGTATCGGACTCTTTGCCGGATCCGGCGTCGGCAAGTCGGTGCTGCTCGGCATGATGACGCGCTACACCAAGGCGGACGTCACCGTGGTGGGCTTGATCGGCGAGCGCGGCCGCGAAGTGCAGGATTTCGTCAGCAACACCCTGGGCCCGGATGGCATGCGGCGCGCCGTGGTGGTCGCGACGCCGGCGGACACCCCCCCGCTCATGCGGATGCACGGCGCGTGGCTGGCGCACGCCATTGCCGAGTATTTTCGCGATCGCGGGAAGAAGGTCCTGCTGCTGTTCGATTCGCTCACCCGTTTCGCACAGGCGCAGCGCGAAATCGCACTCGCCATCGGCGAGCCTCCCGCGACCAAGGGCTACCCGCCTTCGGTGTTCGCGCGGCTGCCGCAATTGGTCGAGCGCGCCGGCAACAGCGACCGCGGGGCCGGCTCCATCACCGCGTTCTATACCGTGCTCGCGGAAGGCGATGATCAAAACGATCCGATCGCAGACGCCGCGCGCGCCATCCTGGACGGGCATATCGTGCTGTCGCGGCGTCTCGCGGAAAGCGGCCTGTACCCGGCGATCGACGTCGAGGCCTCGATCAGCCGAGCCATGCATCAGATCGCGACCCGCGAACAACTCGACCTAGCCTCGCGCTTCAAGCAGGTCTATTCGACCTATCAGCAGAACCGCGATTTGATCACCGTGGGCGCCTACCGGCGCGGCGCCGACCCGCGTGTCGACCTGGCGGTCGAGCAGTGGCCGCGAATACAGGAATTCCTGCGGCAGGACATGTATCAGCCGGTGAGCATCGAGCGCAGTTACGCCGACCTCAAGCAACTCGTGACGCAGTTCTCGGCGCCGCCGGCGGCATCGGGCAGATAGTAGCGAAGTAATGACAAAATCCAAACGGTTCGAGCCCATTCAAGAGATCGCCGCGAATTCCGCCGACGCACTGAGCCGCCCGATGGCGGAGGCCGCGCGCAAGGTGGCGGATCTGGAGAGCCAGCTCCTGCAGCTCAAGAATTACCGCGACGAATATGTGCGCAATTCGGCTGTCGCCGGCGGCGCAATGGATGCGGTGAAACTGCAGAATTACCGTTCCTTCCTCGACCGCCTGGGCGACGCGATGCGCCAGCACGTCAAGAACCTCGACGCCGCGCGCGCGGAATACGAGCGTCGGCGGGTTCAATGGAGCGAGAAGCGCATCGAGGCGGAGTCGCTCGGCCGCGCGGTCGAGCGCTTCCGTGTCGAGGAACAGCGCGTCGCCGACCGGCGGGACCAGCACGAGTCGGACGATGCCGCGATCCGCATGTCGCTCGCGGCCCGGGTCGAGTTCGGGAACCACTGATCGCGCAGCCGGCGGAGATCTCGCCGGCTCTTTTCGAAACATGAGACCATATTCGGCAAGTTAGTGCCCACCGAGGCCAATATGGCTTGCCGAGCGATCCACAGCCCAACCGCCGTCGCCGATGGAGGATGAATCCGGCGATACGGCATCGTCCGCTCCCGTGAGCGTGCCGCATACCGCACTCGCGTCGGACGTTCCTGCGGGCGGTCATCGAGTCCTTCATCCTGCGCGAGGGCACCGATTACGGCGAACGTGAGTTGTCGCTCGACGACAAGGTCGCGCGCGTCATGCGCCTGCTCGAGCGCGGCGACGTGCGGATCGTGTTCGATCCTCCGACCGGCACGGTGGATATCGTGACGGTGCGCGGCAGACCCGCCGGAGAGAAGACTTGACCTCGCCCCCCGGCGATCCGCGTTCGGCGCAGCCGCCGGTCATCGCGGGACACCCCGCGGTGTTCGATGCGGACGGGGGGCTCGCCCCTTGGACCTCCTGGAACCGGGCGCTCGACTTGGAGATGGAATTTTATCGCGGATGCCCGTGGGACCGGGGCTATCCGCGGTTCGCATACGTCACCTTCCTGGACGCCGACTGGACGCCGAGCCCGGACCGCACCGACACCATCCCCTCGACGCAGATCGGCATGGGGATCGTCTCGTACCTCAAATATGCGGCGCTGCGCGGGGAGCGCGAGGGCGGGTCGCTGTCCATCGCCCGCGGCATGGGCGAGTATCTGGTCAAAGAGTCACTGACGCCGCCGAGCGGCAAGTATCCCTCGTTCACACGCTCAACCGGCAGACGCGATTGCTTCCCGCTGCCCGAAGACGCGGGTTCGCAATCCGACCGGCCGTTCGAGATCGAGCCGGACAAGGGAGGGATTGCCGGGTACGCGCTGGCGCTGCTGGCGGAGGCGACGGGCGAGCGCAGGTATCTCGACCAGGCGCTGCAAAACGCGCGCGTGCTCGCCGCCAACCAGCGCGAGGGCGACGCATTTCATTCTCCGTGGCCGTTTCGCGCCGACTTTCGAACCGGAGAGGCGCGGGGGCCCGTGTCCGGCAACACCGCCTACATCCTGCGTCTTTACGACGCGTTGATCGAGCGCGGATTCGGCGAATTCTCGGCGCCGCGCGCCACGCTCTGGAACTGGGTGACGGGCTACCAGTTGCCGAGCGCGCAGAGCGACGGATCGCTGTTCGCGCAATTCTTCGAGGATCACGACACGCCGACCAACCGCACCGCCTGGGCGCCTTTGAACCTTGCACGCTATCTGCTGGAGAAGAAGGACCTCGTGCATCGCGATTGGCGCACGGACTGCGACGCGCTGATCGGTTTTGTCCGCCGCACGTTCACTCACACCGAATTCGGCGTGACCGTATGCCACGAACAGGACGAGGACAAGCAGGCGTGGGGCGGCGTGGTGTCGACCTACGGCGCGGTGCTCGCGATGTATGCCGACGCGATCGGCTCCGCGGCGCTCGCGCGCGAGGCCAGAGCGTGCCTCTCATTCGCGCTCTACGCAGTCGATGAGCACGGCCGGCCGCGCGACATCTTCCTGAAAGCCGGGCCCGGCGGATGGCAGGAGGATGCGCACACCGATGTGATCCACAACGTGGTGGACGCACTGCGCGCAAACCCGGAGTGGGGAGGCTGACCGGGTGAGACGGGAGTCGCCCACGGTATTTCGCTCCAGCGGACGGGGCGGGTTCTCGGATGCGATCAAGAGCGATCCGCGGCATGTGGTGGCGCGCAAGCGCCCGCGAAAGGTCGACGTGCATTTCGCCGAGGCCGAGCGCACCGTGCAGACCTCGGAAGGTGTGGTACATGCGAAGCCCGGGGATGCCATCCTCACCGGGCCGGCCGGGGAGCATTGGCGCGTGTCGCGCGCTCATTTCCCGGGGAAGTACCAGCCGGTGGCGCCCGTCGAGGCGGGGGATGCGGGCCTTTACCGCGCCCGTCCGTACCGCGTCCTCGCGCTGCGCATGAGCGAGCCGTTCGAGGTGGTCTTGAGCGACGGAGTCTCGCGGCTGAGCGGCCGCACCGGCGATTGGCTCATCGATTATGGTGACGGCAGCCTCGGCATCGTGGCGCCGATGATCTTTGCCGATACTTATGAGATTCTGAGCTGACCGTGGCGCTTCATCAAATGATCCAAAGGCTTCTGTTGATCGGGGTGAGGCTCGAGATGCCGCCGGCCATCGCCGGCTCCGCACCTCCCGCGGAGCTCCGGTCGCTGATCGATGCCGTCGGGCCGGCGCGCTCGACATTCGATCGACAGGCCTTGTCCTTCGGCAATCGCTATCGAAGCGGCTTCTGGGCCATCTATCTGCTCAGCGCCGTCGCGGTGCTCTGCGCCGTCCTGCCGCTGGGCCTCGGCTGGGACGACAGCCGTCACGCTTTGCATCCGTTCGTCGGCGTCTGGGCCGTGTTGGAGGTCGTGATCATCTGCGCGGTCGCATCGATCTACTGGCTGGGTCATCATCGAGATTGGCAGGGACGGTGGTTGCGCGCCCGCACCACCGCGGAGCTCATCGGCTATCTGCCGATGCTCGCGCCCATCGTGGATTTCGATCACGGCAGCGCCGATGCCGACTGGTATCTGCGGGTGTTCGATCCGGGCCAGCACCTGCGGGAAGCGGAGGATGTCGCCGTCATGTGTCTGAGGATCGAGCCCTTGGCGCGCGAGCGGCTCACCGACGCATGGAACGATCCCGCGTTCGTGTCCGGCTACGCGCGCTGGACCATCGCAGTACTCGACGGACAGCGCCGCTACCACCATCAGGTTGCGTTCCGCCAGAAGGCGTTGCAGCGCCGCGTTCACGGTCTCAACACCTGGCTCTTCGGCTTGACGGCCCTCGGCGCGCTGACGCATCTCGTGCTCCACGCCCTGTGGCTCTCGCTGATCACGACGTTCTTCCCGGCACTCGGGGCGTCCCTGCACGGCGCTCTGGCTCAGTCCGAGGCGTACCGCCTCGGCGCGGGCTCCGAGCGCTTGGCGGCCGATCTCCAAGGGGCTATCGATCGGATCAGCGCGGTCCGCGCGGTCGATCCCGGGGAGCCCGTCGATCCCGGGATCGCCCAAGCGCTCAAAGAGTCGATCGAGGGGGCGCTCGCCCTCATCATCGAGGAGCACCAGGATTGGCACATGCTGGTCCGGCCGCATCATCTGCCGCTGGCGTGAGCATGGCGGGCCGCCGGCTCCTGCAGTAATAGAAGCTCACCGGATTGAAGACGTAGCCGGCGTAACGCAGATGGGTCAGCAGGCGCACCGGGCCCCCGGGTCGCCGGCCGAGCGCGCGCCGCATAGTCGCGTACGGCATCGGCCAGCGGTTGCCCCGGAGGTCCCAGATAATCGCTTCGGCGAAGCTCGGCGACATTGCGCCTGCTGGCCGACCACAGCCAGCGGCCCGCGAACACGCGGTCGATCTCGCCGAGATCGAGATACAGCTGCGCCATTCGGTAGCTGAAGGCGTGCGCGTGCGGGGAATGGCGGCGATGGCGGCCCTGCAGGCCCTGCAGCGTGGTCTTCTCCCGCAATCCGTGATGCTTCAGTCTTTGCGAAGCACCGCTGTCAGCGCAATTTCCGGAACGCTCGCCAGCGCCTTGGAGAGCGGGCAATCGGCCTTGGCCTTTGCAGCGATCCTCTGAAAGGTTGCCTCGTCGATACCGGGCACGTTCGCTTCGAGCGTCAGGGCAATGTGCTCGATCGAGAATCCCCCGCCTTTCATGACCAAACGCACGGCGGCTTTGGTATCGACGCTCTTGGTGTCGAAGCCGGCCGCATCGCATGCAAACGAGAATGCCATCGTGAAGCACGCGGCATGTGCGGCCCCCAAAAGCTCCTCGGGATTCGTGCCCTTCTTGTCATCCTCGAATCGGCTCGCGAACCCATACGGGTAGGTTTTGAGTGCGGCGGTTTCAGTGCTGATGCGCCCGACGCCCTGTTTGCCTCGTCCTTCCCAATGCACGGTGGCTGTTTTGTCTGCCATGGCGGTCCTCGTAGGTGATTGAATGGCATGCGAAGGGTACTACGGGGGGCCTGCCATGCCACCCGCGGGTATGCCGGGCGTGCGTAGGACTTCAGGCGGCATGGGGGATTGGCACGCCGTTTGCTAAATCCAGTCATGAACCTCGTAACCCCTGCTTTCCAGGTGCCGGTCATCCCGGTTGCCAAAGCCCCCGCCCCCAGCGAGACCGCTTCGCAAAGTGGCGCCCAATCGGCCGATTCCACCAAAAATGCCGGCAGCGCCGCCAATTTTGCGGGCACGTTACGTCATATTCACAGCAGGCCGGCCAAAAAGAGCGACCCCCCCAAGAGTCACGCGGCTGACTCGGGCGGCGCATCCTTGCCGGCAGACGGCAGCGCATCGCCGCCGGCGGCGGCGGCTGCCGCCGGTACAGCCGCCGGTACAGCCGCCGGTGCTGCCGCCGGTGCTGCCGCTGCGGCCGCGTCGGGGGCAACCTCGGCACCAGCGGATGCCGCCTCCCTTGCGGCGGGCGCAGCAGATTCGGCGCCCGTATCGCCCCTGGCTGGCGCGGGCGGTGCGGCAACCGGTACGACTGCCAGCGCGACGACTTCCGGCACGGCGCCTTCGGTGGATACTGGGGCTGCGAGCGCGGCGGGCGCGCCCTCGGCGGATTCATCCGCAATGGGCGGGCCTTCGAGCGAGGGCACTGCCGCGAGCGGCACGCCCGCGCAGAGCTCCGCGAGCCCCGCCGCGTCGGCCCTTGCGAGCGCGGCGGTGAAGTCAGCGGCCGCCACGGCCGCCGTGGCGCCGACGGTCGGGGCGTCGGCCAGCGCCTCGACCGGCCCGTCTACCGGTGCGGCGGCCGACGGCGGCCAGACATCTGGCGGCGCCACGGACGCGTCGGGCAAGCCCATCATCGCCGGGAATGCGGCGGCCACGGCAGCGGGGCCGGCGGCGGCGAATTCGTCTAAAACTGCCGCAGCCGCGTCGGTCGCGACCGGAAAAGCGACCGCATCGGACGCCACCTCGCGCGCGAGCGCAGGAGGGGTGCGCACGGGGTCGGCGGCGCTGGGCTCCCGCGAATACGCGAACGGGGATGCTGCGGGTAGTGCGGGCGGCTTGGACGGAACCGCCGCCTCGGGCGGCGCTCAAGGCACGCAGGCCCTCGGCCAGGCACAAATCAATCTCGCACTCGCCGAAGGTTCGGATGCCACCGGCGCCACGGCCTCTGCGCTGCAGGCTGCCAATGCAGCGGCGACGGCTGCGCCGGCTGCCGTGCAGGCGCCCATGATGGCGGGCGTTGCCACTGCTGCCGCCGGCGACGGCACCGCGGCCTCGATCTCGGCGACGGCTCCGGTATCGGCGGCTGCGCTATCGCCGTCAGCTTCAGCGGGAGTCGCGGGCGACGGCGGTTCTCCCGCGCACGGCGATGCGAACGACTCCGGCGCCGGTCTCGGCGACAATGGCGGAAACGGTGCCGCGGCACTTCAGCAACTCACCGCCGCCACGGCATCGTCCTCGAGCGAATCCACCCCCGTTGCGACGCTCCGCGTGAGCGCGTCGGTGGATAGCGCGGAATTTCCCCAAGGGGTGGCCGACCGCGTGTCCTTCGCGGTCGACAACAATTGGAGCAGCACCAAGATTCAGGTTAATCCTCCGCAGCTGGGCCCCATCGATCTGCAAATCGCGGTTCAAGGCGATCATGCCCAGGTGATGATGAGCACGCACAGCGCGGTGACCCGCGAAGCGTTGGAATCGAGTCTCCCCAAGCTCAAGGAGATGTTGAGCTCGCAGGGCTTCACGCAGGTCAGCGTCGACATCTCGCAGCGCTCATTCCAGGACCGCTCGGCGTTCAGCCAGCCGTATACATGGGCCAAGGCGGGTTCCGGGACATCTTCCGCCGCCGCGGCGGCTCCTGTAACAACGCCGTCGAACGCGGCGCCCCGCTCCGTCGGGGCTCTCGACGCCTACGCCTAGGGGCCCGTGCGGGTGTGTCCCGCCGCGGCAGCCGCAGCGCCCGGCGATCGATGCCCCCGCGCGCCAGGTAGTACTTGAGCGCCGGCGTCGTGATCACGGTGCTGAAGATCGCCATGATCACCAGCATGGTGAAGACCGCCGGCGATATCACGCCGAGATCCAGTCCCACGTTGATCACGATGAGCTCCATCAGCGCCCTCGTGTTCATCATGTAGCCGATCATGGCCGATTCGGCGTGATTGAAGCGTGAGAGTCTCGCCGCCCAGTACGCGGCTGCGAATTTGCTGACGTTGGCCGCGGCAACCACCGCCAGGCACCAACCCCAGTCGCCCGTACTGATCAGCGCGAACGCGGCAACCATGAGGATCTTGAGCCCGAACATGCGGGGGTCGAAGTCGCTCAGCGATCCTTCCGAGAATCGGCAGCGCCGTGATCGAGAACGCGGTCGCGATGAACAGCGCCGAGTCGACGCGGGCTCCGGGAAGTACTGCGGACGACGGCATCCAGAACCCCAAAGCGTAGCCGCACTCGAACGGCAGGATGAGACAGGCCGCGGAAACGCGAAGCGCGGCGGCGCGATTGCGGCGCTCGGTGAGGTGCTCGAAATCGAATTCCATGCCGATTTGAAAGAGCAGCAAGATGAGGCCGAGGCCCGACAGTATTTGCAGCGGCTCGGGCGGCGCGGAGTGGAACACCGCATCGAACGCTCGCGGAGCCACCCAGCCGAAGAGCGACGGTCCGAGAAGGATTCCCACGATGATCTCTCCGACCGCGGAGGATTGACCGCATCGCCGGGCGATCGCCCCGCCGGCGCGCCCGGCCAAAATGATGATGGCGAGCTCCAGCAGCGTGTAGAAGAGCAGCAGCTCCGTCTTGTGCGGGCCAGCGAGCGGCGGCGCGTTCATGGGGTCAGGCCAGGCCGCCTGAGATGGAGATGATCTGGCCGGTGATGTAGCCGGCTTCGGTCGAGGTCAGATAGTTCACCAAACTCGCCACCTCGTCTGCGGTACCTGCGCGCTTCATCGGTACCAGTTTCGCGATGGCCTCGGCGTCGAACACCGCATCGCTCATGCCGCTCGTTATGATCCCCGGGGCAACCGCATTGACCGTGATGCCGCGGCTCGCCACCTCGAGACTCAGCGACTTGGTCGCGGCGTTGAGCGCGCCCTTGGCGGCGGCATAATTCACCTGGCCGCGGTTGCCGATGAGGGCCGTCACGGACGAGAGGGTGATGACGCGCCCCCAACGGGTGCGGATCATGGGCAGCATCAGAGGCTGTGTCACGTTGTAGAAGCCGTTCACGGACACATCGAGCACCCGCCGCCATTGCTCCGCGCTCATTCCGGGAAATGCCGCGTCGTCATGGATCCCCGCGTTGTTCACCAGGATCTGTATGGGACCCTCCTCGACCAGCCGCTCCAGGACCGACCGCGCCGCCCCCGTGTCGGTCACATCGAACGCCACGGCCCGTGCCTGTCCCCCGGCCGCGACGATTTCGCGCGCCACGGTCTGTGCCTCCTCGAGCCTGCGATTCGCGTGCACGTGCACGAAATGTCCCGCGGCGCCAAGGCGGCGGCAGATCGCCGCGCCGAGGATCCCGCTGCCGCCGGTCACCAAGGCCATCTTGGGCGATACGCTCACGGCGTCGACCCGGAAAGGGCGATGCGCCCCGCATCGAGGACCACGGTCGCCCGGCCGCTGATCAGCCGCGACGCGGAGGATCGCAGCTCGAATTCGTACAGGGCCGTCCCTTGGTCGCCCATGATGCGCACCGCCTCACAGAGCAAATTCGATTCCACGTCATCGAGACGCGTTGCCCAAAAACGCACGCCGCGGACGCTGGCAAGAAGCCCCGCGCGAGGCTTGTCCGCGGAGCCCTCCGCCAGGATCGCGCCGTGCACGGCCATGGCCTGTGCCGCCAATTCTATACCGCAAGCGATGCCGAGCCTGTGGTGCGCGCGCAATGGGTGATCGGCGGCGCGATGGCCGCTGCTCGAGCATACGATGCGGTCCGCACTCCAATCGACCACTTCGTCGATGAGGCACATCCGGCCCTGATGCGGTATGCGGTGCTCGATCCAGGCCCGGTCCATCTTCAGCGGCACGGCATCACGTCCACGGCGACACTGTGCACGTCCAGATACTCGAGAACGACACGTCCCGGTTCGCCGAGCGCGAGCTGTCGGATCAACGGCAGTGCTCGCGCGGCCGGAATGCTGCGGCGAAGCGCTTCGAGCCGCGAATCCTGCATGGCGTCGGCGCTTTCCGCGTCGAGCGCCGCCTCGAGCCGTGCCGCTGAGCGGTCGTCGCGGCTCGGGGCCAACACGAGTGCGATTCCGAACGCATCCGGCAGCGGCCGTTTGGAATGCAAGGGCGGCGGATACTCGGTGTCGTAGGCGACCAGCAATACCGGTGCCCGATCCACGCAGACCTGCGTGAGCGCTTCCAGGAGGCCGGCGCAAAAGCTGCCATCGAAGGCGCATAGCACGGTCGAGGCCAGCGTCGCGCCGGTAGCGATGCTCCAATAACCCGCGGAGGCGTTGTGAACGGAGTTCGAGAAACGGGTCGGCGAGATCTCGCGCGGGTCGGACGCGAGCGCCCGGCAGATTTCGTGGCAGTTGTGTCCGTCTCCCCCCGAGGAAGAGAACACGCTGCGCAGCTGCTCTGGCGCGGCGTGCGCATTGCCCACCGCCTCCGATGCGATCGCAAGCGCAAGCTTCACCGCACGCCCGCTGCGGCGCCGCTCCGTCGGGGGTAGCAGCGCGGGCGGAGGCAGCAGGGTCGGTTGCGGCGCGTAATCGGTTCGGCCCGCCAGCGCCGCCGCGGCGCTCGGCCAACCGGAGAACCCGGGCCCGAGGACGCCGATGCCTTGCACGAACGCCTCGAGCGTCATCCCGCCCGCCCCAGAATCAGGCTGCAATTCGTGCCTCCGAACCCGAAGGAATTGCTCAGCACCCGCGCAACGGGGCCGAGGCGCGTCCTTGTGAGGTAGTGCGCGGTGAGCGACGGATCGACCCGTTGCGTGTTCACGCCGGCCGGCATCAAACCCCGGCGCAGCGCCAACGTGCCGATCACCGCCTCCAACGCGCCGGCGGCTCCGAGTGTGTGGCCGGTCGCTCCCTTGGTCGAACTGCAGGGAGTAGCGGCCCCAAACACAGAGGTCACCGCGTGGCTCTCGGAACGGTCATTGCTCGGCGTGCCCGTGCCGTGCAAGTTGATGTAGTCGATGTCGGAGGGCTGGAGGCCCGCGTCCGACAAGGCGAGCTGCATGGCGAGCCTCGCGCCCCGTCCTTCGGGATGAGGCGCCGACATGTGGTACGCATCGTTCGATTCACCCACGCCGAGCAGCAACACATCGTCGCCCGCCGTACTGTCCGACACTCGTTCGAGGAGCGCGAATGCGGCAGCCTCGCCGACCGAGATGCCGTCGCGCCCCACGTCGAAGGGACGGCAGGGCTTAGGCGAGCAGAGCTGCAGCGAGTGAAAGCCGTAGAGTGTGGTCAGGCAGAGCGAGTCCACCCCGCCCACCAGCGCGACATCGATCAGATCCGCCTCGAGCATGCGCCGCGCCGTCCCGAACACCTTGGCGCTCGAGGCACAGGCGCATGACACCACCACCGCCGGTCCCTCGAGCTCGAGGCGCCGGCGCAAGTAGTCCGCCACCGAGAAGGAGTTGTGCGTGGCGCCGTAATCGAAGTCGGGCGGCAGCTCGCCGGAAAGCGGATCGCGCCGACGATAGGCGAGTTCCGTTTGCAAGATGCCCGATGTGCTGGTGCCCAAAAAGACGCCGATCCGCCGCCGGCCCCAGCGGCGCGCCGCCTGATCGACGGCCCCATCGAAGCCGTCCTGCCGCAGGGCGAGTTCGGCCAGCCGGTTGTTCCGGCAGTCGAATCGCCGAAGCTCGGCGGGGAGAGCCTGAGCATCGACGCCCGCCACCTCGCCCACATGGGTGTCGAGCGTCACCGTCTCGAACGCGCACGCCTGCAGGCCGCTGCGCTCATCCATCAATGCGGCGAGCGTTTGTTCGAGACCCCGGCCGATACAACTCGTGGCCGTGAATGCCTGGACGACCAAGGGCCTCATCGTCCGCTGACCTTCACGTGAGCGCCGCGCGCAGGGTGACGGGCTGCAGTTCCCGGCTGCGCAGCGTTTCCAGCAATCGCGGGAGCACCTCGACGATCACGGGAGTTCCCAATCGTCCGCGGGCGGCGTGGCCGTCGTGCAGGAGAAGGATATCCCCCGCCGCGAGCGAGCGGGTCAGCCGCCGGTATACCTGGTCCGAATCGTGGTTCACGGTGTCGAATCCCCGACGCGTCCAGGTCGCGAGCTTGAGTTGCAGCCGACAGAGCACGGGATCGAGAAACGGATTGCGCAGCCCGGCTGGCGCCCGGAAAAAGTGCGGGCCCTCGCCCGTGACCCGCGCGATGCTGTGCTGCGCCTCGACGATCTCCTGCTCCATTCCGCGAGGGCCCATCAGCGAGAAGCTGTGTCGATGATGCTGGCTGTGGTTTTCGACGGCATGCCCCAGGCGCACGATCTCGCGCGCGAGCTCCGGGTGGCGCTCGACCCGCTCGCCCACGCAGAAGAAGCTCGCCCGCGCGCGGTACATGGCGAGGAGCGACAGGACTTGCGGAGTCACCTCCGGGTCCGGACCGTCGTCGATGGTGATGGCGACTTCGCCCCGAGCGGCGCTGCTACGGGGCAGTCGGGTCAGGTTGGGACCGAGCCAGCGGCTTCTCGGCCACAGGCCGGCACCTGTCAGCACCGCATGATCGAGAATCACGGCTCCCAGAGCCCACGGCCACTGGCTCGGACGCATCAGCGTCACCGCGGCGGCCCCCAGATGCAGGCCCGCTGAGGCATAGAGAAGGGGCGAAGGTGCCCAGCGCGGCGGCATGTCCTGGCTCATAGAATCTTCGAAGTCAAAAATCGCTCCCACAACGTGCACCAGGTAGGCCAATCATGGCCTCCCTCCGCCACATCGACCATGTCGGGCGCCAGTGCCTTGGCCATGAGGGCGTGACCTTGCGCGAAGCGGTCCTGGCGTCCGTAACCCAAGTACAGCGGCCGCGCCGCGAATCCGGGGTCGTCGCCGCGACCCCGAATGAAGCGCCATATTCGACGCTCCTCGTCCGATTGCGCAAGCGGCCCGGGATCCCAGGCGGCGAGGCCCGGCGCCGTGTCGAGGCCCGGCGCCGCGGCGATCTCGGCGATCAGTTGCCGATTGCCGAGGTACGGCGCGAACAAGCAAAGGCCGTCGCACTCTCCCGCGCGCGTGGCCGCGAAGTCCAGGGCGAAAAAACCGCCGAGCGAGATGCCTGCCAGCCAGATCGAGCGGCAACCGGCGGCACGCGCCGGCGCCACGATCTCGCGCGACAGGTTCTCGATCACGCTGCGATCGCCGACATGCTCGAGCTCGACCTGAACGAATTGAAGGTCGATTGCGAGACCGCGCTTGCGCGCCGCGGCGTCGAATCCGGCTCGTACAAAATCGTCCGGGCCCTGGAACACGCCCGGGAGCCACACCATGCGCATGGGAGCCACGACCCCCGATGTCGCCTCGCAGACTATACTATCCATCGACGGGCGCGCGGAGCGCTTCCGAGCCCGAGCCCGAGCCTGAGCCCGAGCCCGGAGTCATTATCCCGGAGAACAAGAGCGCCAGCAGCGCTCCCGGCGCCACGGTCGTGCCGAGCGCCTCCAGCACCGGAACCCCCGAAAAGGACAGGAGACCGAAGCCGAGGACGGTGCACGCATTGGCGATGCAAAGCGACGCCAGAGTCTCGCCCGAATCCTCGCCGTCGCGTTGCTGTGCGTCGAAAAACAACGCGTAGTTCGATCCAATGGCGACGATGAGCAGCATCCCGACCAGATGCAATATCGTCAATGGAACCTGAAACAGCGCCAGCGTCGCGGCCACCACGAGGACCGCGAGCACGAGCGGCGCGAGCACTCGCGCGACACGGCCGGGCGATCGCAAGGCGATCAGCAGGAGCACGACGATGGCGAGCGCCCCCCCCAAGGACAGGCGCATGGCGTCGCGCAGATAGTCGGAGTAGAGCGCGTCGGATTCCTGCTTCAAATCGAGCACTTCCGCGCCGCAATGCGCTGCCGCGAGCGCGAGTCGCACCTGGGCGATATCGATCAGCGGCCGGGCCGGGTCGGCCGCGTGAATCGGCAGCAGCGCACTCCATCCGGCCTCGGAATGCATCGTCAAGGACTCGAGGCCCGCGGCCATGGAGGTGCCGTCGAGATCGGCGGCGCTCATCAACGGTCCGCGGCGCGCCGACTCGACATCGCTTTCGAAGGGACCCAGTTGACCGGCATCGAGGGGCAGATCTCGTACCGCGAGAGCGAGGTTGCGGGCGAGCGTCGCGGGATCCGGCAGGCTGGCGCGCCGGGCGGCTTGCGTGGCGAGGCTCGGCAGATACACCGCCGGGCTGTCGACAGCGCCGATGATCTTCTGCGCAATCAACGGCGCGAGCGCACGCGCCGCGCGTTCGGCGCCGCCGAGTGCTGCGTCGAGGCTCGCGGCCGTGACGACGACGAGGTCGAGCGAATCGGGGGCGCCCAGGTCTGCCCGAAGCTGGGCGTCGAGGCGCAATTGCGCGGCAGGGATCGGGCTCAAGCTCGAGAGCTCGCGGCTCCAGAGCGTCGGGCGGGCGATGGTCAGCACCCCGATCGAGGTTGCCGCGAGGCACAGGGCCACGGCCCGGGGCACGGCCGCGCGGGCCCGGATCGCACGCAGCCGGCGCGCGATCCGCCCGCCCGCGGGCGCGAGGTCGCGTATCGAAAAATTGTGCGGCAAGAGGACGGGCAGGACGAACCGCGTCACTGCCGCGGCCGCGACCAGGCCACTCACCGAATACGCGCCGAGCTGTGCGAGCCCGGGAAATCCGGATGGCAGGAGCGACGCGAAGCCGCACACCGACGTGAGCATGCCGAGCCTCATCGTGGGCCACAGGCGCCGTTCCCAGCGCTCCGTTATGCCGCCGGCTGATTGGATGAAGAAGTAGATCGAATAGTCCACCGCCTCGCCGATCAAGGTGATGCCGAATCCCAGCGTGATGCCGTGCACCACGCCAAAGCCCAGCGCCACCGCGGCGACCCCGACGAGGGCGCCGCTGGCCACCGGCAGAAGACCCAGAACAAGGGCGGTCGGCGAACGGTACACCGCCAGCAGGATCATGGCGACGAGTGCGCTGCTCGCAATCGAGAGGCGCACCACCGCCCGCTCGATCTTCGCCCGCGAGGCGACGGCGAAGACGCCCGGGCCGCTCATGACGAGCTGGACGGTTCGAGCCGGCGCGCCGATGGCTCGAACCGCGGCCTCGAATGCGCCGCGCACCGCGGCCAATGCGTGTTCCTGGCCATCCGTGTCGGAGCCCGCCGCCGCCGTGTCCGCGATCAGGAGGCTCCGTGCGCCGTCTGTGGATGTCCACACGCCGGCATTACGCCGCGGCGCCTGGGTTCGCGACAGCTGATCGATCACAGCGAGCATCTCTCCGGTCGGATCGCGAACCACCAGCGACTGAAGCGCGAGTCCTTCGGGCGATGCGAGATCCGCGACCGTATCCTGCATGGATTCCTTGAGACCGGCGGCGGTGAAGTGCGCGGCGGTGACCGCCGTGCTCAACAAGTAGCGACGTGAGAACAGCAATTCGCGGTCGCGCTCCGCCGTCGCCGCCTCGCCGTTGCCGACGTTCGAGAACTGCCGGTCGCTTCGCAGCGCGCGTGCGAGCGCTTCGGACAGCTTGGCCCGAGTCGCGATGTCGCCGCCCTCGAGCGCGATCAAGATGAGGCGCGAGCCCGGCCCGTCACGCAGTTGATCCACGAGCAGCCGCTGCGCCGGCGTGGGACGAGCCGGAAGGAACGCCGACAGATCGGCGACATACCGCGCATGCAGCGCCACCCATGCCGCCAGCGCGAGGCACCCGAGCCATGCACCGACGGCCCACACCCGGCGACTCCTCATGGCGCCGGATGTTCGCGCAGAGTCATGAGCGATCGGTCGCCGTTGGCCTCGAAAATTTCGACTTTGGACAGAACGTCGCGCGAGCCGTCGATGCGCACCCGCGAGACGGTGCTCGAGATTTTCGGGTCGCGCGGGGAGAGCGACAGCGTCCAGCGCTCCAGATTGCCGGCGAAATCGACGTTGAATGAGCGCTCGAGCGCGGGCAAATCCCCGGCCATCGTTGCGCGCAGGCTTTCGATGAAAGGCAGCAACGACGGATAAGCCGCAAGCTGCAGCACGTGAGTGTGGCCCTTGCGCTCGACGGTGAGCTCATCGCCATCGAGCACCAACCGCTCGGCCCTCGGTTCCACCGTGCGCTTCTCGAGCCGGTGAGGTGCGTCGTAGGTCATCACCCCAAAGGACTCCACCGGCCGCTTGAGTACCGCGAGAAAGTGCTGTTCGACGAAGTCCACCTGGCCGTGGCGGCGCGCCGCGAGCAAGCGCATGAGCTCCTGCAGATCGTCGGTAGAGGAGCGCACGATCGGCGGCGAGACGGCGAGCAGGGCTGCCAGCGCCAGCAATGCCGGCCATCGTATCGCGCTTCTCAGGGCCGCTCGGGGGCGCCGCCGGGGTGTGTGCCGCCTCATGCGCCCGATGGGTCGGATTGCCCGCGCCAGAAGTCGAAGAAATTGAACCAATTGAATGGGTCGGAGCGGCAATAGCGGTCGAGCAGCTGAGCGTAGCGCTCGACGGCGCGATGCACTTCGGCTTCGCGCTCTCTCGCGGGAATCTTCGAGAAGTCCGCGATCGGTTCGAAGACGACGTGATAGCGGTTGCCGCCGCGATAGAGCCCCGCCATGAAAATGACCGGTCGCCGCAGAATCGCCGCCGCACGCATCGGGCCGGTGGGAAGCCCCGCTTGGCGGTCGAGCAGGGTCACGCGGTGCACGGGCTCCTCGCCCAGAGTGCGATCGCCGAGCACGCCGACGAACGCGCCGCTGTCGAGGCGGTCCGCGAGGCGCAGCATGGCGTCGATCTGGCCGAGCGGAATGATGTCGGGCTTCGCGTGGCGCCCGATCGCCGCCAGCAGGGTGTTGATCTTTTGTGCGTTGTGCTCGTACATGGCCATCGATACGTGAAGGCCCGGCTGGCGCCGCCCGACGCTCGCCATGACCTCGAAACTTCCCAAATGCGCACCCATCAAGAAAGCGCCGCGACCGGCGTCGAGTTGCGCTTGCATCAGCGCCTCGCCTTCGACGCTGCAGTCGAAACGCTCGTATTGTTCGTTGACCAGGTAAACCCGATCGTGAATGCAGGTGGCAAAATACATTACGTGCTTGAAGCGCTCGAGCGTATTCGGCGGCCGGCCGAGCGCGAGCGTCAAATAGCGGCGCGAATGACGAAGGGGGCGCGGGGAGAAGAGAAAGAAGTACCCGGCAATTCCGTAGAGCGCTGCGCGGGTCACCCGGCGGCCCAGACGCAGAGACAAGTAGGCCATCAGCCGAAGCAACCACTGACTGCCCCGCTCGCGGTAGCCGATCCACTCCGCGGGCCGGCCCCGGATGGATTCTCTTTGAGCCTGCCCCGCGATGGGCGGCGTCTCCAGGACTCTCGAAGGCTCGGCCGTCATCCGCCGGCGCCCGCGGCGGCTCGAGACAGCGTCCCGGAGAGTGCCGACCGATCCGCCACCCGTACCGCAAAACGTACGGTACCGTCCGCGATTGCCGTATGCTCGATCGTGAGCGTATCCCCCGGACGCACGATCTCGAGGAACTTGGCCGCTGTCAATTGCCACTGGGTGATATCGATGCCTAGATCCAACTCGATGATCCGCAGCGCTTCGTCGAGCAGTACAGCCCCCGGAACGATCGGCATGCCGGGGAAGTGTCCTGCAAGTGCCGGATGATCGGCCGCGATGCCGATCGAGTGCCGGAACTCGGCGCGCTCAGGAGTTGCCATGAGGCGAGCGCTTGGAGGCGCCGGGCTCTTTCGTGTTCGTCGGCGGGTGCTGATCGACCAGGGCCTCGAGCGCCTGATGCGGCAGCTTCCCGGTCGCATTCCTCGGCAACCGGTTGACCAGCAGCAACGGGCGGGGCAGGAACACGGGGTCGATGCGTTCACGCAGGCTTTCCAGCAGCGAGGCGGCGCTCAGGCCGGGCGCGACCGCTGCCGCTGCCAGGCGGGGGATTCCGGTGGCGCCTCCGTGATCACGTTCGCGTAGAAAGAATGCGCCGTCCTGCACGCCCGGTATCGCGTTCAACTGCGCGTTCAGATACCCGAAGGAGCTGCGCTTACCCGCGACGTTGACCAGATCCGCCGTGCGTCCGTGCAAGGTGAATTCGCGTTCGCCGGAAAGCTCGATCACATCGCACAGCGGCGTCATCTGCTCTATGTGGCCACCGTACGCGTAAGTCTGTCCATTATCCGAGCGGAGCCTCACGCCGGGGAACAAGCGGAACGCATCCGATTCGCCCGTTCGCCGAATCGCGATCTGTCCGGTTTCGGTGGAACCATAGATTTCCAGCAGCGGTGCGCCGGAGCGGCTCTCCGCCTCGCGTGCGAGCTCGCGCGACAGCGGGGCGGTGGCGGAAACGATGAGATCGAGCCCCGGCCAGGCGAGGCCGGCGGCCAGGAGCGTGCGCAGATGCACGGGAGTGGTGATCAACGCCCGCGGCCGCGGCGCCTCGGTGATGGCGTTTGCGATATCCGCGGGGTAGAAAGGGCGTTGCGCCGTGAACGCGTTGGCGCTCTGCAGCGCCACCAGCACGGTGGACTCGAACCCGTACATGTGTTGCGGCGGCACCGTCCCGATCAGGGTGAACGCGCCGCCGTCGGCAATCTTGAGCTCGCTGGCTTCGGCGTGGACGCAGCCGGCCAGCCGCCCCCAAGTTTTCCGGTACGGGAGCGGGGTGCCGGTCGATCCGGACGTGAACACGATCGCAGCGAGCTGTTCGTCGGAGATTTGCGGCACACGAAACGTTCCGCACGGGCGGAACTCCGAGTCGTGCAACCCCATGGCATCCGAGTACCGAACGAGCGGCAGATCGATGGTGCAGGCTTCGTCGTCCGTGAGACAGAAGGTGTCGGGCGCGAACTGGATCAGATGCCTGATGACTTCGGGCGTGTGCGTCGATGGCAACAGGCTCACCCGACCCGTCATCAGGCTCGCCGCAAGGCCGACCGCGAAGCGATAGCGGTCCGCGCACGCGTTGAGGACGTGCCGTCCCGGCGGCAGGGAGTCGGCCAGGCGCTGCGCGTCATCGAGGAATTGCGCAGCCCGCAGGGCGCGCCCGCCGCGGTAAGCGACGATCGAGTCCGCCGAAGGGTGAGAGAGGAGGGCGGTCATGTCCATCCGATCATCGGCTCGACAGAAACACCCGCACTGAAGCGAGTATTCCCCGCCGCGCCGTCTCCGGAAGCGCATGGCGCCTCACCGCATACTCGACCACGAACATGAGCCCGACCAAGGGCAAGGCGATGAAATTGACGAACAGCGACCAAACCCTTACCGACGCCAGAGAGTACAGCCCCGGGATCGTCACGGTGAGCGCGCCGAAGAAGATTGCCCATGCCGCTGTGACCTGGCGGGTGTAGCGGACTTCGCGCGGCGTCAGGGGACCGTGCAGCCGATCGGCCAGGCGGGTGCAGAGGGCGATGTCCCCCCGGCCCAGGGAGCGCCCGAAAGCGAACGCCAGGAGACTGTACATCCCGCATTCTTGTATCAGATAAACCATAGAAAACTTCTTCTCGAGCTGCGCCCATCCATCATACAAGAGCAAAGCCGTGACCACTGTCAGAGGTCCTGCAATCCAAGGTGATGTCGAGCGCCAAAGCAGACCCCATCCCAACACGAGCGGCGGCGCGAGGGCGAGGACGATTCCCACGCCCGGGATGGGGTGAGTGTTGCAGTAATGCGATAGCCCCGTATACGCCGCGAGCAGGACACAGGCCGCAGCGATCTGCAGCCCACGCCGTCCGCGCTCGATCACTTGGATCTCTGGGTCGCGATGTAGT
Organism: uncultured Gammaproteobacteria bacterium; assembly: GCA_963730565.1. Lineage (GTDB taxonomy): Bacteria > Pseudomonadota > Gammaproteobacteria > Steroidobacterales > Steroidobacteraceae > Bog-1198. Next base: position 42,736 of record CAVSSU010000047.1, read on the forward strand.
CGGCCAAGTGCCTCAAAGAACGGAAGATTTTATGATTTTCCTGACTGTCCGCCCGCAGTTGAACGCCGTATTTCTTGGACACGATCAGCGCGACCTCGAGTATGTCGATGGAATCGAGACCGAGCCCCTCGCCGTACAAGGGCGCGTCCGGATCGATGTCCTGGGGCGCCACATCCAAATTCAACGCCTCCACGAACAGGGCGGCGATTTCCCGTTGCAAAGTGATATCGGCTGGCGTCGCCGATGGTTGCATAAGCGACGCTTTGTCGGGCATGGAACTTCTGGCTTGGTTCGGTTCTGGAATGGTACTTCGAGCTGGCCATCCTCGTGCCGCTCGAGGTCATTATATAGGTGCGAGGCGGGGGGGCAACCGGCCACGGTCGCGCACACTCCGCAGAGGCGGGGGCGGGGCGCGAGGCAGGTCGACGAGGCCGGAGGGGGCCGAAAATCGGGAGCCCGAGAGCTGGCGCGGAGCCCGAGAGCTGGCGGAGCCCGGAGCTGGCCGCGGCCGAGGGATGCCACTGGGCCGACTATTGCTACCGCTCCGCGGTTGGGAATCATCAGTCGGAGAGCGCCCGTCAGGAGCAGGCGGGGATATGGCGGCCCATGCGGCCCGGCTAAACGGAGCCTTTCTTTTTCTTTTCCACCTACTCGGCATAGCAGGGGGCGGCTATTTATATGTATGCCGCCGCCAGTTCGGCGTGTCAATCGATCAAAGCGCCCCGTTCTTCCAGAAAATGGGCAATGCAATGAAACGTGCTTTGTAATTGTGACAAACGCGGATCCGGGGGCTGTATGCTCGTACCTCCCATGCAGTCGCCCCATAAACCCCTGACACAATATTACGGCGAGGAACAAGACCGAGCCCGGTGGGTTCGCGGGCTGTTCGACCGTACCGCGGGGGACTACGACCGGATTGAGCGGGCGATGGCCTTGGGAAGCGGATCCTGGTATCGGCGCCGGGCCTTGGCGCGCGCCGGGCTGCGGCCCGGCATGAGGGTGCTGGACATCGGCACGGGCACCGGGCTCACGGCGCGAGAGGCTGCGCGTCTGGCGGGGGCCGCCGCAGTGATCGGGGTCGATCCGAGTGCCGGCATGATGGAGCAGGCCAAAGTGCCCGCGGGCGTTCGGCTGCTGCGCGGAACCGCGGAAGAGATTCCATCGCCGGCGTCCTCGGCGGATTTCCTCTCCATGGGATACGCGCTGCGGCACGTGGGGGACCTGTCGTTGGCGTTGCGGGAGTTCGTGCGTGTCCTGGTGCCCGGCGGTCGGGTGTGCCTGCTGGAGATCACGGCACCCGAGAGCAGGTTGTCGCGCGCGGCCCTGAAGATCTACATGCGCGGCGTCGTGCCGTTGATGGCGCGCTGCATGGCCGCTCATCGCGACATGCCGCAGCTGATGCGTTACTACTGGGATACCATCGAAACCTGCGCGCATCCCAGCCTCATTCTCTCGGCCATGCGCGAAGCCGGGTTGGCGGACGTCGATCGTCACGTGGAGCTCGGCATTTTCTCCACGTATTGCGGGATCAAGCCGCTTTAGCGGCGAGTCCGCCTGCGGGCGAGCCGCGCGGCGAGCAGCGGCAGCCGGACCAGGAAGCCGACGAACAGACGCAGGTGCATCCAGGTCAGGAGGAGGTTGTCTCGCCAGTAGTTGAAGTGCGAAACGCCGCCCTCATCGGGCCTGAAGTAGCGCACCGGTGCGGGCAGGTTGATCGCCCGCACGCCGCGCCAGGAGAGCCTGACCGCCGCTTCGGCGTCGAAGTCGAACCGGCGCATCCACGGCTGGCGATGCATCACGCGCACCAGCGCCGCGATCGGATAGACCCGAAAGCCATAAAGCGAATCGCCGATGCCCGACCATAGGGTCTCGACGTTCACCCACCAATTGCAGATTTTGCGGCCTCTGACGCGCAGCAGCGGTGCGCTCGAATCGAACACCGGACAACCGAGGATCATCGCGCCGGGTTCGGCCTGCGAGGCTCGCATGAACTGCGCGATGAGGTCGGCCGGATGCTGTCCGTCCGAATCCATGGTCAGGGCATGAGTGAAGCCGAGGGCGGCTGCCTGTTCGAGACCGTAAAGCACGGCGCCGCCTTTGCCGCGATTTTTCGGCAACACGAACACGCGAAGTCCGGGCTCAGCGGCGGCCATCGCCGAGAGCCGCGTGGCCGAATCATCGGTGCTCCCGTCGATCACCACCCACACCGGGCTCCATCGGTCCAACGCGGCGCGGACGGTTTGGTACACCTTGGTGCCCGGGTTGTAGCTCGGGATGAGCACCAAATGGGTGGTGGAGCGCTCGGCCATCTCAGCCGTCCGTCAACCATCGCGACTGCAAAGCGCTGGCGAGCTCGCGCCGATAATACTCATCCAGCGCGGCCGTGAACGCCACAACATCGTCAGGCGGTTCGAATCGCTTGCCCAACCGCACCTTGTAGACGATGGGGAGATCGGGGCGCCGAAACAACGGCCAGCCCTTGCTCAAGAACGGCGAGTCGGTCTCGATGATCAGCGTCTGAACCGGTAGCGCCGCGTGCTTGGCGATGAGGCCCACGCTGCCCGCCAGCGAATTGATGGGCAGACGTGTCGTGCGGGTTCCTTCCGGGAACAGGAGCAGCAAACATCCCCGGCGCAGATGAGCGACGGATTCCTTGATCAGCTGGCGGGATGATTCGTTGGGGATGTAGCGCGCCAATCGCGAGCCGGCACCGAGGAACATGTTCCTCATGAGCTCCGCCTTCATGACGCACACGACGTTCGGATGCCGGGTGAGGATGAGGAGCGCGTCGATGAGCGAGGGATGGTTGGGCGCGAGAATCATCGGAGGGCTCCCCCGCAACGAGTCGAGTGCGGTCAGGTCGAGGCGATAGCTGCCGGTGATCGAAAGTGACCACGCGTAGAGCCGGAAACCATACATGATGCCACGCCGACCGACCCGGGTGCCGAGTTCCGCGGGCAGGATGTAGTACAGCGGGAGCGCGAATACCGACCACGTGAGGCATATGAGCCCGAGCAGCGCCAGCGAAGTGTAGAGCGCGAAGTATTCATACGCGATTTTGAGAAGGCGCTGCATCGGGTGCGTCGGCTTTACTCGGCTCGAGGCGTCAATCGGACACGTCGACCCGCTGCGAGGACGTGCGGATGGGCCAGGCAACGCCAAACCCCGCGGTCCAATAGTGATCGCGTTGGACCAAAGGACTGTCCTCGAATGCCGCTCCCGCCAGGCTATCGTAGCGCATGAAGGCGCCCACCCAGTATTTGGGGAAGCGCTTCGACAGCGCGGTGAGAAATTCGGTCCCGGCGTACCCGCCGGAGGCCTGATACTCGGGGCGCGAAGGGGTGGCGTATTGCGCCTGGACCGAATAGAAATAAGAGCTGTAGCGGCGGTTCGCCAACAATGGGCCGGCGAGGAAGCCCAGCCTCCAGGCGTCGGATCCAACGTGGTCCACCAAATCAAGCGCGAACCCCGGGGAAAACGTCCAGCCTATTGCTTGCGGCGGTGATTCGATCGCGAAGGCCGAGCGCAAAGGCATTCTCAACTCCCATTTGGCGCGGGCATCGTCGCTTTGCCAAAGATGAAAATCCAGCGACACGCCGGCTTCCACGGTGGGCCTGAGTTCCGGCATCGCGCTGCGGGTCCGGTCGTTGCTCACGGGCGTCGTCGCGTTGAAACTCAACTTGAGCTGCACCCAGTCCTGATCGAAAAGCCGTGCGTGCACGCCATCGCGATCGGTCTTGAGGAACGTGCCGTTGTAGAGCACATACGGTACGGGAACCGGATAGACATGCGAGCTGTCCGCGCCACGATAGTCGTCGTAGCCGAGCACTCCGACGCCAAGACCAACCTCCCAGAGAGGCTCTTCGGCCGCGCGGCCGGGCATCGGGGCGAAAGCGGCGGCCCAGAGCATCGAGGCACACAGGGGCCGCCGGAGCATCCACAGGCGGCCCATCAGCCGCCGGTCGATAACTCGGACTCGACGGGGCGCATGTTGGCGGCGCGGCGCCGCGCGGCGCGCCACGAGCGGCCGAGATTCGCGAGCGACATCGCGTAGTACACTGCCTTGAGCGCCCGGAGCGATCCCCAAATGGGCGTGTGCCCGAAGATGTCGCCAGCCAACACCGACATGAGCGCTTCCTTCATCCGAAGAACGTTGCGCGGGCCCAGGAACAATTCGCGCATGGCGGGGTTGGTCACGCGGTAGATGAACCAGGAAAATTGCTTCGGTCCGTGGCGCACCACGCGGTCGTATCGCTTCAGTGCCCGTACGGCGCGATCGGGTTGCTTGAGGCATTCGTCAATGGTCTCGGCGGCGGCCGCAGCGCTGGTCATGGCCAGCATCACTCCGGACGAGAACACCGGATCGATGAAGGCGTAGGCATCGCCCACCAGAAGATAATTGCTGCCGTGAGTGTGGTTGCACGTGTACGAGTAATTGCCGGTGGCCTCGACTTCGGTGGCCAGCTTCGCGTCGAGGAGCCGCTCCGCGAGCGGCGGGCACGAGGCGATGGTTGCCAGAAAGAATTCGCGCACCCCGACTGTCCGTGTCCTCATGTAACTCGGCCAGGCCACCGCGCCCACACTGGTATTCCCGTCTGAGAGCGGAATGAACCAGAACCAGCCGTGATCGAACCAAAAAATGCTGATGTCGCCCTCGCGCTTGCCGGGCTCGCGGCGCGCGCCGGTGAAATGACCATACATGGCGGCGCTGTTGTGTTTCTTGTTACGCTGCTTCGCGTTCAGCCGGTTGGCCATGAACGTGTCGCGGCCGGTCGCATCCACCAGGTACCGGGTGTCCCAGCACTCGGTGCGCCCATCCTCGTGCACGGCCTCGACCCGGGCGCTCCGGCCGCCGTCCAGCAACTGAACTTCGCGTACTCGACAGCCTTCGACGACGAGCGCCCCGGCCTCGGCGGCGCGGCGGATCAGGATCTCGTCGAAGTCCGAGCGCCTGACCTGATAGGCAAGGGGCAGGGATTTGTCCCAGGCTTCCGCGAATTGGAACTGCTGCCGCCGCCCATCCCACGGCGAGATGAATTCGGCGCCCCATTTCTCCATGCCGATGGCCCGGACCCGCTCCGCCACCCCGAGGCGCTCGAACAGCGGCAGGTTCGCCGGCAGAAGCGACTCTCCGATATGGAAACGCGGGTGATGAGCTTTCTCCAGCAGCACGACCCGGCAGCCCTTTTCGGCCAGCATAATGGCGGCCGTCGAGCCGGCAGGGCCGCCGCCCATCACCAGGACATCGCAGGTGCGCGACGCCGGGTCCGGGGGGCTCAACATAACCTCCCGCGAAGGGATCTATCCGGCGAGGAGGGTGTCAAACCAGGGCCCCCGATGATTTTCTGGGTGAAAAATGAGACTCAACAGGGTGAAGCTTAACGTGCCGACATACACCGGTCCAACGTCTGTAAAATACCAGTCATGCACATTTTGATCGTTGAAGATGATGAAGTTGCACGGGACTACTTGGCGAAGGCACTGCGAGAGGTGGGACATTCGGTGGATGTGGCCGGGGACGGGCTCAAAGGGCTGCACATGGCCTCCTCGATCGCCATCGATCTGGCCATCGTCGACCGCATGCTGCCCAAGCTCGACGGGCTGGCCTTGGTCCAGTCCCTGCGGGCGACGGGCCGCAAGCTTCCGGTACTCATCCTGAGTGCGCTCGGCGAGGTCGACGACCGCATCACGGGATTGCGCGCAGGCGGCGACGACTACCTGACCAAGCCGTACCACATGTCGGAGCTCATGGCGCGCATCGACGCGCTCGCACGGCGCGGGGACTCGGGGAACGCGGAAACCACCGCAAAATTGAAATTGGCCGATCTCGAGCTCGACCGGATGACGCGCCGGGTGACGCGTAACGGCAAGAAGATCGAGCTCACCGCGCGGGAATTTCAGCTGCTCGAATTCATGATGCGCCATAGCGGTCAGGTGGTTACGCGAACCATGCTGCTCGAAGGGGTCTGGGACTATCACTTCGATCCGCAGACGAACGTGATCGACGTGCACATCAGCCGCCTGCGCCAGGCCATCGACAAAGATTTCGACAAACCCCTGCTGCACACGGTGCGCGGCGCGGGCTACAGCCTGCGCGAAGACGAATAGTGGCCGCCTGGCGCCGCCGGGTGCTGAGCGCCGACCAGCGGTTTCTCGGACTGCTCGACACGTCGCCGTTTCGAATCGCCATCGTCTATTCGATGGTATTCGCCTGCGGCGCCGCGCTCCTGCTCGGTGTGGTGGATTTCGCGGTCTCGCGCATCGTCGACGGGAGTACCGACAACCTCATCGAGGCCGAAGTGCAGGGACTGCGCGAACAGGTGCTGGTGCTGTCGCGGAGCGACTTCATCGAATTGATCGAGCAGCGTTCGCAGGACCAGGACGTGCGCGGCGCCGTGTACCTCATGGTCGATCCCCAGCTGCGGCCGGTCGCCGGCAACGTGCCCGCCTGGCCCAAGATCGGTTCCAACGACGACAAGTGGATCCAGTTCAAGGTGTCGGTGCCGTTCGGCGACGAGACGCGGGAGCACGAGATGCGTGCGCAGCGCTTCAAATTGCCCGGCGGCTACCGCATGTTGGTGGGGCACGACGTGCAGGAGCGTCAGGACGTGAAGAACCTGATGATGCGCGGCCTGATCGCCGCCGTCGTGCTGACCCTCCTGCTCGGCCTCGGCGGCGGGTTCTGGATGGGGCGGCGCATTCTGGCGCAGGCCGGAGCGATATCCGCGGTCGCCACCCAGATCATGCGCGGCGATCTTTCGCAGCGGCTGCCGGTGCGCAATGCGGACGACGAGATCAACACGCTGGTGCGCGAGATCAACAGCATGCTCGACAAGATCGAGCAGCTGACGCTCGGCATGCGCACGGTACTCGACAGCGCGGCGCACGATCTGCGCACGCCGCTCAACCGGTTGCAGGCGACGGCCGAGGGCGCCATCAGCGGTCTCGCGCCGGGCTCCCCGGAACGCAAGGTGATCGAGCGCGTCTCCACGGAGGTGGATCACATGCGATCGACGCTCGATGCGCTGCTGCGCATCGCGCTGGCGGAGACCGGCACCGTGGCACGCGAGCCCGTCGATCTTTCGGAGCTGGTCGCGAGCATGGTGGAGCTGTACGCGCCGGTGAGCGAGGAGCGGGGCATCAGGCTCGAAAGCTCGGTGGCGCCCGGCGCCGAAGTGCAGGGGAGCCGTCAGCTGCTCGCGCAGGCGCTCGCGAACCTGCTCGACAATGCCATCAAGTTCACGCCCGACGGGGGTCGCATACGCGTGGTCCTTCGGGCTCACAATGGAGTGCCCGAGGTCGTCGTGGAGGACGATGGACCGGGGATACCGGCGGACAAGCGCGAACTGGTCCTCGGCCGGCGCGTGCGGCTCGACGAGGCGCGCAAGGTGCCTGGTTCGGGACTTGGGCTGTCGCTGGTCGCCGCCGTGACCAAGCTGCACGGCGCCCGCTTGATATTGGACGACGCGGCGCCCGGATTGAGGGTATCGCTCAAATTTTGAGGAGAATCTTCATGACTGCAAGCGTATGGGCGCGAGCCTCGGCATTTCTCGGGGCTTCGGTGGCGGGCATGGCCGTGACGGCCCCATTGGGACTGGCGGCGGCGGCGGCTGCACCACGTTCCGGCATCGACACCGAATACGTGAGCTCAGCGAGCCGACCGCAGGACGACCTGTATCGGTATCTCAACGGCAAGTGGCTGGATCAATTTCAGATCCCGGCCGACAAGGGACGATACATATCCTTCACGGAGGTCGCGGATCGCACCGAGGACCAGCTGCACGGCATTGTCGACGACCTCGCGCGGCGCCCGCCCGCTACGGCCGGCGACCCGCCGAGAGCCGAGTCGGCCACAGGCTCCGAGGCGCGCAAGCTCGCCGACCTGTACGCAAGCTTCATGGACGAGCCCCGCCTTGAGAGCCTCGGCGTCAAGCCGCTCGAGCACACATTTGCCGCCATCGATGCGCTGTCGTCCAAGGAGCAAATACCGGCATTGATCGCGCAATTCAATCGTACGGGGATGGGCGCGCCATTCGATTTCAGCGTGGCTCCGGATCCCAAGGATTCGACCCGATATGCCGTGCGCATCGCACAGAGCGGGCTCGGCATGCCGGATCGGGACTATTACCTCAAGGACGACCCCAAGCTGAAAGAGGTACGCGCCAGGTATCTCGTCCACATCGAAACCATGCTGCGCATGGCCGGGGACAAGGACGCGCATCGAAGCGCCGCCGAGATCCTGAACCTTGAGACCGCGATTGCGGACAAGGAGTGGACGCGGATCGACAGTCTCGATCCCATCAAGACCTACAACAAGGTGGCGCTCGCGGATCTTCGCGGGCTCATGCCGGGCTTCGACTGGGCGGCGTACCTCGAGGGCAGCCGGCTCGCCGGCAGGACCGATTACACGATCGTTTCGGAGCCCACGTATCTCACCGCTTTGGCCAAGCTGATTGCCGACACCCCGATCGAGTCCTGGCGCAACTACTTCAAGTGGCGCGTGCTCTCCGATGCGGCGCCCTATCTTTCGAAGGCGTTCGTCGACGAGCGGTTCGCATTCACCGGCACGGTTCTTCGGGATGTTCCCGAGAACGAGCCCCGCTGGAAGCGCGGGCTCGGTCTGCTCGATGATTCCATGGGCGAGGCGCTCGGCAAGTTGTACGTGCACAAGTACTTCCCGCCCGAATACAAGGCGCGAATGATCGCCCTGGTGAACAATCTGGTCGAAGCCTACGCGCGCGACATCGATCGATTGGACTGGATGAGCGCCGAGACAAAGAAGGGCGCGCGTGAAAAACTCGCGAAGCTCTCCAAGAAGATCGGCTATCCCGACCAGTGGCGCGATTACAGCGCCCTCGAAATGTCCCGCGACGATCTCTGGGGGAACGTCATCCGCGCCTCGGAGTTCGAGTACCGCCGCACCATCGACAAGCTGGGCAAGCCCATCGACCGCGGGGAGTGGCTCATGACGCCGCAGACCGTCAATGCGTACTACAACCCGCTGATGAACGAGATCGTATTCCCCGCGGCGATCCTTCAGCCGCCGTTCTTCGACGCGCGCGCCGACGATGCGGTCAATTACGGCGGCATCGGCGCGGTCATCGGGCACGAAATCAGCCACGGCTTCGACAATCGCGGCAGCCAGTACGACGCGGACGGCAATTTGAGGGATTGGTTCACGCCGGAGGATCATGCGAAATTCGCTGCGAAGACACAGGCGCTGGTCGCGCAATACGCTGCCTACCCTGCCGCGCCGGGATTTCAGGTCAACGGGGAGCTCACCCTGGGGGAGAACATCGCCGATAATTCCGGACTGTCGATCGCCTATCAGACGTATCACCTCGCGCTCAAGGGGAAGCGCGCACCCGTGATCGACGGCTTCACCGGCGATCAGCGCTTTTTCCTCGGCTGGACCCAGGTCTGGCGCGGCAAGGTCCGGGAGGGCGAGGCCATCGAGAGGGTCAAAACGGATGCGCATTCGCCGCCTGCCGTGAGGGGCACCGCTCCTGTGCGAAACCAGGCGGGGTTCTACGAGGCATTCAAGGTCAAGCCGGGCGACAAGATGTACCTGGCGCCCACCGACCGCGTGACGATCTGGTAGCCGATCGAGCCCCGGCCGCCTTTCCTCGAGAGCGTCAAATTCCCGGCGGGCCGCCGCGTGCTGCGGTGCGATGCGCTACCGTGCGCCGACGCCTTTGTGCCCCCGATTTCATAACGTATTGAACGGTAACAATAAAAATATGTGGGGGGCCATGGCATAGAACTTGCTCCAGTCCTGTTGCGGCAATGACGCCGCAGAAGGATCAGCACATGGCAGAAGCAGCCGACGATTCAACCCCTACCCCTCCTCCTCCCAAGAAATCGGGCGGCGGGATGATGATGAACGCCATTGTGGTTTTCGTCATGGCCCTGCTGGCCGTCGTGGCAGGCGGATTCATCAACGCGAAGCTCCATCCCATCCCGGAATTGAAGCTCGGCAAGGATGGAACCATCACCCCGGTCGTGACCGCCTCCAGCGGGGCGCACGGTGAGGAGGGCGCAGCCAAGGCCTCCATTTACTACGCCATCGACCCGCCTCTGGTGGTCAATTTCGAGGATGGCTCGGTGGTGCGGTTCCTTCAGATCACCATGGAACTCATGGCGCACGATCAGAAGGCGATCGACAGCGCGACCAAGAATATCCCGTTGATCCGCAACAACCTGCTGCTGCTCATGAGCAACCGCAATTATCAGTCGCTGATGTCGCGTGACGGCAAGGACAAGCTGCGCGCCGAGGCGCTCGCCGAGGTCAACGACGTGCAGAAGAAGCAGGGCGGCGAGCCGGTCGACGATCTCCTGTTCACCAGCTTCGTGGTGCAGTAATGGCGTCGCAACCAGCCGCGGTCGAGGAGGAGCCCGCGCCGGAGTCCAGTGATATCTCCGAGGAAGAGGTATCTGCTCTTTTGGATAAGGGTGCTGCCGACGGGGTGCGGCCGTTCGACTTCGCCTCGCAGCGGATCAATCGGACCCAAATGCCGATGCTCCAGATCATCGGCAAGAGCTTTGCGGAGCGTGCCAAGGTGGCGCTGTCCGGCCTCTTGAGCCGCGATGCCACTGTCGAGTTCACTTCCGTCGATTCCGCCAAAGCCGCCGACCTGCAGGCTGGCCTGCCGACCCCGGGCGGCATCGCGGTGGTGCGCCTGAAGCCGTTGCCGGGGCTCGCGTTCGTCGTGGTCGAACCGAAGCTCCTGCTCGCCCTGCTGGACGGCTTTTTTGGCGGGACGGGGCGCGCCGCGACGGAGCCGCAGGCGGCCGTCGCGCCCGCCGCGCTTCGGTTCTTGTCGCTCATGCTGCGTACCCTGGGCCCCGAACTGACCGCCGCATGGGCACCGGTCACGCCGATCGAACTCGAGCCGGTGAAGCAGGAATTGAATCCGAGACTTCTGCAGCTGGGCGGTCCCAACGAATCACTGACCGTCATGCGATTCACCGTGGAATTCGCCGCGCACTCAGGTCCCATCGATTTGCTCATCCCGGACGCGGTGTTGGCCCCGATCCGCGAGGCGCTCGCCGCGGACGGCGGCAAGCCTCCGGCGCGCAAGCAGGACCCCTGGGGGCCCGCGCTCGGAATGGGTCTGCAGGACGCGGAGCTCGAGCTGCGCGCGGTGCTTGCTCAGGCGAAGATCAGCCTGGGCGAGCTCGTTCGCCTGACGCCCGGCGACATCATTCCCATCGAGCCCCCGCAGGACGTCGTCTTGCTGGTGGGCGACGTTCCGCTGCACAGAGGCCGCTTCGGCGTCTCGCAGGGTCACAACGCCCTCAAGATCATTCCCGGAGGTCCTGCATGAGTGTTCCCGATCCCAAGGCGGCGCCCGTGGCGCGCGCGCAATTCAACGAGCTGGGGCCGAATGCCGCCGCCGGCTCGGGCCAGGAGATGAATCTCAACCTGATTCTGGATGTCGCCGTCACCCTCGCGCTGGAAGTGGGGCGTGCGCGCATGCCGGTGCGCGAGCTGCTGCAGCTGGCCCCCGGCGCCATCGTGGAGCTCGACCGCCTGGCGAGCGAGCCACTCGACGTGCTGGTGAACGGCGTGCGCATCGCGCGCGGCGAGGTCGTGGTGGTGAACGAGAAGTTCGGCATCCGGCTGACCGACGTGGTGAGCGCCACCGAACGCATGGAGCAGGCTCGGTGACGAATCTCGCCGCGCCCGTATCCCCGCTGTCGGTGGGCAGCGTCGCGCAGCTCACTTTGAGCCTTGACCGCGATCGTTGCATTGATCTTTGCCGTCAGCTGGGTCCTGAAGCGGCTGAAGCTCGGGAGGCCCGCGCGGCCGCGGCGAGATCGCCGTGCATCGACGAACTTGCAGCTCGGTCCCCGTGAACGGATAGTTCTCGTGCGCGTCGGCGACAGCCAAGTGCTCGTCGGCATCGGCGCGGGCGGGGTGGTGGGTCTTGCTCCGCTCACACGCCGATCGCGATGAAGGGCGTCGCGGCCGTGCCGGCGTTCGCCGATCGCCTGCGCGAATTGATGAAGCGCCCGGGGGCGACGTGACCGCGGGGAAGCCGCCCACGCCTCGGACGGGGGCGACTCTCCCGCGCTATGGCTTGCGCCCGATCACGCTGCGCGATTCTGGCGTTGCTGCCCTGGGTGTGGCGACGGCGCAGGCGACCCTGCCGGCGCTCGCGATCAAGACGGCCGCGGACGGCGCTGCAGACCTATTCGCTGACCTTCCAGGTTCTGATCCTGATGACGGTGCTGACGCTATTGCCGGCGATCCTGCTGGCGATGACGGCATTCACCCGCATCATCATCGTGCTGTCGATTCTGCGCCAGGCGCTCGGCATGGCGACAACGCCGTCGAACCAGGTGCTCATCGGTCTCGCGCTGTTCCTGACGTTCTTCGTCATGAGCACCGACGCATCGATCAGTCCTATGCCGACGGCATCAAGCCCTATATGGACGGGCAGATCGCCGGCGAAGTCGCGATCGACCGCACCCTGCAGCCGCTCAAGAAATTCATGCTCGCGCAGACGCGCGAGAACGACCTTGCAGCTGTTCACGAAGCTCTCGGGGCAGAGCGCAGTTCGCGAGCGCCGGAGGAGGTGCCGCTGAGCGTCATCGTGCCGACGTTCATCACCAGCGAGCTGAAGACCGCCTTCCAGATCGGCTTCATGGTGTTCATTCCCTTCCTGGTCATCGACCTGGTGGTCGCGAGCGTGCTGATGTCGATGGGCATGATGATGCTCTCGCCGGCGCTGATCTCGCTGCCGTTCAAGATCATGCTGTTCGTGGTGGTCGACGGCTGGACGCTCCTGATCGGGACCCTGGCCGGGAGCTTTCATCAATGACGCCGCGAGAACGTGATGGATCTCGCGCACTCGATGCTCATGGTCACGGTGATGATGGCGGCCCCTTTGCTTCTGACGGCGCTCGTCACGGGCCTCGTGATCGGTATGCTGCAGGCCGCGACGCAGATCAATGAGGCCACCTTGAGCTTCATTCCGAAGCTCCTGGTGCTGGTGTTGGCCTTGTTCGTCAGCGGCCCCTGGCTTCTGCGCACGCTGATCGACTTCACGCGCAATCTGTACGCCAACATCCCGAACATGATCGGCTGACCGAGCGCACATGGCCACCATCCAGCCGATCATGATCGATGCCGCCGATGTGTCCCGATGGGTGGCGCGGCTGTGGTGGCCGGTGCTGCGGATCGGCGGCTTCGTGCTGACGGCGCCGATCGCCAGTGAATCCAGCATACCCCCGCCGGTGAAGATCGCGCTGTCGATCGCGCTCGCCTTCATCCTGGCGCCGCTCGCACCGGTGCCCGCCGGTCTGTCGATCTTTTCGGGCGCGGGCGTCATGGCGGCCGTGCAGGAGATCATGATCGGCATCGCGATCGGGTGGTGGTGCAACTGTCGTTCGAGGCGCTCACCTTCGCCGGTCAAACCATATCGATGACGATGGGACTCGGGTTCGCAACCTTGATCGATCCCCAGCACGGCGGCGACACGCCCGTGCTCGGGCAGTTCTTCATGATACTGGGCACGCTCGCCTACCTCGCCGTCAATGGCCACCTGGTGCTGATCGGCGCGCTGGCGAACAGCTTCAAGAGCCTGCCCATCGGCGGCGCCAATATCGATCAGAACCTGTTGTGGTCGATGCGGCCTCTGGGGCGCGCGGATCTTCGAGACCGGCCTGCTGGTCGCGCTGCCGGCCGTCGTCGCGCTGGTCATCGTGAACCTCGCATTGGGCGTGGTCACCCGCGCCGCGCCGCAACTCAATCTCTTCGGCATCGGCTTCACCATCACGCTGATGTCCGGGTTCATCGTGCTGATCGTCGGGCTGGACGGACTCATGGTCGGGCATTTCGAGTCTGCTCAACAGCGCGCTCGCCGCCGTCGTGGATCTGGCCGGCGCGCAGCCGCAACCGGTGCACTGATGGCGGAGGAAGCGGAACAGGGCGGCGAACGAACCGAAGACCCATCGCCACGGCGCCTTCAGGAAGCGCGCGAGCGTGGACAGGTGCCGCGCTCGCGCGAACTCACCACGTTCGCCGCCATGATCGGCGGCAGCGTCGCGCTCGTCGCCACGAGCGCGGAATCCGCCGCCAAGATGGCGAACTGATGCGGCGCTTCATGTCCATAGACGCGCATCAGTTCGAGGATACGCAATCGATGTTCTCCGCGCTCCGCGAGGCATCGATGCTCGCGCTGTCGGCGCTGCTGCCGATTTTCGGCGCGCTCGTCGCGATCGTGGTGCTGGCCGGAATCGCCATTGGGGGCTGGAATTTCAGCCCCGCCGCCCTGACTCCGGACTTCACCCGCATGAGCCCCCTCAGCGGGTTCAAACGCCTGTTCGGGTTGCGCGGCGCCTCGGAACTCGGCAAGGCGCTGTTGAAGTGTGGGATGGTCGGGGGCGTCGCGCACGGGGATCGTGGCGTGGCTTTTCCCAGTTCTCGCCCTGGGCCACATGTCGGCGAGCACCGCGATCGGGCGGGGGGCCGGATTGATGAGCGTTGCGTTCGTGTGGTTGTGCGCGTCGCTCGCCCTGGTCGCGGCCGTCGACGTACCGCTCCAGCTGTTCCAGTTCAAGCGGGCGTTGCGCATGACGCGGCAGGAGCTGCGCGATGAGGCGAAGGAAAGCGACGGCCGGCCGGAGACCAAGCAGAGGATCCGACAGATTCAGCAGGCGATCGCGCGGCGGCGGATGATGCACAAGGTGCCGACCGCCGACGTGGTGATCGTCAACCCGACGCATTTTGCGGTTGCGCTGAAATACGATCCCGAGAACATGCGGGCTCCGCGGGTGTCGGCGAAGGGCGTCGATCTGATCGCGCAGAACATCCGGCGCATTGCCGAAGAGCATCGTGTTCCGGTCTTCGAGTCCCCGAAGCTCGCGCGGGCGTTGTATCGATCCGCCGACCTCAATCAGGAGATTCCGGCCGGCCTGTATCTCGCCGTGGCGCAGGTGCTCTCGTATGTCTTCAGGATCCGCACCCTGAATCCCACCCTGGCCGCGCGCCTCGCGCGCCCCGAGCCCAAGCTGGGCGATGAGTACGCGGACGTATGAACGGGCGCGGATTCATGCAGATGATGTCGGAGTTCGCGCGCAACGGTCTGGGCGTGCCGGTGCTCGTCATGGTCGTGCTCGCCATGATGATGCTGCCGTTGCCGGCGTTCCTCCTGGATGTGCTGTTCACCTTCAACATCACGCTGTCGCTGATCATCCTCCTTGCGGTGATCTACGTGCGTCGCGCGCTCGAGTTCGCCAGCTTTCCGACCGTGCTCCTCGGGGCAACGCTCCTCCGGCTGGGGCTCAACGTGGCTTCGACCCGCGTCGTGCTGATCAGGGGGCACACCGGGGCCCACGCGGCCGGCCACGTGATCGCGGCCTTCGGGCAATTCGTCGTCGGCGGCAATTACGCCGTGGGCATGGTGGTGTTCACGGTGTTGGTCATCATCAATTTCGTCGTCATCACCAAGGGCGCCGGCCGAATTTCCGAGGTGAGCGCGCGCTTCACCCTGGACGCCATGCCCGGCACGGCAGATGGCCATCGACGCCGATTTGAACGCCGGCCTCATCACCCAGGCCGACGCGATCGTGCGCAGGCAAGAGGTGCGCGAGGAGGCGGATTTCTACGGTGCGATGGACGGCGCCAGCAAGTTCGTGCGCGGCGACGCGATCGCCGGCATATTGATCGTGTTCATCAATCTGTTCGGCGGCATCATCATCGGCGCCGCACAGCACGGCATGTCGGTCTCGGATGCGGGCCGGACCTACGCGCTCCTCACCATCGGCGACGGCCTGGTCGCGCAAATCCCGGCGCTCCTGTTGTCGGTCGCGGTCGCGATCCTGGTGACGCGTGTCTCGAAACCCCACGACATGAGCCAGCAGATCATGTCCCAGGTCCTCGGCCAGCCCCGCGCCCTCGCCGTGACCGCGGGCATCCTGGGGCTCCTCGGCATCATCCCCGGCATGCCGAACCTCGTGTTCCTGGGCATGGCGGCGGCCTGCGGATGGGGCGCCTATCTCATGACCACGCGCAAGGCGGCGGAGAAGGCGGCGGCCGCGGCCGCTCGCCGCCAAGCCCGCCGCCGTGTCCGCCGAGCAGCGCGAGCTGTCCTGGGACGACGTCGAGCAGGTCGACGCCGTCGGCTCGGAAGTGGGCTATCGCCTGATCCCGCTCGTCGATCGCGCGCAGGGCGGCGAGCTCATGGGACGCATCAAGGGCGTCCGCAAGAAGCTGTCGGAGGAGCTCGGGTTCCTGGTGCAGCCCGTGCACATTCGCGACAATCTGGAACTCGGCCCCAATTCCTATCGCATCACCATTCTGGGCGCGCCGGTGGGCGAGTCCGAGGTATTCCCGGACCGCGAACTCGCCATCAATCCCGGACAGGTGTCCGGAACGCTGCCGGGTATCCGCCACCAAGGATCCCGCGTTCGGCCTCGACGCGATCTGGATCGACAAATCGCGCCGCGATCAGGCGCAGGCCCAGGGCTACACCGTGGTCGACGCGAGCAGCGTGATCGCGACCCACCTGAGTCATCTGCTGCAATCGCACGCGCAGGAGCTCCTCGGCCACGAGGAGGTTCAGCAATTGCTCAATCGGCTCGGCAAGAGCGCGCCCAAGTTGATCGAGGACCTGGTGCCGAAGCTCTTGCCGATGAGCGTGGTCGTGAAGGTGCTGCAGCTCCTGCTGCTCGAGCGGGTGCCGATCCGGAATCTGCGCACCATCTGCGAGACGCTGGCGGAGCTTGCGCCGAAGACCCAAGATCCGGCGATGCTGGTCGCCGCGGTGCGAATCGCGCTCGGCCGCAGCATCGTGCAGAACATCGGCGGCCTGCGCCAGGAGCTGCCCGTCATCACCCTCGATCCCTCGCTCGAGCAGGTCTTGCAGGATTCCATGTCGAGCGGCGCCGATGCTCCGGGCTTCGAGCCCGGGCTCGCCGACAAGATCCAGCAATCGCTGGCCGACCGCACCCGACGTCAGGAGGCTGCGGGCGAGCCGGCCGTGCTGCTGGTCGCGCCGAAGATCCGGCCATGGGTGGCGCGCCTCATGCGCCATTCGAGCCCGACGCTGTCGGTGCTCGCCTATAACGAGATTCCCGAGAGCCGCCGAATCCGCGTGGTCGCGGCCGTGGGACGCTAGTCGATGTTTTATGGTTCATTTGAAATGGTTGCCTCATGGAGGTTGACGTGAAAATCAAGCGTTACATGGCTGTTAGCATGCGCGCGGCGCTCGATCAGGTGCGGCTCGAGCAGGGTCCCGAGGCCGTGATCCTGTCGAGCCGCCGAATGGAGCGAGGGCGTCGAGGTCATCGCCGCGGTCGATTACGACGAGGCGCTGATCGCCGGAGCGGCGCGTCAATACGCGCTGGCCGCCAATGCGGCTGCTGCTGCGGCGAGCGCGTCAGCCGCGGCGGGCGCATCAGCGGCGGCGGGTGCATCAGCGGCGGCGGGTGCATCAGCGGCGGCCGTGCCGACCGAATCTCGGAAATCCGTTGGCTCCGAGACGAACCGGCATCGGCGACCGCAGCACCGGCGCCTGTCGCCAGGGCCGCGCGCGAAGCGAGCGCAGCCCCGGCTGCATCGCCGGCCCCGGCCCCGCGCAGCCTGCGTGCAGCCACGTCGCCGGCGAATGCTCAGGCGGCGGACATCGCGCGGCCGGTCGCAACACGGATGCCGTCCCCGGCGCCGCTCATGGCGCAGCGGCGTGCACCTTCCGCGTTGGCCCGGGATCTGTCGGCGGTCGCGGCCCCTCAAGACGCTCAACGCGGATTCGCCACGGTGCAGCGCGAGCTCAAGGACCTGCGCCACCTGTTGGAGAGGGAACTCGCCGGCATCTCCTGGAACGACAAGCGCGTTCGTGAGCCGTTGAAGGCACGTGTTCTCGAGGAGTTGTCGGCGATGGACATCGCCCCGGACGTCGCGGCTTCGCTCGCTGCGATGACGCCCTCGCGCACCCGGCTCGAGGACACCTCGAAACTTCCGCTGGCGCTGCTGTTGCGTCATCTGCCCGTCGTCGATGAGCTGAGCACCGTGAACGGCGGCGTATTCGCCCTGGTCGGGCCCACCGGAGCCGGCAAGACGACGACCATTGCGAAGCTCGCCTCGCGCTGGAGCATGCGATACGGGAGCGATGATCTCGCGCTGGTGAGCACCGATTCCTATCGCATCGGCGCGCGTGAGCAGCTCATGACCTACGCCCGCATCCTGGGCGCCACCATGCACGCCCCCAATTCCGGGCGGGAGCTGGCCCGCGTGCTCGACCGGCTCAAATCGAAACGCCTGGTCTTGATCGACACCGCGGGCATGGGACCGAGAGATGTCCGCCTGAGCGAGCAACTCGAGGGGTTGCAGCTCGGGGCGGGACGGGCAAAGGTGCTCCTGACGCTGCCCGCCCAGGGTGAGGGGCTTGCTCTGGAGGAGATCTTCCGCGCCTTTGCCCCGGTTTCGCCGGGGGCCTGCATCATCACCAAGGTCGACGAGGCCGCGAGTCTGGGGGCGGTCATGTCGACCGTTCTTCGCCACCAGCTCAAGATCGCCTATTTGTGCAACGGCCAACGCGTGCCGGAGGACTTGCATTCAGCCCACTTGAGACGAGTGTGGCTGGTGCGCGCCGCGCACAAACTCATGGAGCATGCGCCGCTCAAGCGCGACGCCTCCTATTACGCCCGTAATTTCGGCCGAGCCCAAGCCCATGCGTGACATCCGACTCTCCAGGACTCAAGCCGAAAGGCTGGAAGAGCTGAATTCCTCGCGGCCGGTGAAGGTCATTGCGGTAACCGGCGGCAAGGGGGGCGTGGGAAAGACCACCGTATCCACCAATCTCGCGGTCGCGATGGCGGCCCATGGCCGGGAGGTGATGCTGGTGGATGCGGATCTGGGGCTCGCGAACGTGGACGTGCTTCTGGGTGTGCACACGAAGTTTCATCTCGGCCACGTCATCTCGGGCGAATGCTTACTCGAGGATGCGATCGTCACCGGGCCTCATGGACTGCAAATCGTACCGGCGTCCTCCGGGGTCAAGCGCATGGCAAGCCTCTCGCAGGCCGAGCACGCAGGGATCATCCGGGCGTTCAGCGAGCTGTATCATCGGGTCGAGGTGCTGGTCGTGGACACCGCCGCAGGCCTCAATGACAGCGTGATGACGTTCAGCCAGGCGGCGCACCACGTCTTGGTGGTGGTCTGCGACGAGCCGGCATCCATCACGGACGCGTACGCCCTCATCAAGGTGCTCAGCCGGGAGCACGGGGTGCAGCGCTTCCAGATCCTGGCAAACCAAACGCGCCGCTCGGGCGAGGGGCCGGCGCTGTTTCAGAAAATGTCCCGGGTTTGTGACCGATTTCTCAATGTGAGCCTCGAGTTCGCGGGCTCCGTCCCGTTTGACGACTATCTGCGGCGTGCAGTGCAGCGGCAGACGCCTGTCGTGGATGCGTTCCCGGCCTCAAATTCGTCCGTGGCCCTCAAGAATCTCAGCCTCAAGGCCGATAAGTGGTCTGCGCCACAAGGTGCGCGAGGTCACCTGGAGTTCTTCGTTGAACGCATGGTGGGGGCCCGGATTGGTCCTTCGACGGTATTGCAATGAGAGCAAGCACACAGTACTCAAACACCCAGAAGCGGAGTCCGAAGCCGCAGGCGGACGACGGCGTTCCGGTCGATCAAATGCCGCAGCAGGAGCTCGTGCTCAAGCATGCGGATTTGGTCAAGCGGATCGCCTATCACCTGGTGAGCCGGATGCCGCCGAACGTGGAAGTGGACGACCTCATTCAATCGGGAATGATCGGCCTGCTGGACGCGGCCAAGCATTATTCGGCCAACAAGGGCGCGAATTTCGAGACCTACGCGGGCATACGCATCCGCGGGGCGATGCTCGACGAGGTGCGAAAGTCCGATTGGACGCCACGCTCGGTGCATCGAAACATGCGCGCGATGTCGGATGTGATCCGCAAGCTCGAGAACGAAAAGGGCCACGACGCGAATCCGTCGGACATCGCCCAGGCACTTGGCGTGACGATCGAGGAATATCACAAGCTGGTGCAGGATGCGGCGACCTGCCGGCTGTTCAGTTTCGATCAGATGAGCTCGAACGACGACGAGTCGAGTCCGGCGGACCATGCGCGGGACGAAAGGCCCGGCCCGTTCGACCATATCGAGGATGCGGGATTTCGGAGCGCGTTGGCCGCCGCCATCGGGGGATTGCCCGAGCGCGAGAAGCTGGTGTTGTCGCTCTACTACGATGAGGACATGAATTTGCGGGAAATCGGCGAGGTGCTCGAAGTATCCGAATCGCGGGTCTGCCAGATCCACGGACAGGCACTGGTGCGGCTGCGCTCCAGGCTGTCGGAGTGGCTCTCGCCCGATTGAGCCATGGACATCCTGACCATCATCGGGGTCGTGCTCGGCCTCATCGCCATCATCGGCGGGGCCATCTTGAAGGGCTCGAGCGCCGGGGCGCTGGTCGGCAGCGCGGCGTTCGTGATCGTGGTGTTGGGCACGATGGCCGCGAGCCTGATCCAGACGCCGATGTCCACGTTCATCCGGGCCTGGAGCATCGTCAAATGGGTGTTCATGCCGCCGGCCAGCAATCCGAGCGCGGTGATCGAAAAGATCGTCGAATGGAGCAACATCGCGCGCAAGCAGGGACTCCTGGGGCTCGAATCCGCCGTCGAACAGGAAAAGGACGAGTTCCTCAAGAAGGGCCTGCAGTCCCTGGTGGACGGCGGTGAGCCGGAGGCGATCCGATCCAGCATGGAGATCGAGCTCGACACCATGGAGCATTTCGACACCCAGGCCGCCAAGGTGTTCGAGGCCATGGGCGTGTACTCCCCGACTCTCGGCATCATCGGCGCCGTCATGGGCCTCATGGCGGTCATGCAGAACCTCGCCGATCCTTCGAAGCTCGGCCATGGCATCGCCGCCGCATTCGTCGCGACGATTTACGGCATCGCTTTCGCGAACCTCTTGTTCCTTCCGATGGGCAACAAGTTGAAGTCGGTCATCCACGGGCAATCACAGGTCCGGACCATGGTCATCGAGGGGATCATCGCGATCGCGCAGGGCGAGAATCCGCGCAACATCGAATCGAAGCTCCAAGGCTATTTCCATCATTGACCCGCCCCTTGTGGTGCGGTAACGAGAGACAGGCGACATGGCCCGCAAGAAAAAGCACGAAGAGCATGTGAACGCGGAGGCCTGGGCCATCCCCTACGGCGACCTCGTGACACTGCTGTTCGCGCTGTTCACCGTCATGTACGCCATGTCGTCGGTGAACGAGGGCAAGTTCCGCGTGCTGTCGGATTCGCTGATCGCGGCATTTCACGGTGCGCCGAAGAGCATTGAGCCGCTCAACATCGGCGAAAAGCAGCCCGGCAAGGGAGGCGAAAAGCCGTTGGTGGGCATCCAGCCCACCGCGTTCATGAAGATCAAGGAACAGAAGAGCGGCGTCGGCGCGAGTCAGGCGCCGCGCGATCCGTATGCGGAGACGCCGATGCCGGAACCGAACAAGGCTCCCGGCGCGTTGATCCGCATGGAGCGCCAGGTTCAGGATGCCATGCAGGCCTTGATCGACGCCAAACTGGTCACGGTTCGCCGCGAGAGCATGTGGCTCGAGATCGAGATCAACACCGACATACTGTTCCCGAGCGGCGCGGGGGACTTCTCGGCTCAGGCTGCTCCGGTGCTCGATAAGCTGGCCGAGGTCCTCAAGCCTTTCTCGAATCCCATCCGCGTGGAAGGCCACACCGACGACCGGCCGATCAAGACCGCCTCCTTCCCGTCGAATTGGGAATTGTCGGCGGCGCGCGCCGCGAGCGTGGTCCACGAGTTCACCAAGGCGGGCATCGATCCCTTGCGGCTCGAGATCGTCGGGTTCGGGGAATTCCACCCGCGTCAGCCCAACGATACCGTCGAGGGTCGCAACGCGAATCGCCGGGTGTCGATCCTGGTCCTCGAGTCCGTCGCTCCCGGCAATCCGGTCACGGTGAACACCGACGGGCAACCCTCCGCGCCGGCCGGCTCGTCCGATGTCGCAATTGCAGATGCAGACGGCGCCGAAAATCGGCTACTATGGCGCGTGCAGCCCGCCGAATTGAGCAAGACGGTTCTGGTGAAGGATCAATCGAAGGCGGATGCGGTCAAAGATTCGGCTGTGGTGAACGATTCGCCCACAGCGCCGGGTCCACCCGCAGTGAAGGACGCCCCCCCGACCCAATAAGCGAGGTCACCATGAGCGAAGTTGATCGCTTGAGCAACTCGGGTCTCTATCCCGCGTTGCCCATCGCTGACAAAAAGAGCCGCAGGGATGGCTCGAGCCAGCAACCGCCCGCCGACAAGCGCCCCAGCGCAACGCCCAACGCCGGCGAGTCCTCGGACTCGAAATCACCGCGCCCGCCGAAATCTCTCATCGACGACTATGCCTAGCGTGTTGGTGCTGCTGTCCGCGGGCCACATGAAACGGCTGTCGCTCCTCCTCATCGCCGTCCTTTTCACGCTGTTCAACTCGGCCGCCGACGCGGGCAATGCCTACACCCAAGGTGAGGTTCACCTGCGGGCGGGGCCAAGCACCGACTATCCCATCGTCATGAGCATTCCTCCGAGCAGCTTGCTGACGGTCAATGGATGTCTCGGCGATTTCACGTGGTGCGACGTGGACTGGGAGGGCAACCACGGCTGGCTCTACGGCAGCTATCTGTATTACGACTATCAACAGCGGCGGGTCCCCGTGATCGACGTGGGCGCGGCGCTCGGGATCGGCATCGTCGCCTTCAATCTGGGCGATTACTGGGGCCGTTACTACGTAGGTCGCCCGTGGTATGCGCGGCGCTCCTATTGGATCAATCGGCCGCCGCCGCCGCGCCGACTGCCGATGCGTCCGAGGCCTCCTTCCACGCCCGGAAGGCCGCCGCACGGTGGTCCCGGCGGCCCACCGCCCAGACCCGCGCCCAGCCCGCGGCCGGATCGGCCGTCGAATCCAGGCACCCCCGGGGGGCCGGGCGGCTATCGACCGACACCGCGGCCGTCCGCCAAACCGGCGCCGCGCCCCTCGTCGCCGCAACCGGATAACAAGGCCGGACCCAGCAACTAGGCTGCAGGGAATAAGGGGAGCGAAGACATCAAGCCGAGCGGACTCGCGTTGCAAGCCCGGCCCTAGCGAAAGACATGTCCGGCACGATCATATCGCCCGTCACATTTTGCCCGAACTGCCGCGGGGCAATGCAGCCACAAGATTTGGAACGTCATGATGTGGGCAGCGTGCGTGTGGATTTGTGCTTCGTCTGCGCCGGTATATGGTTCGACCATCTGGCGAGCATTCAGCTCGCACCCGCCGCCGTCATCCAGCTGTTCAAGGAAATCTATGCGCACAGGGAGGACGCCCGCCGGCCGAGGGCGAGCCGGCTCCAATGTCCGCGATGCGACGAGGCCCTGGTGCAGAGCTTCGATTTGAGCAAAGCCGGCAGGTTCTCGTATTTCCGGTGCTTGGTGGGCGACGGGCGGTTCACGCCCTTCTTTCAATTCATGCGTGAGAAGCAGTTCGTTCGCACGCTGAACCCGGCGGAACTTCAGCGCGTTCGGGCGCAGGTGCGCCAGATCACTTGTTCGGAATGCGGCGCACCCATCGATCTGGAACATTCGAGCGAATGCAAATACTGCCATGCTCCTGTCAGCTTTCTGGACGCCGACGCCGTGCAAAAGGGGATCGAGCTGTGGTCCGCCGCCGAGAATCGCCGCCACCTCGGCCCGACCCCCGAGGCCGTGGGGAATGCGCTGCTCGCACTGAGGCTCCGCAATGGCGACAAGCCCGCGTCAACCGTGGGCGGACTAAGTGATCGGATCTTCATGAACGGCATCGAGGGGGCGGACGGTGGCCCGCGGTTGGGCCTCGATCTGGTCGCGGCGGGCATCCATGCCATCGGCCACCTGTTCAACGTCTAGGATTGCTCCGAGAAGTCTCTGCGCTGCAATTGGATTCGACCATGCAACTGCGCGCGTCAAAGCCACGGCGTATGTCTGGATAAGGGTCTCAACTAGCTGCGGCGAGAACTGCCCCCGCCACGGCAGAGGATTGGTCCGAGTTTTCTCCTGAATATGGAGATCCGCCACGGTCTTCTTGGACTCCCGTTTGAACGGCACGCGTAAATCATTATAATGACCTAATGTATATGATCTATCCGCGACGGCGATCATAGTGACCACATCCAAGGACGCGAGAGAGCGGATAGGGCTGGGAGATGCCATCGTCATGGGTCTGTCGAGCTCGGGCCCCGCGCAGACGCTCGCCGTGAGCCTCGCGGGATTGGTGGCCGCGAGCGGCTATGGCGGCCCCGTGCCGATTCTCATCTGCCTGATTCCCATGCTCGGGATCGCGATCGCCTACCAACGCCTGAACCGGTGGGATCAGAGCGCGGGCGCCACCTACACCTGGGTCGCCCGGGTGTTCAATCCGTACCTGGGCTTCCTGTCGGGCTGGATGATCCTTCTCTACTACACGCTCGGCACGACCACGCTCACCATCCCAGCCGGCGTCTACACGCTAGACCTGATCGCGCCGTCGCTCGTCGACCGCCATTGGGCCGTTTTCGTCGCGGGTGCCGGGTGGAATGTGTTGATCACCGTATTTGCGGTCACGGGACTGAAACTGGTGGTGCGCTTCGAGTGGGCCATCGTGCTGTTTCAATACGCGGTGCTGCTCGTAGTCGCGGCGGTGGCGCTGCGTGCACTCGCTCACGGGCTGACGGCGGTTCACTTCTCCTGGGCATGGTTCTCGCTTTCCGGCATGGGCGGGGCGAGGGGGTTGATGGGCGGGATGCTGATCGCCTGCTTCATGTATTCCGGTTGGGACGCCGCCATCTACGTCAACGAAGAAACCCGGGATCGCGCGAACAACCCCGGTAGAGCCGCCATCGCCAGCGTCGCGATGCTGGCGGCGATTTATTCACTCGCGACGTTGTCGTTCCAAGCGGTGCTGCCGCCCGACGAGTTGCAGGCACACGCGGGCGACGCGCTCGCCGCAGTGAGCGACGGGCTCCTGCATGGTCCTTGGGGCGCCTTGATGGCGCTGGTAGTGCTGCTCGGCACGCTCGCCACGTTGCAGGCGGCCGTCGTCTCGGCCGCGCGAATGGGACTCGCGATGTCGAGGGACCGAGTGATGCCCGCCTTTTTCGGCCGCCTGCGGGCGGGCGGTTCGACGCCTTGGGCGGCCACGTTGACCATGAGCGCAGTGAATCTGGCGCTGCTCGCGCTGGCGCTCGCGACGACGACGACCGGGGCGGCGCTCACGAATGCGGCGAGCAGCCTGGGGGTGATCTCGATCGTTTTCTACGGGATCACCGCGGCGGCAGCGCTTCGACAGCGGCGCGACGTGCTCGATGCAAGCCGCGCCGATCTCATCCTCGGCGGACTGTTTCCGTTGATCGGCGTTCTCTTCAGCGTCTTTGTATTGGTCGGCAGCCTGGTGACGGGAGCGGTTTCCCCGGCGGTGATGGCTTACGGGCTCGGCTCCATCGCCATCGGCGCAGCGGTGGCATTGTTCTTACGTTTAAAGGGCGCAGCATTCTTTACGGCGCGCCGAGGATTAGAGGAAGCATGAAATATAAAAATCCCGCGCGCTCCGCGCGCAGCGCCCAATTGTACCAGGCGGCCTGCGGACCCATTCCGGGAGGCGTCAACAGTACGGCACGGGCCACGTGGTCCGGCTGGGATCCGTATCCGTTGTTCGTCGAGCGGGGCGAGGGCGCGCATCTCTATGATGTGGACGGCAACCGATACATCGATTATCTGCTCGGGCTCGGTCCGATGATCCTCGGTCATCGTCCGCCGAAGGTGACGGCCGCGGTGGTGGAACAAATACAGAATCGGGGGACGGTGTTCGCGTTGCCCACGGCCGCGGAGGCGGTGCTCGCCGAGAAAATCATGGCGGCGGTGCCGAGCGTCGAGCAGGTGCGGCTGTGCAATACCGGAACGGAAGCGGTCATCTACAGTTTGCGGCTCGCCCGGGCGTTCACGGGGCGGGAGAAAGTGATCCGCTTCGAGGGGATGTATCACGGCTTCTCGGATGCGGTGTACTGGAGCAAGCATCCCGGTCTCGATGAGGCGGGCCCGGATCACCGCCCCGTTGCGGTGCCCCAGGGACCCGGACTCAGCAAGGCCGCGGGCGAACATCTGATCATCTTGCCGTGGAACGATGCCGAGGCGCTGCGCGATGCCGTCGCGCGCGAGGGCGACTCGATAGCGGCCATCCTGACAGAGCCGGTGATGTGCAACACCGGCTGCATCCTGCCCGAGCCGGGCTATCTCGAGGCGATGCGCGAGCTCAGCATTGCCCACGGCATCGTGTTGATCTACGACGAGGTCATCACGGGGTTTCGGCTGAGTTTCGGCGGGGCGCAGTCCTTGTACGGCATCCGTCCCGATCTTTCGGTGTTCGCCAAAGGTCTGGGCGGCGGCTTTCCAGTGGCCGCGCTCGGCGGAAAGCGCGACATCATGAGGCTGGTCGCGGACGGGACCGTATCGATGGCCGGCACTTACAGCGCCAACGGCATCGCCGTCGCGGCCGCCAACGCGGCGCTCGATGAGCTCGGCCAGCCGGGGAAATACCAGGCGCTGTTCGCGCGCTGCGAGCGACTCTACGAAGGATTGAGGAAAGTCCTGGGCAAGCACCGTCTGCCCGCCTACGTCGTGGGCGTGGGGCCGGTTTCCCAGGTATGGTTCGCAAAGCGGCCGATCCGCAATTACCGCGATGCCGCGCGCTACGCCGATCACGATCTGTTCCGCCGCTGGTGGGAGGGCATGCTCGAGAACGATGTACTGTTCCATCCCGGCGCGTTCGAGAATCTATTCGTGTCCTTCGCGCACTCCGACGACGATGTCGAGCGCACGCTGCAGGCGGCCGATCTCGTGGCCGGCGGCCTCTCCGAGCACGTGTAGTCCGTGAGGCTGGTGCTCGGCATCGATCTGGGAACCTCGGCCGTCAAGGTGGCGGCGGTGGAGGCGGCGAAGGGGGTGGGAGAGACGGCGGCGGGGCCGCCGGGGCGCGTGCTGGGCGAAGGGTCCGCGGATTTCGCCACCGACTCCACGCTGCCGCATCAGGCCGAGCAGTCGACGGCCGACTGG
This sequence comes from uncultured Gammaproteobacteria bacterium, assembly GCA_963730565.1. GTDB lineage: Bacteria > Pseudomonadota > Gammaproteobacteria > Steroidobacterales > Steroidobacteraceae > Bog-1198. Next base: position 69,824 of record CAVSSU010000047.1, read on the forward strand.
CTCGAGGCGACGCGCCGAGCCATGAGAGCGCTCGATGAGCAGCTGCGCCCGCGCGACGCGGATTGGGCGAAGCGCGTCGCTGCGATCGGGCTCACCGGTCAGCTGCCGACGCTCGTGTGCCTTGGCGATGACGGACCCCTCGGAGCCGCCATCACCTGGAAGGACGGTCGGGCGGACGCGTGGGCCTCCTCGCGGCTCGAGGGAGTGCGCGCCGAGCACTATGCACGCACGGGCATGCCCATCGACGGGCGCTATCTCGCTCCCATGTTTCGATTCCATTATGCCGGCCGGGAGAGCGAGGTCCGTACCGTTCTGTCGGCCAAGGATTATCTGCTGCATGCCCTGACCGGGCTTGCGATGACCGAACCGTCCACGGCCGCCGGTTACGGAGTCTACGATTTGAGCGGGCAACGCTTCGCCGCCGACCTGTGCGGCTTCTGGCACCTGCCGCAGCGGGTGTTGCCGCCGGTAAGGCCGGCGAATTCGATGGCGGGCCCGCTGTCGCAGTCCGGCGCCGAGCTGCTCGGCGTGCCGGCGGGCATTGCCGTGAGCACCGGCGCGGCGGATTCGGTCTCGGCTTCCTTCGCCATGGCAGGTCTCGACGAGCGGGTGATTTCCATCAGCTTCGGGTCGAGCGCCGTCATTCTCGCCGCGAGCGCCGCTGCGCGTCTCGATCCACACGCGCGCTATCTCGTGACTCCGCACGTCGAGCCGTTCTGGTATGGCCGGGAAATGGATCTGTTGGCCAGCGGCACGGGGTATCGCTGGCTGAGCTCGCTGTTCGGCTGGGCGGAGGGGGAAATCGACCGGCAGGCGGCGCAATCGCCTCCCGGCGCTAACGGCCTGTTCTTCGCGCCGTATCTCGCGGGCGGCGAGCAGGGGGCCTTGTGGAATCCCCGGTTGCGCGGGGCATTGTTCGGGCTCACGCTCGGCCACTCGCGCGGCGACATCGCGCGCGCCTATCTCGAGGGGGTCTTCTTCGAGATCAAGCGCTGCGTCGAGGTGTTGGCAGAGACCGCGGCTGTCGACTCGGTGCGCGTCGGCGGCAAGATCGTGCACTCGGCGCCGAGCATGCAGATGCTCGCGGACATCTTGGGCCTCGCCGTCAGCGAAGCCGGCGAGCGCTCGGCCGCCGCGGTCGGAGCTGCCTGGCAGGCGATCCGCCTGGTGCTGCCGGAGCACCCGACCATCCGCCGCGTGCCGTCACCGCAGCGGACGGCCGTACCCCGCGCGCGCGAGGCGGATGCCTATCGCTCGATTTATGCCGGCTATCTGGCCAAGGCCGCGCTATGCGGGTGATCCACGTGAATACGGCGGCCGAGTTCGCTCAGGCGGCCGCGGACCTGGTGACGGCGCAACTCAAGTCCAAACCACGATCGGTACTTGCGCTGCCCACCGGCTCGACGCCGCTCGCACTGTATGCGGAGCTGGTGCGGCGTTCGCGCGGCGGCTTTGCAAATCTCGCCGAGGCGAGAATATTCGACCTTGACGAGTACCGCGGCCTGCCGTCGAGCGATCCCTCGAGCTATGCGGCGTTCATCCATGCTCATCTCACCGCACCCCTGGGGCTCGCCGAAGATCATGTGCGCCTGCTGCGCGGCGACGCGCCCGACCTCGCAGCGGAGTGCGCCGACTACGAGCGGGCGATCGCGCAGCTCGGAGGCATCGATCTGTGCGTGCTGGGCCTCGGCGAGAACGGCCACATCGCCTTCAACGAGCCCGGCTCCGCCTGGGACACCCGCACGCGGGTCGTGGAACTGTCGGCATCGACGCGGGCGAGAGCCGAGGCCAATCCCTGGGGGCCCCGGCCGGTGCCGACTCACGGGCTCACGCTCGGGATCCAAAACGTGCTTGAAGCGCGTCAGACGCTGCTGCTGATCGCGGGACCGAACAAGCTCGCCGCGAAGGCGGCGCTGGTGCGGGGGGTTCAGGATCCGGCGTGGCCGGCGACCAGTCTCCTGCGACATCCGAACGCGATCATCATTGAACTCTCCGAGCCCGGGCGTTCTCGGTGACCTCGACCGCCTGAACGAAGGACGACGGCGCCGTCTCCAGGCGAAACGTGAACGCCTTGGCGACGAACACCATCCGGAATGCGTCGATCGCCTGATGCCGGGTCGAAAAGCTCACACCCGACACTTCCACCACCCATTCGAAACTCATGAGATCGAGCAATTCGTGCTCACGCGTCGCGGCCGGGCGCGACACCAGCGTTTGTTCCTCACGGACTTCCTTGAGCCCGTACACCTCGTCGAGCAGATCGTAGAGCGAGGGCTTGTCGCGTGCGCTCAGTTGCTGGGACAGGTCCGGCGCGAGAATCTTCGGGATGACGGAGGTCTCCCAGATCATCGGCCGCTTATTGAGCAAGCGCAGGCGGGAGATCTCCCACACGCTCGCGCCGGCGGAAAGGCCGAGATGCTCCGCCTCCTCGGCGCCGGCGGCGCGCGGCGTGCAGCTCAAGATCTTGGTCTGCAGCTTGGAACGCGAATCGAGGTGCAGCCCATGACGCAGGCCGCCGATCTTCGTGGTCTCGGCATTCACCCGGGGACGCGCCACGAACGTGCCGCGTCCCTGTTCCCGGCGCACCACGCCCTGGGCGGAGAGTTCCGACAGCGCGCGGCGCACGGTGACCAGACTCACACCTGCCAGGGAGGAGAGCTGCGCTTCGGTCGGCAACTGGTCGCCCGCGCCGAGCTTGTGCTCATCGACGTACTGCAGGACGAACGCGATGGTCTTTTCGTACAGGGATTTCACCGGGCGAATTGTACGTTGAGCGCGAGAGTAAACGCGATCGCCGATAGATTAGGTCATTGCAATGAATTGCGAATGCGATTACATTTCGGGGCGGAGACGCGGGGGGAGCGGTCTTCGAGTGCCGGGGATGACGGCATGGAACCCTTAGCGGATGCGGCTGGCATTCACGACAAGAACGGGAGACCCGAATGCGCAGAGTTGTTGCCTGCTGCCTTGCCAGCGTCCTTTGCCAAGTGCCCCCGCCGGTTGCCGCCGGCCCCGCTGATCTGGACGGTCCTCCCGCCGGCGCTCAGGAGCCGAATTCCACCCTGGACACCATCGTGGTGACGGGTTCGTACATCCGCCGCACCAACTCGGAGTCGCCCTCGCCCGTGACCACGATCGATGCGGACTTCATCGAAAAGAGCGGCCTCAACAGCATCGCGGACGTGATCAAGACGGTTTCAGCCGATAACTCCGGCACCTTGTCGCAGGCGTTCAGCGGCGCCATGGCGGGCGGCGCGGACGGCGTTGCGCTGCGGGGCCTGTCCGTCGACGCCACGCTGGTGCTGGTCGACGGGCATCGGATGGCGAATTATCCGCTCGCCGACGACGGCCAGCGTCAATTCGTCGACATCGACTCGCTGCCCATGGCGATCGTCGAGCGGGTGGAGGTGTTGAAGGACGGCGCATCCGCCACCTATGGCTCCGATGCCATCGCGGGCGTGGTCAACATCATCCTGAAGAAGGAATTCACCGGACTCGACGTGTCGGCTACCGCGGGGTCCACCGACCGCGGCGACGGGCTGTCGCAGCGCTTCGCCGCGACCTGGGGTACGGGCAACCTCGAGGCCGACGGTCACAACTTCTACATGAGCCTCGAGGGGCGTCATCAGGAGGCCATCGCGCAGGAGGCGCGCGGCTCCTATATCGCGGCCTCGGACCTCACTCCGTGGGGCGGCCCCAATTTGTACGGCGGCGTGGTGAACGGCGGGCTGCCGAATCCGCTCACGACCTACACCGTGCCGGGACAGGTGCTGCCGGTGAGCGGGGGCGCGGTTCAGAACCAGACCCCGTTCAGCCTGCCCGGCTGCAGCGCGAAGGACATCGCGCTGGCCGCCGACGGCGGCGGAGGATGCGCGTGGGACACGAATGCCTACAAGAAGCTGCAGCCGCGGACGGCCGGTCTCGACTTCTCGACCCACTGGAGCCAGCGCCTCGATGGCGACTGGCTGAATTCGCTGGCAGCTTCCTATTACCTGACGCAGGCGGAGCAATACCGGCAGCCGAACGCCTACGACGTAGGCACCAATCTCGTGCCCTTCGCCTGGGCGGGCGCGGGCGGAGCCTCCGAGAACCAGTTCGATCCGTCGACCTCGCAGGTGGTGCTGCCGGCCAACAGCCTCGACAATCCGTTCAATCCGGCGAGCCCTTACTTCGCGGCCGCCCGCAATTTCTACAACTCGTTGGGAGCCGGGAACGTCTTCAACAGCTACATCGGCGACAAGGCCTTGTTCTTCGGCGCACTCACTAACTTGCCGGAAGAGCACACGATGTACGGCACCGACGTGTACCGCGTCATCGATGACCTGTCGAACACACTGGGCGGGTGGGATGTCGCGGCGAGTCTCGGCTACGTGCGCGACGTGACGCGGATCACCTACCAGGGATTCCTATACGTGCCGGCGTTCTACAACGCCCTCGCGAACGGTTACCGCGTCGGACAGAACTCGTACCTGAATTCGGCCGCCGTCGACAATTCGCTGGTGCCGGAAACGCACGACACCGCGACCTCGGACATCACCTTCCTGTCCGCGAACGCCACCCGCAAGCTATTCGCGCTGCCGGGCGGCGATCTGTCGCTCGCACTCGGCCTCGACTGGCGGCTCACGCACGAGAACAACCCCGGCGAGCCTTATGCCCTGCAGGGCGACATTCTCATGGACGGCAGCTTTTTTGCGCGCGGCTCGCAGACGGTGTCCGCGGCGTTCCTGGAAATGGCCGCGCCGGTGCTCGACAACCTCGAGATCGACGCCGCCGGACGTGTGGATCACTACAACAGTTCCGCCGGCACCGCCGCGACACCGAAGCTCGGCTTCAAATGGACGGCGATCCCGCAGTTCGCGGTCCGCGGCACGTTCGCGCGCGGCTTTCGCGCGCCGAGCATCGCCGAAAGCGGTGATGCCGGTTCGGCCTCGAGCGTCGCGCCCGCGCCGGTGGATCCGATACGATGTGTTGCGCCCTACACGTCCGTGCAGGACTGCGGCCTGCCCGGCAGCGCCGTGGCCGTGCTCACCAGGAGCAATCCGCAGCTGAAGCCCGAAACCTCGACGAGCTACACCTTCGGCGTGATTGTCGAGCCGTTCAAGCACAATGCGCTCACGGTCGACTATTTCTACATCCGTCGCGACCGGGAGATCGCTCCGGCGCCCTACGATCCGAGCAACGCGATCCGCACGCCGGCGGCCCCGGGGTCGGCCCTCCCGGGCACCATCATCGAGTACCTGACCCCCTACGTGAACGCGTCGTACTCGATCACCGCCGGCATCAACGTCGGCTGGAAAACACTTTTCGACCTCGGCGGGTACGGCGCGATCACCACCACGCTCGACGCCTCGCACCTCATCCAGTCCCAGCAAACCTTCGGCGATGTGACCTATCACTACGTGGGCACGGTCGGGCCCACCGCGCTCAGCGGATCGACCGGCACGCCGGCGAACCGGGGCACGCTCACCATCGATTGGAGTCGCGGTCCCTTGTCCCTGGGCACCACGCTCAATTACCGTAGCGCCATGCAAGGTATCGACGCCTCGCTCGACACTCCCGGTCAGCCGCCGCAGTGCCTGCAGTTGAGCAGTACCAATCCGCATTGCTACGTGGCGGGCTTCGGCTACGCCAACGTGTATGCTCAATACCGGATGAGCGGGAACCTGCAATTGATGGCCAACATTACCAACGTGACCAACCGGCTGCCGCCGCTCGACACGGTGACCTATGGCGGACAGAACTACGATGCCTCTTACGACCAAGCCGGCGCGATCGGGCGCTTCATGGAAGTCTCCTTCCGTTATCGCTATTGAGGGTGGGGCGGGATCCAGGATGATGGCGGCGCCCGGAATCCATCGCCTTCGCGGACGCGCCGACGTACGCGACCGTCGTTCGCGCTCGCGGGCGCCGCACTCGCGGGTGCCGCGCTCGTCCTGAACCTCGCCGCGCCCGCTCGTGTCCAGGCGGCGGCCGAAGAGTACGCCGCTCCGGCGGGCGCTTCCTCCGCCGAAATCCAGGTGGACGCGAGTCAGGCGCCGCGCGGCATCATGTCGGCGCATTTGACCTTGCCCGTGGCGGCGGGTCCTCTGACCTTGGTGTACCCGAAGTGGTTGCCGGGGCGGCATAGCCCGGCGGGTCCGCTCACTTCGCTCGGCGGCCCGATCTTCAAGGTCAACGGTCAGACCCTCCCCTGGCGGCGGGATTCCGTCGATCTGAATGCGTTTCACCTCGAGATTCCGGCCGGAGCCACCCAGCTCGGCATCGATCTCGAAATCGACACGACCATCGCGCCCGACGGCGTGGTCCAGGGACTGGAAACGCCGCGCACCGCGACCGAGTCGCTGCTGATCCTGGAATGGAACCAACTGGTGCTGTATCCGGCCGCCACCCGCAGCGACGAATTGAGCTATCAGGCGTCGCTTCGGCTTCCGGCGGGCTGGAAGTACGCCACGGCGCTAACGACCACGGCGGCTGGGGCGGACGGGATACGCTTCGCGCCGGCATCGCTTACGACGCTGGTCGATTCGACGCTGCTGGCCGGCCGGTACATGCGCGACATCGCGCTCGGCGGCAGCCCCGCGGTGACGCTCCACGTCGCGGCCGACACTCGAGTGGCGCTCAACATCAGCACGTCGACGGAAGCCCACTATCGGCGGCTGGTCCGCGAGGCGGCGGCGTTGTTCGGTGCCACACACTACGATCATTACGAATTCCTGTGGGCGCTCACCGATCAAATCATGCCGGACGGCCTCGAACACCATCAGTCGAGCGACGATCGCTCTCCGCTCCGGGCGCTCCTGGACGATCCGATCCGTCGTGCCGAAGCGAACCTCCTGGCGCACGAGTACGTGCACTCATGGAACGGCAAGTACCGCCGGCCGGCCGGGCTCGCCACCGCCAACTATCAAGACCCCATGCTCGGCGACATGCTGTGGGTGTACGAGGGATTGACCGAGTACCTGGGCGACGTGCTGGCGGTGCGCAGCGGTCTCTTCACCGACGAGGAGTTCCGCGGCGAGCTTGCCCACAACGCGGCCGCGATGCAATCGCACAGTGCACGTGAATGGCGATCGCTGCAGGAAACGACGGTGGCCGCATCGCTGCTCTACTACCAATCGCGCAATTGGGCGGCGAGACTGCGGCGGCAGGAGGATTTTTATCAGGAATCCGCCCTGCTATGGCTGGAGGCGGACACGCTCATCCGGCGGCTGTCGAAGGGACACAGAAGCCTGGACGATTTTTGCAGGCTATTCTACGGGCCGCCGAGCACCGGACCCGAGATGATCCCTTACGATTTCGACGACGTGGTGCGGGCGCTCGGCACCGTGCAGCCCTACGACTGGTCGGGTTTCTGGAAGGAGCGGCTCAATCGCTTGCGCGCCGAGGCTCCGCTGGAAGGACTCAAGTCCGCCGGTTGGCAGCTCACCTTCGCCTCAGTCCCCACGGTGATGCACCTCGCGCACGAGGCGGACGACAAGGATCTCGATTTGCGGTACTCGCTCGGGTTTTTCGTGGACGACGATCAGGCGACCATCGGCGATGTGATTCCACGCTCCCCGGCGGATGAGGCCGGCGCATCGCCCGGCAGCCACCTCATCGGACTCAACGGCTACAAATGGTCCAAGGAACTTCTGCAGGACACGCTCGCCGCGCCGCCCGACCCGTCGGGAAAGCTGACGTTGCTGGTGCAAAAGGACGATACCTTCAAGACGCTGGAACTTCACTACGCCGGCGGCGAGCGCTACCCGGACCTTTCGCGTCAGCCGGGGAGCGAGGACGTCCTCTCCGAGATCGCTCATTCGAGGACCCCGCAGAACTGAACCATGGTTTCGCGCGATAAAGCCGCTCCCGGCTTCACGGAAGCCACCGAGCCGCCCGACTTCGCCTTAGCGCGCGTGTTGTTTCAGGAATACGCGGACCAGCTCAATATCGATCTCTGTTTCCAGGGGTTCGACGCGGAGCTCGATCAGCTGGCTTCGATGTACGCGCCTCCGTCCGGATGCCTCATCCTCGCGCAGAGCGGCGCCGGTCCGATCGGCTGCGGAGCCATTCGCCGGTTCCGCGGCGATGCCTGCGAAATGAAGCGGCTCTATCTGCGGCCGCAGGCACGCGGGACGGGCTTGGGTCGCGCGCTCGCTGAACTCCTGGTGTCCAGGGCGAAGGCGCTCGGCTATGCGCGCATGTATCTCGATACGCTCGTCGACATGCGTCCGGCGCGCACGCTCTACAGCTCCTTGGGATTCCGCCAGACCGCGCCTTACTACGACAACCCGTTGCGGGACGTGGTTTACATGGAGCTCGATCTGTCGACCCGATAGCGGGGGTCCGCGTCAGTGCGACTGCGCCTCGGGGTCGGCATTCGAGTAGCGCGTTGCGGAGGCCGCATCGGCGGTGGCGCGATCGACCGGGACTTTCCGGGGTTTGTTCCGCTGGTTCAACCTGGCCTCCGTCGCCTTGATTTTCGCGTCGAGCCCGCGCAAGCCGGGTTCGAGCGACTCGGCGCGCCGGTAGTCCCGAAGCGCTTCGGGCACTCGGCCCGCGCGCACCAGGGCATCCGCCAGAGCGGTGATCAGTGCGGGATCGCCTGGATTCCAGCGGACCGCATCGGAACAGGAGTCGAGATCCTTGCGTGCATGGCAGAGCGCGGCATAACGAGCACGCTCCGCGGAAGCGAAACGATCATCCGACGCCAATGCCGCCTCGCCGGGAACCCATACTGTCAGCAGAAGCAGCAAGGTCAAGAACAGCGGCCGAGCCGTGCGCGCGAGAGCCGGGCCTCGTAGGAAGGCAGGCATCACGGTCCTATGTCCCGGACCAGCCTGATGCCGACGCTGCTGGTCCGATAGTCAGCAGGGAAGCGATCGCGGTAGTCGGCCCGGACGTAGGAGGGGCTGCTGAACCATGAAGCCCCGCGAAGCTCGTGCGCGGCGCAATCGCCGTCCAGCCACGCGGACCCGTCGACGGGCGCGCCGGCGTAGTTCTCATGCCAGCAATCCTCGGTCCACTGCAGCACGTTGCCCAACATGTCCGTGAGCCCAAAAGCGTTGGCCTTGAACGTGCCCACCGGCGATGTGTACGCGTAGCCATCGTCGCACGGAAAGACCGCCCATCCGGGATAACGCCGTCCCGCGCTGGCATCCGCAACGTTCGCTTCGGCGCAAGCGCCCTGGCCATCCGGGCCCCACAACGGCGATATCTCGGCGCCCGCGCGCGCCGCATATTCCCACTCCGAAGCGCTCGGCAGACGATACCGATGGCCCGTCTTCGTCGAGAGCCAATTCGCATAGGCCTCGGCGTCGCTCCACGAAACGCAGGTGACGGGATGCGCCGCGGTTTGCACGAATCCCGTGTGTTCCCAGCTGTCCGCGGGTCGGTGCTTCCACTCCCCGTCGTAGGTGTCGCAACCTTGCATGTCCCGTCCGGTGGCAGCAACGAACTGCCCGAAGTCCTGAAGAGTGACGGGGCTCGTCGACATGGCAATGGAGCGGCCGATGACCACCCAATGCAGCGGCTGTTCGAACGCGGGGCCGCGTGCGGAACCTTGCTTGAACCGACCGGCGGGCAATACGGTCATCTCGGGGCAACCTGCACAGTCGCGGATCACCGAGCCCGGAGCCGGAGCCGCTGCGGCGAGCGGCTCCGCAGGCTGCGGGGGCGAGCGGTGCGCGAACAGCCAGGCGAAGACGACGACCAGCAGAGCCGCGGCGCTCCACCCGATGGCGCGGGCGGGGCCTCCGAGCCGCCGGGGTCGTCGGAGCTCAGGCGAGAGTGTCGGGGCGGGCGGCGCGGGCGGTGCCGGCGCCTCTTCGCGACCGACATCCACCATCGGGGTCGCCGGCGGTTCAGCGACTGGCGCCCGTGCGTGCGCGGCGCGCGGAGCAGCGGCCGCCGAATCCGCCGCAGCTTGCGTGCGCGCCTCGAGAGCGCGCTCCAGTGCGGTGCGTTCCCGGGAGAGGGCGGCCAGGCGGGAGTCGCGTTCGGAGAGCACCTGCCTGGTTCTATCGAGGGAGGTATCGCGCTCAGAAAGCGCCTGCTTGGTCCTATCCAGGGCGGCGTCGCGCTCAGAAAGCGCCTGCTTGGCTCTTTCGAGGGCGGCGTCGCGCTCGGCCAGCGAATCGCGCAAGGTGCGCAGTTCCGCCTGGTATTGCTGCAATTCCCGCAGCGCCGCTTCGCGCGCCGCCTGGCCCGCCGCAACGCTTTGAGCCAGCGCCTGCTCGACTTCCCGAAGCTTGCCCTGTTCCGCCTGAAGTGCGGCCCCCGCGGCCGCCAAGTCCGCTGAGAGCGCGGCGGCCCGCTCTGCGGCCGCCGACTCACCCTCCCGGGCTTTCTCGAAGGAGCGGGTCAGCGCCTCGAGGGAGGCGCCGCGCGGCGGAATTCTCTCCTCGACCGAGCGCAAATGCCGGGCGAGAACCGATAGATCGAGTTCTGAGGCACGCAGTCCCCTGGGCGTATTGAACGCTTTGGCGGGCGCGTCGAATTCCAAATCGAGGGCCACTTCATCCTCCGGCTGCTGCGGCTCGGCCGCGGCGCTCCCCGCGGAGGGATTCGGCAGCGACGTCCCGGACGAGGGCCCCGGCGCCGAACCACGTGGATCCGTGGTGATCGGATCGCGGGGTTGAGCCGAGCCGGACTCCTCGTCGTCCGCCGCGCTCTGTTCCACCGCCTCTATCAGGAGCGCTTCCAGCCGCGCATATTCGGGCATGCGCTCGGCGGACTCGCGGCGCCTCAGGATTGCCAGCAGCTCGGTCGGCGATGCTCCGGTGGTGAGCAGCCGCCTGAGCCGCGCGAGCACGTCGGAATAGGTGATGCCTCGGGTCTCGAACGCGCGCAACACCTTCTCGAACATGGACGCGGCGGGGGAGGTTTTCTGGGGGTTCATCGGTGTTGTCGTTGGCGTTGTGTGCCGAAGTTCACTGCTTCGGCGCCACGATATCGATATTCATCCGTACTAGACTTTCGATTCGCGGATTTGTTCTATCGTTTTCGCGGGACCGCCTCGTTCGGATATCGATAAAAAATGCCATTGTGACCGTAAAAAGACAATCCAACCTGTCTTTCGCCCGGCTGGCGGGCATGTCATCGGCGCACGACGAATACGAGGGCAGCACCCGAGGACGCCCCCGGTTTGCTGCCCTCGACCCTACCCGTAGTCTTTATCCGCGCGCCTTCTTGCCGCCAATTTCCTCCGCGGCGCGCTCGAGTATCCGGGCGATTCGCTCCTGCTCTTCGGCCGGTGTGTCCCATTTGTCGGCCAGCGCGGCCTTGAGCGCTCGCCGCGCGCGCATCAAGGGTTTCGATCCGTGGCTCTCGCCGTCGGCGCCGAGTTCCTGCTCGCCGGCATGCATGGCTCGGCGCAGGCTTTCCATGCGCTCCCCGACGCGTTCGAACTGAGCCCACAAGGAATCGGCGGCCGATTGGTGTTCCTCCAGATAGCGGCGCCCGGGATCGGTGATGTGATAGCGCTTGCGCGTGCCCTCCACCTCGACCGTGGCGTGTTCAATCTCCTCGAGATAGGTCAGCGCGGGGTAAACCATCCCGGGACTGGGCGCGTAAAAGCCCTTGGAGCGCTCGTCGAGCGCCTTGATGATTTCGTACCCGTGCCGCGGCTTGTCGGCCAACAAGCCGAGAATCAAGAGCTGCAGATCGGCGGAGGCGAGCTTGCGCCCCATGCCGAACCCGCGGCCCCCGAGCTCGCCGCCCTGGGCGAACCAGCCGCCAAAATGGCCTCCCGCGCCGCGGCCGCCGCCGTGCCGACCGAAGAAGCGAGGGAAATGATGATGATGATGACGATGCATAGAAACTCCAATTAACTATCGTAAAACATGTCGTAAGATAGTCTTACTCTATCTTACGATAGTGTCAAGTCGGGCTTTAGGAGATGGGATGGCATGGAGAGTTTGCGGAAGCTGGATCGAAACAGGGGTCGACGAAGCGTCGAATGACCGGACCGGGTCGCTTAGCGGTGCGGTGCACGTTTGACATTGACAGTAGAGGGTATGGGCCGCAAAATACGCGGCTCATTTTGTGGAGGGGTACCCAAGCGGCCAAAGGGGGCAGACTGTAAATCTGCTGGCTTATGCCTTCGTAGGTTCGAATCCTACCCCCTCCACCAAGAAGCGGGTTGAGGTTCGGTGCCATTGGCCTTTGCGGCTTATTAATGCGGGTGTAGTTCAATGGTAGAACGTCAGCCTTCCAAGCTGATCACGTGGGTTCGATTCCCATCACCCGCTCCAGGTGGATGCGGCCCACATAGCTCAGTTGGTAGAGCACGTCCTTGGTAAGGACGAGGTCAGCGGTTCAATCCCGCTCGTGGGCTCCAATTTTTTAACTAAGAGGTACTTGCCGTGTCGAAGGGGAAGTTTGAGCGAACGAAGCCGCACGTGAACGTGGGGACGATTGGGCATGTGGACCATGGCAAGACGACCTTGACGGCTGCCTTGACGAAGGTGATGGCGGAGAAGTTTGGCGGGGAGTTCAAGGCGTACGATCAGATTGACAAGGCGCCGGAGGAGCGTGCGCGCGGGATCACGATTGCGACCGCGCATGTGGAGTATCAGTCCGATGCGCGTCACTACGCGCACGTGGACTGTCCGGGGCATGCCGACTACGTGAAGAACATGATCACGGGAGCGGCGCAGATGGACGGAGCGATATTGGTGGTATCGGCGGCGGACGGCCCGATGCCGCAGACGCGCGAGCACATTTTGCTGGCCCGTCAGGTGGGGGTGCCGTACATCGTGGTGTTTTTGAACAAAGCGGACATGGTGGACGATGCGGAGCTTTTGGAGCTGGTGGAGCTGGAGGTTCGGGATCTGTTGACGCTGTACAAGTTTCCCGGGGACAAGACCCCGATCGTGACGGGCTCGGCGTTGAAGGCGCTCGAGGGGGACACGAGCGACATCGGGGTGCCCTCGGTGATCAAGCTGGTGAAGGCGCTGGATGACTACATTCCGGTGCCGAAGCGTGCGGTGGAAGGGGCGTTTTTGATGCCGGTGGAGGATGTGTTTTCGATTGCGGGCCGAGGCACCGTGGTGACGGGGCGCATCGAGCGCGGGATCGTGAAGGTGAACGATGAGGTGGAGATCGTGGGGATCCGGCCCACGCAGAAGACCACCTGCACGGGCGTTGAGATGTTCAGGAAGCTTTTGGACGAGGGTCAGGCGGGTGACAACGTGGGGGTGCTCTTGAGGGGCACGAAGCGCGAGGAAGTCGAGCGCGGGCAGGTATTGTGCAAGCCTGGGAGCATCAACCCGCACACCAAGTTTGAGGCCGAGGTGTACGTATTGACGAAGGAGGAGGGCGGTCGGCACACGCCGTTCTTCAAGGGGTACCGGCCGCAGTTTTACTTCCGCACGACCGATGTGACGGGGGCGGTGGAGCTGCCGGAGGGGACCGAGATGGTGATGCCGGGGGACAACATCAAGATCGTGGTGGAGCTGATTGCCCCGATCGCGATGGAGCAGGGGTTGCGCTTTGCGATCCGCGAAGGGGGTAAAACCGTGGGTGCAGGGGTTGTCTCCAAGGTGATTGCTTGATTCCTGCGACCAAGACCGTCGGCGCGGGCGTGGTTTCAAAGGTCATAGCTTAAACGTAGGGCAGTAGCTCAATTGGCAGAGCGGCGGTCTCCAAAACCGCAGGTTGGGGGTTCGATTCCCTCCTGCCCTGCCATCTGAGCAGGTCCTCAAGGTCTAACGGCATATGGCTGAAGTGCAAACCTCCGAAGCGGCGTCCGCGAAAGATACGGCGCTGATGACGTTGTCGATTCTCGTGCTCTTAGCGGGAGTCGTGGCGTTCTATTGGTTCGACGAAGATCCCCTGCCGCTTCGCCTGGGAATGGTGGCCGGCGGGCTGGTGGTCGCCGGCGGGCTGCTCTGGATCAGCTGGTACGGGCGCGAATTCCGCCAGTTTGCGCAGGCCGCGCGCGTGGAATTGCGCAAGGTGGTCTGGCCGAGCCGCGAGGACACGGTCAGGACCACCATCATGGTGATCGCGTTCGCCATCGTGATGGGGTTGTTTTTTTGGGTTCTCGACATGATTTTGACCTGGATGATCCGGTTGTTGACCGGCCAGCCGCCCGCCTGAGGAACTCGGAGAGTCTATGTCTCTGCGATGGTATGTAGTTCACGCCTACTCGAATTTCGAGCACAAGGTGTCCGAGTCGCTCAAGGAGCGCGTCAAGCGCGCGGGCCTGGAAAGCAAGTTCGGCGAGATTCTCGTGCCGACGGAAGAGGTGGTCGAGATGCGCGACGGTCAGAAGCGCAAATCCGACCGCAAGTTCTTCCCCGGCTATGTGCTGGTTCAGATGGAGATGGACGAGGATACCTGGCACCTGGTGAAGGAAGTCCCCAAGGTGTTGGGCTTCATCGGCGGAACGAGCGACAAGCCGGCCGCGATCACCGACAAGGAGGCCATGTCGATCCTGCGCCGCGTGGAAGAGGGCGTCGACAAGCCGAAGCCGAAGGTGCTGTTCGAGCCCGGCGAGGTGGTGCGCGTGACCGACGGCCCGTTCAACGACTTCAACGGCGTGGTCGAGTCCGTGAACTACGAGAAGAACCGGCTGCAGGTGGCCGTGCAGATATTGGGGCGCTCGACGCCCGTCGAACTGGATTTCTCGCAGGTCGAGAAGGGTTGATTTATTTTTCGGACGGGGTCGTCTTCGACCCCGTTAATTGTTGCGCGAAGCGCATGAGAATCGCGCGAAGCGCATGAACCAGGGGAGCCGCTCGAAGAGCGGCGCTTGCACCCACAGGAGCTGATCGATGGCGAAGAAAGTCACTGGCTATATCAAGCTGCAAATCCCTGCAGGGCAGGCGAACCCGAGCCCGCCGGTGGGTCCCGCGCTGGGCCAACAGGGCGTGAACATCATGGAGTTCTGCAAGGCATTCAATGCGCAGACCCAGAGCCTGGAAAAAGGATTGCCGACCCCGGTGGTGATCACGGTGTACAACGACCGCAGCTTCACGTTCATCATGAAGACGCCGCCCGCGTCCGTGCTGATCGCGAAGGCGCTCGGCATCCCCAAGGGCAGCGCCACGCCGAACACCGCCAAGGTGGGCAGGATCTCGCGCAAACAGCTCGAGGACATCGCCAAGCTGAAGACGCCGGATTTGACGGCGGCTGATCTCGAGGCTGCGGTGCGCACCATTGCGGGAAGCGCGCGCAGCATGGGCGTCGACGTGGAGGGGGTGTGACATGGCGGCCGTAGCGAAACGTACCAAGAATTGGAAAGAGAAGCTTCCTCCCGGCAAGAGCTATCCGATCGACGAGGCGCTGAAGCTCGTGAAGGAGCTCGCCACGGCGAAGTTCAATGAGTCGGTCGACGTCGCCGTGAATCTCGGCGTGGACGCCACCAAGTCGGACCAGCAGGTTCGCGGCTCGACGGTGATGCCGCACGGTACCGGCAAGACGGTGCGCGTGGCGGTGTTCACGCAGGGCAAGAACGCCGATGCGGCGAAGGCCGCCGGAGCGGACATCGTCGGCTTCGAGGATCTCGCGGAGAAGGTGAAGGCCGGGCAGATCGATTTCGACGTGGTCATCGCGAGCCCGGATGCGATGCGCATCGTGGGCCAGCTCGGCCAGATCCTGGGTCCCCGCGGCCTCATGCCGAACCCCAAAGTGGGCACGGTGACGCCGGATGTGGCGGGGGCGGTGAAGAACGCGAAGTCCGGCCAGGTGCGCTATCGGACCGACAAGGCGGGCATCGTGCACGCGCAGATCGGCCGGGCGAACTTCGAGCCGACGGCTCTCAAGGAGAACCTCCTGGCGCTGATGGCGGATCTGCAGAAGATCAAGCCCGCGACCTCGAAGGGCGTGTATCTGAAACGGGTGACGCTGTCCTCGACCATGGGTCCGGGCGTCGCCGTCGATCAGGCCAGTCTGGGCTTGGGTTAATAAATTATCGGACGGGGTCGCGAAGCGACCCCGTTAATGTTGCGCGCAAGCGCATGGAAAGATGCCGCGAAGCGCATGGCAAGTGCGCAAGCGCATGACTAGATGGAGGGTTGCGGGGCCTTTGGGTCGCGCACTCACCGTCGAAGACCGCAGGCGAGCCGAGCTTCCTTACCGAGGCGAGGGCTCTTAAACGCGAGGCCTGCGCAGATGGTGGGACCCGAATCAGGATGGCCTGGTAACGGTCGCACCTAAAGGGGTACGGAGGCGTACCCCAAGGGTGGGCGGAGGTGGTCGCCGTAGTGCGGCGGCTCTCTTCGCTCGTGTGACGCTTCTAACCGGGAGGACTTGATGGCACTCAAGTTGGAAGACAAGAAAGTCGTGGTGGCGGAGGTCAACGCGGTGGCGGCGAAAGCGCTGTCCGTGGTGGGCGCCGAGAATCGTGGCTTGACCGTGACGCAGATGACCGATTTGCGAGCCAAGGCTCGCAAGGAAGGCGTGTATCTGCGGATCGTCAAGAACACGCTCGCGCGCAAGGCCGTAGCCGGCACGTCTTTCGAGTGCATTTCTCCGGCGCTGAAAGGACCTATTGTTCTCGCATTCTCCAACGACGACCCCGGCGCGGCGGCGCGCATCGTCAAGGCGTTTGCGAAGGACAACGACAAGCTGGTGACGACGCTGGTGTCGCTGGGCGGGCAATTGCTCAAGGCTCAGGACATCGACCGCGTGGCTTCATTGCCCACGCGCGCGCAAGCGGTGTCGAAACTCTTGGGTGTCCTGCAGGCGCCGATTTCGAAGTTCGTTGGAACGCTGGCGGCTCCCAACTCCAAGTTGGTGAGAACGCTCGCTGCTGTTCTTGAAGCCAAGAAGGGCGGCGAGGCTCCGGCAACCAATTGAACCTTACATTCAACCTGATTCGGGTCGAAAGACCTTTTAGATTTTTTTCTGGAGACAACAATGGCTGTTACTAAAGACGAAATCCTCGATGCGATTTCCAAGATGTCCGTCATGGAAGTGGTCGAGCTGATCGCCGACATGGAGAAGAAGTTCAACGTCACGGCGGCTGCTCCCGTCGCGGTGGCGGCAGGCGGCGGCGGCGCTGCCGCGGCGGCTCCGGCTGCCGAAGCGCAGACCGAGTTCACCGTGACCCTGACCGAATTCGGCGCCAACAAAGTGGGCGTCATCAAGGTGATCCGCGAGATCACGGGACTGGGCTTGAAGGAGGCGAAGGATCTGGTCGAAGGCGCGCCCTCGACGGTCAAGGACGGCATTCCGAAGGCGGATGCCGAGACCATCAAGAAGAAGCTCGAGGACGCCGGCGCCAAGGCTGCTATCAAGTAGTGACCGCCGTCCATACGCGCAGCTCGACGGAGGCCGCCCCCGGGGCGGCAGCCGCCGGCTGCGCGTTCGATTTCGATTCCGATTCTGCATTCATTGGTCTGAAGGCCGTTAATTTCGGCGCTTAGCGCCTGGGAAGGTCGAGAACATGGCTTACTCTTTCACCGAAAAGAAGCGCATCCGCAAGAACTTTGGCAAGCGGCCGAGCATCCTCGGCACGCCGTATCTGCTCGCGATCCAGCTGGATTCGTATCGCCGGTTCTTGCAAGCGGATACGCCGGAGACCAGCCGCGACGACGTGGGACTGCACGCCGCCTTCGACAGCGTATTTCCAATCTCCAGCTATTCGGGTAATGCCACGCTCGAGTACGTGAGCTATCGACTCGGCGAGCCGGTATTCGACGTGAAGGAATGCCAGCTGCGCGGCCTCACCTACGCTGCGCCCCTGCGCGTCAAGGTGCGCCTCGTGGTGCTCGACAAGGAAGCGAGCGGCGCCAAGAAGCCGGTCAAGGACGTGCGTGAGCAGGAGGTCTACCTCGGCGAGCTGCCGCTCATGACGGAGAACGGCACCTTCATCATCAACGGCACCGAGCGCGTCATCGTTTCGCAGCTCCACAGGAGCCCGGGCGTGTTCTTCGACCACGACCGCGGCAAGACACACTCGTCCGGCAAGCTTTTGTTCTCCGCGCGCATCATTCCCTACCGCGGCTCGTGGCTGGACTTCGAGTTCGACCCGAAGGACTGCGTGTTCGCGCGCATCGACCGGCGCCGCAAGCTTCCGGTCACCATCATCCTGCGCGCGCTCGGCTACACCGAGGAGCAGATCCTCGACATGTTCTTCGAGAAGAACACGTTCCACCTGTCGAAGAAGGAAATCAGCTTCGAGATCATCCCGCAGCGCCTGCGCGGCGAGACGGCCTCGTTCGAGATCCGGGTCGGCAAGAAAGTGATCGTCGAGGAAGGCCGGCGCATCACCGCCCGCCACGTGCGCGATCTCGAAGAGGCGGGCGTCAAGCAGTTGCCGGTGCCGATCGAGTACTGCCAAGGCAAGGTGCTGGTGCACGACATCGTCAACACGGAAACCGGCGAGATCCTGGCGAAGGCCAACGAAATCCTCACCGTCCCGACGGTGGGCAAGCTGATCGAGAACGGCATCACCGAGATCCGCACGATTTTCGTCAACGACCTGGACCGGGGCCCGTACATCTCGGACACGCTGCGCATCGATCCGACCAAGACCCGCCTCGAGGCGCTGGTCGAGATCTACCGCATGATGCGCCCCGGCGAGCCGCCGACCAAGGACGCCGCGGAAAACCTGTTCCAGAACCTGTTCTTCAACTCCGAGCGCTACGATCTCTCGCCCGTGGGGCGCATGAAGTTCAACCGCCGCGTGGGCCGTGAGGAAATCACCGGCTCCGGCGTGCTCTCCAAGGAGGACATCATCGAGGTCATGAAGACCTTGATCGACATCAGGAACGGCAACGGCCAGGTGGACGACATCGATCACCTCGGCAACCGCCGCGTCCGGAGCGTGGGCGAGATGGCGGAGAACGCCTTCCGCATCGGCCTCGTGCGCGTGGAGCGCGCCGTCAAGGAGCGCCTCACCATCGCCGAGAGCGAGCCCATCATGCCGCAGGAGATGATCAACGCGAAGCCGGTGGCGGCCGCGGTGAAGGAATTCTTCGGCTCCTCGCAGCTCTCCCAGTTCATGGACCAGAACAATCCGCTGTCCGAGGTGACCCACAAGCGCCGCGTGTCGGCGTTGGGCCCAGGGGGCCTCACGCGCGAGCGCGCCGGATTCGAGGTTCGCGACGTGCATCCGACGCATTACGGCCGGGTATGCCCGATCGAGACGCCGGAAGGTCCGAACATCGGCTTGATCAACTCGTTGGCGGTCTACGCGCGCACCAACGATTACGGGTTCCTCGAGACCCCGTACCGGCGCGTGTCGAACGGCAAGGTCACCGATCAGATCGACTATCTGTCGGCGATCGAGGAAGGCCAGTACGTGATCGCCCAGGCCAACGCGACCTTGAGCGAAAAAGGCGAATTCGTCGACGATCTCATTTCCTGCCGTACGCAGAACGAGTTCACCCTGTCGGCCCCCGACAAGATCGACTTCATGGACGTGTCGCCGAAGCAGATCGTCTCCGTGGCGGCCTCGCTGATTCCGTTCCTGGAGCACGACGACGCGAACCGCGCCCTCATGGGCTCGAACATGCAACGCCAGGCGGTGCCGACCCTGCGGTCGGAGACGCCGCTCGTGGGCACGGGCATGGAGCGGGCGGTGGCCATCGACTCCGGCGTCACCGTGGTGGCGCGGCGCGGCGGCAGCGTCGACTCGGTCGATGCCTCCCGTATCGTGGTCCGGGTGAACGACGATGAGACGACCGCGGGCGAGCCCGGCGTCGACATCTACTCGCTCACCAAGTACACGCGTTCCAACCAGAACACCTGCATCAACCAGCGACCGCTGGTGAAAGCGGGCGATGCCATCAAGCGCGGCGACGTGCTGGCGGACGGCCCGTCGACGCATCTGGGCGAGCTTGCGCTCGGCCAGAACCTCCTGGTCGCGTTCATGCCGTGGAACGGCTACAACTTCGAGGATTCGATCCTCATTTCCGAGCGGGTGGTCGAGGAAGACCGTTTCACGACCATTCACATCGAAGAGCTCACCTGCGTGGCGCGGGATACGAAGCTCGGTCCCGAAGAGATCACCGCCGACATCCCGAACGTCGGCGACTCGGCGCTCGCCAAGCTGGATGAGGCGGGCATCGCCTTCATCGGCGCCGAGGTGCGCGCCGGCGACATCCTGGTGGGCAAGGTCACGCCGAAGGGCGAGACCCAGCTGACGCCGGAGGAGAAGCTCCTGCGCGCGATCTTCGGCGAGAAGGCGTCCGACGTGAAGGACACCTCGCTCCGCGTTCCGCCCGGCATGGACGGCACGGTGATCGACGTGCGCGTGTTCACCCGCGACGGCGTGGACAAGGACTCGCGTGCGCTCTCCATCGAAAAGGCGGAACTCGAGCGGGTTCGCAAGGACTTGGCCGATCAGCAGCGCATCCTCGAGGACGATCTGTTCCAGCGCGTGCGCGGGATGATCGAGGGCAAGGCCGCCGAGGCCGGCCCGAAGCGGCTCAAGCCGGGTCTGGCCGTCGATGATGCGTACCTCGTCGATCTGCCGCGCGAGCAGTGGTTCGAGATCCGCTTCAAGGACGAGGATTTGAACGCCCAGCTCGAGACCGTGTCCGAGCGGCTGAAGGGTCAACGCAAGGCGTTCGAGAAGCGCTTCGAGGAGAAGAAGGCGAAGATCACGGCGGGCGACGATCTGGCCCCGGGCGTGCTCAAGATGGTGAAGGTGTACCTCGCGGTCAAGCGCCGCGTTCAGCCCGGCGACAAGATGGCGGGGCGGCACGGCAACAAGGGCGTGATCTCCTCCATCGTTCCGGTCGAGGACATGCCGTACATGGCGGACGGCACCCCGGTCGACATCGTGCTGAATCCGCTGGGCGTGCCTTCGCGCATGAACATCGGGCAGATTCTCGAGACGCACCTGGGTTGGGCGGCCAAGGGCGTGGGCGCCAAGATCGGCAAGATGCTCGAGGCCCAGCAGGCGGTCGCGGACCTCCGTAAGTTCATCAGTCAGGTGTACAACGAGACCGGCGGTCAGAAGGAAGACATCAAGTCGCTGAGCGATGCGGAAGTCGTGGAGCTGGCGAGCAACCTGCGCCATGGCGTCCCCATGGCGACGCCGGTGTTCGACGGTGCGAGCGAAGAGGAGATCAAGGGCCTCCTGGCGCTCGCGGATCTGCCGACTTCGGGTCAGACGACGCTCCACGACGGGCGCACGGGCGAGCAGTTCGAGCGCCCCGTGACGGTCGGCTACATGTACATGCTGAAGTTGAACCATCTGGTCGACGACAAGATGCATGCGCGTTCCACCGGGCCGTACAGCCTGGTCACGCAGCAGCCCCTGGGCGGCAAGGCGCAGTTCGGCGGCCAGCGCTTCGGCGAAATGGAAGTGTGGGCGCTCGAGGCGTATGGCGCCGCGTACACGCTGCAGGAAATGCTCACGGTCAAGTCCGACGACGTGAACGGGCGTACCCAGATGTACAAGGCCATCGTCGACGGCAACCATGAAATGAAAGCCGGAATGCCGGAATCGTTCAATGTCCTGGTCAAGGAGATCCGTTCCCTGGCCATCAACATCGAACTCGAGAGTGAGGCTTAATCCATGAAAGATTTACTCAAGTTGTTCAAGCAGCAGGTGCCGGTCGAGAACTTCGACTCCATCAAGATCGGACTCGCGTCTCCGGACATGATCCGCTCCTGGTCGTACGGCGAAGTGAAGAAGCCGGAAACCATCAACTACCGCACCTTCAAGCCGGAGCGGGATGGACTTTTCTGCGCCAAGATCTTCGGGCCGGTGAAGGATTACGAGTGCCTGTGCGGCAAGTACAAGCGGCTGAAGCACCGCGGCGTGGTCTGCGAGAAGTGCGGCGTCGAGGTGACCCAGTCCAAGGTGCGCCGCGAGCGCATGGGGCACATCGAGCTCGCGAGCCCGACTGCGCACATCTGGTTCCTGAAATCGCTCCCCTCGCGCATCGGCCTCATGCTCGACATGACGCTGCGCGAGATCGAGCGCGTGCTGTACTTCGAGGCCTTCGTGGTCGTCGATCCGGGCATGACCTCGCTCCAGCGCGGCCAGCTCCTGACCGACGAGATGTACCTCGAGTCCATCGAGGAGCACGGCGATGAGTTCGACGCCCGCATGGGCGCCGAGGCCGTGCACGAGCTCTTGAAGTCCATGGATCTTCCCGCCGAGGTGGTGAAGGTCCGCGAGGACATGGCGAACACCAATTCCGAGACCAAGATCAAGCGGCTGTCCAAGCGCCTGAAGCTGATCGAGGCGTTCATGGAGTCCGGCAACAAGCCGGAGTGGATGGTGCTCACGGTATTGCCGGTGCTGCCGCCGGACCTTCGTCCGCTCGTGCCGCTTGACGGCGGCCGGTTCGCAACGTCCGACTTGAACGATCTGTACCGCCGCGTCATCAACCGCAACAACCGCCTGCGGCGCCTCCTCGAGTTGAATGCGCCGGACATCATCGTGCGCAACGAAAAGCGCATGCTGCAGGAAGCCGTGGACGCGCTGCTCGACAACGGCCGCCGCGGCCGCGCGATCACGGGCA
Source organism: uncultured Gammaproteobacteria bacterium (assembly GCA_963730565.1). GTDB lineage: Bacteria > Pseudomonadota > Gammaproteobacteria > Steroidobacterales > Steroidobacteraceae > Bog-1198. The sequence goes on from CAVSSU010000047.1 coordinate 92,239, forward strand.
CCAACAAGCGCCCGCTCAAGTCGCTCGCCGACATGATCAAGGGCAAGCAGGGCCGGTTCCGCCAGAACCTGCTCGGCAAGCGCGTCGACTACTCCGGCCGCTCGGTCATCGTGGTCGGCCCGACGCTGCGTCTGCACCAGTGCGGATTGCCGAAGAAGATGGCGCTCGAGCTGTTCAAGCCGTTCATCTTCTCGAAGCTCCAGCTGCGCGGCGAGGCCTCGACCATCAAGGCCGCCAAGCGCCTGGTGGAGCGCGAGGGCCCGGAGGTGTGGGACATTCTGGAGGAGGTCATCCGCGAGCATCCGGTGCTGTTGAACCGCGCTCCGACCCTGCACCGCCTCGGCATTCAGGCGTTCGAACCGGTGCTGATCGAGGGCAAGGCGATCCAGTTGCACCCCCTGGTGTGCACGGCATTCAATGCGGACTTCGACGGCGACCAGATGGCCGTGCACGTGCCGCTGTCGATCGAGGCGCAGCTCGAGGCGCGAGCCTTGATGATGTCCTCGAACAACATCCTGTCGCCCGCCAACGGCGACCCGATCATCGTGCCGTCGCAGGACGTGGTGCTCGGGCTGTACTACATGACGCGCGAGCGCGTCGGTGCGAAGGGCGAGGGCATGGCGTTCGGCGACGTGGCCGAAGTGCATCGCGCCTACGAGAGCCGCAACGTCGACCTGCAGGCGAAGGTCAAGGTCCGCTTGACCGAGCACGTCAGGAACTCCGAGGGACAGGTGGCCCCCAATACCCGCGTGGTGGATACCACGGTGGGCCGGGCGCTCCTGTCCGAGATTCTGCCGCGCGGTCTGTCGTTCGACGCCATCAACCAGGACATGACCAAGAAGACCATCTCCGGGACCATCAACATGTGCTATCGCACGGTGGGCCTGAAGGAGACCGTGGTGTTCGCGGACCAGTTGATGTACACGGGCTTCCATTACGCGACCCGCGCCGGCGTCTCCATCGGCGTGGACGACATGGTGGTGCCGCAGCAGAAGACCAAGATTCTGTCGGCCGCCGAGAAAGAGGTGAAGGAGATCCAGGAGCAATACTCCTCGGGTCTCGTCACCAACGGCGAGCGCTACAACAAGGTGGTGGACATCTGGTCGCGCACCAACGACCAGGTCGCCAAGGCCATGATGGAGAAGCTCGGCACCGACGAGGTGACCGACTACCAAGGGTGAGAAGGTCCGTCAGAAGTCCTTCAATTCCATCTTCATGATGGCCGATTCCGGCGCCCGCGGCTCCGCGGCGCAGATCCGTCAGCTCGCCGGCATGCGCGGCCTGATGGCGAAGCCGGACGGCTCCATCATCGAGACGCCGATCACCGCGAATTTCCGCGAAGGCTTGAACGTACTGCAGTACTTCATCTCGACCCACGGCGCCCGCAAAGGCCTGGCCGACACCGCGCTGAAGACCGCGAACTCGGGGTACCTGACCCGGCGTCTGGTCGACGTGGCGCAGGACCTCGTGGTCACCGAAATCGACTGCGGCACCGTCAACGGCCTGTCGATCACCCCGATCGTCGAAGGCGGCGATGTGGTCGAGGGCCTCGGCGAGCGCGTCCTCGGTCGCGTGGTCTCCGAAGACGTGGTCGTGGCCTCCACCGGCGAGGTGCTGGTCAAGACGGGCGTGCTGATCGACGAGAAGCTGGTCAAGCTTCTCGAGAAGATGGGCATCGACCAGGTCATGGTGCGTTCGCCGATCACCTGCGAGACCCGCTACGGCGTGTGCGCGCAGTGCTACGGCCGAGACCTCGGCCGCGGCCATCGCATCAACATCGGCGAGGCCGTGGGCGTCATTGCGGCGCAGTCCATCGGCGAGCCCGGAACGCAGCTCACGATGCGTACCTTCCACGTCGGCGGCGCGGCTTCCAGAGCCGCGGCGGCCAACGGCGTCGAGGTCAAGAGCAAGGGCACCATCCGCCTGCACAACATCAAGACCGTGCGTCACGAGAAGGGCCATCTGGTCGCGGTCTCGCGCTCGGGCGAGTTGGGCGTGGTGGATGAGTTCGGCCGGGAGCGCGAGCGCTACAAGATCCCGTACGGCGCGACCATCACCGTCAACGACGGGGATGTCGTGGTCGCCGGTCAGTCGACCGCGAACTGGGATCCGCATACCCACCCCGTGGTGACGGAAGTCGCCGGCATGATCAAGTTCTCCGACTTCGTCGACGGCATCACCGTCGCGACCCAGGTGGACGATGTCACCGGCCTGACCTCGACCGTGGTGCTGGATCCCAAGCAGCGCGGCTCGGGCGGCAAGGATCTGCGTCCGGTCGTGCGCCTGACCAACGCCAAGGGCAAGGAAGTCACCTTCGCCAACACCGACATTCCGGCCGTGTACGCGCTGCCCGCGGGCGCGATCGTGAGCCTGGAGGACGGGGCGAAGGTCTCGGTGGGCGACGTCATCGCCCGCATCCCGCAGGAATCCTCGAAGACCCGCGACATCACCGGCGGTCTGCCGCGGGTGGCGGACCTGTTCGAGGCCAGGAAGCCCAAGGACTCCGCGATTCTGGCCGAGCGCTCGGGCACGGTCAGCTTCGGCAAGGAGACCAAGGGCAAGCGCCGCCTGATCATCACCAACGAGCAGAGCGACAAGTACGAGGAGCTGATTCCGAAGTGGCGCCATCTCAACGTGTTCGAAGGCGAGCAGGTGGAAAAAGGCGAGGTCATTGCCGACGGCGAGCCCAACCCGCATGACATATTGCGGCTGCAGGGAGTCGAGGCGCTGGCCAATTACCTGGTTCGCGAGATCCAGGACGTGTACCGGCTGCAGGGCGTCAAGATCAACGACAAGCACATCGAGGTCATCGTGCGGCAGATGCTGCGCAAGATCGAGGTGCTGGATACCGGCGATTCGGCGCTGCTCAAGGGCGAGCAGATGGATCGCGGCCGGCTGCTGGACGTGATCGCGAAGCAGAAGACCGAGGGCAAGCATCAGTCCACCTGGGAACCGCTGCTCTTGGGCATCACCAAGGCCTCGCTCGCCACCGAGTCCTTCATCTCGGCGGCCTCCTTCCAGGAGACCACCCGCGTCCTCACCGAGGCTGCGGTCCGGGGCCTGAAGGACGACCTGCGCGGTCTGAAGGAGAACGTGATCGTCGGCCGCCTGATTCCCGCGGGCACCGGCTTCGCGTATCATGCACGCCGTCGACGCGCCTCGGATGACGGCCGTCGCCGCAGCTTCATGGATGTGAGCGGCGGCATCGGCGAGACCGATGATGCGGTACCGGCGGGGGACACAGAAGCAGCCGAATAACGATAACTAAAAGCGAGCAAAGACATGGGCCCCGGCTCGAAAGAGTCCGGGGCTTTTTTTTAAATGGCGGCATTCAACTTAAGATCGACGTTTCAGGCTGGCTCCAGCATCGAGGGAGTGGCCTTCGGTCTCGCCGGCTTTTTCGTATTCCCCATCCATGACGCCATCGCCAAGCTCCTGATCAGGGACATCTCGGTCTGGCAGATCATGTTCGTGCGCAGTTGCTGCATCCTGCTGCTGGTCACCGCGTTCAACGGTGTTGGTCCCTTTCCCCGGGCCTTCAAGTCACCCGTCCGACTGCTGCTGGGCGCCCGCGCGCTCATGCTCGTGGCTGCCTGGGCGCTTTATTATTCCGCCGCGCGCTACCTGGCGCTCTCCGAGATGGTCACCATCTACTTCGGCTCGCCGATCCTGGTGGCCTGCATGGCCGGCCCGATTCTGGGCGAACGGGTCACCCCGGGCCGATGGCTCGCGGTCGCCATGGGCTTCGTGGGCGTCCTCATCGCCTGCCGCCCCGGCATCGGCGCCTCCGGGCCGATATTCCTGGCGCTCGGGGCCGCGGCACTCTGGTCGGTGTCCACCATCCTGATCCGGTTGACCAAGCTCTCGGAGCCCACCAGCGTGAACATGGTGATGACCAATCTGGGCTTCTTCGTGCTCGCGGGAATGATGCTTCCCTGGGTGTGGAAGACTCCCTCGCTCTTCGATGGGCTGCTCCTGGTCGCCCTCTCGCTGGCCGGTGCACTGTCCCAATTCCTGGTGTTTGAAGCGCTGCGGCGGGCGTCCGCATCGACCATCGCGCCGCTCGAATTCACGAGCCTTGCCTGGGCGTTCGTCATCCAATACGTCGTCTGGGGCAGCCCGCCGGACGCGTTCGTGCTCCTGGGCGCCTTGCTCATCGGGGCGAGCGGCCTGATCATCATTTCGGTCGAGTGGCGGGCTCACGCCGCCCGGTGAATGCCGCGTGACCCTCACCTCCCGGTGAAAGTGCCCAGGTGCCGATCGTCGGATTATTCGGTCGCGGGAAGTGCGCGCCGAAAAATAGTATTCTCATGCCGGGATGGTACCCGCGGAGACGGCCTTCGTCACCGCCACGGGTGCGGAGGATTGAACGCTACTGGGCCGCCTCGCGGCGGGGAGGCTGGCGATGTCGAGCGAAGTCAGGGGATTGGGCCGTGGTCTCGGAGCGCTGCTCGGCGCCGAGCTGTCCGTCAGCCCCAGCCGAGGCGCGGGCACTCTGCCGCTGTCGCTCATGCGTCCGGGCACCTTTCAGCCGCGCCGCGATATTCTCCAGGAGCCGCTCGAGGAGCTGGCGGCCTCCATCAAGGCGAACGGCGTGCTTCAGCCGATCGTCATCCGGGCCTTGCCTCCCGGCCAGCGCGATGGGGTGCGCTACGAAATCATCGCCGGCGAGCGGCGCTGGCAGGCGGCGAAGCTCGCCGGGCTCAAGGACATACCCGCCATCGTCCGCGAGCTCTCGGATCGTGAAGCGGCCCTGATCGCCCTCATCGAGAACATACAGCGCGAGGAACTGACTTCGGCGGAAGAGGCGCGGGCGTTCAAGCGCCTGGTCGACGAATTCGCGCTGACCCATCAAGAAATCGCGGATCTCGTCGGCCGCTCGCGCGCTGCGGTGACGAATCTGATGAGATTGCTGGAATTGCCGCCGGAAATCGTTGCGTTGATCGACGAACGGGCGCTTGCCATGGGCCACGCGCGCGCGCTTCTCGGGCTCGAGAGCGATGAGGATCGACTGAGGCTTGGGCAACTCGTGGCCGACCGTGAGTGCTCCGTGCGCGAGACGGAGCAACTCGTCAGAAAAGCCCTGGAAACGCATGAAGACCCGGGCGCGGAGGAGACGGTCGCGCCCGTCGTCAGCGAGCTCCTGAAGACGAGGACCCTTCACGTGCAGCTGCATCAGCGCGCCGCCGGCTCCGGCAAATTGGTGGTCAAGTTCGCGGACCCCCAATCGCGCGATGCGCTGGTGGCGGCAATCAGGCAAATCGCGGAGCTTTGAGCTCCGCGGCCCCGCGGCCGCGGGGCCGCTCGGGTGCGGCGGAAAAGGTAACAGCGGCCATGCGTCGACTTGGCACCGCAATGAGCACCACCCGTGGATCCCGGGGTTTGGGGAGCGTGCTCAATGTGTAACCCGAGGGCATCGTGCGAACCATGGAATTCGGCGCCGTTCGGGTTTGGTGAACCCATTGCATCGGAGGCTCGATGGTCTTGCTTACTGCTCTAGGCTGTCAAGCCGACCGGCTATTTGCCCAGAAATTCCTGCGGTCCCAGCGATCCCGCGTGGTTCTTGTCCATCATGTCGAACAGCTTGGTCTGGTAGGCGATGAATTCATCGTGTGAGACCGTGCCGTCTTTGTCCGTGTCGATCTTGTGCATCATTGACCTGGTCTGGAGGCCGCGCGCGTAACCGCCGGTCGCGAAGGTCGCCATCTCGTGCGACGGAGCAAGGAATCTTTTCTCGTCGACCGTTCCTTGCCTGTCCTTGTCGAGCGCGCCCCAGACTTTCTCCTGATAGGCGAGCCATTCGGCCTTCGAGACCGTGCCGTCTCCATCCGTGTCGATCTTGTGCATTTCGGCCATGGTGCGAAGGCCGCGGGCGTAGCCGCCGGTGGCGAACGATGCCATGTCGTCGGCGGACGCCAGCGACGCGCACGCGAGGCCGGCGAATATCATGAGGAGCGGACGTATGCGGCGAATAATCGATGATGTGGCCATGAGTTTCCCCTGGTTGAATTGTGAAACCGTGAAGTGAGGCTGAGATTTTTCGATAACTGGCAGTAGACCGGCAGTGGAAGGAGTTTATTTCGCCAGACCTGATGGCGGGGACATGACTTCAAGTGCATATGCAGCGCGCGTGACATGAGCGGAACTCGACCGGCGTGCAGAATTCATCGTTTGTCCGCAGGCGGCTCCCGGCCTAATGTGACGGCATCGCATCAGATGCGAGGGGGCGGCGGATTTATCAGCGAGAGAGAACACGATGAAGACGATTTCCATGTTGACGATCGGCGCAATGGTCGCCGCCTCGGGTGCAGGCGCGGCCGCCGGCGCGACGGCAGAGCCTTCCGCCAAACCCACCGTCTCCGTCGTCGGAGCACCGCTGGTCATGCGGCTGAACAGCGACGAATTCCGCATCGCCTTCGGCATCGACGGAAAGGGATGCATGCCGAGCGGATGCAGCGGATCGATTCTCTACCGAGTTCATTGGACCGCTCCAGACGGCACCTCGCGCTCGGACGCAAGACGGGTCGCCTACAAGATCTCTCCCCATTCGGGGCGCACGATCGCCGTAGACCGGCAATACCTGGATACGGCCGAGGGTGCGCACACCACCGAGGTCCTGGACGTGCGCGTCGACAGGATCACCTGCCGGGACGATGTGCTGAGGAGCGGGACATAGCGGTCGGCTTCGTGCCGAGCGGTTCCCGGTCTGAAGTCGATTCCGCTTCGAGGCCTACGGTGGCGATCACTCCGCTCGCTTTTTTCAGCACTTCGCGCGCGTAGTCCCAGTCGATGGCGACCGACGCGTCGCCCACCGCTGATCGCAGCAGAGCGGAGAATTGACCCACGTCGGGCTCGAAGCTTTCGCCCTGCGCATTGACCGGCGGATGCGCCTCGAGCAGCAACTCGCCGTCGATCCAGGCCACTTTGACCGGCGCATTGATGAGACGCACCGGCGTGCCGATGGGGAGCTGCGGAAACAGCGCGGCCACATCCTCCGGATACATGCGAATGCAACCGTGGGTGATCGCCAGGCCCACCGCGGTGGGATTGTTGGTGCCGTGGATCTCATACGTCCCGTTGCCGAAGCCGAGACGTATCTTGTAGTCGCCCAACGGGTTATTCGGGCCGGGACCGACGACTGCGGGCAGGGGATCGCCGGCGTCGGCATGCTCCTTGCGGATCGATGCCGTCGGATACCAGGAGGGATGTGCGATTTTGCCGATGACGCGGGTCTGCCCGAGCGGCGTGCTCCTGCCCAGCTTGCCGATGCTGACCGGAAAAGTGATGACGACCCGCCGACCGCTTGGATTGGCGGAGGGGAAGTAGTACAAGCGGTGTTCCGGAAGGCTGACGACGACGCCTTCATGCGGCCCAGGCGGCAAAATACGCCGGCCGGGTAAAATGATCCGCGTGCCCTCTCCGGGGATCCACATGTCGACGCCCGGGTTGGCGCGGATGATTTCGTCATATCCGAGGCTGTACTGCCGGGCGATGTCCAGCAGGGTGTCTTCGTATCGAGTGGTGATGGTCGTGTCCGTGCCAATGACGGCAGAGCCGTCGGACGGCAGCTCGAACACGGTAGCGTGAGCCGGCTCGATTCCAAGCACCAGGAATGCCATCCAAGCGACCCACGCGTGCCGCCCGTGAAACCGCGCCATGAGCCCGAGTCCCGCCGCCATTGGTTCGCCTGCTTCCGGACTGTCCTATGCTCCGTATATGCCTACCGGCGCCGCATTTCAATCCAGCAGCCAGCTGGGAACGCCTTGTTCGTCGAGAAATGCCCTTGCCCGATCACCCTGCAGCATCGCCATCGTCGCGAGCAGACCCGCTTCCGTGCAGCTGCTCGCAGCAACCGTCACCGAGCGGGGCGAGTGGGGCACGGGCCACCCGGTGCGGGGATTCAGGATATGCCCGTAGCGAACGCCGTCTTTCATCAGGTAGCGGCGCGAGTCGCCGCTCGTCGCGAGCGCGCCATGCTCCAGATCGAGAAGCATGATCGCGTCCCGTTCCGCGTCCGGGCGTTCGATACCGATCTGCCACGGTCCGTGGGACGGCGGCCGGTTGGCGCGCAGGTCACCGCCGAAGTTGACCAGAAACGGGGTCCAATCGCGCGCGGCCAGCAGATCAAAGGCGCGGTCGACCGCATACTCCTTGCCGATGCCGCCGAAATCCAACTCCATTCCGGCCGGCAGCATCAGTCGCGGCGGGTCCCATCGAAGCTTCTCGAAGCCCACCGAGGGCAGGAGTCGCTCGATCGACGCGGGGTCGGGTACGCGATCGGAGCCATCGAATGTCCATGCGCGGCGCAGCACGCCGGAGGTGATATCGAAGAGACCCTCGCTGAGCTCGAAGCACTGGCGCGCAAAGCCGAGCAGCGAGGCGGTTTCCGCGTCCAACTCGAGGACGGCGCCGCGATTCTCGTGGATCCACGCCGTGACACTGTCATCCCGGTAGCGGCTATATTTCCTTTCCACGCGCCACGCTTCCTGCGCGGCCACTTCACCGATCTCGAGCGCCGCATGGCTGCTCATCGAAGGCAACAGCACTTCGCAGGGGCTTGCCATGGCGGTAAACCTGACCGCGAGAAGATTCTCCCCCCGGGCCTCGACGATCAACTCCTCATCGGGCACCGGAAGCTTCCCTCCGCCGGGCGAACGGCCGCCGTGGATCGATCGCCTAAAATCGCCACCCAATCTGAACGAGCACGGCCTTGAGGCCCGGATACAGATCAAGCCCCTGCAGAGCCTCGGGTACCGGCGTCCTGATACCCAATGTCTGCTGATAATACTCCGCGCGGATGCTGATTTCCGATTCGGGGCGGCCGCCGATACCCGACAGCTTCTGCGCGTATTTCACCCCGTAGGTCATGGCGTGAAAGGCGGCCAGGCGGGAATCCGACGATTCGTAGCCCGTGGAGGGCTTTTCCGTATTGAGGACAAAGGGCGTGAAAAAATCGGCGGCCGTTTGTCGATACCAGCGAACGGTCGGCTCGATGTAGCGATCGCGATTGGACAACGACCAGCGCAGATGCAGTTGGGCGGTGTCCGATTTCACCGCCCAGTCGTCGGTCATGTAGCGAAGCGACAAGGCGGTCGAGATCCTGGAGTTCCAGGCCACCCGATTTTCCCAATAAGCGCTCTTGCGTATGCGCTGATCGGGCCGGTTCTCGTACTCGTATCCCGTGGTGCCCGCGGCGCTGTTGATGATGGACGTGAACTTATAAGGGTCGTTCAAGTATCCCGTGAACCGATCGACCGAGATGTTGAACTCGGTGAGCCAGTTCCGGGTCATGACCTGCGTCACGCCGAGCAGAAGTCCCACTCCGTCCTTGCTCTTGGACCCCGTCTGCTTCTCGGCCAGGGCGTAAGCGCTGCCCGGCACCGGTGCACCGCCGATCGGGCGAATCGAGTCATATTCGTTGTCGATTCCGAACGACGCGGTGGTGTTCTTGTCGTTGAAATCGTGGGCGATCGAGGCGTTCACCGTGGCGGAGAAGAAGTCGTCCTCCGCCGACACCTTGCCGCCCACCGTCACTTGGTCGATCCGCGTGAACGGCACGGTCCAGTCGCCGCCCACGGCGACGCGGGTGTCGTGATAATTGGGATCCGCCGGCAGCTGACCCGGGCCGACGACGTATTGGTGCCCGGCCTTTCCCGAGGGGGATGCGAAGGTCTGCGCCACACGACTCGGCAACGCGCCGTTGGGGCTCGCTCCCGAAAGCGCGTCGAAGGTCGCATTGAAGTTGAGCGACTGGCCGTTCGCAAAGACCTTCGCCACGTCGACCACCGGCTCGACCGCCTGGATCCGGCCGTCCTCGTGATAATACGCGAGCGCCGAATCGACCGACCAGTCCTCGAGCAAACCGCTGTCGGGAGGGGCGATGTTGGTTTGCTGGCTGCGGGCCGCGCCCGCACTCAACAGCGCGCAGCTCGCGGCCATGAGCCGGCGACGGGCCCCCGAGGGGAGCGGTGCCTTCGGCTTCAGTTGCATCCGCAGCCCCCGCCGGCAAAGGAACGGCCGCCCGAGGACGCCTCTTTGCTGAAGTACAGGTGATCATCGATCGCCGCATCGAGGGGATCGGAGTCGAGCTGCATCTCCTCGCGCGCCAGCACATCCCGCTGCCAGGGTTTGACGCCCAAGGAGTTGCACCCGGAAATGCCCACGATGCCCAAAATTACGAATGAGAGACTCAAGCGACCCATCATTGCTTTGCGCTCCAAATGAATTGCTACTTTTCAGCCAACAGATCGCGCACCTGCGCTTCGTACACGGGGCCGTCGACCGATCGAAATCCGACGTGTGTGAAGCGCGCCACGCCGTGACGGTCGATCAACACGCTCGAGGGCATTCCGTGCACCTTGTAATACTCGGCGAGATCCCCCTTGGGATCGAAGCGCACGTCAAACGTCGGGTGAAACTGACTGAGGAATTTGTCCGCCGCGCCTCGGTCCGTGTCCAGATTGATCGCGACCACGGTCAGCCCCTGGTCTTGGTAAGCGCTTTTCATGGCCTGCATCCAGGGGAACGACTGTCGGCACGGGCCGCACCAGGATGCCCAGAAGTCCAGGTAAACCACGCGGCTGCGGAATCCGGCCGGATCGAACGTAGCATCCGCCTGAGTCACGGACGCGAGCAGCAGGCATGCAAAGATCCAAAGATGCCGCATTGCGCGCCTGATGACATCCGCTCCTGTGATCAACCGATTTCACAGCAGGGCGGTCATGAATCGCATGAGCCGCCCCTGCTGCGTGTACTTTGCGACGCAAAGTGTTGATACTTTGTTCCGCAGAGTGGGGGGCTGTCAAGCGGGAACGGCGCCCGGATCCGCAGAAATCCACTCGGATCGAGACGGCACCGCATTGCGCTGGCGCGGATGTGGCCGCCGCGAGCGAAAACGCCCCCCTAGCTCGCCCGCAGCCGCCGTCCCTCGATCCATTGCCACGAAAGAAGAAAGGGCACGCCCCAGACCACCTCCCGCATCCGCTTGACCATCGCCACCGCGAGGGCCATCTCGCTGTCGATTCCGACGATATGGCCGAAGATGATCAGGCCGGCCTCCTGCACGCCCAAGCCGGCGGGCACGACGAAAGCGATGTGGCGTACGGCCTGGGTCATGCTCTCGAGCACCAGCGCCGCGTCGATGCCGATGGGATGCTCGAACAGCCGGAGCGCGAACCAGATTTCAAGGGCACCGGAAACGAATGCCACCAGCTGAAGGGACCCCGCGACCAGCAATCCGCGGGGGCGATGCAAGGATGCGCGGATCTCCTCATCCAGCGAGGCCGTTCCTCTGGATAGCACGCTTTCACCGGCGAGCGCATGCATGAACGCCTTCAGGCGCTCGAGCACCGCGCCGTTTCGCAGAAGCATCAGGACGACGACCGGTATGGGCAGGCTGAGCAGGAATACGGTCAGCACCCGCCGGAATTCATCGCTGTGGGTGCCGTACTCCGCCAGCAGCATCAGGCCGATCGCGGTGAACAGATAAACCACGATCAAGGTCAGGAAGATCTCGATGATCACGCTGGCCGCCGCCGGCGCGCCGGCGATGCCGCGCCACCGCAGGATGCGCACGCCGACCAAACTGCCGCCAACGCTCGCGACCGGCAGCAACCGATCCACCGCATCCCGCACCGCCGTCGCCCAAAAGAAATATCCGAGGCCCGCGCGTCGCGCAGCATCGTACGGACGCAACAGGGCAAGCCAGCCGATCGCGTACAAGAGAAAGAAAGATGCGCGATACGGGATGACCCAGAGCAGCCCCAGCCCCCCGAGGCGCAGCACGTGAGCCATGGCCGGCAAGTTGGCATGCACGGCTATTCCGATCAGCAAACCGAGGCCGATCAGGCCGCCGACATAAATCGAGACCTTCATTCGTGACATCCGGCTGGGCGCTCATCATCGCAACGGATGCATGACCCCGTCCGCGTCAACGTCGAACTCGTCATTGCGCCAGGCAATCCGCGAGGTGAACAAGCTGCGAAGCCAAACCCAGAGAATCAGGATATCGCAAAACGGCAAAAGCCAGAGCTCCGACAGTACGGATCGGCCCGCTTTGATCCGATGCACGAAATGCAAGGCGATTCTCGCCGCCACTGCGCCCGCGAAAAGACCCCAGGCCACCGGCGATGTCGTGGGGGTGTCGGCCGCCAACACGATGCCCAAAAGGGCGAGCGGCAGGCTGAACGTGAGGAATATGCCGAGAAAACTCCGCGGCCGCAAAGCGCGGATGGTGCGCATCCAGCGAAGCTCATGCTGCGCGACGGATCGAAGATCGGGCTCATGGTGCTCACCGTCGATCAGGTAGGGCGACAGCTCCACTTTCAGGTCCAGGCCCTGCACCAGTTGACCCAGCCGATGGTCTTCGGCCAATTGATCGGCGAGCGCTTCCAGGCCGCCTATCGCCTTGAGGGTCGAATGACGCATGCACAGAGTCTGACCGGACACGTAGCCCCGATAGCCGAACAGCCAACTGAGCATGACGAGGGGCATATACCACTCGTTGACGTACATGGCCCCCAACCGGGACCAGATACCTCCCGTCGGCATCGCGCGATACAGGCACGTCACCAACCCGACGCCGCCATCGTTCAGCGGCGCCGCCACCGCGGCCAGGTAATCGTCCCGCACGCAGGCATCGCTATCCGCCATCACCAGCAACTCGTGCTTCGCATGGGGCAGCATATTGATCAAGTTGCTGACTTTGCGGTTGCTGCCGTGCAACGTCGGATCGACGACCAGGCGGATCGGCAACGAGGCGAACTCCGAGATCAACCGTCTGACCACCGCGCACGCCGGATCGGCCGCATCCCGCACGCCGAATATGATCTCGAACTGCGGGTAGTTCTGGAGGCAAAACGAGCGCAGGTTGTCATGCAGTCCCGGCTCCGCTCCGCACAGCGGCTTCAATAGGGTGATGGGCGGCTGCACCGCGACCGACTTCGGCAGCCGGCGCAGGTGCGTCGCCACCGCCGCAAAAACCGCCAGCGCGAGGTAACCCGCCGCGGCGGCCAAGCTCAAGAACCCAAGTGAGACGACGATGGGGTGCATGGGAATCCGAAATTGTCCAACACTTTGTTATACAAAGTCACGTCATGATGCGCCCCTGGGGCGATTGCAGGACGGGCCGACAGCCGGCTAATAGCCGCTCATGTTAACATCCCATCGTGACGGGCAGGTTGCGCCGGCTGTGGCGCGGAAGTCGAGCTACGACGAGCGGCGCGCTGCCGCCCGCTCAGCGGTCGATGTCTTTGCGGCCGTGGCGCGGCCACCAGCGCTCGAGCAGCGCCGCGGCCCAGTCCTTGCCGCCCAGCCCGAACGCGAGCGCGAGCGCGAGCACGACACCGGCCAAGATGACGAGGAACGTCCGCTGCACGATGTCGCCGCCCACTTCCACCTGGCTCAAGGCGATCATGATCACGAACGCCATGATGAGATACTGAGCGAGCTTGCCGAGGAGATCCGCATCCGGAACGCGCGCTTCCACGCAATACGTGGTGACCGCGCTGCCGACGAAACGCGCGAAGTACGAGCCGAACACCACCGCCAGCATGGCGACGAGGAGCTTCGGCGAGAACAGCACGATCTGGTGCAGCACGTCAGCCACATGCGGAAGACCGAGCGTATGCGCCGCGCTCATCAGCGCCGCCAATATCACCAGCCAGTAGGCGAATAGTCCGAACAGCGTCGTGGTATCGCCGCGCAGCCCGCCTTGCTGAAGGAAATGATCGGTACCAGCCCGTTCGGTCAAAACGTTGAAATTGACGGCGCGCAGGCCCCTTTCGACCGCGAAACGAATCGTCTTGGCGAGCAGCCAGCCGAGGAGAATGATCGCGAACGCCTTGACGATCTCGGGCAGGAATGCCAACGCCTGGTGCAGGAAGTCGCGTGCCGCATCCGGCGACAGGTCAAGACTTTGCATGAATACCTCCGATGCGTCCGAGGCGCGTGAGACCCGCGCTCATGTTACGCCCCACTCGAGGATGCCTTGCAGGGGGATGCCCGCCCAGGTGGGCCGGTTGCCGATCTCGTAACGGAGCTCGTACAGGGCCTTTTCGAGCTCGAACAGACCCAACAAGCCGGCCCCCGGGGTGAGCGCATTGTAAAGCGAGGTACCGCGCGCCGCCGCATCGTAGGCCGAGAGGTACGCCGCCCGTACCGCGACCGCCCAGCCGTGCGCGAGCGGCGCGAGCTTGGCGAGCTCGACATCGTCGTGCGCCACGGCCCGAAGGGCGCTGTGCTCGACGTAGCTGAACGAGCGCAGCATGCCGGCGACGTCGCGCAGCGGCGACTGCTTCGCGCGACGCTCCTCGAGGCTGTGGCCGGGCTCGCCCTCGAAATCGATGAGGATGAAGTCGTTGCGCGTCAGCAGCACTTGGCCGAGATGATAATCGCCGTGGATGCGGATCTTGGTCCCCTTGGGGTCCGAGGCGACCGTGGCTCCGATGCGCATCAGGATCTCGTCCCGGGCCGCAAGCACGGCGTTGGCCTTGTCGCGGTCAGGACCCGTGAGCTCGCCCACGTGGCCCTTCAAGAGGTTGAGCGCATTCCTGGCCTCCTCGGTCGCGCGTTGTCTGTAGGCATCGAGGTCCGCGCGCGTGAGCGGCTGCGGAGCGAACGCCGGGTCCTCGGTGGGTGTGGCCAACGCCCGGTGGAGCTCGGCCGTGCGCGTCGCGAGTATGCGGATCATCGCCAGGTAGGCGTCATGCGCGTTCGCGGGCGGCGTGTCGGTGGCGGGCGCGGTGCGATGCTCCTCGAGGTGGCGCCGCAGGTACTCGAGCGACCAGGTCCAGCCGTCGCCCTGATTCGCGACATAGGCCTGGAGCATCGCGAGCAGGGTGGGCTCGGCTTCCTTGTCGCGGTATTGAAGGGTGCCGGCCAAGGGTGCGCAATTGGCGAAATGCACGGCGTCCGTCAGATACAGACCCATCTCGAGCTCCGGGCTCGCGCCGCTGCGGAGCCTCCGATAGCCCTTGAGAATCAGCCGTTCACCCAGAACGACGATGGTGTTGGAGCTCGAACCCTGCGGCCGGGCGGCGGGAAGCGAGCCGGCATCGGCGCCCGCCAGACGCTTGAACGCGGCGGTGGGCCGGAATTCGAGCTTTCCCTGCGCCGTCGCGATTTCCCGCGGGTTCGCCATCGCCGCGACCAGCGACTGGCAAAACACCTCGTCCGCGAAGGCATCGCCCATCACGCCGACGCTCGACTGCTGGCGGATCTTGGCGATGGCGGCCGTGGAGATATTGCGCACGCGCTCCTCGTCGCGCTCCTCCCAGGCGAGCGCCAACGGCATGAAGTAGTTGGCGGCTTCAGCACCCGCGGTGACCTCCAGCAGCGCGATGATCCAGCTCGATTTTCCCTCCTGCCAGAGCACGTGATCGATGATGCGCGCGCGCTCGATGGGCGTACCCTTCGCGGCGTACCAGCGTTGAGTCTCGATGAATCTCGGCAGCGTATCGGTCTCGAATTGCATGCGTGTCTTCTCCGCCATGCCGATGCGCCAGGGCACCACCCGGTCGCGGAACAAGCTGCTCCAGCCGTCGAACAGCACCAGCACCGGCCGCTCGTCGAGGGAGAGAATCTGTTCGTGCCACGAGGGCGCCTCGGCGTCCTTGGTCAGCTTGAACCAGTAGAAGCCGTAGCCCGACAGCGTGAGCAGGTAGGGCAGGTCGCCGATCGGCGGAAACGGCGTGCGTCCGAGCATCTCGACGGGCACACGTGCCCTTGAACTCAGGGCAGGTCGAGCTCGACCGGCTGCGCGGAGCGCGACAGGTTCGCGACGCAGAGCAGGCTGTCCTCACCATACTCGCGCAGGTAAGCCAGGACCTTGCGGTTGCCGGGGCGCGAGGAACCGCATGCGTGCCGCGGCCGAACGCCTGGGCTGTTCTTGCGCACCGCGAGCATGCGCTTGGTCCAGTTCAGGAGCGAGGACGGATCGCGGGATCTGCGCCTCGACGTTCACGGCTTCGTAGCCGTAGATCGGGTCCATGATCGGCGGCAGATACAGCCGCTGCGGATCGCATCGCGAGAAGCCGGCATTGCGGTCGGGACTCCACTGCATGGGCGTGCGCACGCCGTTGCGATCGCCGATGAATACATTGTCTCCCATGCCGATCTCGTCGCCGTAATACAGGATCGGCGAGCCCGGCATGGACAGGAGCAGGCTGTTCATGAGCTTGATGCGATCGCGGTCGTTCTCCATGAGCGGCGCGAGGCGCCGGCGGATCCCGAGGTTGATGCGCGCCCGCACGTCCGCGGCATACGTGTTGTACATGTAGTCGCGCTCCTTGCTCGTCACCATTTCGAGCGTCAACTCGTCGTGGTTGCGCAGGAAGATCGCCCACTGGCAGCTCTCGGGAATATCCGGCGTCTGCTGCATGATCTCGGCGATGGGGTAGCGGTCTTCCTGCGCGATGGACATGTAGATTCGCGGCATGAGCGGGAAGTGATAGGCCATGTGGCATTCGTCGCCGTCACCGAAATACTCGCGCACGTCCTCCGGCCACTGGTTCGCCTCGGCAAGCAGGAAGCGGTTCTTGTAGTTGGCATCAATTGCGGCCCGCAGCTGCTTGATCACGGCATGCGTCTCGCGCAGGTTTTCGTTGTTGGTGCCCTCGCGCTCCACCAGATAGGGGATGGCGTCCAAACGGAAGCCGTCGACGCCCATGTCGAGCCAGAAGCGCATGATCTCGAGCACCGCGCTCATCACCTGCGGGTTGTCGAAATTCAGGTCCGGCTGGTGGCTGAAGAAACGGTGCCAATAGTATTGCTTCGCGACCGGATCGAACGTCCAGTTGGACGTTTCGGTGTCGATGAAGATGATCCGAGTGCCGAGGTACTTCTGATCCGTATCGCTCCAGACGTAGAAGTCGCGTTCGGGCGAGCCCGGCGGCGCCTTGCGTGCCGCTTGAAACCAGGGATGCTGGTCCGACGTGTGGTTGATGACGAGCTCCGTCACCACTTTGAGCCCGCAGGCGGTGCGCCTCGCGCAGCATGGTGCGGAAATCGTCCAGCGTCCCGTATTGCGGGTGCACGTTCTTGTAGTCGGCAATGTCGTAGCCGTCGTCCTTGAGCGGCGACGGATAGAACGGCATGAGCCAGATGGTGTTGACGCCGAGATCGCGGATGTAGCCGAGCTTGGAGGTCAGACCCTGGAAATCGCCGATGCCATCGTCGTTCGAGTCCAGGAACGTCTTGACGTTGAGCTGGTAGATGACCGCATCCTTGTACCAGAGAGGATCATCGACATCGAGGCCCGAGAGGGTCGCGGGATCGAGGGCGGGAGGGGCAGCGTCGTTCATGGAGGCTGGGGTCCTACACGAAGTAGTCGAAATCATGCTCGCTGCGCAGGTGACGGCGCAACACGAACACGTGCGCCGGCAGCCGCGCCGGATCCAGCATGACGAAGTTGCGGCCGCCACGCCACTGGTAGCGCTGCTCGCTCAACTGATCGTGCACCTGGTAGGGGCGGTCGGGGTCGAGCCCGAGCCCGAAGCTCTCGAGATCCAGCTCGAGCCATCCGGATTGCACATGGTGCGGATCCAGGTTGACCACGGTCAGAACGATGTTTCCGGTCGCCGCGTCGCTCTTGCGGTAGGCGATCAGATACTGGTTATCCACCGCGCAAAATTCCAACGAGCGGTCCGATTGGAGTGCGGAGTTCTCGCGGCGAACGCGATTCATCCGTGCGATCAGCGAGCGCAGACTGTCGGGCCGGTCGATGCTCCAATGGCGAAGCTGGTATTTCTCCGAGTTCAGATATTCCTCGCTGCCCGGCTCGCGCGGGGCGCTCTCCATGAGCTCGAAAGTCGGGCCGTAGATGCCGTAGTTGGCGGACAGCGTCGCCGCGAGGACGAGCCGCGCCGCGAACACCGCGCGCAGCCCGGACTGCAGAGTCTCCTGGAGAATGTCGGGCGTGTTCGGCCAGACATTGGGCCGGAAATATTGCGTCCCGGGCCCCTGCGCGAGCTCGGTGAAGTACTCGGTCAACTCCCGCTTGGTGTTGCGCCAGGTGAAATAGGTGTACGACTGCGTGAAGCCGAGCTTCGCCAGGCGGTACATCACCTTCGGCCGCGTGAAGGCTTCGGCAAGGAAGAGCGCGTCCGGGGTCGCGCGCTGGATCTCGTCGATGACCCACTCCCAGAACGCGAAACGGCTTGGTGTGCGGATTGTCGACCCGGAAAATCCGCACGTCCTCCGCGATCCAGAATTCGATCACGCTCTTGAGCTCCTCCCAGAGCGCGCGCCAGTCGTGCGTCTCGAAATCGAACGGATAGATGTCCTGGTACTTCTTGGGCGGGTTCTCCGCATATTGAACGCTGCCGTCGGGCCGATGCTTGAACCAGTCCGGGTGGGCGCGCACGTATGGGTGATCGGGTGCGCATTGAAAGGCAATGTCGAGTGCGATCTCCAATCCGAGGCTCCGCGCGCGGGCATTGAGGCTCCTGAAATCCTCCAAGGATCCCAGCTCCGGCAGGATCTGCTTGTGCCCGCCCTCCGCGGACCCGATGGCCCAGGGGCTGCCGACGTCGCCGGGTTGCGCCGCCAGCATATTGTTGACGCCCTTGCGGTTGACACGGCCGATGGGCTGAATCGGCGGAAAATAGAGCACGTCGAAGCCCATCTCGGCCACGTAGGGGAGCCTCGCCTCGACGTCCTTGAAATTACCGTGACGGGCCGGCTGCGGGGCGGCGGAACGCGGGAACAGCTCGTACCAGCTCGAGAAGGCGGCGCGCTTGCGATCGACCGCGATCTCGATGGACGCGCGGGCGGCGAGCCGGGTGTCCGGGTAGCGGGCGGTGAGGCGCGCCTTCGCCGGGTCCAGTGCGAGCGCCTTGAGGGACGCCGTGTCGGGCGGCGCGAAAGACTCGTCCTTCGCCCGGTCGCGCAGGAGCGAGGCCCATTCGGCGAGATTGGCGGCGTCGTTTCCCCGTGCGCGAGCCGCGGCTTCGAGGACGAGCGCAGCGCCGACTTGCAAGGCCACCCTTACATCGGCGAGGTCCTCGCGCCGTTCCAACTCCTTGCGCCACGATTCGAAATGATCCACCCAGGCCGACACCTCGCAGCGATAGCGGCCCGGCACGGGAGGGGTGAACTCCGCGGTCCAGACATCGTTGCCCTGGGCGGCCATATCCGATCTCGTCGATCGAAGATTCCAAATTGCCGCGGGTGCTCCAGCGCAATCTGACCCGCAACTGGTCGTGCCCATCGGCGAAGCAATGGGCCTCGACGCACACCGGCTCGCCGGCAATGCGCTTGGCGGGGAAGCGGCCTCCATCGACGGTGGGCGAGAGCGAGTCGATGACGGCGCGGATGCGGCCGTCGCCGCGCTCGAGGTCCGGCCGCTCAGTCACCGGGTTCCCACCTCAGCATGAGGGTGGAAAGAGGCGGCAGGGTGAGATTCACCGACTCGACGCGGCCGTGACTGGACACCGGGACCGATTCCACGGCGCCCAAGTTTCCCCATCCCGCACCGCCATAGTCGCGCGCGTCGCTGTTCAATATCTCGCGCCAGATACCGCGCTTCGGCACGCCGATCAGGAAATTGGTGCGCGGCACGCGGCGTGAAGTTGCACACGACGAGAACGGGCGCGGTTTCGCCGCCGCCCTTGCGCAGGAATGCGATCACGCTCGCGTCGGCATTGTCCGACGTCGAGCCACTCGAACCCTTCCGGCTGAAAAATCGATCCGGTACAGCGCGGGCTCGCTGCGGTACACGCGGTTCAGATCGCGCACCCAGTCGCTGCACGCCCGCGTGCTCGGGAAGCGAGGTCACCCACCATTCCAGCTCGCCTTCGTGGGTCCATTCGCGCCGCTGGCCGAATTCGCCGCCCATGAACAGCAGCTTCTTGCCGGGATGGCCCCACATGTAGCCGAACAGCGCGCGCAGATTGGCGAATTGCTGCCAGTCATCGCCCGGCATCTTGCCGATCAGCGAGCCCTTGCCGTACACGACTTCATCGTGCGAGAGCGGCAGCACGAAGTTCTCGTTGAAGGCGTAGATCAACGAGAAGGTCAGCTGGCCGTGGTGATAGCGCCGGTAGAGCGGATCTTGCTGCATGTACTCGAGCGTGTCGTGCATCCAGCCCATGTTCCATTTCAGGCCGAATCCGAGCCCGCCCGTATCGGTGGGACGCGACACCATCGGCCACGCGGTCGATTCCTCGGCGATCATGGTCGCGTCCGGATGATCGCGATACACGGCGCTGGTTCAAGTCGCGCAGGAACTCGGTGGCCTCGAGATTCTCGCGGCCGCCGAAGCGGTTCGGGATCCATTCGCCCTGCCTTGCGCGCGTAGTCGAGGTAGAGCATCGAGGCGACCGCGTCGACCCGCAATCCGTCGATGTGATAATGCTTCAGCCAGAAAAGCGCGGACGACATCAGAAAGCTGCGCACTTCGTTTCGGCCGTAATTGAAGATGGCGGAGTTCCATTCGGGATGAAATCCCTGCCGCGCATCGGCATGCTCGTACAGGTGGGTACCGTCGAAGTAGATCAGGCCGTGCGCATCGGTGGGGAAGTGCGAGGGTACCCAGTCGAGGATCACGCCGATGCCGTTCTGATGCAGATGATCGACGAAGTACATGAGGTCCTGCGGCGTGCCGTAGCGCGCGGTCGGCGGCGAAATAGCCGGTGGTCTGATAGCCCCAGGATCCGTAGAACGGATGCTCGGTGATCGGCATCAGCTCCACGTGCGTGAATCCCATGTCGCGACACGTAGTCGGCGAGCTCGTGGGCGAGCTCGCGGTAGTTGGGCAGCTGTCCGTCCTTGCGCCGCCACGAGCCCAGATGCAGCTCGTAGATCGACATCGGCGCGTCGAGCCCATTGCGCTCGCGCACGCGATGCCATCCATTCGCCGTCCTGCCAGCTCCACTCGAGCGACCAGACTCTCGAGCCCGTGGCCGGCGGAAGCTCGCAATAAAAGCCGATCGGGATCGGCCTTGTCTCCGGTGAAACCGTTCACCGCGCGAGGCGATCCGATACTTGTAGGCCTGCCCGCGTTGCGCGGCCGGCACGGCTGCCCTCCCAGATGCCGGAGCCGTCCCGGCGCGGCGCGAGCGCATCCTCGTGCGTCCCCCAGCCGTTCCAGTCGCCGATCACCGAGACCTTGGCGGCGTTCGGCGCCCAAACGCCGAACGAGGCTCCGCCGCCGCTCGAGCAGATGACATCCGAGCTTGTCATACAGCCCTCCGTGGGTTCCCTCCCTGAACAGATAGATATCGTGCTCGGTCAACAAGGTGATCTGCTCCACGTGGGGAAATTAAAAACGCATAGGGCCTCAGAGCATAAGGGTCGATGGCCTGCCCAGCTGTAAGCGCGCCGGCAGGTCTGCCTGTAGGACGTTAGCCGAGCCCCGGCCGAAGCAAGCGCTCCGCAGCCAATGTACCGGATTGAAGCGCTGCATGGACAAAGTCCGGCGACTCCTGCGCCGACGATCACCACATCGATGCGAGCGCTCATAGTTGGGTATCATTTTGGCACATGCGCATCATTCGACAATCTTCGTTCGCCGCGGTGCCGTGGAAGAACGGCGGCGGCGTCACCCGGGAAGCGATCCGGGTGCCGCCGCACGGCGATTCGTTCGATTGGCGGGTGAGCCTCGCCCAGATCGACACCGCCGGGCCTTTTTCGGATTTCGCCGGCTACAATCGCTTCATGCTGTTGCTGAAGGGCGCGGGCGTGGTGCTGAAGTTCCCGGGAGGCCCCACCCCGCGCGTCCGCGAATTGCGCGAGGTCGGCGACATGGAGGAGTTCGATGGCGGGCTCGAAACGGACTGCGAACTCGTGAAGGGTCCCTGTGTGGATTTGAACCTCATAGTCTCCAAGAAGCTGCCCGGCGTTCGGGCGCGCGTGGAGGCATTGCAGGAGGCACGTTCTTTCGCTCTCGGCGGTCAGGACTCGATGCTGGTGTTTCCGATCGATGCGGGCGTCGAGGTCGCGCGCGGCGAAACCACGGATCAGCTCGGCCCGTGGGATCTCGCGGTGCTGTTTGGTTGGGAGGAGCGGGAGGTTCGTATCGCGACGGGCAATCGCGGGAAGGCGGGGGTTACAGTGAACTTATTCCTGGCGACGATTCCGCCCCGATGATGGTGCGAGAGCCGAGCCTCCCTGCGCAGCGAGCGAACAGAATTCCGCACGCTGCTCGCCAAACCTACTTGTGAGTGGATAGCAGCAGGCTCGTTTCCGTGTTGGAGATGCCGTCGATGAGGCGAATCCGGCCCAGCACCCGGTCGACGGCCTGGAGGCTGTCGGTTCGAAGCTCGGCGACGATGTCCCAGCGTCCATTCGTGGTGTGGAGCGCGCACACCGCCGGATCGCCCCGCAGAGCCTTCAGTACCTCGTCGGTGCGATTGCCTTCGACCGCGACGGTCATGAGCGCCCGGATGCTCTGATCCTCCGCCGAGCTCCTGAGACGTACCGTGTAACCGAGCACGATTCCATCGGCTTCCAAGCGGGCGATGCGGTTCTGGACGGTACCGCGCGACACTCCGATGGCCTTCGCCATGCCGGCGATGGTCATGCGCGCGTCAGTGCGCAGCAGGGAGAGGAGGTTGCGGTCAGTATTATCCACAAAACGACAATTATGGTTGTCAATATGCTCAATGATATGGTCTATTTAATCAAATTTCTATCTATTAATTAGCGCGCGCCCGTATGACACTGCCACTCGGCACGGGGGAGTCCCTGCCCAATTCAACTAAACGAGAGACAACGGCATGGTCAGCTATATCGGCACGAAGCGGCTCGGCGAACTGGTTTCCAGGGTGGGTCTCGCGCGCTTCATCGAGGCGCTGGCGGGCGAAATCGAGGCGGATTATTTGCGCTGGGGCGAATTCGAGAAATCGGCCCGTCACGCGAGTCACTCGGCGGCCGGCGTGATCGAATTGATGCCGACCAGCGACGGCCGGCTGTATTCGTTCAAGTACGTGAACGGTCATCCGAAGAACACGGCCGCGGGTCTGCTCACGGTCACCGCCTTCGGCGTGCTGGCCGATGTGGCCAGCGGATATCCGATGCTGCTGTCCGAGATGACCTTCGTCACGGCGCTGCGCACCGCCGCCATGTCGGCGCTGGCCGCCCGCCGCATGGCCTGCGCCGGGAGCCGGGTGATGGCCCTCATCGGCAACGGAGCGCAGAGCGAATTTCAGGCCATCGCCTTCCGCCACATGCTCGGCATCCGCGAGCTGCGGCTGTTCGACACCGACCCCGAGGCCACGGCCAAGCTCAAGCTCAACCTGGAGGCCGAACGCTTGCCCGGGCTTACGGTCATCGCGTGCACCGATACGCGCCAGGCAGTGCGCGGCGCCGACATCGTGACCACGGTGACCGCCGACAAGCGCAACGCCCTCATTCTCACCCCCGACATGATCGAGCCGGGCATGCACCTGAATGCGGTGGGCGGCGACTGTCCGGGCAAGACGGAGCTGCACGTCGACATATTGCGCTCGCCGCGCGCGAGGATCGTGGTGGAGTTCGAACCCCAGGCGCGTATCGAGGGCGAAACCCAGCAGCTCGAGGCTTCCGAGGGCGTGATCGAGATCGCCGAGGTGTTGTCGGGCCGACAGTTGGGGCGCACGGACGATCGTGAGGTGACGATTTTCGACTCCGTGGGCTTTGCCCTGAACGACTTCTCGGCGCTTCGCTATCTGGAGCGATTGAACCGCGAGCAGAGCGGGGGCGCGTCCCTCGACCTCATCCCGATGCTCGACGACCCGAAGGATCTTTACGGGGAATTGAAGCTCGGCAGCACCCGGGGCCGTCGCGACCGCGGACCCGACGAGGCGCCCCGCGTGGACGCCAACTCCAGAACGCGGGTGTTCTCGGCATGAGCCCGGCCATTGCGTCCGGCAACCGTCTCGCGCGTCCGCGCGTGGCGAGTCTCATCGGCGCGCCCACGGATGTCGGGGCGAGCGATCGCGGCGCGTCGATGGGCCCGGAGGCGCTGCGCGTCGCCGGCTTGCATGCGGCACTGACGGCCCGCGGCCTCAAGGTGGTCGATTGCGGCAACGTCGGTGGCCCGCCCAACCCCGGACTTCAGCGGGTCGACGGCTATCGGAACTTGCGCGAGGTTGCGGCCTGGAGCCGGGAGCTGCACACCGCGGTCTACCGGGAACTGCAAGCCTCGAGGCTGCCCATCCTTCTGGGTGGAGATCACAGCCTCTCGGTCGGCTCCGTGTCGGCGGTCGCACGCCACTGCCGCGAAACGGATCGTCCGCTGCGGGTGCTCTGGCTCGATGCCCATGCCGACTTCAACACGCGCGAGTTGAGCCCGAGCGGGAGCCTGCACGGCATGCCGGTGGCGTGTCTGTGCGGCTTCGGTCCGCCCGAGCTCCAGCTCGGCGGCGCATCGCCCGCGATTCAGCCGCAGTGGGTCCGGCAGGTCGGCATCCGCAGCGTCGATCCCGGCGAGCGGCGATTCGTCCACGATCAGGAGCTGCCGGTGTTCGACATGCGATCCATCGACGAGATGGGCGTGCGGCGGATCATGGAACTCGCGCTGGACGGACTCACCGAGGACACCCACGTCCACGTGAGCTTCGACGTCGACTTCCTGGACCCTGAAATCGCGCCCGGCGTGGGCACGACCGTCGCGGGCGGCATGACCTACCGCGAGGCTCAGCTTTGCATGGAAATGATCGCCGACACCGGGCTTGTGGGCTCGCTCGACATCATGGAGCTGAACCCCGCGCTCGATGTGCGCAACAAGACCGCTGCGCTGGCGGTCGATCTGGTGGAGTCGTTGTTCGGCAAGAGCACGCTGATGCGGCTGCCCGCGCCCTCCCGGGAAGCCGGGTGGGCGCGCAGCGAGCACGATGCCGCGCGATCAGCACTCGAGTCCTCGCCAGCGGGGGTCGAGGCCGCCTAGGACACGCCAGGCGAGGGCGCGACTGCACGGCGACGGCCGGCCGCGTCGCGGGGTTTGCCGCACCAGGCGGGCCGCCGCATCGCGCGAACCCGAGCCGCTCCTTCTGGTTTTCGCCCGCATCCTTGCCGATACTAGCGTCCGCACCTTTTTCCGCGCTTCCTCCGAGGACTTCGCCATGGCCGCCAATCCGCAGGATCATTCCCCGCCGCAGCCGCCCCATCCGGCCCGTGCGGCGGCCCGCGAGCACGCCCTGTGGCCGGAGGATCAGGCCGTCGCACGGCTGTTGCACCAGCTCGAGCTCACGGGCGGAGCGCGCCACCGCGCGGTCTCGCTGGGGGTTGCGCTGGTCGAGGGCGCGCGCGCGCGCCGCGACGAGCGTCCGTTCCTGGATGCGTTCCTGCAGGAGTTCGGGCTGTCGAATCAGGAAGGCATTGCGCTCATGTGCATCGCGGAGGCGCTGCTGCGGATACCGGACGACGCCACCGCGGACCGGCTGATCGCGGAGCAGCTGGCGACCGGGGATTGGTCCGCGCACGCGGGCAAATCCGAATCTCTGTTCGTCAACGCTTCGACTTGGGGTCTCATGTTGACCGGCGGGATTCTGGATCTGGATCCTTCGATCAAGGTGGACGCGGCCGGCTGGATGCGCAAGCTCACGCGCAAGGCGGGCGAGCCCCTGGTGCGCCTCGCGGTACGGCGCGCGATGCGAATCATAGGCGGCGAGTTCGTGGTCGGCCGCTCGATCGAGGAAGCGCTCGAGCGCAGTGCGCGCGAGCCGGAGGTGGCGCTATGCTCCTTCGACATGCTCGGCGAGGGTGCGCGCACCCTCAAGGATGCGGACCGGTACTCGAGATCGTACGAGCATGCGATCGACGTCATCGGCGCGCAGCGAGCCGGCTTGAGTCCGCACGAGCGGTCGAGCATCTCCATCAAGCTGTCGGCGCTCGAGCCGCGCTATTCGCTTCTGCAGCACGCGCGAGTCATGAGCCGGCTGGTCCCGAAGACGATCGAGCTGGCACGCCGCGCCGCGGCTTGCGGCATCCAGCTCACTGTCGACGCGGAGGAGGCGGACCGGCTGGATCTGTCGCTCGATGTGATCGAGGCGCTCGCGCGCGATTCGCTCACCCGCGATTGGCCGGGTCTCGGCCTCGCCGTACAGGCGTACTCCAAGCGCGCCGCGGACGTGATCGATTGGGCGGCCGCGACCGCGCGCTCGACCGGGCGGCGCATGACCGTGCGCCTGGTCAAAGGGGCTTACTGGGACAGCGAGATCAAGCGCAGCCAGGAGCGCGGCCTGTCCGGCTATCCGGTCTACACGCGCAAAGTGACGACCGATGTGTCCTATCTCGCGTGCGCGGGGCAGCTTTTCAAGCACCTGGATGTCATCTACCCGCAGTTCGCCACGCACAATGCGCACAGCATCGCTTCGGTCCTCGAGCTCGCTCCGCGCGGCGCGACCTACGAATTTCAGCGGCTTCACGGCATGGGCCGCCTGCTGTACGCCGAGGCCGCCCGCCGCGTCCCGGAGTTTCCGCCGGTGCGCGTGTATGCGCCGGTCGGCGAGCACAAGGACTTGCTGGCCTACCTGGTGCGCCGTTTGCTGGAAAACGGCGCCAATACCTCGTTCGTGAACCGCTTCATGGACGAGGAGGTGCGCGTGGCCGACATCGTGCGCGATCCGATCACCGAGCTCGAGCGGCTGGAAATCTACGCGCACCCCAAACTCCCGAATCCCGTCGCGCTCTACGCCGACCGGCGTAACTCCCTCGGAGTGGATCTCGGCGACCCCCGGACGCTCGAAACGCTGCGCGCCGGCGTCGCCGGCGGCCGCTCCGCCGATCGGACAGCGGCGCCCACCACGCGGCGCGACGCAGGCGACGCTTCCGCGCACGGGCAGCGCCATGCGATCACCAACCCGGCCGACCGTCGCGAAACCGTCGGCATGTCTCGCGATGCCACTCCCGAGGAGATCGCGCGCGCCTTCGATGCGGGCAGCTGCGTACAGCCCGCGTGGGATGCCCTCGGCGGCGCCGTCCGGGCGGACTGCCTGGATCAAGCGGCGGCGCTCCTGGAGAAGTCGCGCATGGATTTCTACGAGCTCCTGGTGCGGGAGGCGGGCAAGACGTATTCGGATGCGATCGCCGAAGTTCGCGAGGCGGTGGATTTTTGCCGTTACTATGCGGTGCGCGCGCGCAAGGAGTTCAGCCAGCCCATTCGCCTCGACGGTCCGACCGGAGAGCTCAATGAGCTGTCGATGCACGGCAGGGGCGTATTCGCCTGCATCAGTCCGTGGAACTTTCCACTCGCGATTTTTGCGGGGCAGGTGACGGCGGCGCTTGCCGCCGGCAATGCGGTGGTGGCGAAGCCCGCCGAGCCGACCCCGCTGATCGCTGCGCGGTTCGTCGCCCTGTTGCACGAGGCCGGCGTTGCGCCCGAGGTGCTGCACCTCACCCCGTCCGCCGGCCGGGCGTTCGGTGCGGCGGCGTTCACCCACGCCGCACTCGCCGGGGTCGCCATGACCGGCTCGACGGCCACCGCACTCACCATCCAGCGCATGCTGGCCGCCCGCGAGGGCGCCATCATTCCGCTGATCGCCGAGACCGGCGGATTGAACGCGATGCTGGTCGACTCCACCGCGTTGCCGGAACAGGTGACGGACGATGTGGTGACTTCCGCTTTCATGAGCGCCGGTCAACGGTGCTCGGCGCTCCGGCTCCTGTTCCTGCAGGAGGAAATCGCGGACACCGTGATCGAGATGATCGCCGGCGCCATGGACGAGCTCTTGATCGGCAACCCGGCGGATCTTCAGACCGACGTGGGCCCCGTCATCTCGGCCGCCGCGCAACTTAGGCTCGATCGGCACATCGAGCGCATGCGCCACGAAGCCCGCATCATCAAGGCCTGCCGCCTCGATGAGTCGCATGCCCACGGCAGTTTCGTTGCCCCTCATCTCATCGAGCTCGAGAATGCGGGCCAGCTGACACGCGAGGAATTCGGCCCCATCCTGCACGTGGTGCGCTACCGATCCGCCGACGTGGCGTCGGTCCTGGCCGCGATACGGAATACGGGCTACGGGTTGACCCTGGGGGTGCAGACCCGGCTCGAGTCGTTCTGGCGCGCGGTGTTCGAAAGGACTTCCGTCGGCAATACCTACGTCAATCGCAACATGATCGGCGCCGTGGTCGGCGTGCAGCCGTTCGGGGGCAGCGGGTTGTCCGGCACCGGGCCCAAGGCCGGCGGCCCGCATTACATGGCGCGCTTCGCCAGCGAGCGAACCCTGACCGTCAATACCACGGCCACCGGCGGCAACGCGGCTCTGTTGAATCTCGGGACCTGAGTCTTGCGCAGCCGTCACCCGAAGCTCGTGGGCGGCGACGTCAACCGGTCCCGCTGAGCGCGCTCAGGGCTGGGTCGAGACCTTCGCCGCCTTGGCGTTGGCCTTCGCAGCCTCGTAATCCGCGTCGGCCTGATCCTTGCACACCTGCTGATCGTGACCTTGGAGCGTCTCGCACTTCTGGATCGCGACCTTGTGATCGCCATCGGCTTGCGCAAGCGCGACATTGTAGGCGTCCGCGCTCATGTCCTTCTGCGCATCGCGCTGCGCGTCCGCGACTTTCGCCGCTGCGGATTGATCCGCTGCCGCGATGTCGTGCGCAGCCGTGTCCGGCGACTTCGCGTTATTGCACCCGGCCAGCACCGCGAGTGTCGCAACGCCGACCCATGTAATTAGTGTTTGTTTCATCGTACGTTCTCTGTTGTGCACCCATTGTGCCCGGCCACTGTGCGGCAAAGGCGCGCGGCAATCTGTCCGCGCATCGCGTGGGAGGCGGTAGGAGAGCGACCGTCAGCCGGCGCCTACCCCGCAAAGTCGTGCGGTGCGGATGATGCGCCCGGCGCGGGCGTCCTACCCTCTAGTTGGCTGAATTGACATTAGTCGTTACAGGAGACATTCATGTCCAATAGCAACGTTTCAGGCACGAAGGACGGCGACCGTAACCAGCGCGATCAAAGCGCGGGCCAATCGGGCGGCAAAGAACCGCAGCAATCGGGCGGACAGCAGGGAAACCCGGGCCAAGGCGGCAGCGGGAGCCAGCAAAGCGGCGGTCAAGGCGGACAGCGAGGCGGACAGGCCGGCCAACAGGGTGGCGCGGGCGGTCAACATCAGGGCGGCCAGCAGCCCGATCGTCGAGGGAGCGAGGATGATCCGAGCCGCTCGAGCGGGAACAAGGGCAAGAACGAGACGGGATCCGGCGGCCGCTAGTCCGGCGCTTGGTGTGAAAGGTGCGCCTCAGTGGGCTGGCTTCCCGCCAGCCCACTGTGCGCGCGCTTGAGTCGATGAGCCCGAGGAACTCCTGTAGGAAGATTCCTTCACGCTTTGAATGAAACGGGGGAGTTACGGCAGGGGGGAAAACGGCTTTGATCCATGGGCCGCGCGCCCGATGCCGGCGTTTCACCAACAGCTGGGACCCGTGACACAATTCAATCCTCCCTCGCGGAAGTCGGAATCGCAGCCGGTCCCCAACGGCGTTCATTGACGCATCATGCCATCTGCCATCCCAGAGAATCCGGGCGGTCGCTTTGCCCCGCCCGACAGCCGCCGTGGCGCGATATTCGCCTTGGAGCCGCGAACCTTCACGGGTTTTTTGGTCGCGGTGGCGGCGGTCATCATCATCGCAGTCGTCTCCTACGACTCGGTCCGTCAGACCGCGGCGACCTCGCAAGACCTCGCGCGAACGGTGGAGGCGCTCGCGCAGGGCCTGGCCGCGGTTCACCAAACCGTGCGGCTCGATTCAATGCCGCGGACGGGTCGATCTCTTGGATAGGGACATGCCGGGAATCCAATGCCTGCTGGTGGACGACCTGCGCGAGAATTTACTGGCGCTGTCGGCGCTGCTGCAGGATGACGGCATCGAGACCTTCGCCGCTCAATCGGGCGCCGAGGCGCTCGAATTGCTGCTCGTCCACGATTTTGCCCTGGCCTTTCTCGACGTGCAGATGCCCGACATGGACGGCTTCCAGCTCGCCGAACTCATGCGGGGGAGCGAGCGGACACGCCACGTGCCCATCATCTTCGTGACCGCCGGTGCGCGCGAGCCGCAGCGCGTCTTCAAGGGCTACGAATCCGGAGCGGTGGATTTCATCTACAAGCCGATCGAACCTCACATTCTCAAGAACAAGGCCGGCGTCTTCTTCCAGCTCCACCGGCAGCGCCTCCGGCTCGCACAGGAGCTCAAGGACCGCACGGAGACCCTCCGGCTCAATGAGATGTTCAGCGCTTTGCTCGCACACGACTTGCGCAATCCGCTGAGCGCCATCCTGGCCTCGGCGCAGCTTCTCAAGCGCCGCTCCGAAGATCCGCACGCGCAAGAGGCTTCCACCCGGATACTGGCGAGCGGCAAGCACATGGGACGGCTGATCGAGGACATGCTCGACCTGGCCCGGGCGCGGCTCGCAGGCGGCATCGTCCTCAAGCGGGAGCCGGGCGACATCAAAGCCCTGGTGGAGCGAGTGGTGCGCGAGTGTCAGGCGGCTTCGCCGGGACGCATCATCGAGACCGTCTACAGCGGTGATTTCGCGGGCCATTGGGATGCGGAGCGGCTGGCGCAAGTGGCCAGCAATCTGATCGGCAACGCCTTGAAGCATGGCGATCCGACCGGACCCGTCCACGTTCAGCTGGACGGGACCAAGCAGGATCAGGTGATTCTCGATATCTCGAATCGGGGGACCATCCCGCCCGAGCTGGTGAATCATCTGTTCGATCCGTTCCGCGGCGGGCAACGCACGCCCGGCCGAAGCGAGGGGTTGGGCCTCGGCCTGTATATCGTCTATCAAGTGGTGACGGCGCATGGCGGCAGCGTGGAGGTGACGACCGGGCGCGACGAGCGGACGGTGTTTCAGGTTTCCCTGCCGCGCAGGCCCGAGGGGCCCCGCTAGGCGAGAGCGGGCCGGAGCAGGCGCGAGCCAAGGTGCTGCGGCGCAAGGGATGTAGGAGCATTCCGACATCTGCCTGGGAAGGTCCACCGATTCCGGGGCTCGGATCGCCGATGAAAACATCGGTCTTCACCATCCACAACCACCCGAGCCGACGACCATGGGCGACTCCACGTTATCCGGCCCCCTCACCCACGCGCACCTCCGGTCTGCGCAATCGGCGGGCGAACTCTCGTCCGGTTCGCGCACTTATCGCGGAGCGGAGCTGGCTGCGTCGCTTCTTCGCAAGGTATTCCGGCATCTTCCGTTCAGCTTCGCGGTTCGCCTCTGGACCGGTTCCACCGTGGTGGTGGGCGGCGCCGAGGGCCAAGCGACCGATCCGCGCTTCACGCTGTGGTTCAAGAATCCGCATGCCGTCAGTGCGCTGATCCTTGGAAAAGACCCGCTGCGCTTGGCGGAAGCGTACTTTCGTTCCGAGCTCGACATCGAGGGCGATCTGTTCGCCGCGTTGCGCTTGAAGGATCATTTGGAAGCGCTGAGGCTGCCCATCGGCGAGCGGCTGACCGCCCTGTGGATGGCGCGAAAATTGCGCAACCTCAACAAACACGTATCCGACGAGCTCAGCGCGAGCGGCATCGACGACTCGAAAAGTGCGGAGCGTTCCGCGCCGACGCATGGCCGAGAGGTCCGGGGGCATTCCAGGGACGAGAACCGCGATGCCATTCATTTCCACTACGACCTATCCAACGAATTTTACCGGCTATGGCTGGATCGGGCCATGGTCTACTCCTGCGCCTACTTCGAGGAGGCGGAATACAGCCTGGACGATGCCCAGCAGGCGAAGCTCGACCACATCTGCCGCAAGCTCGATGCTGAAGCCGGGCGAGCGTCTCCTCGACATCGGGTGCGGATGGGGATCTCTGGTGATCCATGCGGCGCGCCACTACGGCGTGCGGGCTCACGGCGTCACCTTGAGCGCGAAACAGCTCGAGGTTGCGCGGCTCAGGATCGTGGAGGCGGGGCTCGAGGACCGGGTGACGGTGGAACTCAAGGATTACCGCGATCTCGACGGGCGCGAGCTCTATGACAAGGTGTCGAGCATCGGCATGTTCGAGCACGTGGGTCTGAAGAATCTGCCGCTCTACTTCGACACCGTGCACCGGCTGTTGAAGGCCGATGGACTGTTCTTGAACCACGGCATCACGCACGAGCAGGCGGGATGGGACTGGAACCTGTCCACCGAATTCATCAACCGCTATGTGTTCCCGGACGGGCAACTCGACAACATCAGCAACATTCAGCGCTTCATGGAAGAGGCGAAGTTCGAGATCACGGACGTTGAAGCGTTGCGCGCCCACTACGCGCTGACCTTGCGTGCCTGGGTCGAGCGCCTCGAGCGGCGCCACTCGCGGGCGCTCGAGTACGTGAGCGAAGCCACTTACCGCGTATGGCGGCTGTACATGGCCGCGTGCGCTTTGGAGTTCGAATCGGGCCACATCGGCGTCTATCAGGTGGTGGCGAGCAAACGGGGCCCGCAGCACGCCCGCATGCCGCTGACGCGCTGGCATCTGTACGTTCGACCGGCCAAGGAATCCACCGGTGCAAGTTAAGTCCGCCCGCTATTTCAAATTCGATCCGCTGCGCTTCATCAGCCTTCCGCCGCGCAGCGCGCCCGAGGATCGGCAAAGCCTGGTCGCGAAGGCGGCTTATTTTCGAGCCGAGCGGCGGCAATTCCAGCCGGGGCACGAGTTGGAGGACTGGCTGGCGGCGGAAGCGGAGGTCGACCGTCGCCTCGCCCACGCCCGATCTCGCGGGGATGATTAGGCCCTTTCAGGCCGCGCAAAGATCCATGATGAGCAGGTCGATCTGATCAGCCTCGAAAGGCTTCACGATCGTACGCACATTGGGCCCCAGGTTCTGGACCACCGACGTGAGTGCGTAGCCGGAGGCAATGATGATGGGCACGCTCGGCTTGAGCGCCAGGATGTTGCGCGCCAAGTCGAGTCCCGACATGACGGGCAGACTGATGTCGGTGATCACCACATCGAAGGGCTTCACTTTGAACTCATCGAGCGCCTCCTCCGCGGTCGCCAGGGCGACCACTTGGCGCTCGTCCTGTGCTAGCAGCTCAGAAGTAACCTCCCGCACCAGCGGGTTGTCCTCGACGTACAAGATGCGAAGCGTCATGAGTCGTCAGTATCTATGCACTCGCCTTCGTCCCTGTCAGGAGCGGGCGCGAGTGGGGGTAGGGATAATCCTACCCCTCAAGGAAGTTTTGGATCCCATCGACCGGTAGCGCATGGAGCCCGCCGTCGGGCGCAGACGAGCGCCATGCCGAGCGCGCCCCAATTCCTACTCCCGAGAGCGCGCCACCAATACACCCACGCCGAATCCGATCAGCGTCCCGAGCCCGAGCGCATACCACGGGTACTCTCGCAGGTAACCGTCCGTCGTCTCCGCCGCCTGCCGCGCGCGGCGCCCGACATGAGTGGCACTATCCTGCGCGGCGCTCTTCGCAGCCATGAGGGCGACTCTGGCCTTTGCCCGAATCTTCTGAATGTCGGGGCTGTCGATCTCCGCGACCCGTTTGATCAAATCCTCGACGCTCTCGAATAAATCGCTGAATTGCCCGCGCACCGAATCGCGCGAAGCATCAGCCCCGTGACCATTGCCCTCGAACGTTGCACCCATGGCTGTCTCCTGTCGTTGGAATTCGATTGAGCATTGTGGGGCCGGGCGCCTGCAAAGCAGTCGGACGCGGGCTCGTCGGGTCGTCGGACGCGGCCCACGCGGCACCGACCCCCCCCCGCCGGCGCCGACCGCGGGCCGGCCGCCGACCGCCCGCTACCGCTGGCCCGGGCGAGAAACCGCGGACAGCACGTCGAACAGGCTGTCGTTCGGGTTGCGGGTGCATTGCGCTTGCAGCGCGGCCGCGAAACGCTCGACGCCGTCGGTGTCGAACACATGGTTCCCGGACAAGCCCACCGAGAAGCCGAACAGCCACATCATGATGGTTCTTGCGCTGTCCGCATCCGTCTTCGCCGAGTCGGCGTGCCGAGACTCGAAGGTTGCGCAGTTGAGCGAGGCCAGGTCCATCGGCTTGTCCCGCTTGGGTCTGACGACGGCGACCGCCTGCAGCAGATTCGCGCTCGGGTTGTTCTTGCACTCGGCATCCAGCGCGAAACCGAACGAGGCCAATGCGTCGCCATACATGACGTGATCTCCCGCCTTCGCCACGGAGAATCCGAACAACCACATCACGGTATTGATGGCGTCGGGGCGCGGCGGCGCTGCGGGAGCCTGAACGGGTCCCTTGGGCGCGGAGTCGGACGAGGGTTCCGCAGCGTCCGCCGTGCCGACGATCTCGTTCTCGTACTTGTCGCAGCTCAGCGTGGCGAGATTGAGTTGGGCTGCGGAGCACGGCGACGCCAGCATGAATCCAAGCATGACAGCCGGCGGCAAGAGGGCAAGGTGTCTCATGGGGTCACGCTCGCGACGGCAACAGCCGTTGGACGAACCGCGCGAATCGGCCGCTTTTCACCCAGTGCTTCGCCGCATCGATGTCGGGCGCGAAATAGCGGTCGGCGTCATAATGCGCGACTTCGCGGCGGATATCGGAGTGAACCCGCTCCAGCGCCGTCGAGGAACGCGCGGGACGGTGGAAGTCGATGCCCTGAGCGGCCGCGAGCAGTTCGATCCCGACGATGGCGGCCGCGTTGTCCACCATCGGACCCAGGCGGCGCGCGGCGTGAGTGGCCATGCTGACATGATCCTCCTGGTTGGCCGAGGTTGGGATGGAATCCACGCTGCAGGGGGCGGCGATGGTCTTGTTCTCGGAGGCGAGCGCGGCCGCGGTGACCTGCGCGATCATGAAGCCTGAATTGAGGCCGCTGTTCTCCACCAGGAACGGCGGCAGCCCGCTCATTTTCGGGTCGATGAGCACGGCCGTGCGGCGCTCCGACAGATTGCCGATCTCGGCGAGCGCCAGCGCCAGCGTGTCGGCGGCAAAGGCCACGGGCTCCGCGTGGAAATTCCCTCCGGACAACACGTCGCCCTGCTCGACGAACAGCAAGGGATTGTCGGTCACGGCGTTCGCCTCGATTCGAAGCGTACCCGCGCAATGCCGGATGAGATCGAGACACGCCCCCATGACCTGGGGCTGGCAGCGAAACGAGTAGGGATCCTGCACGCGAGAGCAATCCACGTGCGAGGCGCGAATCGCGCTGCCGGCGACCAGGTCCCGGTACTCGCCGGCGACGGCTATCTGCCCCGGCTGGCCGCGCGCCTGATGAATGCGGTCGTCGAACGGCGCGTCGCTTCCCTTGAGAGCGTCGACCGACATGGCGCCGGCAACGATGGCCGATGCCAGCACATCCTCCGCACCGAACAGGCCCGCGAGCGCCAACGCCGTGGATACTTGAGTGCCGTTGATCAGCGCGAGCCCCTCCTTGGCGCCGAGCGATGCGGGCTCGAGGCCGGCGACCGCCAGTCCTTCGGCGGCCGTCAAGGTCTTGCCGCCCACGCGCACGTGGCCGATGCCGAGCAGGACTGCGGACAGATGCGCGAGCGGCGCGAGATCGCCCGAGGCGCCCACCGATCCCTGCGCCGGGATGAGCGGATACACCTCGTGGCGCAAGAGCGCCAGCAGCGCATCGATCAGTTTCCCGGAAATGCCGGAGTAGCCGCGCGCGAGCGCGTTGACCTTCAGCGCGAGAGTCAATCGCACCACTGCATCCGAGAGCGGCTCGCCCACCCCGGCGGCGTGCGACAGCAACAGATTCCTCTGCAGCAGGGCGAGCTGGTCATCGGGGATGCGGGTTTGGGCCAAAAGGCCGAAACCGGTGTTGATCCCGTACGCGGCATCGCCGGCCGAGACGATTTTCCCGACCAGCGCCGCGGCGGCCGCCATGCGGCTGCGGTCCTGCGCCCCGAGGATGAGCGCAGCGGGGGCCTGGTAGATCCGCCGCAGCAGCGGCAGGGTCAGGTGTCCGGCGCGCAACTCGACTGCATCGGTCACTTCGGTGCGCTCGCCTTGGCGCTCGGGCTCGTCATCATGGGCAAGTCTAGGCCCTGTTCGCGCGCGCAGTCGATGGCGATCGGGTAACCGGCGTCGGCATGACGCATGACGCCGGTCCCGGGGTCGTTCCACAGGACCCGCTTGAGGCGGCGGCCGGCGGCTTGAGTGCCGTCGCACACGATCACCACGCCCGAATGCTGCGAATATCCCATGCCCACGCCGCCGCCGTGATGAATGGAGACCCAGGTGGCCCCACTGGCGGTGTTCAGCAGTGCGTTCAGCAGCGGCCAGTCCGACACGGCGTCCGACCCGTCGCGCATCCCCTCCGTCTCCCGATTCGGGCTTGCCACCGAGCCCGAGTCCAGGTGATCGCGGCCGATCACCACCGGCGCCGACAGCTCCCCTTTCGCCACCATGTCATTGAACGCGAGTCCGAGACGGTGGCGCTGGCCGAGCCCGACCCAGCAGATGCGCGCCGGCAAGCCCTGAAACTGGATTCTCGATCGTGCCATGTCGAGCCAATGATGCAGGTGCGGATCGTCGGGAATCAGCTCGCGAACCTTGGCATCGGTCTTGTAGATGTCCTGCGGGTCGCCCGAAAGCGCCGCCCAGCGAAAGGGTCCCACGCCGCGGCAGAAAAGCGGCCGGACATATTCGGGGACAAAGCCCGGAATATCGAATGCGCGCGCAACGCCCGCGTCCTTGGCGACCTGCCGCAAATTATTGCCGTAGTCGAACACCGGCAACCCCATCGCCTTGTAGCGCAGCAGATACTCGACGTGCTTGGCCATCGATCGGCATGCGGCCGCGCTCGTGCCCTTGGGATCCTGCTCGCGACGCTCATCCCATTGCTCAACGGTCCAGCCCTGCGGGAGATAGCCGTTGACCGGGTCGTGCGCCGAGGTCTGATCGGTCAGCGCATCCGGGCGAATGCCGCGCTCGAGCATCTCGGCAAGCACATCGACCACATTGCCGAGAAGGCCGACCGAGATGGGCCTGCCCTTGCGCCGGGCCGCCTCGATCAGCGCGAGGGCCTCATCCAACGTTCCCGCCTGCGCGTCGAGGTACCCCGTCTTCAGGCGCATCGCAATGCGGCTTTCGCGGCATTCGACCGCCAGCATGCTGAAGCCCGCCATGGTGGCCGCCAGCGGCTGAGCGCCCCCCATCCCGCCGAGCCCGGCGGTGAAAATCCATTTGCCGGCCACCTGGTCGGCGTGATCGCGCTTGCCCATTTCGGCGAACGTCTCATAGGTGCCTTGCACGATGCCCTGGCTGCCGATGTAGATCCACGAGCCCGCGGTCATCTGCCCATACATGGCGAGACCCTTGCGGTCGAGCTCGTGGAAGTGCTCCCAGGTGGCCCAGTGCGGCACGAGATTCGAGTTCGCGATCAATACGCGAGGCGCGTCGGGATGGGTCGGAAACACGCCGACGGGTTTGCCGGATTGCACCAGGAGAGTCTCATCCTCGGTCAGCCGCCTCAACGTCTCGACGATCTTGTCGTAACAGTTCCAATCCCGCGCCGCGCGCCCGATGCCCCCATAGACCACGAGATCATTCGGATTCTCGGCCACCTCGGGATCGAGGTTGTTCATGAGCATGCGCAGCGGCGCCTCCGTCATCCAGGAGCGCGCCGACAGGGTGGTCCCGCGCGCTGCGCGGATGATCCGAGGTTTCACGGAGGCGAGCATGGGTCAATCCTTGGGGCGGAAGCGCCCTGACATTTCATATCGGGAACCGGGATGATAGAGGCGCGCCACGGACGCGATCTGCCCTGCGGTCCAGGTGCGGCGGATCACGAGCAGGCACGGCTCGTCGCGCTTCATGGCGAGGAGCTTGCGGGTTCGTTCGTCCGGCATGACGGCGCGCAAGAGATGCTCCACCTCCTGAAGCGGAGCCACGTCGATCAGATAGTCGTGCGGCGTGGTGCGGGCGAAGTCGACCGCGAGATAGTCCGGCGCCAGCGTGGGCGAGACGTAGCGATCCTCCAGTTGAACCGGCCGGTCGTTCTCGAAATGTACGATCACCGAACAGTAGAGCTCGCTGCGCGGCGCAATCTTGAAGTCTTCGGCCAGGTCCGCCACGGCCCGCACCCGCTCCAGCGCGACGATTTGCGCGCGGTGCGTGTGCCCGCGCTCGCGAATCTCGTCCGCGATGCTGCGGATTTCGAGCGGATGCGCACGCGCATGCCGATCCGCGACGAAACTGCCGACTCCCGCGATGCGCACCAAGACTCCCTCGTCGCGCAATTCCTTCAGGGCGCGATTGGCCGTCATGCGCGACACGCCGAACGATTTGACGATCTCGTTCTCGGAGGGCACGCGGGCCGACGCGCCCCACTTGCCGGAGTCGATGTTCTCGAGAATGTGCCGCTTGACCTTGAGGTACAGCGGCTGCAGAGCAGCGGGGGACTTCACCATCGTGCGTCGAGCTTAAGCTGTATATACAGGTACGGTCAACCCCTGAGTCAGGCGCAGGCGCCTGCGGTCCCGGCCGCGCGCCGGGTCAGGACCGATATCGTTCCTGCATGAGCTCGCGAAACGACCAAGCCAGTTCGGGCTCGAGCGCGTGCCGGCCATCCTTGATCGCCCAGCGGCCGCCCACCATGACGTCGCGGATCGCGGCGCTTGCGCCCGCGAAAACCAGATGGTCCAGAGCGCCGTCATCGGCGGTTCCGACCATGCTCGGATGGTCCCCGTCGAGCACCACCCAATCGGCGCGCGCCCCGACCTCGATGACCCCGGCGGGCTGCCCGATCGCGCGGGCTCCGTCGCGCGCCGCTCCTGCCCAAAGCCGTGTGCCGACGTGAGTCTCTTTCCGGTCGGCGAGGACTGCGCGGCGCCGCTTGCGCAGGCGCGCCTGATACTCCATCCAGCGCAGTTCCTCGGCGGGAGACACCGTGGATTGGCTGTCCGAGCCCACGCACATGCGCCCGCCGAGCTTCAGGAATCGGGCCGCATCGAAATATCCGTCCCCGAGGTTCGCCTCGGTCGTGATCGACACGCAGACCGAAGCGGCCGTGCCGGCGATTCCTTCGAGCTCGGCCGCCGTGGAATGGGTGGCGTGCACGAGGCACCAGTGCCGATCGAGGAGCCCCGTACCGAGCAGCAGCTCGACGGGCCGTCGACCGGTGTGCGCGATGCAGGCCTCGACCTCCTTCACCTGTTCCGCCACGTGAATGTGCAGCGGCAGATCGGCGGCCATGTCACGCAGCGCCCGGGCCGCCTGCGCGAGAACCGGCAGCGGCACGGCGCGAAGACTGTGGAACGCGGCGCCGGTGCGATTCAGCCCGGAGCCTCGCCGGGCCTCCTCGCGCAATCGCGCCTCGACGGCCCGCAGGAATTGATCGGTCTCCAGCGCGAAGCGCATCTGCTCCCGCTTGAGCGGCGCCGCTCCGAAGTCGCTGGTTTGATAGAGCGTGGGCAGGAACGTCAAGGCGATGCCGGTCGCTTCGGCCGCCGCCGTGACGGCGGCCCACAAGGCATTGGCGCCCGCGTAGGTCTGGCCGTCGAGGCGGCGATGGATGTAGTGAAACTCGGCCACGGCCGTATAACCAGACTTCAGCATCTCGATGAAAAGCTGGGCGGCCAGCACCTCGAGGTCTTCGGGCGAGATTCGATTGGCGAGGGCGTACATGGCCTGACGCCAGGTCCAAAAGCTGTCCTGCGCGGACAGCCTGAACTCCGTGTTGCCCGCCATGCCGCGCTGGAAGGCGTGGCTGTGAGCATTGGACATGCCGGGTATCACGAAGCCTCGGATTTGCTCGGCGCCCGCTTCGCTCCCGTCGGCGGCGGCGCCTGCAGCGGGGATATCGATGCGGCCGATGACGCCATCGTCGCCGACGCTCACTCGCGCGTTGCGCACCCAGCCCTGAGGGAGCAGCGCGGACTCCAGTCGAAATGTTCGAACCATGACCTGCCCATGCCTGTATAGACAGGCTAGCTTGCCGTATCATGGGAAGAACGGCAAACGGCGCCGCGCACGGGCGCAGCGCCGCCAACGGAGGACGGGACCCCGTGCAAGCAGCGGTCGAGCGCGAGTGGGACAAGGTATGGGTGGGCGCCAGCATCGCGACGATGGTCGCGGGCGCAGACGCCTATGGCAAGTCGGGCGCAGATGCGTTGGCCGTGAAAGACGGGCGCATCGCGTGGCTCGGTCCGGCCACCGAAGCCAGGCGCCGGGCGGCAGCGCACCACATCCCGGTCGAGGAGTGCGCGGGTCTGTGGATGACGCCGGGGCTGATCGATTGCCACACGCACCTGGTGTACGGGGGCAATCGGGTGGAGGAGTTCGAGAAGAGGTTGTGCGGGGTGCCGTACGAGGAGATCGCGCGCGCCGGCGGCGGCATCCAGTCGACCGTCCGCGCCACCCGCGCCGCGGACGCCCAAGAACTCATGGCGGCGGCCACGATTCGGGCGACGAGATTGATGTCCGAGGGCGTTACCACCCTCGAAGTGAAATCGGGCTATGGCTTGGATTTCGACACCGAGCGTCGGATGCTCGAAGTGGCGCGAGCCTTGAGCCGCGAGCTTGCGGTGTCGATCCAGACCACCTTCCTGGGGCTGCATGCGCTGCCGCCGGAATATCGCGACCGACGCGCGGCATTCGTCTCGGAGGTCAGCGGCCCGTGGCTCGACCGGCTCATGTCCCTGGGCTTGATCGACGCCGTCGATGCGTTCTGCGAGAACATCGCGTTCACGCTCGCGGAGACCGAAATTTTTCTTCGTG
This sequence comes from uncultured Gammaproteobacteria bacterium, assembly GCA_963730565.1. Classification (GTDB taxonomy): domain Bacteria; phylum Pseudomonadota; class Gammaproteobacteria; order Steroidobacterales; family Steroidobacteraceae; genus Bog-1198. The sequence continues at coordinate 132,780 of CAVSSU010000047.1, forward strand.
CCGCCCGTGACAAGGGGTTGCGCGCGCACGTTCATGCGGGACAGCTGAGCGACATGGGTGCGGCTGAGCTGGCGGCGCGCTATGGCGCGCTCTCGGTGGACCATGTCGAGTACTTAAGCGAGCACGGCGTACACGCTCTCGCGGCAGCGGGAACCGTGGCCGTGCTCTTGCCCGGCGCCTACTTCACGCTGCGCCAGACCACCCCACCGCCGGTGCGCGCGTTGCGTGCGGCCGGAGTTCCGTTGGCGGTGTCGACCGATGCGAATCCCGGTACCTCACCGTGCACGTCGATCCTCTTGACGCTGAACATGGCGTGCACGTTGTTCGGGCTGACGCCGGAAGAAGCGCTCGCGGGCGCGACCCGCAACGCCGCGCGGGCGCTCGGGCTGCAAGACGAGATCGGAACGCTCGAGGTGGGCAAGCGCGCCGACTTCGCGCTCTGGCGGATCGAGCGGCCGGCGGAGCTCGCTTACAATTTGGGCGCCAATCCTTGCGCGCACGCCGTCTTCGGGGGACGAGCGCGCTGATACGAATCGCCCGGAGCCCTGAAGCCATGCTCAGCGTCGGGTCAGTAAACCTCGCGCTGATGCACGCGCGATGCGGGCGCCGGAAATTCCCCGAAGGTGCCGATGCCGACCGGGTTCACGCTCGCGCCCCATGAGTATTGCAGCCAGCCCGGCGCCGTGGCCGTCACGGACAAGGCGCCGTTGTTACCCGCGCCCGGCGCGGCCAGGATCAGATTGAAATTCCCGTTCACGGCGGTCGGGCGGTATTGCGAGCTCGCGGCGGCGGGCGCGGCGCAGCCCATGCCGGAGGCTCCGGGATTGCCGGTATCGCGCACGCAGGTCTTGCCGGCGCTGAGATTGCCCTGATAACCGCTGAAGGACAGAGCGGGCGCGGCCGTGCAGCTGTCTGCGGTATTCGGGGTGAATCCCACCGTGGTGTTGAGATAGTACTGGGTGGTCAGGGGCATGGGCAGATCGAGGAGCTCCGAGCCGACCGAGTCGCGCACCGCGAGTCTGCCGTAGTACTGCGCGGCGCCGGTGCTGAAGCTGATGCCGGTTCCGCCTCCGAAACGCACCGGGTTGGACGCGGCGACCCCATCGACGCTCGCGACGCCGACCCCGTCGGCGTCGATGACATTGAAGCCGAGCGCGATATTGGCGTTGAACGGCGCGATCGCCGAGCCGCGGTTGAAGAGCAAGCCCGTCCCGCTGTTGAAGGTGAGGGTGACCTGGCCCGTGCCCAAGTCCGCGATCACCGGATCCACCGTCGTCGCGGGCAGACCGGATACGTTCAGCGACGGGCTCGAGGGCGTCGGCGTGTAGGTGCGTCCGCTCAACGTGCCGTTCGAAACCTTCATGAACGCAGCGGTGTAATTGCGCGTGGTCGTGCCGCCCAAGGCCAGCGCCGTGAGGGTGGCGAGCGGTGCGACGGTGTAGGTCAGCGGCTGGCCGAGGTAGCTGAAGCTGCCGGCGGCACATCCCGTGCCGAGCACCGGCGTGTTGCGGGTGACGGCGAAGCTGTTCGGATAGAAGCGGCCGACGTTGCCGGAGGAGGTGCCGGTGAGGGCGCCCGAGCCGAGATAGTTCGAGACTGCCGGCGTCAGCGTGATGATGCCAACCTCGGGCCAGTCGAAGGTCGTTCCGGTTGCGGCGCCCGCGCCGAAGGCGCCGAAGGCGGAGGCGTTGTTGAGCGCCGGTGCGTCGCCGCCCGACGGCGCGGCGAGCGCCGCGGTGAGCGTCACGGTCGCAGGCGTCGTTTCGCGGCCGAAATTCGGCGTCGCCGCCCCGAGGTAATTCTGCGCGGTCACTGTCGCGGAGAACGGCTGCCCGGCAGGCAGGAACGCGGCGCCGGCGGCCGAAGCGGCGCCGGGGTTGTTGCCCGGCGAAGCGAGCGCGGGACTGCATGTGCCCGCGCTGTAGGTGGCGCAGCGGATGTTCGACAGCGCCAGCGTGTAGGGCTGCACGACGAACTGGCTGCTGCCGTTCATCAGGTTCCCGGAAGCGGAGCCGTTGCCGAGCGGTATGTTGTAGCGCGCGTAGAGCGTGATCTGTCCCGCGTCGGAGTAGGTGAGCACGATCGGCGCTTCGGCGTTGGCCGTTGAGAACTTGAGCGGCACGGCCGTATAGCTCGACACGCCGCTGTTGGGATTCGACGCGATCGCGGTGGTGATCGCGTTGTTGGTCACGGTGAGCGTCTGGCCGGCGATGCAGGTGGTCGGATTGTTGCATTGATAGGCGAGACTGATGTTCGCCGTGGCGCCGCTCGAGAAGACCGACGTGCACGCACCAGTGTTGGTGTCCGTGCGCACGGCCTGCAGCGCCAAGCTCTGTGTCGAGGACTTGCCCGCGATCTGCGTGCCGATCAGCGTAGCGGCATTCGCCCCGTTGGTCGTGATGAACCCGGACGGGGCGAAGGTGATGGGATTGTCCTCCGAGGCGAGCGCGGTGCCCGATGTCGCCGTCGCCGTGCCGTCCGTGACCGTGATGGTTACGGTCTCCGGGTAGGTATCGCGCAACGCGAACACGGCGACCCCCGCATCCGAGGCGGCGTAGGTGTAGGTGGCGGTGCCTAAGTTGGAACTGCCGGCCGTGAACACGCCCGCGCCGGTCGTCAGCGACCAGTCGCCATGACCCGTGCTCGTGCCGAGCGTGATGGTGTTCACCGTCGTGACGACGGCGTGGGTACTCGAATGCGCGCTGATGGTCACGGCCGTGGGCGCGCAATTCACGGCGGATGAGGCGGCGCTGACCGCATAGTGATTGGGGCCCGACACCGGATTGATGGTCACGCTGCCGGCGCCGCCGGCCGTGCCGGTCTCGGGATCCGAGGACCCATTCGAGGCGGCGTCTCCCGCTCCACCGAGACCGCCGGACGAGGCGAGCACCTTGAAATTCGAGATCAGGCTGGCGTTGGCGCAGGAAGATCCCGCGCCGGCCGGCGTGCCATACGCGGTGCCGGTCTGGTCGTAGTGGGTGGGCCCGCCCGCTCCACCCGGGCATCCGCCACCTCCCCCGCCGCCGCCGCCGCCGTCCCCGCCGTCCTGCGAAGCTCCATCGGTGGCGCCCACGCCGCCCGCCGATCCCGGTAATGCGCCCTGTGCCGTCGAACTCAAGCTCGGTACTGCCGTCGAGTTCCACGAGCCGCCCTGGCCGCCGCCGCCGCCGCCCGCCACCATGAGCACCGTACCCGACGCGGTGGTGACCACGGTCGCCGCGCCGCCGCCGCCGCCGCCGCCCGAGTAACCCGAGCAGCCGGCTTGTCCGCCGGTGCCGCCGGCGAAGCCACCCGAGCCTCCGGAACCGCCGCCGGCCCCGGCGGAATTCGAGCATGAATGTCCGAAGTTGGACGTGTAGCCCTGAGTTCCTCCGCCGCCCACATAAATATGGAGCACAGTGCCAGGCGCCACGAGGTAGGTGCCGGTCACCGTGGCACCGTTGCCGCCGCTCGCACCCGCGCCATTCTCGTCCGCGCCGCCGCCCCCGCCGCCGCCACCGGCGATCTGGAGCGTGACGCTGCCCATCCCTGCCGGAACGGTATAGTTCTGCACGGCACCGGTGTAGCCGAAGCTCGCCGTTTGCGCCCTTGCGGCGCCGGTCACGCAGCAGAGCAGAGCTGCTGACAAGGCGGCCGCCGCCGCGCGATGGCGAGCCGCGACGCTCATCAGGTGGCGCTCGAGTAAGTGCCGCTCACCACGCGACGAACGTAACCGGGCTGGCCGTAGGTGCCGATCACTGCGGTGGCCTTGAGCACGTAGGAGTTGGCGGTGGCGGCGCCGTTGGCGAAGGTCGATGCGGTGCAGGTGACGGTGACCGTGAAACCGGCAAGCGAGGCTTCCGTCAGATTGAGAGTCGTGCTGGCGGCACAGGCGCCGGCGTCGATGCTCTGATAGGCGCCCCATTCGATGCCGGCCTGCGCCGCCGCGAGCGCGCGGGCTTCCTCCAGGCTCATGGTGACGGCCTGCTGCTGTCCCGTGCCCACGCGGACCGCGATCACCGCGAGCGCGCCCAGCACGACGATCAGAAACAGGGCGGGCACCAACGCGAAGCCGCGCGCCCCCAAGCAGGCACTGGTGTCCCTGGCACTCATGGCGCGTTCACCACTTGAACCTCGTTCAGCAACTGCACGGATTCACCGCTCTGGGCGATCTGCAGGGAGAGCGTGGCGAGGGCATTGCGCTGCGCCGTGCCCGCGGAATACGCGAATGAGCAGGAGGCCACGTCGGCCGCCACCAGCGCGGAGGCGGCGCCCGACAGCGCGGCGGCGCTCGTCGGCTGGGTGCTCGAGATCGCGTAACCCGAATAGCGGGTCAAGGTTCCCGCCGACGTGTCGCACAGATAGGAGACGGGCCCTGAGACCAGGTAGACGCGCTTCTCGGGCGATCCGTAGGCGAACTGGAACGGCGGATTCAGGGTCACGAGATTCTGATTCGACGCCGCACCCGCCGAGACCGTGATGGTGGTTCCCGCTGGTGTGATGACATTGGCCATCTGGTAGGCATCGGCCCCAGGGACGCCCACGTTGTAAATCGACAGGAAATAAGCATTCGAGGAGAAGGGCAGCGTCAGTTGAGTGAAGGGGACGGTGGTCGCGAACGCCCCCGAGGCCGTGGTGAAATCGAGCGCGAGAGCCGGGTTCGATACGGGGCCGTTGTCCTGATAGCGCGCCCCGTCGGCGGTCGCGAGGAGCTCGAGCGCGGTCACCGTGCCGCTCGAGGCGACCCTCACGCTGTTGGGCAGAGCGCTTCGAATGTCACGCGCCATGAAGCGCAGCGCGCTGTCGCCGGCATCGACCAAGCCGGCGCGGCGAGTTTGCGCGGTGTAGGCGTTCATCGGCATGACGATGAACATCGCCATGAAGGCGACCACGACGGCCCCCACCGCGATGGTGACGACCATCTCGATGAGGGTGAAGCCGCGATGCGGGCGAATCGCGCCGGGGTCGGACGCGAAGCGGGCAGGGCGGAAGCGCGGCGGGGGCGGGGACGATGCGCGCATCAGTAGTTCGTCCGGTAACCCGACAGCGTCACGCTGCCGCTCGGCGGATAGGTCACCGTGATGTCGATGCGCCGGGCGGCCGCGGACGGCACGCCGGTGAGCGCGCTCGACGGCGTGGTGGTCACGCTGACCGTGTAGGCGCTCAAGGCCGCAATCGCATTGCCGAACTGATCGTGCGCGCCCACGTCGGTGAGGCCATTGTATTCATCGACGAGATCCCAGCTCCCGCGGCCGGTGTTGGGGGGTGTGCCGTTCGGATCCACCACCCAGCGCTGCAGGATCTCGTCCAGGTATGCCTGTGCGATGGCGACGGCCTGTTGCTGCACCATGGCGTCGGCGCTGCGCGAGGCGATCGCTCCGATGACGCCGAGAATCGTGGTGACCGCGATGGCGACGACGGTGATGGCGACCACCAGCTCGATCAGGGTGACGCCCTGGTGGCGATGCGGCGCGCGAATCATCATTGCACCTGGATCAGACCCGTGCCGGGCACCAGCGTGATCGTGTGAGTGCCCACGGTGATGGTGGTGCCGGGATTCGAGGTGAGCCGCCCCTGCGTGTCGAATTGAAACGTGCCGGTCGGACTCGCGCTGGTGTTGGCCGGCGCCGAATCCTGAATCGCGGAGCCGTCGGCTCCGATGAGCGGTGTGGACCAGGACGTGTCCGCGGCATTGCAGGTGTTGCCGGAGGCGGCTTGCTGGGCGGCCGAGTACGAGCCCGCCTGCAGCGTGAGCTCGGCCGGGCAGCCCGAGATCACCGCGGCCTTTTGGGTGGAGCGCAAGGCGGAGGCGAGCTCATCGGCGTAGCCGCGATCGGAGAAAGTCTGTTGATTCCAGAAGCGCGGAGCGATGTACGCCGCGAGGATGCCGGTGACCGCCATGACCACCACCAACTCCACCAGGGTGTAGCCCCCGAGGCGCGTGAACCGGACGCGTTGCGGGGCTGTCTTGGACATGGGCGGCGGTCGTGCGGGAATCCGTCCCGCGAATTAGCGAGGTCGCGCTAGCAACCGTCGGTTACGACCACCACGTTCGGCGGCACCACGCCGTTCGCTCCGGTCGTTGCCGGCGTGTAGCTCACCGCACACGTGGCAGGTGTCGGCGCGCCGTTCTTGGTCCATACCGCGGCTCCCATGCCGGTGCCGGCCGTGAATGCGAAGTCGCCGCCCGTGGCCGTGTTCGCATTGACCGCGTTCGCGATGCCCGTGCTGGTGGGATCCGGGTAGTTATTGCTCAAGGTGACCGTGGCGCCTTCCATGACCACGCTCGTGGTGTTGCTGGTCGCCATGGACAGTCCGCGGGCCAAGGCGGCCGCGCTCTTCACGCTGCCGGCGAGCCCGTTGATGGTGGCGATGCGCGCCTGCGAGTCGAGCGCGATGAATTTGGGGACAGCGAAGGCTGCCAAAATGCCGAGGATGGTAATGACCACCACCAGCTCGATCAGGGTGAATCCTCTCACGTTCGCTTTCATCTTGAAGCTCTCCTGGCGCCTCCGCGCCTTTATGCTCGAAAACATGTCGCCATGCGCCTTTCTCAAGCACCGCAGGCTCTAGCTGAATAGTCGGCCGCGGGGCGCTCCCCTTGAGCGATCGCTGTCAGACAACGCCGCGTTCGGCAAGACCTGTGACGGGGGTCACGCCGGCCTGGATCCGGGGCGAACCGCGCTCGCCCGCGAGCGCCTCAGCCCACATGGCCGATCTTGCCGATCAAATTCCACATGGGCAGGAACACCCCGAGCGCCAGGATCAGCACCATGCCGCCGACCGCGACGATCAGCATCGGCTCGAGCATGGCGGTGAGGTTGCGCAGCCGGTAATCGACCTCGCGCTGGTAGAAGCCGGAAACTTCCTCGAGCAAGCGCGTCAATTCGCCGGTCTCCTCGCCCACCAGCACCATTTGCAGAACCAGCGGCGGAAAAATGCCCGAGGCGGCGGCTGCGCGGGACAGCGGCTCGCCGCGCTCGACCGCATCCCGGAGCCGCAGCAGCTGCTCCGACAGAAAATCGTTGCCGGCCGCCCTCGAAAGCAGCGTGAGCGCCTGGATCATCGGCAGCCCCGCCTCGATCGAGATCGACAGCGAGCGCGTGACGCGCGACAACACCGATTGATGCAGCAGCGGGCCGAGCACGGGCACCTTGAGCTTGAACCGGTCCCACTGGTAGCGGCCGGCCTCCGTCGCAATGTGCCGCTTGAACGCAAAAAACGCGATGACTGCGGCCGCGATGACCGCCGCGCCGTGATGCCGGACGAAGCTGGAAGTGCCCATGATGATCCGGGTGGGCCAGGGGATGTCGTTGCCGAGCGCCTTGAAGAGCGGCGCAAAATTGGGGATCACGAAGACCGTGATGATGATCATCGCGACCGCGATCGCGCCGACCACGATGAGTGGATATCGCACGGCGGCCTTGACCCGATCCTGGACATCCTGGTCGTGGCCCAGGTATTCGCAGAGCCGCGCGAACGCATTGTCGAGCGTGCCTGTGGATTCTCCGACGCGGACCATGCTGACGAACAAGGGCGAAAAGATCTCCGGATGGCGCCCGATCGAGGACGCGAGGTCGCGCCCGGACTCGAGGCTGAGCAACACGTCGTGCAACGCGTCACGCAGCACCGTGTTGTGGGTGGACTGCGCAAGGCCGCGCAGGCCGCGCAGCAGCGGCAGCCCCGACTTGGTGACCGAATACATTTGTCGCGAGAACAGCACGAGGTCCGCCGCCGTGGGCCGGCCCGCGCCCAGACGCTGGAGGAGCTCGCGCACCGACATGCCCTGCACGGCGACCGGCGCGATGTCGAGCGGTGTGATACCGAGGTTCAACAGCCGGTTCGCGACGCTGTCGATGTCCTCGGCCTCGAGGCGTCCCGTGACGAGCTCGCCGCGGCCCGATCTACCCCGGTAGCGGAAATCCGACATGGGCTACACGCGTTGCTCGAGCAGCGCGTCGATGCCCGCGTCTTCCAGCGGCGCGTCGTCCTCGAGCTCAACCTCGGTCTCGCGCTTGCGGGCGGCCTCGTCGACCTCTGCGAATTCCTCGAGGCCGCTGCCGACGGCCATCGCTTCACCGAGGGAGGTGACGCCGCTCAACGCGAAATCGATGGCTCCCTGGGCGAGCGGCACATAATCCTCGCGCGAGCGCGCAGCGCGGGCGAAACCCTCGAGATCGCCGCGCCGAACCGCGTCGGCCAACGTGCGGTCGATCTCGAGAATTTCGTAAACGGCGACGCGGCCCCGGTACCCCGTCAGATTGCAATAGGTGCAGCCGGCGCCGGAGATGAAGCGTTGTTCCTCGGGCTTCAGGTCCGGCCGGCAGGCCGCGAGCCAGGCGATCTCGTTCGCCGTGGGCATCGTCGGCTGCGCGCAATCGGTGCACACCCGCTTCACCAGCCGCTGGGCGATGACGCCGTGCAGGGCCGCCGCGATCATGTAGCCCGGTGCGCCCATGTCGAGCAGGCGATTGACGCTCGCAATGGCGTTGATGGTGTGCAGCGTCGAGAAGACGAAATGACCGGTCATCGCGCCGCGCAGGCCGATCTCGACGGTCTCGCGGTCGCGCATTTCACCGATGAGCAGGATATCCGGGTCCTGGCGCAGGGCCGTGCGCAGGACGCGCGCGAAATCGAGGCCGATCTTCGGCAACACCTGCACCTGGGTGACGCGATCGAGGCGGTATTCGACCGGGTCCTCGACGGTGATGACCTTCACCCCCGGCCGGTTGATGTGGTTGAGCGCTGCGTAAAGCGTGGTGGTCTTGCCGCTGCCGGTCGGCCCGGTCACGAGCACCATGCCCGAGGTGCGCTCGACCAGCCGCTTGAAGCGCTGCTCGGGGATGGCGGGCATGCCGAGCCTCTCGAGCGACAGGAGTGCGGTCGATTGGCTCAGGAGCCTCATCACCACGGACTCTCCATACGCCGTGGGCATGGTCGCGAGCCTCACGTCCACCGCCGCGTCCCGCACACGCACGCTGAAGCGCCCGTCCTGCGGCAGGCGCTTCTCGGAGATATCGAGCCCGGACATGAGCTTCAGCCGCGTCACCAGCGCGCTCGCCACGCGCCTGCCGTCGATCACCTGCTCCTGCAGGACGCCGTCGACGCGCAGTCGGATGCGCAGCCTCTGTTCGCCCGGCTCGATGTGGATGTCCGACGCGCGTGCCTGCACGGCGTCGTTGAACATGGTCTGCAGAAGTTTGATGACCGGGGCATCGGGCGAGCTCTCCTCGGCGGAGAGCTGCTCGATGTCCACATCGTTGGCGCGCAGGTCGTCGCGGACCGCCTCGGCCAGGGAGGCGATTTCGTCGGTTTGGCGATAGACGGCGTCCAGGGTCTTGAGCAGCTCGGCTTCGCCGACCAGCGCCAGGCGGAGCGGCTGCCTGAGCTTGGCCTGAAGCTCGTCATAGGCGTGCAGATCCGACGGATCCGCCATCCCGACCAGAAGGCCGCGTGCGTCCTTGAGCAATACGATGGCGCGGTAGCGGCGCGCCAGCGGTTCCGCCAGGAGCTTCACCGTCTCCTGATCGACCTTCGCATGCTTGAGGTCGACCACCGGAACCTGCAGATGCTTCGACAGGAATTCGAGGAGCGAGGATTCGGACATGAAGCCGAGATCCGCGAGCACGCGGCCGAGCTTGCGCCCGGTGCGCCGCTGCGCCACGAGCGCGGCCTCGAGCTGGGTTTCGCTGATGGCGCCGTGCTGCACCAGCATCTCGCCGAGCCGGATCCTGCGCCTCGCGCCGATGGTGGGAGTTGCGCCGCTCATTGGCTGAAGCTGCCCCGGACTTTGGGATCGATCGCGGCGGCGTGGTCTTCCTGTTCCTTGGTGAGCTGCGCCCACTGCGCGTCGTCGTCCACCAGGACCGGCCGCAGCAGGATCACGAGCTCGGTGCGCGTCATGGTCTTCTGCTGGCTGCGGAACAGATTGCCGACCAGCGGGATGTCGCCCAAGCCGGGCACCCGGTAATCCTGGGAGGTCTTGTCGAGCTGCATGAGGCCGCCGATCACGATCAGCTGGCCGCTCATGGCCTTCACCACGGTGTCCGCCTCGCGCACTTCGCTGTAGGCGAGCGGCAGTGAATTGGCCACGCCGTTGGCGGTCACGTTCAGGGTCTTGGAGGTGACGTTGCTGACGGTCGGGTGAATGTGCAGGATGATCTGGCCCGACTCGGAGAGCTGCGGGGTCACGTCGAGCGCGACGCCGGAGAAGAAGGGTGCGAGGTCGAGATTCGCGGTCTGCGAGCCGACCGTCCCGACCAGCGTATTGGCGGTCACGCCGGTGACGAAGTATTCGTCGTCGCCCGCCTTGATGACCGCCTTCTGATTGTTGAGCGTCGACACCCTCGGGCTGGACAGAACCGTGGCCTTGCCCTGCGTTGACAGCGCTTCGACGTAGGAGCTGAAGTTCGAGGTATTGACCGCGAACGCGAAGGCGCCCCCCAGCGTATTGGTCACCGTGCTGGTGATGGGATTGCTGCCTCCCACCGTGACCGGCGTGGAGGGCTGGTTGAGAAGCTGCAGGTTGTTGGTGCCCAAGCCCGGTGCGGGGAAGCCTTGCTGGGGTCCGGTTTGGAACGCGCTGTAGGTCTGGTTGCCCTTGGTCGCGACCGCGGCCCAATTGATGCCGGCCTGGAACGCGCTCGACAGCTGCACTTCGACGACCTTCGCTTCGATCATCACCTGCTGAGTGGCGATCCTTTGGATCTTGTGCAGATATTGCTCCGCGTCGCGCAGCTCCCGCGGCGTCGCGCGGATCGCGACGATGCCGGACTCTGCATTGACCACGACCGCGCGGCCGCCGTCCTTGCCGACGAGCGCCTTCAGGCTGTCCTCGAGCTCGGGCCAGAAATCCGAGGAAGAACGCGTCGAGATGCTGGTCCCGGTGATTTCCTTGACGTGCTCGGAGTCCTTGTTACCGGACATGGCGAAGACCGCACCGGGGGGCTCGCTCAAGCCCTGCGAACCCTGTTCCGGGGACTGGCCGCCGGTTCCTCCGGGAATCTGGGCGTTCGAGCTCTGGCCGATCTGCCCGGAGGCCACCCGCGTGCGCGAGGTGCCGCGCCGCTCGAGGTCGATATAGTTGATTTGAAACAGCCGCGTTTGCAGCGAGGGCGGATCGATCACGAAGCCGGAGGGCAGACGGTGATAGTCATAACCGTAGGCATCGCGGATCGCGTCGAGCACCTCCACCAGCGTGACATTCTTCATCTTCAGCGTGATGGCGCCGGCCACGCCCGGCTCCAGCACGATGTTGTACGGGGTGCCGTCGGCCAGGCCCTCGAAGAAGGCTCGCGCCGGCGCGTCGTTGACGGACACGTCGAAGCGCGCATCCTCTGCGCCTGCGGACGGGACGACCGCCGCCGACAGCGCGGCGATGATCAACAGGGATCTCAAACTCATCATGGTGACTCTCCGCTCGACGCGCGCGCGGGCTCTGCCGCAGGCTTCTTGATGGGGGATTCCGGATGGGGAAGATGCATCTCGCCGCTGAGATGGGCGCTGCGGAAGCGAACGCCGTCCTCGAGCACCGAGTCGATGGTGTAGGCGCCGACCACCGAGCCGTCGTGCACCAGCCGTCCATTGAAGATTGCCGTGCGTCTCCCTTTGAAGGTCATCACCGCGGAAAGAATCGGCGCCGCCTCGCGCGCGGGGCCGCCGGCCGAGCGGGATTCGCGGGCGGGCGGCCGCATCGGATCGCGCGGCTCGTCGGCTCGGGCGCCGGCGGGCGATGCCAGGAGTGCGATCAGCAGCACCGCCGACTTCATACGCTCATCCAATCGGGCGACAAGCTGAGCGCGCCGATCACGAGCTTCACCCGGTTGACCGGGTATTGGCCCGCGACGAGCTCGAGCTTGCGCCAATGAATGCGCCAGGGCAGCCCTTCGACGGCGCGCAAATAGGCCACGACGCTCGCATAGTCGCCCTCGACCACGATTTCGACCGGATGCAGGAATGGGCCGCGATCACCGGCGGCAATCGTGGTGTCGGCCTTGCCGTCGACTTTGGCGCCGTCGGGGCGGGACAGGCTTTCGACCGGAAGATTGGTCAGGCTGACGAGCTTGAGCCCGTGCTGTTCCGCCAGCAACGCCCGAAGCAGCTCGTTCATCCGCTGCGGCGCCACGTAGCCTTGAGCGGCGGAATTGATCTCGCGATCGAGCGCGGTCAGCCGCTCGCCGAGCGCACGATTGCGAAGCGCCGCCGCCACCGCGGGGTCCTGCGAGGACGCGGTGCCGATCTGGTCGATCACCGCGGCTCGTTGGCGGACATCGGTGAGATGCTGCTGCGCGGATTTGGCGCGCGCGGTCAAGGGATCCATCAACAGCGTCTGCCACGCGATGTACACCAAGGTCACGCCGGCCGCGAAGATGATGACGCGCTCCCGGAGCGTGAGAGCGTCCAGGCGCTCGATGAGCGGACGGGTTCTCGTCAGCATTCCTTGGAGAGCGATCATGGGTGAGCCTCGGGAGATGCGAGCGTCAAGCCGGGCGCGCCGAGCTCGAATACGAGCCCGGCGGGCGCCTCGTCTTCCTTGGCGCGGCGCATGGTCAATTTGTCGAAGCGGACGCCGGCGAGCGCCGGGTCATCGGCAAGCGCCGCGAGATAGGCAGGCACCAGCTTGGGATCGAGTGCCTGCCCGCGCATCGCCAAACGCCCGTCGCCCGAGCCGACGATGACGTCGTGCAGCCAGAGGCCGTCGATTTGGCGGCGGCCCAACGCTTCGAGGCGGGCCGCAAAACCGGTCGCGGGGGAGGCTGCACCGAGTTTGAGGATGGCCAGAGCACGCTCGCGTGCGGCGATGGCGGCCGCGAGATCCTTGGCCTCGGCGTCGAGCTCAGCGACGCTCTTGCCGGGATTGAGCGCCATGCCCGCTCGTTCCGCCGCCACGAGCTCGGCCGCCTGGCGCTTTTCGAGTTCCGCAATGGAGCGCTCGATCCGGGAAGTGCGCCACGCGCCGTAGCCGCCGAGCGCCGCGAGCGAGAGTGCGAGAAGCGCAAGGCACAACCCGATCGCGTGCGCCGAAAAGAGACGCTTCTCGGCGCCCAGGATCGGCTGGTAGAGGTTGACTTGTTGTTCCACTTCCGAGGCGCTCACAGCGAACGGTGCTCCTCGCGCAGGGCGGCGCCGACGGCCAGCAGGCAGGAAGCCTGAGCCGATGCTTCGATCGGCGTCCTGCAGGAGACGAGGGCATTCAAGTCGAGCGTGCCGACCTCGAAGCCTGTCTCCCGGGCGAGTTCCCTTGCCAGCTCGTCGGCGCGAGTGCCGGCGGGCGATACCGCGATGCGAGTGATGGGCGGCTGATCGAAGTGCCGTTCGTAATAATCCAATGAGCGCTGCAGCTCGAGCACCACGCCCGCGGCGTTGATCCGCCCATGCCCTTCGGCGGCTTTGTCGTTGCTGGAGGAAAGATCCACGTGGCGCGCCAGATAAAATGTCTTGCCGCGCACGAGCACGATGTTGGCGCCGGCCTCGCCCAGATGCAGGAGTGCGACCCCCGCTGAGGCCATGGGCAACAGGGCGGCGAGGTTCCGCAAGCAGAGCTCCGGCACGTCGATGGCATCGAATCCCGGTGTCCCGGCGAGTGCCTCGGTGTGCGCGGTGACCGCACTGCGCCGGGCCGCCACCGCATACATCATGCGCCCATGGCCGCCCCGGTTCTGGTCCGGAACGTCGAAGACATCGATGACGGCGTCCTCCACCCGAAAATCGATGCTGTCTTTGAGGCGCCAGCGCATCGCGGCCCGCAGCTCCGCCGGGGGCACTTCGGGGGCCTCGACCAACGAGAGCTGATAGTCCTTGGGGCTCAGCACGGTGCTGACCGGTACCCGGGGGATCCCCGCGGCTCGCAAGGCCGTCAGGGCGGCATCCGGGCCGGCGCTGGTGTCCAGGGGGAGGATGTCGCAACGCTCGAGCACCGGCGTCGACCCGTCGCGACGCATGACCGCCAATGCCAGGTGGCCGGCGCCAAAGGCGACTCCTACGCGGCCCCTGCCGGCCAGGGTCTTTCTGAATAGTCCAAGCACACGACACTCCATGCCGACCGAGCCCGACACACGGGTCTCTCGTTGCTTGGTGTATCGGATGAATGCCAACGTTCTTAACAATAGATCGTTGGCTTCGGCGTGTGGCCGCCCGTCGGCTCGTCGAATTGTGAGGCGCATCCCATGGGCGGGCGGCTGGATGCCGCAGCGCGCCATCGAGGATTGGCCCGCCTCGGCCCATTGTGTGGTTCACTGAACTGTTCGAGCGCCCAATGGGCTCCGGCAGGAAGCGACGCAGTCCGCAGGTCACCTTGACACCCAGGCGACCGGTTCCTACAATCGCCGGCCTTTGTCGCCCAACCAGGCGCGGCTAGCTTTACGTTTTTTCAAGGTATGGGAGCGGCTACGGCGGCTCCTAAATAAGGTATTTATGGCGACGACGACCCAACTCATCCGTACCGGCCGCAACGAACCCGCCTGGAAATCCAAGGTGCCGGCGTTGGCAGCGTCTCCGCAGAAGCGTGGCGTGTGCACGCGTGTCTACACCACGACGCCGAAAAAGCCCAATTCAGCGCTGCGCAAGGTTTGCCGCGTGCGCCTGACCAACGGCTATGAAGTGTCGAGCTATATCGGCGGGGAAGGCCACAATTTGCAGGAACACTCGGTGGTATTGATCCGTGGCGGCCGCGTCAAGGATCTGCCGGGTGTCCGATACCACACGGTTCGCGGCGCTCTCGACTGCGCCGGCGTCGGCGATCGTCGCCAGGGACGCTCCAAGTACGGCGCCAAGCGCCCCAAGAAATAAGCCCCATCAAGGCTCATAGAGAAGGTTTCCATGTCCCGTAGAGCAGCAGCACCGCATCGCACCATTCTCCCGGATCCCAAGTTCGGGAACGATATGTTGGCCAAGTTCATCAATATGGTGATGGAGCGGGGCAAGAAGTCGGTGGCCGAAAAGATCGTTTACGGCGCCATCGACCGGATCGGCGACAAGAGCGGGCGTGCAGGCGGCGACGCCATCGCCCTCCTGCAGCAGGCGCTCGACAACGTCAAGCCCGTGGTCGAGGTGAAGTCCCGCCGGGTGGGCGGCGCCACGTACCAGGTGCCGGTCGAAGTGCGCGCCAACCGGCGCCAGACCCTCGCCATGCGCTGGGTCATCGAGGCGGCGACCGCTCGCAGCGAGAAGTCCATGGCGCACCGGCTGGCGGCCGAGTTGCTGGAGGCCGCCGAGAATCGCGGCGCCGCCGTGCGCAAGCGTGAGGACACGCACCGCATGGCCGAGGCCAACAAGGCATTCGCGCACTACCGCTGGTAGGTGGGCGGTGCCGGCTGGTAATGCGCCAGCCAGACCTTATATAGAGACAGTCAAGGGCGGCGACGGGCCGCCCTTTTTATCGAGGAATCGGACCGTGTCACGTACGACGCCCATCGAGCGATATCGCAATATCGGTATCTCTGCGCATATCGACGCGGGCAAGACGACTGCGACCGAAAGAATCCTGTTTTACACCGGCGTCTCGCACAAGATCGGCGAGGTGCACGACGGTGCGGCCGTCATGGATTACATGGAGCAGGAACAGGAGCGCGGCATCACCATCACGGCCGCCGCCACCACGTGCTTCTGGAAGGGAATGGACAAGAGCTTTCCCGAGCACCGCATCAACATCATCGACACTCCCGGACACGTCGATTTCACCATCGAGGTGGAGCGGAGTCTGCGGGTGCTGGATTCGGCCATCGCCGTGTACTGCGCGGTGTCGGGCGTGCAGCCGCAGTCCGAGACGGTATGGCGCCAGATGAACAAGTACGGTGTCCCGCGCATCGCGTTCGTCAACAAGATGGACCGGGCGGGGGCGAATTTCCTGCGCTGCGTGGAACAGATCCGGACGCGTCTGCGCGGCAACCCGGTCGCCATTCAGCTGCCCATCGGTGCCGAGGAGGGGTTCGTCGGCGTGGTGGATCTCGTCAAGATGAAGTCCATCTGGTGGGACGATGAGACCCAGGGGATGAAGTTCGAGTACCGCGACATCCCGGCCGACATGCTCAAGGAATGCCAGGAGTGGCGCGGCAAGATGATCGAGGCCGCGGCCGAGGGGTCGGACGACCTCCTCAACAAGTACCTCGAGAGCGGCGACCTCTCCGACGAGGAGATCAAGCGCGGCTTGCGCAATCGCGCCCTCAAGAACGAGATCTGCCTCGTGACCTGCGGCTCGGCGTTCAAGAACAAGGGTGTGCAGGCCGTGCTCGACGCCGTGGTCGAATACATGCCGTCGCCGGTCGAAGTTCCGCCGGTGAAGGGGCAGAGCGAGCGCGGCGAGCCGTTGACCCGCCACGCGGACGACAACGAGCCGTTCGCGGCGCTCGCCTTCAAGATCTTGAACGATCCCTTCGTCGGGAACCTCACCTTCTTCCGGGTCTATTCGGGCACGCTGAATTCGGGCGACCAGGTGTTCGTGCCGAACAAGAACCGTAACGAGCGCATCGGACGGCTGCTGCAGATGCACGCCAGCGAGCGCTCCGAGATCAAGGAGGTCCGCGCGGGCGACATCGCCGCCGCGGTGGGCCTCAAGGACGTGACCACGGGCGACACGCTGTCCGACCCGCAGAAGGTCATCATCCTGGAGAAAATGGAATTCCCGGAGCCGGTCATCTCGGTGGCCGTGGAGCCGCGGACCAAGGTCGACCAGGAAAAGATGGGTCTGGCCCTGCAGCGTCTCGCCAAGGAAGACCCCTCGTTCCGCGTGCACACCGATAGTGAGTCCGGGCAGACCATCATCTCGGGCATGGGCGAGCTGCACCTCGAAATCATCGTCGATCGCATGAAGCGCGAGTTCAAGGTGGAGGCCAACGTCGGCAAGCCGCAGGTGGCTTACCGAGAGACCATCCGCGGGAGCGTCGAGTCCGAAGGCAAGTTCGTGCGCCAGTCGGGCGGCCGCGGCCAGTACGGCCACGTGTGGCTCAAGATCGAGCCTAAGCCGCCTGGCACGGGCTACGAATTCGTGAACGCCATCGTCGGGGGCGCCGTGCCGCGCGAATTCATTCCCGCCGTGGACAAGGGCATTCAAGAGGCGGTGCAGACCGGCGTGATCGCGGGCTATCCCATCGTCGATGTGAAGGTGACCGCGTTCGACGGCTCGTACCACGACGTCGATTCGAACGAGATGGCGTTCAAGATCGCCGGCTCGATGGGGTTCAAAGAGGGCTTTCGCAAGGCGAAGCCGGTGCTGCTCGAGCCCATCATGAAGGTCGAAGTGGTGACGCCGGAGGATTACTACGGCGACATCGTCGGCGATTTGAATCGCCGCCGCGGCCAGATCATCGGCATGGAGGATTCGCCCTCGGGCAAAGTGGTCACCGCCGAGGTGCCGCTCGCCGAGATGTTCCAGTATTCGACCGCCATGCGCTCCATGAGCCAGGGCCGGGCGAATTACACCATGGAGTTCGCCAAGTACATGGAAGTGCCGAACAACGTGGCCGATGTGGTCATGAAGAAAGCGTCTTAACGGATTCCATTACTTTTTTCCGATTCATTTTTTGAGAGGTACTTGCCGTGTCGAAGGGGAAGTTTGAGCGAACGAAGCCGCACGTGAACGTGGGGACGATTGGGCATGTGGACCATGGCAAGACGACCTTGACGGCTGCCTTGACGAAGGTGATGGCGGAGAAGTTTGGCGGGGAGTTCAAGGCGTACGATCAGATTGACAAGGCGCCGGAGGAGCGTGCGCGCGGGATCACGATTGCGACCGCGCATGTGGAGTATCAGTCCGATGCGCGTCACTACGCGCACGTGGACTGTCCGGGGCATGCCGACTACGTGAAGAACATGATCACGGGAGCGGCGCAGATGGACGGAGCGATATTGGTGGTATCGGCGGCGGACGGCCCGATGCCGCAGACGCGCGAGCACATTTTGCTGGCCCGTCAGGTGGGGGTGCCGTACATCGTGGTGTTTTTGAACAAAGCGGACATGGTGGACGATGCGGAGCTTTTGGAGCTGGTGGAGCTGGAGGTTCGGGATCTGTTGACGCTGTACAAGTTTCCCGGGGACAAGACCCCGATCGTGACGGGCTCGGCGTTGAAGGCGCTCGAGGGGGACACGAGCGACATCGGGGTGCCCTCGGTGATCAAGCTGGTGAAGGCGCTGGATGACTACATTCCGGTGCCGAAGCGTGCGGTGGAAGGGGCGTTTTTGATGCCGGTGGAGGATGTGTTTTCGATTGCGGGCCGAGGCACCGTGGTGACGGGGCGCATCGAGCGCGGGATCGTGAAGGTGAACGATGAGGTGGAGATCGTGGGGATCCGGCCCACGCAGAAGACCACCTGCACGGGCGTTGAGATGTTCAGGAAGCTTTTGGACGAGGGTCAGGCGGGTGACAACGTGGGGGTGCTCTTGAGGGGCACGAAGCGCGAGGAAGTCGAGCGCGGGCAGGTATTGTGCAAGCCTGGGAGCATCAACCCGCACACCAAGTTTGAGGCCGAGGTGTACGTATTGACGAAGGAGGAGGGCGGTCGGCACACGCCGTTCTTCAAGGGGTACCGGCCGCAGTTTTACTTCCGCACGACCGATGTGACGGGGGCGGTGGAGCTGCCGGAGGGGACCGAGATGGTGATGCCGGGGGACAACATCAAGATCGTGGTGGAGCTGATTGCCCCGATCGCGATGGAGCAGGGGTTGCGCTTTGCGATCCGCGAAGGCGGCAAGACCGTCGGCGCGGGCGTGGTTTCAAAGGTTATTGCGTAAGGCGCGACGCGCCGTAGGACATTCTCATGGCTAATCAGAACATTCGTATTCGCCTGAAGGCTTTCGATCATCGCTTGATCGACAAGTCGGCGCGCGAGATCGTCGACACCGCGAAGCGCACGGGCGCGACCGTCAAGGGTCCGGTGCCCCTGCCCATCAAGATGGAGCGCTTCACCGTGCTGGTCTCGCCGCATGGCGACAAGGATGCGCGCGATCAGTTCGAGATCCGCACCCACAAGCGGCTCATGGACATCCTCAACCCGACCGACAAGACGGTGGACGCGCTGATGAAGCTCGAGCTGCCGGCGGGCGTGGACGTTCAGATCAAGCTGAATTAAGGGCTTAACGAGCGATGGCGCGCCCAAGATCAGGCGGATTTTTCCGTTTTATTGCAGTGCCTGGTCGAGGATTTGAGGGCACTCGGATCCCTCATCAGTTTTCCAGGGACGCCTGAGCGACAGCGGGCGGACTCGCTTCGCCAACGGGGCATCGCATACGTGATTCGGGGGTCGCGCTTGGGCGGAGCGGTCTTGCGCCAACGCGTCCCTGCAGCCTATCCCACCGCCTACCTCGCCTATACCTCGCCTACCTCGCCTACCTCGCCTACCTCGCCTACCTCGCCTACCTCGCCTACGCGCCGACGATCACCTGGCCTGAATTCTTGAAGCAGCTCGAGCAAGAGACGCAGGCGATGGATCGGCACGCGCACGCACAGATCATCCGCGGCGCGAAACAGGCCTTCGGGACATTCTCCGCCGCCACAGCCACCTTTGGGCTCCGCCATGAGTAGTGGCCACGGAAATACCTACAGGTCCTTGACCAGTCTCAGCGCATCGTAAATGGCGGCGTGCGTATTGCGCGCAGCGACGGCATCGCCGATCCGAAACAAGAGGTACCCGCCTTCAGGATTCACCGCGCCGATCTGCGGCAGCCCTGCGATCAGCCGGTCATGGTCGATCGCGCCGAGATTGCGAGAACTGGGCTTCAAGGCGAAATACAGCTCATCGTTCGGGAGCGTGCCGTGGTTGACCACCACCTGATCGACGCGCCGCTCCTTGCGCACGCCGCCGTAGTCGCTCCCCACGACGGCTAGCAACGACTCCCCGTCGCGGGCCACGCTTTGCAGGCGAAACGTCACCGTGAACGTCACGTCGCGCTTCTGCAGGCTCCGCAGGTACGGGACGAGGTTCATCGCCATCACTTCGGGAGCGAACGAGCGGTCGGGCGTCATGATCTCGAGCTCTGCCCCCGCGGCCGCGATCAGTTCGGCGGCCTGGAGGGCGGCATGATCGCCTGCATCGTCGAACAACAGC
The DNA here is from genome assembly GCA_963730565.1 of uncultured Gammaproteobacteria bacterium. Taxonomy (GTDB): domain Bacteria; phylum Pseudomonadota; class Gammaproteobacteria; order Steroidobacterales; family Steroidobacteraceae; genus Bog-1198. The sequence goes on from CAVSSU010000047.1 coordinate 152,795, forward strand.
ACGCGGCCGCTCGGCTTGGAGTCGCCCGCGAGCACGTCCCAGGTGGAAACGACCCACTCGTTGCCGGATTCCAGGATGTCGGTGTGCGGCAGGCCGCCCGTCGCGATCAGTACGAGATCCGGCCCCTCATCGAGCACCTGCGCCTCCTCCGTCAGGGACTCGAAGCGAAACTCCACGCCAAGCGCCTCGCACTCGCGCATGCGCCAGTCGATCAATCCCATCATCTCCCGGCGCCTCGGACTGCGGGCGGTCAGCCGCACCTGGCCGCCGGGCTCATCGGCCGCCTCGAACACGACCACGGAATGGCCGCGCTCGGCGGCGACGCGCGCGGCCTCGAGGCCCGCCGGTCCCGCGCCCACGACGACCACCTTGCGCCTGACACCGGCGCGGCGGATTTCATGCGGCATGAAGAGCTCGCGGCCGGTCGAGGGGTTGTGGATGCAGTAGGCGGCGCCTCCCTGGTAGATCCGGTCGAGGCAGTAGTTGGCCCCGACGCAGGGGCGGATCCGATCCTCTCGTCCCTCGAGGATCTTGCGCACGATGTGCGGATCGGTCATGTGTGCCCGCGTCATGCCGACCATGTCCACCTTGCCCGCCGCAATCGCGTGCCGGGCCGTCGCCACGTCCTGGATCCTCGCGGCATGGAACGTCGGGAATTGCGTGGCCGCACGGATCTCACCGGAAAAATCCAGGTGCGGCGAGGCGGGCATGCCCTGGATCGGAATGAGATCGGTGAGCCCGGCGTCCGTATCGATGTGGCCGCGCACGATGTTGAGAAAGTCGACCATGCCGCTCGCCTTCAGCCGGCGCGAAATCTCCAGGCCGTCTTGCTGGTCGAGGCCGCCTGCGAGGGCTTCGTCCGCCGTGTAGCGCACGCCGACGATGAATTTTGCGCCGACGCGCCGACGGATCGCCGACAATACGTCGAACGTGAATTTCATGCGGTTGTCGAGCGACCCGCCGTACGGCGCCTCGAGGGTATTCGTGAGCGGCGACCAGAACTGGTCCATCAAATGCCCATAGGCCTCGAGCTCGATGCCGTCGAGACCGGCCGCCTGCATGCGCTCGGCCGCATCGGCGTAGTCCCCGATGATGCGCGCGATATCCCAATCCTCGATCTTCTTCGGGAAGGCGCGGTGCGCCGCCTCCTTGCGATGCGACGGCGACACCACCGGCAACCAGAAATTTCGATCCCACCGGGTGCGCCGCCCCAGATGAGTCAGCTGAATCATGACCGCGGCTCCGTGCTCGTGACACTCGTCGGCCAACGCCTTCAGCCACGGCACGACCTCGTCCTTGTAGACCAGGACGTTGTTGAAAGCGGGAGGACTGTCCCGCGAGACGGCGGCCGACCCGGCAGTCATGGTCAACGCGACGCCGCCCTTCGCGCGCTCGACGTGATAGGCGCGATAACGCTCCTTCGGCATACCGTCCTCGGGATATGCCGGCTCGTGCGAAGTGGTCATGATGCGGTTTCTCAGCGTCAGGTGTCTGAGCTGAAAAGGCTCCAGGAGCGGATCTAGCAGCGGATCTTTCGGCATCTGGTCGTTCATCGCTCTTCGCTGGTATTGTCTCAACAGAAACCCGCCGATGAGGATGATAGTCCATGCCGCGATACGAGAAATCCCTGCCGGGGGCCGTCGAGGACATCGAGAACGTCTGGATCACGATGTCGGATGGCTGCCGGCTGGCCGCGCGCCTCTGGCTGCCCGCGGGCGAGAGCCTGCCGGCCCCCGCGATTCTCGAATACATCCCCTATCGCAAGCGCGATTTCATGCGGCGGCGGGACGAGGGCATGCATCACTGGTTCGCGGGACACGGGTACGCCGCGGTGCGGGTCGACATGCGCGGCTCGGGCGAATCCGATGGGGTGATGCACGATGAATATCTGAAGCAGGAACAGGACGATGCGCTCGAGGTGATCGACTGGATCGCGCGCCAGCCCTGGTGTTCCGGCAAGGTCGGCATGATGGGCAAGTCCTGGGGCGCCTACAATTCCGTGCAAGTGGCAGCCCGCCGGCCGCCGGCGCTCAAGGCCATCATCGCCGTGATGGGCACCGATGACCGCTTCGCCGAGTGCATTCATTACTCGGGCGGGTGCCTGCTCAACGACAATTTCTGGTGGGGCTGCGTGATGCAGATCTTCAACGCCCGGCCGCCGGATCCGGCCATCGTCGGCGAGCGCTGGCGCGCCATGTGGCTGGAGAGGCTCGAGGCGGAGGAGTTCTGGCCCGAGACCTGGCTCGAACATCAGGCGCTCGATGACTACTGGAAGCATGGCTCGGTGCGCTTCGATTACGGCGCGATCCAGTGTCCCGTCTGGTTTTGGGGCGGCTGGGCGGATCTGTATCGGGATACGCCGCTTCGATTGGCCGAGCATCTTGAGGTTCCGCACCGCGTGACGGTGGGTCCCTGGGCGCACCTTTATCCGCACGAGGCAATTCCCGAACCGGCGGTCGGGTTCCTGCAAGAAGCGTTGCGTTGGTGGGACCACTGGCTCAAGGGCGAGGACCGGGGCGTGATGAGCGAAGCGCCGCTCAATTTCTACATGATGGATGCGGTCGGGCCGCGCTCGTCCCATGCGTCGCGCGCGGGGCGCTGGATCGCGGAGGAGCGCTGGCCGAGCCCAGGCGTCAGCCTGCGCACCTTCATCCTCGATGCCGACGGGCTCACGGATCGAGCGGGCGAGCGGCAGGCGTTGTCGTGGCGCTCGCCGCAGTCGACCGGACTCGCTTCGGGCGACTGGGGCAGCTTCGGAAATCCCGGCGATCTGCCCGGCGATCAACGCGAGGACTCGGAGGGATCGCTGGAGTTCACCGCCGCGCCGCTCCCCGACCGGTTGGAAATCCTCGGCAACTCGCGGGTCGTGCTCGAGCTGGCGGCCGATCGGCCCGACGCGTTCGTCGCGGTCCGGCTGATCGACGTGGCGCCCTCGGGCGAGGCGGCCTGCGTCGCGCGGGGGTTCTTGAATCTCACGCATCGCGACGGCCGCGAGGCGCCGAAGCCGCTGGTGCCGGGCGAGTTCTACCGGGTCGAGGTGCCGTTGACCGGCACGGCGTACGCCTTCCCGGCGGGACATCGCATCCGGCTCGCGCTGTCGAGCGCCTACTGGCCGATTGTCTGGCCCTCGCCCGAGCCCGTCACATTGACGCTGATCACGGGCGGCTCACGCCTGATATTGCCAGTGAGAGCGCCGGAGTCCGGGTCACGGCCGCCGCTCGAGATGCCCGAGGCCGTGTGCGCCGAGCCGTCGACCGCGACGGTGCTTCGCCAGGGCCGCGTCGAGCGATCGGTGACCTCGGATCCCTCGACTGGAGTCGTCAATCACCGGCTATACGTCGACGGCGGCGTGTTCGGCGACTGGGGCAAGTTCAGGCTCGAGGCCATCGACCTCGAGATGGGTCACGTATTCGACCGCAACTACCGCATCCACCCCGATCTGCCGAACTCCGCGTGCGCCACCATGACCCAGTCGTACGAGATGGGTCGGGGAGACTGGCGGGTGAAAATCAACGCCGGCGCCGAGATGTCCTCCACCGTCCATGCATTCGAGCTCACCGCATGGCTGGAGGCGCTCGAAGGCGATACAGTGATCTGCCGCCGCGATTGGCGGTCGAGAATTCCGCGCAGGCAGGTATAGCCGATGGCAACGTTCGAAAGCGCCGATCCCATCAGCTTGGATCGCCTGGACCGGGTGCTTCTGCCGATCGGTCAGGCTTCGGGTCTGCCGAACGCCGCCTACGTCGATGAGCGGCATTTTCGCCGCGAGCGCGATGCGGTGCTCGGCCGAACTTGGGCGGGGCTCGCCTTCGCGGACTCGCTCCCCGACCGGCCCTACGCGTTGCCGGTCGATTTCATGGGTTGGCCGCTGCTCATCACCCGCGACCGGGAGGGAGTGCTGCGAGTGTTCCACAACGTCTGCAGCCACCGCGGCATCAAGCTCGTGCAACAGCCGACCGAGGTGGCGGGAATCATCAGCTGCCGGTATCACTGCTGGGGCTATGCGGTGAATGGGGAGCTGAAGGCCACACCGCACATCGGCGGCGTGAACCGTCATACCACCGAAGGTTTCGACAACGCCGAGCATGGGCTCAAGGCCGTGCGCAGCGCCGAGTTCATGGGCGTGATTTTCATCAATTTGAGCGGCGACGCGCCGGATTTCGACCGGCACATCGGCTCCCTGCGCCGGCGCGCGGCCGCGCTCGTGGGCGAGGATGGCTTCGGCGGGCTGCGTCCCGGCGTCACCCATTCCCGGCTGGTCCTCGACGTGCGCTGCAATTGGAAGCTGGCGGTCGAGAATTATTGCGAGGCCTATCATCTGCCGTGGGTGCACCCGGCGCTCAACGACTATTCGCGACTCGAGGATCATTACTGCTTCGCCGACGCGCAGGAGTTCGCCGGCCAGGGCTCCCTCGCGTATCGTCTGAGCGATGTCGCGGGCACGCGCCTGCCGCGGCTCACGGAATGGCCGGCCGATCGAATGCACGTGGCCGAGTATCCCTCCTTGTACCCGAACGTGCTGCTTGGCTTCCAGGCGGACCATGCCTTCGCCATCATCCTGACGCCGGTGGCGCCGGATCTGACCCGGGAGGAGCTGCGCATTTTCTACGTGGGCGAGGGCGCCGCGGAAGAGGCGTACAGCGGCTGCCGCGCGGCCACGCACGCGGCCTGGGACGTGGTGTTTCGCGAGGACGTGTTCGCCGTGGAGGGCATGCAGCAGGGACGGGCCTCGCCGGGCTACGAAGGGGGCGTGTTCTCGCCGGTCATGGACGAACCGACCCACCATTTTCACCGCTGGGTGGCAACCAAACTGGCGGCAGGGCGTGCCCGCGACCCCAGGTGAGACGCTGTTCGGACAGCCTCGCGGGCTAGCCACGCTGTTTCTCACGGAGATGTGGGAGCGCTTCACCTATTACGGGATGCGCGCGATCCTGATCTTGTTCATGGTGTCGGCGGTATCGCAGGGCGGCCTCGGCATCGACGACAGGACCGCGAGCTCGATCTACGGATTGTTCGTCGCGGGGTCGTACCTGTTCTCTTTGCTCGGCGGATGGATCGCCGACCGGCTCGTCGGAGGACAGCGCGCCGTGATCGCAGGCGGCCTCTTCATCATGCTCGGCAACGTGATGCTGGCGTTCGGCGTCCCGCAGATATTCTTCACGGGGCTCGCATCGATCGCATTGGGGGTGGGATTGCTCAAGCCCAATGTCAGCGCGCTGGTCGCGAACCTCTATCCGGAGGGCGGCTCGAGACGCGACGCGGGGTTCTCGCTGTTCTACATGGGCATCAATGTCGGTGCGCTGCTGGGATCGCTCCTCGTGCCGCTCTGCGCCGCGCGCTTCGGTTGGCACTCGGGATTCGCGTTGCCCGCGGCGGGGATGCTCATCGGGCTCACGCAGTTCGCGCTGACCCGCCGGCACTTGAGCGCCGCGGACTTGAGCGTGCCCGTGAACAGAAGGCTCGCCGCCTGGCTGCCGGTGATCATCTTCGCCGTGGCGGCCCTCGCCGTCGTCGCGTTGGCGGCGACCGGGGCGCTGCCGATCGATGCGCCGACGATCGCGCGCGCGAGCTCCTGGCTGATCGGCTCGCTGGCGGCCGGGTACTTCGTCTACCTGATCTTTTTCGCGGGATTGAGCCTTGTGGAGCGGCGCCGCACCTACGTGATGCTGGCGCTGTTCGTCGCCTCCACCGTCTACTACGCGGGTGTGGAGCAGACCGGCACCTCGCTCACGCTATTCGCCGACCGCTACACCGATCGCAATCTTTTCGGCTGGCTGATGCCGGCCGGCATTTTGCAGGGCGTGAGCTCCGTCGTGATCATCCTGTTCGCGCCCTTGTTCAGCGCCCTGTGGATCGGCCTCGGGCGGCGCGGCAAGGATCCGTCGACGCCGGTCAAGTTCGCGGCCGGGCTCATTCTCATGGGGCTGGGATTTCTGGTGATGTACGTCGCCTCGATGCGGGTGCTCGGAGGCCAGCGGGTGCTGCCCACCTGGCTGGTGATGTGCTACCTGATCCAGATGTGGGGAGATCTCTGCCTCGCACCGGTCGGGCTTTCCTCGATGACCAAGCTTGCGGCGCCGCGCTTCGTCGGACAGGTGATGGGGGTGTGGTTTCTGTCGATCGCGCTCGGCAACAATCTCGCCGGGCAACTGGCGGCGGAATACGACGCGGGCAATCTGGCCTCCCTTCCCGCGCTGTTCCTCAAGATCTTCGAGTGGGGCGCCGTCGGCGGCGGGGTCATGCTGGCGCTGAATGGGCCGCTCAAGCGGCTCATGGCCGGAGTGAGGTAAATCCGCGCGGCCGGCGCCAATCGAAATGATGCCGCGAGAAAATAGCATGGCCGCGGCCTTCGGATTTCTGGCACGATCCGCTCCCTGATGGATGTCACCCTCACCAACGTCGATGAAGTGCTCGCCGCAGCGCGGGCGCTGCTCGAGCTTCCGGCGGCCACGATCGAATCGACCCTGGAGCGGCTGCGGCAACGTTACCGTGAAACGCCGCTTCTGTTCACTCCCGAGACGCTGGCGCTGTTAAGAGAGGCCTCGGCGCGCGCCAGGCAGTCCCGCATTGCGGATTCGGCCGGCCCGGCGCTGGCGACGTTGAAAGAGGTGTTCGGATATCCCTCCTTCCGTCCGGGACAGATGGAGATCATCGAGGCCGTGATGGCCGGGCGCGACTGTCTTGCCGTGATGCCCACGGGCGCCGGGAAATCGGTCACGTATCAGATTCCGGCGAGGCTCAAGGGCGGGGTGACCTTGGTGGTGTCGCCGCTGATCTCGCTCATGAAGGATCAGGTCGATGCCATGGGCGAACTCGGGATCCGCGCGACCTTTCTCAATTCCTCGCTGGACGGCGCCGAGCGCGCGCGGCGGACGGCGCAGCTGCGCGCGGGCGAGCTGGAGCTTCTCTACGCTGCCCCCGAGGGCCTGGACGCCTCCGTCGGGAATCTCCTGGACTCGCTCGACTTGAAAATGATCGCCGTCGACGAGGCGCATTGCATCAGCGAGTGGGGTCACGACTTTCGTCCGGCCTACCGCAATCTCGCCGGCCTGAAGCGGCGCTTTCCGCGCATCCCCGTGCTCGCACTGACCGCGACCGCGACGCCGCGCGTCAAGAACGACATCGCCGAGCAATTGGCCTTGCGCGATCCGCTGCACGTCCGCGGTTCATTTTATCGGTCGAACCTACACCTGCATGCGGTCAAGAAGGGCTCGGGAACCGGCGTGCGCGACATGATCCTGCGCCTGGTGCGCGCGCGCCGCGGCGAGGCGGGCATCATTTACTGCCTGTCCCGCAAGGCGGCGGAGACGACAGCGGAGTTTCTGCGGCAACGCCGGGTACGGGCGGCGGCGTATCACGCCGGCCTCACGCCGGCAGAACGCGCCTCGGTCCAGGACCAGTTCAGCCGCGACGATCTCGACGTGGTGTGCGCGACCATCGCGTTCGGCATGGGGATCGACAAGTCGAACGTGCGTTACGTCCTGCACCGCGACATGCCGCGCTCGATCGAGGGGTATTACCAGGAGATCGGGCGCGCCGGGCGCGACGGCGCTCCGGCGGATTGCGTGCTGTTCTATTCGTGGGCGGACGTGATCTCGCTCGATCGGCTCATCGACAATTCCGATGCTTCGGACTCGGACAACGCGGCTCAGCAGCGCCGCGCCGTGCGCCGCATGTTCGATCTGGCGGACGCCGACTCGTGTCTCTGGCGGCGCCTGGCGAGCCATTTCGCGGAGGACGTGGAGGAGTGCCGCGAATCGTGTGGGAATTGCACGGCGCAGGATATTGTCGAGGAGGCGCGCGGCGCGCGGGCGCCGATCGCGGGCGAGGGAGGCCGGGCGGCACGGCACTTCGCATCGAATCCGCTCCGTGAGGCGCAGGCGGGGTCTGGCGGGCGAGTGCCGGATGTTGTCGGGCTACCGGACGCCGCGGAAACGCCGGACGTGGACCTGTTCGAGCGCCTGCGCGCGCTTCGCAAGCGATTGGCGGACGAACGCAAGGTGCCCGCCTATGTCGTGTTCAGCGACCGGACGCTTCAGGCCATGGCGGCCGAAAAGCCCTGCACGGCGGACGGGCTGCTCGAGATCCATGGCGTAGGGCAGAAGAAGCTGGACGAGTATGGCCAGGCGTTCCTGGCGGAGATCGCCGGGCCGCGATGAGACCTTCGCGCTAGAGTCAATTTACCTGGGGAGTATAACGCCGGTACGTGATTCCCTTCAGGCGGTAGTCGCCCGGGTGATTGTGGGAGATTGCTGATAGGGAGGCGGCGTGAGGATCGATTTATGGGGCGAACCGCGTTATGCGTCAGAATTAGCGGCCATACCCACGTTGGGAGCCCTCAATGCCAGTGCGCACAGCCTCTTGCTCCTGCGGCCAGCTTTCGGCGAGCACCTCTGCCGACCCGGATCGTGTCGCCGTTTGCCATTGCCTCGCCTGCCAACGCAGGACGGGTAGTGTCTTTGGGGCGCAGGCGCGGTTCCCTTCGAACGCGGTCACCATTCGCGGAGCTTCGAAGCAGTTCATTCGTGTCGGCGATGCAGGGAGCCGGGCCGTGTTCAATTTCTGCCCCACTTGCGGTGCGACGGTCTACTACAAGACGAAAGACGACGAGGAGCACATTGCCATCCCTGTCGGCGCATTCGCTGAGCCGTCATTCCCGGGCCCCACCGTCTCGGTCTATGAGGAGCGCATGCACTCCTGGGTACAAATGCCCAAAGACATCGAGCATATGGTGTAGCGGTGATGGTTCCCGCCACGTGTTTGATTCGCGGAGATCTTTGGCGTTTGGCGATAAGCTAATGCCACCCCGACTCGGCAGAGGACAGCCATGGCCACCCTCGCACTTCGCGCTCTCCTGGCCGCCCTGGCAACCGCACTGCTGCTTTCCATCGATGGCGTCGTCCTTGCCCAGCCCGAGCCGCCGCCGGGCATGGCGGAAGACCAGAGGTTGCTGCCCTACGTCGAGCCGGGTCAGCGGGTCGATATCGGTGGCCGCCGTATCAACCTTCATTGCGCGGGTTCCGGCGCACCTACCGTAATTTTGATGGCTGGCCTCACGAGCTGGTCGCCGGTCTGGTACAAGACCCAACCCGTAATCGCGCAAAGGACCCGCGTCTGCGCCTTCGATCGAGCGAGCTACGGTTTTAGTGACCCAGCGCCTCGGCCTCAGATCCTGTCCGATACGGTGAATGACCTGCACGCTGTACTTAAGGCTGCACCCATACCGGGGGCCCTATGTGCTCGTGGGGCACTCTTTAGGCGGGGTGGAGGCGAGGCTATACGCGCAACGCTGGCCCCAGGATGTCGCCGGCATGATCCTCGTCGACACCATCGAACATTCTTGCTGACTCGAAGGGACCTAAATGAATACAAGTGGCAATGACGTCGGCGGTTGTCTCTGTGGCGCGGTGAGGTTCTCGGTAGCCGCCGAACCCATCTGGAGTGCGTACTGCCACTGCGAAAGTTGCCGTCGCGCTACCGCTTCTCCCGTCGCCGCATTCGTTGGATTTGACGAGGGTTCCGTACGATTCACAGGTGATGCCAGGCGACTTTTCGGCTCGTCGTCAGGCGTAGAGCGAAGCTACTGTGCCAACTGCGGAACACCGTTGTCCTACCGCTCAACTCGGTGGCCGGGTGAGATTCATCTTTATACTCCGACCTTCGATAATCCAGCGGCATATCCCCCTACGTTTCACGTGCATTGGGCCGAAAAGCTCGCGTGGCTTGGCGTCATGGACTCATTACCCAAGCACGACCACGCGAGCACCCCCGCAGATACTTCGGACTAGTGCATATCGCACAAGCTGTCGCGATCGTCTCAGCGCCATAGGCGCCTCTGCCGAATTCTCACCGCAACATACGCACGATTTCAGCGGCATTGATTTCCAAGGAGTGGCCCATGACGAATCGGATGCGCGGCTGGCACGCCCTGGTATTTATCGCGGCATCATGGCCGCTATCGGTGTGGGCAGCAGCGACCCACGTCGCTCTGCCGGGAGGCGGAGAACTTTGGTTGGACATCCCGGCCGCCTGGGACGAGAAATTTGACTCGCCTCAGAAAGGCATGCCAGCAGGCGTCTGGTTGACTCCGCGCCAGGGTGCCTCCTTCAATGTTCTGATTACACCGGTTTCCGGCACACCCAAGGGTGATGCGGTGGCCGACGATGTCAAGATGCATGCGGTCGTTACATCGGCTGCCAGGGACGCATTGCCGCACGCGGTTGAGACGACGATTCCAGTTCAAACCCTGTCCGGACCCCACGCTCACGGCTGCTATCTTTTCGCGACCGACCGGGCGCCCGCACCGGGTGAATGGAAATATCTGACTCAGGGGATGGTCAACATCGACGGGTCAGCATTCGCGTTCACGATATTGACCAACGATGGCCAGGAAGCGGTTGCAAAAGCCGCGTTGGAGTTGATTCGCACCGCCTCCTTCCACCGCACGAGCACCTAGACTGTGAGTGGACGTGTAGCTAATGCAACGTCGTCAGCTGTCTGAATTCTGCAACGCTCGTTGGGGCAGCAGCTTTCCAGACTTGCCTTGAATGCCCGGAGCCCGTCATATGTTTCGGGCCGACCACACACCCCGAGGTGTTCGCGCGTCTGGCGCAGGAATTGATCTCGGCAATCACGACTTATGGGCCGATGACAAAGAAATCGCGCGCCAGTTGACTGCTTGCGGCGCGCGGGTGCTGGTAAACCGGAACGTGCCACTCGAGGCACCCTTCGACAACGTCTCGATTTGCGGCATGGGTGATCCTTGGACCGGAGAAGCGGATTCGGCCAAGACCTTTCATGGCGCCAAAGACATCCGGATATGGCTGACCCATTCGCCGGATGGTCTGTCGCTGCTTGGCGATCAGAAATATGCCGTGGCGTTCGCCGGCCATACCCATGGAGGGCAAATTTGCCTGCGGGATGGCACTCCCCTCATCGGGCCCGCCGGTCCCTTGTCAAGGTCGCATTCGCAGGGCCGATTCGAGATCCCTGGCAATGGACCGCTGATAGTCAGCCGCGGGGTCGGCTGCAGCAATCTGCCGCTGAGGATCAATGCGGATCCTGAACTGATCATTTGCGAACTGCAGTGAAGTTTCCGATAGTGCGCTTCAGATGAGCCATAGCGGAGTGGCCTTGATGCAAGCAACGATCAGGATCCGGCGAGCGGTGGACGATGACGCGCTCGAGCTTTCAATGCTCGCGGATAGAACTTTCCGCGCCGCATTCGCGGCAGCGAACAGCCCCGGGGACATGCAGAAGCATTGCGTCTCGCATTACGGCGAAGCTTTGCAACTCGCCGAGATTCGCGATTCGAGTCGCGAGACCTGGGTGGCGGAAGCGGGGGCCGGATTGGTCGGGTACGTGCAATTGCGCCTCGATGCGGCATCGCCTGTCATCCGCGGCGAGCGCCCGGTCGAGATCCAGAGGTTCTACGTGGATGGTTCGCAGCATGGGACCGGGCTGGCTCACCGGCTCATGGCGCACGTGCTCGGTCGAGCCGAATCGCTCGGCTCGGCGGTGGTGTGGCTCGGGGTGTGGGAGCGAAATCAGCGAGCTTTGGCGTTCTATCGGAAATGGCGCTTTGACATGGTGGGGGAGCACACCTTTGCGGTCGGCGACGATCTCCAACGCGACCTTCTCATGCGTCACGACGTACAATCGACGGCGGTCGCCCAACCCGCATTTGCGCCTCCCGCCGCCTAGTAGGCGAGGCCATTTATATGCTGCGTCGCAGCATCCGGTACCCGTCCGCCGACACCCCTCCGCGGGGCTTCAAAACTTGTACTGCCCGCAAAGTCCGGTATACTCCGCCGTCCAATTTTAAGGTCGGAGTGCGTGGGCGCCGACGCCAGTTATCCAAGGAATTCGCACCGGTATTTAGGCCGGGTGAGCCCAAGGGTCCTGGGGTCTCGAGCATCCAAACCGCCGGCTTGTTGCAACGTAGCGGAGCCTTTGTCGCTTCCGCGGTATGAGGATTGACAATGACCATCGGTCTGGTTGGCCGCAAGTGCGGCATGACCCGCGTTTTCACTGACGCCGGCGTTACCGTCCCCGTGACGGTCGTCGAGGCGCTGCCCAATCGTATTTCCCAGGTCAAATCCGAGAAATCCGAGGGCTATACCGCCATTCAAGTCACCATCGGCAGCCGCCGCCCCTCGCGGGTCTCCAAGGCGCTGGCGGGACATTTCGCCAAGGCCAATGTGGCCGCCGGTGATGCTTCGCGGGAATTCCGTTTGAAGAAGGGCGAGGGCGAGTCGCTCGCCGTGGGCGGTGAGATCAAGGTCGACATGTTCACGGTGGGCCAGGTCGTCGATGTCACCGGCACCACGGTCGGCAAGGGATTCGCCGGCACGATGAAGCGCCACAACTTCGCGGGCGGCATGAAAACCCACGGAAACTCGGTGTCGCATCGCGCGCCGGGCTCCATCGGCCAGCGCCAGACCCCGGGCCGCGTGTTCAAGGGCAAGCGCATGTCCGGTCACATGGGCGTGCGCAACCGCACCATCGAGAACCTCAAGATCGTGGACATCGACGTTTCGCGCAATCTTCTTTTGATCTCGGGCGCCGTGCCGGGCTCGGAAGGCGGCCGCGTGATCGTGCGTCCGTCCGTGAAGGCGCAAGCTCAGCAGCGCCGCAAGCGTCTCGCGCCCAACAAGGCGCCGGCCGCCGCGGGCAAGCCCGGCGCCGGTGCCAAGCCGGCCGCGGCTGCCAAGGCCGCCAAGAAGTAACTGACGAGAAGTGACCGCCATGAAGTTGCAGCTAAAGAATGCCGCGTCCTCGAGCGAAATCCAGTTGTCGGATGTCGCGTTCGGCCGTGCCTACAACGAGGCGCTGGTGCATCAGGTGGTGACCGCCTACATGGCCGGCGGCCGCGCCGGGACCAAGCGCCAGAAATCCCGCGCCGAAGTGCGCGGCGGCGGCAAGAAGCCCTGGAGCCAGAAGGGTACCGGACAGGCCCGCGCCGGCTCTATTCGCAGCCCTTTGTGGGTTGGCGGCGGACGTGCTTTTGCCGCCCGGCCCCGCGATTTCACGCAGAAGGTGAACCGCAAAATGTATCGCGCGGCGATGCAGTCGATGATCTCCGAACTGGTGCGCCAGGATCGCCTGATCGCCGTCGAGAGCCTCGAGCTCGCCGCCCCGCGCACCAAGCTCCTGATCGGAAAGCTGGCGGAATTCGGCCTCACCCGGGCTCTGATCCTGGTCGAGGCGTTCGAGGAGAAGCTGTTCCTCGCGGCGCGCAACATTCCCTACGTGGAGGTGATGCCGGTCGCCTCACTCGATCCCGTCAGCCTCATCAAGCACGACAAGGTCATCGCGACCGTCGGCGCACTGAAGCTGCTCGAACAGCGTTTCGGAGGCGCGCATGAATAAAGAACGACTGATGAACGTGCTGATCCAGCCGCACGTGTCGGAGAAGGCCGCGAACGTGGCCGAAAAGGGCAATCAATACGTGTTCCGGGTCCTCGGCGATGCGACCAAGAGCGACGTGAAACAGGCCGTCGAGCTCATGTTCGAGGTCAAGGTCGAGGGGGTGAACCTCCTCAATAAGCCCGGCAAGACCCGCCGCTTCAAGAACGTTCCCGGCAGGCGCAACGGCCACAAGAAAGCCTACGTGCGCTTGCAAGCCGGCCAGTCGATCGACTTCACCGGCACCGCGAAGTAAGGATCAAGGATCATGGCACTCATCAAGATGAGACCGACCTCCCCGGGCACGCGCTTCGTGGTCAAGATCGACCGCTCGCACCTGCACAAGGGCGGGCCGCTCGAGTCGCTGACCCTCAAGAAGAACCGCACCGGCGCCCGCAACCATTCCGGCCGCCAGACCACACGCCACATCGGCGGTGGTCACAAGCAGCGCTACCGGATCATCGATTTCAAGCGCGACAAGGACGGGATTCCGGGCGTCGTGGAGCGGCTCGAATACGATCCGAACCGCACTGCGCACCTCGCGCTCGTGCTCTACAAGGACGGCGAGCGACGCTACATCCTCGCGCCCAAGGGCGTGAAGGCGGGCGATGAGATCCGTTCCGGCGCGGACGCTCCGATCAAGGCGGGCAACGCCTTGCCGCTGCGGCACATTCCGGTCGGCAGCACGGTGCACAACATCGAGCTGAAGGTGGGCAAGGGCGGTCAATTGGTGCGCAGTGCCGGCGGCTCGGCTCAGTTTGCCGCGCGCGAGGGCGTGTACGCGAGCGTCCGGCTGAAGTCGGGCGAAATCCGCAAGATCCACATCGACTGCCGCGCCACCATCGGCGAGGTCGGTAACGATGAGCACAATCTGCGCGTGTTCGGCAAGGCGGGCGCCGTGCGCTGGCTCGGCGTGCGCCCGACGGTGCGCGGCGTCGTCATGAACCCGGTCGATCACCCGCACGGCGGCGGCGAAGGCAAGTCCGGTCAGGGCAATCCCCACCCGGTGAGCCCGTGGGGTCTGCAGACCAAGGGCAAGAAGACCCGCCACAACAAGCGCACGGACTCGATGATCGTCCAGCGCCGCAAGAACAAACGGCTGTAACGGTTTAGAGCTCCCTAGGAGATATCGCAGTGCCTCGTTCGCTCAAGAAAGGTCCATTCGTCGATTTGCATCTCGCCAAGAAGGTGCAGACGGCGAGTCAGAAGAACGATCGCCGGCCGATCAAGACCTGGTCGCGCCGTTCCATGGTTATTCCGGACATGGTGGGTCTCACCATCGCGGTGCATAACGGGCGCCTGCATGTCCCCGTGCTCGTGTCGGAGAACATGGTCGGTCACAAGCTCGGCGAATTCGCCCCCACCCGCACCTTCAAGGCGCATTCGGGCGACAAGAAAGTGTCGGCGGCGGAGTAAGCATGCAAACCACAGCGAAATTGCGCTACGCACGCATCTCTCCGCAGAAGTGCCGCCTGGTGGTGGACACGATCCGCGGCAAATCGGCGACGCTTGCGGTGAACACCCTGAAGTTCATGCCGAAGAAGGGCGCGAAAATCGTGCTCAAGGTGCTCGATTCGGCCATCGCCAACGCCTACAACAATTTCAACGCCGACGTGGACGACCTCAAAGTCACGCGCATCGAAGTCGATCCGGCGCCGATGTTCAAGCGCTTTCAGGCGCGCGCCAAGGGCAGGGGCGTGCGCATCGCCAAGCGCAACAGCCATATCCTGGTTCAAGTGTCCGACGGCAAGCGAGAGGCCTAAAACAGCATGGGTCAGAAAGTAAATCCGATTGGCATCCGTCTCGGCATCACGCGCGACTGGACGTCGAAGTGGTATGCCGGGACCAAGACCTTTGCCTCGAACATCCACACCGATCATCTGGTGCGGCAGTTCCTGGCCAAGAAGCTTGCCGATGCCTCCGTCAGCCGGATCCACATCGAGCGCGCCGCGCGCCGCGCCAACATCACCATTCACACCGCCCGTCCGGGCATCGTGATCGGCAAGAAGGGCGAGGACATCGAGAAGCTCCGCGCCGCGGTCGCCAAGATTCTCGGCATGACGGTGCAGGACGTGCGCCTCAACATCGCCGAGATCAGAAAGCCCGAGCTCGACGCGAAGCTGGTCGCCGAGGGCATCGCGCAGCAGCTCGAGAAGCGTGTGATGTTCCGCCGCGCCATGAAGCGCGCCGTGACCAACACCATGCGTTCCGGCGCGCTCGGCATCAAGGTGCGCATCTCCGGCCGCTTGAACGGATCCGAGATCGCGCGCACCGAGACGAATCGCGAGGGCCGCGTGCCGCTGCACACGTTCCGCGCCGACATCGACTACGGACTCGCGGAAGCGCAGACCACCTACGGCGTGATCGGCATCAAGGTTTGGATCTTCAAGGGCGAAGTGTTCGACCAGCCCGAGGTGGAAGCCGCCGAGGCCGAAGCCGCGGAGACTCAGGCCGCGCCGGTGGCGAAGCCGGCCGAGGCCGCCGCAGCACCGCAGCCGCAGAGTTGAACGTCAGGTAATCACACATGATGCAGCCGAAGCGGACCAAGTTCCGCAAACAATTCAAGGGCCGGATCTCGGGCAGCGCGCAGCGCGGCAACTCCGTGGCGTTCGGCGAGTACGGTCTGAAGGCCGTGGGCCGCGCGCGCATGACCGCCCGCGAAATCGAGGCGGCGCGCCGCGCCATCTCGCGCCACGTGAAGCGCGGCGGACGGATCTGGATCCGGGTGTTCCCGGACGTGCCGATCACCCAGAAGCCGCTCGAAGTGCGCATGGGCATCGGGCAAGGGCAACGTCGAGTACTGGGTGGCGAAGGTGCTGCCCGGCAAGGTGCTGTTCGAGATCGAGGGCATGAGCGAGGAGATCGCGCGTGAGGCGTTCCGGCTCGCCTCGGCCAAGCTCTCGGTATCGACGACGTTCGTCAAGCGACAGGTGCGGACATGAAGGCTAAAGAACTGCGCGACAAGGCGCCGGCGGCTCTCGGAGAGGAGCTCATCAAGCTTCGCCGCGAGCAATTCAATTTGCGCATGGCGCGCGCGACCGGACAGGCCGCGAAGCCGGACCAGTTCGCGAAGGTCCGCAAGAACATTGCACGGGTGAAGACTGTGCTCGCCCAGGTGAGCGCGCGCCCCCAGGGTGAACGCGGAGGTAAGGTTTGATGGCTAGCACGACGGAAACGACGCTCTCCGGAGCGGATTCGGGCACGGGCACGGGCGCCGCCAAGAGCGCAACTGCGGGCACCCCCGCGACCGGCCAGCGCCTGCTGACCGGCAAGGTGGTGAGCAGCAAGATGGACAAGACGATTGCCGTCTCGGTCGAGCGCCTGGTGAAGCATCCGACGTACGGCAAGTACATCCGCCGCACCACGAAGCTTCTGGCGCACGACGCCAACAACGAGTGCAAGGAAGGCGATACGGTGTCCATCAAGCCGTGCCGTCCCTTGTCCCGACGCAAGTCCTGGATGCTGGTGCGCGTCGTCGAGCGCGCGCGAGCCGGGTAAGGGGCCGACATGATTCAGCTTAGAACCATGCTCAACGTCGCCGACAACTCGGGCGCCAAGCGTCTGATGTGCATCAAGGTGCTGGGCGGCTCCAAGCGCCGCTACGCCGCGGTGGGCGATGTCATCAAGGTGAGCATCAAGGACGCGATTCCGCGCGGCAAGGTCAAGAAGGGCGAGGTCTACGACGCCGTGGTGGTTCGCACCAAGCGCGGCGTGCGCCGCCCGGACGGCTCCCTGATCCGGTTCGACACCAACGCCGCGGTGCTTCTGACCAACAAGCTCGAGCCGATCGGCACGCGCATTTTCGGGCCGGTGACGCGCGAGCTGCGCAACGTCCAGTTCATGAAGATCATTTCGCTCGCTCCGGAAGTGCTTTGAGATGAAGAAGATCCGCAAAGGCGACCTGGTGATTCTGACCGCCGGCCGCGACAAGGGCCGCAAGGGCACGGTGATCGAGGTGTTCGCGGACGACCGCGTGCGCGTCGAGGGCCTCAATATGGCGAAGAAGCACCAGCGCGCCGAACCCGAATGCCGGACGTGCCGGGCGGCATCATCGAGAGCGAGGCGCCGCTGCACGTATCGAACGTGGCGGTGGTCAATCCGGCCACCCAAAAGGGCGATCGCGGTGGGATTCAAGGCGCTGGCGGACGGCCGCAAGGTGCGTTTTTTCAAGTCGAACAGAGAGATGATCGACGCCGAAGTAACCGAGAGACACATGGCAGCAAGATTGCAACAGATATATCGCGACAAGATCGTGCCGGAGCTCAAGCAGAACTTGGCGCTCAAGAACACGATGCAGGTGCCGCGCATCCTCAAGATCACGGTCAACATGGGCGTGGGCGAGGCCGTGGCCGACAAGAAGGTGATGGATGCCGCGACCGCCGACCTCGCGAAGATCACCGGCCAGAAGCCCGCCGATCACCAAGGCGAAGAAGGCGGTCGCCACCTTCAAGGTGCGCGACGGTCAGGCGATCGGCTGCAAGGTGACGCTGCGCGGCGCGCGCATGTACGAGTTCCTCGACCGGCTGATCAACATCGCGATGCCGCGCATCCGCGACTTTCGCGGCATCAGCGGCCGCTCCTTCGACGGCCGCGGCAACTACAGCCTGGGCGTGAGGGAGCAGATCATTTTCCCGGAGATCCAGTACGACCAGATCGATCAGATTCGCGGCATGGACATCACCATCACGACGCAGCCGCGCGACGACAAGC
Organism: uncultured Gammaproteobacteria bacterium; assembly: GCA_963730565.1. Taxonomy (GTDB): domain Bacteria; phylum Pseudomonadota; class Gammaproteobacteria; order Steroidobacterales; family Steroidobacteraceae; genus Bog-1198. The sequence goes on from CAVSSU010000047.1 coordinate 170,912, forward strand.
ACGGACGCGCGCTGCTCGAAGCGTTCAACTTTCCGTTCCGTAAGTAGGGTAATAGCCCATGGCCAAGACGAACATGGTCATGCGCGAGAAAAAACGCGTGCAAGGTGGCGAAGAAGTACGCCTCGCGAGCGCGCTGCAGCTCAAGGAGCTGATCCGCAACCCGAAGACCGGGGCGGAGCAGCGCGCCGCCGCGCAGGTGGAGCTGCAGAAGCAGCCGCGCGATGCGAGCGCGATGCGCCAGCGCAATCGCTGCGCGATCACCGGCCGTTCGCGCGGGGTGTACCGCAAGTTCGGTCTGGCGCGCACGAAGCTCCGCGAGGTCGCGAACCGCGGCGAGATTCCCGGCCTCTCCAAGGCGAGCTGGTGAGGCGCGCACTATGAGCATGACTGATCCGATCGCCGACCTCCTGACCCGCATCCGCAATGCGCAGTCCGCGCGGCAAGGCCGACGGTGGGCGTGGGCACCTCGAAGCTGAAGCTCGCCATCCTCAAGGTGTTGAAGGATGAGGGCTACATCGCCGACTTCGGTGTCGATGCAGCGAGCGCGGGAAGCCACTGCTCCATCGAGCTCAAGTACTACGACGGCCGCCCGGTGATCGACCGCATCGAGCGCATCAGCCGTCCGGGGCTGCGCATCTATCGCGGCAAGGACGAGCTGCCGAAGGTGCTCGGCGGGATGGGCGTCGCCGTGGTCTCGACCCCGAAGGGCATCATGTCCGACAAGCAGGCGCGCGCGGCCGGCACCGGCGGCGAAGTGCTCTTCGTCGTTCAATAGCGCGATTCGCAAGGTAGCATCATGTCTCGAGTTGCAAAAAAGCCGGTCGACCTGCCCGCAGGGCGTGAGCACCACGATCGGCGCGGACTGCCGTCACGGTCAAGGGCGCCAAGGGCTCGCTGACGCTCGCGCTGAAGAGCGGCATCAAGGTGGTCCTTGAGGACAAACACCTCGAAGTGGAGGCGCAGTCCGGGCGGCGAAGGGCTCGCATGCCATCGCCGGCGCGACGCGCGCGCATCTCGCCAACATGGTGCCCGGCGTCACCAAGGGTTACGAGAGGAAGCTCGAGCTGGTCGGCGTCGGCTATCGCGCCGCCGTGCAGGCCAAGAGCCTGACCCTGACGCTCGGCTTTTCGCACCTGATCAATTACGCGATTCCCGAGGGCGATCACGATCGAGACGCCGAGCCAGACCGAGATCCTGGTCAAGGGCATCGACCGGCAGCGGGTCGGCCAGACCGCCGCCGAGATCCGCGGCTTCCGGCCGCCCGAGCCCTACAAGGGCAAGGGCGTGCGGTACTCGGATGAGAAGATTTCGCTGAAAGAAGGGAAGAAGAAGTAGGCCACATGAAGCTAGACAAACGAGATACGCGGCTTGCGCCGCGCGACGCGCAGACGCGTGCAAGATCAAGGAGCTGGGTGCATTGCGGCTGTCGGTGCACCGCACACCGCGCCACATCTACGCGCAGATGTTTGAGCCGCAAGACGGCAAAGCCCGGGAACGCCGGCGACAAGGTGCTGGTGACCGCCTCCACGCTGCAGAAGGACGTGCGCGGCGATTTGAAGACCACCGGCAACATCGAGGCCGCCAAGGCCGTCGGCCGCGCGATCGCGGAGCGGGCCAAGGCCAAGGGTATCGGCAAGGTCGCTTTCGACCGCTCCGGTTTCATGTATCACGGCCGCGTCAAGGCGCTGGCGGATGCAGCGCGCGAAGCCGGCCTCGAGTTTTAACGGAAGTCCCAGAGGAACTATGGCGAGAACAGAAAAAGCCCAGTCCGGCGACGACCTGCTCGAGAAGCTGGTCGCCGTCAATCGCGTCGCGAAAGTCGTCAAGGGTGGCAGGCAGTTCGGCTTCACCGCGCTCACCGTCGTCGGCGACGGCGCCGGCCGGGTCGGCTTCGGCTTCGGCAAGGCGCGCGAAGTGCCGGTCGCGATCTCCAAGGCGATGATGCAGGCGCGCAAGAGCCTGGTGAACGTGTCGCTCAAGAACGATACCTTGTTCTACGCGGTCAAAGGACGGCATGGGGCCACGCGCGTGTACATGCAGCCGGCCGCGGACGGTACCGGCGTGATCGCCGGCGGCGGCATGCGCGCGGTGTTCGAGTGTGCCGGGCGTGCGCAACGTGCTCGCCAAGAGCTACGGCTCGCGCAATCCCGATCAACGTGGTGCGCGCGACCATGAACGCGCTCGGCAAGCTCCGCTCCCCCGACGACATCGCGGCCAAGCGCGGCAAGAGCGTCGAAGAGATCGTGGGCTGAAGCCATGAGCGAACACATCTGTCAAAGTCACACTTGGTCAAGAGCATGGCGGGCAGCTCGCCAACATCCGCGCCTCCGTGCGCGGCCTGGGGCTGCGCGGATCGGCGCACAGCGTGCTGGTGGCGGACACGCCCGCGAACCGCGGCATGATGCATGCCGCGGGCCACATGCTGAAAGTCGAGCGGCGACTGGGTCCCAAGGCTTCGGCCTCGAAGAAGAGAGTTTGATATGCGACTGAACACCATCAAGCCGGGTGCCGGCGCCAAGCGCGCGCATCTGCGCGTCGGCCGCGGCGCCTCCGCCGGCCAGGGCAAGACCTGCGGCCGCGGCGTCAAGGGCCAGCGCGCGCGCAAGGGCGGCTACCACAAGGTGGGCTTCGAGGGCGGCCAGATGCCGCTGCAGCGGCGCCTGCCGAAGATCGGCTTCCGTCGGCGATGAAGGCGCACGCGCGCCGAGGTACGGCTGACGATCTCGATGCGCGTCGAGGGCGGCGAGGTGACGCTCGCCGCGCTCGATCGGAGCGGGCCTGGTCCCGGAGTACACCGAGCGGGTCGAAGATCGTCCTGTCCGGCAAGGTGTCCAAGGCCGTACGTCGTCAAGGACAAAGCCATCACCGCGACCAAGGGCGCGAAGAGCGCGCATCGAGTCCGCCGGCGGCCGGTTCGAGGCCTGAGAGAGCTTCCGTGGCCACATCCAGCAGCCAGCGCCGCAAGCGCACTCGGGGACATGACCCGCTTCCAGGAGATGCGCAGCCGTCTCTGGTTCCTGCTGGGTGCGCTGGTGGTGTACCGCATCGGGACCTTCATCCCCGTCCCGGGCATCGATGCGGCGCCGCTTCGCCGCCTTCTTCTCGGGTCAGCAGGGCACGATCCTCGGCATGTTCAACATGTTCTCGGGCGGCGCGCTGCAGCGCTTCAGCATCTTCGCGCTGGGCGTGATGCCCTACATCTCCGCCTCGATCATCATGCAGATGGCCTCCATGGTGTACCCGCCGTGGAACCAGATCCGCAAGGAAGGCGAGTCGGGCCGGCGCAAGCTGATGCAGTACACGCGCTACGGCACGGTGGCGCTCGCCGGATTTCAAGGCTTCGGGGCGGCGCTTGCCATCCAGAACGCGCGGCAGGAATCTGGTCCCGAATCCCGGCCCGCAATTCCTGTTCATCGCCACCCTCACCATGACCACCGGCACGATGTTCGTCATGTGGCTGGGCGAGCAGATCACCGAGCGCGGCATCGGCAACGGCATCTCCATGATCATCCTGGCGGGCATCGTCGCCCAACTGCCGCGCGCCATCGGCAGCACCTTGGATCTGGTGCGCAGCGGCGAAATGAATCCGATCATCGTGCTCTTGATTCTCGTGGTCGTGGTGCTGGTCACCCTGTTCTGCGTGTTCGTCGAGACCGCGCAGCGCCGGATCCAGGTGAACTACGCCAAGCGCCAGGTCGGCCGGCGCATGATGCAGGGTCAAAGCACGCATCTGCCCTTCAAGCTCAACATGGCGGGCGTGATTCCGCCGATCTTCGCCTCGAGCCTTCTGGTGTTCCCGGCGACCATCGCGCAGTTCTTCGGGTCCAATCCGAACCCCAACTTCATCCAGCGAACCTTGCAAAAGATCGCCGCCGCCCTCAATTACGGGCAGCCGCTGCACGTCCTCTTGTTTGCCTTGCTGATCATCGGATTCGCCTTCTTTTACGTCGCGCTGGTGTTCGACGCGCGCGATACGGCCGAAAACCTCAAGAAGTCGGGCGCCTTCATCCCCGGAATCCGTCCGGGCCAGCAGACCGGCGATTACCTGGACAAGGTGCTCACCCGGCTGACGCTGTGGGGCGGTCTATACATCATGGCTGTGTGCCTATTGCCGGAGATCATCCGCATGGTGAACCCCGGTATCCCGTTTCAGTTCGGCGGCACGTCGCTCTTGATCATCGTGGTCGTCGTCATGGATTTCGTCGCGCAGGCGCGCTCACACATCATGTCGCATCAATACGAAGGGCTCATGAAGAAGTCGAGCCTTCGAGGCATCGGGAGTAAGAAATGAAAGTTCGTCCTTCGGTCAAGAAGATCTGCAAGAACTGCAAGATCGTGCGGCGGCGCGGCATCGTCTACATCATTTGCTCATCCGACGCCCGCCACAAGCAGCGCCAAGGGTGAGGGCGAGAGCTGACAGCGAGATGGTACCCAGCGAATTGATGTATTGGGGTTTTTCTAATATACTAGCGCGCTTTTTCGCGTGCGCTATTGTTGTCCGCGTAGGGGTGAAATAGATGGCGCGTATCGCCGGCATCAACATACCGATGAACAAGCATGTTGTCATCGGCTTAACCCACATTTTTGGCGTCGGCAAGAGCCGGGCGGTCCGCATTTGCGATGCGGCCGGCGTGAAGTACGCCGTCAAGGTGAAGGATCTGACGGACGCCGAGGTGGCCTCGCTCCGCTCCCAGGTCGCGAAATTCGCGGTCGAGGGCGATTTGCGCCGCGAAGTGTCCATGAACATCAAGCGCCTCATGGACCTCGGCTGCTACCGGGGCATCCGGCACCGCAAGGGCTTGCCGTTACGCGGTCAGCGCACCCGCACCAATGCCCGTACCCGCAAGGGTCCGCGCAAGCAGGCGGTGAAGATGAACGCGCCGCCGGGCAAGGTCTAAGCGCCGTAAATGCCGGCGCCGCGATTGGAATCGATTTTTTTGTTCGTGCCCGCGCAGCGGGCATGAGCGGGTGGGGCCACCTCGGCCCCGTCGAAAACTGGCCAAGATGTTGACCAGGAAATTGACCAGGAAATCGGCGATAGACGCCAGGAACGTCACTTAATTATGGCAGATCAAAAGCAAAATGCCGCTTCCGCGGCGGCCGGTCAGGGTGCGAAGCCGCCCGCAAGAAGGCCCGCAAGAACGTGCTCGATGCGATCGCTCACGTGCACGCGTCGTTCAACAACACGATCATCACGATCACCGATCGTCAGGGCAACACGCTGTCCTGGGCGACATCGGGTGGATGCGGCTTTCGCGGCTCGCGCAAGTCCACGCCGTTCGCGGCCCAGGTGGCCGCCGAGAACGCGGGCACCGCGGCGCAGGAACACGGCGTCAAGAACGTCGAAGTGCGCGTCATGGGCCCCGGCCCCGGGCGGGAGTCCGCGGTACGCGCGCTGAACGGCTGCGGGCTCAAGATCACCAACATCGAGGATGTCACGCCGATTCCGCACAACGGCTGCCGTCCGCCGAAAAAGCGCCGCGTCTAGCGCCACGTTCACCGTCTACTCAAAGAATCGTCAAAGGTCTCTCTCATGGCGAAGTACACCGGTCCGAAGTGCAAGCTCTCCCGTCGCGAAGGAACCGATCTGTTCCTGAAGAGCGGCGTGAAGCCGCTCGAGTCGAAGTGCAAGCTCGAGGTGCCGCCGGGCGGCGTGAAGAGCGAGCGCAAGCAGCGCTTGTCGGAGTACGGATTGCAGCTGCGCGAGAAGCAGAAGCTGCGCCGCATGTACGGCGTGCTCGAGCGCCAGTTCCGCAACTACTACCAGAAGGCCGCGGGACGCCCCGGCGCGACCGGCGAGACGCTGCTGCAGTTCCTCGAGTGCCGGCTCGACAACGTGGTCTACCGGATGGGCTTCGCGGCAACGCGCGCCGAGGCGCGTCAGCTGGTGAGCCACAAGGGCGTCTCCGTCAACGACAAGCTCGTGAACATTGCGTCCTATCAGTGCAAGGCGGGCGACGTGATCAATCTGCGCGAGAAGGCCAAGAAGCAGACCCGCGTGGCCTCGGCTCTCGCCATCGCGGCGCAGGTCGGCTTTCCGGATTGGGTCGAGGTGGACGACAAGAAGTTCTCCGGAGTGTTGAAGTCGGTGCCGGAGCGTGAGGAGATTTTGCCGGACATCAACGAGAGCCTGGTCGTCGAGTTGTATTCCAAGTAATTGCGCGTCGCAGCGGTCGCTGCGGGGCTGTCTTAAGGTTTGGCGAGCGTTTTAGCGAGGGTATTCCATGCAGGGATCGATCAATGAGTTCTTGAAGCCCCGAGTCGTCAAGGTGCAGCCCGTGTCGACGCGCCATGCGCGCATCGTGATCGAACCGTTCGAGCGCGGTTTCGGCCATACGCTGGGCAATGCCTTGCGCCGGGTGCTGCTGTCCTCCTTGCCGGGTGCGGCCATCACCGAGATCGAGATCGAGGGCGTACTGCACGAATACACCGCCATCGAGGGCGTGCAGGAAGACGTGGTCGACATCCTGCTCAACTTGAAGGCGGTGGCGATCCGCATGCACACGCGCGATGTCGCCGAACTGCGCCTGCACAAGAAGGGCCCGGGCCCCGTCACGGCCGGCGACATCGCCGCCGATCACGACATCGAGATCTTGAATCCGGAACTCGTCATCGCCAACCTCACCAAGGCCGGCGAGCTGTCCATGTCGCTCAAGGTCGAGCGTGGCCGCGGCTATCGTCCCGCCGCCCAGCGTATGGCGTTCGAGGAGCAGACCCGCGCGATCGGGCGGCTGCAGCTCGATGCCTCGTTCAGCCCGGTGCGCAAGGTCACCTACAACGTCGAGAGCGCCCGCGTCGAGCAGCGCACCGACCTGGACAAGCTGATCCTCGACATCGAGACCAACGGCACCATCGATCCCGAGGAAGCGATCCGGCGTGCCGGCGGAATCCTCAAGGACCAGCTGTCGGTATTCGTGGACCTGCAGGGTCAGGACGAGTCGACCACCAAGGCGACCGAGACGCAGTTCGATCCGATCCTGCTGCGTCCGGTCGATGAGCTCGAGCTCACGGTGCGAAGCGCGAACTGCCTCAAGGCGGAGAACATCCATTACATCGGCGATCTCGTGCAGCGCACCGAGGTGGAGCTTCTGCGCACGCCCAATCTCGGCAAGAAATCACTGACCGAGATCAAGGAAGTGCTCGAGAGCCACGGCTTGACGCTCGGCATGCGGATCGACAACTGGCCGCCGCCGGGGTTGAAGCGCGACGACGAGCGCGACAGCATCTAACAACAAGGTCTTCAGTTTATGCGTCACAGAAACAGCGGGCGTCAGCTTTCGCGAAACTCTTCTCATCGCCAGGCGCTCCTGCGCAACATGGCCACGTCGCTCCTGCGTCACGAGACCATTCGCACCACCGTACCCAAGGCGAAGGAGTTGCGCCGCGTGGTGGAGCCGTTGATCACGCTGGCCAAGATCGATTCCGAGGCGAAGCGCCGCCTGGCCTTCTCGCGCCTGCGGGACGTGAGCGTGGTCGAGAAGCTGTTCGGCGACATCGGTCCGCGCTTCAAGGCGCGCGCGGGCGGCTACACGCGGATTCTCAAGATGGAGCCGCGTCCGGGCGATTCGGCCGACATGGCGCTGATGCAGCTGGTCGAGGAGGCCGCCAAGGCCGAGAAGTCCGCCGACGCTGGCAAGGGCAAGGGCGCGAAGAAGGCCAAGAAGGGCGACGCTCCCGAAGCCGCCGCCCCGGAAAAGGCCACCAAGCGCCGCAAGGCCGCCGCGGCCTGAAGATCGCCGCGGCCTGGGCTCCACCGCCGCTGCCTGAAGATCGCGCGAGGCGGCGGGCGGTGCGGCCTAGGCGGCCAGCCGCGCGAACGCGTCCCGGGTGAGGTTCTCCGGCGCGCCGTTCGCCGCCACCACGTTATCCTCGATGCGAATCCCGCCGAACGGGTGAAGCTCCTCGACCACGGCCCAATCGATGCGCGCGCCGCGCTTGTCCTCGCGCGCCGCGCGCAGCAGCGAGTCGATCAGGTAGATTCCGGGCTCGACCGTCACCACCACGCCGGGCTCGAGCATCCGGGTGAGCCGCAGGTACGGGTGACCTTCAGGCCGTTTGAGCTCGCCCCCTGTGGAGTTGCCCATGACTCCGCCGACATCGTGGACCTGCAGCCCCAGGAGGTGCCCGATGCCATGCGGGAAGAACACGCCGGTCACGCCTTCTTCGAGGGCCGCCTGGCCCGGCAGGTTGGTCAGGCCGATGGCGTGCAGCACATCCCCGAGAATGCGGTGCGCCGACAGGTGCACTTCGCGGTAGTCCTTGCCAGGGACGATTTCCGCGCATAGCTTGAGCTGGGCCGCGTTCAGGGCGTCGATCAGCTCGGAAAAGAGCCCGGCATCCGCGGCATAGGTGCGGGTGATGTCCGACGCATACCCTCGGTACTGCGCGCCGGCGTCGATCAGGAATGAGCGCAGGCGATCGGGTGGGCGACGCTCCAGATGCTGGTAATGCAATACCGCCGCATGCTCGTTGTAAGCGACGATATTGTTGTAGGGCATCTCCTCCTCGCGCTGTTCGCAGGCCTCGAGATAGCGCATTTGCGCCTCGTATTCGGATGCTCCGCGGCGGAACGCCGAGAGGGCGGCCAGATGCCCGCGCGCCCCCAGCTCGTTCGCCCGGCGCATGCATTCGAGCTCGTACGGGGTCTTGACCGCCCGATCGAAGTGCAACCGGGCAAGCAGGTCCGCATCATTCAGGGTCGCGGCCGCCTCCGCCCAAAAGCATTCCCGGGGCCCGATGAAGGCTACGCGGCCGAGCTTGGCCCATTCCCCGCTCGCTGCGGCGGGATCCGGCATGGGGATGAGCTCGATGTACTGCGTCCAGGGCTCGCGCGGCAGGCTTGCCGGCTTGTGCCAGTAGTCGTTCGGCTGATGAAACAGCACCCGCGGCCGGGACCCCGGTGCGTAGATCAGCACGCACTGGGGGTTGTCGATGATCGGCACCCAGGCCTTGAAATGCGGATTTACCTTGTACGGGTAGCTTTGATCGTCCAGGAACTGAATCGGCGCCGTGCCCGCATGGACGACCATTGCGTCGAATTTCGCCGCCGCCAGCGCGCCGTCGGCCCGCCGCATCATGGTCCGCAAGTGGTCCCCGTAGAGCGTATCCGGACTTACATGGCGCACACTGAACTCCTGGAATTGAATTCTTTGCAAAGGTTAAGGCGACGTTAAAGGCGCTACAGATTCGCGAAAGTGATATGAAATTGAGCCGAAACACTCTAAAATCGGCCCGGACATTTGGGTGGAAGCCCAAGACAACACGCTTGCCTAAAACGTTATCATTAAATTTCTGGGGTATCGATAGATGAAGACCAAACTTGCATTAAGCGCTTTTGTCGCTGCATTGGTGCTGAGTGCCTGCGGCAGCAAGACCGAGGCTCCTGCTCCGACCACCGACACGACTCCTCCGCCTGCTGCTACGCCGGCTCCGGACGCTGCCGCTTCCGCCGCTGCCGATTCGGCTGCTGCTGCCAGCGCCGCCGCCGACGCAGCTTCGTCCGCGGCTTCCGCTGCATCGGCTCCGAAGCAGTAATCGCTTCGATCGCTGATCCCATGCCCGGGCGGACGGCCTTCGCGGTTCGTTCGCTCGGGCAGTGTCTTTCTGGGGCGTCAGGAAAACGGCTTCGTTGCTCGTCAGCATTCGCGATTGCAGACATTCGAAGAAGGATCGCCAATGGATCCAGGACGTTTACCCTGAGTATCTCGATGCTCTCGCCGACCTGAACACGGGTCTTTTCTCCGTCTTGGGTACCAGCAATCCGCACCAGGACGAGATCTTCGCGAACTGGTTTGCAAACGATCACTCCCATCCGCTCATCATCTCCAAGGGTCCCGACGCGGTCGGTTTTGCGCTCGTCACCCGGCCGCTGGTCGCTCCCGCCGGTGAAGCGGCGGTCACTTACCATATGTCGGAATTCTTCATCCGCAAACCCTATCGCCGCGCCGGGGTCGGCCGGGACGCCGCCAAGCTGATTTTCGATCGCTTTGCGGGCGACTGGGAGATCGTCGAATACCAGCGCAATCCGGCCTCCGTGACCTTCTGGCGCCGGGTCCTCACCCACTACTGCAAGGGTCGCTACACCGAGCGCACCCGGAACGGCGAAGTGCACCAGCGCTTTACCAGCCCACCCTCCCTAGCCCGCTGAATTATATGGACTTTATGCCGTTCCGGCGCCATCTGGAACGCGAGTCGACGGGGCGCTAAAGTCTCGCACGGCGCGGCCGACTCTAAGTGAAGCGATCCTATCGATGGCAGCTGACGCCATGACTTCCGAGAGTGCGAATTGACTAGCGCCCCATTGCAAAAATCCTCGAACGCGCCGACGACGCAGTACGCGACGGCGTTCGATTTCATCCGTGCATTGGCCGGAGAGTTGTCGGGAGGGAAGGTCGATCTCCCCTCCTTCCCCGAAGTGGCGGTGCGAGTACGCCGGATCCTGTCCGATCCCAAATCCTCCGTCGATCAGGTCGTGCGGGTGGTGGGGTCGGAACCCGCGCTCGCGGCGCGACTGATGCGGATCGCCAATTCGGCGTCCCTCAACCGCAGCGGCAAACCGATCCTCGAATTGCGGACCGCCATCAGCCGCATCGGCTACAACATGGTGCGAAGCGCCTCCATCTCCTTCGCCATGGCGCAGATCCGCAACAGCAACAAGCTGGCGGGTCTCGAGCACTATCTGCAGGATGTCTGGCTGCGAAGCACCCGCGTTGCCGCCTTGTCCTATGTTCTGGCCAAGGCCTGCACCCGCTCGCGGATCAATCCGGACGAGGCGATGTTGGCCGGCATGATGCACAGCATCGGCAAATTGTACGTACTCACGCGGGCGGCCGCCCATCCCGAGCTGTTCGCGAACTCCGCCGTGCTCGACGAGATCCTGGAGCAATGGCATCCCTCGATCGGCAAAGCGATTCTCGAAAATTGGGAATTCTCGGAGGCCATGGCCCAGGCGGTGGGGGAGCAAGAGGAGCACGACCGCAGCGAGCCCGAGGTCGCCGATCTGAGCGACATCCTTGCCGTCGCGGTATTGATGGCCCGGCACGGCGAGGATTTGCCGGCGCTGCAAACGGACCTCAAGGACATGCCCGGCGCCTTGCGCCTCGATTTGAGCGAGGCGCGCATGGCAAGCGTGATCAAGGAATCCGCCACCGAAGTCAGCGCGTTGAGCGAAGCGCTCGGTGCCTGAGCGCCCGCGCCCGCGTGCGCTCACCGCCGCCGACGTAAGCCAGCGCCGGCCCGGTCAGCGCTGGGCGGCGATCGCCTCCGCCACATAACCGACATTGCCCGGCGTGATGCCCGCGAGATTCATGCGGCTGTCGCCCAGCATGTAGATGTGGTGCCTTGCACGCAGGGCTTCGACCGCCTCGCCGGAGACTCCGAGCAGCGAGAACATGCCGCGCTGGCGCTCCAGGAAATCGAATGTGGCCTCGTGGGTGACCGCGCGCAGATGCGAGGCCAGGAGCGATCGCATGTCGGCGATCCGGTTGCGCATCGCCGCAAGCTCCTCGATCCATGATTGCCGTAACGCCTGGTCCGCGAAAATGCAGGCCGCGATCGCCGCACCGTGGTCCGGCGGCATCGAGTAGATGCTGCGAGCAATCTGCAGCACATGACTCTGTACGGCGTCGGCGCGCTGCTCGTTTTCGCTGATGGTGATGATCGCACCCACCCGCTCCCGATAGAGGCCGAGATTTTTCGAGTACGAGACGGCGACCAGGGCTTCCGGGACGCGATCGACCACCAGGCGGATGGCCGCGGCGTCCTCCTCCAGATTCGAGCCGAACCCTTGATACGCCAGATCGAGAAACGGCGTCAGCTGCCGTTCCAGTAAGAGCTGCGTGACCCGCTCCCATTGTGCGAGGGACAAGTCCGCGCCCGTCGGATTGTGGCAGCAGGCATGCACCAGCACGACATCCCCCGGGGCCGCGCGATTCAGCCGCTCCAACATGTCGTCGAAACGCAGCTCGCGGCTGCGGGCATCGTAGTAGGGATAGCGCTCGAGCCTCAACCCGGAGCTGCCCAGCAGCGGCATGTGATTCCCCCAGGTGGGATCGCTCACGTACACGGTAGCCTTCGGAGCCGCCGCCCGAATGAGCTCGGCGCCGACGCGCAACGCCCCACATCCGCCCGGCGTCTGCGCCGTGCGCACGCGTCGCGCGGTGCGGGCGCCGTGGGCGGCGCCGAGCACGAGCTGTTCCACGGCCTCGTTGAATTCCGCGCGACCGGCGGCCGCCACGTAGGACTTGGTCGATTGCGACTTGAGTACGGTCTGCTCCGCTCGGCGCACACATTCGAGAATCGGCGTGTTGCCGTTCAGATCTCGAAACACGCCGACGCCCAAGTCGACTTTTTGCGGAGCAGGATCGGCGCGGAATTGAGCCATCAGGCCCAGAATGGCGTCCGGGTTCAGGCGGTCGAGATGTTGGAACAAGTGAGCTAACCCCTTGAGTTTCGAGCCCGGCAGTATAGTCGATGGGGAAGGCGCAGCCGCGACGCCGGTGCCCGGCATCGGTGTCGGGGAGGCCCGTAAGGAATTTGCAGAGTCCAGGCTCGCCCCGTCTCCAAACTCAGACAGTGGTCCGATAACATTTTAAAGCGGTAGCGTGTAATCTTTAGTTCCTCACACGCGGGAGAATGCAGTATGGCACTTTGGAACGAGAAACCCTCACCTGCGCCGGCACCTCGGAAAGAACCGATGACGCCGCCGCCTGCGGGCAGCCTGGCGTCAGCGCCCGCTCCCGCGCCGGCTCCGCTCCCCGAGCGCTCGGTGAGTTCGAGCGAAGTCGCGTTGGCCGCCGCGCCGCGCCGCGCGGCCCCTGCGCCGGTCTCGCGCGAGGCGGGCGGCGAATCGGTGATTGCCGCCAACCTCACCATCGAGGGCAAGATCGAGGGGTCGGGCAACGTTCGCATGGCCGGTCGTTTCAAGGGCGATGTGCGCATCGACGGAAACTTCAACATCGAGCCGGGTGCGCATTTGACGGGCCAGGTGCTGGCGGCCGTGGTCGTCGTCGGTGGTGAATTACAGGGCAACATCGAGTCGGCGAAGCGAGTCGATGTGCTCGAGGGCGGCGTCATCGTCGGCGACGTGAAGGCCGGATCGATCACGGTCGCAGCGGGCTCGCGCATGCGCGGTCATGTCGAGTTCGGTTGGGAAGACGAAAAGAAGGGAAAGCTTCCGGGCTCCGCGGTCGGCAGTTAGGCCGAGGTTCATGGCGAACGTCGTCCGGCAAGGCAATCTCGGCGCCACGCGAACCTGTCCGCACTGCAAGGCGGTGGTTCTTCAAAGCGCCAATGTCTGTCCGGGCTGCCAACACCATCTGCGGTTCAATGTCGCGAACTCCGAGCCGCAGGCCGCCGGCCATTCGGCGATGCGGCTCGAGGGTTCCATCCAGCACCCGAACCGGGGTCCCTGCGAGTATTGCGTGGTGGTGTCGATCACCAACGAGCAGGGCGAGAAGATCGCAAGGCACGTGGTCGGCGTCGGCGCGCTAGGCGCCGGTGAGCGCCACAAGTACAGCTTTTCCGTGGAAGTGGTCCCGGCGCGCGGGCCCGGCGGCGTGAAGCGCTAGCCCGGCCCGAGCGCCGCTCAGCGGCTCGCGCTCCCCTCGATGTCGATGAAGCGTAGAAACTCCGCGCGGGTGCTGGCGTCGGCGCGGAAAGTGCCGAGCATGCTCGAGGTGACCATCGAGACCCCGCGTTTGTGCACGCCGCGCGTGGTCATGCATTGATGGGTCGCGTCGATGACCACGCCGACTCCGCGCGGCTTCAGCACCTCGTTGATGCAGGTCGCGATCTGCGCGGTGAGTTTCTCCTGCACCTGGAAGCGGCGCGCGAAACCATCGACCACCCGCGCCAGCTTGCTGATGCCGACCACACGCTCCCGGGGCAGGTAGCCGACGTGAGCGCGGCCGATGATGGGCGCCATGTGGTGTTCGCAGAAAGACTCGAAAGCAATGTCCCGCAGCACGACCATCTCGTCGTACCCCTCGACTTCCTCGAACGTGCGCCGAAGGTATGCCCTCGGATCGGAGGCGTACCCCGAGAACCAATCCCGGTAGGCGTCCACCACGCGCTTGGGTGTGTCGCGAAGCCCCTCCCGCTGCGGATCCTCTCCCGCCCAGCGCAGCAACGTCTGCACCGCCCCTTCGGCGGCGGCGCGGGTGACGGGGCGTTTGCTAATCTTGGCCATGGGTGGCTCCTTTGTCGTCATGCGCGTCGAATACGACCGCGCCGGACAGCAGCGTGATCTCACAGTGCAGATTGCGAAGCTCGGGTGACGGCATGTCGTAGGGGTTCTTGTCCCATACGGCAATGTCCGCGTCCTTGCCCACCTCCAGAGACCCGGTGCGGGCGTCCAGGAATAACTGTCTCGCGGCCCAGAGCGTGTAAGAGCGCAGCGCCGCGTGGATGTCGACCGCCTCCGCGGTGCCGAAAGGATGGCGCCCGAAGGTTCCCTTCAAAGCTTCGCGCTCCACCGAGGACCACAGACCGTAACGCGCGGGCAGCGGCGTGACCGGGTAGTCCGATCCCCCTCCCCAGAGGATGCCCTTGTCCAGATAGGTCTTGAAAGGCATCAGGCGCCGCGAGCGCTCCGGCCCGAAGTTTCCCGCATAGGTATCGCCGATCCACCAAGTGAACGGAGCCTGCGCCTCCGGATATCCGGCATCGTACTTGCTTTGCAGCAGCGCCATGGTGGCGATCGCATGATCGCTGGGTATGTTGGCGTGGACGATGCTATGCCGCAGCCCCCGGGTGGGCTTCTCGGCCAGGACCTGCGCATAGGTGTCGACCACCCAGTCGATGGCGCGGTCGCCGATCGCATGCGTGCCGACGTGCACACCCGCATCGTGGAACAGCCGGACCTGCTGGCGGTAGACCTCGGGATCGAGCGCCGGATAGCCGGAGTTTCCCGCATCGATTCCGGTGGAGTCCTTGTTCCAGTCCTTGTACATCCACGCCGTGCGGGCGCCGCCGCTGCCATCCATGAAGATCTTCGCCCCGCAGGACACGAGCCGCCCGTCGCCGAGGGATTGCGGGGGCCGAGGCTGCGCCTCGATTTCCGCGAGCGCCGCGCGCGCCGATGCGAGCGTGGTACCGGCGTCCCAGAGCACACAGACGCGCTCCGCGAGCTTGCCCTCGCGCAGGAGCTCGACGTAAGCGTCCCAGGTCGGTCGGCCGATCCAGGGGTCCTTGACGGCCGTCATCCCTTCGCGATGAAGCAGCGCGATGCTCTCGAGGATGCCGGCCCGGCGCTGATCCGGGGTGGGGGGAGGGATGAGATCGCCCACCAAGGCCTGCGCCGACTCCTTGAGCACGCCGGTCGGCGCGCCACTCGCGTCGCGGTCGATGGTGCCGGCTTTCGGATCCGGCGTGCTCGCCGAGATCTTCGCCAGGCGCAACGCCGCCGTGTTCGCGACGCCATAGTGACCCGTCGTGTGGTTCAACCAGACGGGGTTGTCGGGCGATACGGGATCGAGATCCGCGGCTCTCAGATAGCGGCGCTCCGCAAGCTTGCCCTCGTCCCACCCGTCTCCTTCCAGCCACTCGCCGGGCTTGAGATGCGCTATCCCCTCGCGCACCCGGCGGACCGCCTCTGCGACCGTGGTCACGTCGCTCAAGCGCACGTGGAAGAGCTCGGCGACTCCGCCGTCGGCAATGTGAGCATGACTGTCGATGAGCCCCGGGGTGGCCGTACGGCCGTTCAAATCGATGCGGCGGGTCCGCGGGCCGGCGAGCCGCAGGATGTCGCGATCCGTGCCGACCGCGACGATCTTGCCCCCGCGCACCGCCAGGGCCTGGGCAACGGAGTCCTTGGCGTCGACCGTGAGCACGGTGCCGTGGACCAGCACGAGATCGGCCGGGACTTCGGGGCGCGCGCTGGTCCCGGTGCAAAGCGCCGGCTCCGCGGCCAGTGCGAGGAGCGCGACTGCGGCAATCGCGTTGACTCGGGTAAGCATTAGCGACATCCTCGCATTCTTTTTTGGTCTTCGTTTCGCAGGAGTTGCTAGTGAAACACCGTGCCCGCATGAAATCGACCGGCATCGTACTCGCCGCCCTGGCCGCACCCATCGCCTGGTGCGCACCGCTCAGCGATCCGGCCGTTCACGACACCGCGCACGACGTGTTCAAGCAGCTGATCGAAATCAATACGACGGATTCTATCGGAAGTACCACGCTCGCTGCGCAGGCAATGGCGCAGCGGCTCCTCGATGCGGGCTTCCCGGCGGCGGACGTGACCGTGCTCGGACCCAACGACCGCAAGGGCAACATGGTGGCGCGCTACCGGGGCAGGCCGGGATCGAAATTGAAGCCGGTGCTGATCATCGGGCACACCGACGTGGTGGAGGCGAAGCGCGAGGATTGGACCACGGATCCCTTCCAGTTCGTGGAGAAGGACGGCTATTACTACGGGCGCGGTACCCAGGACATGAAGGACAGCGATGCGATCGCCGTGACCGCATTCATCCGCATGAAAAAGGAGGGATTCGTGCCCGACCGCGACATCATCCTCGCCCTGACCGCGGACGAGGAGGGGGGCACCTCCAACGGCGTCAGCTGGCTGCTCGATCATCATCGCGAGCTCATCGACGCGGAATTCGCCTTGAATCCCGATTCCGGCGGCGTCGTCACCGACCATGGCAAGCCGATGACGGTCGAGTTCGAGGCGACCGAGAAGCTGTATGCAGACTATCAGCTGCTCGCGACCAATCCCGGCGGCCACAGCTCCCTTCCCCGGCCCGACAACGCGATCTACCACATCGCGGACGCGCTCGCCGTGCTGCAGAAATCGCCGTTCCCGTTCGAATTGAACGAGGTCACGCGCGGATACTTCGAGGCCATGGCCAAGATCGAGCCCCCCGAGACGGCCGCGGACATGCGCGCCATCCTGAAGACGCCGCCCGATGAGGCGGCGATCGCGCGCCTGTCGAAGGATCCCCGCTACAACTCGACCATGCGCACCACCTGCGTCCCCACCATGCTCGCCGGCGGCCATGCCTACAATGCGCTGCCGCAGCGCGCCGAGGCGAACGTCAACTGCCGGATTTTCCCGGGTCATTCGCAGGAAGAGATCCGCCTGGATCTCGTGAAGCTGTTCAACGATCCGGCGCTGACGATCCGGTACCGAGCCGACAGCGGGACGTTGTCGGATCACGGTTCGGACCGCGCAGCGATGACGCCGCCGCCGCTCAATCCCAACGTCATGGCGGCGCTGCGGGGCGTCTCCAACAAGCTCTGGCCGGGAACGCCCGTGGTGCCCATCATGGAAACCGGCGCCTCGGACAGCATCTACACCATGATGGCGGGAATCCCGAGCTACGGCATCAATGGCGTCGCGATCGATCGCGACGACGTGCGCATGCACGGCAAGGACGAACGCGTGAAGATCGAGTCTTACTACCAGGGGGCGCAGTTCTACTACGAGTTCCTGAAGGCGCTGACGACGCGCAAGCACTGAGCGCGCCAACACCGAGCGCGGCCCGGCGGGTGCACCGGGTCGCGGCTCAAGAGCGGTCGCGCCACAGCTCGGGGAACAGGGGATGATGCATGGGCGCGCCGGGTGGAAGCTCGTCGACGAGCCCCGGGAAGTCCGGCGAGGTATTCCAGCGACGTGGCGCGTGCACGATGTCATCGCCCAGGAAGCGCACCGAGAACACACGCCTGTGCCGCGTGCCGTCGACGCCGCGCGCGGCGTGCAGCGTCAGCATGTGGAAACACACCGCATCGCCCGGCTCGAGCTCCCAGCCAAGAATAGGATAACGATCACGGTTCGCTTCGATGTCCGGAAGGTCCGCGAGACTTCCCTCGGGAAACCATTTGGCCTGCGAGTCCATGAAGGATCGCGGCATGAGCCAGGGCCCGAGGTGTGAGCCCGCGACGAATTCCAGCGTGGAGGCCCGGCTCACCGGATCGACCGGGATCCAGAAGCTGACGTTCTGACGGCCCTCGATGTTGTAATAGGGCTGGTCCTGGTGCCAGGGCGTCGGCTGACGCGTCGATGGTTCCTTGGTGAGCATGTGATCGTGGTACAGGCGCGCGCTCTTGGTCCGCATCAGCCGGCCGGCCGTCTCGGCGAGCGGCGTGTCGAAGATGAATCGCCGATAGTGCGGATTGTCCTGCCAATTGCAGAAATCCTCGACGAAGCGTCCGGGGTCCGTCGGGGCGCTCGCGATTTTCGCGCGCGGGCTCAAGCGCGACAGGTTCAGGTCGATGCCGGCCTCGAGTTCGGCCATGTCGGATGGCGTGAACAATCGGGGAATGCGCACCGCGCCGTCGCGCTGGAACTGCTCGATGAGGTCTTCGCCGATCATGAATCGATCATCCGGGCCGCAGGCGAGGCGCTATCCGCGACGCGGCAGAGCGCGTCGAGCACCTCCTCGATGAGAGCATGGCCCCGATAGGCGAACCCCGTGTAGATCTGCAGCAAATTCGCACCCGCCCGCAACATGGCCAAGGCCCGATCGGCGTCCACGATACCGCCCACGCCGATGATGGGGAAGCCGCTGCCGAGCTCGGCGCGCAATTGCCCCACGACGGCGAGGGAGCGGGCGTGCAGCGGAGCTCCGCTCAACCCCCCGCGACGATCGTCCGGCCAGCCGGGACCGAGCGCTGACAGATCGGTCGTGGTATTGGTGGCGATGACGCCGTCGATTCCGAGCGAGCGAACGGTGGTCGCGAGCGAGGCGATCTGGTCCGATCCCAAGTCCGGAGCGATCTTGACCATCAAGGGAACGCGTTTGGCGTGGTCCTTGCCGAGCGCCACCCGCGTCTCGAGGAGTGCGCCCAACACCCGTTGCAGTCCGTCCGCATCCTGCAGTTCCCGCAAGCGCGCGGTGTTCGGGGAGGAGACATTGATGGCGATGTAATCGGCGTGCGCATACACCTTGCGCATGCAGAGGACGTAATCCTCCGCCGCCCGATCGATGGGCGTGTCGGCATTCTTGCCGATGCTGATCCCGCGGATCCCCCGATAGCGGGCGCGTTCGAGGCGTTCGACGAGATGGTCGACGCCCTTGTTGTTGAAGCCCATCCGGTTCACGAGCGCGATGGCCTGAGGGGGTCGAAACATGCGCGGCCGCGGGTTGCCGGGTTGCGGCCGCGGCGTCACCGTGCCGAGCTCGATGTGGCTGAATCCCAGGGCCCCGAGGGCATCGAGATAATCGCCGTTCTTGTCGAAGCCGGCGGCCAGGCCCAGCGGATGCGCAAAGCGCAGGCCCGCGCAGGAGACGGCGAGCACCGCTGGGACTTCGGGCGCGGTCCAGAGCGGCCGCATCCACTGCAGCCCGGCGAGACCCAGATCGTGCGCCGTCTCGGGGGACAGATGTCTCAGCACGGGGAGCGAGCCGCGGGCAATGGCGCCCGCGAGACCTCCACGCCCGACACTCATGATGCTGCTACGACTTGGAAGGCTTGGGCGCCGGAGAATAATGCACGTGCGTGATCTTCCAACCCGCCGGCGTCTTGAACCAGACATCGGTTTCTTGAAAGTCCTCGTCCGTGACCGACTTGTCGGCCGCGCGCGTCGTCACGTGCAACAGGTAACTCGCGATCGCGGTGTCACCCTGCGGGCTCACGCGGATGTGTAGATCCGAGAATTTCGCCTGCTCGAGAGCCGCGCCGGTCTTGATGTAGTCGGTCCATTCCTTCTTGTAGGCCGGAACGTCCGTGCGGCCTTCCGGGAACCAGAGGATGGCATCGCCGGCGTAGAACGCGAAATACTTGTCCAGATCGTTGGCGCCGTAGGCGGCGTTGAATTCGACCTCGAGCCGGCGGATGTCGGCCGACGGGCCGGCGAAGCTCGGGGCGCAGATCGAGAAGGCGAGAAGAGCCGCGAGGGTGGCGAGGGCTCGGATGCGGTTGGCGTTCTTGTTCATGGGACGACCTTTTGAGGGCATTTGAGTGGCGAGAAGATAGCACGAACGAGACGGGCGACGGGGTCTGGCGGCCGGATGACTCTGAATTGGCCGATCAGCGACAATCAAGCCTGAGGATGCGCAGCGCAGTGCGTGTTAGACCGGAACAGTACCGGGGAGCCGAGCGGCTTTCCCATCGAACGTCGCCGTCGCACGGCATCCCATCTGGCGATTGTGCGCGGCAATGAGGCAATCCGAAAACCCGCACGCGCTATCCTTCCAATGAAATAGCGCCTCTTCCAGTGCTGGCTCATCTTCAAACGAAAGTTCACGTGCCTCGAGAAGTGCGCGGAAGATGCTCAGAAGCGCTGCCCGACCAAACCTGTAGCGACTGCGCAGCACCCATTCGCATTCGAGCAGCACCAACAGCGATACCAGCACCGGTTCCTCGCGGCTGAGCGCCTGCTCGACAAGCTTGCGAGCCCGAGCCGTTTGGTCCGCGTCGTCTGTAACGACGAGTCGTACGACAACATTCGTGTCGATGCCGAGCATCGGTTGGCGGCTATCGATTCATCTGTGCGATCGACACGCGCTTGGCGCCCGGAGGCTTGAACGAAAGGTTTCTAATGCTTCCGTTCTTCACGCGCACGATGATCGTGCCGTCCTCGAGAACGGTGAAATGAATTCGATCGCCGGGCTTCAGGTTCGCAGCCGCCCGCACGTCTTTCGGTATAGTCGTTTGGCCCTTACTGGTCACTGTCGCAAATGCCATTTCGGTTTGCACCTATTCTTACGATTAGTAATATTGTAGGCAGAATTTCCGCGTCAGTCCATGGGGGTATTCAGCCAATCAGCGCAATTAGGGATCGGTGAGGGCGGCGTTACATGGATGCGTTCAGGCCGCGGTGTGTGAAGCTGCATTCGACCGCCAGAATTGCGCAACTGTGAGCTGTCACTCGCGACGCGCGTTAGACTGATCGGGTGGAGGGCGAGGCAGACGCCGGAACACTCCCAAAAATGAACACGCACGAGTTACTGTATCCGTAGGTATATCTCGCAGGCGCAAGTACGCCACCGCATAGCCGCCACTCGCAACAGGCTCCTTTGGGTCGAGGGCGTGAAGTACGGTCGATATTTCCGACGACGGGCTGCAAGCGGACCATGACCCGTTTGAGTGTCAGCACCGAGGTCGCGGGATTCGACGCGAGCGTAACCGACGCATCCTAGGCGCCCGCGCGTATGATCGCGTAGTCGGAGTCCTGCGCCACCCGGATCGCGGACCGACTGTCGGCGATGACCGATGAGGGAGCTTCGCCCGCAATCAGGCGGTCTTCTGTCCCTGGCTGAAACCCAAGCTATAGACAGCGCGCACGACCAGGGCAACCACGATGATACCGAGCACCGCTTCGAAGCTGGACACGACAAACTGTCCCGTCTCCGGGCGCTCTGGCATGTTGCCAGCCGCAATGACCACACCAATCGGTGCGATGATGGCGACGGCTGCGATTGCACTGTAGAAGAAATTGCTGTTCATGACCAATACCCCCGATGTTCCGCGGTGGTCAAATACACTCACTTACATATGAGAAAACGTGCAAAAGGAAGATGGAACCTCATATACGAGCTAACGAAAATTGCTAATGCGAAAGCGAACAATCATCATTACCAGCTACTCGTATACCGAATGTGATTCCGCCTGTCTGTATGGGTTCGCACACAAGAACAACAATTGATGCGAGAAGCGACGAGATATATTGAATACCTCGGCCAGTGCCATCGTTTGGATCAGCCGAATTGATCTACCGCTGTTTTGGCGTCCCAAAAAGTGCGTGAAGCTCGGCCCGCATGGCACCGTAGCATTCGCAGGCCTCATCTGTGAGCCCCGATTGGTCCGTGATAGTTACGTGACCACGCGTGTATTGAATCAAACCCGCCTTCTGCAGGTAGCGCGCGGCAATCGATACGCCGCTACGTTGAACGCCGAGCATCATCGCAAGGAATTCATGGGTCAGTGGAAACGACTTTGCTTGCGCGCTGTCGTGGGCGATCAGCAGCCAGCGACAACAGCGCTCTTCCAAAGTATGCAGCCGATTGCAGGCGGCAGTCTGCATGAGCTGGCTGGTGGCGAAACGGATACACTTGTGCATCATGTCGAAGAGCACGTTGTCCTTTTCCATCTCGCGCCTGAGGATATCGCGCCGAATGCGCATCGCCGCTCCTGGAATCTGAACCATAGACCCTACAATTGCCTGCTCGATGCCGAAGAGCGCGCTCGGGTCGGTTATCCCTTCAATGCCGACGGCTCCAACCTCGACGGCTCGGCCGTCCTGCATGGTCTTGACCAATGAAATCAAGCCGCGATTGACGAAATATAAATATTCAATTGATCGATCTACTTGATCGATGACCTGGCCTTCTACGATATTCACGGACTCCAGATCGGGCAGGATTCGCTTCAGCGTGGCATGCGGCAGTGAAGTGAGGACGTAGTTGACGATGCCGTGATCTGCGGCAGCTTTATTCAAAGCGCAGATGGATTCTCGCCGCTTTGGTTCTGGACGCTCTGGGCGCTTCTTCGACATATGACGTACTCTCTTGCTCGAAACGCCATGACGCCTAGCATTGCAATTACATCATCTTTGCAGATTGGCTGAGTTTCTTAAAACGAACCGGCGCGACGCCCTACCTCACGCCCGCTTGCGCCGCGCCGCCGGCTCGCGCTTCGCCGGCGCCAGCGCGGCCTGCAAATACCGTCCGGTATACGAGGAGGCGGTCGCGGCGATCTCATCGGGCGTTCCGGTCGCGATGATCCGCCCGCCGCCGTCTCCGCCTTCGGGACCGAGGTCGATCACCCAGTCGGCGGTCTTGATCACGTCCAGATTGTGCTCGATCACGATCACGGTGTTGCCCTCGTCGCGCAGACGATGCAGGACCACCAGGAGCTGCTCGATATCCGCGAAATGAAGCCCCGTGGTCGGCTCGTCGAGGATGTAGAGCGTGCGGCCCGTAGCGCGCTTGGACAATTCCTTCGCCAGCTTGACCCGCTGTGCCTCGCCGCCCGAGAGCGTCGTCGCGCTCTGTCCCAGTCGCACGTAGGAGAGGCCCACATCGAGCAGCGTCTGCAGCTTCGGCCGCACCGTCGGCACCGCGGAGAAGAACGGCAACGCGTCCTCCACCGTCATGTCGAGGACCTCTTGGATGTTCTTGCCCTTGAAGCGAATCTCGAGGGTTTCCCGGTTGTAGCGCAGTCCGCGGCAGACGTCGCACGGAACGTAGACATCGGCCAGAAAATGCATTTCGACCTTGATCACGCCATCGCCCTGGCAGGCCTCGCACCGGCCGCCCTTGACGTTGAAGCTGAATCTGCCGGATTCGTAGCCGCGGGCGCGGGCTTCGGGGACCGAGGCGAAAATTTCGCGGATCGGCGCGAACAGCCCCGTGTAGGTGGCCGGATTGGAACGCGGCGTGCGGCCGATCGGACTCTGATCGATCTCGATGACGCGGTCGATGTGCTCCAGACCCTCGATGCGGTCGAAATGCGCGCTGCCGGGCGATGCATGGTTCATCTGGGTCGCTACCGCGCGAAACAAGGTATCGTTGACCAAGGTCGATTTGCCGGAGCCGGATACCCCCGTGACGCAGGTGAGGAGCCCGAGCGGAAACTCGGCGGTCACTTTCTTCAAATTATTGGCCGTGGCGCCCAGCACCCGCAGCATGCGCTTCGGGTCGGGCCGATGGCGCATGGCGGGGATCTCGATGCGGCGCCGTCCGCTTAAGAATTTTCCGGTGATCGACTCGGGATTCTCGGCGACCTCGGCCGCCGTGCCCTGCGCCACGATCCGTCCCCCATGCACGCCCGCGCCGGGACCCAGATCCACCACATAATCGGCCTGCCGGATCGCATCCTCATCGTGCTCGACGACGATGACGGTATTGCCGAGGTCGCGCAGATTGACCAGCGTGTCGAGCAGGCGCTGGTTGTCGCGTTGGTGCAGTCCGATGGAGGGTTCGTCCAGGATGTACATGACGCCCACCAATCCAGAGCCGATCTGGCTGGCCAGTCGGATGCGCTGCGCCTCACCGCCCGACAGCGTCTCGGCGCTGCGATCCAAGGTGAGATAGCCGAGGCCCACGTTCGCGAGAAAGCCCAGACGGTCTCCGATCTCCTTGACGATCTTCACCGCGACCTCGCCGCGCCAGCCGGGGAGCTTCAAGGCGTGAAAAACGTCCAGCGCGTGCGCGACCGAGAGCGCGGAAATTTCCGGGAGGCTCCGGTTCTCCACGAACACGTTGCGCGCGGCCCGGTTGAGCCGGGTGCCGCCGCAGTCGGGGCAGGCCCGCGACGAGCGGTACTTGGCGAGCTCCTCGCGCACGGTGGCCGATTCGGTCTCGCGATAGCGGCGCTCGAGATTCTTGACGATGCCCTCGAACGCATGCCTGCGCTTGACGGTTCCGCCCTTACCATCGAGATATTTGAATTCGATCTGTTCGTCATCGCTGCCGAACAGCACGAGATCCTTGATGTTCTGAGAGAGGCTCTCATAGGGGGCTTCGATGTCGAACTTGGCATGCCGCGCCAGGGATTGAATGACCTGGAAATAGTAGGCGTTGCGCCGATCCCAGCCGCGCACGGCGCCGCCGGCGAGGGACAGATGCGGATTGGCTACGATCTTCCCCGGGTCGAAGAAATCCTGCGTGCCGAGCCCGTCGCAGGTCGGGCAGGCGCCGATGGGACTGTTGAAGGAGAACAGCCGTGGTTCGAGCTCGGTGAGCGAGTAGTTGCAAATCGGGCACGCGAACTTGTTGGAGAACACGAGCTCGGTGCGCTCGGGATCGTCCATGAACGCGACCCGCGCCACGCCGGCGCCCAGGCGCAACGCGGTCTCGAAAGACTCGGCGAGTCGCTGCGATAAATCGGGCCGTACTCGAAAGCGATCCACGATCGCCTCCACCGTATGCTTGCGGCGCACATCGAGCTTCGGCGCCTGGTCCAATTCCACGACCTTCCCGTCGATGCGCGCGCGCACGAAGCCGCCGGCTTGAAGCTCCTCCAGGAGCTCCGCATGCTCGCCTTTGCGCTCCGATATGGCGGGCGCCAGCAGCATCATGGCGGTGCCTTCCGGGTGGGCCAGCACGGCGTCCACCATCTGGCTCACCGTCTGCGCGGCGAGGTCGATGTGGTGATCGGGGCAGCGCGGGGTGCCCGCCCGGGCGTACAGGAGCCGCAGGTAGTCGTACACCTCGGTCACGGTGCCGACGGTCGAGCGCGGATTATGCGAGGTCGACTTCTGCTCGATGGAAATGGCCGGGGACAGCCCCTCGATGGTGTCCACATCCGGCTTTTCCATCATCGACAGGAATTGCCGCGCATAGGTGGAGAGCGACTCCACGTAGCGCCGCTGCCCCTCGGCGTAGATGGTGTCGAAGGCCAGGGAGGACTTGCCCGACCCGGACAGGCCGGTGAACACGATCAGGCGGTCCCGCGGCAGGTCGAGGTCGACGTTCTTCAGATTGTGGGTCCGGGCACCCCGGATTCGGATATTTTGCATGCAGCCGATTACTATACGCCCGGCGTCAAGAGGCGAGGATGGGGTGGGGGCGACGGCGCTCCGAATGGAACGATCCGCCGCCCGGCCGCGCATTTCTCGATCAGCGCGGGGGTCAAGACCCTCATATGGGGACTCCCTACCCGTGTACAATATGCGGCATCCAAAGTGGAGGAAATGTCATGGCTCGCGGAGTCAATAAAGTCATTTTGGTCGGGAATTTGGGCGCTGACCCCGAGACCCGCTCGATGCCGAGCGGCATGACGGTCACGAATATCCGCATTGCCACCAGCGAGTCCTGGAAGGACAAGGCCTCCGGCGCACAACAGGAGCGCACCGAGTGGCACAGCATCGCGCTCTTCGGGCGCCTGGGCGAGATTGCCGCCGAGTACCTGCGCAAGGGTTCACAGGTGTTCGTGGAGGGCAAGCTCCGCACCCGTAAATGGCAGGATAAGCAAGGCAACGATCGGTTCACCACCGAGATCATCGCCGACAACATGCAGATGCTCGGCGCGCGCGGTGGTGGTGGCGGCGGCGGCGGCATGGGCGGCGGTGCGGATCGTGGCGGCGCAAGCGCACCGCCCCGGGAGGATTACGATCAGTCGCCCGCGCCGGCCGGCGGCAAAGAGGATTTCGACGACGACATCCCGTTCTAGCTATTTCCATCCTTCGGTGCTGGTCGTGAAGTCGATGAACAGGGAATTCGTGGTGAAGAAACCTATTCCGATGATGTTCACCGTGGTGGTATCCGGTTCGACAATGGTTTCGAAGTAGCCGGTGCCCGACGTATAGGTGTACGCAAATCCCGCCGGCTGTGTGAACGTCACGCTCGTGCCGATGGGAATACTTGGCGGGAAATTACTGCCCGCGGGCGTGGAAATCTGCATCTCGGCAGTTCCGCTATCGAAGAGCGAATAGCCCGTGACGGTCTCTCCCAGCGCACGGATCGTGGTGTTCAGGATCGTTTTCTGGCAGACCTGATAGCCGGCGATATTGGCGGGACCGATGTAGCCGTTCGGTGGACAAACGAGCCTCTGAGTCGTGTACCCTGCCTCCAAATTCGAATTCAGACCGAGGGTCAGGATGGGGGCGGGCATGCAGTCACCCGCGGTGGCAATGTCGCAGCTCTGAATCGTCGCCGGTGCCAGCGAGAACCCCGCATCGATGCCTGCGGCATAACCAATGTACTTCAATACACTGACCACGTAGCACGTCCCGGCGCTTGCCGCCGAGCAAGCCGGAAATCCCGCCGCCGGCTCGACCGAATCAGGGACGGCGATCGTCCCTGAGGTACTCGCGACGCCAAACCAGCCTTGCTGAGTCGGCTGAGGAACCAGGTCCCCCGTCTGATTATCTGTGATCGAATAGTATAGAAATACCGGCATCGTTTGCGTGGTGACCTCACCGTTCGCGTCGCCGAAAGTCACGGTGGCGAAGCCGAGATTGCCGTTCTCGTTGCGGCTGTCGAGTACGCTGCCGTAGGTTCGCGTGCCTTGCTGGTTGGTGACGGTAATGCCTCCGTAGCTCATTTGGGTCTCACCGGACGGAAAAATGAATCCGGTGGCACCGAGCATGCTGGCCGGGAAGATGCTTGGCGCATAGAGTGTGATGCCGGCCGAACCCGTGTCGAAGCCGAGCGGCATCGAGACCGCTACGGAGCCCACCGCCGTGACCATCACGGTCAGGCGCGCCGGATTCTCGGAGGAGCCATTCGGATAAAGGTCGACAGTTGTCGGCTCATCGATGGTCGTGATCGGGGGGGCTGTCGGAGTCGAAGCGGAACTCCCAGTGGAGCTGCCGCAAGCTGCGAGCAGAAGAAAAACGACGGCGAGGCCGAGAGGGATCGAGGTTCGATGCATCCTGCATTCCTTGAACCATGATGATGAGCGGTCGCACACTAGAATAGCGAATTCCGTACGCGGTGCACCACGCTGTGCCGGCGCGAGACTAGAATATCCAAGGTCGGTGGCGTGCGACGGCTTTTACAGGTTCTTGGTATGCATCACTCTCGAGGGCGCATGAAAAGCGGCGGCTCCCGTTTGGCGCTGACCGCCGCGCTGGCCTCGGCGGTGCTGTTCGGTGCGACCACGCCGATCGCAAAGGAACTGCTGACGGGGGCCAGCCCACTCATGGTCGCCGGCCTCCTATACCTGGGAAGCGGCGTCGGCGTGAGCCTCGTCTGGCTCGCCCAGGGAGGCGGCAGATCGCCGATCGGACTCCTTCGCATGGATTGGATCTGGCTTGCGGCCGCCACCCTGGCGGGCGGCATCGTCGCTCCGGTGCTGCTCATGACGGGCTTGCGCCGTCTGGATGCCGCCACGAGCTCGCTCCTGTTGAACCTGGAAAGCGTGTTCACCGCGCTTCTCGCGTGGATCGCGTTCCGGGAGGCGACCAGCCCGCGAGTGATCACCGGTTTTCTCGCCATCGTTGCCGGCGGCGCGTTGTTGGCGTGGCCGTCGGGCGCTTCCTCGCCGGCCCCGATCCTCGGCTCCTGTTGGGTCGCCGCCGCCTGCCTCGCGTGGGCCCTGGACAATAACCTCACCCGCAAAGTGTCGGGCGCCGATGCTCGCATCATCGCGGCGGCCAAAGGCCTCGCGGCCGGCAGCGCCAACACCGCGCTGGCGTTCGCGCTCGGCCACAAGCTGCCGGCGCCGTCGCACGTCGCCGCCATCCTGTTGCTCGGTTTCGTGGGCTACGGGCTGAGCCTGGTGCTGTTCGTCGTGGCCCTGCGGCATCTCGGCAGCGCGCGCACCGGCGCCTACTTCGCGACCGCGCCATTCGTCGGTACCGCGATTGCGATCGCGCTTTTCGGACAATCCCTCACGCCGATTTTTTCGGCGGCGGCAGCCTTGATGGCGCTCGGCGTCTGGCTGCATCTGACCGAGCGGCACGAACACGAGCATCTGCACGAACCGCTCACTCACAACCACCCGCACGTTCACGACGCGCACCATCGCCACTCGCACGAGGCCGGCTGGAACGGCGCAGAGCCGCATTCCCACGAGCATCATCACGAGCCGCTGCTGCACCGCCATCCCCACTACCCGGACATCCACCACCGGCATGGGCATGGGCACGGTTAAGGCGGCATTCACGTCGCGTTCATAATCCCGCTCTAGTCTTTCGGACCGGGGATCTCACGAGTGGAGCTTTCGATTGCCGCGCTGCATTGCTATCGAGGGCGCGTGCTCCGCTGCACGGCGTTTTTGTTCGACACCGATCGGGGTGCGCTCGGCGGCCCGCAAGATGCTCGCCGGCGCTTTGCTGATTGCCGGCGTGGCGGCGGTTTGCGCGGAGCCCGCTGGCGCGGCGCCGGCTTCCACGGCGGCTGCTTCCCCGGGGACCGACGCGGCCGTGGCAAGCACCCTGTCCGGATCAGGCTCCTCGCCGGCCAGTTCCGAACTCGCGCGGCTCGGCCGATTGATGTTTTTCGATCCGTCCCTATCCGCTTCCGGCCGGCTGGCGTGCGGGACATGCCACGACCGGCGCTACGCGTATGGGCCGCCCCCCGGAAAAGCCGTGGCGGTCGGCGGCGCGGACATGACCAGGACGGGAACACGCGCTGTGCCGTCGTTGCGCTATCTGCATGGCGCGCCAAGCTTCGAGGAGCGATATCACTTCATTGATGGCGATGTGGGCCCGGTCGGCGGTTTCACGTGGGACGGGCGCGCAGGCACCCTGCATGAGCAAGCGGTGATTCCGCTGCTGGCGGCCAACGAGATGGCCAATGCAAGTCCTGCTGACGTTGTGGCCAAGCTGCGCAAGGCTTCCTACGCAGCGCAGTTCGGCGCCGCCTTCGGAGGCGAGATCTTCAACAACCCACAGCGCGCTTTCGACGCCGTATTGCGTTCACTGGAGGCGTTTCAGACCCTGCCGGAGGAGTTCTATCCGTACACCAGCCGATATGATGCCTACCTCCGCGGCGAAATCGAGCTCACGGAGCAAGAAGAGCGGGGAGTCGATCTCTTCAAAGACCCGGCGAAAGGCAACTGCGCGAGCTGCCATCTCGGGGTGAGCCGGGCGGGCATGCCCCCGCCCTTCACCGACTTCGATTACGTCAACGTGGGAATACCGCGAAATCCGCGGATCGCCGCGAACGCGGATCCCGGCTACTTCGATCTCGGCCTCTGCGGGCCTATGCGGCAGGATCTCGCCCAAAGGCGGGAATACTGCGGGTTCTTTCGTTCGCCGACGGTTCGCAATTCGGCGATCCGCGACGCTTATTTTCATAACGGCGTGTTCACCTCGTTGCGCGAAGTGCTTGACTTCTACAACGAGCGTGATCTTCACCCGGAGAAATTCTATCCGCGCAATCCGGACGGAAGCGTCCATCGATTCAACGATCTCCCGGCGGGATTCCCTGATAATGTGGACCATGACCCGCCGCTGGATCGAAAGCCCGGCGCAGAGCCCGCGCTGTCGGACGCCGAGATCGACGATCTCATCGCGTTCCTCAAGACGCTGACAGACGCGGACGTGGCGCGATGAGAATGGCGGCCCCGATCCTGGTGCTGTCGACCGTGCTCCTGGCGCAACCGTCGATTGCGCTCGAATGGAAGTCCAGGTGGCTGCAGCCGCAAGACGCGGCAGCGGCGGCGCGAAGCAGCGACGAGTATGCCTGGCGCCTGTTCGTCGCGATCAATTGGCCGGCGAACATCGCGATCCGCGCAGCCGACCCAGACGCGCCGTTCGGAGCGGATCGGCCGACCGTCTGGGAGACCTGGCAGAACTCCACCGATACGTTTCTCGAGAAGGGGATGGATCCCGGGCCGTGGCGAAAGATCCCGGACGTTCCCTCCGTCGCGGTCGGCCCGCACCGGTTCGAGAACCTGCTGTCCGAGAGATTGCCGAATGTGCGGCACATCGTGGACGGCGCGATGGTTCCGCTCGACGACCCGCTCTCGACTGCGCGACGGCTGATCGAAACGAGGCTGAATCGGCAGACCTACGAGTACATCCGTGCCCGGGGATTGTTCAGCATCGGCGGCCAGTTGCGTGCGGTCGCCGGGCCGCAGCCGGTGGAATTTCCCGCGGGGTCGATGCAGGTCAAGGCTAGTTGGCGCCTGATCGCCCCTATCGAGCAAGCGCGGTACCACACGCTCGCGATTCGCTTGAAGGATGGCCAGATGCGCCTGTATGGCTTGACGTCATTGAATATCGCCTCGAAAGCTCTGCCGAATTGGTTCTGGGCGAGCTTCGAGCACGTCGACAATGCCGCGCGGATCGGCGGCGAAGGTTGGCAGCTGCCTTCGCGGGACAGCTTCGCGTGCCGCGGCCGTTCGCTCGATTGCAATCGCGCTCCCTCGGGTATCGGGCTCGATGAGACGGTGTGGCGCTTCTATCGGCTGCGTGGAACGATGACCTCCTTCGTCGACCCGTCAGGCCGGCCGCGGTTGCTGGCGAATTCCGATCTCGAGATCGGACTGCAAAGAACGGCCTCTTGCATCACTTGCCACGCCCGCGCAACCATCGGATCGAAGAACGGGGCACCGGCACGTCTTTCGGCGTTCGAATCCGATTCGGAGGCGCCGAGCGCGAACCCTTTGGCCCGCCGCGGCTACGTCGGGCTGCCGGACCCGGCGTGGTTTCGTTCGATCGAAGTGTCCGGGGGAAGCCGGGCGATTTACCGGCCATTGGATTTCGTTTGGTCGCTCGCCCAGGCCAAGGCTCAGTCCGGCCCAGAGGGCGTTGCGGCAACAACTACCAGCGGAGATTCGCAATGAAGCTTTTTTGGCTTGTTCCGGCCGCGCTCCTCTCGTCCGTTCCGAGCTTCGCCGATGACGCTCAAAGTCCGCCGGCTACGCCTGCAGCCGCCGCGCCATCGGCGTCCGCCGCCCCGGCGGACGCGCCGATTCGTCCAATCGAGCCGGGGCCAGGCGATACGGCCGCGGCGACGCCCGGGGAAGCTGCCGCGACGGCCAAATTTGCCAGCGACGCGAAATGGGAGATCGCGGGCTACAACAACGAAGAGATCGTCTATTCGATTCTCGTGACCAATCAGGACACGCGGATCCTTCACTGCAGCGCCGAGCTTCACGGATTCTACTTCGAGAACGGCGAGAAGCGTTCCATTTCCGATCGGCAGAGCACCACGGTATTTCCGGGCAAGCAGGTGAACGTGGGCCATTGGATGGGCATGGATCAGAAATCCGGTGCAACCTATAAGGTGAGCTGCCGCGCGCAATAGGCTCGCGGAGGACTCCCAAGCGGGCGGGGTCGAGCCGGTGCTCCGTGCCGCAAAACGTTAGGAACTCTGTCATATGCGTGATACGTACGC
The DNA here is from genome assembly GCA_963730565.1 of uncultured Gammaproteobacteria bacterium. Classification (GTDB taxonomy): domain Bacteria; phylum Pseudomonadota; class Gammaproteobacteria; order Steroidobacterales; family Steroidobacteraceae; genus Bog-1198. Next base: position 202,585 of record CAVSSU010000047.1, read on the forward strand.
TCGATAACTTTCGAACGTTGAAGCGTGCCGCCGCCGGCGGCGAAAAATAAACAACGAGGGATTCCATGCCATCCAGCGAAACGACGAAACCCGTCCAAGGTCGTGCGTTCACGGTATTAACGATGTGTTGCGCCGTTCTCGCGGGAATGGCTGCAACCCGGCCGGCCGCCGCCGCCGATCCGGTGGTGTTCAGCTTTGCGACGGTCGGCGATAGCCGCACCGACCCGGCGACCTTCGATCCGACCACGGCATTGGGCATCGGCGGGGCTGGAGCGTCTGGACAGCCGAATTCTCCCGGATACCCGAGCCTCACCGGAACGCTGCTGCCGCAGGATGCACACTGGCTTCAGAACACCAAGGATTTTTCGCGGATCTTGCGCAGCATCCAGGCGCAGAAGCCCAACCTGCTCGTGTTCAACGGCGACATGATCTACGGGTACGGGCGCCCCTCGCTGCCTCCGCAGTTGAGCTCGATCGCCAGCGTGTCTGCATTGGTGAGCACGGACGCCGTATTCGAGTATCTTCAATATGCCTATTGGCGCGGTTTGGTGTCCCAGATGTTCGAGACGGGAACCTACGTCGTCCCGGTCCCCGGGAATCATGAGACTCAATGCAACAGCAAGGACACGACGAACAGCCCGAGCAACTGCGCGAGCGGTAAGGCGGCGTATGTCGACAACGAGCAGGCCTTCGTCGCCAACATGGGCGATCTGATCGAGGACATCTCCACCAACGAGCGCTTCCAAACCGTCAGCGGGTTCGGTGCGGTGGCCGTCAATGGATTCACTTCTGCGACGGCTCCTTTGTCGGGGGGCAACAACGGCAACTACACCACGCCGAACAGCGGCAGCCCATCCACCAATCCCCAGGAAACCGAGCTGGATTATTCGTTCGACATCACGGTCAACACCGCGAGCGCTCCGGAACTTCTGCACTTCGTGGTGATCAACACGGATCCGGCGGGCGCCGATCAGACGGCGCCCAGCGACTGGCTGGCCGCCGACCTCTCGGCCGCCAAGCAGCGCGCCGCGACAGCGGGTGCGATTCCCAAGTATTTCGTTTTTGGCCACAAGCCTGCGCTGACCTACGACTACAACCTGGTAACGTCGGCTGGTCCGAACCAGCCGGTTTCCGCGGGAGGGCTCGACTCCAATACCAAGACCGATCCTGCGACGAGCCTGACCACCGACGGCGTGACCATCAATAATCCGAGCGGCAAGTACCAGTACGCGTTCTGGGCGGTGATCGCGCATTACAACGCCACTTACTTCTGCGGGCACGAGCACATCGTCCACGTGGAAGCGATCCCCGATCCAACCGGCACGTCCAGCAATACGCCGTATCAGGTTACCGTCGGCGCGGGGGGCTCTCCCTTCGACGACACGCTGGCCCCGGGACCAGCGGAGCCGGTGCCATTCACCACCCCCTGGGACCGGTTCTACGGATGGGCGCTGGTTCAAATACATCAGAGCGGCGCAGTGACGATGTCCGTGCAGGGATTCAACGACGGTGCAATCTACAACCCATCGACCGGTGCGATCAGCTCGCTGTCGACCACGGGTCCGCTGCAACAGCTGTATTCGATCGGCAACCTCCAGTAGCACCGCCACGAGGACTTTACGATGAACAACAAGATCTTGGCGCTTGCTGCATTCGTTGCGGCGGGCTATCTCGTCCCGACCGTCTCGAATGCGGCGTTGGTGCTCGATACCGGTACCCCGGCCGCGAATGCCACTGCCGTGGCGCTCGACTCGAACGATTTTTACGCGGCCGAATTCTCATTGACGGGCGGTTCGACCGTCACAGCCATCCAGGCGTACCTCACCAACTCCTTTTTTGCGGATAGCCCGGGCGATACTTTCACGTTGTCTATCTACCAGGATAACAACGGCAAGTTCCTCGGCAACCGCAGCGCAGCGGCGGTGTTCTCCACCCAAGGCACCTATACCGCCGACGGATGGAACGGCGCAAGTGGACTCAGCTGGACGGCCTCCACCACCGGCAACTACTGGGCGGCGATCGAAATCAACCCGCCGGGCGATACGGCGGTTCAGTTGGGCCTGCTGACACCGACCGCGGGCGGAACGGCGGCGGCGCTCGCCTTTGCCTTCAACGACGGCAGCGGCAACGGCTATTCGAGCGCGAATGCCCTGCCGTTCGCCATCCAAGTTTCGGCCACCGCGCCCGTACCGCTTCCGGCCGGATTGTGGCTGCTGGGCAGTGGCTTGACCGCGATGGCGGCCGCGGCACGGCGGCGCCGGCCCGCCATCTGACGGTCCTTCAAGGTTACGGGCCGCGGCCAGCCGCCCGTCGCTGCGCGTGAGCGCGGCGACGCGGCGCTCGGTCGGCTATTCTTGCTCGTCGATCCCCTTCTTGGCAGCGGCTTCGCGAGCTGTCGATTCGATGAGTGCCGCATCCCGCTATACTCACGATCCCGCCGACCAAGGAGACCGCTGCGCATATGAGCCGCTGGGCACGTTTTCGCTCGAACGACGGCCATGTTGGCTTTGGTCTCGTCGAGGGCATGCACATCCTCGAACACGAGGGGGACCTGTTCGCCGATAGGCGGCCGACGGGGCGGAAATTCGCGCAGGATGCCGTCACTTTGCTGAGTCCGTGCGCGCCGTCCAAGATCGTCGCGCTGTGGAACAATTTTCATGCGCTGGCCGAAAAGCTCGGGAAGCCCGCGCCGACCCACCCCCAGTTCCTGCTCAAGCCCGGCACCTCGACGATCGGCCCGGATGAGCCGATCGTGAGGCCCCGCGCCTATGCGGGCAAGATCGTCTACGAAGGCGAGCTCGGCATCGTCATCGGCAAGCGGTGCAAGGATGTCGCCCCCGGTGAGGCGGCCGATCACATCTTCGGCTATACCTGTGTGAACGACGTGACGGCGATCGGAGTACTGAACGAAAACCCCGACTTCGCCCAATGGTGCCGCTCGAAGGGTTATGACACCTTCGGGTGCATCGGCCCGGTGATTGCCACCGGGCTCGACTGGTCGACACTGCGGGTGGTCACCCGGGTCGATGGCGTCGAGCGCCAGAATTATCCGCTGTCGGACATGATTTATTCGGTGGAGGACACGGTGAGCCTGCTCTCCCACGACATGTCGCTGCTGGCGGGCGACGTGATCGCGTGCGGCACCTCGGTCGGCGTCGGGTCGATCAAGGATGGCTCCGCGGTGCAGGTGGACATCGAGGGGATTGGTCAGCTCCACAACGTGCTCGAGCCGGGCCCGTCGCAACCTTAGGCGAGGGCGGCGCCGGCTCCGCGCGGGCGGTCAGCGCGCGATGCCGCGCACGCTATACAGCGCCCGCTCGAGCGCGGCTGCGATGCCCAGCACCTCGCGATCCGAGTTACCGAGCGCGGCGAAGGTCAGGCCGACAGGAGGTTCGCCGGAAGCGTGGCAGGGCAGGCTGATCGCGCAGCCGCCCAGGAAATTGACGATGGAGGAGTTGCGAAGGACGAGCTTGTTGATCGCGACATAAGCGTCGTCGTCGGTCAAGTCCACGATCCTCGGGGCGATGATCGGCACCGTCGGCATCAGCCAGCCGTCGAAGCCCTGCAGCGCGCGTGCCGCGGCCTCGATGCTTGCGCGTTGGCAGGAGAGCGCATCCAGATATTCCCACGCGGAATACGCCGCTCCCCGCTCGATCCGCGTGCGTACGCGAGGATCGTAGAGCGATCCCCGGGCGGCGAGGTTCGGGCGGTGCCAGGCGTAGGCTTCCGATCCCACGATCACCACCCCAGCGCCCACTGTCGGCACCTCCGCGAGTTCCGGCAGCGGTTGCTCGGCGATGGTCGCACCCGCCCTCGAGAGTGCGGAAAGCGCGCAGGCGATGGCGGCCGCGACCGGCGGGTCCGTATCGGCGCAGAGGAGCTTCTCGGGGACCGCGAGGCGGACGCCTTGGAGGTCGCGGCGCGGCTCGGTGCGGGCGGCTTCGCCGCTGAGCACCTGGTCGAGCCGGGCGCATGAGGCGACATTGCCTGCGATCGGACCTATGGAATCGAACGAGCTCGACAGGGGATAGACGCCCACGCGCGACACCCTCGATGCCGTGGGCTTCCATCCCACCAGACCGCACAGGGCCGCCGGAATGCGAATCGAGCCCCCGGTGTCGGAGCCGATGGCCGCGAACGCCATGCCATCACTCACCGATACCGCGGCGCCCGAGGAGGATCCGCCCGGAATGCGCTGCGTACGCCGGTCGAAGGGGTTCAGCGGCGTCCCAAAATGAGGGTTCAGCCCCAGGCCGGAATAAGCGAATTCGGTCATGTTGGTCTTGCCGACGATGACCGCGCCCGCGTCTCGCAGGCGGGCAATGGCCGGCGCGTCGACCGTGGCGGGCGTGGCATCGGGGAGCGCGACCGATGCGGCGCGGGTCACCCGGCCCGCGACATCGAACAAATCCTTCACCGACAGGGGCAGCCCCTCGAGCGCCCGCGCCGGGTGGCCGGCTGCCAGGCGGCGGTCGCTCTCTTTGGCGTGTTCGAGCGCGGCCTGCTCGAACAATTCCGTGTAGACGCGGGCCCCCTCGCCGCCGGGATCGCGAACCAGGGCAAGACATTCCTCGGTCAGAGCCGTGGCGGAGGTCGCGGTCAATCGTCTACCAGGTCCTGGCCCGGGAACAGCGTCTCGGTGAAACCGAATTGGGTCAAGTCTCGGATTCTGCGGGGGTAGAGGATCCCGTCCAGATGATCGACCTCGTGCTGCACGACGCGTGCGTGAAAGTCGTCCACGGTGCGATCGATCGGCTGGCCTCTGGCATCGACGCCGGTATAGCGAAGTTGCCGATAGCGGGGCACCAGGCCGCGCATGCCGGGCACCGACAGACAGCCCTCCCAGCCCTCCTCCATCTCGTCGCCGATCGGTGTGAGCTCCGGGTTGATCAGCACCGTGAAGGGCACCGGATCGACGTCCGGATAGCGCGGGTTCGCCTCGATCCCGAATATGACAACTCTCAGCCCTACGCCGATTTGCGGCGCTGCAAGACCCGCCCCATTGAGATCTTGCATGGTGTCCCGCATATCGCGCAGCAGGCTTTCGAGCTCCGAGGTGCCGAATGCGGCCACCGGCTTGGCGACCTCGAGCAGCCGCGGATCCCCCATTCTCAAAACTTCACGTATTGCCATGGTTGCGAGTATCTTAGCGGCCTTTTCAGCGTGAGCCTACGGCGAGCTATGTCAGGCCTTGTCTACATCAAAACGTTCGGCTGCCAGATGAACGAGTACGATTCCAGCAAGATGCAGGACGTGCTCGGGGAGGCCCACGGGATGACCCGGACGGACGATCCGGCGCAGGCCGACGTGCTCCTGGTCAACACCTGCTCCGTTCGGGAGAAAGCCCAGGAAAAGGTGTTCTCGCTGCTGGGCGAATGGCGCACATTCAAGGAGTTGCGGCCGCACGTCGTCATCGGCGTCGGCGGCTGCGTGGCCAGCCAGGAGGGCGAGGGGATCACCGCGCGAGCCCCGTACGTGGATCTCGTGTTCGGTCCGCAAACCCTGCACCGGCTGCCCGACTTGATCGAGGGGCTGAAGCGAACCGGCCGACCGCAGATCGACGTGAGCTTCCCGGAGATCGAGAAATTCGACCGCTTGCCTTTGGCTCGCGCCCACGGTGCCACGGCTTTTGTCTCCATCATGGAGGGCTGCAGCAAGTACTGCACCTTCTGCGTCGTTCCCTACACCCGCGGCGAGGAGATCAGCCGGCCGTTCGAGCAGGTGCTCGGCGAAGTCGAGACCCTGGCGGCGCAGGGCGTTCGCGAGGTCACGCTGCTCGGGCAGAACGTCAATGCATACGCGGGCGGGATGGAGGACGGGAGCGTCGCGGATCTTGCGACTTTGATTCATTTCGTCGCCGCGGTTCCGGGCGTGGAACGCATCCGCTTCACCACGTCCCACCCGCTGGAGTTCAACGACAGTCTGATCGAGGCGTACGCGAGCGTTCCGAAGCTCAACAACCTGCTGCATCTGCCGGTGCAGAGCGGCTCGGACCGGGTGCTGGCGGCCATGAAGCGGGGCCACACCGCGCTCGAGTACAAACAGAAGCTGCGCAAGCTCCGCGCGGTTCGCCCGGGCATCTCGATCACCACGGACATCATCGTGGGCTTTCCCGGGGAGACCGATGAGGACTTCCTGGCCACGATGAACCTGATCGCGGATGTGGGCTTCGATCAATCCTTCAGCTTCATCTACAGCCGCCGTCCCGGCACGCCCGCAGCGTCGTTTCCTGACGAGGTGCCCGCCGACGTGAAGCAGCAGAGGCTCGAGCTCGTACAGCAACGCTTGAACATCCAATCTCGGGACATTTCGCAGCGCATGGTCGGCAGCCGGCAGCGCGTACTGGTCGAGCGGCCCGCCAAACGCAACAGGAGCGAGCTCGCCGGGCGCACCGACAACAACCGCTGGGTGAATTTCGACGGTCCCTCGGAGCTCATCAATCGATTCACCGACGTGATCATCACCGAGGCGCGGCCCAATTCTCTGCGGGGACGGCTGGTGAGCGAAACCGCCGGCATGGAAAGCCCGGCGTGAATTCAGTTCCCACGCCGCGCGATGTGGTTCTCGCACCGCTCGACAACGTGCGCCTGGTCGAGCTCTGCGGACCGCTCGACGAGCACCTGCGCCAGATCGAAGCGCGGCTCGGCGTGGACATCCGCCGGCGCGGCAATCGATTCCAGATCGTCGGACCGCCGGCCGCGGCCAAACGCGCGGAGGCAGTGCTGCAGGATTTGTACGCGCGCGCCCAACGCGAGCCGGTCGATTCCGAGCGCGTGCACATCGCGCTCCAGGAGCTCGATATGAACGGCGGCGATCCGGCAGCGGGGCCGGCGCAACCGCCCGCGGAACGCGGCACTCCCCTCAATAACGGCGAGCCGGCGGATGAGATCAAGGTGCGCACCGCGCGCGGCGCGCTGCGCGCGCGCGGCGCGAATCAGACCGAGTATCTGAGCAACATCCGCACGCACGATCTGACCTTCGGCATCGGCCCGGCCGGTACGGGCAAGACCTATCTCGCGGTGGCGTGCGCGGTGGAGGCGCTCCAGTCGGAAAAGGTTCGCCGCATCGTCCTGGTGCGTCCCGCGGTCGAAGCGGGGGAACGGCTGGGATTTCTGCCCGGGGATCTCAGTCAGAAAGTCGATCCGTACCTGCGTCCGATGTACGACGCGCTGTACGAGATGCTCGGGTTCGAGCGGGTGGCCAAGTCGATCGAGCGCAACATCATCGAGGTCGCCCCGCTTGCCTTCATGCGCGGACGCTCGCTGAACGACTCCTTCGTGATCCTGGACGAGGCGCAGAACACCACCAACGAGCAGATGAAAATGTTCCTGACCCGGATCGGCTTCGGGTCCAAGGCGGTCGTCACGGGCGACATCACGCAGGTCGACCTGCCGATCTCCAAGCAGTCGGGCCTGCGCACCGTTATCGACATTCTGCACGGCGTGCGCGGCATCGCGTTCACGATGTTCAGCTCCCGCGACGTTGTCCGGCACCCGCTGGTGCAGCGAATCGTTCAGGCGTACGAGGCCAAAGCACCCGAAGACGGTTCCAAGGGCTCCTGAGCGGTGCCACCGCATCTCGAGCTGGACGTGACCTTCGCGGCGCGGCGTCCGTGGGTGCCGCGCCGCGCCGATTTCGAGCGCTGGGCGGCCGCGACGCTGGCCGATCGGGCCCTGCGAACGCGCGTGCCGCGCGGCGACGCCCGGTCCGTGTCGATCTCGATTCGAGTCGTCGGCGCGGCCCGCAGCCGCACGCTCAATGCGCGCTATCGGAACAAGGACCGGCCGACCAATGTGCTGTCGTTCGGCGGTGCGGGGAGAATGCCGGACGGCTCGACGGATCTCGGCGAACTGGTCGTTTGCGCACCGATCGTCGCCCGGGAGGCATCCTCTCAGGGCAAGAGCAAGGCGGCTCATTGGGCCCATCTCACGGTCCACGGCGTGCTGCACCTCCTGGGTTTCGATCACGAAGGCCCCCGCGACGCCCGGAAAATGGAGGCCCTGGAGATTCAAATCCTTGATCGGCTTGGGTTTTCAAACCCGTATGTCTGGCCGCAGGCCTGATCGAGTATGCTTGAGGCCACATGTCCGAACAGCCCACTGGCAACACCGGCCGCTGGTTAAAGCGGATCACGCAATCGATGTCGGGCGAGCCGCGCGACCTCCCCGAGCTGATCGAGGATCTGCGCGAGGCGAGCGAGCGCGGGCTGTTCAATGGCGATGCGCTGGTCATGCTCGAGGGCGTCCTCGCGGTGGCCGACATGCAGGTGCGGGACATCATGGTGCCCCGCGCCCAGATGGTGTTCGTCGAGCGCGACGAGCCGCCCGATAAATTGATCGAGCTCGTGGTCGAGTCGGGTCATTCCCGCTTCCCCGTCATCGGCGAGGACCGCGATCAGATTCTCGGCATCTTGCTCGCGAAGGATCTGTTGCGCCTGCAGATCGCGGACGGTGAGCCGTTCGAGATCCGCGAGTTCATGCGCCCGGTCGTTTTCGTGCCCGAAAGCAAGCGGCTCAACGTCCTCCTCAAGGAATTTCGCGTGAGCCACAATCATCTGGCCATGGTGGTGGATGAGTACGGCGGTGTTTGCGGGCTGGTGACCATCGAGGATGTGATCGAGCAGATCGTCGGCGAAATCGACGACGAGCACGACGTCGAGGATGACCAGTCGATCAGGCGGGAGAGCGAGCGCGAATTTTCCGTGCGCGCCCTCACCCCGATATCGGAATTCAACGAATACTTCGGCACCGCATTTTCGGACGAGGAATACGACACCATCGGAGGGCTCCTCATGCAGGAGTTCGGCCGCCTGCCGAGGCGGGGAGAAACCACCCAGATCGGCGACCTGGAGTTTCGCGTGGTGCGGGCCGATCGGCGCCGGATCGATCTGTTGCGGGTGATTGCGCCGCGGGCGATCGACAAGCCCGCCTCGGAACAGGACGGCGATTAGCCTGGCATCGGATTTTTCGGACAGGGGGCGTGGGGCTCCGCAAGGGGGGCGCCAATTGCGACTTTCCGAGGCCATCCGCTACCATGCCGCAGCAATGGATGGAATCGTCAGCAGCCTGATGCGATCGTTGGTGCGGTGCAGCGCGCGATGCGCCGCGTCGCGACATACGGCGGCTGATCGGCCCGTCTTCGTGCCTTGACCAGCACCGTCCGACCGCGGGGTCTCTTCGCCAGCGGCCGTCATCGCGTCCTCGCTTCGTATGCGAAGTCGATCCAAGGGCTCACCAAATTGAGGCTCATCGTCCTTGGTCATGAGGAGCTGACGGCCATTGTGTTCTGGGCAGCGCTGATCGGCATCGCCGGTGCGCTGGCGAGCGTCGCGTTTCGCGAAGGGATTCACGTATTCGAATGGATGATCACCGGAAGTACCGGAGGCCTGGTCGAGGCGGCGATGGAACTGCACGGCGTGCGACGCGCCATCGTCCCGGTCGTCGGCGGCCTCGCCGCCGGGTTGGTGATCCAGTTCGGTGCGGTCTGGGTGGCCTCGCAACGCTCCGTCGATTACATGGAGGCGGTGGCCGTGGGCGACGGTGTAATCTCCGCGCGGCCCACGCTGATTCGTAGCCTCTCCTCGCTCCTGACGATCGCGTCGGGCGGATCGATCGGCCGAGAGGGTCCCATGGTGCAGCTGTCGGCGCTGATCGGATCCAAAGTCGCGATTCTCGGCAAGGCACCCACGCCCAGGCGCCGGCTGTTGGTGGCTTGCGGGGCCGCCGCCGGCATCGCCTCGGCCTACAACGCTCCGATCGCGGGCGCGTTGTTCGTTGCCGAGATCGTGATGGGCTCGTTCGCGATGGAGAGCTTCGGTCCGCTGCTCGTTTCTGCGGTGAGCGCCGACGCCACCATCCATCGGTTGCTCGGATACGGACCGGTTTTCGAGATGCCCCCGGTCCATTTCGGTGAGAACTGGGAGCTCATCCTCTACGCCCTGTTCGGTGTTCTGCTCGGACACCTGGCTCCCCCGTTTCTGGCCTCGCTGGCGTGGAGTAAGCGGCGGTTCGCCGCGCTCCCGGGCCCCTTGTATTTGAAATTCGCGCTGGGCGGACTGATCGTCGGTCTGATCTCCATCGCCTTTCCGCAGGTCTGGGGCAACGGCTACAGCGTGGTGGATGCAATCCTGCATGATCAGCTGTTCGGCTGGATGCTTCTGGCGGTGCTTCTCGCCAAAGTTGCGAGCACCGCCTCCACCGTCGGGTCAGGCGCGGTCGGAGGCGTGTTCACGCCGACCTTGTTCATCGGCGCCGCTGTGGGTGCACTGACCGGCTCGACTCTGCGCCTGGCCCTGCCGCACATGACCTCCGGGAACAGCGCGTTTGCCGTGGTCGGGATGGGAGGGTTCCTCGCGGCCACCACCCATGCGCCGCTCACCTCGGTCCTGATGATCTTCGAGATGACCCTCGATCATCAGGTCGTGCTTCCCTTGATCCTCGCCTGCGTCACCGCGCATTACGTCGCCAAGGTGTATCGAGGCGGTGCCTCCGTCTATCGGGAATCGCTGATGCCCGGCGCCGCGGGAGGATCGGCCTGGCAGCTGCGAACCATCGCGGATCTGATCCGGCCGGCTGCAGCGGTGGTCAAGGAAACCACCACGGTGCAGGATATGCTGGGAAACCTGCCCGGTCGTCCGGTACGGACGGTGTACGTCGTCAACGACGAGGGTGAGCTCACCGCATCGATCGACCCCCGCAAGGCGTTCGCCGATATGAACCAAGGCCTCATCGACCCGAACACTCGGGTCCAGACGGTGTCGACGCCAATGCATACCACCTTGACGCCGGACATGGGCCTTACATCGGCGCTCGAGCTATTCCTGCGGGACAACGAAACCGTTCTGCCGGTGGTCTCGGGGGCCTGGCGGACCACCCTCTTGGGGGAGATCGCCCGCCATGACCTGATGCTCGCCGTTCAGGACAGAATGACCGAAGCGCGCCCGCAATAGCGGATGCCCCCCCACCATCGGTCGGTTCGCTTGGTGGCGCTCGCATCCTATACTGCGTCCATGGGGCGCATTTACGCATCGGTCGGGCGGTTGCGGACTCGATGGAGGAAGCCGCGACCTGCGCTGCAGGTACTGCTGGCCCTTGCGTTCTTGGCCGGAAGCGCGCTCATGGCGGGATGCTCGGCGCAACGGTACAAGCCGGCGCCCCTTTCCCCCGAGGCCTCCGCGTCGGCGCTCGAATCACGCTCGTTGGTCGACCCGGGACTGCGCTCTTTCGAGGAATTTCATCTCGGACGTACGGCTCCCGAGTGGCCCCCGAGCAGCTGGGACTTTCAATCGCTGTCGCTGGCCGCGTTGTATTTCAGCACGGAACTGGACGCGGCTCGCGCCGGCGTGGCGGCGTCGCGGGCCGCGCTCACCACGGCGGGTGCACGGCCCAACCCCACTCTCGGCATCACGCCGGGGATTCCGAGCCCCTACTTGCTGACGTTGGACCTGTCCTTTCCGCTCGAGACCGCGGGCAAGCGGCGCTACCGGATCGAATTTGCGCAAAGCTCGCTCCATGCCTCGCAATTGGATCTCGCACAAGCCGCCTGGGCCGTCCGTGGCGCCGTTCGCGCGGCGATGCTCGACGACATCGTCGCCGGCCGCACCGTGGAATTGCTTAGCTCGGAGGCCGAGTCTCGGCAGAACCAAGTTGAGTTGAGCGATCGGATGGCTGCTCTCGGCGAGATAACCCGCGTCCAGGCGGACGCCGCTCGCGTCGAGCTGTCGAAGGCACGCGCCGCGCTGGGCGCGGCCGAGAGCCAAACGGCCGCGGCGAGGGCGGCGCTGGCTGCCGCGATCGGTGTTCCTTCAGCCGCGCTTCAGGATGTGCGGCTGTCCTGGCCCGACATGGACAGCCCCCCGCCCGCGGGGTCGCTGCCCATCGACGAGGTGCGCCGGGCGGCCCTCATCAATCGCCTCGATGTCCGCAGCGCGCTCGAGAAATATGCTGCTGCGCAGGCCGACCTGCGTCTGCAGATCGCCAAACAATATCCGGATATCGACATCGGACCGGGCTACACCTACGAAGAGAAGCGAAGCTATTTCACCCTCGGCCTTTCGGCCGTCATTCCGATGTTCGACCGAAATCGCGGACCGATCGCGGAGGCGGAGGCGGGGAGACTCAAGGCGGCCGCGGCGTTTCTGTCCACTCAGGCCGACGTGATCTCGAAAAGCGAGCGCTCGCTCGCCGTCTACCGTGCGGCGCTCGAGGAACTCGCCGAGGCTGCGCACCTGAACGAACTCACCGCAAATCGGCAGCGCGCGGTTCGGGAGGCGGTGCGCGCGGGCGAGGAGGGGCGCCTCGAGCTCGATGATGCGGACATCGAGCATCTGACCGCCGCTCGCAGCGAGCTCGAGACGCTGGCTCGCGCCCAGCGCGCCCTCGGCGATCTCGAGGATGCCGTGCAGCGCCCGTTGACGCCCGGGGATCAGCTGCCGGCGGGGGCTAGTGTGGAGACTCTGGGGCAGAGGCCCGAGGAAGGGCTTGCCGCACCTCGACCTTTGGCCCGCTAACGGCGTATCCCACACAATATTGTTTTGTGGGATACCCTCCACGCCATCGCACCCGCTTAGTGCGCTTTCACTCCGAGGATTGCCTGCCAGTTGATGAGCGTGTTCCAGAGGAAGCGCTGGTCGCCCCGATTCATATCCCGGTGCAGCGGATTGAAATTGAACGCCACCACCCGGCCTTTCCCCACGGCCATGTCGAGCAGGGCGGGATGACCGATCAGATTTTCCTCTCCCCACGCCTGTCCGCTGACGACCAGGGGCGCACCGTCGCGGTCGCCCCATTCCATGATCACGCCGCTGGGATCGAAGGGTCCGTCGAGGCAGGTGGTGCAGTACGCCATGCGCAGCCAGCGGCGCGGCGTCGCATAGATCGCGTAGTTCTGGCGGAACACATGAGTGTGGGCCGGATAGCCGTAAGCGATGGGACTGTCGGGCCGGTCGAAGGACACACGCAGATGCGAGCCGGGCGTGCGGGTTTCGGCAACCTGCGATGCGGCGGCGGCGGCGGCGCCGCCGCCGGTGGAACTGCGCGGCACACCGCCCGACTCACGGCGCACGCCGCGCACGATCCCGCCTTCCAGAGCCAGCATCGTGCCGTTGCCGAGCGTCACCAAGAGACCCCCGTCATCGACGAAGCGCTGCAGCTGGGCGAGTCCTTCGTACGCGATGCCGCCGGTGATGTCGTCCGACTCGGCCGGGGTGCCGAAGCTCGGGGTCGCGGCCGTTTTCTTGAATGGCATGGGCCCCCAGGCTTTGGGGATTCCCTCGATCTGCTCGGCGAGCTCGAGGTCCACATGTCCGTAGAGCGATCACGTCGAATTTCCTGCTCAAGTCGCCCTTGCGGATGTCCTCGTCGCGCACGTACGTATAAGGGATGTGGCGCTGGTCGAGCGCATAACGTTCCCAGCCGATGGTGTCGGTATCCGCCCACGGCACCCAGATGCCGAGCCGCGGCACGGGGGCGGGGTGCGGTCGGCACGGAAGGCGGCGCGCCGAGGGTCGAGAAATCGAGACCCAAGCTTGCGGAAGTCTCCGCGAGCGCGGCCCCGAGGCCCGGCTGCGCCCGGAAAATCCAGGAGCCGCGGGGGTATTCCGTGCCGTCGACGGTGAACGGCTGCTCGGCGATCTGGAGCTTGAACCGGGCGAGCCGGAAGCGCGCCTCGAGCAGGCCCTCCTGGCCCGAGTCGCTGAGCACGAAGGCCGGCCCCGACCCCCGAACCTGTCCCGCCGGACGCGGCGGCCGATTTAACCGGGGTGAGCGCGGCATCGCGAATGTGGGGATCCGCCGTCGACACCGCGGTCAGGTGGAAGTTGGCAGGCAGCTCCCAGGAGATGTCGTCATAAGGCTCGGCCGCATCCTTGGGGTAGAACTTCGGCGATAGAAGATCGACCGCATAATTACGATACGGCTGATCGAGCCGCACCACGTAGGTTCCCGCCGAAAAGCTTCCTTCCTTGAGCGTAATGTCCGCCGTCGAGCGACTCACCTCGATGCCCTGCGCGAGAAGGCGCGACACCATCTGCGCGACGCGGGTCGGATCGCCCTGATCGTTCGGTATCAGGAACGCGAACGGCGCCTGCTCGACGCCCTTTCGCCACGAATCGAAGCCCTTCCGATAGAAATTCTCGAGCAGGGTCTTCGACTGTTGCGCCGAGAAATCGAGCGCGGCGAGCGCCGCCGTCTCCATGTAATTCACATTGTCGCGGGCCGACCAGCGGAACGGCTCGCTCGGCGGCGGCGAGGGCCGGTACCAGTCGCGGCTCACCTCGTCCGGCGGCGATGTTTGCACCAAGGTCTCGGCCGTGCCGTTGCCGAAGGTTTCATAGCCGCGGCCCAAGGCGTTGTGGTTGAGGCCGATGGAATCGATGAACAGGTGCGCGAAGTCATCGCCGAAGTTCCAGCTCCAGACTCCCGGCATGCCGAAGCCGGTCAGGGTCGTCACTTCGTGAAAGCTCATCTCGAGCCGCTCATCGTAAGTCACGGGATCCACATCCTCGTTGGTGGGGCCCGTGCCGTTCCAGGTGATGAGCAGCGCCACGCTTTCGTGCAGGTCGTGCACGACGGTCGGATGCCATTCGAAGAACATCCGCTGCACCGCCTTGGTGGTCTCGTGGGCGAGCTGGGTGGCGTCGCGGTTGATGTCGACGAAGGCGTAGCGGGACCAGTACGGCGGCGACTGTCTCGGGAGCGTCGCGAGATCCGTCTTGCCCTTGAGGTATTTGTAGAACCACTCGACCTGCTTGTCGCGCCCGTCCGGATTGCAGACCGGATTGATGAGCACCACCATGTTCTCGCGGATCCGTCGGATCATCGGCTGCTCGGACACGGCGAGCCGATAGGCGAGCTCCAGCATGGTTTCGGTCGAGCCGGTCTCGTCGGAATGCAAGGCGGCGTTGAAGTAATAGATCGGCCGGGCGTCCTGGATGATTTTTGCGGCGGCCGCGGGATCGGTGGCGCGAGGGTCCGCGAGCGCGGCGGTCGCCGCCTTCAGGCGGTCAAGCTCCTGGATGCCTTTCTCGTCGGCGATGGCGAGCAGCACGATGTCGCGCCCTTCCTCGGAGCGTCCGATGGTGAAGAGGCGGACGCGCGGCGACGCTGCCGCCAATGCGCGGCTGTAGGCATAGGCGGTGGCGGAATCCGCGAGTTCGCCCGGCGCGCCGGGGATTCGATGCAGGAAGGCACGAGGCGAGGGGACGGTGGCGGACTCGGGAAGATAGGAAACCCAGGGGGACAGGAAGCGGGGCTCCGTGGTGGCGGCGGCGATTTCCTTCGTGGCCGCCTGGTCGGGAGTGTCGGGGGCGGCGTCGGGCTGCGCGCGGGCGTGCACGGGCAAGAGCGCGGCAGCTGAGGTCAGGAGGAGGGCGCAGATACGGGCGGATCTGTCGGACATGAGCGGCTTCCTGGGCGCGAGGGTGAGCGTAATATTATCGTAAGCGGCGTGCTATTGAACGAATGATAAGCAGGCAGGCCCATCTGTCGGGACTAGGCGATGGCCACATGTTCCAGCTATCAGGCGGACAGAAATTTCAGTGCACAGAAAACCCAGACCCTGAGAAAGCGGGAGCCCTGTTCGATTCCCTTTGGCCAATCGCATTGTATCGGGCGTCCGGCGTTGCGTATTAAACTGACCGTGGCCGGTAGGTTGCCCGCGACGGGCCGTGACACGACGCATTTTGAGGACCAGACATGAAATTGCTCCGCTATGGGCGCGCCGGTTCCGAGAAGCCCGGCTTGCTCGACCACCACGGTCAAATCCGCGATTTAAGTTCCGTGCTCGAGGATCTCGGGCCGGAGCATCTGTCACCCCAGCGGCTGCAAAGCATCCGGGCGCTCAATATGGACGAACTGCCGGTCGTGAGCGGCTCGCCGCGTCTTGGAACTCCCTACCACGGCATCGGCAAGTTCGTGGCAGTCGGACTGAATTACAGCGACCACGCCGCCGAGGCGGGATTGCCCGTGCCGGCGGAGCCCGTGATTTTCTTCAAGGCGACGAGCTGCATCGTCGGGCCCGCCGACGACATCATGTTGCCCAAGAATTCAGTCAAGACGGATTGGGAGGTCGAGCTCGCGGTGGTGGTCGGCACGACTGCGCGATATGTTGCGGAGGATCGCGCGTTGGATCACGTGGCGGGATACTGCATCGTCAACGACGTCTCGGAGCGCGAATATCAAATCGAGCGCGGGGGCACATGGGACAAGGGAAAGGGCTGTGATACTTTCGGACCGGTCGGACCTTGGCTCGTCACGCCGGACGAAGTGGGCGACCCGCAGAGTCTCGACATGTGGCTCGATGTGAACGGCAAGCGCATGCAGTCGGGCAATACGCGCACCATGATCTTCCCGGTGCGGATGCTGGTGAGTTACATCAGCCGCTTCATGACCTTGTATCCGGGCGATCTGATCACGACGGGCACGCCTCCGGGCGTCGCGATGGGCATGAAGCCGTCGCCGGTGTATCTGAAGGCCGGCGATACGGTGGAGCTCGGAATCTCCAAGTTGGGCCGGCAACGACAGAGGGTGGTTCCCTATTCGGCGAGCCGCGGCGACTGATCGGCGAAGCGGCATGAGTTCACTGAGCCGGGCAGCATCGGTATCGGACTATCGCGAGGCGGCCCGGCGGCGCCTGCCGAAGGTTCTGTTCGAATATATCGACGGCGGCTCGTACGGCGAGATAACCCTGCGCCGCAATGTGGAGGATATGGCGGCGCTGTCGCTGCGGCAACGCGTGATGCGCGACATGAGCTCGCTCGACACCGGCATCCAATCATTGGGGCAGCGCTTCAGCATGCCGGTGGGGCTGTCGGCCGTCGGCATGGCCGGCATGTATGCAAGGCGTGGTGAAGTGCAGGCGGCGAGAGCCGCCTCGGAGGCCGGCATACCGTTCAGCTTGTCGACGGTGGGGATCTGTTCGGTGGAAGAGGTTGCACGCAATGCCGCGGCTCCGTGGTTCCAGCTCTACGTGCTCAAGGATCGAGGCTATATGCGCGAGCTGGTGAGGCGGGCGAAGGCCGCGGGCTGTCCCGTGCTGGTGCTCACCGTGGACCTGCCGGTTCCCGGCGCCCGCTACCGCGATGTTCGTTCGGGGTTCCGCGGACTTACCGGCCTACCGGCGCTCGCCAACCGATTGTGGGACGGCCTCACGCATCTCGATTGGGCGTGGGACGTGTGGGTGCACGGGCGCCCGCACAGCTTGGGCAGCGTGGCGGACGCCTTGCAGAGCGGCACCCGCCCCGGCGACTTTCTGACTTGGATCGCCAATAACTTCGACCCGTCGGTGACCTGGTCGGACCTCG
Source organism: uncultured Gammaproteobacteria bacterium (assembly GCA_963730565.1). Taxonomy (GTDB): domain Bacteria; phylum Pseudomonadota; class Gammaproteobacteria; order Steroidobacterales; family Steroidobacteraceae; genus Bog-1198. Next base: position 219,884 of record CAVSSU010000047.1, read on the forward strand.
ATTGGATCAGGGCTGAATGGGACCGGCCAATCGTCATCAAGGGGGTGCTCGATCCACAAGATGCGCGGGACTCGGTCAAAGTCGGCGCCCAGGGCATCGTCGTATCGAATCACGGCGGTCGTCAGCTCGATGGTGTTCGATCGTCGATCTCGGCGCTGCCGCGCATCGTGGATGCCGTCGGTGGCGATCTCGAGGTGTTTCTCGATGGCGGCGTGCGATCCGGGCTCGATGTGTTGAAGGCCCTCGCGCTTGGCGCCAAGGCCTGTTTCGTCGGCCGAGCCTGGGCTTATGCGCTGGGTGCCGGAGGTCAAGCTGCGGTCGCCAAGATGCTGGGCATGATCCGCGCGGAACTCGAGGTCGCCATGGTATTGACGGGCTGTGTTTCGCTCGCCGGGGCGGGACGCGAGCTGATCGATGCGCAGACCTCATCCGTCCCGTGAGATGCCGAGCAGCGCTGCGCGGCATCCGCGCGGTGCGCTAGGCCAAGCGGCTCAGTCGACCGTTCGCCGAGCCGTCACCCAGGTCTGAAACTCCGGATCCTCGAAACGGTATGCACCGTGATCGACGCGAGCCATGAGCTGAAGTTTCGGCCCCGTGAGCCGGCGGATGGACGCTCGGATCGCATTGGTGCCCGCGTCCTTCGAGCCCAGGAGCTCACGCAATTGATCGAGCGCCGCCGCGCCATATAGGTCCTGCACGCCGCGCGCCGCGAGGAACAGCACGCCGCGGTCGGGGCGGCTCAATTCCTTCCAGGTCTTGGCGTAGTTGGTGTCATCGTGGACACGGGCCCTGGTGTAGGCAAGCGCCTGGTCCGGCCCCTGCTCCTGGTACATGACGTAGCGCTCGATGTACCAGCGAAAGAACTCCGGCGTCTCCTTGAGGGCGGCATACGCCTTGAGCGCGTCCTCCAGCTTGAGCGGATGCTTCGCCACCTTGGAGAGCTGCTTCACCATGGCCGTCACGAACTCGCGGCCGAGCAGCGGGAAGGGCTCGACCGGTGCCCAGTTGTAGAAGGGGGCGGCCGCGCGCGAAAACATGTCGCGAAGCGCCGCTTCGGAAGATCCTGCGAACAACACCTTGATCTGCGCCTTGCGGATATCGAGGCCGGCGCGTAACGAGTGGGCCAGCGCCGCGTGCTCGGGGCCCGCGAGCACCTGGGCCTCATCGATCACCAGCAACAACCGCTTTTTCGATTTGTCGACCGCCTGCAGCGCGGCTTGGATCGCGGGGATTGCCATCTTCTCGCGCTCGTCGGGGTCGAGCTCCACCTCCAACGAGCCCTCGATGCCGAGCGGAAGCTTGCCGCCGCCGGTGAGCTTGCGGATGGGCGTGTTGAGGTCGTTCCAGAATCTGCGCAGCCCGCGGGGTCTGGTGGCGAGCAGGATGGCGCTCGCCAAGGCTTGTCCGGGGTGCTCCGTGGCGTCCCAGAGATTGGTATAGGCCGCCGCGTACCCCATGTGCAGGGCGGCGGGCAGAAGATCGTGCTTGAGGAACTCGCTCTTGCCCATCCGCCGCCGGGCGAACAATCCACGGGCGGAGGTCAACCCGAGTTCGAAGCCCTGGAGGTAGGCTCGGGCGAGCTCCGGTCGCGCGAAATGCCAGGGGTCTTTGATCATGTGACAGATTCTGACACATGATCGTCAATTGACGGCGATGCGACGAAAAATGTCGGAGGCTGCAGCGGCGGGATCAACCATTGCGCTCGCTATCCGAGCGCCAAAGCCTCGATCATCGGTCCGAAGTCCTCGAGGCGCGGCGTTGCGAGACCGGAGACCTTGCCTCGATCGTCGCAGCGCCGGATCAAGACCGCCTCGCGATGAAACGGCTCCTCCTCGAATCGAGCCGCTTCCCGAGGCGACATCGGCCCGCCTTGCAGCTTCAAGGTGACCACCGAAGCCGGGCTGAGCATCGCGATGTAATCCGCATCCGTCGCCAGCAGGTAGCGCTTGGCCGGGACATGCAGACGCACGGGCTCTGATACCTCGGGCGGAAAGCGCCGCGCCAACCACGCGCCGCCGACCCGCTCATGCGCCGCATCGGTTTTCCAGTCGGCGAGGTCCTTCGCGACATCCTCGACCAGATGTCCGACATCGTGCAATAAGGCCGCGACGACCAGCGCCGGTGTTGCGCCGGCTTCGCGCGCAAAATACGCGGCTTGCAGGCCGTGTTCGGTCATCGACACGCATTCGCCGAAGTAGGCCTCCGACCCGTGCCTCTGGTAAAGAGCGAATATCTCTTCAATGACCGTCATGAAGCGCTTTCCCGATCGAGCGTACGGCGCAATCCCGCGGCCGTACTGTACACGCTGTCGCGCGTGAGATAGCAGCCGCGCAGATGGCGCGAGTGCCTTACCGAGCGGAACGCCGTGCATCGAGCGCCCGCTCCTTGTCGCGGACGTAGGCGATTTTTTCATGTCTGTGAAAAAACGTTTGCCATTTTTCACCCGTTTGCTACAGTCGGACGCACACCGGCCATCGTTGGGTAGTCAGACATGCACCCAGTCCGCTCCAGGAAATCCGAGGAACTCGACGACGCCGAGGTGCCCGCCGCGCCGATCGCCGAGCGCGCAGTCGGCCAGCAAATCCGCGAGTTGAGGCGCATCAAGCGGCTCACGCTGCAAGAGCTGGCCGCCGCGGTGGGCATATCGGTCGGGTACTTGAGCGAAATCGAGCGCAATCGGTCGACGCTTCGGGTGGGAACGCTGCGCAAGATTTGCGATGTGCTCGGTATGCACATCAGCTGGTTTTTCCCGTCGCAACCGAGCGGCCCAGCGGCCGAGAGAAACCTCATCGTAAGGGCGCATCAGCGTCGACGCATGACCTTCACCGGCTTGGGGGTCAACGAGGAGCTGTTATCGCCGAACTTGTCCGGGCCGCTCGAGCTGCTGATGAGCACGATCGAGCCCGGAGCGGACACCGGCGAATACCGACATGACGGTTCCGAAGCCGGAGTGGTCGTCGCCGGAAGCATGGAGCTCTGGGTGGATGGGGTGCGGTTCGTGCTGAACACCGGGGACAGTTTCTCGTTCGACAGCACGCATCCGCATCGATGTCGAAATCCGGGCGATACGCCCACCAAGGTGGTGTGGGTGATCACACCACCTCATTTCTGACGGACGAAGCTGGGCTGTGTACGCCTCGGCAGGTGCCCGACCAACCCCAGCGAGAATCTCGGCGCCGTTGCTGACCGGATGCCTCGTGCTGCTGCTCGCTCTGGCGCAGGGCGCGCTTGCGGCGGGAGGCGCGGCGAGCCGGTCCGAATCTGCGGCGGATGTCGTGCTGACCGGGGCGAAAATCTATACGGCAGATCCCAATCGCTCGATGGCAGAGACGCTCGCCGTTCGCGCGGGAGAGCTCGTGTACGTCGGTGATTCCCGGGGTGTGCGCGAATTCATCGGGCCGAAGACCCAGGTGAGGCGGATGGGAGGCCGGCTGGTGTTGCCGGGGCTGGTGGATTCACACATCCATCCGACCTACCTGGGGGACCACGATGTCTGCGATCTCGACAACCGCGTCGTTTCGCTCGCGCAGCTCACGGACTTCGTGCGCGGCTGCGTCGAGCGCTATCGCACCGCGCCGGGCGAATGGGTCAGTGTCAGGCAATGGGATTACATGCACGGCAATCAGCCCGATTCGGTGCATCCCACCTTGCGCGCGGCGCTCGATGCTGCGACGACCGCCAACCCGGTGCACCTGCTCGGCAATGACGGTCATCACTCCGCCTTCAACTCGAGGGCGCTCGCCGGCGCAAAAAACGCCACGGGTCGGGTGGTGGGCCTGTCGCGGGCCACGCTCGCCGGCGATTTTGCGGGCCAACGCGCGCTCGTGGGGGTGGACGCCAACGGCGAGCCGGACGGCGGAATCACCGAATCGATGCAGGAAGTCCTCGATGGCGGCCCGGACGGGTACGCCTCCGAGCGCGAAGACTTTGCCGCCTTGATGCGGGCGCCCGAGAAAGTCATGCAACGACTCAACGGCGCCGGAATCACCGCGGTGCTCGATGCCATGGTGCCGCCGAGGAATCTTCAGTTCTACGACGCCCTGGACAGTTCATCTCGTTTGAGCGTCCGCGCCTGTCTCGCGCAATTCTACGATCCGGACAAGTACCGCACGCCGCAGGGCGGAGTCGATTTTTCCCGCATGCTCGCACAAGCCGAGACCGTTCGCGCGAAGTACGCCGCGAACAAACTTCTGCGCGCGGATGTCGTGAAACTCTTTGCCGACGGCGGCCTCGAGGGGAATCCCTACGCGAAGCCGCCCACACTGCCGGATGGTGCCGTTCTCAAGCCGTTCCAGCAGCCGCGCTTTGCCGTGGACGCTCAAGGACGCGCCGTGCTGCAGGGGTATGTCGACACCGCCGCGCCCGCCTGCCAGGCCGTGCGCTCGAATCCCGCGGCGTACGATGCACCCGCCGCGGTCGCAGACTTCCTCGCCAAGCAGGGATACCACCCCGCTCAATGCCGCATCTCCGACGGCCAGCTCGAGCACGCGCGCGAGGTGATCCTGGAGTTCGTGAAGCGCTTCCATCAGGACGGGTTCGCGCTGCACATCCATGTCATCGGCGATCGTGCCGCGCGGACCGCGATCGATGCGATCGAGGCCGCCCGGGCGGCGGGAGGTCCCGATCTCGGCCGCGACGGGCTTGCGCATCTTCAGCTCGCCCACCCCGACGATGTGGCACGCATCGGCCGCGATCGCCTTTACGTGGCATTTACCTATTCGTGGGCGTACACCGATCCGGAGTACGACCTCATGGTGACGCCGTTCCTGGAACGAGTGAAGGGTACGAGCGTCTCCGAGCTGGTCGCTCCGGGCAGTTATTACTACGACAATGGATATCCCGTGCGCGGGGTCCGCGACGCCGGCGGTATCCTGGTCGGGGGCTCGGACGCGCCGGTCGATACGCGCGATCCCCGGCCCTTCATCAACATGGCGAAGGCGGTGAGCCGGCGCCGCAACGGGCTGCCGCCGCTCAACGCCGATCAGAGCATCTCGATCCGCGAGGCCATTGACTCCTACACCATCTCGGGTGCCCGTTTTCTCGGCTGGGGCCGCGAGACAGGGTCGCTCGAGCGCGGCAAGTCCGCCGATTTCATCGTGCTCGATCGGGACATTCTGGCGCTTGCCGACGAAGGGCGCGTGGAGGGGATCGAGGGCGCGCGAGTGCTCGAGACGTGGTTCCTGGGCAAGCAAGTGTTCACGCACAAGGATTAGGGAGAAAGGACGGACGCGAAGCAGGGGTGGGCTGTCCCAAAGGGACAGTGTCAATAACATCGACGAAGGGGATGCCGTTATGATTATCGTTCGCCGGGTGGTCCGATATGCAGCGTTTTGCTGCCTGTTCATGTCCTCGATGGCTCGACCGCAATCGCCCGACGTGCAGACGGGCGCAACCGACACGGGCGCTTCTCGCTCCGGTCTCGACGAAATCGTCGTCACCGCGCGAAAGCGACAGGAGACGCTGGCGGACGTTCCGATCAGCGTGACGGCATTTTCCGAGCAGTCGCTCGACCGGCTGAATATCCGGTCATTCGACGATTACGCCACGCAGACGCCGAACCTCTCATTCTCCTACGGTACGGGCGAACTCAGCTTCGGCGGCACCCGCACGCCGGCCATTCGAGGCGTGTCGGGCGAGGGAACCGTGGGAGTCTACATCGACGATACCCCGGTGCCGGACAGCATCGATCCCCGCGTCGTGGACATCGCGCGCATCGAGATTCTGAAAGGACCTCAGGGGACGTTATTCGGTCAAGGGTCGCTCGGCGGCAATATCCGCATCGTCACGGTGCAGCCGTCCGAGACCGATCCCGATATCCATTTCCAGGCGCGCATGGGCGCCACCTCGGGTGGCGGAAGCCCGGACTACGGCGTCGATTTTGCGGGAAGCCACAACCTCATCGCCGACACCGTGACCGTGCGCTTGGTGGGATTCGTCGACCATACCGCCGGGTTTCTGACCCGCACGTATCCGCAGGACAATGGGAGTCTCGCGTACGTGAACAATCAGGGTGCGTCGTTCTCGTACGGCGGCTCGCTCTCCCTGTTGTGGAAGCCGCTCGACAGCCTGAGCGTCACGGCGCGCGTCATGTACCAGATGACGGAGGATTACGGTTGGCCCGCTCCATTCGCGCCATTGCCGGCTTTCAGCGTGAACTCACTCACGCTCAACCGCGTTGCGAACATTCAGGAGGGCTCCTCCGACCATTGGACGCTGCCTTCCCTCAGCATCAACTACAAAGGCGATGGATTCAACATCGTGTCTTCGACCAGCTACTTCGACCGGGACATCCTGAATACCGAGGACGCCTCGGAGGGCACCCAATGGGTGTTCGACAATCTGGGGTATCTGCCGCCCGTATCGGCCAAGACGCCGTTTCCCTGGAACGAGAGCCTGCCGCAGCGAAACTCCACCAACGAGACGCGCATTTCTTTCGATCCGCATCACGGGTTCAGCGGGATCGCCGGCATCTACGTCTCGCAGCAGTTCTCGAACGAGATCGACAATGGCAACTACTTGCCCGGCCTTGCCTCCGGCGGCTACACCAATTTCCCGGGCTATTGCCCCGGGTCTCCGCCGTGCCCGACGTACAACAGCAACCTCATATGGTACTCGGCGTATCCACTCAACAAACTCGACGAGGCGGCGTTCGGCGAGCTCTACTACGAGTGGGAGAAGTGGCAGTTCACCGCCGGGCTGCGCTACTACCGGGAACGCCAAAAGGAGTCCGATGTGGACGCAGGCGCGGTGGACGGCGCCTATAGCGCCCAGAATCTGGGCGATGCCACGCAGCACGGCATCACGCCCAAGGCCGCGATCTCCTACAAGATCGACCCGGACACCATGGTTTACGCGTCGGCCGCGAAGGGCTTTCGCGCCGGCGGGGTCGGCCAAGCCCTGTTGGCCGAATGCGGACTTCTGCCCGAGCTCGGAGTGAAGCCAGGAGAGCCGACCCGATACAATGCCGACACCGTCTGGAACTACGAGGTGGGCGGCAAGGCCCAACTGGAAGGCGGGCGCATGGTCCTCTCGGGTGCGTTGTTCCAAATGAACTGGTCGGACATTCAGCAACACTTCACGGTGCCGGTGTGCTTCCTCGGCATCACCGAGAACGAAGGGGCGGCGCGATCGCGTGGCGGAGAGTTGGAGCTCACCGGCCGGCCGTGGGACAACCTCGAGCTGCGCGCCGGCATTGGCTATGTCGATGCGCGGATCACGGAGCAGGGGTTGGCAGTGCTCCCGCCGGTGGGGGCAAGGCTTGCGCAGGTGCCCGAGGCGACGGAGAACCTCAGCGCGACGATCACCCAACCGCTCGCCGGTCCCTACGTGGGATTCATCACCGGCGATGTGGCTCACACGGGGAGCAGCGACTCCTACACCGCCTCGCTCGGCTATCCCTTGACCCGCGCCGGCTACACTTTGGTGAACGGCAGCTTCGGGGTGCGGTGGAACAAGAGCGAGTTCTCCTTGTACGCGGCGAACATCACAAATCAGCATCCTAATCTCGGCGATATCAATCCGGCGGGGTACGTTGCCCATACGAGCCTGTCACCGGAAGCGCCCATCGATCCCAGAGTCGTCACGCTTCAACCGTTCAATGCGGGACTTCAGTATCGGCAACGCTTCTAACCGGAGGTTTGATCATGTCTGCGCCGCTCACGTCCGAATCGACGATCGCAACCTACACCGGGCTCACCGAGCTGAACAACGGTCTGCCTGCCGCCTGGTATTACGATCCAAAGCAGTACGAGCGGGAACTCGCCCGTGTCTGGTACCGCAACTGGATCTATGTCGCACGGTCGAGCGAGGTCGCGGGACCTCGGGCGTACATGACGTTCACGCTCGGCGATCAGAAGCTCTTGTTGGTGCGCGACGAGGAGAGCGTGTTGCAGGGGTTTCACAACACCTGCCGCCATCGGGGTGCGGCGCTCTGCACGGAGCCGCAGGGGGTGCTTCGGTCCCCCGCCGTGGTATGTCCGTATCACACCTGGGTGTACGGCCTGAAGGGCGATTTGCTGCGCACGTCATCGAAGAGCATCCCTGCCGGATTCTCGCTCAAGGATTTTTCGTTGTATCGCATCAAGGTCACCGAATGGCGTGGATTCATTTTCGTCTGCCTGGGCGAGGATCCGCCGTCGTTGTCCGAGACCTTTGGTCACACCTTCGGCCGGCTCGAGCGCTGGCCGCTGGAGGATCTGGCTGTGGCACACGTCATGACGAAGACCATCCAATGCAATTGGAAAATCTTCTGGGAGAATTTCAGCGAGTGCCTGCACTGTCCGGGCGTGCACCCGAAGCTGTCCACGCTCGTGCCGATCTTCGGTCGAGGAATCGTCCGCGAGCGCGACGATCCCAATTGGAAGGCCCATGCGGACGATCCAAGTCCTTATTACAAGGGCGGCTTGCGGGCCGGCGCCACGAGTTGGTCGATGGACGGAAGGGCGACGGGATCCCTTTTTCCGGGACTCACCGACGAGGATCGGGCGTTGGGGCAAGTCTACATGACGGGCCGGCCGAGCACTTTCTTCGCTGCGCACGTCGACTATGTGCGAACGGTGCGCATTTATCCCCTGGGTCCCGAGCAGACGGAGCTGCGTATCGAGTATTTGTTCGCGCGCGAGGCGTTGACCGCGCCGCACTTCAATTTGCGCAACGTGCTTGAATTCACGGACCTCGTGATGAGCGAGGACGCCCATATTTGCGAGGTCAATCAGCGTGGTCTGCACTCGATCCGCCACAGCGCGGGTGTGCTCATGCCGGAGGAGTACATGGTCCACTCGCTGCACGAGTGGCTTCGCGCGCAGCTGTGAGCAACGCGCCCAAGAGGTCATGCACGCCGCTTAACCGGGAGCCGGTGTGACCAAGCGAGTCCTGATCGAACAGCGCTCGATCGGGTATGTGCCGATTCGGGAACGGCACGGCAAGCTCTGGCATCTGTGGCCGGTTTGGTTCACGGGAGGGGCGCATCTCGCCACCATCGCGACCGGCTTCGTCGGCGTGGCGCTCGGCGGCAATCTGGCCTGGATGGCCATTGCCGTGGTGCTCGGCTGTGCGTTCGGCACGTTCTTCATGGCGTTTCATTCGACCCAGGGACCGCAGCTCGGGCTGCCGCAGATGATTCAGTCGAGGCCCCAGTTCGGCTATGTCGGCGCGCTCCTCGTCTGGTGCGTGGCACTCGTCACGGTGGTCGGCTATTGCTCGTTCAATCTCGTGCTGGCAGCGGACACCGTCTCGACGCTCGTGGGTTGGAACCGGCCGCTGACCATGGTGACGGTGGGCGTGCTGGCGACCACGCTCGCGATCCTCGGTTACGACCCGATCCACCGGGCACAGCGGGTGCTCGCGTATCTGCTGATCGCCGTGTTCGCCCTGATGACCGCCACCGCCACGCGGGTGCATTTCGCGGCCGGGCAACTCGATCTGCACGCCTTTCGCATGATTCCGTTCCTCACGCAGCTGTTTGCGGCGGCCGCATACCAGGTGTCGTGGTCGATTTCGGTATCCGATTACTCGCGCTATCTACCGCGGGATGTCGGGGTGGCGGCTTCTTTCTGGTGGACCTACGTCGGGGCCCTGGTCGGGGGCGTGTGGCCGATGCTGATCGGCACGGTAGCCGCCGCGCTATTTCCGGCGCTCGGGCTTTCTTCGGCGCTCAAGGCCGCGGCCGATACCGTGCTGCCGGGCTCGGGCAACCCGTTCCTGATCGTCTCGCTCTTGGGTCTCGTGACCATCACGACGATCATGTTCTACAGTGCCTCGCTCACGCTGTTGAGCGTCGCCGATTCTTTCAGGCCGCTGCAGCCAAGCGTCGGGCAACGCATCGCGACGCTCGTCCTCCTGTTCGCGGTGTCGGCGGCCATCGCGCTGTCATCATCGGCGCACTTCGCCGAACAGTTCGGCCGGTTCCTCGCCATACTGTTGTATTTGTTCACGCCCTGGACGGCGATCAATCTGGTCGATTTCTACTTCGTGCGCCGCGGCCGCTACTCGGTGCGGGAGATCTTCAATCCGAGCGGCATGTACGGGCGCTGGAGTTGGCGCGGACTCGTGGCCTACTTTGGAGGGTTCGCGGCCATGATCCCATTCTTCAGCACCGGCATCTATACCGGTCCCGTGGCGAAAGCCCTCGGAGGCGCCGATGTGGCCATGCTCGTGGGGCTGCCGGTGTCGGCGGCGATCTACGTGCTCGCTTGCCGCTCGCTCGATCTCGAGACGGAAATCCGTTTGATTGAGGTCGCGGACGAGGGATTGGATCCTGATGCTTGACTTCGATCGAGCGTGCGGCGCAATACCGCGGCCGTGCTGTACACGCTGTCGCGCGTGAGATAGCAGCCCCGAAGATGGCGCGGGTGTCGTGCCGCGGAGAACGCGGTGCGTCCGTGCAGGATGCGCTGATTGTCGAAAACCACGATCTCACCGGCGGCGAGCTTGAATTTCAACTGGTAGCGAGGCTCGCGCAGCAGCGTTGCGAAGCGTCTGTAGGCCGAATAATAGCCCGGGGTCGCGGGAGATGACGGATCCAAAGGCGCGATCGAACGGCTATTGTAGTGGACGGCCGTGATCCGCCCGCCGCAGGACACCTGGATCAGGGGGCGCTCGGCATACAGCTCGGCGTTAGCCGAGCGGTAGTGGAAGGGCACGGCGGTCTGGCTCAAGAGCGCAAAGTCATCCGGACGTGTGTCGCGCACGTGCTCTGCCAGAGCGAAGCCGTCGGCAAACAGGCTCTCGCCCCCGTCCGGCGAGACAATCAGCGCGTGCAGCGCCTGAAACCCGGGCACCGGCTCACGGTACGGATTGTCGGTATGCAGGCCGAGCCCCAGGTCCGAGTAGGCCAGATTTTCCGGCTGCGCCACCGAGCGGACGTCGAACACCAAACCATAGTTGGTCTCGGCCACCTGGCCGATCAGCTTCATGGCCTCGAGTATGCCGGCCTCGCCGGCCGGCGAATTCGAAAGGAAGGCCACGCCCTCCTGGAGCAGCCGGGTGAGCCACTCGAGACGCACCGCGCCACCGTCCCGGGCGTGGGCGAATTCGGCCCAGGCGAACTCGGAGGCTCGAAGCGTCGACCCCTCGAGCCAGGGACGTACCGCGAGCTCCGGACGGCGGATTTGGACGCTGTCGGCCTGCGAAGAGAGCCATTCCACATCGAAGCAGGATGCGGGCGACTCGCCGTCCCATTCGACGTGTACTGCGCCGTTATGGGCGGTCGCTGAGCGGATCCGGGGTGTGGCGGGCAAATCCGCGATATCGACCAGGCGCTGTCCGCTGTGCGGATCGCGGTGTTCCGGGGCGTTGTCGCGCAGCCAGATCGCGGCGAACTCCCGACGCGTGCCATCGGCCCACTCGACCGCCAGTGCCTCGGGTGTCGCGGACACCCGGGTGATGAAGCCATGAGAACTCAAGGAAGTCGACTACCCCTCTCGGATGCCCTGCTGCCCATGAAATACAAACGTCCGGCGCCGACCGCCGCCAGCGCGCTCACGGCCGCGAGCGCGACGAATACCCCCTGCCATCCGGCGGCCACCGAGACCCTGCCGACGCTGTCGCCCGCGGCTACGGCGCCCAGGTAACCCACGCCGTCGATGATACCCGAGGACACCGCCGACGCCTGCTTGCCGCCGAAATCCAGGGCGAAGGCGCCGCCCAAATAAGAATAAGGCCCGAGGAGACAGAAGGCGATGACCCCGATGGTCAGCAACGGAAGAAGCGGGTGCTGACCGCCGGACCGAAACGTCATCAGCGTCAACAAAGCCGCCGCCGAGCCGAGGAGTCCCACGAACAAGATCGACGCGCGCCCATTGACCCCCAACCGATCGCTCAGCCACCCGGACAGCAACACCGAGACCGCGCCGACGGCGGGAAAGATCGCGCTCGTGCCGGCGGCGGCGCTCATCGAATAACCCAGATAGTCGCGCAGGTACACCGGGGTCCAAATGTTGAACGTCTCGCGGATGATGGTGCATCCCAGAGACAGGAGGCAGACGAGGATGAACGCGCGGCTTCGCATCAGCGGCCCGAGCAGCGCCCGGATGTTGGGGGCGCGGTCTTCCGAGGAAGCGAACAAACTGAGCGGATTGGTTCGAGCCTCCGCAAAGCCGCTTTCGGACCGGGACTCGCGCAGCAAAAACCAGTTCGCGGCGAAAAGAATTCCAGTCACTGCGGCGGCATAGCAGAACAGCGTACGCCACGAAAAGCCGTGCTCGATCAGCACGCCCATGGTTTGGCGGGCCGCCGCGTCGCCGACCAGGTAGCTCAAGCTCAGGATCCCGAGGATCATGCCGTACGACGAATAATCGAACCACTTGGAAGACACCTTGATGAGGCCCGCCCACGCGATCGATTGCGTAAGGCGGTTCCCGAACCAGGCGATCATGAAGAGCGGAATCGTGCCGCCGGCCGCGAACTGCAGGGTGAAGATCGTCGCGCCTGCGAGGCCGATCAAGAAGCTGACCCGGCCTCCCCAGTAATCGCCGAGCCCGCCGAGAAATAGCTTGCCCAGCGCGTAGGCGAGCACGCCCAGGGAGGAAATCGTGCCGATGCGTACGATGGCTGCATCGTGACTCACCCCGTGACGAACCAGTTCCTCGATGATGAGAGGTGCGCCGACCGACAGATCGGCCCGGCAGAAGTAGAGCGCGCCGTAGCCTGCGAACAGCAACGCCAGCACCTTGCCTTGTTCGAGGCGCAATGCACGCATGATGATCCCCCGAAAGCAGGGATCATCCCATTACCGGGGTGCGCGGGCCACTAGGCGGTCGCGTTGACGCTGTTTCCCACCGCACTCGAGTTGGTGGAACTGCCGCCCTGCAGGTTCTGCAGCAATATCGATAGGAAGGACTGGAGCGCTGTGGTCGAACTCGAAGATGAACCGCTCGAGCCGGTGCCGCCCAGATCTCCAAGCAACTTTTGGAACGCCGAATTGAGCGTCGACAAGGTGCTCGAGGACAAGGTGCTCGAGGACAAGGTGCTCGAGGACTGGGTGGCCGAAGCCCCCGTGCTGCCGGCGAGCTGGCTGTTGCCCAGGTCTTGAACCAAGGACTGGAGCGCGGCGACGATGTCCCGCTGCCCGTAAGCGGACGCGCCGGTGGTGCTGCCGGTGGAACTGGTCGGGGCGGTGGAAGAGGTGGCCGTCGTCGACGGAGCCGTGGTCGTGGCGGTCGATGCAGATGTCGATGCGCCCGAGGTTGGCGCAACGACCGGTGTAGTCGTGGCGGCGGCAGCCGTCGAGGATGACGGCTCGTCCGAAGAGGACGCGTCGTTCGACGCCTCGGCAGGCCTCGAATGCGCGTGATGTGAGCCGCCGTGGGAGCCGCTGCTTTGCCGAAGCGCGTGAAAGAGATCATGCAGAAACGCTTGAAGGTCCTGCGACAGATTCCCTCCCGTCGTGCCTGAGCTCTGCGCTGCCGTCGAGGAGGAGGAGCCGGAGGAGCCGGTTGAACTCGTGGCGGCGCTGGTGGTTGCCGCGGTGCCGGAAGTGGACGCTCCCGATTGCGCGGCGACGGCCGCCTGCGTCAATGCGGCGAGCAAGCTCGAAAAGAGGCTCGTCCCGGAAGCTGATTGCCCCTCGGATGCCGTCGAATTCTGTGCGGCCCCGGTACCGGTTGCACCCGGCGAGAGGTGGGGTGGCGATTGCAGGGCGATGCAGCCGTTGAAGCTCGAAATGGCGTTGATTGACATAATGCAATTCCTCGTGGCCAATGAATCTGATCGGCCGGCCTCCCGAAATCTGAAGCGCCGCGCTCGTCGCTGGCACGGAAGCTGCTTATTCAGGAGCATGGTTCGATCGATAGACCGAAATAGGACCGCAGATACGCCGGTTTGGCGGGCGCCCCCGCGCTCAGGCGGCAGTTCGCCGCCACGGCGGCAATCCGAGGCCGCAACGGCATCGCGCGGCGGCAAATCGTTGCCGCCCGGACCGATGACACATCTCCCATGCTGAAGGAACTCTCATGAGCTTAAGCGCCATCTCCTCCGCCGCGTCGACGGCACTTTCCACCTTCAGCTTTCATCCTCATGGCCATCGAAGAGGAGTTCGCCCGGACACGAGCAGCACCTCGAGCACGTCCAGCACGTCGGGCAGCACGAGCGGGATCACCATCGGTCAATTGCCGGTGGGAGCCTCGACGCCGCTGTTCAACAACATTCTGCAATCGCTGCAGCAGACCGTCGGCGCCGCGACGGCGGTCTCGGGGGCTACGCCGCCCGCAGCGACCCCGGCGGGAGCCACCGGCTCGACCGCAGCGACCGCCTCGACCGCAGCCGGTGCGAACGCGGCGACCGGTGCCGCCGCGAATGTTCAGGCGTTCATGCACACACTCTTCCAGGCATTGAAGCAGGATGGGTTGGGCGCGGGTAACAGCACGGCGGCGGCCGCCTCCGCGTCGCCCTCGAGCGCAGCTCCGGCGGCAACGGGCGGGCAATACCAAGCCAATCTCGTGTCCTCTTTGCAGACGCTCATAGGGCAAGTCGGGTCCGCTGCCGCGGGCAATCCGGTGACGGCCAACTTGAACAGTGCCTACCAGAATTTGGTGAGCGCAACCGGCGCGGGCACCGCGACGACATCGGCAGCCTCCGCCGGGGCGTCTTCCGCTCAGTCCTCGAGCGCCGGGCTTCAGAATTTCCTCAACAACTTGCTTCAGAATCTTCAAAGCGGCGGTGTCCATTCGCTGAACGGCATCGGCAACAACGTCAACGCCAACGTGTAACGGCGGGGCGGCGCCCGCTGAAATTGACGTCCCCCATCGCGACGGCTACTCTGACCCGGCCGAAATTCGCGACGCGTGGACGCTTTCCAGATGCTGCCGACCTTGTACATTCCGCATGGCGGCGGCCCATGTTTTTTCATGGATCCGCCGGCAAACGATCCGCATAGATGGGATGGATTGGCGTCGTATCTTCGCGGCATCGATGCGAGCCTCGGCGCCAGGCCGCGAGCGGTGCTGGTGGTCTCCGGGCACTGGGAAACCGAAAAGCCGACCGTCAATGTGGCCGAGCGGCCGACGCTCATGTTCGATTATTACGGATTCCCGGAGCATACCTATCGGCTGAAATACCCGGTCGCCGGCGCTCCCGATCTGGAGCCGCGCGTGCGGTCACTACTGGCGGCGGCGGGGTTCGATCTCGGCGTCGAGTCCAAGCGCGGTTTGGATCACGGCGTGTTCGTGCCATTCATGTTGATCTACCCGCGCGCGGACGTGCCCATCATGCAGCTCTCGCTGCTGCAGGGGCTGGATCCGGGACAGCACCTGGCAATCGGCCGAGCGCTCGCCCCGCTGCGCAAGCAGGGGGTGCTCATCGTGGGAAGCGGCATGAGCTATCACAATCTTGCGGCGATGTTTTCCGGAGGGGGCGCCGAAGCTGCCGTGGCTTTCGACGCGTGGCTCGAGGAAGCGGCCACTGGCACTGAAGCGCGCGAGCAGCGGTTGACGGCGTGGCGCGATGCGCCGGGCGGCCGCGAATCGCATCCGCGTGCCGAGCATCTTCTTCCGTTGATGGTCGCCGCTGGAGCCGCTGTCGGGGACCGGGCGATCCGCGACTTCAGCGAATCGATTGCGGGAAAGCCGATCGCCGGGTTTCGGTTCGGCTAACTGCTTTTCCTACAAGCGAACAGCGCGCGCGCCGATAGGCGCCCGCTGACGATGCAGCCGAGACTTTCGTGAGCGACCGAAGGGAGCGCTGGCGATGGCTAAGAAAGCACTTGCGACCTATCGCCAAAAGCGTGATTTCTCGAAAACGGCAGAGCCGAGCGGGCAGCAGAAGGTCGCGGCCTCCGATCGCCTCAGGTTCGTGATTCAAAAGCACGATGCGCGGCGGCTGCACTACGATCTTCGGCTCGAGCTCGGAGGCGTGTTCAAGTCCTGGGCAGTGACCCGGGGACCCTCGGACGATCCCGCCGATAAGCGGCTGGCCGTCGAAGTGGAGGATCATCCGCTCGACTACGGCGACTTCGAGGGCACGATTCCGGCCGGCGAGTACGGCGGTGGCACGGTGCAACTCTGGGACCGAGGTTATTGGATTCCGGAGGGATCCAAATCTCCCGAGCAGGCGCTTCGCTCCGGCGATTTGAAGTTCACACTGGAGGGCGAGCGCCTCCACGGCAGCTGGGTCTTGGTGCGCATGAAGCACGACCGCAGCGGCGGCAAGCGCACCAACTGGCTGCTCATCAAACATCGCGACGCGAGCGCGCGCTCCGGAGGGGGCGCAGAGCTGTTGGCGCAGGACCGATCGGTGGCTTCGGGGCGCGCGATGAGCGAGATCGCGGCCGGAAAAGGTCGCGCCCCAAAGCCCTTCATGCTGTCGGGCGCCAAGGGCGCGCGTGCCAATGCCGTTTGGAAATCCGATCGGGCGGATCCGGCGCCAGCGATCGAGAAGCCGAAGGCTCGGAAGCCGGCGGCGGTTGCGTCAGTGAAGTCGCCGGCAAGAGCTTCGGCCAAGGCGCCGACGATCCAGCGGATTCCGGATTTCGTCGAGCCGCAGCTGTGCCGGCTGGTGGAGGTTCCCCCGGCGCAGGCCGGCTGGGGGCACGAAGTGAAATTCGACGGCTACCGCCTGCAGCTTCGTGTGGCCGATGGCAAGGCGACCCTGAAGACGCGTAGCGCGCTCGATTGGACCGACCGATTTTCCTCGATTGCCGAGGAGGCCGCGGATTTGCCCGACTGCCTGATCGATGGCGAGGTGGTCGCCCTCGACAAACGGGGACTACCCAAATTCTCGGCCCTGCAGGGCGCATTGTCCGAAGGGCGGTCGGAGGATCTGGTCTATTTCGCGTTCGACCTCTTGTTCGAGAAGCGCAGCGATTTGCGTCCGTTGCCACTGAGCGAACGCAAGGCCCGGCTCGAGCGATTGCTGCGAAAGGTGGCGGGGGAGCATATCCGGTATGTGAGCCACTTGGAGTCGCGCGGGGACTCGGTGTTGAAATCCGCGTGCAGGATGGGGCTCGAGGGCATCGTCTCGAAGCGCCTGGCGGCGCCGTATCTCTCGGGACGAGGCGACAGCTGGCAAAAATCCAAATGCCGTGCGGGGCAGGAGGTCCTCCTGGGCGGCTGGACCACCGAGGCGGGAACCCTTCGATCGCTGCTCGCGGGCGTCAATCGTGACGGCCATCTGGTCTACGTCGGCCGCATCGGCACCGGCTACACCCGAAAGAATGCCGAGCAGCTGTTGCCGCAACTCAAGGCGCTGACGGTCGAGGAGAGTCCCTTCGGCGGGGAAAACGCGCCGCGCCGAGAGCGAAATGTACGTTGGCTCCGTCCTGTGCTGGTGGCGGAAATCGAGTTCGCGGGATGGACGGATTCCGGAATGATCCGGCAGGCGGCTTTCAAGGGGTTGCGGCAGGACAAGCCCGCGAGTGAGGTGGTGGCCGAGATACCGGCAGCCGTCGAGAAGTCCGATCCCAGTCCCGAGGATGAGCCCGAACAGCGCGAACTCAGTGAGAAACGCAAGGGGCGCGGCGGGCGCGCTGCCGCGAAGGCCGCCGGGGCGGCCCCCGTCACGGTCATGGGCGTCGCAATCTCCAAGCCCGACAAGCCCTTGTGGCCCGATGCCGGCGACGGGCGCCCGGTCACGAAACTCGATCTGGCGCGCTATTTCGAAATGATGGGGGTCTTCATGCTGCCGCATATCGAGGGGCGGCCGTGCTCGCTGGTGCGCGCGCCGAATGGGATCGGCGGCCAGAGCTTTTTCCAGCGTCATGCGATGGCGGGCATGTCGGATCTGTTCGAGCTGGTCAAGGTGAAGGGAGACCGCGCACCGTACGTGCAGATCGACCGCGTCGAAGCGTTGGCTGCGGTCGCGCAAATCGGCGCATTGGAGCTGCACCCGTGGAATTGCGCCCCTCACAACCCCGAGATCGCGGGGCGCTTGGTGTTCGATCTCGATCCGGCGCCCGACGTGAAATTCGACGCGGTGGTCGACGCGGCGTTGGAAATGCGTGAGCGGCTCCGCGCGGTGGGCCTCGAGTCCTTTTGCAAGAGCACCGGCGGCAAGGGGTTGCACGTGGTGACGCCACTCGACGGCTCCCGGGCGCGCGCCGTGGAGTGGCCGGCCGCCAAGAATTTTGCGCATGTCGTGTGTGCGCAAATGACGCAGGACAGTCCGGCCAAGTACCTGGACAACATGTCGAAAAGCCAACGCGTGGGCCGCATCTTCCTGGACTATCTGCGCAACGACCGCACCGCCACCGCCGTCGCGCCCCTGTCTCCGCGCGCGCGGGCCGGAGCACCGGTGTCCATGCCGCTCAACTGGAGCGAGGTCAGGCACGGGCTCGATCCGATGCGATTCACCGTGAGATCCGCCCCGGCGCTCCTCGCCAAGAGCAAGGCGTGGAAGGGCTATGCCGAGTCGGCGCAGTCGCTCGCCGACTCGATCCGCAAAATCACCTCGGCACGGGGAGCTCGCAACCGCTGAAGTCCCGGGCGGTGCCCCTGAGGCCGTCGGTCGCCGCCCCGTGGGCGGTGCGGGACGCGTTACACTACGCGTCGTCGTAGGCCTAAAACTTCAAATGAGATCAAGGACCAGCCCGCCCTCGCACCCGGACCCTGAGCTGGTCGCCGCCGATGCCGTCGCCCCCGACAACCGCACGGAGCGACTGAATACCCGCGCCGCGGGGGTCATCGGCCTCGCGGTCATGTGCAGCCGGCTGCTCGGCTTAGTGCGGGAACAGGTGTGTGCGGCGCTGTTCGGCGCGGCGGCGATGGACGACTTCACGGCGGCGTTCCGGATACCCAATTTGCTGCGCGACTTGTTCGCGGAAGGCGCGCTATCCACCGCATTCGTTACCACGTTCAGCAAGACGATCGCGCGCGAAGGCGATGCGGCGGCGTGGCGGCTTGCGAACAAGGTGGCGACGCTCACCTTTCTGGTGTTGGGCGCGCTCTGTGCGCTCGGGATGGTGTTCTCGCATCAGCTCGTGGCGCTGATCGCCCCCGGCTTCCATGCCGAGAAAGCGGAAATGACCGCGCAGCTGACGCGCATCATGTTCCCCTTCATCCTCCTGGTGTCGCTCGCCGCGCTGGTGATGGGCGTGCTGAATGCGAAAAGCATCTTCGGCAGACCGGCCATGGCGTCCAGTTTTTTCAATCTCGGGTCGATCATCGGCGGCGTCACGCTCGGCTGGATGATCGATCCGCACTTCGGATCCCGAGCGCTCGTCGGGCTCGCGATCGGCACGCTGATCGGCGGCGGACTGCAGCTCGCGGTGCAGCTGCCGCCGTTGAAGACGCTGGGGTACCGGTTCCGCCCGGATTTTCAGTGGCGCGATCCGGGCGTCTTCGCGATCTTGGTGCTCATGGGCCCTGCGGTGATCGCCGCAAGCACCACGCAGGTCAACGTCCTGGTCAATTCCATGTTCGCGTCGACGCTCGGCGACGGCGCGATATTCTGGCTCGCCATCGCCTTTCGGTTGATGCAGCTTCCGCTCGGCTTGTTCGGGGTCGCGCTCGGCACGGTCACGCTGCCGCTCCTGTCGCGGCTCGTGGTCGCGAACCAAATGACGGCATTTCGGTCCGAGCTCGCGCGCGCCCTGAGGCTGATGTTCCTGCTGACGATTCCGTCGACCATCGGCCTCATGATGCTGGCCGAGCCGATCATGTCGGTCCTCTATCAGCACGGAAAGTTCGATGCATTCCAGGCGCTGCAGGCGGGCGGGGCGCTGAGATATTATGCCGTCGGTCTCGCCGGCTACGCGGCGCTCAAGGTGCTGGTCAATGCCTTCTATGCGCTCGACCGGCGCAAGACGCCGATGGTGGTGAGCTTTCTCGCGGTGGGCCTCAACCTTTTCTTCAACTGGCTTTTCACGTTTCACCTGGGATGGGGACACCGCGGGTTGGCGTTCTCGACCGGACTCGTCGCGACCTGCAATTTCTTGCTGCTGTACGCCCTCATGCACCATTACTTGGGCAGTCTCGAGACGCGGCACATGCTCTTCACCCTGTTCAAGATCGGCATCGCCGGGTGCGTGCTGGCGGCGGTGTGCTGGGCTTCGACGCATTGGTTTTTGGCCGATTGGGCGACCCGGGAGTTCTGGAGCAAGGCGTTCCTGCTCTTCGGCACGGTATTCGCCGCGGGTGCCGCATTCCTGTCGGCCGCCGCGCTGCTCAAGATCGAGGAACTCACTTCCGTGCTGACTGCCGTCAAGCGCCGTCTGCGCCGGGCGACATGAACCGCGTGCCTTTGCAGAACTTTACGCGTCGCCCCAAATACTTTACCGGTCTCACGGTTGCAATGACGGGGCATCGCGCCGATCATTCGCCTTATCGTGAGAACAGCCATCATATCCAGAGCCGGTTTTGCGCTTTTATTGTGCGCCGCGGCCGCCGCGGCGGCCGGGAACAGCGAGCCCGAGACCTTCTTCATCCCCGCGAATTCCAGCGGATCTGAGGCGACGATCAAGTTGCCGGTCGGGGCCGTGTCGTCGTTTTCCGCGAGCAATGCCGAGGCCCTGACCGATTACGCCGGTCCGGAGATCGAAGCGATGCGTCTTTCGGGCGACGTTCGCATCGATGTCATTGGAATCGGGAAGCCCATCCAGATCAAGGCGGACCGGGTCGTGCTGGAGCTGACCGCGGACGAGGCCGTCCAGCGGAAGGACTCATTGCGGCTCACCGGCTCTCGCCAACTGCACTCGAGCCGCGTCATCGAGGACGGCGACGCCACGCAGACCTTCGTGGGCGACGTGGTCTTCACGCTGCAAACTGCCTCGGGTGCTCTGCAGATCAGGGCGGATCGGGTGGAACACACCGAGCGAACGGGTGTGCGGATGGAACCTCGGGCCGGCGTTTAGGGCGCCGCACGATGACGGAGAGCCATGGAGGCGGCTGTCTTTGCGGTGCGGTGCGCTATCGCGTCACCGCAGCTCCCGCCTCTTCAGTCATCTGTCATTGTGCGAGCTGCCGCCGTGCAAGCGGTGCGCCGACCGTCGCTTGGCTGACGTTCGATCGCCAGCGTTTCGAGTTCGTCGCCGGCGAGCCGGCGGCGTTCCGCTCCTCTCCGGGAGTGGTCCGTCAATTTTGCGGTTCGTGCGGCAGTGCGCTGACCTACCGAAACGACAAGTCTCCGATCAGTATCGACGTGACCACCGCGACGCTCGATGAGCCGGACCGCTTTCCGCCGACGGCGGAGGTCTGGCTGGAAGATCATCTCCCTTGGCAGCCCACGCACCCAAAACTCGATCAGCATGTCGGTTCATCATGCGCGTGACGGAGCCACCCGGCGCCTTCTGAATGCGAGGACGCCCATCAGGGCGAGTGCCGCAATACAGGTGTAAGGAAACCAGCAACCGAGCCGCACGAAGAGCGTCTCTCCGGCGACCAGGCGCGGAACACTCACCACCACGCCCTCCGGCGGGCGCGGCTCACGATAGGGGTCGTCCGCGTAGGTTTTGACCAGGAGCCTGCCGTTCGGGTCGATCATCGCGGAGACGCCTGAGTTCACCGCGCGAACCATGGCCGCGCGCAGTTCGACGGTGGCGAAGACCGCCAACGCGAGATGCTCCCAAGGCTCCGCGCGCTTCCCGTACCACGAATCGACCGTCATGTTGACCAGGAGATTCGGATGCGCCCGGCCGATGTCGACCATGTAATCCGGCAGGATGTCCTCGTAGCAAATGACCGGGCCGAGCCCCCAGGAGATTCCGGCCTGGTCCTGATACTTCAGCACGCGCGCCCCCGTCCCGGCGGTGAAGCGCGCGCTCCCCAACGGGACGATGCTCTTCAACCACGGGAAGATCTCCACTCCGGGGATGTACTCGCCGAAGGCGAGCAGCCGCACCTTGTCGTACCGCCCCGTCATCGCGCCGCTGCGATCGAGGAGAATGGCTGAGTTGTAGACGTCGGCGGTGGCCGAGTCGTAGGTATCCGCCCCGATGATCACCGGCCCCTCGAGCCCGCGTCGAATCATCGCCGCGGAATCCGCGGGGAAATCGGTGTAGAGCTCGCGCGGCAGCGCCACCGGATAGCTGCCCTCGCTCCACACCACCAATTGCGCGCCCGCGGCCTCCAGCCGGCGAGACTCCTCCTGCAGGGCGGTCAACTCGCGCCGCGCCTCGTCGGGCGAGAAATCCGGGTCGTTGCTGTAGGCGATATTCGGTTGCACCAAGCCGACTTTGAGTGTGGGCGCCCGCGCGACGAGCTCGTCGACCTGCCGCATGCGAACCGCGCCGAAAACCAGCGCGGCCACGAGGATCGCCGCGGCCGATATCGCCGGAATTCGCGCGGCCTTGGGATCCGTCCACAGATCGTATAGCGCACCGTTCACCATCATCAGCAGTGCGGTGACGCCCCAGGGGCCGGTGATCTCGGCGATTTGAATCACCAGCGGATTCCAAGCCTGGGTGATCCATTGGCCGCAGGGGAATATTTGCGGTACCAGGAATTCGCAGGCGGCCATGCCGATCGGTGCGATCAGCGTCATGGGCACCGCCATTCGCCGCCGGATCGAGCACACGACGCCCGAGAACAACAGGAAGATCAGTGCGCGCGCGGCGCAGAACAGCAGGAGCACCACGAGTCCTGCGATCCAGGGGAAGCCGGCGAACCGTTGCGTGGTATCGATCAGCCAGTAGAATCCGCCGGCGGTTTCGATCACGCCCGCCCACCACCCGAGCAAAAGCGCGCGCCGATAGGTGGGCGCGCGGTCCACCGCGGCCAGCATCGGAACCGCCGCGATCCACGCGGCGGCGGATCCGTCGAAGGGCGTGCAGGCGAGGAACCAGAGGCAGCCCGAGATCGTGGCCAGTCCGAGGCCGCCATGGAAGCTGGATGCGAACTTGGGTACGCGCATTACATTATTGTCAGGTCGGACTGCCGCAGTTCGCGGCGAGTGCGCATCTTAAGGTATTCTGCCGCGTAACCATGCAAGAAAGATATGAACCCACCGCCGTCGAGGCGGAGGCACAGCGCTATTGGAACGAGCACGAGAGCTTCGAGGTCATCGAGGATCCGGCTCGCGAGAAATACTATTGCCTGTCGATGTTCCCGTATCCGAGCGGGCGGCTGCACATGGGTCACGTGCGCAATTACACCATCGGCGATGTGGTCACCCGATTCATGCGCATGAACGGCAGGAACGTCCTGCAACCGATGGGCTGGGACGCGTTCGGATTGCCGGCGGAAAACGCCGCGATGGCGAACGGAGTGCCGCCGGCGAAGTGGACCTTCGACAACATCGCAACCATGAAGGGGCAGTTGAAGGCGCTGGGCTTCGCGCTCGACTGGAGCCGCGAAGTCACGACGTGCCGCCCCGAATACTACCGCTGGAATCAGTGGCTGTTCCTGCGCATGCTGGAAAGAGGCATCGCCTACCTGAAAACCGGCGTCGTGAACTGGGACCCCGTGGACAAAACGGTGCTTGCCAACGAGCAGGTCATCGACGGCCGCGGCTGGCGCACTGGTGCGCTGGTCGAGCGGCGCGAAATTCCGATGTACTACCTCAAGATCACCGACTACGCCGAGGATCTGCTCGACGCGCTGGCGCACCTGCCGGGATGGCCGGATCGCGTGCGCGCGATGCAGGCCAACTGGATCGGCAAGAGCGAGGGCGTACGCATCGGATTCCCGTATGAGATCGACGGTCAGGCCGGTGTGCTGCATGCGTTCACGACCCGTGCGGACACGGTGATGGGCGTCACTTTCTGCGCGGTCGCCGCGGAGCACCCGCTCGCGACGCATGCGGCCAGGGGCAATGCGGCGCTCGCGGCGTTCATCGAGGACTGCAAGCGGGGTCCGGCCATCGAATCGGAGCTCGCCACGCAGGAGAAAAAAGGCATGGCGACGGGACTCACCGTGCGCCATCCGCTCACGGGCGATCTCGTGCCGGTATGGGTCGGCAACTACGTGCTCATGAGCTATGGCGAGGGGGCGGTCATGGGCGTCCCCGCGCACGATGAGCGGGATTTCGAATTCGCCAAGAGATACGGCTTGGCCGTCGAACCGGTCATCCAAGTCGACGGCCGCATCTATTCCACCGAGGCGTGGCAGAGCTGGTACAGCGAGCATGGCCGCTGCGTCAATTCGGGCAGGTACGACGGCCTCGAATTCTCGGCGGCGGTGGATGCGGTGGCCGCGGATCTGCAGCGACTCGAGCTCGGCGAGAAGCGGATCACGTGGCGTCTGCGCGACTGGGGCATCTCGCGGCAGCGCTACTGGGGATGTCCGATCCCGATCATTCATTGCGCCGACTGCGGCGTGGTGCCCGTTCCGGACGATCAATTGCCGGTGGTTCTGCCCGATAATCTCGTGCCGGACGGCAGCGGCAATCCGCTGCTCAAGGATGCGGCGTTCCTCGCGTGCACGTGCCCGCGCTGCGGGCGCCCGGCGCGGCGGGAGACGGACACCATGGATACGTTCGTTGATTCTTCCTGGTACTTCCTGCGCTATGCCTGCAGCGACAACAACCGCGCGGCGCTCGACGAGCGCGTGCAGTATTGGCTGCCGGTCGACCAGTACATCGGCGGGATCGAGCATGCGATCCTGCATCTTTTGTATTCGCGCTTCTGGACCCGGGTGATGCGCGAACTCGGCGCGGTGTCCTTCAAGGAGCCGTTCACCCACTTGTTCACGCAGGGCATGGTGCTCAACGAGGCCTTCTTTCGAAAGACCGAGTCCGGCCGCATCGAATACTTCAATCCCGCGGAGGTGGAGGTGGTCAGCCGCGACCAGCGCCCCGTGCCGATTCTGCGCAGGGACGGGCGTGAGGTGGAGTCCGCCGGCGTGATCACCATGTCCAAATCCAAGAATAACGGCGTGGACCCGCAGGCGCTGGTGGACGAGCTGGGGGCGGACACGGCGCGGCTGTTCACCATGTTCGCGGCTCCGCCGGAACAGACGCTCGAATGGTCCGACGAAGGCGTACAGGGTGCATTTCGCTTCATCAAGCGGCTTTGGAAGGCGGTGTACGAGCATGTGTCGGCAGGTGCGGTTGCGCCGCTCGACAAGGAAGGACTGGACGACGCGCAACGCGCCATCAGGCGCCAGGCGCACCAGACGCTCGGCAAGGTGACGGACGACATCGGGCGGCGCCGCACTTTCAACACGGCCATCGCGGCGGTGATGGAGTTGCTGAACGCCCTGTCTAAATTTCCGCAACGCACGTCCCGCGACCGGAGCGTGATGCATGAGGCGCTCGAAATCGCCGTGATCGCACTGTCGCCCATCATTCCGCATGCGACGCACGTACTGTGGCGCGAGCTCGGGCATCGTACCGCGCTGATCGACGAGACCTGGCCGCAGGTCGATGCGGCCGCCTTGGAGCAGTCAATGGTCGAGATCGTCGTGCAGGTCAACGGAAAGCTGCGCTCGCGCATCACCGTGCCCGCCGGGTCGGGCGATGAGACGGTGCGCGTGGCGGCGCTCACCGATGCTCACGTGCAAAAATTCGTCGGGGAGGGGCCCGTGCGCAAAGTCATCGTCGTGCCGGGCAAGCTCGTCAATGTGGTCGTCTAGATGACACGCCCGGCATCCATCGCGCTCGCTTGCGCCGCGGCGTTCGCGCTGTCGGCGTGCGGCTTTCGCCTCGCGGGAAGCGAGCATCTGCCGCCGGTCCTCGCACGGCCCTATCTGTCGGTCAAGAACCCTTATACGGATTTCGCGCGCGAGTTCGAGCACGAACTGCAAAGCGCCGGGGCGGTGCTGGAGCCCGGGCGGCAGGATGCCACGGCGATCATCGAAGTCACGAAGGATCTGGTGGAACAGCGCACCCTCGCCGTCTCGGCGCGCAACATACCCACCGACTACGAACTGACCTATACCGTCACGTTCGCCGTTCACGGACCGGATTCCGAGCTCATGGCGCCGCAGACGATCACGTTGTCGAAGGACTACAGCTTCGAGGAGAACGTGCTGCTCGCGAAGGAGCACGAAGCGGACATCCTTCGCGCACAGATGGCGCGGGATTTGGTCGGGATGGCCATGCATCGGCTGACCCGTCTGAAGTAGCGGCAGGGCACCGTGTGCTCAAGCTCAACTCCATCGACCGGCTCGAATTGCTGGTGCTGCTCGACCGTTACGGGTTGGAGCTGACACTGGTAAGGCCCGGGGAGGCGATCCCGGGCTCGCATTGGGGAGAAAGCGAGGCGGGCCTCATCGGCTCGAAGCTGTACGCGCGCCTCGACACCCCGTTGCATTCCGTGCTGCACGAGAGTGCGCATTTCATTTGCATGACGCCCGAGCGCCGCGTGGGCCTGCACACCGATGCGGGTGGAGACGATGCGGAGGAGACCGCGGTGTGCTATTTGCAGGTTCTGATGGCGCAGGAGCTCGGCAAAGTCGGCGCGCAGCGATTGTTCGCCGATATGGACGAGTGGGGATACAGCTTTCGTCTGGGTAGCGCGGGGAAGTGGTTCGCGGAGGACGCCGCCGATGCGCATCAGTGGCTGTTGGGACACGGCCTGATCGATCAGCGCAGCCGCCTCACCTACGCCCTGCGCCAGTGAGCAGGCCCGGCCTGAATCCGCCGAAGCGTCAGGCGGCGTTCGACGCCGCGACGGCCGGGGTCGCGTAGACACGGCCGAAGCGATTGGCGAGAAACGCCTCCAAGCCGATCTCTTCCTGTTTGATGAGACCCGATTGCGGCAGATCCCCGGCCCGGAGCATGTCTAGGACGGCGCAGATGCCGCCGGCGGTGGTGATCTGGATGGCGCTGCGCACTCGGCCGCCCATCGGCGCCGCGTAGACCTTGTTGGCGTAGGTCTCCTGCACGAGCTGGCCGCCCCGCATGCCGCTGACCGTCACGAACACGATCACCACGTCCTGGAGCGTCACCGGCACGGCATTCTCCAAGATGTCCTTCAACAGCTCGCGGCGGTCCCGCAGACGCAGATCGTTCAGCAGCGCCTTCATGATGGCCGCGTGTCCGGGATAACGGATGGTGCGGTAGTTCAGATTGCGTACCTTGCCCGCCAATGTCTCGCAGAGGGTGCCGAGGCCGCCCGACGTGTTGAAGGCCTCGTAGAGAATGCCGTCGAGCGAGAATTCCTCGAGCTCCTCGAGCGCCTGGGTCTCACGAAGCTGACCGTTGACGATGGCTTCGCACGGCTCGCAATACTCGTTGATGACCCCGTCCGTGCTCCAGGTCAGATTGTAGTTGAGCGCGTTGGACGGAAATTTGGGCAGGGCACCGACGCGCATGCGCACGTCCTGAAGCTGATCGAAATGCGAGGCGAGATCGCTCGCCACGATGGTGATGAACCCTGGCGCCAGCCCGCATTGGGGAATGAACGCCGTGCGCGCACCCTTGGCGAGTTGCTTGACCGCGCGAGTGCTCGCCACGTCCTCGGTCAGATCGAGGTAATGCGCCCCGGCCGACTTGGCGGATTCGGCGATGAGCCGCGTGGCGTGATAGGGGGCCGCGGAGAGTACGGCGTACTTGCCGGCGAGCAATTTCGCGAGCGTGTCGCCTTGCGTGATGTCGGCGGCCACCTTCGTCACGGCCGCGCCCGTCTCCAGCCGATCCAGTTGAGCTTGCGAGCGGTCGATGACCGTGACGGCATAATCGCGGGAGCTCACCAGAAGCTCCGCAATCATCGACCCGATCTTCCCCGCGCCTACGATGGCAATCTGATGCATATAAAACCCCTCCCGCCGTTGCACTATTTTTGCCCACCGACCCGGCAAATGGTAGGCACCGATTAACCGTATTTACGGTATATTTAGCCGATTCGCAGGCCAAGAACGGCGAAACGTATGGATTCGATCGATCAGACGCTCATTGCAGCCCTGCGGGAGAACGGCCGGGCCTCCACGGCACAGCTGGCGCGCCTGGTGGGCCGCTCGCGCACCAGTGTGCAGAGCCGCATCGAGCGGCTGGAGAAACAAGGCGTGATCGCGGGCTACGGCGTGCGGCTGGCGCCCGAGCACGATCTCGGCGCGGTGCGCGCCCATGTCATGATCAAGGTGGGTCCGAAGGAGTCCCGAGCCGTGACGGCCGCGCTTCGCGCCATCTCACAGGTGCGCGTGCTGCACTCGGTGAGCGGCGATGTGGATCTCATCGCAGTCGCGGCGACCGGCTCGGTGGCCGAGATGGACGAGGTCATCGATCGCATCGGGGGGTTGGATGGCGTGGAGCGCACGACATCCTCCATCATCCTGTCGACGAAATTCGAGCGCTAGTGCCGACGGCTCAATTGGATCTTGAGGTGCGCAGTGCGTCCGCGAATCGAAAAAGGGCCGCCTCGATCTGTTCGCGCAGCGGCGAGGCGATTCCCTCCTCGTGCAGCGCCCGGTGCATGCACCCGAGCCACTGATCGCGCTCGTCGCTCCCGATGTCGTACGGAGCATGCGCGGACATCATGCATTTCCTATCGCTGCGCGCGAAATACAGGTTCGGTCCGCCCAACCAGCCGCTCATGAATTCGAACAGTTTCTGCCGCATCGGCGTCAAGTCGGCGGCATGCATGCGGCGGATTCCGGCGGCCTCCGATGACGAATTCAAAATGTCATAGAAGCGCTCGGCGACCCGCCGGACCGCCTCAGCACCGCCGATTCTCTCGTACACCGACGCTTGAGCAGGCCCACTCGAAGCGGGGTCATTCATGTCAGCACTCATCGGTCCAAGATAGTTCAACCGGCCAACGAGTCCATCCGGGAAAATACGGACTTGCGAAGTCGAAGCGTCCGCAGTGCGTCGAGGCGCCGCCGTTCTACGGCTGAGCCGCGATCATGGAGATTTCGATTTTGTACTGCGATCCCGCGAGCTTGGTGCTCTCCACCGTCGCTCTCGCGGGCGTCGAGCCGGGTGCGACCCACTGGTCCCACACCTTGTTCATCTCGCCGAATGTCGACATGCTGGTGAGCCAGATGGTGGCCGATAAGATCCGGGTCTTGTCCGTTTTCGCTTCCGCCAAGAGGCCGTCGATGGTGGACAGAATCTCCTGGGTTTGCTCGGCGACGCCCTTGCCCGCGGCCTCCTCGGCGACCTGCCCGGCCAGATAGACGGTCTTGTTGTGAATCACGACCTGCGACATTCGAGGTCCGGGGTGCAAGCGTTCGATCGGCATTTCGTCTCCTCACCGTGATACGGCATTGTAGCTGTGGCGGGCAGACGCGAGCGAGAGCGTCGGAGAAACGAATGCGCGGGGCCGGGGAGGGGGGCAAAAGGGCGCGAATAAAAAACGGCGTGGGTCATTTTGAGGTGCCCACGCCGCCGGATTATCGCACCGACGGGGGAGTTGGCTGGCTTGCCGGTACGAGACTTCCTAAACCTTGTCTGCCTTCGCGTCCGTCATCCCGCGAGGACGACTTCATACTGCCAAAAACTGGCGCGCCCGCACGCGATACTTTATAGGGGTGCATCCAATTTTTTTCGCTTGACATCGAAAATATGATGATCATCAAGCGCAGCCGCTCGGCTGCGGCAGCATCATCCGACGGATCCTCAATCCTGGGAAATGATCTTTCGGCTTAAGCTCATGCGCTTCGGGGCATGCGCAGCCGCTTGACGACGAAATAGGCCGCGATCGCGACCACCAAGGTCACGGCGCTCGCCTTGAAGTCCTGTTGCGAGCCGGGCGTGAACGCCATGGCGATCAGGACGGCGCCCATGGCTGCGATGGCCGCATAGCTCAGCCAGGGGAAGAGCCACATGACCACCGGGGGCTTCTGCGCGCCCGAGCGCTCACGGCGCCTGCGCAACGCGATTTGCGCGACGGCGATCGTCATGTAGACGTACACGATCAGCGCACCCGAAGAGCTCACCAGAAAATCGAATACGGCCTGGGGCGCCTCGGTGGCGGCAATGATGCCGAGGAAGCCGGCCACCGAGCCCATGAGCACCGAGACCACGGGAACGCGCCTCGAATTCAACGTCACCAGCATTTTCGGCGCGTCGCGGCGGTCAGCCAGGATGAACAGCACGCGGGAGCTCACGTAGAACGCGGAGTTGAGGCACGAAAGGACGGCGGTGAGAATGATGACGCTCATGATCTCGGGCGCCCAGGGCACGTGCATGGCGTTGAGAGCCAGAGTGAACGGCGACTCGCCGGAGCGAACGTTGTTCCACGGCGTCACTGAGACGATCAGGAAGATCGAGGCCACATAGAACACCAGGATGCGCCAGATCACGGCGGCCCCCATGCGTGCGACGGCCCGCTCCGGCTGCGCGGATTCCGCCGCCGCGACGGTGGTGATCTCGGCCCCGGTCATGGCGAAGAATACGGTGGGCACGGCGGCGAGCACCGCGATCCAGCCGCGCGGCGCGAATCCCCCGAAGTCCGACAGGTTGCCGAATGTGGTGCCATGCGGTGAAGTCCAGCCGAAGGCGAACGAGGCGGCGATGACGATGAACACGATGATGGCGGCCACTTTGATGGACGCGAACCAGAACTCGAACTCCGCATAGGAGCGCGCGGACATGAGATTGACGCAGGTCATGACGGTCATCAGCCCCAGGCCGATTTGCAGCGGCGAAAACGCCGGCAACCAGTGCTGCAGGATCTTGGCGCCGGCGATGGCCTCGACGGGAACCACCAGCACCCAGAAGTACCAATACAGCCAGCCGACCACGAAGCCCGCGCCGTCGCCGAGCCCCGCGCGCGCGAATTCCGTGAAAGAGCGGACGTGGGGCATGGACGTGGCCATCTCGCCCAGCATGCGCATCACCAGCAAAATCAAGAAACCGCAGATGGCGTAGCTCACGAAGCTCGCCGGTCCGGCGGCAATGATCGCGGTGCTCGAGCTCACGAACAACCCCGCGCCGATGATCCCGCCGATCGAAATCATGGTGAGGTGCCGCCCTTTGAGCGAACGGCTCAGCTCGTTCGCATGGGTGGGCGGGGCCGAGGGGATTGCCGTGGCAGGATTCGCCGTGGTTGTGTTTGCCTGCACCATCGCTAGTACCTTTTCAAGTGTCTTCAGTAGGTCTTCTGCGTCGACGTTCGCGCGCCCACGGTAGCGGATAGGCGGGGTGAGAGCCAGTAGAATCCGCCCCGAACCGGCCGGGACGGTCAGCGGGCGGGACGGTTCTATCTAGGCGTCGAGATGGGCAACGCCGCCGTCCCTACCCTTGGTCGATGCGCATCCCCCGCGGGCGCATTGCCTCGCTCGTAGGGCTTTGCGGTGAGCATGTACACCGTCCCAAGCACGATCACTCCCACCGCCGTCACGATCATCCCGTAGTTGCTGTACCAGGGGTCCTGCGGGGCGCGGGGCCACATCATGTCGAAAATCGCGCTCACCCCGTAGGCGAACCCGACGAGATTCACCGGCCATCCCCAACGGCCGAGCGTGAAGGGGCCGGTCGGTGTCCAACCCTTCGATCGCGCGACCAACGCCCCGAGCACCAGCATCTGAAAGGCCATGTAGATCCCGACCGAGGCGAAGCTGATGATGGTCGCGACGGCATTTTGCAGCCACAGGCCGCCGAGCGCGATTAGGGACGGGATCACGCCCGCCAGCGCCAATGATGCCACGGGTACGTGCGTGCGCGGCGAGATGCGGCTCAAGAGCTTGCTGCCGACGATCATTTCGTCGCGCGCGTAGGCGAACAAGAGGCGGCTCGCGGCAGCCTGCATGCTCAAGCAGCAGGAGATGAACGACACGAGAACCACGGCGAGCACGGCGCGAAATCCGACCTCGCCCATGGCTGAGCGCAAAATCGTCGCCACGGGATCGGTGTCCTTGCCGGAAAGGATGGCGTTCATGTCGGGCACCGCGAGAATCAGCGCAACGCACACGAGCATCGCTGCCGCGCCGCCGACGTAGATGGTCATGCGCATGGCCTTCGGGATCATGCGGCTGGCATTTGGAGTCTCCTCCGCAACGTCGCCGCAGGCCTCGAAGCCGTAGTAGCAGAACATGGCGGCGAGCGCCGAGGCGAGAAACGCCGGTAGGTAGCTGCCGCTGCTGCTGCGAATGGAGAAGGTGTCGAAGAGCACGCTGAACGAGTGATGGCGTGCAAACAGCAACAGATAGCCTCCGACCGCGATGGCGCCGAGAAGTTCGCAAATGAAGCCGAACATCGCCACGCGCGCGAGCAATCGGGTGCCGCTCACGTTGCAAGCCGTCGCAAACACGATCATCGCCAGAGCCATGGCCGTGGTGTTCGTCGGGGTCACCGGGAAGCCCAAGAGCTGTGCGACGAACGGCGCACCGCCGGTCGCGACGGCGGCGATCGAGACAAGCAGGGCCCAGCCATATATCCAACCGGCCATCCAGGCCCAGCGCTTGCCGACCAGGCGCCTCGCCCACGGATACAGGCCGCCGGAGATCGGAAATTGAGAGACGACCTCGCAGAATACGAGACAGACGAACATCTGGCCGATGCCGACTAGCAGATACCACCAGAACATCGGGGGACCGCCCGCCGCGAGTGCGAAGGCGAACAGGCTGTAAACACCCACCACCGGTGATAGATAGGTGAATCCCAGGGAGAAATTCTCCCATTTCGACATGGTTCGGTCGAAATGCGATTCGTAGCCCAACGCTCGAAGCTGCTCGGCGTCCTGGTCGGTCGCCTTACCGGAATTGACGGTCACTCATGTCTCCCCAGGCTGTCTCGAGATGCCGGGCCGCCGGCGCGCAGCCCCATATTACGAAAATCGGGGGACTTGCGCCCCCCGATTGTCCTTCGCACGATCGAACCGGAACAGCGTCAGAATTTCGTTTCGAACCCGAGGCCGATGGTGCGTGGCTGATTGGTCGAGACCCGGGTGATCGTCGGCTGCTGCCACGCGAACACCGTATTGTCGATCGTGAGCGCGGCGTGCTTGTTGGTCAGATTGGTGCCGAACACGGACAGGACCCAAGGTTCCTTGCCGAGGCCCAATCTGAAATCCATCAATCCGTACGACGGCAAGACCTCGCTGTAATAGGCGGTATCCGTGACCGGGCCCACATAGGCCTCTGCAAGGCGAGCCGTGAACCTGTAGTCCGCGGTCACCATCGATTCATAGCTCAGGGCCAGGTTGGCGGTGTATTTCGGAATATTGTTGATGCGCGTGCCGGCGGTGACCGGCAGTCCGGGCGTGTCCTTCGGGGCGCTAATGTAAGCCTGGGTATACGCTCCAGAGAGGTCGAAGGTGAGCGCATCGGTCAGCTTCGCCGCCATTTCTAGCTCCGGCCCGTAGCTCTTGGCATCGCCCACATTCGTATTGTAGGGATAACCGCAGGAAAGCACGATCAGCTGCTGGATGTTGTGCCACTTGACGTAAAAGATGTCCGCGTTGATCGTGAAACGCCGATCGTCGAGCTTGGCCTTCTCGCCGAATTCGAGGCTCCAGATGTCGTCCGGCGCATAGTAAGCCGGCTGACTGGTGAGATAGCTCGGGCCGGTGCCCTGGCCGCAGTAGTAAAAAGCGCCCTGGCTGAACGGAACCAGCGGAATCGGCAGATTCACACCGCCGGGACGGGAGCCCTTGGCGAGCGTGCTGTACAACGTGAGATCCAACGTCGGCTCGTACGATAAATTGAGCTTGGGCAATAGACTTGTGTTGGTTCCCGACGCGCTATCGATGGTCGGGGTGGCATCGCCCGAGGCCGTGCCGAGACCGGCCTGATTGGCGTGGTTGCCGATGTCGAATTTATAGAACCGCAATCCCGCGGTGAGCTTCAGGTCCGGCCGAAACTTGTACGAGGTCTCGCCGAAGATCGCCTTCTGACTGAGAATGTTCGGGTTGTTGTCATTGAACATGATGCCCTCGGGATTCGCTCCCGTCACGGGCGGTGCGTAGTAGAACTGATCGGCGGTCGGGCAATGGCCGCCCAGCGGGCCGCCGGCGGGACATACGGGCGTCGTGACGAAGCCCACGGACTGGTTCTTGGTGATGTAGCCCGAGTGCAGGTTCGAATAGTAGAGGCCGCCCACCCACTGGAAATCGCTGTCGCCCCGCGAGGTGAGGCGCAGCTCCTGCGCGATCTGCCAGGTGGTGTCGTTCTCCGAGTAGAGGTTGGGGACGAACTCCGTGTAATTGAAGATGTTCTGCAGGGCTTCGGTCGAATCCGTCGACTGGTACACGTCGCGCTTCCAGTACGACGATGCCGACGTGAGGTTGGCGAAGGGCATGTCGTAGCTGACCTTCAGGCTCCACATGTGAAAGGAGTCGTAATACGGCTCTTGAATGTCGTACGGCTGGTAGATCGCTTCGTTCCCGGGCGGAGATTGATAATTGGCGTAGCCGTCGGCATCGATGCGCTGATACATGAAGCCGCCGGTGATGGACAGGGCATCGGACGGCTGGATCAGCAGCGTGCCTCTCGAGGAGATGAAACGCTCGAGATTGGAGCCCTTGATGTCATCCGCCACCGGCGCGTCCTGAACGGCGCCGCGAGTACAGTAGTAAACGCCGCAATTCCCGTAGTTCGTGGGGTACGGAAACTGGCCCGGCGCGATCACCTTGCGGTCGATCCAGCCGCTGATGTATTTGTCCGTCGTCACGAAGCGAAACGCCGCAATGTCGCCGATGGGCAGATTCAGCATCAAGCTGCCGTGGCCGTTAGTGCTGCCGCCGGTGGTTTGGGAGGCATCGACCGCCGCCGAGCCTTCGTAGGTGTTGAGCTTCGGCTGATTGGTCACGAGCTTGATGGTGCCGCCCATGGATCCCGCGCCGTACAAGGTGCCCTGCGGTCCGCGCAGCACCTCGGTGTGATTGAGATCGTAGAGGTCGGCGTCGATGACCGTGCGGCCGTTGAGCGCCACCGCGGACGCCGACAAGGGCGTTTCGTCGATATAGAAACCGACGGTCGCCACGGAACCGCCGGAGGAGCCCAAGCCGCGCATTTCATATTCGGTCTGGCCCGGGCCGGCCGTGCGGAGCGAGATTCCGGGGATGGCGCCGACCAGATCCTGGACCGACCCAATGTTCTGCTCGGCGAGGTCGGCGCCGCTCAGGGCCGTCATGCTGATCGGCGTGGCCTGCACCGTGGACTCGCGCTTCTCGGCGGTGACGACGATCTCCTCCAGATCATTGCCCCGCGCCGGCGCGGCTTCGCCGGCCGGCGATGCCGACGGGCCGGCCGCGGCGGGATCGGCGACGGCCGGAGCGCACATCCATCCGACGCTGAGAATGGCGAACAGCGAAACCACGCGAGATGACAAGGCCGCTTGCGCGGCGCATTTTATTTTCATTACTGGTTCTCCCTGGAACGAACAAGGCCGCCGACTTCTCGGCGCGCTACATATCCCCTATTGCGAGCCCTTCGCACCCCGCCGCTGTGTCGCCGAGGGATCGCTTATGATCCGCTTGGTCGATAAGTAGCATAGGGTTTACTAGCACGCAAGTTTGTTGCGTGCTAAGAACCCTCGAAGAACTGGGGATCGACGATGCATGGATTATGCCGACTCCGGGTTGGGGCGATTGCGGGCTCAACCCAGCGATTTTCCGCGATGCCGCCGCACGCTGACGGGGCGGCGCGACCGCCCCGCGCTCCGGAAGTGGGCAGTTGAGCGGTGCTTCCCGCCGTCTGACGCTCGCGGCGATTCTTTCCTCGAGCCTCGGAGTGGGATTGATCTTCGGCTTCCAGCCGCCCCTGATCGCCATCGCCTTGAGCCGCACGGGAAGCTCGGCCCTCGCGATCGGCGCCGTCACCGCCGCGAGCCTGATCGCGGTCATCCTGTGCGGGCCGCTGTATCCGCGGCTCATCGGCCAATTGGGTCTCAAGCGCAGCGTGGTGATCGGCATCTCGACCGGCGCCCTGGTGCTGGCATTCATGCCTGCGGCCTCGGGCGCGGCGCCGTGGATGTGCTTCAGATTCGTCACGGGGTGTGTGCTCGGATTGAGCTGGATCGGCAGCGAGATCTGGCTCAACACGGTGAGCGGCGATGCGGAGCGCGGCACCGTCATGGGCGTCTACGGCACGGTTTTCTCGGTCGGCATCATCGGCGGGCCGGTCCTGCTGGAGTTCACGGGGACGGAGGGCTGGCGGCCCTTCGTGGTCGGCGCCGTCTGCCTGATGGCCACGTTGGTGCCGGTACTGATGTTGAAGGGGACCGTGGCGGATGCCGGTGCCCGCGCGCCGCTCGTCGACCTCGTCCGCGCGATGCGCTTCGCGCCCATCGTGATGCTGGCGGCGGTCGTTGCGGGATTGGTCGAATCGGCGGATCTGGCGCTGTTGCCGCTGTACGGATTGCATGCCGGCATGCAGGAGCGCGCGGCGCTGTTTCTGGTGACCGTGTTCATGGCCGGCAACGTCGTGCTGCAAATGCCCATTGGGCTGCTCGCGGACCGCTTCGGGCGGCGCACGCTCCTCGCGGGGTGCGCGGTCGCGAGCGCGCTCGGTCCGCTGCTCCTGCCGGTTTGCCTGGACGTCCCGGCCTGGCTCGGGCTTCTGCTGTTTCTCTGGGGCGGAACGCTGTACGCGTTCTACAGCCAGGGGATCGCGCTGCTGGGCGAGCAATTTCCGGCGGCCGAGCTGGCCGCGGCGAACACCGTGTTCGTGATGGTGTATTGCGCGGGCGGAGTGATCGGCCCGAGCCTCGGCGGCTTCGCGATGGACCACTGGCCGCAAGCGGGCCTCCCGGCGATCCTGAGTGGCGCGCCGCTCTTGATGCTCGTGGGTCTGGCGGTGCGCGCGGCGCGAGCCCGCGCCCGCGCCGCGCACCGGTCTACGACTTGACCATCACGCCCTGGTTTGCACGGCTCAACCTACCGCGGTGCGCTTTTTCTTGTCCGGATCGTCGAATGGCAGCGTGTGCGCGATCGCCGGACCCCTGACGTTCTTGCCGCGAACCTCAAGCTTGGTGCCGTGGACCGCGGCCGGCACGTCGAGGCGCGCGATGGCCATCGATTTGCCGGTCAGGCTCGACACCATCGCGCAGGTGATCACGCCGACCTGCTTGTCGCCCTGATATACCGCATCCCCCATATCCGCCGGGACCTTACCGTCCACGAGCAGCCCGAAAATCTTGAAGCGCTCCTTGCCCTTGAGGCGGGCGTGCGTGTCGGCGCCGCGAAAATCGTTCTTGCCGGGGCTCACGGTGAAATCGAGGCCGAACTCCCACAAGCTGTCGCCCGGCGGATCGTGCTCGAACGGGTACATCTGCGACATGTCGTAGGGATAGAACAGCAGGTAGCTCTCGACACGCAGCCAATCGAGCGTGGTGAAGCAGGCGGGGATGATGCCCATGGGCTTGCCTTCGCTCAGGATCGTGTCCCAGATGAGCCCGGCATCCTCGCCCTTGCAGAAAATTTCATAGCCCCGCTCGCCGGTATAGCCCGTGCGGGAGATCGACACCGGGTTTTCCGAACAGCGTCGCCGGCAGGTGGTGAAAATAGTTCAGGTCACGGATGCCCGGGACGTGCTTCGGCGAGGAAGTCGACGGCGATGGGCCCCTGTAGCGACAGATCGTGCAGGTCGTCGTCGACGATGATCGCCGCGTTGCGGCCGATACATAGCTGGTCAGGGTTTCATGCCCGGCGCCGCTGCCGTGGACGACCATCCAGGCGTTCGGGGCCAGTCGGTACAGAATGCAGTCCTCGATGAAGTGGCCCGATATCGTTCAGCATGCAGGCATAGGCCGATTTGCCGGGATAGATCTTCGTGACATCACGCGTCGTGGCATAATTGAAAACGGCGCAGGCGTGCGGACCGACCAGATAAAGCTTCTTCAGTCCCGATACGTCCATGAGCCCCGCCTTGGTGCGGATCGCGACGTGATCCTGCGCGACATCCTTCGAATAGGTCCAAGCGGTGCCCATGCCGTTCCAATCCTCGAGCTTCGAGCCGAGCGCGCGGTGCCGGTCCGCCAAAACCGAGGTGCGCCAACTGAGTGCCATGAAAATGTCTCCGATCTTCGTTGAGTATCATTCCGGCGCCGTTGCCGGGTGTCGTGGGGCGAGCCGTCATCGAAAGGCGCCAGCCATTCGACCACGGCGTCGCGATAGCGGGTGAGGCCCTTGTAGTCGACGAGCGCGGGGTGCAGGCCTTTGAGCGCCCGGTGCACGCGCCGCGCCCACTTGGGAACCGTCGACGAGCTCGCGCACGCTGATGAGGTAGCAGCGGATGCCGAACAGCATGGCGTTGCTGCGCGGCAGCCGCCATAGTCCCTGCAGCTCCACGCGCAGATGCACGAGGTCGCCGGCGTTGTGCTGGTCACGCTGGCGCGGTCCGGGCCCCACTTCGGATAGTTTTCCGGCGAGGTGTCGAGGCGCGGGTGCACGGTCATGGTCCAGTTGAGGCGCCTTACCGGCTGGCCCAGCCGCAAATTCAGCAGATATTTCAGCGCCCGGTCGAAAACGCCCATCTCGTGCGCCAGAGGCACGGGTCCGTGCCACTCCTTGAACGTCATGCCGACGTCGAAATCGAGCGACCAATCGGCCTGGGTGGTCACCACGCCGGCCTCGGCCCACAGATCCCCCTCGCGCTGGTCCATGACGACGAAATCGCCCTGCGCCTGCCGGCCGATGTAATCGAGCGGCTGGCGGGGCAAGGTATCGACGATCCGCCAAAGGTGAATTGCTGATCGATGCCCAGCGGCCTGTTGATCCAGTGCCATCGATTGCGCTGCTTCGCGAGCGAAAAATGCTGCGGGATAGTCGCGCGCCAGCGATTCCATGATGAGCTCCAGGCAATCCCATTGCGCGCTCATCATGTGCGGCAGCGCCTGGATAGCGCAGCGGCTCGGCGTCGAGGACCATCGCCCGCTCGCGGCATTCGGCGACGTAGTGCTCGTCCACGTCGAAGGCGAATTCCACCACCGAGCCCTTGGCTCCCGGCAATGCGGCTCGATGTTGACCGAATACATGTACTGGTCCTCCACGAAGGGCAGCGGGAACCGCCGGATCGCCTCGGGGGAGTTTCGAAAGGTGAAGTCGTTCCTGAACGTTTCGTCAGGCTTGAAGACGGCGCTCATGGGCGTTCCTCGAGGTTCAAGGCGGCTACAGGTCGAGCACCAGGCTCTTGCAGCGTGCCCGCGACACGCAGGGCATGATGGTGTTGCGCTTCGCCTTGTCGGCGTCCGACAGGAAGTGGTCGTTGTGAATCAGCTCCCCATCCAATTCGAGCACCCGGGTCTGACAAAATCCGCAAACGCCGCCCCGGCAAAGGTAGGGCACCTCAACCCCTTGCGCCTCGATGCTCTCCAGGAGACTTTGGTCCGGCGGGACATGCACGGTCACCTTGGAGCGTGCGAGGAACACCTCGAAAGCGTCTCCCACCGGCGGTGCGCTGAACTGTTCCCAGTGAATATGGCTGTCCGGCCAGCCCCACTCGCGGGCCGTGGCCGCGACCTTGTCGATCAGGCCCGCCGGACCGCAGACGTAGACGTGCGTACCCAGGGGCTGGTTCGACAAAAGGGCGTCGAGGTCGATGCTCTGCCCCTCGCTGTCGTAATACATGCGCACCCGTCCCCCCGTGCGCTCCACGATCCGCGGCAGGAAGGCGGCGTGCTCGCGGCCGCGAACCGAATAATGCAGCTCGTAGGGCACGCGGCCCTGGTGCAGGTCCTCCAGATGCGCCATGAACGGCGTGATGCCGATGCCGCCGGCGATGAGGACGTGTTTGCGCGCGATCTTGTCGAGGGCGAACAGATTCACCGGGTGTGCGATCTCGAGCCGAGTACCCACGCCGACCCGATCGTGCATGAAATGCGATCCGCCGCGCGACTCCTCCATGCGGCGCACGCCGATCTCATAGGAGTCGAGACGGTGCGGAGGACTCAGCAGCGAATAGGGGTTGCGGTATACGCGGGTCGGTGTGCGCATCACCACCACGATGTGCGAACCGCCGGAGAACGCGGGCATGGCGTCCCCGGACACCGGCTGCAACTTGAAATGCTTGATCAGAGGCGTGACCTGCTCGATCGCCGTCACTTCGACCTCGAGGGTCTGCGCCTCACTCATACGAACACTTCCTTGATCTCCGGCAGCTCGCCGGGCGCCTCCGCATCGACCATCACGCCCATGTAGGCGGCCAGCCGCCGCGAATAATGATCGCGTACGAGCAGCCAGCTTCCGCAGTCGACGCAGCGCGCGACATTGGTGCGCACGTCCTCCGTCGTAGCCCGGCAATGGATGCAATAGACGCGCCGGGCGCGGCTGCCGAGCTCTTCGGCGCGCACCTCGTCCTTGTTCAGGTCGAACTCGAGCGCGATCTTCATCGCGAGCCCGATGAAGCTTTCGGGGCCCGCCACGTACAGTCGCGTGCCCATCAGGGCGTCGTCGAGGAGCGAACGAAACTCCCGCAACAGCGAAGGGGCATCCGCAAACACGCGCAGCGCCTCGAGTCCCAGCGCGGCGAAATTCTCGGGCCGCGCGTCGGTCCCGGGTGGATCGGCCGGGTGAGCCGGCAAGGCGTCCGTCGGCGCGGTCGCGGCGTCGGCCGCCGCCGCGGTTTCCTCCGGAATCAAGAGGACGCGGGTCCTGCCAAGGGCCTGCGGCGCGGCCGATTGGAGCTCCTGCAGCACGCGCATCAGCGCCACGTTGCCCGGGCCCTTGCCCAGCATGAGGTGGTAGTGTCCGTGCGTATCGGCGCGCAACGGAGCGTAGATGGGCTTACTCTTGATGCCGGTTACGAGCATGGCGGGGCCCTTAAGGCTGGTACACCGCAAGGTGATGGGTCACGGCGACCACGGCGATCCCGAGCGCGAGCACCGCATAGGGCCAGAGGCCGGCGCGGTTAACGATGCGCTCGCCGCCCACCATTTCCAGGTCTTGCGCCATCTCCGGCGGAAACACGCCCTTGTCCTGGATGTAGTGACGATAGATGAACACGGGCACGATCAGCGCCGCGAATATCAGCCCGATCTTGAGCGTGCCGGCGCCGTAGACGTTGGCGCCGAAGCCCATGAACGCGAGGTTCACGAACGAGAGCAACGCGCCGGCGGCGAGGATCCATGATGGCGCGCGCCAGGGCCTGTCCTGACGCGGGCGGTCCATGCGATGGATCCAGCCGGCGTTCAAATTGAGGAAATTGAAAATGAGGTAGCCGATGTTCGCCGCGCCGATGATGAACACGGTATCGGACAGGAGCAGCAGCACGAGGTTGAAACCCAGATTGGTCAGCATGGCGTTGGTCGGCGCCCCGTGCCTGTTCACCTTGGTCAGGTACTTCGGCAGCCAACCATCGAGCGACGCCTGATAGAGGGTGCGCGATGAGCCGGCCATGGAGGTCATCAGCGACAGCACCAGCGCGAGAATCAGCATGATGACCACGACCGCCCCGACGAGCTGGCCGGCATGCACCATCCGCGCCATCACCGATGCGACGCCCGTGCCGGAGTAGATCTCCGGCGCCAGCATGCCCGAGTACTCGGCGGGCGTGACGACCTTGCCGGCCGCATCGACCACGGCGGGGTGCACCAGGTTGCCGAGACCCAAGTACCCCTGAAAGGCGAACGGCACCAGGGTGTAGACCACCACGCAGAGCAGGCCCGAGTAAAAGATCGCCTTGAACGTGTCGGTTTTGGGATTCTTGAATTCTCCGGTGTAGCACACGGCGGTCTCGAATCCGTAGGTGGACCACGCGGCGAGGAACATCCCTGCGGCGAACAAGGTGATGCCGGCCATGTTCCAGGAGCCGACGGTGACCAGGCCGGCCGCGTCGTGTGCCAGCGGCGCCAGCGGAAAAAGATTCGACTTGACGATGTCGCCGGTCAGAATCGGCACGATGCCGATCAACAGAAGCGGGATCATCGCCGAAATTCCCAGGATCTTCGTGGTGTTGGCGGAGCGCAGAATGCCGCCGTCCTGGATGAATTTCACCGCGAGCAAAATGACCGCCCCGAGGATGAACGTGGCGTTGATCCGCAAGCTGAGTCCCGTCTTGAT
Source organism: uncultured Gammaproteobacteria bacterium (assembly GCA_963730565.1). Classification (GTDB taxonomy): domain Bacteria; phylum Pseudomonadota; class Gammaproteobacteria; order Steroidobacterales; family Steroidobacteraceae; genus Bog-1198. The sequence continues at coordinate 261,570 of CAVSSU010000047.1, forward strand.
CATGCCGAGATCGAGCAGCGTCCATTGCCAGGTGTTGATCAGCGAGTCGGGCGCGTACAGGCCGGCGAGGATGTAGCCCGCGGCGAGCGCGGACCCGGTGGCCTGCACCGGCGACCAGGCGAACCAGTTGCACCACACCGAAATGGGCGCGATCAGCTTGCCGTAGCGCACCCACGCGATGGCGCCGTAAATCGAGGTGCCGCCCGCCTTGTTGGGAAAGAGTCCCGCGATCTCGGCGTAGGTGAACGATTGGATGAATCCCATCGCAATCGAGGCGACCCAGATGACCCACGAGAGCTTGCCGACCGTCGCCGCGACGCCGCCGATGGAGAACAGCACCAGGGGCGGAACTCCGCTCGCGACCCAAAAGGCGCCGGTCCAGTCGATTCCACGCTCCAAACCCGCGCTTTTTGCGGTGGATTCATCGGCGGCTGCTTCCACGGTGGCGTTCATTCAATTTCCTTGACGTTAGAAAAGCCGACGCAGCTCCTCGGCAATCTCGAAGATGTCCCCGACGACTCCGTACTTGGCGACGTTGAAGATCGACGCCCCGGCATCCGAGTTCACGGCGACGATGGTCGACACGTGCTTCATGCCGGCGAGATGCTGGATGGCTCCCGACACGCCCATGGCGATGTAGAGCTTGCACGAGCTCGCCGTCTTCCCCGACTGGCCCACCTGGCGGCTCTTGGGGAGCCAGCCGGCATCGGCGATGGGCCGCGAGCATCCGAGCGTCGCACCGACGGCGTCCGCGAGCTCCTTGAACTGCGCCACGTTGGTTTCCTCGCCGATGCCGCGGCCGATGGTCAGGATGAACTCCGCGGCCGTCATGTCGACATCGTCGTTGGAGGACAGCTCGATGAAATCTCGGCCGCCCGAGCGGCTCATCGTCGCGGGGGCGGCGAACTCGCTGATTCGCGGTTCGCCGGGGTGGTCCGGCGGCTTATATACGTTGGCACGGATCGCGAGCAACACCGTGTCGCGGCCGGGGAAATCGACTTCCACGTTGACCTTCTGTCCGTATCCGCCGCGGGTGGCGACGAGCGTGCCATCGACGCGCTCGGCCTTGAACACGTCCGTGGCGAAGCCCAGATGGAGTTTCGCGGCGAGCGCGGCGGCGTATCCGAACGAGTCCACGCTGTGCGCGACCAGCACGATCCCGGGCTTGCGCTCACGTATCAATGCGCCGACTGCGTTCTCGAAGGTGTCCGGGTCGAATTCCGCCGCCGCCACCTTGATCGCGACGATCTCGTCGACGCCGGCGAGTTTCAGGGAATCGAGGAACGGGTCGGGGATCTGGCCAGGATCGCGACGGTGACGGTGTCACCCGCAGTGCGCAGGGTCTGGGCGGCGCTGATCAGTTCCAGGGATACCGGACGCAGTTCTCCGCGCCGTTGCTCCGCGATCACCAATATGCCGCTCACGCCGCATCTCCTTTGAATTCGCGGATGATTTCCGCAAGCCGACGGGCCTTGGTCGCCGCATCGCCCTCGATGAGCTGCGCACGGCCCTTGTCGGGAATATACATGCGCCGGACCCGCGAATGAGAGCCCGATGCGCCGACATCGCCGGCGGAGAGGTTCAAATCAGCGAGGCTCTTGACCTCGATGGGCTTGGCCGCCGCTTGTTTGATGCTGCGAAGCGAGGCGTACCGGGGAGTGTTGATGCCGAGCTGGATGGTGAGCACGGCGGGGCATTGGATCTCGACCTCTTGCAGCAATCCGCCCTCCAGTTCGCGCCGAAACACGGCGCTCTTCGCGCCCGGCGCATAGTCGAGAGAGCTCACCACGGCGGCATGCGGCCACCCGAGAAATGCGGCGGTGGCGATGCCGGTGGAAGCGAAGGTCTGATCGGAGGATTGTACGCCCGCAAACAGCATGTCGGGCGCCTCGGATTTGGCCGCCGCGGCCAGGACACGGGCGACGGCGATGGGATCGGACTCCTCCATGCCATCGTCCCAGATGCGGATCGCGCGGTCCGCCCCTTTCGCGAGGCACTTGCGCAGCGCCTCGTCCGCCTCCTCGGGCGCAACGGACATAATCACCACCTCGACCGGCTCGCTCGAGGCCTCCTTGATCTTGACCGCCTCTTCCAAGGAGTAGTCGTCCCATTCGTTCAGGTCGCGGATGAGAAATTCCTCCTCGACGTTGCGGCCGTCCTCGCGGATCTCGAAGTCTTCGTCGAGCGCGGCGACCTGCTTCACGGCGATCAGGATCTTCATGCGGGCACCGCCACGGTCTGCGGGGCGGAAACCGCCTCTCGAACTAGCTCGATCAATTCCTTCACCACGAATTTCCCCTCATTGCCGGTGGTCTTGAGTGCGTCCTCGAACATGGTCAGATCCTTCGGACAGCTCACGACGTACACTTCCAGGCCCGGAATCGCGGCGGCCTCGCGCATGCGGTTCTGGGCCGGCTTTTCCGACCCCACGGGGTCGGGAATCCATATCCTGCCGCCGCCTGCGCCGCAACAGAACGAGTTGTCGCGGCAGCGCTTCATGTCGGTGAGCTCGCAGCCCAGGAGCCTCAACACATCGCGCGGCGCCTCATATCCCTTGTTGAAGCGCCCCAGGTGGCAGGGGTCGTGAAAAGTCGTCTTGAGCGCGAGCGGCCGCGTGACCTTCAGCTTTCCATCCGCGAACAGCTGCTTCAAGAGGCTGGTGTAATGCTGGATCGGGTATTTCCCGCCGAAGTCGGGATACTCGTTGAGGATCGTGTTGTAGGAGTGGGGGTCGGTGGTGACGATGGACTTGAAGGTTGCGCCCGCGAGCGAGGCGATGTTGGATTCGGCCAGCAACTCGTAAAGGCCTTCCTCGCCGACCCGCCGCACATCGTTGCCGGCGTTCGATTCACCGTCGTAGAGAATTCCGAAATCCACTCCCGCCTCGTGCAGGAGCGTTGCAAAAATCTGCGTCACCCGCTGATTGCGCGGATCGAACGAGGCGTAGTCGCCGACGAACCAGAGCACGTCCACCGGCTCCTTGCGCGCGTCCTTCACCTTGAACGGCAGGGCCTTGGCCCACGAGCCGCGCTTGCGCTTCGATTCGCCGAAGGAGTTGCCGGTCTTGTGGATGGTCTGCAGCGTCTTGGTGAGCAGCGGATCCATGGCGCCGTCCTCGACCAGCTTGCGGCGCATCTGCACGATGATGGGGACGTGCTCCACCGCCACCGGGCAGATCTCGACGCACGCCATGCAGGTGCGGCACGACCACAGGGTCTCCATCGAGACCTGGCCCGGCGACTTGCCGTGCACGTCGAGCTCGGCCGCGGGCGGAAGGCTCCCCGCCTTGAGAGCGGTATTCGCGAGCTCGCGCAAGCTTAGGATCACGTCGCGCGGCGACAGCGGCGCGCCTACGGCCCGGGCCGGGCACGCTTCGTGACAGCGGCCGCATTTGGTGCAGGCGTCGAGGTTCAGGAGCTGCTTCCAGGTGAAATCGGTGATCTTCGCGACTCCCGGCGTCTCCTGGTTCGCCGGTATGCGCGTAAGGCGCTGCGCCGCCCTGGGATCCCGCACCATCAGGGAAGCGGCCGACGTGAAGATGTGCTTGACCTTGGTGAACGGAATGAGGGCGATGAAGGTGAGCGCCAGAAGCCCGTGAAACCACCAGAGCGAGAGCCGCAGCACGCCGCCGCCATGCGCCGAGAGGCCGGCGGACCCGAGCGCCTGCGCGACGGCGGCACCCACGGGCGACCACCAGCGCGTGTCCCATACCTCGGGCTGGGTGTGGAGCCACACCAGGCGCGCAGCTTCGAGCAGGAATCCCGTGAAGCCAATGATGACCAGCGTCCAGAGAAATGCCCAGTCCTCGCGCCGGTACTCGGGACGGAGGAAGTCGGGGTCGCCGAGCGCGCGGTCGGGCCGCGCATAGTTGAGCTTGGGCAGCCTCATCCAGCCGCGCCGATACATCATGTAGAGGAGGCCGGCCAAGAGGGCGATGCCGGCGATGTCGAGCACCAGCGAGAAGATCAGGTAGAACTTGCCCTGCCAGAAGCGAATGCCGAACAGGGGCTCGAGGATGTCGTATTGCAGCGTGATGGTCGCGGTGCCGAGAAACAGCAGCGCGAAGCCGTAGAAGATGAGCCGGTGCGCGCCGCCCGCCGCGTGATCCCGTCGATCGACGGTGCGGTGGCTCAGCACCTTCCCCACCATGTCCGCAGCCCGGGACCAGAGGCTTCCGTCGAGCGCCAACGCGGCGCCGCGACGGTACTTGCGGATCTGGACATACGCGCCCCAGCAGAAGATGCCGATGGCGGTATATCCCAATGCATAAAAAAGCCGCACTTCGGCCGTCGGAAAAGCCTCGAATAGAATTCGAGTGACAGCGTCAGTGCGGCTCACGGACCCGAAGGCTCCTAGGTCTTGTATTCGAGCTCGAACCGGGTGCCGGGCACATACGCCGTGCCCCACGCGGCGACCTCGCGCTTGTACGGCAGCGGCAGCTGTGCATTGGGCTCCTCGATCTCCCGCGCCAGCCGGTGGCCCGGAGAAGGTCGCGTCCGCTATCAACCGCGGCGCTTCCGCGTCGCCGATGAGGTAGACATTCTTCACCCCGTTCTTCTCCCACTCGCCCTGGCGTGCCTTGATGTCGCGGTACAAGCGGATCGTTCGAATGGCGGCCCGTGACGAGCATCAGGGAGTCGAACTCCACCCAGCGGTGGCTCTTGTTGGGCTCGCGCGGCAATGTGGCCGACGCCGCGATAGGTGCGCTTGGACCCGTCGCCCCAGATGTCGTAAACCTGGAGCTGGCCCTTCTCGATCTTGCTGGCGAAGGCGTTGTGCATCTCGTGGATGTGCAGCTCATGCAGCCGGCGCATCATGTTCGGGTATTCGAGCGTGAAATGCATGTAGTTGGCGAGATGCACGCCGCGTCACGATGGTCACCTCGTGACCGGCCACCGCCAGCTTCTCGGCGAGACTCGGCGCCATGAAGTAGGTGTCGGCGTTCAGGATCACCACGCGCTTGCCGATCTTCTTCTTTCCCTCGAGGACCTGTTCGGGCGTGAGTTGATCGGGCTGCGACGCATCCGCGCCCGGGATCGGATCATGGGTCAGGCAGTTCGTGCCGTCGGTGTTCCAAGAGGAGCCCGTGGCGATGACGATCTTTTCGGCGCCGTAGGTGATGGCGCCTTCCGCCGTCATGGGCTTCTGCCGAGCGCGACCTGGCTCTGCTTGTTCTTCTTGACCAGCTTGCCGATCTGAAGCTCGCGGTAGTCGCGGTGATAGCCCCATTCGCCGAGGCCGGGCAGCGTCGCGACGGCGTTCACATGGCCGCCGACCTTGGCGGCGGTATCGTACAGATGGACGGTATAGCCGCGCTCCATCAGCACGCGCGCGCATTCGGCGCCCGACGGCCCGGCGCCGACCACCAGCACGGAATCCTCGGAGCCGCGCTTCGGGAACTTCTCGGGATGCCAGCCGCGCCGATATTCCTCGCCCGCGGTGGCGTTCTGCGTGCAGATCATCGGCGGGCCGCCGATCTCCCAGCGCGAGATGCACACGTTGCAGCCGATGCACACGCGGATGTCGTCGTAGCGGCCTTCCTCGATCTTCTTCGGCAGCCAGGGATCGGAGATGGACGGGCGCGCGGCGCCGATGATGTCCGCGATTCCCTTGGTCACGATCTCGGTCATCTTTTCCGGGTCGGTGAACCGGCCGACGCCGAGCACCGGCTTCTTGGCGACCTGCTTGACGAATCGGGTCCAGGGCACCTGGTGGCCTTGCTGGTAGAAGCGCGACGGCCCGGCATCCTCGCCCCATTCGGCGATGTCGCCCACGTCCACGTCCCAGAGATCGACCAGCGGATCGGCTAGGCCGACGAATTTCATGCCGTCGTTCTCGATCTCGACGCCCGAGTCGCCATACAGGGTATCGACGGCGAAGCGGGTCGCGATTGCGCAGTCATGTCCGACCGCGCGGCGCACTTTCTCCAGAGTCTCCAGCCAGAAGCGCGCCCGGTTCTCGAGGCTGCCGCCGTACTTGTCCTTGCGCTTGTTGTAATAGGGGGACAGGAACTGCACCGGCAGGTAGGAGTGGGCGCCGTATACGTAGATGATGTCGAAGCCGGCATCGCGCGAGCGCAGGGCGGCATCCACGTAGTACTGCTGCACCGTCGCGATGTCGTCGAAGTCCATTTCCTTGCAGTACGTCAGCGTCTCGAACTCCGAGGCGTATTGACTCGGCCCGCGCGGCGTGGCGCGCGACTCCATGCAAGGTGCGTGCGATGCGCCGTACCACAGCTCCACACCGGCAAGTGCGCCGAAGTGATGGATGTGATCGCACATGGCGCGCAGATTCCGAACGTCGCCCTCGTCCCAGATGCGCGCCGACAGGCGATGCGTATCGTCCGATTCCGGATGAATGGAGCAATATTCGGTATTGATCCCGGCCCAGCCGCCCTCGGCCTTCAGCGAGCGGTGCGCCGCCTGGAAACCCGGCCTGTCGGAGCCGGCGCCGATGCAATGAGGCACCTGATAGAACCGATTGCGCAGCGTCTTCGGCCCGATCTTGATGGGTTGAAACAAAATATCGTGTTTGGGATCGCGCGCCATACTCCTCATTCCTCTGTGCTGCGGTTGCGTTGTTTAGTAATTGTGTCGCGAGGGGGCTCGTCGCCGCGGGCGACGAAAAGTATCATATTGCCTGGGTGCGGACATCCGGAATTAAATAGCACGCTGGTTACTGTTGTGCAAATTAATTGCGTGCCGTGTAACACCGCGGGCATGGTCCGCTGATGGGAGCAAAGGCACCTCGTGCCCGCGCTGTTCGTCCGGCGGCAGTGGCCTTTAGCGCGGCGCCTGCGCGGCGTCGAAGGGCGGAAATCTCGCCATCGTCTCCAGGTCGCCCAGATCGATGTCATTGCGCACGTAGAGCTTGCTCGCGTCCTTGTGCGGCTGATGATCCCAGGGCGTGAAGCGACCCGCGCGCAGGGCGCGGTACACCAGGTGGCGCCGCCGTTGGCTCTCCAGCACGGCGGCATGAATCCCGGGAATGTTCCAGCGCCTCTCGACCTCGGCGCGAAGCTCGCGCACCTGCGCAGCGTGCCGCCCGGACAGGGCGAGGTTTTCCAGCTCGTCCGGATCGGAGGAGAGGTCGTATAGCTGGTCGGGGTCGGCCGGGGAATGCACGAACTTGAAGCGGCCGCGCCGGATCATCACCATCGGCGCGATCGCGCCTTCGCCGAGGTACTCCCCGATCACCTCGTCTGCGCCCACGCCTCGGCCGCCGATCTGTGCACAGAGACTCCGGCCGTCCAGCGGGGTCGCGCGTGCCGCCGGATCGCAGCCCGCCAGCTCCATGAGCGTCGGCGCCACATCGAGTAGCGAGGCGGATTGCGCGATACGCCGCGCGGGGAACCGTCCCGGTGCGTGCACGATCAAGGGAATCCGGCAGGCGGGCTCGAAGAAGTTCATCTTGTACCAGAGGCCACGCTCGCCGAGCATGTCACCGTGATCGGCGAGCACGAGGACGACGGTGTTCCCGGCGAAGCCGCAGTCGTGCAGCGCCGACAGCAGCGAGCCGAACTGGTCGTCGACGTAGGAAATCGCACCGTAGTAAGCGCGGCGCGCGGCGCGCGTTTGAGTCTCATTCACGGGCTGCAGGTCGAGTCCGATGACATGGCGAAGCCTGCGGGAATGCGGATCGAGCAGATCGCCGGATGCGCGAACGCGCGGCATGTCGATGTCGACGCCGGCATATCGGTCCCAGTATCCCTGCGGAATCACGTACGGATCGTGCGGGTGGGTGAGTGAGGCGACCATGCAGAACGGCCGCCGATCCTTGCTGCGTGCGAGGTCGAAAATTTTCTGCCGCGCTTGAAAGGCGGCATCGTCGTCGAAATCGATCTGGTTGGTGCGCGCGCAGCGGCCTGCCTGGGTCACCGAGTCCATGGTGTGGTACCAGCTCGGCCGCTCCTCGAAACGGGTCCAATCCGGGGTCCAGCCAAAATCAGCGGGATAGATGTCGGTGGTCAGCCGCTCCTCGAACCCATGCAGTTGGTCCGCGCCGCAGAAATGCATCTTGCCGCTCAGCACCGTCTGGTATCCGGCATCGCGCAGGTAGTGAGCGAAGGTCGGGACCTGGGACGGGAATTCGGCCGCGTTGTCGTATGCGCCGATGGCGGATACATGGCGGCCCGAGAGAAACGAGAAGCGCGAAGGGGCGCAGAGCGGGCTGTTGCAATAGAAAGAGTCGAACACCACGCCCGATCCGGCCAGCGCATCGATGTTCGGCGTCTTGGCGACCCGGTTCCCGTAGGTGGGAAGCGCCCGCGCGGTGAGCTGGTCGGCCATGAGGATCAGGATATTCGGGCGGTCGGACACAGGGAGATGCTCCACAGGCGAAATGTTCTCGGTCACCGGGGGCGGCGCCCGCCGAAAGGAGGGTCGGCCCTAGTGGAGGTGAAGCGTACCGGCCGGCGCGGTTCCCCGCCATAAGCGCGTGGAGCGTGCGCTCACGGCAGGAGGTCGAATGAAAGATGTGGACTGGGTCCGGAGCACATCTCTAAACTTCCCGGGCGCGAACCTCGGCGGGGAGTTGCGCCGACTGGGGGGCGCTCGCGATTCGCGAACCGGGAACAATCATCGATGGCGGATATGCACTGGAAATTCGATCGCCACGTGGCCGCGCGGCGCGGGGTGTCGGGACTGGCCGCGTGCATCGCCATGGTGCTGCCGGTTCTCGGGCAATCCCAATCGGCGCCGTCCGCCGCACCCCCCAGCAATCCGGCGACCGCCCAGGAGCTGCCTCAGGTCACCGTGATCGCCAACACGCCCCTGTCGGGTCTCGGATTGCCCATGAATCAGATCCCGTCGAACGTACAGACCGGCGACAGCGCGGATATGCAGCGCCAGCAAACCCTCGAGCTCGCCGACTACCTCAACGAGAATTTCAGCGGCGTCAATGTGAGCGAGAGCGCGGACAATCCGTTTCAGCTGGACATCAATTATCACGGTTTCACCGCTTCACCGCTGCTCGGCACCCCGGAGGGGTTGTCCGTGTACGTGGACGGCGTGCGAGTCAATGAGTCCTTCGGCGACACCGTGAACTGGGATTTGATCCCGGAGTCCGCGATCTCCACGGTGACGCTGATGTCGGGTTCCAACCCTGTGTTCGGCTTGAACACGCTGGGAGGTGCGCTGGCGGTCCACACCAAGAGCGGGCACGACAATCCGGGATCCGAGTTCGAGGCGTACGGCGGCTCTTTCGGGCGGCGCGCTTTCGAGGGTGAAACCGGCGGAGAATTCGGCGACTTCGATTATTTTCTCACCGGCAATTATTTCGACGAGACGGGATGGCGCGATCTGTCGCCCACGCGTGTTTACCAAGGATTCGGGAAGGTGGGCTGGCAGAGCGACAAGACCGATATCGATCTGAGCTACACGTATGCGGACACCAGCCTTTACGGCAACGGCGCGACGCCGCTCTCCATGCTGGACTACAACCGGCAGGCGAGCTACACACCGGATTACACCCAGAACTTGTTGAATTTCCTCAATCTGACCGGCACCCAGTTCCTCACCGAGAAGCTTCTCCTATCGGCCAACGTCTATCATCGCCGGCTCGTGACGGATGCCATCAACGGGAACATCAACGACAGCTACCTGGAGGATGGGTATGACGGACCGCCGATCGATTGCGCGGCGGCGTCGGCGACACTGGCCGGCCTTACCTATTGCGAGCCCGGCCAAAACGCCACGTCACGGCTCAACCAGCGAAGCACGGGCTTCGGCCTGCAACTCACGGAGTCCCAGGATGTCTTCGGCTGGAACAATCAGGGCATTCTCGGCGCGGACTACGACGACTCGCGCGACACGTTCGCGCAGTCCTATCAATACGGCGAGCTGGCCCCCGACCGGACCTTGATTTACCAACCCAGCGCCTTCAACGACGAGACCGTGATCTCGCTATCCGGCGTCAACAGGATCCTTGGCGTCTACCTCACCGATACGCTCTCGCCCACCAAGCTCCTGCACCTCACGGCATCCCTGCGATACGACCGAAACACCGAGACCCTCGACGGCTACAGCCTGGACACGGACCTGAGCGATTTCGGTGCGGGCTTCGACGAGCCGAGCGCCTTGAACGGCGATCACACTTTTAGCCGGGTCAATCCGGCGATCGGCTTCACGATCACGCCGAGCGATTCGCTCACCTGGTACGCCAACTACAACGAGGCGAGCCGCGCGCCGACGGTCATCGAGCTCGGGTGTGCGAATCCCGCCGCGCCTTGCGGCCTGCCCAACGATTTCGCCAGCGATCCGGATCTCAAGCAAGTCGTCGCGCGCACGGTCGAGCTCGGATTGCGGGGAAATCTGCCCGATCGGCGGCTGATGTGGAGCGCGGACGTATTCCATACCGTGAACAGCAACGACATCCAGTTCGTCGCGACGGCCACGAACCAGGGATACTTCGACAACGTCGGCGCCACCCGACGGCAAGGCCTGGATCTGGCCGTCGGCGGCAAGCAGGGCGGATTGACGTGGCGCGCCACCTACAGCTACGTCGATGCCACGTTTCAGTCGAATTTCGAGGTGAGCGCACAATCCAACAGCACCGCCGACGCGGCCGGCAATATTCTCGTGAGGCCCGGGGACCGGATCCCGCTCATACCCCGCCATACCGGCCGTTTGATACTCGACTACGATCTCAACAAGCGCTGGCAGATCGGCGGCAATGTCACTGCAGCGTCCGGCTCCTTCCTGCATGGGGACGAGAACAATGCCAACCAGGCGGGCGGAGTGAACGGCCAGGGCGCCTACATCGCGGGCAGCGGGTGGATTCCCGGCTACACGGTCGTGAACCTACGCAGCACCTATCATGCGACCAAGCATCTGGACGTGTTCGCGCGGCTCTCCAATCTGTTCGACAAGCGCTACTCCACCGCCGGCTTCCTCACGTCCAATTCGTTCAATCCGAACGGCTCGTTCCGCCCGAATCCCGGCGATTGGAGCAATGAAAACGCGATCTCGCCGGCGCCGCCGCGCGCGGTCTGGGCGGGGGTCCGGGTTCGCTTCGAATGACGGGGACCACGATCGCGGTATAATTATCGGTCAAGCATGCATGCGCAAGGAGCGAACGAACGTGCAGAACACCTGGATCATCGCCGCCGCATTGTGCGCGAACGCCGCCGTCGCGCAGAACATCAGCCAGCCCGTGCTTCAGCCCCAGGATACCTGGACCTATCGCCGCACCACCGAGACCCGGCCGGACGTCTGGCGGCAGGTGCACTTCGTGGGCACGGTGCTGCGCAATTCGGGAAACACCGTGCTGCTCCAAAACAAGGAAGTGGATTCCCCCAATCCACCGCGGGAGATTTTGATCAATTCGGACTGGAGTAATTTCCGCAGCTTGAGCGGTAAGGAAACCGTGGTGCACCGTCCTTTCGCATTCCCGATCAGTGTCGGGAAAACCTGGGACTTGGAATTCACCGACGACCATCCGGGCAACAAAGGGCACAAGTCCGAGACCCGCCGGCTCAAGTACCGGGTGGTCGGCTGGGAGGACGTCGAAGTGCCGGCTGGGAAATTCAAGGCGTTGAAGATCGAGGCGGATGGCGCCTGGACGGGTGAGGTGGCTCCTCGCACGGCGGCGAGCATTGCGACCCAAAGCAGCGCCCAGGGCACCACGGCCGCCGCGCAAACAGTGAACGTCACCGCGGAAACGGTGACGGGGCGCCTGTATCAGGCCTACTGGTACGTGCCCGAGGTGAAACGCGAGGTCAAGAGCGTGGAGGAGAACTACGACACCAACGGAGTTCGCAGCGCGCGCTTCACCAACGAGTTGGAATCCTACAAGGTCGCGGACTAACCCGTTCCCCAGCCGGCTTGCCCGCCTCACGCGCGCCGCGCCGCCGGCCGCGGCGCGACTTGTGGAACTCCGCCGCTACTTGCGCCCCGACTCCTGCGCCCGGTACGCGACCCAGCTCTGATCGATGAGATAGGCGTGGATGTTCTCGACATCCTTCTCGCTCAGGATGTCGTCGAAGCGCTCCATGCCCGCCGGCGCGAGCAATCCATGCAGCACGATGTCCTTGAACTCGGCGTGCAGGCCGGCATTGAGGCGGCGCAGGTCGGGCGTGACATTGATGCCGAGCGCGTGGCAGCGCGAGCACTCCGAGGCGAACGTGACCTCGCCGGCATCGATTTCGGCCTTCGAGGCCTTCTGCTCCGGCGGCTTCTCGAACGGCTCGTCGACGCGGGCGGGGGGCGGGGGCACCGCGCCGCCGCCGAGCTTCAAGGCGATGACGCGGCTCACGTTCACGTATTTGTTGGTGGCGCTCTGCGGGGGCACCGGTCCTTCGGCGATGCCGGTGCCGCCGTAGCCCACCTGCACGGCGACGTATTGCTCGCCATTGACCGAGTAGGTGGTGGGCGCCGCCATGATATGGCTGCCGGTTTCGATGATTCTGAGCACCTTTCCCGTATCGCCCGCATAGATCCACAGGCCTCCGCTGCCGCGCCCCTGGAACACCAGATTGCCGGCGGTGGACATCACCCCGCCGTCGTAGCTGCGCATGCCGCTGGAGGTCTCATGCTCCCACACGATCTTTCCGGCGATCGGGTCCCAGGCCCGGATCAGTTCCCGCACCAGTTTCCCCTTGCGCTCCGATTGGAGCTGCTTCAGCTCAGGCAGCGGACCGTACAACCGCTTGAGATCCGCCGCGTTGTAGCTGTCGTCGGGGAAGATTCCATTCGTGGTGAAAAAGCCGTCGAGGAATTTCAGGGCGCCGCCGTTGGCCACCATGTCGACCCACACGGCGGGTGTGTCGACCACCGGGATGTACACGAGGTGTGTCGCGGGATCGTACGACATGGGATTCCAGGTGTGCGCACCCGACCAGGAGGGATAGATGTTTTTCGGCGACGACAGCCAGTCGGATTGCGGGGTCTGGATCGGACGGCCGGTTTTCATGTCGACGCCGGACGCCCAATTGACGTAGGTGAAATTCTTCGCCGAGAGCAGCTCTCCGGTGCCTCGGTCGATCACATAGAAGAAACCGTTCTTGTTCGCCTGCATGAGCACTTGACGGTGCGTGCCGGACAGATCGAGGTCGGCGAGGATCAATTTCTGCGTGGCGTCGTAATCCCAATGATCGTTGGGAGTCGTCTGGTAATGCCAGGCGAGACGTCCCGTGTCGGCGTGCAGGGCGATGATCGACGCCGCATAAAGACCGTCGAGTTTCGCATTGCCCAACTGCCGAAGATCATAGGGCGCGGCATTGCCGGTGCCGAAATAAACCAGCTTCAACGCGGGATCGTAGGCAAAGCCGTCCCAGACGGTGCCGCCGCCCTTGAATTTCGGGTCGCGATGGGGGTCCCAGGTCTTCGCAGCCGCGGCAAGATCCGGGCTCTCGAGCGGCTGTCCGGGGGCGGGAGGCACGGTGAAAAAGCGCCACTTGAACGCTCCGGTCTCGAGATCGTAGGCGGAGACATAGCCCCGCACGCCGCCGACACTCATATCGCCGCCGCCGTTGCCGATCACGACGACGTTGCCGGCGACCTGCGGTGCGCCGGTGCTCGAGTAGGGAAGCTTATGGTCGACGATGGTATCGGCTTCCCAGATCTTCATGCCGGTGGAAGCATCGAGCGCATGCAGCCGCCCATCGGTCGAGGCGACATACACCTTGCCCTTCCAGACCGCGACGCCGCGGTTGACCAGGTCGCAACACGGCTGGCGACCGGCGAAAGGGGCAGCGAGCGGGTCGTAGCGCCACAGTTCCTTCCCGGTGGCCGCGTCGAGCGCATAGACGTAGCCCCAGGAGCCGGAGGTGTACATGACGCCGTCGACGACCGTCGGCGTCGATTCCTGACCGCGCTGCGGAGCGCCCAAGTCGTAGGCCCAGGCGAATCCCAGCTTGCCCACATTGGCGGCGGTGATGCCCGCCAGAGGCGAGTAATAGGTGCCGCCTTGATCGCGTCCGCCGGTGAACCAGTTCTGCGGCTCCCGATCGGCGGCAGCGAGGCGCGCCTCATCGACGGCGCCGCGTGCGGTGGATGAGCCCGAGGAGGCGGGCGCAGCGGTGGCGAGCTGCGCCCAGATCGCGAGACCCACACAACAGAACAAATAGCCCGCGCGCACGCAGGCGCCGCAGGTCCGGTCGATTCTTGGCAAGGCAGTTCTCCCTTCGAAAATCGCAGTCCCGAGCAGAGCTTAGCGGACATCCGCGGCGACGGGTATCTCGGGCGGACCCGCCCGCGGCCGCTACCCGGACTCTTCCCCCGGGCCGTAGATGATGATGGAGAGCATCCGGATCGGAACTTTCTCCAGCCGCTCGGGCCCATGCGCCACGTCGCCGGTGAAGGTGAGCGTGTCGCCCGGGCGCATGACGTAGGTATGCCGGCCGTGGCGATAGTGCAGGATGCCCGTGAGCAGGTGGATGAACTCCACGCCGGGGTGCTGGAAGCCCGGGAACACCTCGCTGCGATCGTTCAACGTCACGAGGAACGGCTCGAAAATCTTGCGGGGCCCGCGTTGAGCGGCAAGCAGATGATACGTATGTCCGCGGCGGGTTCCGCTGCGCACCGTTTCCAGGCCCTCGCCCGCCCGGATCAGCTGCGCGCCGCCGTCGTCGGCCCCCACCCGCTGCATGAGCACCGAGGCGGTCACCCCGAGCGCTTGAGCCAAGGCAACGATGGTCTCCAGGCTCGGCGACACCCGGCCGGTCTCGAGGCGGCTCAACATCGCGCTCGAGATATCGGCGCGCTTCGCCACGTCGGCAAGCGTAAGATTTTGGCTCTCGCGCAAGCGTCTCGCGGTGCGGCCGAGATCGATTGCCGGGCTGTCGGCGCGCTCCGCACCCAAGGCGGAGGGCTTGGCCTTCGAGCCGGGCGTTCGCCGGGAATTCGCGCGGGGGGGCTTGCGGGTCATCGAGGTCTTTGCGCGTTACGCAAATTAAGTTGCTCCACAGTTAAGCTTCGTGCTTATATTCGCACATGCCGGCTCCGAAAACGATCATGCCATGCCGCCATCCATCCGCGCCGGAACACAATAACGAGGAGTGTTTAGCATGAATCGGGAAGAGGCCCAGAAGTTTTGCCGGGACAATGGGATTCGCTACGTGCTGGCGCAGTTCGTCGATATTCACGGCTCGGCAAAGGCCAAGGCGGTCCCGGTCGAGCACTTGGACATGGTACTCACCGACGGGGCGGGATTCGCGGGTTTCGCAGTCTGGGGTCTCGGGATGGGCCCGGAGGGCCCGGACTACATGGCGGTGGGCGATCTGTCGACTCTTTCCCTGATTCCCTGGATGCCGGGGTACGCGCGGCTGATCTGCAACGGCGTGGTCAATCGCAAATCGTATCCGTATTGCTCCCGGGTCGCGCTCAAGGCCCAGACGGCGCGGCTCGAGGAGCGCGGTTACACCCTGTTCACCGGGATCGAGCCGGAGTTCATGCTGCTCTCGCGGCGCGCCGACGGAAGCCTGGGACCGGCGGACCCCACGGACGATCTGGACAAGCCCTGCTACGACTACAAGGGCCTTTACCGCACGCGGGAGGCGCTGGATGAGATGGTGGCGGGGCTGCGCGCCGTCGGCATCGACGTGTATCAAATCGATCACGAGGACGGCAACGGCCAGTTCGAGATCAATTTCACCTACGCCGATGCGCTCAAGTCGGCCGACAACTTCACCTTCGTGAAAATGGCGGCCAGCGAAATCGCGCACAAACACGGCATGATCGCCACGTTCATGCCGAAGCCGTTTTCCAACCGCACCGGCAGCGGCGCGCATTTCCACGTGTCCCTGGGCTCGAAGTCCCAGAAGAACGCCTTCCATGACGCCGGCGACAAGTCCGGGATGGGGCTGTCCCCGCTGGCTTATCAATTCCTCGCCGGCGTGCTCGCGCACGCGCGCGCCCTGGCCGCGGTCGCGGCGCCCACCGTCAATTCCTACAAGCGGCTGGTCGTCGGCCGTTCGCTGTCGGGATCGACCTGGGCCCCCGCGTACATCGCCTACGGCGACAACAACCGCACCGCCTGCGTGCGCGTGCCGTTCGGCCGGCTGGAGGTGAGGCTTCCCGACTCCGGCTGCAACCCTTACCTGGTATCGGCCGCACTGATCGCGGCGGGACTCGACGGCATCGACCGCAAGCTCGACCCGGGCCCGGCGCAGAACATCAATTTATACGAGCTCACTCCCGAGCAATTGAAAGACAAGGGCATCAAGCTGTTGCCGCAGTCGCTCAACGAGGCGATCGACGCGCTCGAGGCGGACCCGGTGATCTGCAGCGGTCTCGGCCAGGATCTGGCGCGCGAATTCATCCGATTGAAACGGATGGAGTGGACCGAATACTCGCGACACGTGTCGGACTGGGAGTCGAAGCGCTACCTGGAATTCTTTTAGCGCCCCGCGAGGGCGATCGGAACCGCCGCAATGTGTGGAATCGTCGGACTGTTGATCAAGAATGCGCCGCTGCGCGATCGCCTCGGCGAGCTCATGGTGCCGATGCTCACAGGCATGACCGATCGCGGTCCCGACTCCGCCGGGCTTGCGGTATACACGACTCCGGTGGCGGAGGAACGCCGCAAGCTCAGCCTGTATGTCGGCGAGCACTTCCTCGATTGGGACGATCTGCTCCAGGAACTGCGCGAGGAGTTCGGCCCCGACCAGGAGATCGCCGCGCACGGCAATCATGCGGTCCTGACCACGGGGTCGGATTCGGACGTGGTGAGCGCGTGGCTCGCGCGCACCTTCCCTAAGGTCGCCGTGCTTTCGGTGGGGCAGTCGATCGACTTGTACAAGGATGTGGGGGCGCCCGCCGACATCGCGCGGCGCTATCGATTCGCCGACCTCAAGGGCACGCACCTGGTCGCGCACACCCGCATGGCCACCGAATCCGCCGTCACGCCGGCGCACGCACACCCGTTCACCGCCGGGCGAGATTTCTGCCTGGTGCACAACGGCTCATTGTCGAATCCGCATCTGGTCCGAAAAGCGCTCGAGCCGCTCGGCATCGAGTTCGAGACGGACAACGACACCGAGGCGGCGTGCCGCTTTTTCGAGTGGCGGCTGCGCGAGGGGGATGACCTCACGACGGCGGTGCAGCGCGGCTTCAGCGTGCTCGACGGGTTCTACACCTTCTTGATGGGGACGGACACGGAGCTCCTGATCGTGCGCGATGCGTTCGCCTGCAAGCCCGCGGTCGTCGCCGAGACCGACGACTATGTCGCGATCGCATCGGAGTTCCGCTCGTTGGCGCATCTGCCTCACATCGCGCACGCCGAACTGTTCGAGCCCAAGCCCGAGGAAATTTATCGATGGCGAATATGAAGCCCGTTCCCTCGGCCCGCGACTTCGATCTGACCAAGGAGACGCTCCGCGATCTGAACCTGTTCCTGCATCGGCGCGCGGCGGATGAGGGAGTGTCGCAGATCCGCGTGCATCATCCCGACGGAGCGCATTCCATCGCCTGCGGCCTCGACGCCGAGCTCGATGTGCACATTCACGGCCACGTGGGCTACTACGTGGCGGGGATGAACAAGCATGCCTCGGTCACCGTGCACGGCAATGCCGGCCCCGGGGCAGCCGAAAACATGATGTCGGGCCGCGTGCACGTGAAGGGATTCGCGTCCACGGCCGCCGCTGCGTCCGCGCACGGCGGACTGCTCGTGGTCGACGGCGACGCGTCGCTTCGTTGCGGAATTTCGCTGAAGGGCGCAGACATCGTGGTCGGCGGCAGCGTCGGCAGCTTCTCGGCGTTCATGGCACAGGCCGGCCGGCTGGTCATTTGCGGCGACGCCGGCGACGCACTGGGCGATTCCTTGTACGAGGCGGTGATCTACGTGCGCGGCAAGGTCCGCTCGCTCGGAGCCGATGCCCGGTTCGAGCCGATGTCGGACACGGACCGCGCCGCCGTCAAGAATCTATTGGCCGCCGCGGGATTGAGCCATGATGCCGCCGAATTCAAGCGCGTGGCATCCGCCAAGAGCTTGTATCACTGGAATGCCGATGCCGATCAGGAGTACTGAGCGATGAGCGCGGAGCGGCCTGTCAGCGATAACCCGCCGCCGGACGGCGAAGCCTCCGGCGCCCACCGGGAGGAGTCCGCCGGGTTCGACCGTGCGACCATCGATTACATTCAGCGCGCCGCCGCCACGGGTCTCTACGAGATCCGCGGGCTGGGCGCGAAGCGGCGGGTGCCGAACTTCGACGATCTGCTGTTCCTGGCCGCCTCGCTCTCGCGCTATCCGCTCGAGGGATATCGCGAACGCTGCTCCACCAAGACGGTATTGGGCACGCGCTTCGCCACCAAGCCCATCGAGCTCGGCATCCCAATCACAGTCGCCGGAATGAGCTTCGGCGCCCTCTCGGCGCGTGTCAAAGACGCGCTCGGCCGGGCCGCCACCGAAATGGGTACCTCGACCACCACCGGCGACGGTGGAATGACCGAGGAGGAGCGCGCGGCCTCGAAGACCTTGGTTTACCAGTGTCTGCCGTCGCGTTACGGTTTCGACCCCGATGACGTACGCCGCGCGGATGCCATCGAAATCGTCATCGGACAGGGCGCGAAGCCGGGCGGCGGCGGGATGCTGCTCGGCCAGAAGGTCAACCCGCGCGTCGCGCGCATGCGCACGTTGCCGGAAGGGGTCGATCAACGCTCCGCATCGCGCCACCCGGATTGGACCGGTCCGGATGACCTGGTGATCAAGATCAAGGAGCTGCGCGAGATCACCGATTGGGAGAAGCCGATCTACGTGAAAGTGGGCGCCACGCGCGTGTTCAACGACGTGAAGCTCGCGGTGCATGCCGGCGCGGACGTGATCGTGGTGGACGGCATGCAGGGCGGTACCGCCGCCACCCAGACCGTGTTCATCGAGCATGTCGGCATTCCGACTCTCGCGGCGCTGCGCCAGGCGGTGGACGCGCTCGACGATCTGAACATGCGCGGCAAGGTGCAGTTGGTGATCTCCGGCGGAATCCGCTCAGGCGCGGACGTTGCCAAAGCGCTCGCCATGGGCGCGGACGCGGTGGCGATCGGCCAGGGCGTGTTGATGGCGCTCGGCTGCAACAGCGAGAGCTTCGTGGTGAATGGCGAGCATCGTTCCGCCATCAAGGACTATGCGCGTCTTGGCACGGCGCCCGGGTACTGTCATCACTGCCATACGGGCAAATGCCCGGTGGGCATCACCACCCAGGACGCGGAACTGGAACTGCGGCTCGAGCCGGCGGTGGGCGCCAAACGTCTGCGGAACTATTTGAAAACGCTGACCATGGAATTGACCACCATCGCGCGCGCCTGCGGCAAGCAGGACGTCCATCACCTCGAGAAGGAGGATCTGGTGGCGCTGACCGTGGAAGCCGCCGCGATGGCGGGGGTGCCGCTCGCCGGCACGTCGTGGATCCCGGGGGTTGAAAGAGGCCCGGCCTAGCTAGGCGGGAGGCTTCGCTGCGGTGCGAAGGGCGAGGGAGCCCATGGCGCGAGCGTGTCGAGAGACCAACGCGTTCGGCACGTCCTGGCATCCTGCCACGCGCGACGCGGGCGACGAGTTCGCAAAGCGGGCGCCAGAAGGGGGGTGCCAGAAGGGGGTGCCAGAAAGCGGGGCGCAAGGAGGATGGGCCCCGCGCGCCGGCCGTCACGGAGGCGATGGGGAAACTATCGCTCCCGCAGGGAGGTTCGAAACAATCGATAGGAGACCCCACGCCGCGCGCGATGGACGAACCTCGACGCCCATCCGATAAGGCCGGGCGGAGCCTCTTTGGAGCACTTTCGGTTAAAGCAGGGCCGACGGGTTATATATCGCACGGCGCCGCGGGACCCGTCAACACATCAATCCGCTGCGATCGTCCGGAAATCGCCGCCTACGACATCATGCTGTTTTCGCGAGGAATCCACGCAGACAGCCGCAACTCCCCGGGCGCCGGAGAGAAGGTGACGCTGCCGCCGAGCGATGCGGTGCGATGCCGGATGGTCGCGAGCTCATAGGTCTCCGGGATCGGGGGCTCGCCCGGTCCCGCCGCGGGGATTCAAATAGAACTTCAATCGGCTCCGCATAAGCAAGCTGCCCGCGCAAAATTGCACGGCAGCACATGAGCAGCCGCGCGGCTCAAATCATGGGTAGAGGGCGGGGCTTTCCGCGAGGGAAGGCTGCGTCGATGCGGGCGACCTCCGCATTGCCAAGTGCGAACGCCGCGGCGCCGGCGTTCTCCTCGACGTGAGGGATGCTCGCTGCCTTCGGGATGACGAACGAGTTCGGGTGGCGCAACAGGAACGCGAGTGCCACCTGCCTTGCGGTGACTCCGCGAGCCGCGGCAATTTCACTCAGTATGCGCCCCGTTGCATGCTTGGGATCGAACGGCGCCTTCGACTCGCCGAAAGGGGTGTAGGCGACCACCGCCGTACCGTGCTCGCGGCACCACGGTAGGACGGCGTGCTCGATCGCGCGCTCCTGCACGTGATAGAGCACCTGGTTGCAGGCCGGGTGGCCGGCCCCCGCAATTCCCGCAACCTCTTCCAAGTCGTCCACGTCGAAGTTGCTGACTCCCCACGAGAGGATCTTGCCGCCGGCCTTCAATGACTCGAACGCAGCGATCGTTTCCTCCAGCGGATGACTGCCGCGCCAATGCAGCAGATAGCAATCGAGCCGATCCGTACCCAGCCGCGCCAGGGATTTTTCGCACGCTGCGAGGGTGCCGCGCCTCGAGGCGTTGCTCGGCAGGACCTTCGATACCAGGAACACCTCGTCGCGGCGCCCTTCGATGGCCTTGGCGATGATCCGCTCGGCGGCGCCGGACCCGTACATCTGCGCGGTATCGATGTGTGTCATGCCGAGATCGAGCCCCCGGCGCAGGGCCGCGATCGCGGTGCCTGCCGATGATTCCTCGGCTCGCCACGACCCCTGCCCGACGGGAGGAACGTTGCGGCCGGTGGTTCCGAACGCGCGCTGCGGAGTTGTTGCCACACTAATTTCCCAGTCGTTTCGTCATGCGCAGCGCCGGCTCCACTCCCTGGTAGTACCCTTGGATTACGTTCAGCGCCTCGAAGCCCTGGCGGTCATAGAAGGAGCGCGCGACTTCGTTGTTCGCGCGCAATTCGAGATCGATGCGAAACACACCCGCTTCGAGGCATGTCTCCGACAGCCATTGGATCAAGCGCCGGCCGATCCCCTGACGGCGGTGTCTCCCGGAGACCGCCAGCAAGTTCAGATGGGCCACCTCGTCCCCGAGATACATGATGGCGAACGCGGCCACGCGATCCTCGCGCCGAGCGACGACGACGCTCGAGTCCCGGCTCATGATGGATCGCCGCACGCGCGTCGGCGTCCAGGACCAGGACAGTCCGCCCTCGATGGAGTCACGGGACATCACTGCGATTTCTTCGGCGTCCTCGAAGCGGGCGAGACAGAGCGTCGCCAGCTCGGACATGATCAGTGGATCTCCGTCTTCACGGGGGCCGCCGGCCGCGAGGGCAACGTGGGGGCGTGCCCCGGAAGGAGTTTCATCTCAGCGGCTCCGATATCGATCCGTCGCGGTCACCAGCTCGTGAATGTTGCCGGGCTCGAAGGCGGAATGCCCGGCATCCGGGACGATACGGAAATCAGCCTCGGGCCACGCCTTGTGCAGATCCCAAGCGCTGGTCGCCGGACAGACGACGTCGTAGCGCCCCTGCACGATCGTGGCCGGGAGGTGACGAATGCGCGGAACATCGTCGATGAGCTGCGATTCACTGCGCAAGAAACCACGGTTCACGAAGTAATGGCATTCGATGCGCGCCACGGCGAGCGCAAATTGATCCTCACCCCAGCGGCGAATGTTATCGAGGTTGCTATGCAAGAAACTGGTGGACGCTTCCCATACCGACCAAGCGCGCGCCGCCGAGAGGGCGGCGCGCTGATCCATGCCGGTCAGGCGTTGGTGGTAGGCGCGCAAGAGATCATCGCGCTCGTCGAGCGGAATCGCGTCGCGATAGGGCTCCCAGCAGTCGGGGAAGATCTCGGAGGCGCCGTGCTGATAGAACCAGCGAATCTCGTTATAGCGCAGCATGAAAATGCCGCGCAGCACGAGCTCGCTGACGCGCTCGGGGTGCGCTTCGGCGTAGGCGAGCGCCAGGGTGCTGCCCCAGGACCCGCCGAATACCAGCCAGCGTTCGATGCTCAAATGCTTACGGAGTCGCTCGATGTCGGCGACCAGATGCCAGGTGGTGTTCTCGATCAGGCTCGCGCTCGGGCGGCTGCGCCCGCAGCCCCGTTGGTCGAAAACGACGATTCGATAGTGGTGTGGGTCGAAAAACTGGCGAGCCCGCTTATCGGAACCCGCGCCCGGGCCTCCGTGCAGGAAGATGGCCGGCTTGCCCGCGGGATTGCCGCATTCCTCATAGTAGATTTCGTGGATGTCCGATACGCGCAGATATCCTTGCCTGAAGGGCTCGATCGCGGGGTAGAGCTCGCGTCGCGGCGGGGCCGAGAGGGCAGGTTTCGAGGCGGCGCGCGACGCGCTACGAGAAGCGGGATGCGAGGACGAACGTGAGGCGGAAGCGGCGCGGGTCGCGAGCTTCGCAGCGCTTGCGGCGGCGCGCGGCTTGGATGGTTGCGAGGGACTCTTCGTCGCCTTCCACGCCGCCGAAGCTTTCGAGGTCCGCGGCGCCGGTTTTTTCTTATTCATGATTTCTTCTTCTTCATGACCTATTCCTCTGCGTTTCGATCAGGTGCGTTGTACCAACGGGCCGAGCGGCCTTCCGCCCAGCAGGTGCAGGTGCAAGTGGTACACCTCCTGTCCGCTGTCCGGATTGCAATTGATGACGAGCCGGTAGCCGCTTTTCGCGATCCCGCGCTGTCGGGCCAGATCGCGAGCCACGATGACCATATGGCCAATGAGGGACTCGTCGGCGTCCTCGATGTCATCGGTCGTCGGGATGGGCTTCAAAGGAACGATCAAAAGGTGTACGGGCGCGGCGGGACGGATGTCCACGAAGGCGACCACGCGCGAATCCCGATACACGATTTCCGCGGGGAGTTCTCCCGCGATGATCTTCTCAAAAAGTGTAGGCATCTCGTGTGCCTCTGAATCTCAGGGACCTCAAGAGTATCAGGAACGCGCCGCGCTGCCCGGAGGAGCGCGGCCTCGGCTATGCTGCAACGCCATTTTGCAATTGCTTTCAGTAGGTTACTATCCGGCCAGGCGCCGCGCGAGCGCGCAGGAATTGCGGTTGCGGCGGGTTTCCCGCGGCGGGGAGCCCGCCAGGAGCCCGAATAGTAATGGGAACGATTCTCATATACACTTACAAAATGCACCTGAAGCATCAAACCGCTGGAACCAAGCAACGTGCCCACGAGGTGGATCGGCTCGGCGGCGCGGCGCGGGCCGGGGATACCCCCATCAGCGCCGGCGACATGAAGCTGACGGACCTCAAGACCGGGGCAACGGCGCGCGTCGTGTCCGTGGTTCCGGCCGAGGGGACGGCTGCGCTGGGTTTGGAACGCCGGCTGGCCGAACTCGGCTTTCTGCCTGGCGAGGCGGTTCGCGTGGTCGCACGCGGGCTTTTGGCACGCGAGCCGATTGCGGTGCGGATCGGCACGGGTACCTTTGCGTTGCGGCTGTTCGAGGCTGCCTGCATCCGCGTTTGCCCGGAGCAGACGCCGGCGGCATAGCGTCATGGAAGCGTTGTCCGGTGCGCATCCGATTCCCCTGGTTGCGCTGGTGGGTAACCCGAACTGCGGCAAGACCGCGTTGTTCAACGTTCTGACGGGCAGCCGTCAGAAGGTCGCCAACTACGCAGGGGTCACCGTCGAGCGCAAGGAGGGGTCGCTGCTGACGCCGTCAGGCTCGCGCGTTCGAATTCTCGATCTTCCCGGCGCCTACAGTCTCGATCCCCTCACTCCGGATGAACAGGTGACGGCCGACGTGCTCCTCGGCCGCCGGGCCGGCGAGAGCGCGCCCGATTTCGTGGTCTGCGTCACCGACGCGACCAATCTGCGCCAGAATCTCAGGTTGGTGTTGAGTCTCAGGCGCCTGGGACTGCCGATGGTCGTCGTGCTCAACATGACGGACATCGCACGCCGCAAAGGCATCGTCATCGATCCGGAGCGGTTGTCGCACGAACTCGGTGTGCCGGTGGTCGAGACGGTGGGCGTGAAAGTATCCGGCGCGAAGCGCTTGATCGACATGCTGGACTCGGCCGCGATACCGCCCCGGGCGGCGGGCAAATTCGAATGGCGGACGCCGAGTTCCGACGACATCGCCCGGGATCAGGCCGAGGTGCGGCGGATTCTCAAGGCGGTAGGGGCCGATCGGATCGACGGTGTGACCTTCAGCGACAAGCTGGATGCCGTCGTGCTGCACCCCGTGGCGGGCCCGCTGATTCTCGCGGTGGTTCTCTTTCTCGTATTTCAGGCCGTGTTTGCGTGGGCACAGGTACCGATGGATGCCATCAAGGCCGGTGTCGATGCCCTCGCAGGTTGGCTCGGACAAATCATGCCGGAGAGCCTGCTGAAGGGGCTGCTGGTCAACGGGATTCTGGCGGGAGTCGGCAGCGTGTTCGTGTTCCTGCCGCAGATCATCATTCTCTTTTTCTTCATCTTGCTTCTAGAGGACTCGGGCTATCTGCCGCGTGCCGCGTTCCTGCTCGACCGGATCATGGGAAGCGTCGGACTGTCCGGACGGGCCTTCATCCCGCTGCTGTCCAGTTTTGCCTGCGCCATACCCGGGATCATGGCGACACGCACGATTCAAAATCCGCGCGATCGCCTCGCGACCATCATGATCGCGCCGTTGATGACGTGTTCCGCGCGCTTGCCGGTCTATGCGCTGATCATCGGAGCGTTCATTCCGCAACGAACGTTGTGGGGCGGATTGCAGCTGCAAGGCATGGTGTTGTTCGTGCTGTATCTCGTGGGGGTGGCGAGCGCCATGGCCGTGGCCTACGTGTTGAAGCGCGCGGGAGCCGGCGCACGCTTCCAATCGCTCATGCTCGAGCTCCCCGCTTATCACTGGCCCATTCTGCGCAATCTCGCCATCGGTCTGTGGCAACGGGTGGAGATCTTCCTGAGCCGCGTCGGCACGATCATTTTGGCCCTCATGGTGATCCTCTGGGCGCTGAGCTCCTTTCCGGCGCCGCCGCCCGGGGCTACGGGCCCCGCGATTCAGTACAGCATCGCGGGACATCTGGGGTCGTGGCTTGCCGTGATATTCAAGCCCATCGGGTTCAACTGGCAAATCTCGATAGCGCTGGTCCCCGGGCTCGCCGCCCGGGAAGTGGCGGTGGGGGCCCTGGGCACGGTGTACGCCTTGTCGGCCACAGGGGAGAACGTGAGCGGTGCGCTGACGCCCCTGATCACTCACTCCTGGAGCCTGCCGACGGCGCTGTCACTCCTGGCATGGTATGTGTTCGCGCCCCAATGTCTGTCGACGCTCGCGACGGTCAAGCGCGAGACCAACTCCTGGCGTTATCCCATCATCATGGCGGCATACCTGTTCGCACTCGCCTATGTGGGCTCGTTCATCACCTTCCGCGTCGCGACGGCGCTCTCGAATCTCGGATAGAGCCTCATGAATCCCCTGCTCGACAACTTTCTGGTCGTTGCCGCCCTCGCCGCGAGCGCCGTCTACGCGCTGTTCAAGCTCGGGCCGCGCGCATTGCGTCGAGCGCTGCTCTCGCGCGTTGCCGGCTGGGTCGCCCGGGCGCCCGGCTGGTGCGGTTTGCGCGGCCTTGCCGCGCGGCTCGGCGCAGCGGCGGTGCAGTCGTCGGGAAGCTGCGGGGGATGCGACAACTGCGGCAGCGAAGGCGGAGCTGCGCAAGCTTCGCCGCCGGCAAGCGCTTCGGCGAGCCATTCGGCAAGCGCTTCGGCGAGCGGCTCGGAAATCAGGGTGCCGCTGGCGAGCATCGGCCGCCGGGAAAGATAATTCGATGTGCGGCGCCACGGCGGAGTGCGCCATAATGCTCGAGGCGCGCACGTTGGCGGCGCTTTCCGGAACCGAGAAAACATGCCCATTCCCCGTATTTTGCAAGGTTGCCTGCGCCTGCCGGTGATCGGTGCGCCCATGTTCATCGTCTCGACGCCGAAGCTCGTGCTCGCGCAGTGCAAGGCGGGGGTGGTGGGCTCGTTTCCGGCGCTCAACGCGCGGCCGGCGGCGCAGTTGGGCGACTGGCTCAGCGAGATCACCGAGACCCTGGATGCGTGCCGACGGGCGGACGCGGCGGCGAGGATCGCGCCGTTCGCCGTCAATCAAATCGTGCACGCCAGCAACGCACGCCTGGAGCACGACGTGAGGCTGTGTGTCGAGCACCGGGTTCCCATCGTGATCACCAGTTTGCGGCCGCCGGCCGAGGTCGTTCAGGCGGTGCATTCCTACGGCGGCCTCGTGTTCCACGATGTCATCAATCTGCGCCATGCCGAGAAGGCGGCGGCGCAAGGCGTCGACGGCATCATTGCCGTGTGCGCGGGCGCGGGCGGGCATGCGGGCGTCCTGAGCCCATTCGCGTTGGTGAAGCAAATCCGCGCGGTCTACCCCGGCACGATCATCCTGTCGGGCGCCATGAGCACCGGTGCGGACGTCCTGGCTGCGCAGGCGCTCGGCGCCGACCTCGCCTATCTCGGCACGCGGTTCATCGCGACCGAGGAGGCGAACGCGAGCGAAGCCTACAAGGCGATGCTGGTCGACGCCTCAGCTGAGGACATCGTGTACACGTCGCTTTTCAGCGGGGTCGCCGGCAACTATCTGCGCGCGAGCGTGGCAAAGACAGGCTTCGATCCCGACAAGCTCCCGGAGGCCGACAAGGCCAAGATGAATTTCGGCACCGAAGGCAATGCGGAGCTCAAGGCGTGGCGGGATATCTGGAGCGCCGGTCAAAGCGTGAGCGGCATCCGCGAGGTGCTGTCGGTGCAAGCGCTGGTGGGCCGGATGGCCGACGAATACGAGGCGGTCCGCAATCGCCTCGCGCGTGCGACGTGAGGTTGAATCCCGATCAGCTGCCCGGCGCGCTCGAGCGCGGCATCAAACAGGTGTATCTCGTTTCCGGCGATGAGCCGCTGACGGTCGGGGA
Source organism: uncultured Gammaproteobacteria bacterium (assembly GCA_963730565.1). Taxonomy (GTDB): domain Bacteria; phylum Pseudomonadota; class Gammaproteobacteria; order Steroidobacterales; family Steroidobacteraceae; genus Bog-1198. The sequence continues at coordinate 288,542 of CAVSSU010000047.1, forward strand.
GTGCTGCCGACGCGATTCGCGCCGCAGCACGGGCGGCCGGATACGCGGACCGTACCGTGTTCTTCATCGAGCGCGGATTCGCCTGGGATGAGCTGCGCCATGCGACGCAGGCGCTTTCCTTGTTCGCGGACCGCCGCCTGTTCGAGCTGCGCATGCCGAGCGGCAAGCCCGACAAGGGCGCGCAGGTATTGCTCGACATCGCGAACCAGCCGCCGCCGGATGTGCTCGCACTGATCGTCACCGACAAGCTCGACCGCAAGGCGAGCGAGGCTCCGTGGGTGCGCGCCATCGAGAAGCACGGCGCATGGATCCCGGTGTGGCCGGTGTCGGCCGATTCGCTGCCGGCATGGCTCGAGCGGCGCGCGGCGATCCTCGGTCTCGCTCTGGACGCGTCCGCTGCACGCATCATCGTCGAACGCGTCGAGGGGAACCTGCTCGCGGCGAAACAGGAACTCGAAATCCTCGCGCTGCTCGCCGAGCGGCGGGCTGATCGGCGAGTCGCTGGTCATGCGCACCGTCGGCGACAGCGCGCGCTATGACGTGTTCCAACTGGCGGAGGCTGCGGCGGCCGGCGACGCGGTGCGCTCGCTTCGGGTTCTCACCGGACTGCGCGGCGAGGGCGCCGAACCGACCCTTATTCTGTGGGCCCTGGTGCGTGAACTGCGCGGTCTCTGGCAGGCGCGAGAGCGCGATCGCACGGGCTCGAACGGCGGCGGCGGATGGCATCAGGCGGCAAAACCTTCGCCGCGTGCGCTCAGGCGCCTGGGGAAGATGCCGCTGGCGGCGCTGTTGCAGGAAGCGGCCCGCGCGGATCGCACCATCAAGGGCATCATGCCGGGAGATGCGTGGTCCTCGATCATCTCCTTGACCATGGGCATGGCCGGCGCTTTGCAAGCGACCCGAGATTCAGGCAGGGTAGCTTCATGAACCCGATGGGAATATTCGGCGGCACCTTCGATCCGATCCACTACGCGCACCTGCGGACGGCCTTCGAACTGCAGCAGGCGTTGCGGCTCAAGGAGATCCGCTTCCTGCCCGCCGGTAACCCGCCGCATCGCGATCAACCCATGGCCGATGCGCAGCTGCGTCTCAAGATGGTACAGCTCGCCACCGCCGATCAGCCCGGCTTCGTCGTGGACGATCGCGAGGTGCGCAAGGAGGGCCCGTCGTATTCCGTCGAGACGCTGGGCGAGCTGCGGCACGAGTACCCCGACCGGAGTCTCTGTCTCATCGTCGGAATGGACGCCTTCTTGAGTCTGCCGAAATGGCATCAGTGGCGCGAGCTCCTGCAGCTCGCGCATCTGGTGGTGGCGCATCGTCCCGGATGGCGCGCCCCGGGAATGGGCCCGCTCGGCGAGCTGCTCGTGGATCGCGGCACCGGAAGAATCGGCGATCTGCACGAACAACGCGCCGGATGCATCTACATCCATGCCGTCACGCAACTTGAAATTTCTTCCACGGAAGTGCGTCAGCTCATTGCCATGGGCCGCGACCCCCGCTTCCTCATGCCCGATTCAGTGCGTAAACTGATCTTGGACACCCGCTGTTACGCGAAATCACGGACGCTCTAGTGCCAACTGAGAAAAAGCCGCCGAAACCGAGAGCCTTGCAGAAAAAGCCCCGGCGCGCGCCAAAGGGGCCCGGTAAACGCACCGCCGGCGGCACCGCCTCCCCAACGCCGGCCGCCAAAGGGCTCGCCGCCAAAAAGCTCGCGATTCACAAGCCGGTTGCGACCAAACCCGCTGTCGCCCGGCGGTCCCTCAAGAGCGTGGTGCTCGATGCGCTCGATGACATGAAAGCGCTCGAAGTGAAGGTGTTGGACGTGCGCGGTCTCACGGATATCGCGGATTACATGGTGATCGCGAGCGGCACCTCGGATCGCCACGTGCGCTCCGTGGCTCAGCGGGTGGTGGAGAAAACCAAGGAGGCGGGCTTTCGGCCGCACGGCCTCGAGGGGCTCAGCGACGGCGATTGGGTGCTGATCGACCTGCACGAGTACATCGTGCACGTCATGTTGCCGCGCGTGCGGGAATTCTACGGATTGGAGAAGCTGTGGGACATGACGGCGAAGCGCGCCGTCCGCGCCTGAGCGTCGAGCCCATCGACGCGGTTGGCGCATGAAGTGCCGCTTGCTGGCCGCGGGAACCCGGCTTCCGGAGTGGGTCAACACCGGCTTTCGGGAGTATCAGAAGCGGCTGCGCGCGCCGCTGGTGCTCGAGCTCGAGGAAATTCCGGTCGCCACCCGCCGTGCCGGCGAGAATCCCGAGCGCGCCGTCGCGCGCGAGGGCCAAGCCATGCTGGCGGGGATCTCGTCCAAGGACTATGTCGTTGCATTGGAGGTCGCAGGCGCTTCCATGAGCACCGAGAGGCTGAGCGCCTGGTTCGCCGAGCGGCTGCGTGAAGGCCGGCCTTTGGCGCTCCTGATCGGCGGCCCCGATGGCCTTGCCCCCGAATGCCTGAAGCGCGCCGACCAGAGCTGGTCGTTGTCGCCGCTCACGCTGCCGCATGCCCTGGTGAGGGTGGTCGTCGCCGAACAGATCTATCGCGCGATGAGCCTCTTGGGCGGCCACCCCTACCATCGCGCATAACGCCATCACCCGCGTCCGCCTGCCCAAGGTATTCTTGGCGAATGAGTGTGGATTTCGTCTATCTCGCCTCGGGGTCGCCCCGCCGGCGCCAGTTGCTGCAGCAAATAGGAGTGCTTTTTCAGGTACTTAGCGTGACCGTGGACGAATCCCCCGGGCATGGGGAAGAGCCGATTGCCTACGTCGCGAGATTGGCCGCCGCGAAGGCTGGCGCGGGCCTACAGGCGGCCGGCGCAACGGCGCGGCCGGTGCTCGCGGCCGATACGGCGGTGGTGCTCGGCGGCGAGATACTGGGCAAGCCCGCCGGCAGGGAGGACGGGATCCGTATGCTGCGGTTGTTGTCGGGACGAACCCACGAGGTACTCACCTCCGTCGCGCTGGCTGCCAGCGGCCGCACGAGCTCCCGCGTGAGCCGCAGCGACGTGACCTTCCGCGAGATCACCGCCGCCGAGGCCGGCGCCTACTGGGATACCGGCGAACCCCGGGACAAAGCCGGTGGATACGCCATTCAGGGCCTCGGCGCGGTCTTCATCGCACAATTGCGAGGCAGTTTCTCCGGCGTCATGGGCCTGCCGCTGTTCGAGACTGCGGAACTGCTGCAGGCGGCGGGTGTGCCGCGGTGGAATGTCCCGCCGGCCGATGGTGCGCGATGAGCACCGAAATCCTGATCAACGCGAACACGCACGAGGCACGGGCGGCGGTGGTCGAGAACGGTGTGCTGCAGGAGGTATACCTCGAGCGCTCGAGCCGGCGCGGCCTCATCAGCAATATTTACAAGGGACGCGTGTCGCGCGTTCTCCCGGGAATGCAGGCGGCCTTCATCGAGATCGGCATGGAGCGCACCGCGTTCCTTCACGCCTCCGATATCTTCGATGCGCGCCACGCGGACACCGGCATCGAAGCACCCCGCACGGAGAACATCCGTTCCCTGGTGGCCGAAGGCAACGAAATCCTGGTGCAGGTGGTCAAGGATCCGTTGGGCACCAAGGGCGCGCGCCTCACCACGTACATCACCTTGCCGTCGAGGCTTCTCGTTTACATGCCGCAGGGTCGCGGCGTCGGCGTATCGGCGCGGATCGAGCACGAGGCCGAGCGCGAGCGGCTGCGATCAACGGTCCTCGCCGGCATCGAGACGCAGGAGAACGCGGGATACATCGTGCGCACTGCCGCCGAGGATGCCCCGGCTGAGGCTTTGAGGGCCGACATGCTGTACCTGCGCAAGCTCTGGGAGTTCGTGCGCCAGAAGGGATTGCGCACCGGCCCCGGAAATCTGGTGCACGCCGACCTGCCGCTGCACCTGCGCGTGCTTCGCGACATGCTGCGTCCCGACGTGGAGCGGGTGCTGATCGATCAGCCGAGCGCGCACCGGGAGATGCGGGAGTTCGCCGCTTCCTTCGTCCCGGAGATGCTCGAGCGCATCGAGCTCTACGGGGAAAAGCGGCCGATATTCGAGCTCCACCACGTCGAGGAGGAAATCCACAAAGCCCTGGATCGAAAGGTCCCGTTGAAGTCCGGCGGCCATTTGATCATCGACCAGACCGAATCCATGACCACGATCGACGTGAACACCGGCGCGTTCGTCGGCCACCGCAATCTCGAGGAAACGATTTTTCGCACCAATCTGGAGGCGGCGGTGACCATCGCGCGCCAGTTGAGGCTGCGCAACCTCGGCGGCATCATCATCATCGATTTCATCGACATGGAAGAGCCAGATCATCGGCGCCAGACGCTGCAGGCGTTGGAGAAGGCGCTCGGCGACGATCACGTCAAGACCAACATATCCTCCGTGTCCCCTTTGGGGCTGGTCGAGATGACGCGAAAAAGAACCCGCGAGAGCCTGGAACATATGCTGTGCCAGCCTTGTCCCACCTGCGAGGGGCGGGGGTTCGTGAAGACGGCCGAGACCGTCTGTTACGAGGTGTTTCGTGAGATCGTCCGCCAAGCGCGTCAATTCGACTGTCAACAGCTTCTGGTCCTGGCGCACCAGGACGTGATCGAACGGCTGCTCGATGAAGAATCGTCCGCGCTCGGCGAGTTGGAGCTCATCACCGGGGTGCCCATCCGGCTGCAAACAGAGGCTCTGTACGGCGTCGATCAGTACGACGTCGTGTTGATGTAAATGAACCCGCGAAGGATCGTAAAGGCCCTCGCGTTCATCGCGGCAGGGCTCGCGACACTGATTGGATTGCTGCTGCTCGGGATGAAGCTCGCGCTCGATCGTGCTCCCCGATATCAGGCCGAGATCAAGGACTGGGTCCACCGTCAGACCGGATATCACATCGCTTTTGCCGCGGTCTCGCCGGCGTTCCGGTGGTACGGTCCGGAACTGTACTTGAGCCGCTTCGAGCTTCGCTCTCGCGACGATTTGCGCGTGCTCGCGCGGGCGGCGGGCGGACGGGTGGGCGTGGATGTCTGGCAGCTGCTGCGAAATGGGAAACTGTTCGCACTGCGCGTCGAACTCGACGCCCCGGACATCGTCATCGATCGTCTGGGTTCCTCCAAGTTCGCGCTGGCATCCGAGATCGTGCTCGGCGGGGAGCGCTCGCCAACGTCGTCGCTGACGCTCAACGATCTGCCGGCGGGCACGCTGGTCATCCGCCAGGGATCGATCAGTCTGAGACATTGGAATGCCGAGCTGCCGCAACTCGAGCTGCGCGCGGTCGATTTGGATCTTTCCCGCCTGTACAACTTCTGCTCGACGCGTCTTTCGGCGCGCCTGCCTGCCGTTCTCGGCGGCCACCTGAGCTTCACGGCGACCGCGAAAGGTCCCGGCGCGTTGGACTCCGTCCGATGGAGCGCGGCGGCGGATGCCGACGGCGTCTCCTTTCCTGGCTGGCGGCATCTGCTGCCCGAGTATCTGGAACGGCTCGACGAGGGTACGGGCTCATTCCAGACTGCGGCCCACGGCCGCGGCGCGACGTTGGAACGCATGGATCTCAACTTCGGTGCGCAGGGGGTCGTGACCCGGCTCTCCGACGGAGCGAACACGCGGATGGACGAGGTCAGCGCCGCGTTGTCCCTCACTCATGCGGACAATCGCTGGACGCTGCTCGGGAGACGGGTGCGCGCGCAGCGCGGCGGCCACCGCGATCCGAACTCGGAGTTCAACGTGAGCTGGCGGGACAACGAAGCCGGCATGCTGGAGCTCAAGGCGAATGCGAATTATCTGCGCGCCGAGGCGCTCCTGCCGCTGGTTGGGTTGATGCCGCAGAAGGACGTGAGGGAGCGGCTGCGCCAGCTCGCGCCCACCGGCGAATGGATGGATATGCGCCTGGCGCTCGGGCGGCAGTCGGCCGGCGATCCGTGGGCGTTCGATGCGCGCGCCAGATTTCGCGGCGTGGGGTTCGCGCCGCTGGGGGCCGCTCCCGGCCTTCGCGGGCTGTCGGGCTCGCTCTCCGGAAACGAATCGGCGGGCCACGTGATCCTCGACACCGAGGCCGCCGTGTTCAACTGGCCACATCAGTTTCCGCAGCCGATCGATCTCGCCCTTCTCAAGACCTCGCTGTATTGGCGGCGCGATGCGAACCAGCTCCTCGCGGCGACTTCCGCTCTCGAGCTGCGCACGCGCGATGCGACCCTGCATGGCAAGATCGCCTGGCGTCAGCCCGCCGACGGCAGCTCTCCGATCCTGACGATGGTGGATACCATCGACAACGGCAACGCGGCGGAGGCACACCGCTACCTTCCGCATGAGCTCCTGTCTTCGGGGGCGTTGGAGTGGCTCAACCGCGCCTTCGTCGCAGGGCATGTCCCGCACGCCGATGTCATTTTCGACGGCCCGGTGAGGCAATTCCCGTTTCGCGACGGCGGAGGTTTGTTTCTGATCCGCTTGCGCGTCGACCACATGATCTTGGATTACCGCGAGGACTGGCCGCGGATCGAGAATCTCGCCGCGCAAGCGGAGTTCCGCAATCAAGGCATGGATGTGAAGGTTCTGGCGGCCGATGTGGCGGAGCTCAAGGTGGATGCCGCGCAGGCGCGGTTCGCAGACTTCAATAGCGGGGAACTCGAGGTGCATGCAGCCGCGCACGGCGACGCCTCGGCCGGCATTCATTATCTCGCCGCCACCCCGCTCGATGCGATGGCGGAGCATGTGTTCTCGAGCATCGAGGCGAAGGGTTCGCTCAAAACCGGCGTCGATCTGTTCTTCCCCTTCCGGCAGTTCGATCGGCGCCGCGTGCTGGTCCACGTCGATCTGGACGGCGCGTCACTGAATCGCAGGGGCTCGAGCCTGCTGGCGACGGAGCTGACGGGGAGCGCGGACATCGACGGAGCCCAGGTGGTGCGCGCGGATATCCGCGGGCGCGCGCTCGGGGGTGCGCTGCAGATGACGGCGAGAGCACCCCGCAACCGTCAGTCCTCCCGGACCTATCTGGATTTTCGCGGCTCCCTGTCGGGGGATGCGCTGCGCAGCGCGTTGACGCTGCCGCCGAGCATGGTCATCGGCGGACAGACGGACTATCGCGCCGTGCTGCGCATGGCATCCGACCCGGCGCGCGAGCGTTCGTTGAACATCAGCTCGAGCCTCGTGGGCCTGGAGCTCAAATTGCCCGCGCCGCTCACGAAACCTGCCGAAGCGGCGATGCCCACCAGCGTCGCGGTGCAATGGCCGGCCAGCGGTGGGGCGGAGATTCGGGGGAATCTGGGGACGGTGCTGCGCGGCGCGGTCATGCTCGATTTGGACTCGAACGGGCCGAATCTCGGCCGGGCGGCGGTCGCCTTCGGGGGCGCTGACCCGGCATTCAGCGATGCCCAGGCGATCAACGTGGGGGGCGACATCGGCGAGCTGGATCTTGCCGGCTGGCTCAAAATCCTGGGCACGTCTTCCGCGGGGGGCGCCGCCGCCCCCAAAGCCCCCATCCATTGACCGCCTATTTTCGCGAGGCGACGTTCGCGGTCCACAAGATCGATTACCTGGGGTTGTCGTTCATGGATGTCTCCGTCGCGATCTCGGCGGCCAACGGCGGCTGGCGCATACGAGCCGACGGTCCGAACGTCGTGGGCTCCATTTCCCTGCCGGGGGCGCAGGATCCTTCCGCGCCTTGGGATCTCGAGTTCGAGCGGCTCAAGTTCACCGGCGACTCCGCCAACCCCGCGGGCGGCGCCGAGCAATCCGCCTCGACGGATCAAACGATCGACCCGCGCAGCATACCGCCCATGGAATTCCATGCTGCGGAGCTCACCTGGGATGACCGGCAATTCGGCGATGTGCGGGCGACGCTTCAGAAATTGGACGACGGCGTCAGCCTCAAACTATTGACGGCCACCAGCGCCACCTGGAGCGCCAACGCCTCGGGCGACTGGCGCGGCAGGGATGGCGGCGGCACGAGCCGGATTCGAGGCACGATCAGCAGCACCGATGTGGGCGAAACCCTGAAGCAGCTCGGTTTCGCCCCGGTGCTGCAGGCCAAGACCGGTCACGTGGAATTCGACATGACGTGGGCCGGCGCTCCCAGCGGCGACGCGTTGGCGGCCGCCACGGGCCGCGTGCAGGTTTCGCTCGAGAAGGGACAGATCGTCGGCTTGAAACCCGGCGCCGGGCGCGTGCTCGGGCTTGCGAGCGTGGCCGAGTTGCCGCGCCGCCTGGCGCTGGACTTCAGCGATCTGACCGACAAGGGCTTCGCTTTCGACACCGCACGGGGTCACTTCGATCTTCGCAACGGCAGCGCGTACACCGATGACGTGGTGGTGAAGGGCCCGGCGGCGGAGATCGGCTTAATTGGCTCGGTCGGCTTGAAAAACCACGATTACGACCAAACTGCGGTAGTAACGGGCAACGTCAGCAGCACGTTGCCCCTGGCGGCCTTTGTCGCGGGGCCGGTGGTCGGAGGAGCCGTGCTCCTGTTCACGCAAGTGTTCAAACAACCGCTGAAGGGGCTGGTCCGGGGTTATTATCGAATCACCGGAAACTGGGACAACCCGACGGTCGAGCGGATCAAGAGCGCGGATGCCCCCGCGGCGAGCGCGGAACCGGTCAAGGACAAGCCCAAGGACAAGCCCAAGGACAAGCCCAAGGAGACACTGTAGTCGATGAGCACGATAGCCGCCATTCAAATGACCTCCGGCCACGTGGTCGGGGACAATCTCGCCGTTGCGGGAAAACTCCTTCGCGAGGCCAAGGAGCGTGGCGCCGACATCGCCTGTCTGCCCGAGAACTTCTCCTTCATCGGCCTGCGCGACGCCGACAAGCTCGGTGTGGCCGAGGCGGATGGCAACGGGCCCGTGCAGAGGTTCCTGAGCGCCACGGCGCGCGAGCTCAAGCTGTGGATTCTCGGCGGCAGCACCGTGATCAAGGGCGATGACGCGCAGCGCGTGACGAACACCTCATTGCTGATCGACGCCGAGGGCAAGCGCGTCGCCCGCTACGACAAAATTCATCTATTCGACGTCGCGATTCCCGGGCGCAACGAGCAGTATCTGGAATCGCGACATGTCATGCCGGGCGATGCAATCGTGCTGGCGGATACGCCGGTCGGGCGGCTCGGCATGTCGGTGTGCTACGACATGCGCTTTCCCGAGTTGTACCGCGAATTGGTGGCGCGAGGCGCGCAGTGGCTGTCGGCGCCGGCAGCGTTCACCGTGCCGACCGGGCGTGCGCACTGGGAGACGCTGCTGCGCGCGCGCGCGATCGAGAATCTGTGCTACGTGGTGGCGCCGGCGCAAAGCGGCACGCACACGAGCGGACGTGAAACTTATGGCGACACTTTGATCGTCGACTACTGGGGCCAGGTGCTGACGCGCCTGACCAAGGGTGAGGGCGTGATTACAGCGGAATTCGATTTGGCGAAACAGGCGGAAACGCGCGCGCGCTTCCCGGCTCTCGGGCACCGGCGGCTCGGCGTGCGCGCCGACGAGGCGGTGCCGGCATGAGCGCGGCGCCGATGTTCGACGTGGCGGAGAAAATGATTCTCGCGCCTTCGGGACTCACCGAGAGTCGGCTGTCGTCCGTGCTGGGCACGGTGATGAGCCGCGGCGTCGATTACGCCGACCTGTACTTTCAACTCTCGCGGGAGGAGTCCTGGTCGCTCGAGGACGGCATCGTCAAGGAGGGGTCGCATAGCATCGAGCAGGGAGTCGGCGTACGCGCCATCAGCGGCGAGAAGACGGGCTTCGCCTATACCGACGAGGTGATGCTGCCGGCACTGGTCGAGGCCTCGGACGCCGCACGCGCGATCGCGAGAAGCGGCGGCGCAACGCCGTGCGCGCCTGGCAGCGTCCGCTCACCCATCGGCTGTACCTGCCGATCGATCCTCTCGAGGCCGTCCGCGACGAGGACAAGGTGGAATGGCTGATGCGCATAGACCGCGAGACGCGGCGCATCGATCCGCGGGTCAAACAGGTGATGGCCTCCCTGGCGGCCGTGCACGAGGTGATCCTGATCGCCTCGAGCGACGGCACGCTGACCGCCGATGTGCGTCCCCTGGTGCGCGTCAACGTGTCGGTCATCGTCGAGCAAAACGGCCGCCGCGAACAGGGCTACAGCGGCGGCGGCGGGCGCTTCGGGCTCGACGAGCTGCTGCGCGGCGATGGACCGCTCGCTCATGGCCGGGAGGCGGTGCGCCAGGCGCTCGTGAACCTGGAGGCCGTGTCGGCGCCGGCCGGCTCGATGCCGGTGGTGCTCGGCGCCGGCTGGCCGGGCATCCTGCTGCATGAGGCCATCGGCCATGGGCTGGAGGGCGACTTCAACCGCAAGGGCACGTCGGCCTTCTCCAACCGCATCGGCCAAAAGGTTGCCGCGGACGGGATCACGGTGGTCGACGACGGCACGCTCGACCGGCGGCGCGGCTCGCTGAACGTCGACGACGAGGGCACGCCGACCCAATGCACCGTGCTCATCGAGAACGGCGTGCTCAAGGGCTACATCCAGGACAAGCTCAATGCACGATTGATGGGCATGCCGGCCACCGGCAACGGCCGGCGCGAATCGTTCGCGCACATGACCTTGCCGCGCATGACCAACACCTACATGCGCGCGGGCTCGCGGGCGCCCGAGGAAATCATCGCATCGGTCGAGAAGGGGCTGTACGCGGTGAACTTCGGCGGCGGCCAGGTGGACATCACCTCGGGCAAGTTCGTGTTCTCGGCGAGCGAGGCGTACCTGATCGAGAACGGCAAGATCGGCGCGCCGGTGAAGGGCGCGACGTTGATCGGCAACGGTCCCGACGTGCTGACCCGGGTCAGCATGGTGGGCAACGACATGAAGCTCGACGCCGGCGTCGGGACCTGCGGCAAGGAAGGCCAATCGGTGCCGGTGGGCGTCGGCCAGCCCACGCTGCGCATCGATGCGCTGACGGTGGGCGGCACCGGCTAGCGTGGAGCGCGCGATGAGGCTTTGGCGCCGGGTCGTTCGCAGCGGTCTCGGCTATCGTGCGGGCTGGCGTCCGGCTGCGTGGGCGGCACCCGCATGCCGGCGGCTCAGCTCGGGTTCCCGCCCGATGTGGCGGCTGCAATGGAGGGAATCGACCCGGAGCGGATCCGCGCGCACGTCGAGTTTCTCGCCGACGATCTGCTCGAAGGTCGCGGCACGGGCACGCGCGGCGGCGACATCGCCGCCCACTACATCGCGACTCAATTCGCGCTCTATGGCCTGAAGCCCGCCGGTGACGATGGCGGCTATCTGCAGCGCGTCGATTTCACCGGCGTGCAGACGCTAGACCGCGAACTCGGCCTCGCTGACTCCCGCGCAGGGCGCGCCCGAGCCACTGACTCGCGGCGCCGACTACGTCGTCGGCAACCAGACCCAAACCGAGCTCCGTGGACATCGACGCGCCCATCGTGTTCGTGGGCTACGGCATCGATGCGCCGGAATATCGTTGGGACGATTTCAAGGGCGTGGACGTGCAAGGCAAGGTGGTACTGGTCATCGTGAACGAGCCGCCGTCGAAGGATCCCAAGTTCTTCGCCGCGGAAGCCATGACCTACTATGGAAGGTGGACGTACAAGTTCGAAGAGGCGGCCCGCAAGGGCGCGATCGGCGCGCTCATAATTCATCGCACCGACCTCGCGAGCTACGGCTGGAACGTGGTGCAGAGCTCCTGGAGCAACGAGGAGGTCTATCTCGCCAACGACCGGGATCCGAAGCTCGAGGCGGCGGCGTGGATCCAGATGGGACGTGGCACGGCGGATCTTTGCCGCCTCCGGACTGAAGCTCGATGACATGATGGCGCTCGCCGGAACGCGCAAGTTCAAGGCGCGGGAACTGCCGGTGCGGTTCAAGGCGCACATCGAAAGCCGGGTGCGCAAGTTCGTCTCCTACAACGTGCATCGGCCATGCTTCCGGGCACCGATCCCGGCCCGCCCACTCAAGCCGTGATGTACACCGCGCACTACGATCATCTGGGCATCGATCCGAAGCTCCCCGGCGACAAGATCTACAACGGCTTCGTGGACAACGGCACCGGCTGCGGCATGCTGCTGGAGCTCGCGCGCGCCTTTGCCAGATCCGCGGCGCGGCCGCCGCACCCCGTGCTTTTCGCTTCCGTGACTGCGGAAGAGAAGGGGCTGCTGGGCTCGGAATATCTCGGCAAGCATCTGCCGATTCCGGCTTCGCAGATCGCGCTCGATCTGAATTATCGACGCCATCGCGCCGCATCGGCATGCCGGAGTCGGTGAACGTCACCGGTGCGGAGCGCACGACGTTCTATCCCGTCGTGCAGAAAACGGCGCAGGTGCTTCGGCTTACGAAATTCAGCCGGATGCCGAACCGGGCGCCGGACACTACTACCGATCGGATCATTTCAGCCTGGCGCGCGTCGGCGTGCCTTCATTCTCGATCAATACCGCGACCAAGTTCCGCGGTCATCCGCCCGAGTGGGGCAAGGCGCAGCGCGACGAGTACACCGCGCATGCGCTACCATCAGCCGAGCGACGAGTATTCGCCCGATATGGATTTCTCCACCGAACTCCGAGCTCGCCAAGTTCGGCTTCGCGCTGGGCTGGCAGGAACTGACCGCGCCGCAGGCGGTGAGCTGGCTGCCGGGCGATGAATTCGAGGCCAAACGCAAGGAGCGCTGAGCGCGCACGCACGAACCCGACGAGGGCCCAACTCATGCAATTCGAAGAGTGGATCGAGCAGGCCTATTCGCTCGGCGCCAGCGATCTTCACCTGGAGGCGGATACGCCGATCGTCGCGCGAATCCGCGGCGATCTGCAGACGGTGGGAAACGTCGTTTCCGGCGCGACGCTCGTGCAGGTGGCGCACGACCTCCTGGGCCCCGAACGGTGGCCGGATTTCGTCGAGCGCGGCTCGGCCGATCTGTCCGAATCGGTGGGCGGCATCCGATTGCGGGCGAATTTCTTCCAGACCGTCCGCGGGCTTGCCCTCGCCATCCGGCTCCTTGCGCCGAGCGTCAAGGATCTGCGCCAGCTGCAACCTGCACAAGGATCTGCGCAAGCTCATCGAGCCTCCGAGCGGCCTGATCATCATTTCCGGGCCCACCGGGTCGGGCAAGTCGACCACACTCGCGGCGCTGCATCGAAGAGATCAATGCAAGCCGGGCCCGCAACATCATCACGCTCGAAAGCCCGATCGAGTACCTGTTCGCCAACCGCCAGTCGTTCATCCGGCAGCGCGAGATCCCCACCCATTCGCCGAGCTTCGAGCAGGGCATCGTCGATGCGCTGCGCGAAAATCCGGACGTGCTGGTCATCAGCGAAATGCGCACGCCCGGAGGTCATGCGCCTGACATTGAATGCCGCCGAGACCGGGCATCTCGTGCTCGCGACGATGCATTCGGCGAATTGCGCGGAGGCGCTGTCCCGCGTGTGCATGTCGTTTCCGTCGGACATTCAGGCGAGCGTGCGCGCGCAGCTGGCGGATTGCCTGGTCGCGGTGTGCTGTCAGCGACTGGAGTTCCTTGCGGCGCATCGCTTGCACGTGCCCCGATGCGAGCTGCTGCTGCCGACATCGGGCGCCAAAGGGACGATACGGGGGGGCAATTTCAGCCAAATCGCCACCGTCCTGCAATCGGGCGGCGAAGAGGGCATGTGGACGTTCGAACGCTACCAGCGGTGGATGGATCAGGTGACGGAGTGGGTCCGTCCTCCCACCGCGACCGCCCTGCGCGGCGCGGCCGATCCGGGCCTCGCTCGTGCGGCGCCGGGGCTGAGGGCCGCGAAACCGGCCCCAGCCAAAGCGATGCCGCCGATGAGTGCGGTGCCGCCGGCGAATGCGTCCCGGACGCCCAAGCCTGCGCCGCCTCAGCCGACTGCCAGAGCCGCGCCCGCGGGGAGGCCGTCGGATGATGTGATCGAGGTTCCAGCGGAGGAGATGGATCTGGCGGCGCTCGCGGAACTGGCAAAGAAGGTGGTGGAGAGAAAGCCGTAGACTCAGCGCGCGTTCGCGGCTCAGCGCACGGTCGCGACCGCCTCTTGAGGCCGCGCCAAGAACGCGCTGATGATCGGATTCAGCCATTCCGGCCTCGAGGAGAATGTGCCGTGGTCGGTCCCCGGCAGCACGCAAAGCTCGGAATTCGGCAGCGCGTGAAAGATCTGCAGTGTGTGCTCCAGTGTAATCACGTCGTGGTCGCCTGAAACCAACAGGACCGGCTGCTTGATCGTCGCGAGGAGCGCCACGCTCAACTCATCTTTCGTGGGCGACGTTGCCCAAAGGTGACCCAGCTTCTCGTCGATGGTCTTCGGCGTGGGGGTATCGTCGGCACGAAGCCCCTCGAGATTCTCGGTGACCAGCCCTTCCGGAGAGATGTTCACGCCGCTGATGACTAGGCGACGCACCAGTTCGGGATGACGCACCGCCAACATGAGCGCCAGGATTCCGCCATCGCTGAAGCCCACCACGTCGACGTGCTTCAGCTTGAGCTGCTCGAGGAGCGCCGCCGTATCCTGCATCATCGCGGTGTAGCTCAACGGGCCGGGCACATCGGGCGTGCGTCCCTGGCCGACCTGGTCGGGCGCCACGATGTGATGAAGCTCGGAGAACACATCGAGCTGATGCACGAAGGAGTGTTCGCCGGAATCGCCGCCGCCGTGCAGGAACACCAGTGTCGGACCGGAGCCGCGCGTCGCGTAGAAAATACGATGCCCGTGAATCTCGGCCGAATGCCACTCAGTGGGTTGCGGCATGGCTCGGCATGAATCGGCGGGCAAGATGGATGAAAGCAGCGCCAGGGCGGCCACGCCCCAGGTCAGGACCGCCGGCGCGCGGGCGGATCTTGGTGTCCCGTGAGTCATCAATGCTTTGCACTTCGAGCTGTTTACCGAGTTTGAGGCTTGCGCGCAATCGAAACAACGCGGCCGTGTCGATGCCGTTGACGGCCATTTGCGGGCCTCAGTGCCGTTATACTCGCCTCGACGCGACTCGCGCCATGACCCGAGGGTCCCATGACATTGCCGGAACGCACATCGGACGGGGAGCCCGTGCACTTTGGCGGATGCCTGTGCGGGGGCGTGCGCTATCGAGTTGGAGGCGCGCTTCGCGATGCCGTTGCGTGCCATTGCACGCAATGCCGCCGCACCAGCGGTCATTATGCCGCCATGGCCAGCGCGGCCTCCGAGGACCTGACATTCATCTCGTCGCGAACGCTCGAGTGGTATCGGTCGTCGCCCGCGGCGGAGCGAGGATTCTGCCGCGTCTGCGGCAGCAATCTGTTCTGGAGGCCCGAGGGGGAAACGAGGACGGCAATCACCGCCGGAACCCTCGATTCGCCCACCGGCATCATGCTCAAGGAGCATATCTTCGTCGGCGACAAGGGCGACTACTACTCGATCGACGACACTCTTCCTCACAAGCCCGGCTGGTAGTCTCGAGCCGGAAGATGTCAAGCCGGCCTTGCCGGCGCCCCGTTATGGAAAATCTCGCGCGGCATCCACGTCGCCGCTCAGCAACGTCTGTTCGCATGGCCGGTGCGCGTCATTCAATAGCGTGCAGCACGTCGCATCCCGCCTCGTGCCGCAGTCGCTAGGCTGACCCAAGGTTTCAACTGTTGCCGGAGCTTGCATGGTCGACAAATCAATGACGGGTACTTTTCAAATCAATCTGCCCAAGGACTTGTTGTCCGAAGCGCGGCGGCAACCGAAGCCGAAGAACGAGCAACTCAAGGTCGAAGGCTGGCGCTCGTCGTGGTTATCGAAGGTCTCCGAGATGCTGGTGGGAAAGGACTGAGCACCCTGCGGCCGGGCGCGTGATGTCGCCCGCGCCGCCGGTCACATATTTCCGGGATTTAAGTCAAATTGCGCCGGATTTTGCGCTGGCGCAGTCTTACCATGGGCGCAGGGGATCCAACCATGCGCCTGTCTCGTCCCGTTTATGAAACCTTGCCGCTGACCTACGCGGCGATCGCCGGACTCGCCTGGCTGATCGCGTATCTCGATGGGGTCGGTACGCGGTCCGTCATCGCGTTCTTCATCGGGATTGCCGCCGCGGTCGCGGCGCTCACGATCTTCCTTCATCGCCAGGATTGCCGCGCGCAACGCCGGGAATACAACGGAGAGACCATCGATCTGCCGTCGACGCTGCGTGGTTGAGCGGCGGCTCCGGCAGGTCGATTCCTACTCTTCTTCCTCTTCGCGCGCATCCCGCAAATTGGCCGGATCGCCGGGATCGGCCGTGTGTCGGCCCCGCGACGGCATTCGCTCATCGAGATACATGATTTCGTGCTGACCCACCAGAACCACGTCGCCGTCGTTCAGGTTGTGGCGGCGGACACGCTTCGATTTCACGTAGATGCCATTCGTGCTGTTGAGGTCCTCGATCAGGCATGAGTGCGATTGAGTGACGATCTGGCAGTGATGGCGGCTGATGAATTTGCTGTCGATCTGCAGGTCATTGTCGGGCGTGCGGCCGATGACCAGCCTCCCCGGCCGCAGCTCGCGCTCGAGCAGCGTCTTCCCGCCGCTCGCGAGGAGGATTTTTCCCACGGGTGGCCCGACCTCCTGCTCCGCATGTTGCATGGCCTCCATTGCCGCAATCTGCATGCGGTTGGTGCGCGATGCGAACTCGGTCCACTGCAGCTCGTCGATGGCGGCCCTGATGTCCTGCATGCCGACCGATTCGCTGTCGCGCCCGAAGGCGGCCATCATGCTCGTGTCGCAGAGCGTGTTGATCAGGCGCGGCACGCCGCCCGTGTATTTGTAAATGACGGGATACGTATCGACGTCGAAAATACGCCGACCCTGCGAGCCCGCAACTTCGAGACGATGATCGATGTATGCGGCAGTTTCCGCCGCCGTCAGCGCCGTGAGATGAAATCTCAGCCGGACGCGCTGGACGAGCTGGACGAGGTCCTTGGAGTTCAACTTTTCGTTGAGCTCCGGCTGTCCGGCCAGGATGATGCGCAGCACCTTCTCCTTGGTGGTCTCGATGCCGGACAGCATGCGGATCTCCTCGAGGACGCGGTAGCTCAAATTCTGAGCCTCGTCGATGATCAGGAGGACCTTGCGCCCGGCCAGGTGCTGCTCGGTCAGGAACTGATTGAGCGTCGCCAGCACTTCCGGCTTTTTCATGTCGAACGGAGTGAAGCCGAACTGCACCAGAACCGTCTGCAGGAAGGCGGTGGGCGACAGCTGAGTCTGATTGATCTGGGCGACGATCACGTCGGCCTGAAGTTCCCGCACGAATGTCTCGATCAGCGTGGTCTTTCCGGCGCCGATCTCGCCCGTGATGATCACGAATCCGTCGGTGAACCAGATGGTCGATTCCATGTACGCCTTGGCGCGTGCATGTTGTTTGCTCAGGTAGAGGAACTGCGGATCGGGGCTGAGGCGAAACGGCAGTTCGTGCAGCTTGAAGAGTTCTAGATACATCGCATCATGCCGTTCGGAAATTTACGTGTGAGAGGGCGGGGCGCCCTCAGGACCACCGGACCGATTTTAATGCATCCGCGAGCGCATGATCGCGATCCCGGGAGGTGGCCTTCAATATGGTGCAATGGCCCAGCTTCCGGCCCGCCCGCGGCTCCTTTCCGTAGTCGTGGAACGCCAGCCCGTCGATGCCGAGCAGCCGCCCGCGGTCCGGCATCTCGCCGAGGAAATTGATCATGGCGGTGTGCCCGAGCGGACGCGTGCTTCCGAGAGGCAGGCCGCAGATGGCGCGAAGATGATTTTCGAACTGGCTGGTGACGCAGCCCTCGATGGTCCAATGGCCGGAGTTGTGTACCCGCGGCGCCATTTCGTTGGCGATCAGCCGCCCCTTCACCACGAAGAATTCGATCGCGAGGACGCCTGTGTACTCGAGCGAGGAAAGCACCCGCTTCATGTGGATTTTCGCCGTGCGCTCCAGCGCGCGGTTCGCATAAGGCGCGATCCCGTAGCGCAGGATTCCGCCGCCGTGCGTGTTCGCCGACAGGGGATAGTAGACGACATCGCCGCCGGGCGACCGTGCGGCCACGAGGGAGACCTCGCGGGAAAATGACTGGAACTTCTCGTAGATCAAATTCGCTGCGCCGAGCGAGCTCCACGCGGCGTCGATGTCCTCGGGACGCCTGATCAGGAACTGTCCCTTGCCGTCGTAGCCCATTCGACGCGTCTTCAGCACCCCCGGAATGCCCAGCTTGCGCGCGGCATTGGCGAGATCCTCGCGCGAATCGACCGGCGCGTGTT
Organism: uncultured Gammaproteobacteria bacterium; assembly: GCA_963730565.1. Lineage (GTDB taxonomy): Bacteria > Pseudomonadota > Gammaproteobacteria > Steroidobacterales > Steroidobacteraceae > Bog-1198. Next base: position 306,682 of record CAVSSU010000047.1, read on the forward strand.
CGGCGACCGGAATCCTCAGGCGCTTGAACAGCGCCTTCTCCTGCAGGCGATCCTGCGAGATCTCGAGCGCCGCGCGGGGCGGGCGAACCAAAGTCAGCGACTCGAGCGGGGCAAGCGCCTTGCCCGAGATGTTCTCCCAATCGAATGTGAGCACGTCACTCTTCGAGGCGAGCTCCGCGAGAAGCACCGGATCTTCGAGGTCGCCGGTCAAGATCGGTGCGACCTGAGCCGCCGGCGCGCCGGCGCTCTTGTCCAGGAACGAGCATCGGATCCCGAGGGGATACCCCGCGAGCGCCATCATGCGCCCCAGTTGTCCCGCACCGACGATGCCGACGTTCAAGGGCTTCAAGACTGGCGCGGATCGGGCTTATTGAGTACCGCGGCCGTCTGCGCTGCACGAAAGGCATCCAGGGCCTCGCGCACGTCGGCAAACTCGTTGGCCAAGAGCGCCGCCGCGAACAGCGCCGCATTCCGGGCGCCCGCGGCGCCGATCGCGAACGTCGCGACCGGGATGCCGCTCGGCATCTGGGCGATCGAGAGCAGCGAATCGATTCCCCCCAATGCCTTGGTTTGCACCGGCACGCCCAGCACCGGGACGGAGGTCTTGGCTGCGGTCATGCCGGGCAGGTGCGCCGCCCCGCCGGCTCCCGCAATGATGGCCTTGAGCCCCCGCTCGCGAGCCGCCTCGGCGTACTCGAACAAGAGATCCGGGGTGCGATGGGCGGATATCACCCTGATTTCATGGACGATGTGCAACGACTCGAGCGTATCGGCCGCGCCCTGCATCGTCTCCCAGTCGGACGACGATCCCATGATGATTCCGACGCGGACCTTCATCAGGGTAGTTTAACAGCCTATCCGAGCAACTCCCTCAGAAAGGCGAAAAGTTCCCGGGCACCGGCCGGCGAGCGCTGTTCCTGGCGCTCGCGCTCAGCCTTCTGCAGCAGCCGCATGAGGGCAGGGCGGTCCGCTTTGGGATACTCCTGCATCAGTTCGGGAACCGCGCCGGCCGGATCCGACAGCAACCGGTCGCGCCAGCGCTCGATGTTCTGGAAACGCCTGATTTCCGAGTCGTGGCGGAGCTTTTTCTCGGCCAGCTTCGCGAGCACGGGTTCCGGGTCGATATTGCGCATCAATTTGCCGATATATTGGCGCTGGCGCACCTGCGCCCCGTGCGAGGGCAGCCGCTTCAAATCGCACAGCGCCACGAACAAGTTGTCCGGCAGATCCAACTCCTTGATCTCCTGGTCCGGCAGGGAGGAGAGCTTCACGCCCAGCTCCTGCAGGGAGGAGGCTTCACGCTTCATAGCGCTCTTGCTCGGGCGTCCGGGGTCCGTCTCGGCGGAATTTTGTGGTTCTTGCTCCATGGGCATGCGGCCCATGCTACCACCCTTGGGGGTGCTCGGTTTCGGCCCGCGCGATTCCACCCGGGTTAGAATGCCTGGTTTCGCCCCTACTGGATCGTGCCGGAGATCATGATGGCCCTTGCGCCCCCCCATTCCTTACGCCCCACCCGGGAAGACCTCAGAGCCGTCATCGAACGCGCACTCGAGCAGGCGCGCTCGCGCGGCGCATCTCAGGCGGAGGCGGCGGTAAGCCAGAATACGGGCTTGTCGGTGGGCGTGCGCCTGGGGGAGGTCGAAACACTCGAGCACCAGCGCGACCGCAGCATGGGCATCACGGTTTATTTCGGCCTGCGCAAGGGATCGGCGAGCACGGCCGACTTTTCCCCCGCGGCGGTGGAGGCCACCGTCGCCAAGGCCTGCAGCATCGCCCGGTTCACCGCCGAGGACGCCTACGCGGGACTCGCGGATGCATCGCTGATGGCGCGCTCGCAACCCGACCTGGATCTGAATCATCCCTGGGACCTGACCGCGGAGCGCGCCATCGAAATCGCCAAGACGGCCGAGTCCGCCGCCCTCAAGTTCGATGCCCGCATCAACAATTCCGAGGGCGCCTCGGTCAATACGCATCAAGGGCTGCATGTCTACGGAAATACGCACGGCTTCATCGGCGGCTATCCGACGACCTCCCATACCGTGAGCTGTGTGGTCTTGGCAGGCACCGGGGAGGATATGCAGCGGGACTACTGGTACTCGACCTCGCGCGATTGGCGTGATCTTCAGGATGCGGAGGCGATCGGGGTCGAAAGCGCGCGGCGCACGCTCGCGCGGCTGGGGCCCCGCAAGCTCAGCACGCGGCGCGCCCCCGTCCTGTTCGTTCCCGAGATGGCGCGCGGCCTGATCGGCCATTTCGTCGCGGCTATTCGCGGCAGCAGTCAATATCGTCAATCGTCCTTTCTGCTGAATGCAGCTGGTGAGCAGATCTTTCCGCGTGGCTTCTCGATCGCAGAGCGCCCGCACATTCCCAAGGCCATGGGCAGCGCGCCCTTCGATGAAGAGGGTGTGGCGACCCTGGATCGCGAGCTCGTCAGCGACGGCGTGCTCACCGGTTACATCCTCTCCAGCTACTCGGCGCGACGGCTGGGGCTGAAAACCACCGGGAATGCGGGCGGCGCGCACAATCTCGTGGTCGCGCCGAACACCGCCGGTGGCGCGAAGGCGATGCTCGCTCGCCTGGGCGAGGGCCTGCTGGTGACGGAACTCATGGGTCAGGGCGTCAACGGCGTGACCGGCGATTACTCCCGGGGAGCGGCCGGATTCTGGGTGGAAGGCGGCGAAGCCCGCTACCCGGTGTCCGAGGTCACGATCGCCGGAAACCTGCGCGGCATGCTCAGGGACATCGTGGCCGTCGGCGACGATGTGGATGCGCGCGGCGGCATACGAGTGGGCTCGATCCTGCTCAAGGAAATGACCATCGCGGGAGAATAGGTCGCCGTCGCGGTCAGTCCGACCGGATCAATTCCTTCAGGGACCGGTCGCCGAGACTGTGCTCGAGCGCGGCTTCGACCTCGCTCATCACCCGCGCCGCAGGCGCCGCTGCGCGGCCCGCGGGAGCGAGGCTCCCGATCTCGGGTGTGCGCACCGCCGCGATGATCGATGAGATCTTGATGTTCTCGGGATCGCGGCCCGGCAGGAAACGCTCGTGTTCGCTCGCAACGATGAGCCCCGCCTTCTCGAGGCTCGCGAGCACCGGCGCCAGAGAGGTGCCGGGGATGTCGAGCTCGGCGGCGAGGCGCACGGCATTCCAATTCGTGACTCCCGATGCGTAGTCGCGACCGATCAAGTACATCACCGACAGGCCGAGCTGTTCGCGCACCCCGCCCGCCAGCGCAATCGATTCGCGGCCATGCGGCAGGTACTGCGGAAACTGCACGTAGAAGGCGAGCTCGGCGCCGATCAGCAGGATGAGCCAGCTCAAATACACCCAGATGAGCGTGGTGAGCACGATGGCGAAGCCGGTGTAGACCGCCATCAATTGTGAGGAATACAGGAGGAACGCCGTGAACACCTGGCCCATCAACGCCCAGATGATGCCCGCGGCGACCCCCCCGATCAGCGCCGGCCGCAACTCGACGCGGGTATTGGGGATGTAGGCGTACATGAAGGTGAATACGACGGTGACGATGGCGTAGGGAACGAGCCGCCCGGTGCCCTGAATGAGCCAGCCGAGGTGCGCGCTCGAGTCGAGCCACTGGGCCACGGGGCTGTGCAGGGCGGAGCTCAACAGGCCCAGCGCGAGCGCCAACAGAATGGGCCCGATGATCATGACGCTCAGATACTCGACGAAGCGGCGCAACAGCGTGCGGGGGCGGTTCACCCGCCAAACGACGTTGAAGCTGGTTTCGACCTTGTGAATCGTGCTGATCACGGTGTAGATCAGGAACACCAATCCTATCGACCCCAATACGTCGCCGCGCATGTTCGACACGAACTGCATCACGCTCTCGGTCAATTGGTTCGACGCCGCGCCGAGCGGACGGAAGAATTCATGCAGGATGAAGCGCAGGTCGCTGCGAGCGCGGATTCCCTTCAGGATCGCGAAGCTGAATACCATCAGCGGGACGAGCGACAGAAGCGTGGTGTATGCGAGGCTCATGGCCTGCACGCTGATCTCACCGGCCACCCAATCGCGGCCGATGGCCACCGGGTAGCGGAGCGTGCGCAATACCGGCCCCCAGGGAGGCCGCATGCTCCGCGATTTGTAGAAGAGTCCCTCTTGGAGGCGGTCCAGCGCCGTGGGCATGCCGCGACCTGCCGTCAGGCCGTCAACAGCTCTAGCGCACGGCGATAATTGTCGCTGGTGCGCGCGATGATGTCCGGCGGAAGATGCGGTGCCGGTGGCTTCTTGTTCCAGTGGAGCGACTCGAGGTAATCCCGGATGAACTGCTTGTCGAAACTTGGGGGGCTGATGCCGGGTTTGTAGGAGGCCATCGGCCAGAAACGCGAAGAATCGGGGGTCAGCACCTCGTCGATCAAAATCAGGTTGCCGGCCTTGTCGGTGCCGAACTCGAACTTGGTGTCCGCGATGATGATATTGCGCGAGCGCGCGTGGTCCGCGGCAAATGCGTAGAGCGCCAGCGTGATCCGGCGGATTTTCTCCGCATATTCCCGTCCGACGGCTTTGACGATGGTATCGAAGTCGACGTTCTCATCGTGCTGGCCGGCCGGCGCCTTCGATGCCGGCGTGAAAATGGGCTCAGGCAGCGCGTCCGCCATCTGGAGGCCCGCCGGCAGCGAAATGCCGCAAATCGAACCGCGCGCTTTGTAATCCTTGTAGCCCGAGCCGATCAGATAGCCCCGCGCCACGGCTTCGACCGGCAGCGCGTGCAGCTTTTTCACCACCATCGAGCGGCCGGCGAGTTGGGCGCGCTCATCGCGATCGGCAATCAGGTCCTCGACCTTGAGCTGCGTGAGCTGATTCGCGACGATGTGGCGGGTCTTGGCGAACCAGAATTCGGAGATCCGCGTGAGCACCTCGCCCTTGAAGGGTATGGGGTCCGGCAACACCACATCGAAGGCCGACAACCGGTCCGTGGTCACGATGAGCAAGTGCTGCGGGTCGACATCGTAGATGTCGCGCACCTTTCCCTGGTGGATCTTCTTCAGGCCGCGGATTCGACTCTCGAACAACGGCGGCGATTGCGAAAGCGGTTCCATGCGTCCGGACTGATACCATTGTGGGTTGGAAGGTCGGCGATTGTGGCGGGGCGGGTCGGATAGGTCAAATGGCGTGGAAAGGAACTTTTTTCGGCGCGTTGGTGGGCTTCCTGATCTCGCGATCCCTGTGGGGCGCAGTGGTCGGGGCCATCATCGGACAGATGTTCGATCAAAGCGGTGTCTTCGGGGCTATTTCCCCGGGGCCGGCCGCGGGCGCGTCGGTCTCGGACGTGTTTTTTCGAACCACGTTCGAGCTCATGGGCCATGTCGCCAAATCCGATGGGCGGGTTTCCGAGGCGGAGATTGATGCGGCGCGGCGCCTGATGCAGGAACTGCGGCTCGGTCCCGCGGAAATCGCCGCCGCCATCAATTGCTTCCGGATCGGAAAGTCCGCCTCCTACGATGCGGGTTTCAGCGTGGAACAATTGCGCGAGGCCTGCGGCCTGCGTCACGACCTCAAATCCGCCTTCATCGAGCTGCAGTTGCGTTCCGCACTCGCCGGCAACGGCATCTCCCCGCCCGCGCGTCACATCCTGATGCGCGCGGCCGAGCGTCTCGGCCTGTCGGGACTCGAGTTTGCGCGCATGGAGGCGGGGGTGCGCGCACGCACGCGGGGCTATTCCAATTTCGGCGGCCGGCCCGCCTCCGCGTCACCGGAGAGGCCGCTGTCGGAATGCTATGCGGAGCTCGAAGTGAGCCCCCAAGCGAGCGATGCGGAGGTCACCAAAGCCTACCGGCGTCAGATGAGCCGCCATCATCCCGACAAATTGGTGGCCAACGGGCTGCCCGAGTCCATGGCCGAATGGGCCAAAGAAAAGACTCAGCGAATCCAGGAAGCCTATGAGTCAATACGTGCGGCACGCGGCATGCGTTGATAAAGTGGCGCATGGCCACGATCATCTCCGCTTCGATTCTGTCCGCTGATTTCGCCCGCCTGGGCGAAGAAGTGGGCGCAGTGCTCGCCGCGGGCGCGGACTGGATCCACTTCGATGTGATGGACAATCACTACGTGCCGAATCTCACGGTCGGTCCGATGGTGTGCGAGGCGCTGCGCAAGGCAGGCATCGAGGCGCCCATCGACGTCCATTTGATGGTCTCGCCGGTGGACGCATTGGTCGCGGATTTCGCCAAGGCCGGCGCCACGCGGATCAGTTTTCACCCGGAGGCGACGCTGCACGTGGATCGCACCATTCAGCACATCCGCGGCGCCGGGTGCTCGCCGGGACTGGTGTTCAATCCGGCGACGCCCCTCAATTGGCTGGACTATGTGATCGACAAGATCGATCTGGTGCTGATCATGTCCGTCAACCCGGGCTTCGGCGGCCAGAAGTTCATTCCCGAGGCATCGGAAAAGCTGGCGGACGCCCGCAGGCTCATCGATGCCGCCGGACGCGACATCCGTCTGGAGATCGACGGCGGGGTGAAAGTCGAGAATGCCGCGCAGATTGCCCGAGCGGGCGCCGACACCTTCGTGTCGGGGTCGGCCATCTTCGATAGCGAGGATTACGCCGCCACCCTGGCGGCGCTGCGTGGAGAAATCGAGCGCGGCACCCGGCGGCGCTGATCGGCCCTCTATTCGTCGTCGTCCTCGTCGTCCTCATCATCGTCATGCACTTCGGCGCGGGGTCCCTTGCTGCCCGGGGCTGCACCCGCACCGGCCTTCACTGGAACGACCAGGGGACGCGTCTTGACCTTCGGGCGGGCGTTGAACACGACGATGGTCTTGCCGGTGGCGCGCAGCAGCCCCTGCTCTTCCAGTACCTTGAGCACCCGTCCCGCCATTTCGCGGGAGCATCCGACCAGGCGAGACAGCTCTTGGCGGCTCACTTTGATCTGCATGCCCTCCGGGTGCGTCATAGCGTCCGGTTCTCCGCACAGGTCCATGATGGCGTGGGCCACCCGGCCCGTGACATCGACGAACGCGAGGTCGCCGAGTTTGCGATTGGTGCGATCGAGGCGCGTGGCGAGCTGGGTTGCCAACTCGAAAATCAGCCCCGGACTCTCGGCCGCTATCTGCCGGAATCGCGGGTAGGTCATCTCGGCGAGCTCGGACTGCTGGCGGGTGCGGACCCAGGCGCTTCGGGTCGGCTGCTCGTAGAACAGCCCCATTTCGCCGAAGAATTGGCCCTTGTTGAGGTATGCCAGCACCATCTCGTTGCCGTCCTCATCCTCGATCATGACCTCGACCGAGCCCGAGATGATGTAATAGAGAATGTCGGGCAGATCGCCCGCGTGGATGATGACGGTCTTGGAAGGGACTGTCCGGATTCGGCAGTAGCTCAAGAAACGATTGATCGCGGGGATATCGCTTAAGGCTTTTGCCACTTCTTCCATGGTCTCTCCCAAAAAAATTTGGTCGTGAAAACGCCTGTTCTGGCGCACCTTTTATTACATAAGTCCCGGAATCGCAAGCACTCAGGGCAATTCGCCTACACCCACCGGGAGCCGCCGGTCATCACTCTGGAGGCCAGACGCATCGCTTCTTTGATCCAAAGCGATGGCTCCCGGCCGCCGAGCGAGGCGGCTTTGGCCCCATGCCGCACCTCATCCTGAGTCATTTGTTCGACGATGGCGCGGCTCTGCCGATCCACCTCGGGCAACCGGCCGAGGTGGCCGCGCAGGTGCGATTCGACCTGACGTTCGGTTTCGATAATGAACCCCAGGCTGGCAGCGTCGCCGGAGAGGCCCGCCAGCGCACCGATGCAGAAAGAGCCGGCATACCAAAAAGGATTCAAAAGGCTCGTGCGCCCCTTCAACTCCTTGATTCTGATCTCACACCAGGCCAGGTGATCCAGTTCCTCGGCGGCAGCCTGCCGCATGGCGTCGGCCGTCGCGTCGCTCCGGGCCGTCAACGCCTGCCCGCGGTACAGCGCTTGAGCAGCCACCTCGCCGGCGTGGTTGACCCGCATCAGCCGGCAGGATTCCCGGCGGTCTGCCTCGTCCGGCTCCAACTCGCCCTTGGGCGACCCCGGGACGGGTCGCGCGGGCTGGGGCGAGCTACATAACACATTGATTGCCTTGTCTATTTCTCCGATCACTCGATCCGACAGGCTAAAGATGCGTGCGCTCATGCACACATTATATTATAGGCGCCCGTTCCCCATCGGGGCTGGTCACGAGGCCCAGGGTTCTGTACACTCTCGCGCCTTTCGTCTGGGGCGCGACTCGAGTAATTTCCATGCAAACCGTATTTTCCAAGCCTGAAGAAACCCGCGGCGACTGGTATGTTGTCGACGCGGCGGGCAAAACCTTGGGCCGTCTGGCATCTCAGATCGCTCACCGCCTGAAGGGCAAGCACAAGCCCAATTATGCGCCGCATCAAGACCTTGGCGACCACATCGTGGTCATCAATGCCGGTACGGTGCGCGTCACGGGCGCCAAGCTGACCGACAAGTGGTATCACCAGCACACCGGGTATGTGGGCAACCTGAAGAGCATCGCGCTTGGCAAGCTCCTGCAGGAACACCCCGAGCGCGCCATCGAGTTCGCGGTAAAGGGCATGTTGCCCAAGGGCCCGCTCGGCCGCCGCATGTACAGGAAGCTCCACGTGTTCGGCGGCAACACGCATCCCCATCAAGCGCAACAGCCCAAAGAGCTGTCGCTCTAAGTCAGGAAATCAGCCATGGCATCAAGCTCCGCCAGAAACAACACCTTTTACGGAACCGGCCGCCGCAAGACCTCGAGCGCGCGGGTCTACCTCAGCAAGGGCACCGGCAAGGTCTCGGTCAATGGACGCTCGCTCGAAGAGTTCTTCGGACGCGAAACCGGCCGGATGATCGTGCAGCAGCCCTTCGGCGCGGTCCAATTGGAAGGCAAGTTCGACGTGGATGCGCACGTCGAGGGCGGCGGAATCACCGGCCAGGCCGGTGCGATCCGCCATGGCATCACCCGTGCGTTGATGTCCTACGATGAGACCCTGCGCTCTCCTTTGCGCAAGGCCGGATTCGTGACTCGCGACGCGCGCGAGGTGGAGCGCAAGAAGGTGGGCCGGCGCAAGGCTCGCCGCGGAACCCAATTCTCCAAGCGCTGATCCGCATGGCTTCAGCCCGCCGGTACGCGATCGATCGGATTTGGGGGATCGTCTAGCGGTAGGACAACGGTCTCTGACACCGTTTACCTAGGTTCGAATCCTAGTCCCCCAGCCAACCAAAGGGCCCGCTTCGAGCGGGCCCTTTTCCTCTGAAGACTCGAGATCGTAAGCAACCGCGGATAAGCATGTCGGGCGAGCACAATTCGGGTGGACGCATTGCGCCGTTGGCGGTGGCCGCGCTCGGTGTGGTGTTCGGCGACATCGGCACGAGCCCCCTGTATGCGATGTCCGCGTGCTTCACAGGGCCGAACATCCAAGTGACGCCGGAGCACATCTTCGGCATCCTGTCGCTCATCTTCTGGGCGCTGGTGCTCGTGATCCTCCTCAAGTACGTCGCGGTGGTGTTGAACTGCGACAACAAGGGGGAGGGCGGCGTGCTGGCGCTGACCGCCCTGGTCGTCAACACCGAGCGCGCGAGTCCGCGCAAGCGGATCTACGGAATGCTCGGCATCCTCGGCGCCGCGCTGTTCTTTTCCGACGGTGCGATCACGCCCGCCATCTCGGTGTTGAGCGCCGTGGAGGGTCTGCACGTCGCGGCGCCCGATGCGCAGATACCCATCCTGCCGATCACGCTGGTGGTGCTGGTCGGTCTGTTCGTGATCCAGCGGCACGGCACGGGATCGGTCGGCAAGGTGTTCGGGCCGGTGATGCTCGGTTGGTTCGCGATTCTCGCGGGCCTGGGAGTGAGCTGGATCGTGCGCGAGCCCCGGGTGCTGGTCGCGCTCTCCCCCGTATACGCGGTGCAATTGATCGCGCAGCATCAGGTCAGCGCGCTCGCCGTGCTTGCAGGCGTGTTCCTCACGGTGACCGGCGGCGAGGCGCTCTACGCGGACATGGGGCATTTCGGCAAAACGCCGATCCGTTTGAGCTGGGTATTGATCGTGATGCCGGCGCTGGTCTTGAATTACTTCGGGCAGGGCGCGCTGCTCATCGAGAATCCGGCTGCCATCTCGAACCCGTTCTATCTGATGGCGCCGCAATGGTCGCTCCTGCCGCTGGTGGTGATCGCGACCGCGGCGACGGTCATCGCCTCGCAAGCGGTGATTTCCGGCGTGTTCTCCGTGACCACGCAGGCCGTCAGCCTGGGACTTTTCCCGCGCGTGCGCGTCGAGCATTCCTCCGCGGAGTACGCCGGTCAGATCTACGTTCCCACCATGAACTGGATCATGATGCTGGCGACTCTCGGACTGGTGGTGGGGTTCGGCAGTTCGGCGGCGCTCGCGGGAGCTTATGGATTGGCCGTGTCGGGCGCGATGACCATCGTGACGCCGCTCACACTCAGCCTGATCAAGTCCCGGACCGGAAAAAAGAGCCGGTGGCTGCGCGCGGGTCTGTCGCTCTTGTTCATCATCGACCTGGCATTCCTGCTCGCCAACATGACCAAGCTGCAGGACGGCGGCTGGCTGCCCCTGATGTCGGGCTTCATCATCTACTGGCTGATGCAAACCTGGGCCAGCGGGCGGGCATCGGTCATGGCGCGCCTGCTGCGGGAGCAAAAGCCGGTCCGCGATTTCCTGGTCGATTTGAAGCGCGACCCGCCGGTGCGCGTCCCGGGAACCGCGATCTTCCTCGATGCCAAGGCGTCGGGCGTTCCCCGCGCGCTCCTCAACAACATCAAGTTCAACCGCGTCATCCATGAACAGGTGGTCCTGCTCACGGTGGTCACCCGAGAGCAACCGCGCATCGCCGAAGCCAAGCGCCTGACCGTGACGCCGGTGTGCGAGGGGATCGTGCGGATCGTGGCCCAATTCGGCTTCATGGAGAAGCCCAATATCGTCGAGATCCTGCGCGACGCGGAGGAATTCGGCATCAAGTTCGAGCCGGAACGCACCACGTATTTCCTGAGCCGCGAGGAGCTTCTGCCGGGACAACGATCGGACCTGCCGCCGTTGCGGCGCCGCGCATTCATGCAGATGGCGCGCAGCGCGCAGGTGATCGCCGACTACTACGGCCTGCCGTCGGGACGGGTCATCGAGATCGGCACGCGCCTCGAGATCTAGCGCGCCAGCTCGCGCGGGATGATCGTCTCGATGCCGCCGTCCCCCGCGACCAGCAGCACGTCGGCGCCGCGGTGCGCGAACAGGCCCACCGTCACCACGCCGGCAATCCCGTTGATGGTGTCCTCCATCGCCTCGGGGTCGGTCAGCGTCAGGCGGCGGACATCGAGGATCGCATTGCCGTTGTCGGTGACCACTCCCTCACGCCAGACGGGCTGTCCGCCCAGCTTCGAAAGTTCGCTCGCGACGTAGGAGCGAGCCATGGGTATCACCTCGACCGGCAGCGGAAAGGCGCCGAGCCGATCGACCAACTTGCCGTCATCGATGATGCAGACGAATCGACGGGATGCCGCTGCGACGATCTTCTCGCGAGTGAGCGCCGCGCCACCGCCCTTGATCAGCATGCCGTTCCGGGTGGCCTCGTCGGCTCCATCGACATAGAGATCGAGCTCCCCCACCGCATTCAAATCGAGTTGCGCGATGCCCGTCGACTCGAGCCGTTCGGACGTTCTGACGCGAGCTCGAGACAACGCCCCGGAGCCGTATTTTCCGGGCTTTCAGCACTTCGACGAATTCGCCGACCGTTGAACCGGTGCCGACGCCGAGCAGCATGCCGTCCTCGACGTAGGACATCGCGGCCTCTGCCGCTCGCCGCTTTTTCTGCGTGGGTGAAAGGGCTTGTGGAGACATTTCGGATACCCCAGAAACAACTGTGCCCGCTTACGCGGGCACAGTTGATTATTTGCGAAGACCTATTTCTTCTTAGCGGCCTTTTTCTTAGCTGCCTTCTTCTTCGCCTTCTTTGCTTTCGCTGCCATGATAAAACTCCGTAGTCGGGTTAGTCCGGGGACCGAGTATATACACGAATAATTAATTTACAAGCAATACATCGCTCTATGGGTGCGGATGTGGTAGCGATGTGAACGACTTCACTCGAGAGTGAGAATGAAATCCCACTCCGCTTGGGTCACCGGCGTCACCGACAAACGATTCCCACGACGCAAGACCACCAACTCAGAGAGCTCCTTGCCCGCATGCCGACGCAGCTCATCGAGCGTGATGATGTGTTTGAACTTGCGCTCGAGCTTAACGTCCACGACGTACCACCTTGGAGCGTCCGGCTTACTTTCGGGATCGTAGTGGTGGTGTTTGCGGTCGAAGGCGGTCTTGTCGGGGTAGCCGTCCTTCACGATGCGCACGATGCCGGCGATGCCCGGGATGTCGCAGCTCGAATGATAAAAAAAGGCGGTGTCCCCTTTCTTCATGGAATCCCGCAGCATGTTTCGAGCCTGAAAATTGCGTACTCCGTCCCATGCGCTGGTCTTGCCGGGCAGGGCGCCAAGGTCGTCGATGCCGAAAGTGCCGGGCTCGGACTTGAGCAGCCAGTGATTCATGGAATGTCCCTCGGGAAGCGATGAAGTCCGGACTCCGTCGCCAGCGCGTCCAGACGCACGTCGAACGCTTGCGCGAACACCGATTCGGCGCGTTGACAATCGAAGGCGAAGCCGACCAGCATGGGCCCCCGCCAGTGACGGCGGTGTCGCCGGAAGTCGAGCGAGCGATCGTAGAAGCCGCCGCCCATCCCCAGCCGCCTGCCGGCTGCGTCGACGCCGACCAAGGGCACGACGATGAGGTTGAACCATCTCGGACCCAAAGCCCGGCCGTGAGCGATGCTGTGCGGAATGGAAATCCCGAAGGTTGCGCGACGCGTCCTGCCCTCGAGGGGGTAGAAGCGCAAGCGGCGATGAGCGAGATCGACGACCACCGGAACGTAGAGCCGGATGCCCCGCCGCTGTGCGGCGGCGACGAGCGCGCCCGGGTTGGCCTCGCCGTCGAACGGAAGATAGATGGCCACCCGGGCGCCGCTCTTGAACGCGGGCAGACGGGCGACGAAAGCGGCGGCGATACGGGAGCGCCTGGCGTGTTCGGCCGGGGTCAGAGAGCGCCGGTTGCGGCGAAGCTCCTTGCGCAGTTCCGCTTTCATATGATGGGGATGGCGCCACCCGCCTGTGCCGTTTTGGACCGTTGCTCCCGACCTGAGCAACAGGTGGGGCTAACTGCCGACACTTAAGGCTTTCCGCTCGAGGCGGACTTGCACAATGCTGCCAGCAAGCAATGGCCCCTGGGGTTTACAAATTAGGGTCAGGAGGTAACCCGATCCGCATCGAACACCGCAGGCGGCGCCAAAATCAACCGTTGTCCATCAATCCGGGGCCTCGGCGCTACAGCTCGAGCTGCCGGCCCTTCTCCAAGGCCGACTCTACGCGCTCACGCAGGATACGCAAGCGTCCGCCCACGTCCGAATCGAGATTGGTGTCACGGTTGCGGAAGCGGATCAATTCGTTCGCCATGTTGAGCGCCGCGATCACGGCGATGCGGTCCAAGCCGACCACCTTCCCCGTGTCGCGGATCTCGCGCATCTTCGAGTTCAAGAATTCCGCCGAATCGAGCAAATCGGAACGCTCCTCGATCGGGCAGGTGATGTGGTATTCCTTCTCGAGAATGCGCACGCTGACCCGCGCTTGATTGTCGCTCATGCCTGCTCCATCGATTTGAGGCGGCCGATCATCGCCTCGACCCGGCCGCGCACCTGCTCGTTCTTCTGCAGGAGGCTCGCCCGTTCGGCGGTGAGCGTTTCCTGACGCTGACGCAGCGCGCGGTTCTCTTCCTTGATCTGCGCGACGGTCGTGATCAGGTCCTCGAGCCGCTTTTCCAACCGCTTGAGCTCGAGCTCGACTGCGGATTTCGGATTGGTTTCATTCATGGAGTGCCAATATAGAGTGCGCGATTCCGCATTGCAAAGGCGGATGCGTCAATGCAGGAGCGGCGGCGCGGCCGGCCCCAAGGTCACCCCAAAGGTCACCTAAGTGCCGGCCCGAAGCGCTATCATTCTCGCAACCATGCTGGGCGAAATTCGATTCAAGGACTTCGAGGACGTGCTGGCGGCCGCCGGAAGTCTTGCCGACGCGGCCGAGGCCCACGGTTCTTTGTGCGGCGCATTGTGCTCGATGTCGCCCTACCGGATGCAGGATTGGGTCAACGAAATCCTGCCGGACGGCGCATCGCTCCCGGCGGAGTCCGCGGCGATGATCGAGCGCGTGTTCGCCGCGACCGCGGCTTCCTTCGGCGAGCAGGGGATGGAGTTTCAGCCGCTGCTGCCCGATGACGAGCAGCCGCTCAACGGGCGGGCGCATGCGCTTGCGTTATGGTGCACCGGGTTTCTGTACGGCCTCGGCACCGGGCAGATATCCGACCTCGAGGCGCTCTCGGGCGATGTCGGCGAAATCGTACGGGACTTCACCGAGATCTCCCGCGCGACGGGCGATGATGCCGACGAGGACGAATCCAACGAGCAGGCTTACGCGGAGCTGGTGGAATTCATACGCGTCGCCGCACAGGTCGTTTTCGAGGAGCTTCTGCCGCTCCGTCAGCAAGCTTACCCGTCCCCCCAGCAAACCTTGCACTGAGCACACCGAGCAGAACCCATGGACCGCAGGGAGTTCGCGCGCCGCAGGCGTGAGGTCATGCGCATGATCGGCAAGGACGGACTCGCCGTCGTCGCCGCCGCGCCGGTCCGTCATCGCAACGGCGACATCGAATACGCCTACCGCCAGGATAGCCAGTTCTACTACCTGAGCGGCTTTCCCGAGCCCGACGCCGTGGCGGTGCTGGTGCCGGGACGCCCGCAGGCCGAGTACCTTCTGTTCGTGCGCGAGCACGACCCGTTGCGCGAGTCCTGGGAGGGCGCACGGGCGGGCACCGACGGTGCGGTTTCGCGCTACGGCGCGGATGATGCATTTCCGATCGCGGACATCGATGAGATCCTGCCGGGCCTGATGGAGCAGAGATCGCGAATCTTCTACTCCATGGGCACTCATCTGGAGTTCGATTCCCGCATGCTCGCCTGGATGAACGGGATGCGGGTTCATTCGCGGCAAAGCTCCGGCCCGCCCCAGGAGTTCGCCGCGCTGGCGCACGTGCTCGACGACATGCGGCTCTACAAAAGCCGCGCCGAGCAAGCCAGCCTCAAAGAGGCGGCCCGGATCGCCATCGGCGCGCATCGGCGCGCAATGAGGTTCGCCCGCCCCGGCCGGATGGAATACGAGGTGATGGCGGAAGTGGTGCACGAATTTCGGTCGCACAATGCCGACTTGTCCTATCATCCGATCGTCGCCGGAGGCGCCAATGCGTGCATCATGCATTACGGCGCCAACGACCAGCGGCTCTGCGACGGCGATCTGCTGCTGCTCGATGCGGGCTGCGAGCATGAGTTCTACGCTTCCGACATCAGCCGCACCTTCCCGATCAATGGCCGCTTCACCCCGGCGCAGCGCGCCGTCTACGAGGTGGTGCTCGACGCGCAGCTAGCCGCCATCGACAAGGTCCGTCCCGGCAACCACTGGAACCAGCCGCACGAGGCTGCGGTGCGCACCATCACCCAGGGACTCAAGAAGCTCAATCTGCTCCGGGGCGCGGTGACGCGGCTCATCAAGGACCAGGCCTACCTGCCGTTCTTCAGCCATCGCACCGGCCACTGGCTGGGGCTCGACGTGCACGATGTGGGCGATTACAAAGTGGGCGGCGAGTGGCGCGTGCTCGAGCCGGGCATGGCGCTCACCGTGGAGCCGGGACTCTACATCCGCCCCTCCCCCAAGATCCCCCGGGAATTCTGGAACATCGGGGTGCGTATCGAGGACGACGTTCTGGTCACCGCCCAGGGAGACCCGGAGGTATTGACCGCCGCCCTCGAAAAAACACCGGAGGCCGTGGAACGCATGGTGCAGGCCGCGTGAACGAGCCGTTCGGCAAATCCTTCGACATCGCCATCGTGGGCGGCGGCATGGTCGGCGCCAGCCTCGCCGTGGCGCTCGACAATCTCGGCGTGACGACGGCGCTCATCGAAGCGGTGCCTCACGATGCGGCGTCGCAGCCGAGCTTCGATGAGCGCACGACCGCGTTGTCGAACGGCAGCCGGCGAATTCTCGAGACGCTCGGGGTATGGCCTGCCGTCGCGGCGGATGCGACCCCGATCGCCAAGGTGCACGTCTCGGATCAGGGCCATTTCGGTTTCGCCCGCATCGATGCGGCGGAGCAGGGTCTGCCATCGTTGGGCCACGTCGTGCCGAACCGATCGCTGGGGTCGGCGCTCTGGTCGGCGCTCGCGAAACGCCGCGACGTGCGCGTGTTCTGCCCAGCCCGGGTGGCGAGGGTCGAGGCGCGCGAGCAATCCGTTGAACTTATTCTGGACGCTGCGGCCGGTGGCGGGGACGCCGCGTCCGGCGAGAAGCCGATATCGATCGATGCCCGTCTCGTCGTCGCCGCCGACGGCATCGAGTCCGCGGTCCGCCGGGCGTTCGGCGTGGAGGCCGATGTGCGCGATTACCATCAGACGGCGGTGATCACCACGGTTTTGCCGAGCAGGTTCCACCACAACGTCGCCTACGAGCGCTTCACCTCGTCGGGACCGCTTGCCCTCCTGCCGCTCGCGGACGGACGATGCACGTTGGTGTTGACGTTGACCCGGGACCTGGTCGAGCGCGCCATGAGCTGGTCGGACGAGGAGTTCCTGGGAGAGGTGCAGCGGCGGTTCGGCTTCAGGCTGGGACGTTTCCTCAAGGTGGGCCGGCGCTTCGCCTATCCGCTGTCGCTGTCGCGCTCCCGCAAGACCAGCGCAGGACGTTGCGTCATCGTCGGCAACGCGGCGCAGGGCCTGCATCCGGTCGCGGGGATGGGCTTCAATCTGGGGCTGCGCGATGCCGCGAGTCTGGCCGAGCTCATCGCCGACACCCAAGGCGATCCGGGCAGCGCGACGCTCACGGGCGCTTATGACGACTGGCGGGCAGCCGATCGCCGCGAGATCATCGGATTCACCGACGGGCTGGTGCGTTTATTCTCGGCGACCTCAAGGCCGGTGCGGCGCTTGCGAAATCTGGGGCTCCTGGCCTTCGATCTCCTGCCGCCTGCGAAAGCCGCGTTGTCGTCCTTGTCCACGGGGGCCGCGGGCCGGATCCCCAAGCTGGCGCGAGGCGTGCCCATCGCAGAGCGCCCATGAGCCGCGAGTTCGACGTGATCATCGTGGGAGCGGGCCCCGTGGGGAGCGTGATGGCCGGACTCCTGCTCGCGCGCAATCTCGTATCCCCGGGACGCGTGGCGGTGCTGGCCGAACGCATCTCCCCGCCGAGCTCGAGGGCGGCGGCCGCCGCCGGCGCAGGAGCTCCTTGGGACTTGCGGGTGTTCGCTCTGAGCCGGGCCTCGCAGCGAGTGCTGCAGTTCTGCGGTGTCTGGCGACAACTGCCGCGGGAGCTCGTTTTCCCGTACGAGCGAATGTGCGTGTGGGACGAGAGCGGGGTGCCGGAGGGCCGCGGGTCGCTGACCTTCGATTGCGCCGAAATCGGCGAGCCGGATCTGGGATTCATCGTCGACGGCCGGGCGCTTCAGGACACCTCGATGAGGGCGGCGGTTGCCGCAGGCGCGGTACCCGTCGAGTCGGCGGTGCAATCCATCGAGGTGGGCGACGGCGGGGTGCGAATCGCGCTCGTCGACCAACGCGAGCTCGGCGCCCGGCTGCTGATCGCGGCTGATGGCGCGGCGTCCAAGACACGCGCGCTTCTCGGCATCGCCACCGCGGGACACGCCTACCATCAGGATGCCCTGGTCGCGCATGTGCGCACGGCCAAGCCTCACCGAAGCACCGCCTGGCAGCGCTTCCTGTCGACGGGTCCGATCGCGTTGCTGCCGTTGTCGGATGGCCGCTCGTCCATCGTCTGGAGCGTCATGCGGGAGGAAGCCGAGCGTCTTCGGGCGCTAGAGCCATCAGGTTTCGCCGCAGCCGTTCAGGAGGCGAGCGGCGGGGTGCTCGGCGACATCGAGCTCACCACCCCGATTGCGAGCTTTCCGATCCAGCTGCAATATGCACTCGAGTACGTCCGGCCGCGCTCCGCGCTCATCGGCGACGCGGCGCATGCCGTGCATCCATTGGCCGGGCAGGGCCTCAACCTGGGGCTGTTGGATTGCGCCTCGCTGGCCGAGGCGCTGGGCGAGGCGGGCGCCTCCGGCTCCCTGGGCGATTTTGCGCCGCTGCGTCGCTATGAGCGCAGGCGCAAGAGCGAAAATCTGATCGCGGCCGCCGCGTTCGATGGATTGGAGCGGCTGTTCTCCAGCTCGAATCCCGGCGCCGAGCGCCTGCGCGCGGCGGGGCTCGGCGCCGTCGGCGGTCTTGCGTTCGTCAAGCGGAGGCTCGCGAAGCGAGCCTTGGGAATCGGCGGCGACGTGCCGGCGTTCGTGAGAGAGCCGATCCCCTAATGGCGCCGGCCGCTCAGCCGGCCAATATCCGATCGATCTTGGCGGCGCAGATGAAATCGTTCTGCGACAGGCCGCCGATCGCGTGAGTCGAGTACGTGATGCGGCAGTAGCCATATCCGATTTCGAGATCGGGATGATGGTCCTCGACATTCGCGACGTGCGCCAGCGCGTTGACGAAGCTCATGGTGCGGTAGAAGTCCTTGAACTTGAGCGAGCGCTTCAGGCTCCTCGAGTCCGGCGCGAGTTTCCAATCGCCATCGATCTCGCGCATGAGGCTCTCTGCCTCCGCCGCCGTGAGCGCCGGAACGCCGCCCTCGCAGGGCGCGCATTTCCTGGCGGCAAGACCGTCGGCACTCGAATCGCTCACGCCGAGTGCCGCGTGTAGGTGCGCTCTATGTAGCGCTCGACCAGTTCCTGGAATTCCTCCGCGATCCGATCGCCCTTGAGCGTCACCGTCTTCGCGCCGTCCTCGTACACCGGCGCCACGGGATGTTCGCCCGTTCCGGGCAGGCTGATGCCGATGTTGGCGTGCTTGCTCTCGCCCGGCCCGTTGACCACGCAGCCCATGACGGCCACCGTCATGTCCTCGACGCCCGCATGGCGCTTGCGCCATTCCGGCATCCGGTGGCGAATATGACCTTGAATCTTCTGAGCGAGCTCCTGGAAATAGGTGCTCGTGGTGCGCCCGCACCCCGGACACGCGACCACCATGGGGGTGAACGAGCGCAGACCCATGGTCTGAAGGATTTCCTGCGCGACGATCACCTCTTGAGTGCGGTCGCCGTTCGGCTCCGGCGTCAACGACACGCGGATGGTATCGCCGATGCCCTGCTGCAACAGGACGCCGATGCCGGCGGTCGAGGCGACGATGCCCTTGCTGCCCATCCCGGCCTCGGTGAGCCCGAGATGCAGCGGATAGTCGCAGCGTCCGGCGAGGTTGCGGTAGACGGCAATCAAATCCTGGACCCCGCTGACCTTGGCGCTGATCACGATCCTATCGGCCTTGAGCCCGAGGCTCTGTGCGCGTTTCGCGCTGTCGAGCGCAGATACCACGATGGCTTCGCGCATCACGTCGAGAGCCGGAAGCGGCGCCGCCAGCTTCGAATTCTCGTCCATCAGCCGCGTGAGCAGATCCTGGTCGAGGCTCCCCCAATTCACCCCGATGCGGACGGGCTTGTCATAGGCACAGGCGGTCTCGATCATCTCGGCGAACTGGGGGTCACGCTTGCTGCCCCGTCCCACGTTGCCCGGATTGATGCGCAGCTTGGAGAGCGCCTCCGCACAGGCAGGGTGGGCCTTCAAGAGCTTGTGGCCGTTGAAGTGAAAATCGCCGACCAGCGGGGTGTTCACGCCCTGCGCGTTCAGCTTGTCGCGGATGTGCGGAACGGCGGCCGCCGCCTCGTCGTTGTTGACGGTGATGCGGACCAGTTCCGAGCCGGCGCGCGCGAGCGATTTGACTTGGGCGACCGTACCCTCGATGTCCGCGGTATCGGTGTTGGTCATCGATTGAACGACGATCGGGGCGTTGCCGCCCACGGTAATGTTGCCGATTTTGACGGCTAGAGACTTTCTGCGTGATTGCATGCCGCATATTCTACTTGATGGGCGGTTGCCCCCCAACGGCCGATGGCATAATCGCACCCGATGAGGACGTTTCCCGATGCTTAAGCGGCTGGTTTATTCCACCGGAATAGGGTCTCTTTGCCCGAATTGCCGCCGTGCAGTGCGGGATTGCGTCTGCCCCCAGGGTACCCCCGGCAGGGCGTCGCCCGGTGCCGTGCGCGTCGGCCGCGAGACCAAGGGCCGTGCCGGCAAGGGCGTGACCACCGTCACCGGCCTGCCGTTGTCCGTGTCCGATCTCGCGACGCTCGCCGCTGGCCTCAAGAAGCGCTGTGGATCGGGAGGCACGGTGCGCGAAGGCGTCATCGAGATCCAGGGCGATCATCGCGATACGATCGTTTCGGAGCTCTCCAAACTCGGCTGGGCGGCCAAGAAATCAGGCGGCTGACGCCCCGGACGGCGCGCGGGCCGGCCTCCTCGCGGCCTGTGATATGATGCAGCATCGCGATAAGAGCCGTGTGGAGAGTGTCCTCCCTCGCCGAGGACCGCCGAAGGCGCAACCGCCCGGAAACGCTCAGGCACACGTACTGCGGTCTCTCGCGATCTCTGGAGAGCGGTCGCGCCGGTAATGGCCGATCCACCGAAGGGGAGCAGCGCTCGAGCGGGCGCTCGATCTCTCAGGTCCGAAGGACAGAGGGGCGGCACGCATCAACCGGTGCGGGCCGGTTCCGTGTCCGGATTCGCAGCGAGGTTGCGATGGGCCTGAAAACGCCGCTCTACGACATCCACGTTTCCTCGGGCGCCAAGATCATCGATTTTGGCGGCTGGGACATGCCGCTCTCCTATGGCTCGCAACTCGACGAGCATCGCGCGGTGCGCAGGGACTCCGGCATATTCGATGTGTCCCACATGTGCGTGGTCGATCTGACCGGCGCACGCGTGCGCGAGTGTTTGCGCTTCATCCTGGCGAACGATGTGGCCAAGCTCACGGTGCCCGGGGCCGCGCTTTATTCCTGCATGCTCAAGCCGAGCGGCGGAGTCATCGACGATCTGATCGTCTATTTCCTGACCGACACCTGGTTCCGGATGGTGGTCAATGCCGGCACCCGCGGCAAGGATCTGAAGTGGCTGGAAGAGCACGCGGCGCCCTTCGGCGTCTCGCTGCGCGAGCGCAATGACCTTGCCATCCTGGCGGTGCAGGGACCCCTGGCCCGCGAGAAGACCGCATCGGTTCTGTCCCCCGCGCATCAGGAGACGGCGCTTCGAATCGCGCGATTCTCCGCGGCGTCGATCGACTCATGGTTTCTGGCGCGCACCGGGTACACGGGGGAGGATGGCTTCGAGATCATGCTGCCGGCCGAAGAGGCCGCCACCGTGTGGCGCTCGTTGGTGGCGCGGGGCGTCACGGCGGCGGGTCTGGGGGCGCGGGACACGCTGCGCCTCGAGGCGGGGATGAGTCTGTACGGCAGCGACATGGACGAGAGCCGCAATCCCCTGGAGTCGGGGCTCGCCTGGACGGTGGCATTCGCGCCCGGGGAACGCGACTTCATCGGGCGCGCCGCGCTCGAGCGGGTCCGCGCGCAAGGCTGCGATGAGATGGTTGGGCTGGTGCTCGAGGAGCGCGGCGTGCTGCGCAATCACCAGCCGGTGTTCGCCGGCCCGCCCGGGCAGGATCCCGGCCTCAGGGTCGGCGAGATCACCAGCGGCACGTTCTCTCCGACATTGAACCGGGCGATCGCCCTGGCGCGCGTGCAACGAGGTGCCCCCGCGCGCGTCCTGGTCGAAATCCGCGGCCAGCCGCACGCGGCGCGCATCGTAAAACCGCCGTTCGTGCGCAACGGCAAGGCATTGATCCAGTAATAGTCAAAGGAGTCGGCTTCAGTGAGCGAAAACGTACCGGACGACCTGCAGTACACGCGGACACACGAGTGGATCCGCGACCTCGGCAACGGACAGGTGGAGATCGGCATCTCGGATCACGCGCAACAGGCGCTCGGTGACCTGGTATTCGTCGAGGTGCCGCAGGTGGGGCGCGAGCTCAAGGCCGGCGAGGCCTGCGCCGTGGTCGAGTCGGTGAAGGCGGCCTCCGATGTCTATAGTCCCGTGTCGGGAACCGTGGCCGCGCGCAACGACGCCCTCAGCGACAAGCCCGAACTCCTCAACTCGGATCCGTATGGACAGGGATGGCTCATGCGGGTCGCGCGCGGTCCGGCACCGGCCGACGGCCCTTTTCTGAAGGCCGCCGAGTACGCGCAATTCGTCAAAGAAGCCGGATAGGTCGGCGCCATGCCATTCATTCCTCATACGCCCGCGGATGTCTCGGAGATGCTCTCGGTCATCGGAGCCAAATCCATCGACGAGCTGTTCGACGAGATCCCCGAGGCATTGAAAGCCGCTGCGCTCGACGGCGTGCCGACGGGCCGCAGCGAAATGGAGGTCGCGCGGCTCTTGACCGAGCGCGCCGCGGCCGACGGCCGCCTCCTGAATTTCATCGGTGCGGGCGCCTATGAGCACCACATCCCCGCCCCGGTGTGGGCGATCGCCACGCGCGGCGAATTCTATTCCGCGTATACGCCCTACCAGGCGGAGGCGAGCCAGGGCACGTTGCAGCTGATTTACGAATATCAATCCATGATCTGCGCCCTCACGGGCATGGAGGCCGCGAACGCCTCGCTGTACGACGGCGCCTCCGCGCTGGCCGAAGCCTGCCTGATGGCCATCCGCGCCAATCGAAGCTCGGAGTCGCGGCGCATTCTCATGCCGCGCACCGTCAATCCCACCTACGCGAAAGTCGCGCAGACCATTGCCCGCCACCAGGGCGTGGAGTTCGAGGCCCCCGCCTTCGATCGGCGCACCGGACGCGTGAGCGTCGATGCCTTGAAGAGCTCGATGGCAAGCGGCGGCTACGCGGCGCTGGTGATCCAGCAGCCCAATTTCTTCGGCAACCTGGAGGAGATCGACGCGCTGACCGACTGGGCGCATGCAAATCGCATGCTGGTCATCGCGGTGGTCAATCCCGTCTCGCTCGCGCTCTACAGGCCCCCCGGCGACTGGGGGAGCGAGGCGGGCGGGCGCGGCGCGGACATCGTATGCGGCGAAGGGCAGCCGCTCGGCGTGCCGCTGGCGTGCGGCGGCCCTTATTTCGGCTTCATGGCGACACGCCTTTCGCACGTGCGCCAGATGCCCGGGCGCGTCGTCGGGCGCACCGTCGATACGCAAAGCCGGCCCGGTTTCACGCTGACGTTGCAGGCGCGCGAACAACACATCCGGCGCAGCAAAGCCACGTCCAACATCTGCACCAATCAGGGACTCATGGTGACGGCCGCCACCATCTATCTTTCCCTGCTGGGGCCGGAGGGTTTGGAGCGAGTTGCGGCCTCGTGCGCCGAGCGAACGGAATGCCTGGTGCAGACGCTGACGCGCATTCCCGGGGTCGCCGCCGCCTTCGACACGCCTCGCTTCCACGAGGCCGTGCTGGTTCTCGAGCGCCCCGTGCCGCCGGTGCTGGCCGCGCTCGCCGAGCGCGGCATCGCCGGCGGATTGGACCTCGGTGCGAGCCATCCCGAGCTCGGCCACGCGGTGCTGGTCTGCGCCACCGAAACCAAATTGGATCGGGACATAGACGCCTATGCGAACGCGCTGCGGGATGCGATTGCAATGCCGCGCGACGAGCGCGGCGCAGCTTGAGGAGCGAGCATGAGTGAACTTGGGTTACGCGAGCCCCTGATATTCGAATTGAGCAAGCCCGGCCGGCGGGCGCCGAGCCAGTTTCCGCCGGAGACCGGCGCCGCAGGCGACCTCGCGGACCGTGACACGGGCGGGGCGCCGGGCGCAGTACGCGAAGCGCGGGTTCCGGCGCACCTGCGCCGCCTGAGCCGGCCCCGCCTTCCGGAAGTCTCGGAGCTGCAGGTGGTCCGTCATTTCACCAGGCTTTCGCATCTGAACTTTTCCATCGACTCGCACTTCTATCCCTTGGGCTCCTGCACCATGAAGTACAACCCCAAGGCGTGCAACACCTACGCCATGCTTCCCGAGTTCCTGGGCCGGCATCCGTTCGCGCCCGAGCCGCAGGGATTTCTCGCCTGCATGTACGAGCTGCAGGAGATGCTCAAGGAGATCACCGGCATGCAGGCGGTGAGCCTCTCCCCGATGGCGGGAGCCCAGGGCGAATTCGCCGGCGTCGCGATGATCCGGGCTTATCATCAGCGGCGCAACGACACCGCGCGCACGGAGATCATCGTCCCGCAGGCTGCGCATGGAACCAATCCGGCCACCGCCGCGATGTGCGGCTGCACCGTCAAGGAGATCCCCTGCGACAAGAGCGGCGGCATCGATCTGGATGCGCTCGAGGCCGCCGCCGGTCCGGCGACGGCGGGAATCATGCTCACGAATCCTTCGACGCTTGGCGTGTTCGAGCACCGGATCGCCGAGGTCGCGCGCATCGTGCACAAGGCGGGGGGTCTGCTCTATTACGATGGCGCGAACTTGAATGCGATCCTGGGGAAGGTCCGTCCGGGCGACATGGGATTCGACGTGATTCACATGAACCTGCACAAGACCTTTTCCACGCCGCATGGCGGCGGCGGCCCGGGATCGGGCGCCGTCGGCGTCGGTCCGCGCTTGCTGCCCTTTCTTCCCATCCCGCTGGTGGGCCGGCGGCAGGACCGTTATCGCTGGCTGACGGAGGCCGATCTTCCGGACTCCATCGGCCGGCTGTCCGGCTTCATGGGCAACGCAGGCGTCAATCTGCGCGCCTATGTCTACATGCGCATGCTGGGACGCCAGGGCATGGTGCGCGTATCCGAATTCGCGGCGCTGAACGCAAATTATCTGATGAAGCGTCTGACCGACTTGGGCTACGAGGCCGCTTATCCCGCGCGCCGCGCCAGCCATGAATTCATCATCACGCTGAAGAGCGAGAGCCGGCGCTTCGAAGTGACCGCGATGGATGTGGCCAAGCGCCTGCTGGATTTCGGGGTGCATGCGCCCACGACCTATTTCCCGCTGTTGGTGCCCGAATGCCTGCTGATCGAGCCCACCGAGACCGAGACAAAGGAGGAATTGGACCATTTTTGCGGCGCGATGCAGGAGATTCGCCGGGAAATGGAACAGGAGCCCGAGAAACTGCGCACCGCACCGCATACAATGCCCGTGCGGCGGCTCGACGACGTGAGAGCGGTGAAACAGCTCGATATAGCCTGGAAGCCTGCTCTCTAGAGGAACCGCGCGGCTCCACGGCTTGTCCGACCACGGACACCTAAATTTCGTTTCAGACAGTGTCCTAGGATCGTATGTCCCGTAGCTCGCTTTGGCTGTCACTCCTTTTGCTCTCCACGCAGGGCTTCGCCGCTCCATCGGACAGCTCCGCAAGTCCGCCCTCCGCGGTGGACGATCCCTCCCTGCACGCCCCGCCGCAGGCTCCCTCGGTCCCGACCGTCGCCCCGCCGCCCGAGCTCGTCGACCGCTCCGCGAACTGGGCTCAGACCCTGGAGCGGATAGCCTCCGGCGTGGTCACGATCCAGATCGACGGCGCGCGGGCGTTCGACACGGAGTGGAATACCACCGCACAGGCGACTGGATTCGTCATCGACGCGAAGCGCGGGCTCATTCTGACCAATCGCCACGTGGTGACGCCCGGGCCGGTCACGGCGCAAGCCACGTTCCAGAACCGGGAGGAGGTGCAGCTTTTTCCGGTGTACCGCGATCCCGTCCATGATTTCGGCATCTACCATTACGATCCCTCGAAGCTGCGCTTCATCAAGCCGGCGGAGCTGCCGCTCTATCCGGCGGGAGCGGTCATCGGCCGCGAGATCCGTGTGGTCGGCAAC
>CAVSSU010000048.1:0-45068 GCA_963730565.1 uncultured Gammaproteobacteria bacterium
GGGCACTGCCGCAAGACTCGATACCCGTCTGGCCAGTCGCGCATTTTCCGCGTAGTCGGGCGACTTGCCGCCCCAGGCGTTGAAGCGCCACGCGGTCGCGGCCCTGGCGCCGCGCGCTTGCCTGACAAAAGTGGGGCCGCTGTCACGCATCCAGGGATCGTCGATCGGCAACGGGATGATCTCGATGTTCGATCCGCACTGGGCGCGCGCATCCGCCGCGTACTGCGGCTCCGCCACCATGCGGACGGGCTCGAAGCGTTGAATTGCCTGCGCGGTCGCCGCGTAAGCTCGTTGCGCTCCGGCCAGACCGTCGACCCATTGGTCATCCCGACTGGGCCACGCCATCCAGCAGCATTCATGCCGCTCCCACTCCGCGGGCATTCGAAATCCGGCGGTGAGCGGGGTTTCGAGCATCAGGGCACCGAAGCCGCCCGCTCGGGCCTGGGACGCAAACTGACAAACATCAACAGCCACCTCGGCGCGGATGGTGAAATTCACCCCATCGATGTGCGATTCTAATGCCATGACGCCTGCCGAACTTGGATATACGATGCCCGCCGAATGGGCGCCCCACGCCCGCTGCTGGATGGCGTGGCCGAAGCGCGCCGAACTCTGGCGCGAGCACCTCGCGGGGGCGCGGGAAGACCATATCCGCGTCGCCCAGGCCATTGCGGCTCACGAGCCGCTCACGATGATCGCGGACCCTGCCGATGCGGCGGAGGCGATGAGGCGCTGCGGCCCCTCGATCAAGGTCGAGTCGATGCCGATCGATGACTCGTGGCTGCGCGACTCCGCACCCACCTTCATGGTCGATCGGGCGGGCAAGCGCGCCGCCACCGCCTTCACCTTCAATGCCTGGGGCAACAAGTACCATCCGCATGATCAGGACGCGAGCTTGGGAGGGCGCATCGCTGAACTCGCGCAGGTGCCTCTCTACCGATCCAAACTCGTCGTCGAGGGCGGCGGCTTTCTGTCGGACGGGGAAGGAACGCTGATCACCGCTGAGACCTGTGTTCTCAACCCAAACCGCAATCCCGGCTGGAGCAAGGCAGAGGTCGAGGCCGAACTTCGCGCCGTGCTCGGCGTCCGGAAAGTCATTTGGCTGCCCGGCGATGTGACGGATACGGAAACAGACGGGCATGTCGATGGCTATGTCGCGTACGTGAAGGCTGCCACGGTTCTCTGCGAAGTCGTCGCGGATCCCACGGACCCACGCTATCCGATCATGGCGGAGAATCGCAAAGTCTTGGAAGGGGAGACCGATGCGCGCGGGCGTCGATTCGAACTGTTGCCGATCGCGGAGGCGCCGCGCTCGGCCGTGCCGGCCGGCCAAGACGGCTTTTGCCGATCCTACGTCAACTTCTACCTCGCCAATGGCGCCGTCATCGCCCCCGCCTACGGGATCGCGGAGGATACCGCCGTGATGGAAACCCTGCGCCGCGCCTATCCCGATCGATCGATCGTGCCGGTCGCGCTCCACGACTTGTTCCGTGGGGGTGGCGGCATCCATTGCATCACACAGCAGGAGCCCGCCGCGGCATCCTTCGGTTGATGCGGCTGCTCATTTCACCTCCGCGCCGGGCAGCGACAGGCGAGCGTCGACGATCTTCTCACCGCGGAAGAGGAACGTGTAGGTCCTGAATCCGATGTACTTTTCGCGGGAATCCTGCGTGTTGAGGGTGGCTTTGACTGTCCAACCGTAGATGCGTTTCTCGCGCAGCAGAACGGCGCCGGCGAGCTTGTCGACGTATCCCCGCTCCGGGTGGGTGATCTCGCGGTATTGGACGGATTCCGGATGGTTCAGGCGCTCTTGGAAATACTGTCGGATGGTCTGCTCGTAGTTGATCGGCGCATCGCCGTATTTCGTAACCGCCGCGGGCACCGCCGCCGGTGCCTCAGCGTCGGCGCCTTTCGGGGCGGGCGGGGGCTGCGGTCGCTCGAGCGGTGGCTCCGGGGCTGCACTCGGAGGAGCGGTTTGGACGATTGCCGGCGGCACGGCCGTTGGGGCGCCCGCGGATTCGTCCAGGTTCCAGGTATCGACGGTGCATCTCCAGCTGCCGTCGGCCTGCTTTCTCCATATTTCGAGGCGGCGGCCCCGACTCGACGCCGATGTGCCTTGCGAATCGAAGCGCAGTTCATAGCTCTCGATCAGGGAAGCCACGTCAGCCGATCGGTCGATCTGCACGTCGATCGGGCGCGATGCCATCGAGAGATGAGGCGGCGCCAGAAGTCGCATGACGGCCTGGCGTACGGATTCCTTGCCGCTGGCGAGCTGATCCTGGGGCAATCTCACGATCGCATCGGCGGAGTAGAACGACATCCATGCATCGACGCTGTGGGAGCTCGCCGCTGCGGTCCAATCGGCGTCGGCCTTGCGCACCTCGGCCTCGGCAGCCAGCGGATCGCCCGCGACGCCGGCCGCAAGGCTGGACGCGCCAACACAGACGGACGCGATGGTGAGAAACGCAAACGACGGCAGCGGCCCTGGTCTCATTTTTGGCTCCCGGAAACAAGTGCGCGGGGCGAGTTCTCGTGCGACCCGGTCCCCGTCCGGGGGGAAAGTCTACAGCAGAGGCGGCCCGCGTGACATCAGCGGGCCCTCATCTCGGCCCGCCGCCATGAGCGCGCCGTCGACCTTTAGTTGTATCGGTCCCACGACCGAAGGTCGCGCAGGTCCGGGTGGGTCACGAACCGCAGGAAATTGCCGAGTTCTGAGATATTCAGCTGCCCGTCTCGATCCCGGTCGGCCTGCTGGAACTTGGCTTCAAAAAAGCGCAGCAATTGACTCTTGCTCACCGTGCAATCGTCGGTGCTGCGGGTCGTTTGTCCAACGTCGTCGGCCATGTTGCCGTGACCCGTCAAGCGACCGGCAAAGTGAAGGAGAAGCGCGCGCCACCGCCCGGCCGTTGGCTCGCATCGATTCGGCCGCCGTGGGCTGTGACGATCGCGCGGCAAATCGACAATCCCAGGCCGGCGCCTCCCGCGCTGCTTTCGTCGCGGCCGCGATGAAACTTTGCAAATAGCTTCTCGAGATCCTCACCGGGCAGACCCGGACCGGTGTCCTCGATGCTGACCCTCACGAATTGGTCCTCGAGCACGGCATCAACGGTGGCATGGGTTCCGGCCGGCGTATGCTTCGCAACGTTCTCGAGCAGATTGGTAAACACCTGCAGCATCAGAGCGCTATCCACATGCACGGGAGGCAAGTCGGTCGGAACGCGAGACTCCACCGGATGATCCATCAGGCGCGCGCCGAGCCGCTCGAGCGCCGAGCTCACGAGATCGTCAACCATCACCCAATCGAGCCGCAGGGAAAACTGACCGCTCTCCAAGCGCATCAGATCCAGCACATTGGATATGATCTCGGTCATCTCCCTGGATTTGGTCTCGATTTGTGCGGCCAGGGAGCGGCGCGCTTCGGGATCGAACGTCATGGTCGGATCGCTGAGTGCGCTGCTTGCACCCGTGATCACCGCGAGCGGAGTCCGCAGGTCGTGCGAGATGGACGCGAGGAGGGTATTGCGAAGCCGCTCCGTTTCCGCCGTGACGCGCGACTGTTCGGCCTCATCTTGCAGGCCGGCGCGTTCCAGTGCGAGCGCAATCTGGGCCGCAAACGTCTCGATCAGGTGCCGCTGCTCGGGCAACAGCAGCCGGCGCCGTTGGGTTGGCTCGACCGCCAACACCCCGAGGGCGCGGTGGCTCCCTTTGAGCGGAAGGTATTGCGCGATGGCGGCAGGCAGCGTGTCGGTTCCGAGGCCCGCGGGCGTCCCGTTATCGTATACCCATTGCGCGATCGACAGATCCGAGCCCAATAACGAGCCCACCATTGGAGCGCTTTTCGGATGCCGCAAATGACCGTTCGCATCGGGAACCAGCACCACCGCGCGGCTGGCGAACGTCTCCCCCACATGTCTCACGGCAACACGCGCCAGGTCCTCGAGACTGCGAGTCGCCGCGAGCTCGCGGCTCATCGCGTATAGCAACGCGGTCCGGCGCTCGCGGGCGCCGGCCACTCTCGTTTGAGCC
The DNA here is from genome assembly GCA_963730565.1 of uncultured Gammaproteobacteria bacterium. GTDB lineage: Bacteria > Pseudomonadota > Gammaproteobacteria > Steroidobacterales > Steroidobacteraceae > Bog-1198. The sequence continues at coordinate 4,027 of CAVSSU010000048.1, forward strand.
CGGACGCTCGCCACCAGCGTCGCGATGATCAACGCCACCGCCAACATGACGCCGAAGGTAACCGCATATTCGAAATCCGATACCGCGAAGGAGAAGCGCGGCGGTACAAAGAAGAAGTCGAACGCCAGGATGTTCGCCACAGCCGCGGCGCTCGCGGGGCCCCGCCCGAGCCGTAAGGCGGCAATCGTGGCGCCCAGCAGATACACCATGACGATGTTGGTCAACGCAAAATAGGGATACATGACGGCGGCGACCGCGGTGCAAGCGAGAGTGATTGCGATGGCGGCCCAATAACGCGTCCAATTGAATGGGTAGGGCACCACGACTTCAGCACGGGTGGGCTTGCCGGGCGACGGGCCCCGACGGGCAATCACCGACACGTCGAATCCGCCGCCGGCGCGTACCAGCTTCGTGGCGGTGGAGGGTCGGAACAGGGCCCGGAGTCCAAAGCGCCTCGGCTCTCCCACGACGATCCGGGTGATGTTCCGAAGCTGCGCGTACTCGCACAAGGCGGCGGATGCGGAGGGGCCGTCGAGCGTAACCGTCTGGGCCCCCAGCGACTCGGCGAGCCGCAAAATATCGACGCGACGATTTCGCGAAGCTTCGCCCAACTTGAGCATCGCCGGGGTCTCGACCGACACCACCAGCCACTCGGCATCGAGGGCGTCGGCGAAGCGCTTTCCCACCCGGACGAGCTGCTCGGCTTGATCGTCGAGGTCTACGGCTATCAGGAATCGATCGCGCGCCAACCAGGGACGGGAAAAGCGCTCCCGATCATAGGCTCGGGCAGCCGCGTCGACCCGGTCCGCCGTGCGCCGCAATGCCAGCTCGCGCAGCGCCAAAAGGTTCGGTTCTCGGAAATAGCGCCTGGTTGCCGCCGTCGCATGCGCGACGCTGTACACCTTGCCGGCGCGCAATCTCGCCAACAGGTCGCTCGGGGGTAGATCGATGAGTTCAACGTCCTCGGCGTGGTCGAAAATCCGGTCGGGTATGGTTTCCCGTTGGCGGATGCCCGTAATGCTCGCCACAACGTCGTTCAAGCTTTCCAAGTGCTGAACATTGAGCGTGGTCCAGACGTTGATGCCGGCAGCCAGAATCTCCTCGATGTCCTGCCATCGCTTCGCATGGCGCTGTTTGGGAATGCCGTCCGCGATGTTCGAATGGGCCAACTCGTCGACGACCAGTATCGTGGGGTGGCGTGCAAGCGCCGCGTCGAGATCGAACTCGCGGCGCGTGATGCCTCGATATTCCACTTCGAGCGGCCGCAACTGTTCGAGACCGTCGACCAAGCGTTCCGTTTCGAGCCGGCCGTGCGGCTCCACGTATCCGATGACCAGATCGACACCGGTGGCGCGTGTGGCTCGTGCGGCCTCGAGCATGGAGTAGGTCTTGCCGACGCCCGCGACGGCGCCGAAGAAGATTTTCAGACGCCCGCGCCGCTCCGCTGCTTCATGGTGCTTGAGAGCGGTCAGCAATTCATCCGGATTGAGCCGCTCCTCCTCGGACATCAGTGCAGCGAATCGAGCGCCAGATTGAGTTCCAGGACGTTGACGGTGGGCTCACCGAGAATGCCGAGGAACGGCCCGGCCTCGTGCTGCCTGATGAGCGATTGGATGGCCGCCATCGGGAGATGACGTTCCCGGGCCACGCGCGCCGCTTGGTAATCGGCCGCAGCCCAGCTGATTTCGGGATCCAGCCCACTCGCCGACGCGGTCACGAGCTCGATCGGAATTGGCTTCGCATTGTCGGGATCGGCGTCGTGGAACAGTTTCACGTTTGCTTTGACCGCATCGAGTAAAGCCGGATTGAGCGGCCCGAGATTGGATCCGCCGGATGCCAGGCCATTATACGGCTGCGGCGAGGTGGCGGATGGCCGGCCCCAAAAATACTTCGGGTCGGTGAATTTTTGGCCGATGAGCCGGGAGCCGATCAGTGTCTTGCCGGCATAGATCAGGTTCCCAGCCGCCTGCGAGGGAAATAATGCCGATCCCACGCCTGTGACGACGATCGGATAGATCACGCCCAACAATGCGGTCAGGGCGATGACGAGGCTTACGGCTGGGCGAATATAGCGGCTGAACATCACGGCTTCCTCACGTCAGTCCCACGGCGGAGAGCGCCAAGTCGATGAGCTTGATGCCGGGAAAGGGGACCAGAATTCCACCGAGCCCATAGATCATCAAATTCCGACGCAGCAACAGCCCTGCACCGAGCGGCCGATACTTGACCCCTTTGATCGCCAGCGGAATCAGCAAAACAATGATCAGGGCGTTGAATATCACTGCGGACAGGATGGCCGAGTTGGGGGTTTTGAGATGCATGATGTTCAGCGCCGCGAGCTGCGGATAGGTGGAGGCAAACGCCGCCGGGATGATGGCGAAATACTTGGCCACGTCGTTTGCGATGCTGAACGTGGTGAGCGAGCCACGGGTCATCAGCATCTGCTTGCCGGTCTCGACGATTTCGATGAGTTTGGTGGGGTTCGAATCGAGGTCGACCATGTTCCCGGCTTCCTTTGCCGCCTGGGTTCCGGTGTTCATCGCCACGGCGACATCGGCCTGTGCGAGCGCGGGGGCGTCGTTCGTGCCATCGCCGGTCATCGCGACCAGGCGGCCTTCGGCCTGGTGCTTGCGAATCAGAGCGAGTTTCGCCTCGGGCGTTGCCTCGGCAAGATAATCGTCCACGCCGGATTCCGCGGCGATCGCGGCCGCGGTTAACGGATTGTCTCCAGTGATCATGATGGTCTTGATGCCCATCTGGCGCAAGCTGGCGAATCGCTCCTTGATGCCGCCCTTGACGATGTCCTTCAGCTCGACGACTCCGAGCACCTTGCCGGAGTCCGCGACGACCAGGGGCGTGCTTCCTTGTTTTGCAACTTTTTCGACGATGTCGGCGACGGCTTGAGGAAAGGGGCGCCCTTGTCCCAGCACATACCGCTTGATGGCATCGGCTGCGCCCTTGCGCACTTCGCGATCGCCGAGGTTCACACCGCTCATCCGGGTTTGCGCGGAGAAGGCGACGAACTGTGCGTTGAGTGCCTGGATGTCGCGCTGCCTCAGGTTGAACTGTTGCTTGGCGAGCACGACGATGCTGCGGCCCTCCGGTGTCTCATCCGCCAGCGAGGCCAGTTGAGCGGCGTCCGCCAGCTCCTCGGAGGTCACCTGCGGCGCCGGAAAGAAGGCCGATGCCTGCCGGTTTCCCAAGGTAATCGTGCCGGTTTTGTCCAGCAACAATATATCGACGTCACCGGCGGCCTCGACGGCACGGCCGGACGTCGCGATCACATTCGCCTGCATCATGCGGCTCATGCCCGCGACGCCGATGGCGGACAGGAGCCCCCCGATCGTGGTGGGAATCAGGCATACCAACAAGGCCACGAGTGCCGTGATGGTGATGGGAGCACCGAGCTTCGCGGTCTCCACGCTATAGAGCGAGAAAGGCAGGAGTGTCACGATTACCACCAGGAATACCAGCGTGAGCGCCACCAAAAGAATGGTGAGAGCGATCTCGTTGGGAGTTTTCTGGCGTTTTGCGCCCTCGACCATGGAGATCATTCGATCGAGGAACGTGTCGCCCGGATTGACGGAGACCTGCACGATGATCCAATCCGACAACACCCGTGTGCCACCGGTGACCGAGGAGAAATCGCCTCCCGACTCGCGAATAACCGGCGCTGACTCTCCCGTGATGGCACTCTCGTCGACCGACGCCGCGCCTTCGATGACTTCACCGTCCACCGGGATGACTTCTCCCGCTTGGACCAGCACCAGATCCCCCTTGCGCAGGTCCGCGCTCTGCACCTGAACGGTCGCGCGCGATGCAAGGTTCGGATCGGTCAGTTTGTTTGCAATGACCAACTGACGCATATCGCGCAGCGTCGAGGCCTGCGCGCGGCTCCGGCCTTCGGCGAGCGCCTCCGCGAAGTTGGCGAACAGCACGGTGAACGCGAGCCATATGGTGATCGACAAAATGAATGAAGTCGGAGCCTCGCCGTGGCCCGCAAGCGCCTGAGCCAGCAACAGGGCGGTGACGAGCGTGCCCGCGTACACGATGAACATGACGGGGTTTCGCACTTGAGTGCGTGGATCGAGCTTCTTGAATGTCTCCAGCAAGGCGGGGCCCAGCAGCTGGCGATCGAGCAGTGCCAACGGTTTGCGCGTCATGATGTCAATGTGCTCCGGAGAGCATGAAATGTTCGACCACGGGCCCCAGCGCGAGCGCCGGGACATAATTGAGGACCCCGATCAGCACGATGGTGCCGATCAGCAAGCAGGTGAACAGCGCGCCGTGGGTGGGCATGGTGCCCTCGGTCACCGGCACACGCTTTTTGGATGCCAGAGAGCCCGCGATGGCGAGTGTCGCCACGATCGGCCAGAAACGGCCGATCCACATGACGATGCCGAGCGATACGTTGTAGAACACCGTGTTCGCCGAGATGCCGGCAAAGGCGCTGCCGTTGTTGTTGCCCGCCGAGGTGAACGCGTACAGGATCTCGCTGAATCCATGCGCTCCGGGGTTGAGCACTCCCGCCTTGCCACCCTCGGTCATCACTGCGATGGCAGTACCGATGAGGACGACCGTGGGCGTGGTCAATATGAAGATCGACGCCAGTTTCATCTCCCGCGCCTGGATCTTCTTGCCGAGGTATTCCGGCGTCCGTCCGATCATCAGGCCGGCGATGAACACGCCCAAAATCGCGAAAATCAGCATCGTGTAGAGACCGGTTCCCACACCGCCGGGCGTCAGTTCGCCCAACTGCATCAGAAACAAGGGCACGAACCCGCCCATGGGCATCATGGAGTCGTGCGCGCTGTTGACCGCGCCGGTCGAGGTGCCGGTAGTTGCGGATGCGAACAGGGCGGAGGCCGCGATGCCGAAGCGCGTTTCCTTGCCTTCCATATTGCCGCCTGACTGGGTGGCGCTCGCCGCGGCATCGACACCCGCCGAAGCCGCCAGGGGGTTGCCACCTTGTTCGCTGACGAAGGCCACGGCTGCGAGGGCGGCGAACAAAATCAGCATCGCAGCCATGAGCGCGAAGCCTTGGCGGCGGTCGCCGACCATGACGCCGAAAGCATAGGTGAGCGCCAACGGGATCAGCAAAATCGCGGCGATCTCCATGAAGTTCGACAACGCCGTCGGGTTCTCAAAGGGATGCGCGGAATTGGCGTTGAAGAAGCCGCCGCCATTGGTGCCGAGCTCCTTGATGGCCTCTTGCGATGCGATCGGCCCCATGGGCAAGGTCTGGGTCTGGGTCGTGACCGACTCGGTGACCGGGCTACCCTTGTCGTCCAAGAGGGGCTTGCCCTCGCTGTCGGTTTTCGGATTATCGAAGGTCAGCTTTTCGATCGTGGTTGCGTCGCGGTAGGAATGCACATTCTGGATCACTCCTTGACCGACGAGGGCCACCGCGAGGAGCGCCGCGAGAGGCAACAGTACATAGAGCGACGATCGGGTGACGTTGACCCAGAAATTGCCGATGGTGGTGGCGGATCGCCGGATGAAACCCCGGATGAGGACGATGGCGACCGCCAGGCCGGTCGCGGCAGACAGGAAATTTTGGACCGCGAGGCCGGCCGCTTGGGTCAGGTAGCCCATGGTCGACTCGCCGGAGTAGCCCTGCCAATCGGTATTGGTCACGAAGGCCACGGCGGTGTTGAACGAGGAATCGGCGCTCACCGCGGAAAAATGCTGGGGATTCAAAGGCAGCCATTGCTGCAGCCGCTGCAGCGCGTAAACCACCAGGGCACCCGCCAAATTGAAGACCAGCAGTCCGATGGCATAGGTCGACCAGCTGGTTTCCGCGCGGGCGTCGATCCCACATGCGCGATAGATCCACCGCTCCAACGGGGCACCCCATCGGAGGGCGAAGTTGGGCTTCCCCTCCATCACATCCGCTATGTAGTGCCCGAGGGGCCTCGCGCAGAGAATGACGAATGCCAGAACAAGAGCGCCGAGCAGCGCGAATTGCAGTGGGGCGCTCATGTCAGAAGCGCTCGGCCCTGAGCAGGGCATAGAGCAGATAACACAACAATAGCAGCGCCAAGACGCCGGCAAGGATGTAGGGGATGTTCACGAGCCGTCTCCCAGCCGCCCGATGGCCAGCGCGAGGCCGACGGAGGCTATGCACAAGCCGAGGATCACGAGCAGGTAGATGATATCCATTGTTCAAATCGCTCAGAATTTAACCAACACACCGGCACCGTAAACCACCTCGCGGGTGCGAAGATCCGGGAACCAGTCCCCTGCATCGCACTGGCCGGTGACGGAATTGGCGCCGCCTCCAACGCAACTTGCGGGCGACCCGTTATTCCCGCCTGGCGGCGTCACGCCGCCCGATCCCGACCAGTACGGTACGCTCGAGTGCCGGAACGTCGCTTCCGTCCACCAGGTAATCCAGTCCTTCGGCATGTACTGGAAATTGAGTTGCGAGTCCCACTGGAACAGCTTCTGGCCGGGCGCCTGCGTGAAGTACGGCGAGCCGCTCGCTGCGGTTGCTCCATTGATGGGCGGTGTGAGGGCCAGATAGCGTCCCGGGTTGTTCATGAAACCGCCGCCAACGGTGACCGCGAACAGGTCGCTGTGGAACCAGGTACGGTCGTAAAGCATCATGCCGATAAAGCTCTCCTTGTTCTTTCCGCTCGAACAAGACACGCCGCCGCCGTATTCGCAGCCGATATCGACCGTATAGCTGAACGCCATTCTGGACACGCCGGCGCCGCCCTGGCCATGGGCGTCGTAATATTTCACCTCGACGCTATCGTCCTCGTGAATGCGCTTTACTCGCGACCAATCGACCGGTCCTCCCGCTCCCACATAAGAGCCGACTGCCGCGCTCGGGTTGCCGCCGTTTTGCGGCTGACAAAGCGTGTCGGTGGTTCCATTCGATCCGCTGGTATTGTTCGCCTGGCAGCTCAGGTTATCCTGGCCGATGGAGTAGCTGTTGAACACCAATTTCAACGAGTCATTGGGAATCCACAGGATCTGGCCGCCGAATCCCGGCTTGCTGTTGAATTTGGCATAGGACTGCCAGCCATTGATGAGCCAGGGCTCGATCTTCAGGTTCTGCGTCGGCCACCATTGGATGCGCAGTCCGTTGAAGAACCAGGGTGTGTTCGATGACACGAACGATGGCTGGTAGGTCCAGTTGTCGTAGTTGTAATAGCTGAACAGGCCGATGTACGACACGAATACGCCGACATCGACGTTCAGGCCGTGATTCACGTCGAAGTGATATCCGGCATTCGCCTCGGAGAAGTACCGATACGCGTCGTCGAGATTCCATTGGCCCACCGCGGAACTTGCATCGTTGCGCGGCGTCGTCGTTGCGAACATGCCGAACATCGAGAGAAATCGCGCTCTCACATTCTCCCAGTGGAAGTCGCCGCCGAAGCTCACCTGTTCGATTTGGAACTCCCCAGAGCGAAACTCCTCCGTCGAGCCCACGATGGTGTGGTCGACCGGGTGGTTGCCGCTTTGCAAATAGTTCATGTCCAAGCGGATCTCGGGCGTGAAAAACTTCGTATCGAATATCGGCGCGTGCTCGCGCGACGTGCCGTTCATCCAACCGACATAGCCCACATCGGCCCACGGGGTTTGGGTGTCGACGTCCGGCGATGGAGCGGGCGCCTGCAATGCCTCGGGGAACGTCGGAACGGCGCCCGTCGGCGCTGGCGGAACCGCGGGCGCCGCCGAAACTGTGGGCGAAGCCGCGGGTGCCGGGGCTGACGCCAGTACTGGCGCCGAGGCCGGCGCCTTGGGGGTGGCGGGAACAGCCATTGCGATGTCGTGACGAGTGGCCTTGCTGGCCACCACGGTGATATTGGGCACCACAACATCCGGGGCGCCGTCGACGGTCACCGTCAGAGACCATGATCCGGGTGGGACATCGGCGAACGAATAGACGCCGTCGCTGCTCGACACCGTGGAGCGAATGCCGCCGCCCTGGCGAGCTGCCGTCACGGTGGCCCCGCCTACGGGAGCTTTTGCCGCATTCGTCACAATGCCGACGATGGTACCGCGTGATTCCGCGGTGGCGGCAGTTGCGTAGTCGTCAGCCCTGACAACCGGCATCGCCAGCCCGATCGATGCGGCACACCAAAGGACACTTTGCAGGTACTTCGCCATTCTCATAATCGTCACCCTCTCTGAAGCGGGCATGTTGTACAAAACCGCTGGATTCCCAAGCAGTCCTGTCGCCGCGTTGTTGCTCTTTGCCGAGTCCCGCCTGGATCAGAACACCGAACGATGATTTGGTTGTTTGGTTTCTCGAGTTCCGTGGTACTGGACGCCAATCCGCGCAAGATATAGAAAGCGATGTTAAAAGGCCGTTAAAAAAGCGCCCCTTGTTGTGCCCATATGCTCGGGGATACCCCAATTGAATCAGGCAATGATTGTCGACGATCCATCCGGCAGATCTATACGTTGATCTACTCAAATAGGTGCGGGGAACCTCACGCCGGCGGATGATCGCGGAGCGATGCGGGTTGCTAGGTGACGGGACTCCCGATGGGTGCTTCCTGATCGAGCACCAGACGATAGCCAAGTCCGAGCTCGGTCAGGATGTGCTTGGGTCGACTCGGATCTGCCTCCAATTTGCGACGCAAGCTGCCGATATACACCCGAAGCGAGCGTGAATCGTCACGGTCCGGTCCCCATACCTCCTTGAGGAGGGTCGAGTGCGTGACGATCCGCTCCGGTTGGCGTGCCAGGGCGGACAGTATCTTGTATTCGAGCGGAGTCAGATGTATTTCACGGCCATCGTCCCGACTTGCGACACGCTCGCTCAGATTTACGGAGATGCTCCCGAGCCGCAACACGGCCATCGGCAGATAGCCCCGGACGTGTCGGCGCGACACCGCTCGCACCCTCGCCAGAAGCTCCGGAGCACTGAATGGCTTCACGACATAGTCATCCGCACCATTCTCGAATGCGCCCAAGCGCTGCGTCTCCGCCGTGCGCGCCGACAGCACCACGACGGGCATGGCTGACCAAGCTCGAATGCCCCGGATCACCTCGACGCCGTCGCGATCCGGCAAGCCCAGGTCGACGATTACGACATCGGGATTGTAGAGTCGTGCCTCGTGCATGCCGCGGGCGGCAGTGTCCGCGACCACCACGCGATATCCGTTCGCCTCAAACAGCATTCGCAACACGCTCTGAAGCGCCGGATCGTCTTCGACGATCAGCACGAGGTGCATTGCTTCGGTCATGCTGCGTAGGCCGCTAGGGTTCCCGAGCGAGTCAATTTCCGGACGATCGTACCGTACCACGCGGGGCGTTAAAACCCCGTAAAGATTTCGAGGTCACGGTGGGTCCGGCACGCCGGGCTCGGGTGCGCACCGGCGTTTAATAGGACAATCTGATGGTCAACCTTCCGCTCATCGATGACACCTTGGCAATACGGTTGGTGGGGACCGAGGATTACACGAGCGGTTGGATCGACCGCATCGTGGCCGACCCTTTTCCGCTGGTCGGTGGAAACCCCGTCGGCACCGTGCGCGGCGATGTCCAGAACGCCCCCATCGAGAACCAGTATCCGGGCTCGAATGCCTATCAAATCTACGCGGCGCGCGCGACTCTCTTGTGGAAGCCGATGGAAAACCTGTCGGTCACGCCGGCATTCTTTCACGAGACCAGCACTCAAAACGGCATCAGCGCCTATGACAGCGACCCGGGCACCTTGGCGCACTACCAACCTTTCGACATCGCCGAACCGCTGACCGATTCGCTGACGGCCTACAGCCTCAATGTGAATTACAGTTTCCCAACATTCGACCTTACATCGAGTACGGCGCGATGGACTCGGAGAATTCCTACACCGGCCCGCGCTACTCGATTTATTTCTCGAACCCTTACGAGTTCACTGGTACGTACAGACAAATGCCCGCGTATGACCTGATCAATGTCCGCACGGGAGTCAAATTCGGTGATACGTGGAGCGCTACGTTGTTCGTCAACAACCTCACGAACAAGCACGCCCAGCTGGAGAGCATGTTCACGGAAAATGAGCCCCAGCCTGATTTTACTCGCATCATCACCAACCAGCCGCTCACGGGGGGTGTCGACCTGACCTATCGCTTCTGATATGGCCTTCTTTGTCAAACGAAGGCACAGGGTCCCGGAATTCGGCCATCGGACCGGCGTGGAGTAACCGCGCCCTGACCGCCTTGACCTGCTCCAAGGGGCGGCGGTCGCGCAACCTGCGCACCTCGGCGGCTGTGTAGTCGGTGAAGCCAGCAGGCGTCGCGAGGTCGCTCAGATTTCTAACCATCCAGTTGAGCAGCACCGCGGTATCCTCATTCGAGAGAGGCGATTGAGCGACTCCGGGGACCCTGACGACGAAGTCGCGTCCTTCGCGGAACATCGAGAAAATAGTGAGCGACCGGCGGATCGAGGGGACGCGGCCCGGCTGACCTGACCCGTCCCCGAGGTGGCAGCCCATGCACTGCAGTTGGAAATTGACCAACGGCGGAAAAGCTTGAGCTGCATCGGCCGCCGCGCAGCAAAGCGCGACCGTGATCAGAGCGGCCACGCTGCGCACGATCGATCAGCTCGCCGTACCGACGATCCGTGCCGTCGAGCAATGATAGGGAATGTTGGCCTTGGCATTGCCGGAGCACCAGTTGTAATCGTTGGACTTGCCGGGCTGGAAGAGTGGTGAATCGCCTTCATTGCGGTTGCAGAAACAACGGCCGCAGGGGCTCTTGCCGCAGCAGTCGTTATACGAGATGACGTAATCGTGGCCGTCGCCGGGGTTATGGCAGGTGCCGATCCAGGTGATGGGCGACATGTCCGTGCCCGGAGGGCACATCGATTGAGATCCGCCGCAGCACCCGCAGATGAAGCCGTCGAGCCCGCAGTGTCGCCAATAATCACACGCCAAGGGATCGCCCGGATCCGAATCGGATCCCGGAGTCGCCGCCTTTGCATCGGCGCCGCGCGCGACCGGAAGGAGGGGCAACGCGCTGGCGCCCAACAAGACCTTGCCGAGGTTCGCGAGCATACTGCGCCGAGACGTGCGCCTCACGAGCGCGCGCGCCGAGTTCTCCGCAAATACATCCAACCATTTCATCCACTCATTCCTCATGGCCGCGGCGTGCAGTCGTCACGCCGCCTGAATCCGGGCTGCCGCTTCAAAATAGTCCTGAATCGACGCGAAGCCAAGCCGCTTCGCCTCGAAAAGGCTCTCCAGATGTTCGCGGGAATTGACGATCCCTCGCGCGCGCAGCAGGCCCTGCGCATCGATCAGAACCGCGAATGGGAGCCTGCTCACCTGGTAGGCGATGCCGAGCGGTGCCGACACCACGTATCGGAAACCGCCGAGACGGTGGCTCAGCACGAACTCCCCGTGCTTTGCACCCTCGCCGTCGCTTGCCAGGACGATGTCGAGCCAGTCCCTCTCCGCCGCCAGGCTGGATTTTAAAACGGGCAGCAACGTTTTGCAGACCGGGCAGGTCGGCGACACGAACATGAGCAACGTCGCACGCGGGTCGTGCCGGGGACCGCCCACGATGATGGCGCCGCCTTCGATGTCCCGGGCGGTGATCTGCGGTACCGGCTCGCCGACCTTGAGGCCCTTCGCGAGCATCAAAGCCCCGGCCGGCGCGATGCGTTCGTGTAAAACGCCGAGCTGCCGGACCACGGCGAGCAATACGACAGAGAGCAGGATGACAACGACCCATAGCGTTGCGTTCGATACGGTGAGTGCCGTCACGAGATCCTCCTTAGAGCAATGGTGCCGGGTATGACTTCACCGAGCAGTCGATCGACCATCGCATATAGCATCGCGCCGACGGTAACCGCGCTGAAGATCGTGAGGAGATCGGCTCCTTCAAGCGCCCGGGACGACCACGGCAATGCGGCGGAACCCAGGGCGAGTGCCAGAATGATGTTTCTCCAGACCATCCAGTAGGCCATTGACCGGGGGCCCCGCCCCGCGACGCAGCCGCAGTCGAGATCGTGCCTGCCTCGTCGCAGGTTGATGCCCAACGCTGCCGCGTACGCGATCAACAGCGCCATGGCGGCGAGCACGGCTTGCGGCCCTTCGTGCGCGCTCCGCAGCAGACTCACCGCCACGAGGAGTTCGAGGCACGGGATGAGCCACGCCACACGCCGGCCGAGTGACGCCGGCAGCAGATCGTATGCGGCGAAGACGTCCGTGAAGTGCCGGAGGTTGACCAACTTGTGGGCCGCCGCGATCGCGAATAGCACCGCGAAACCGATGATGATCGAGTATCCGAAGGTGGGATCGAGTTGCGGCACGGCTTTTACGGAGTAACCAACAGCGTTGGTGTCGTGCCGACATGCTCTACCGAGCGCAGGAGTCTGCCGTTCGACGCGTCGTAGATGTCGAGGTCCGAGCTTTCGATGGAAATGCTGTAGAGCAATGGCTGCGGATCGCCGGAAAGCTCGATGGAAGTGGCCAAGTTCTTGAGTGCGAATTGCTGTACCCGCTGGCGCGTCGAGACATCGAATACCCACACGTCCTTTCCCGGATCCTTATGGGTGGCCAGCTTGCCGCGATGCATGATCGCGTACAGCCGCGAGACGGGAGGGTTCGCACCCAGCTGCTGAAGACCACCGGGACGCCAGCCCGCCTTGCGTTCGGATTCAGAGGTCAGCCACCAAGTCGTTCCGACGGCAGCTTCTTGGGAATCAGCCTCTATCGGATAGATGCGTCCGTCGAACGAGACGAAATACCAGATCCGACCCATGCGCACCGCTTTCTCGGTGACCGGATCATCGCCCATGGCCAATAACGGCTGCGTGCGCCTCGATCGGGCAGCACCGTTGTCATCAAGCGCCACCAGCAACAAGGAGCCGTCACCGCACACCGAAAAGAACGATCGACGCCCGGTGGGGTAGATCAACGCACATCCGGAGGTCTCGATCTCTCGCACGAATTTGCGAGTTCTCGTGTCGACCACCGTGATGCTTTGCGCCGGAGTGAAATTGTAGATCAGCAGGAAGCGGCCGTCGTCAGTCAGCACCTGGTTGGCAATCATGGGAAGATTGGACGAGCGCTTGGGGGGTATCTGAATTTCTCCAATCGGGCTGAGCGTGCCCGCATCGTAAAGCGTGACCACATCGGTGCGTTTGCCGCGCGTGCCTCGCGAGAAATACGTCTCCGGCGAATAGATCAGCCTGCCGTCGGGAGAGACGATGACGTGCGCGAAACCGTAGCCGGTGCTCAAGGTGCCCAGGTACCGACCGGTGTCGCCATCCACCAGATAGGCCATCCCGTCGACCATATGAGGAAAAACGAAGTCGTTGATCCAGACCCAATGCTTCGATGCGGGCATCGCCAGGGTCGCCGACGTTATTGTGCGACCCACCTCCGAGGGAAGCTCGGCTCGAGCGGACCCTGCTGCCCAGGGCGCACTGAAGGCCAGGACAAGAGCGACGAGCGCAGCACGCCGTCGCATTGTGATGCTGGTACCGCGGCTGCGCGTCACTGCTCGCTCCATGATCATCCCCACCTCTTCGAGCCGCGCCCTAGAAAGACTGCCTGAACTCCACGCCGAGCGTCCTCGGTTGGTTCACGAACAGCCGCGGCCGCCCCGGTGTCTCCGCCGCAATCGAACGGCTGTCGCCGAGGTTCGCGACCTCGTTGCCGAGATTCTTGCCCACCAGCGCAACCTCGAACTTCCCGCGATCGAAGCCGATGTGGGCATTGATCAGGCGGTAGGAAGGCCGCAATCGCGGGTCGCCGGGCTCGTTGTTGCCGCTGAAGCTTCGGCCGATGTAGGCGTAATCCGCGTTGCTCACCATGGCCCACTCGCCGTTGAGCTGGGTCGTGTATTGCACCGAACCGTTCCCCGTCCAGTCGGGAACCTGATAGATGGGCGAACCCACCGGCTGCGGAGACTCGACGCTCGCCTGGGTGATTGTGGCATTCTGGTAGCCCAGACCCAGAGTCAGCTCGAGAGGTTGGCTCGGCCTCGCACGCAGCTCCAGTTCACCGCCCTTGCTGACCGCAGCACCGGCATTCGCGGTGTATTGAAAACCGCACGAGAGCAGGATCTCCTGCTGAATGTTCTTCCATTTGATGTAGAACGCGGCGGCATCGACCGACAAGCGGTGATCCAGCCATTCGGTCTTGGTGCCGATCTCGTAGTTCCACAGGGAGTCGGATTGATAGGTTCGGGTCTGCGAGATGCTGATGTTGGGGTCCACCGCCTTCAAAGCCGCGGTGCAATCCGTCGCCGTACCGGCCTCGCCACCCGGCACGATCGGCACGATGCCGCCGGGCCGATAGCCCTTCGCCACGTTGGCGTAAATCATGTGATCCGGCGTGAGGTGGTAGTCCGCCTCGAACTTCGGATTGACACCGCTCTCCGTGGTGCTCGCGGGCGGACTCACGACGGCAGGGCCGCCGCCGGTGGCGAGACCGAGCTCATAGCCTTCCGAGAAATTTCTCACCTGATACCAACGCAGGCCGCCGGTCAGCTTGAGCGGCTCGATCGGTGTGTAGGACACCTCGCCGAACACCGCCGGCTCTTTGATGTCGGTATGGAAGTCCTGCGCGAAGATCGCATTCGGATAACCCGGGGTGAGTTCACCGCCACCGGGTCCCAGGAGCGTCGCGTCGAGTCCCGGCGCCGTCGCCGGCGGATAATAAGCGGCGAACGGCAGACGGCCGTGGGTGTCCGAGTAGTAGGCCCCTGCGACGAACTGCACCGGTCCCTGCAGAGCGGATACGAAACGCACTTCCTGGACGAACTCCTGATAGTCCTTCTGCTCGGTGATGCCGCTCGGTTCCGGTGCGCCGCCGGCACCCGAGGTGATCGCCGCGTAGACGAAGTCCGTTTCGTCCTCGGTCTCGACCACCTTGCGCGAAAAGAAGGAGCTGGAAGAGACCAGCTCACCGACATCCGATTTCCAGTGAACGGTGATCGAGGTCAATCCCCAGTCGTCGAAGCCGCCTTCCGGGACATTGAACCATCGCGCCTGGGTGAAACTGGAGGGCAACATCTTGTTCGGCGTGGGCGCACCGGTGGCGGGCGTCGGTACGGGATAGCCGATGCCGTTCGCCGTGTCCGTGAGGTAGTCCGCCATGGGGAAGCCATTGTAGCCGGCCCTCTGCAGCATGAATTTGGGCGTGACCATCAAGGTATCGGTCGGCTTGATGGTCAACGCGGCAGTGAAACCTGACGTATCGATGGCGCCGACGTTGTCGACCGTCGTGATCCCGGTGGTGGCCAGTGGTGTACAGCTCGAGTTGATCGCCGCGGCCGGGTTCGTGCAGAAGCTGCGCTTGAAATAGCCCGCCTCGTAATCGTCGAAGGCGCTCACGCGCAAGGCGGCCACATCTCGAATCAGCGGTATGTTGAAGACCACGTCGGCGACATAGTTCGGCTGGTTCGTACGGGCGGTATCCGAAGCGCCCCCATGCACGGTCGCGCTGAATTCTTCGAGGTCAGGCGCCTTCGTGACGGTGCGTACCAATCCACCCATGGACCTTGCGCCGTACAAGGTGCCCTGAGGTCCGCGCAATATCTCGATGTGATCGAGGTCCAGCACCCGCGGATCGATGGAGTCCGGCAGCGGCGTGTCGTCGATATAAAAGCTGGTCACGTTGTTGCCGGAAACGCCCCGGATCGAGACCGTGCGCGCGGTGCCGACGCCATCGCCGGTCGGCGCAAACGCCAGATTTGGGACCTTCGTGGCGTAATCGAAGAAGGAATTGATGTCCTTTTGCTCCAAAGCCACTGCACCGAAGGTGGTGATGGACATCGGCACGTTCTGCTCGCTTTCGGAGCGCTTCTGAGCGGTGACCGTGATCTCTTCCAGTGCACCGGCCGGTGCGGGCGCCTGATCGCAGAGCGCGCACAGCGGCGACATCAGCGCGGCCGCACTCAGCCAGGCGAGATCACCTTTCTTCATCCCCATATCGTTCTCCGTAAGACAGTCGATATTTTTCGCTTTTTGCGGCGCGTTGCCGCGGGGCCTTGCTGCAACGCAGAGGCCTCATCCCGATCCTAATCCGATCAGAGTCTCGCTCACCAGCAGGCGAGGGGCTATCCGAAACGCGAAGATTCTTGCCCGGCCGCGGCAAGCAGTCTACCTTGATGAGCGAGCCGCCATGGGATGAGCGTCAATTTGCATTCAAGCAGCCACGAGACCAGACCGTTCCCGGTGCCCGATCCGCGTGGCGTGGTCGCGGCGGACACCTTGGACGAGGCAACCCATCTGGTGAGGAACGCCATATGTCCGCACCGCTTGCGGGTCCACGAACCGCCGCGGAAAAGCCTCGCATTCCTGTCCTCGCTGGATCTGGGGGCTTGCGGGCTCACGAGCCTCAAATACGGCTTCGATGTCGACATCGACGCCGGCCGAATCGAGGATTCGTACCTGGTGAAATGGACACTGGCGGGCGAGGGGCAATTGAGGTGCGGGGACCGTACCTCGATCACCTCTTCGCGCTCGATCGTGGTCACCGATCCGAGCGAGCACACCAAGATCCGGATGACCGCGCAGTGCCAGCATCTGACGGTGCGCATATCCCGCCGCGCATTGCTCGACACCCTGGCGGCCAAATTGAGGGGTGTGCCGCGGAAGGCGCTGCGTTTCGACCTGGAAATTCCAATGGATTCAGACTTCGCGCGCGCATGGTGCGAGCTGGTGGCGCATATTTGTCATGTCTCGGAGAGTGCACCGACGGCGCTGGCGAGCGAGGGGGTGCGCAAGCAATACTCGCGAACCTTGATGGAACTCCTGCTGGGCGTGGCGCCTCACAGCCATACCGACCCGCTCAACGAGTCCGTGAATCGGGCGACTGCGTGGCACGTCAGACGTGCCCGCGACTACATACACGAGCATCTATCCGAGATCATCTCCGTGGCGAGCATCGCCGCCAGAGTTGGCGTCACGCCGCGGACCCTGCAAAACGGCTTTCGCAAGGCATTGAATCTGACGCCCGCGGAGTACATCCGCCGCGCCCGGATCGAGGCCCTGCACCGATCGCTGCTGGCGGCCGATGAGACAAAAGGCGTGACGAACGCCATGATAAATCTCGGCATCGTCAATTTTGGGCGCTACGCCCAATACTATCGCGAGCAGATCGGCGTCTCGCCGTCCACGACGCTGAAGGAGAAAGCCCGCTGACTGGCTGGCGGCGCTCGCGCCCCACTATCGTGCATCACCGGCCGATATCAATCCGCCGTTGGACGCTCGGCCTTTTGATTGATGAACTCCCAGACCTTCGAGATCACGACGGATCCCTCGCCGACCGAGGAGGCCACCCGCTTGACCGATCCTGCCCGAACGTCCCCGACAGCGAAGATGCCGGGTTGCGAAGTGGCGAAGGGCGAGGCGGGCGCACCGGCGTCGGATCCGGTGATGACGAACCCCTTGTCATCGAGTTTGACGAGGCCGGAGAGCCACTCGGTGTTCGGGGAGGCGCCGACCATGATGAACAGCGCGCGCGTTTCCACGAGGCGCGTCGCACCCGTTTTGGTATTACGGACGGTCACCGCCTCTAGACGGTCGCCGCCGTGCAGAGCGGTCACGTCGGCGCCGAATTCGATCTCGATCCCGGGGTCTGCCTCCAGCCGGCTGGAGAGATAGTTCGACATCGAGGCCGCCAACGACGCCCCGCGCACCAGCACGCGCACGCACCGCATCGAGCGGCTGAGGAACATGGCCGCCTGCCCGGCGGAGTTTCCGCCGCCGATAATGACGGCATCCATACCCCTCGAATAGCGTGCCTCGATTTCGGTGGCGGCATAATAAATGCCTGCGCCCTCGAATTCCTCCAATCGCTCGATGGGAAGCCGCCGGTATTGCACGCCCGTGGCGACCACCACGGCAGTCGCGCGAATCCGTTGGCCGCCGTCAAAAGTGGCGCAGAAGCTTTCATCCGCGAGTCGATCCAGCCGTGCCACGCGCCGCGGCATCGCAAAGCGCGTCCCGAACTTCATCGCCTGAACCTCGCCGCGCCAGACCAGGTCGGCGCCCGAAATCCCGGTAGGGAACCCCATATAATTTTCTATACGGCTCGAGGTGCCCGCCTGGCCGCCAATCGCGATGTCCTCGACGACCAACGCCTTCAGGCCTTCGGCGCCGGCATAGACTCCGGCGGCGACCCCGGACGGGCCGCCCCCGACGATGAGCACGTCGACGCTCTCATCGTCCCGGAAGTCGAGATTGAGTCCGAGGAGCCGTGCGACCTTGTCCGGCGTGGGATACGCCACGACGACGCCCCGCCCGAAAATCACCGCGGGCTGCGCCGGATCGATGGAACAACTCGCGGCGATCGCCTGGGCTTCAGTGCTGCCCAGTGTCAGGGACTTGTAGGGGATGCGGTTGCGGCTGGCAAACGCGGCGATGCGGCGTACGTCGCGGTCCTCGTCTTCCCCGATCAGCTGCAGGCTGCTGTCTCGTTCATCGAGTTGCCGTCGGCGTCGCGCGGAAAAGACCGTGATGATGATGTCCGACATCTCCGGTATCCGGGACATCAACGTCAACATCGCCTCGCGAGGCACATCGATGACACGGGTCTCGCGGACCGTGCGCAGGGACATCGACCAGACGCCCCCGCTCAGGAACGATATTTCTCCCATGAACTGAGTGGGACCCAGCGTGAAGGGCAGGTGGCGTTCATTGGTGTAGGGGTTGACCACCTCGATCTCGCCGTCCTCGATATAGATGAAGCGATCCGCCGCTTGACCCGGCCGCGCGACGAAAACCCCCGAGGGATGGGTGACGACCTTGCCCGCCGCGCGCAGCGCCTCGACGTGGGATGCGGCCAGCGGGATGCGCTGCATTTGGCGCAAGTCATAACCTATGGTCTCCATGCTCCGCTTGTCAGCCCGGGCGCCGCGTCGCGCGCCCGAGCTCTATGCCTTGGCATCGATCCACGAGACCACCCCCGTCGTTACGTCGTGCATCGCGGCGACTATGGAGAGCCCACTGTCACTGACCGCGTGTGCAAGAACTTCGCTCCGCGACACCAATTGCGCCGCGGCATCCTGAGCGTTGCGCTCGCTCACCCGCTGCACGAAAGCCTTGTTCTTCGAATTTCTGGGGCCGCCGGCATCCGCAACCTCCGAGACGGCGGGACGGATGTTCCCGAGTGCGGCGGTCAGGTTGCCGAGCTTCACATCATCGATCGCGCCTTTGACGGCTCCGCAGTCCGAATGGCCCAGCACCACGATGAGTTTCGCTCCGGCCACGTGTGTGGCGTACTCGAGACTGCCGAGAATATCGGTATCGACGAAGTTGCCCGCGATCCGGACCGCGAAGATATCGCCGATGCGCTGATCGAAGATGAGCTCAGGCGACACGCGGCTGTCCATGCATCCAAGAACGGCTGCGAACGGCGCCTGTCCGTGAGCCGTGAGCCGGACTTGTGGCTGAGGGTTGCAATGGATCGTGCGACCCGCGACGAAGCGGGCGTTGCCCTCTTTGAGACGGACGATCGCATCGGCCGATGTCATCGCGTTCTGCCTTTCCTTGTTGAAGACTGCGCAGACATCGTCTGCACGCGCGCTGATGACACCCAGCCCAAGAGTTCCAATTCCGATCAGAATGTTTCGTCGTGTAGTCATGATGACACTCCGTTGGTCCGCTGAGCGCAAGGCGACCTGGCGCAAACCGCAATTACCAGCCGGCCGGGCATGGTCAACCTTGGTGCGACGCCTCCGAGGGTAGACGCCGGCCTAAAACGCAGTTTATAGTCAAATCGCGAATCGGAAAATCTTAACTCCGAGGGATGACGTGCCGCACGGCTTGCTGTTGCCGGTGGGCGCGCGATAAAAAACCGGTGGGCGCGCGATAAAAAAGGAGGGATCATGCGTATCATTGTAGTCCAACCTGCAGGTGGGGCCACCAGCCAGCAATGGTCCCTGCATTGAGCCTGGAGATACGGGGCGCCGCCGAGTGCTGAGCTTTACGGCAAATCTGATCATCCTCGCGTTGACGATGGCCGCATCATGGGCCTTCACCCTCGCAATGAACCGCCTCTGGCCGGTTTCCCGTCGATATTCGGAGAACGACCTGGTGGGCTGGCAACTGAGCGTGCTCGGGACCACCTACGCGGTGACGCTCGGTTTCATGCTCTACACCGAATGGGGAAACTTCAGGGCAGCCGAGCTCAACGTCGAGCTCGAAGCAAACTCACTGCGTAACATCTATCGTCTTGCCCAGGGGCTTACGCACGATCGCGCCGCGATCGAGAAGCTGTCGATTGCCTATGCCACCGACGTGGTCGAGCGGGATTGGCCCGAGATGGCGGCGGGGCGGATTCCCGAAGAAAGCCACGAGGCAAATGAGTATTTGTGGAGAGCGTTGCTGTCGGCAGACGTGCAAACGCCGGTGCAGATCGCCGCGCATGATCATGCACTCAGTGAGCTCAGCAGCTTGACCCAGCATCGCCGCACGCGAATTCTGGACAGCAAGTACAGGCTTCCTGCGATCTTCTGGTGCGTGCTGTTCGCCGGGGGGATTCTCACGGTCATCTCCGTCTCGGTATTCGGATCACGTCAACCGAGGGTTCATATGCTGCAGGTGCTCTCCCTTACGTTGCTCGTGACGCTGGTCATGCTGGCGATCGCCGATGTCGACAGGCCCTTCCAAGGCTGGGTGCATGTCAACGACTACGCGTTCCGTCGCGCCATCGATACGATGCGAGAGATTCCGTGAGGGCCGGCGATCAGCGACGCTGAATCGCCGCCCTCAATGCGGCGCCGAGTGCCTCGCCGTCATACGGCTTGCGCAGGAAAACGGCTCCCGGAATGCCCCGGGTGGTGTCGTTCGGGTCGTAGCCGGAGGCGAAAACGATGGGAAGCGCGGGTTGGTATTTTAGGGCACGAGCGGCAAGCTCCGCGCCCGGCATGCCCGGGATGGACAGGTCGGTCACCATCACATCGAACCGTTGTGTCTCGAGATGCTGGATCGCCTCCGTGCTATTGCTCGCCTCGGTCACCGAGTGTCCGAGATCCGACAATATTGCGGCCGTGCACAACCGGATCTCCGCATCGTCCTCTACCAGGAGCACGCGCCACGGGGTGCGGGGTGCCGCCGCCCGGGCATTGCGCGCGGCGGTCGTCCGGCTCAGGTTTCGCTGCTGCTGATTGCGCAGCACGTGTCGAATCTTTCGCGCCAAGGCGTCGCGACTGTACGGCTTGCTCAAAAGGTCGATCCCGTCATCCAGACGGCCGCCGTGCACAATCGCGTTCTCGGTGTAGCCCGAAGTGAACAACACCGCAATATTCGGAAGCCGCTCGCGCGCCTTGCGGGCGAGTTCGGGGCTTCGCAGGGTCCCCGGCATGACCACGTCGGTGAACAAGAGATCGATGGAGACGCCGCTCTCGACGATGGCCAGCGCACTCTGCGCATCTCGCGATTTCAGCACACGATATCCAAGGTCCGTCAGCAGATCGACGGCGGTGCTACGAACCTGGTCATCGTCCTCCACGACGAGCACGACCTCCGTCCCGCCGCTGACGGTTTCGGCCTCGACCTGGGTCTCGACATCTTCCGGCTGCCGCGAGCGGGGCAGGTACATCCTGATCGTGGTGCCTTGGCCGATCTCGCTGTAGATCTTGACGTGTCCGCCCGACTGCTTCACGAAGCCATAGACCATGCTCAGGCCCAGTCCCGTCCCTTGCCCCTCCGGCTTGGTGGTGAAGAATGGCTCGAACACGCGATCCATGAGATCGGGCGGGATTCCGCTGCCCGTGTCCGTCACGGCGAGCATCACGTACTGGCCGGGGACTACCTCCGCGTGTTGAGCGGCGTAAGCATCGTCGAGCGAGGCGTTTCCCGCCTCGATCGTGAGCTTGCCGTGCCCGCTCATTGCGTCGCGTGAATTGATGGCGAGATTCAGCAGGGCATTTTCGACCTGCGCGCCGTCGACGAACGTGGTCCACAGGCCGCCGCCGATGATCGTTTCGATTTCGATCCCTTCCCCGATCGCCCGGCGGAGCATGTCGCTGATATCCCGGATCAACCGCCCCAGATTGATCACCTTCGGCGCGAGAGGCTGGCGCCGGCCGAATGCGAGCAACTGGGAGGCCAGTTTCGCCCCGCGATCGAGCGCCGTGATGGCGGTGGCCAATCGCTGTTCCCCGCGCAGGCTTCCGCTCACGTCCCGGGTCAATAGCTGCAGGTTCCCGCCAATGACCTGAAGGACATTGTTGAAGTCGTGCGCGATTCCACCCGTCAATCGACCCACGGCCTCCATTTTTTGCGCCTGGCGCAGCTGCGCCTCCGCCTCGGCCTGCTCGGCGATGGCGGCCTGCACCCGTGCCTCCAAGAGTTCGTTGGTCTCCCTCAATACGCGCTCCGCCTCCCTGCGTTCCGAGATGTCGATGACGGAGCCGATATGCCCGTGAAACTCCCCATTGTCCGATAACCTTGGAGCCGCGGCGCTCAAGGCCCACCGGTAACCGCCCTCTCGATGGCGGAGACGGTATTCGGCGCTGAACGAATCGCGGGCGGCGGTGGCGCCGAAGAAGGCCCCATGCGATGTCCTTCGATCCTCCGGGTGGAGCATCTCCCAGACCCCTTGGCCCAATGCAGCCCCGACCGCCTGCCCGGTAAACTCCGACCAGCGGCGGTTGACGTAAACCACTTCGCCCGTTTGATCGGTCATCCACAGGATGACCGGCGAATTCTCGGCCATGTTCCGAAAGCGGGTTTCGCTCTCGCGCAGCTCGCGAGTGGCCTCGCGCCGCAGCCGCGCCATCGCCAGATTGGCGGTGACTCGCGCGATGAGCTCCCGCGCGGAGAAAGGCTTGGTCAAGTAATCGTCGGCGCCACCCTCCAACCCGTCGATGCGGGCATCTTCTCCGGCGCGGGCGGACAATAGTATCACCGGCAGATCACGCAATGCCGGGTCGGCGCGCAGCTCGCGCAGCAACCCGAATCCATCGAGACGCGGCATCATCACGTCGCTCACCACCAGATCGGGCTTTCGTTCGCGGATCAGATCGAGCGCCGACCGGCCATCCTCGGCCACATCGACTTCCCAGCGCGTCGCCAGGAGCCGCTGTACATAGGAGCGCATGTCCGAATTGTCGTCGACGATCAGGACACGGGCGCTTGGGACGCCCGCGCCGATCGGCGGCGCGACGTCCATCTCGATCCGCATCGGCATGGAATCGTCCGATGCGGCCGGAAGCTCGGGCAGCCAACGGAGCACTTCCTCGACATACGCCTGCGCGCGCGTCGCAGTCGACGCATGAGAGCGAGCGGCCCCGATCCGCTGCGAGGCGAGATGAGCGGTACCGAACGGCAGCGAGACGGTGAAAGTCGTGCCATGCCCTTCCTGGCTCTGGACCTCGATGGTGCCGCCTTGCAGCTTGACCAGCTCCTGCACCAGCGCGAGACCTATGCCGGAGCCCTCGAAGGAGCGGCTCCGCTGGCCTTCGACCCGGTGGAAGCGCTCGAACAGCCTGGGGATCTCTGCGTCCGGGATGCCGACGCCCGAGTCGCGCACGCTGACCTTCGCAAGCCGCATGTCCTCAGAGGCGCCCACCTCGACGGCGATGCCGCCGCTGAAGGTGAACTTGAATGCGTTCGACAGCAGATTGAGAATTATCTTTTCCCACATGTCCGGGTCCATGTAGACCGGCTCGGGCAAAGGGGGGCAGACGATCGAGAGCCCCAATCCCGCCCGTTCGATTGCCGAGCGGAAGGTGGAGGCGAGCTCGGCGGTATGCTTCGACAAATCCATCGGCTGGAAGCTCGACTCGACGCGTCCTGCCTCGATCCGCGAGAAATCGAGCAGCGTGTTGACCAGCCGCAGCAGGCGCAGGCTGTTGCGGTGCGCGGTCTGTATGTGGGCGCGCTGAGCGGAAGACAGCCCTGGCGAGCGATCGGCGAGAGCGTCCTCGAGAGGCCCGAGCATGAGCGTCAACGGGGTGCGGAATTCGTGGCTGACGTTCGAAAAGAATTGCGTCTTGGCGCGATCGATCTCGGCCAGCGCTTCGGCGCGCAACCGCGCTTCCTCGTAGGCCTGGCCGCTGCCGATAGCTGCGGCGATCTGGCCGGCCACCAATTGAAGAAAGCTTTGATAGCTCTCGTCCAGCAATCGGAACGGGTTCAACCCGACGACCAACAATCCGGCGCGATCGCCTTCGCCGATGGGAATGACGACGGCCTTGTCTGGAGCCCTCGGCCACGGGCCCTGCGGCAGCGGAGTTCCGATGGCCGGAATATCGACGACTCGCAGGCGCTGCGCGCTCAGCGCCGGGCCGAGCGGCCACGGAAATTCACCATTCGCGTCCAGGTGGTCGGGAGCCGCAGGATGCGTCGGATCGATGCCCGAGGTGGCTTGCAGCTTGAACCCCGAACCGTCTCCGTCCTGTACATAAATAAGCGCAAAGGGAAGATCGTGGGAGTTGGATTTGAGCTGATCGGCTGCGCGCTCGCAGATTTCGGCCCGGGTGCGCACGTGAGCCAGGCTCGTGGCCAGGTCCCGCAACAGCGCCAGCTGGCGCTGGCCGATGACGCGTTGTGTGTCATCGCTGTTCGCACAGATGATGCCGCCCACCGATCCGTCGTCGTTCGGGATGGGGCTGTAGGAGAATGTGTAGTAAGTTTCCTCGGGATAGCCGTTGCGCTCCATGATGAGGAGCTGGGCTTCGACGTACGTCCCCTGGTCTCCGCGCATGGCGGTGTCGAGCATCGGTCCAATATCACCCCAGATTTCGCGCCAGACTTCCGAGGTCTTGCGCCCGAGCGCCCAGGGATGTTTCCCACCGATGATGGATTTGTACGGATCGTTGTAGAAATAGATGAGGTCACGGCCCCAGCCAATCCAGATTGGTTGGCGCGAGGTGAGCATGATCCGCAGCGCCATGCGCAGGTTTTGCGGCCAAGTATGGGGCGCTCCCAGCGGGGTCGTGACCCAGTCGAATTCACGGATGAGCCGACCGAGGTCGCCACCACCCGAAAGGAACCCAATATCATGATTTTGCTGTCTTTTTTCGGCTTTCTGCGTCAAATGAATCCTTGCAAGCTGCCATCGCGAAGGCGGTCCTTTTGGCCCTTATTATCACCCCGGCGAAATCATAACCGGGAGCCGGTGCAAATTTCGCGGGCGGTGTGCGGGTAGAATGGCGCATGGCCAAAAGAAAGCAAGAAGTGGTCGACGATCTGCTCGACGCGCTCGTCTGGATGCGGCGCAAGGCTAAAAAGCACGAGCCCGTCGACGATCTCGTGGATGCTCTGATGAAAATGCGCCGGAAGGCGAAGAAAAAACTGGCGGCGCGCAAACGTAAGACAAAACGCAAGTGACCTTGAAGACGGGAGCCCTCAACCGGCAGATGAGTCAGGGATTGGGGATGGGAGGAGAGGGGGGCGGTGACGACACCGTCACCAGGTCGCTGAGGCGCACCCGGCCGCGTTGGGTCAAGATCGAGACACCCACAGCCTCCGCCGAATGCGCCTCGAGCATGCCCCGAAACTGATATTCGGCGGTATCGTAGATCGTGAGAATACCCCGCGATTCAACGGCCAAGCGCCGATTCTGCGGAAAGTAGGCATACCGCATTTCCGCCGAGGTTCCGCTGGTCGAGGCGATGCCCAGTTCCGAAGGCCAACTGGAATTCGATGCCACTTGTAGCGGACGGAGGGTGCGTATGTTGTAGGGTCTGCTCATCAGCCGGCATTCTACGCCGGTAATTCACGCGAGGATGATCCGAATGATGCCCGATCGCATCGCATCAGCTTATTTGCGCGGACTTTGAATGGACTGCAGGTACCCGACCAGCTGATCGATGAATTCCGCGACACGCCGGCGGCGTGTGGCATCTTCGCCCTCGTATCCGTAGAACTCCCATCCCCAAATGGGCATGTCCGAGGAGCCGTGCGCCCGCGGCATCGACCGGCCATCGATCATCCGATGCACTTCCTCGGGGGAGAACACTCCGCCCCTGCGCTGGGCAAGCAGCGTCAGATCGGCGGGGCGCCGCTTCAAGCTCGGCGCAACCGGGCCGTCACCATGCCCCTCGACACCGTGACAAGGCGCGCAAAATGCCTTGTAGAGCTCCGCACCGGACATATCCGGAGCCTCGGCCGCCTCACAACTCGCCGCGAATATCGATCCCAAAATCGCGAGGCAATAGATGCTTGCATATGAGCGCATAGAATCGTCCCACCTCTCGAGGCACTAATCCTTCGGGGCCGCCGCTGTCCCGCGCACCAGCAACACCGGAACCGGCGCAGTGCGTACGATGTACTCCGCGTCGCTTCCCATGACCAGACGGCGAATGCCTCGGCGCCCGTGGGTGCCGATGACGATCAAGTCCGCCGGCCATTCGGTCGCGTACTGCGTGATGGCGGCCCCCACGGACCCCATCGGCGTCTCGACACATTCGGTGCCCGCCTCGATCCCTTGGCTGCGGGCGATGCTCGATGCCTCATCGAGAATGCCGCGGCCCTGGTCGCGGAGCTCTTTCAGCAATTCGCTCCATTTCGCGAGCCCATGGCGGCCATCGGCGACCAGATAGTCATGCACCACGTGTATCAAGCGCAACGAGGCACTCAGATCCTTCGCGAGCAGGATGGCGTGGCGCAAACCGAGCAAGCTCGTTTCGCTGCCATCCACGGGCACCAGGATCTTCTTGTACAACAACCTACTCTCCTCATCGGCTGCAAAATCATGGTACGCCGGGCCGCGGCCAACGCCATAGGTGAAAGTGCGTAGCGGCAGCACCATCCTTTTGGGGTCGAACATCCCCAAATGCGGACCTTTGGCAGATAATTGCAGGCAGAATGGCGTAGAGGCACGCATCAGCCATGGGCACATCAGCAAATCAGGGCGCGAGCCTGACCGACGCGCGATCGCGCAGCCGCCGCCGTGCTCGCGTCGGGTTGCTCGTGGGCTTGGGCTTGTTGCTGGTCGCCGCAGGTACGGTGGCCTCCTACACCGTCGATGCTCTTTGGTTCGAGTCGTTGGGCCTCGGGGCCGTGTTCTGGACACGCCTGGACCTCCAAGCGGCGATCTTCGCGGTGTTCGCGCTCGTCACCTTTCTGGCGGTTTATGGCGTATTCCGGGCGCTCGTGCCCGATGCGCTCGGCCCACTGATAAGAAACTCGATTTTGATCAATCGGCAGCGGGTGACGCTCCCGGTCGACGCTATCCAGAAGCTCATCGGCGTGTCCCTGTCGCTGGCGAGCGCTGCCGTGGCGGGAACCAGCATGATGGCGCGCTGGACCATATTGGCTTTGTTCTGGGAAGCGCCGCGCAGCGCCACCCTGCCGGATCCGATTTTCGGCAGGCCGCTCGATTTTTACCTGTTTACGCTTCCCGCCCTGCAGCTCATTTCCGGTTGGCTGCTGTCCCTTTCCGTACTTGCGTGCCTGATCGCCGCCAGCTTCGTTCTGCTGAGCGGCGGCACCGGCATCTGGATGCAGCGGCAGATTGCCGGGGCACCCGTGCGGCTCTGGCGCGGCTTGTCGATCAGCCTGGGCGCGCTTCTTCTGATGCTCGCGGTGCGCGCCTACCTCGGCCGTTACGAATATCTCTTCCAAGATGGGACCGTCTTTTCGGGGGTCACCTACACGGATGCGCACGTCACGTTGGGCGGAACGCTGTTGATCTGCGTCGTGCTCGCCGCCGGCGCCATCATGGCCTGGATCGCAGCCACGTCGACGCCGCGCCCGCGAATGCTGGTGATGGCGGCCATTCCGGCCACCGTATGTTACCTGCTTCTCGCCGCGGTGCGCTGGTACGTCGGCGGGTTCATCGTCGCCCCGAATCAACTGGTGCGGGAGCGTCCCTTCATCGCGCACAATATCGAGATGACGCGGCGAGCCTACGCGCTCGACCGCATCGAGACGCACCCGTTTCCGGCGGAAACCGGAATCGAGGCGGTGGAGCCCGCGAATAACCAGACGACGCTGGGTAATATCCGGCTCTGGGATGCGCGCGCGCTCCAGGATACGCTTCGGCAGATTCAGGAAATCCGAACTTACTACGATTTCCCGGATATCGACATGGATCGATATGAGATTGACGGCTCGGTCCGGCAGATGATGTTGGCCGCGCGCGAGCTCAACGTCGACAAGCTGCCGCAAAGCAGCCGCAATTGGATCAACGAAAAATTGATCTATACGCATGGCTACGGCGTCACGATGAATCCTGTCAATGGCTTCACGCCCGAGGGATTGCCCACGCTCATCCTCAGCAACATGCCGGTACAGAGCACGAGCCCCGGCCTGCGCGTCACGCGTCCGGAGATTTATTTCGGCGAGCTCACCGATACCGATGTGTACGTAAAGACCCGCCAGAAGGAATTCAATTACCCGCAAGGCGATGCCAACAATCTGACCTCCTATCAGGGGAGCGGCGGTATCCGGCTTGGCGGCTGGCTGCGCCGGACCCTGATCGCCTTCGACCGCGGCGACCTTGCCAAGCTGCCGTTCAGCGACGATGTGGATTCGGAGAGCCGCTTGCTGATGCGCCGCAAGCTGAGCGAACGCGTGCAGGAGATCGCGCCGTTTCTCAAGTTCGATCCCGACCCCTATGTGGTGATCAGCGAGGACGGCCGGATCTATTGGCTGATGGACGCGTTCACGACTTCCGACGGCTACCCCTACGCGCGCCGCATCACGCTCGGCGGCGAGAGCATCAACTACATACGCAACAGCGTGAAGGTGTTGATCGACGCCTACACCGGACAGACGACCTTCTTTGTGTTCGATGCGCACGATCCCGTCATCGCCGCATATCGGAAGGTATTTCCGAGCCTGTTCGCGGACGCGGCCGCGATGCCGGCCGACCTGCGAAAGCACGTCAGATATCCGGAATTGCTGCTGAACGTACAGGCGGCCGTCTACGGCCTGTACCATATGACCGATCCCGATGTGTTCTATAACCGGGAGGATCTATGGGCAGTCGCCTCGGGGGTCGGCTCGCCCGATCAACGGCAGGAGGCCAGCGAGCCCAATTTCGTGCTCATGACGCTGCCCGGCGAGCGCACGACGGAATTCATCGCCATCCTTCCATTCACGCCCGCCAATCGCAACAACCTGATCGGCTGGATAGCGGGCCGAAGCGACGGCGAGCACTACGGCGAAGCTCTGGTCTACGATTTCCCGAAGACCAAGCTGATCGACGGGCCCCTGCAGATCGAGGCGCGCATCGATCAGAACGCAGAGTTGTCCGGCCAGCTGACGCTATGGAATCAGCAGGGCTCGCACGTGCGCCGCGGCAGCCTCATCGTCATTCCCATCGGGCGGGCTCTCTTGTATGCGGAACCCATCTACCTGCAGGCCGAACGCAGCCCCATGCCGGAGCTGCGGCTGGTGGTGCTGGCCGTGCAAGATCGACTCGCGTATGGGCCGACTTTCGAATCGGCCATGGCCGCGTTGTTCGGTACGGCCCCGTCCATGCTCAGCGCGCGCGCATCGACAGAAGCTGCGGCGGCACGGGCACAAAGCCCCGCAGTCGGCGCGGCTGCGGCTCCGTCGGGTAAGGAGGCGTCAATTGCAGAGGCCGTTCAAGACTTTGCCGATTATCAGCAGCTGACCGCCGCGGGAAAGCTCGCGGAGGCGGGCGAGAAGCTGGAGGCGCTGAAACGCATACTGGAGGCCCTTCAGGCTGAGCACCATTGACACGACAGCGTGTGGCTTCGGACATATACTTTGATCGCAAAAGGCGAACGGCGGGCGCATGGCCGATATCGAGTTAGTCAAATTCCATTCGCTGACGGTCGCGAAGGCAAAGGCGCTCGTGCAGAAGACCGCCGACGCGCTGGCGGCCGAGTACGGCCTCAGCAGCGAATGGCACGGCGATTCGCTGCACTTTCATCGCTCGGGCGTGGATGGCGAAATGCACGTGACCGATTCCGAAATACGGCTCCATGTGACGCTCGGGTTTTTGCTCAAAGCGTTCAAGAAAAGACTTCTCGATCAGATCGAACATGATTTCGATCGCTTGCTGGCTCAACCGGGCGAAGCGGCGCCGGGCACTTTTTAGTCCGAAAGTGTGATGCGGGTACCGCCTGCCCTTGTGGATCACTATACTATTCCCATCTAATTAGTCGACATTGATCCTTATGAAACTGACCGCTCGTAGTGAATATGCGTTGCTTGCGTTGGTATACCTCGGGCGGCAGAAGCCCGAGAACCTCGTCTCCGCCGACACCATCGCACGCGCCCAGGGTATTCCGCCCAAGTTCCTGGAGCAGATTCTTTTGACGCTGAAGCGCGCGAAGTACCTGCGCAGCACCAAGGGACAACGCGGGGGGTATCAACTCGCGAAGTCCGTGGACGCGGTGACCCTTGCCGAGATCGTCCGCTTGTTCGATGGCGCATTGGCGCCCACCGAGTCCACGAGCCGGTATTTTTACAAACCGTCGCCGATCGAAAGGGAGCGGAGACTCTTGCGGGTGTTCCGCGAAGTGCGCGATCTCGTGTCGAATCGCCTCGAAGCCGCGACGATCGCGGACATCATTTGACGATTTTTTAACCCACAGTAGTCGCCGAAGCGGTCATTCAACGCATCAATCAACCCACTTAGCTGGTTCGCGGCCTCACGCGCCGGCTTCAGTTTCTGAGCTCGCTGGCAAATCGCAATCGCACTATATACAATCAATTCAACGATAATTATTTTTTGGGATCGACCGCCATTCAAACTCTTGCCAATCAGCACGTGGCGTCGCGCCCGTTGCACCAAGATCGAGCAAAATTGCACGCGCGTGCGCCATGATTGAGCGAAGTGGCCGACCCCAGGTTGCGGCCCCCCAGCCTTCCATTTAGGGAGAGCGATCAGTCGTCGATTGGATCATGCGTGCCGCTCGCCCGGCATAGCGATCGTTGCATGACGCGGATGATGATCCGGCCGTCAAGAGCGGAAAATGAAAGAAACTAGAAGGGATGATCAATGAATCCGAAACTTAGCTTATCGATAGCTACGATCTTGGGCGCTACGTCATATGCAGCGCGCGCGGCGGCGCCGGCGACCGACAACAACGACGCCGACAGCGGAGCTCTGCAGGAAATCATCGTTACCGCGCAGCATCGGAGCGAGGGGATGCAGAACGTGCCGATCGCCATGCAGGCGTTCACCGAGGGCGTGCTGACGCAGTTGAACATCACGAACTTCGACGACTACGTCAAATACCTGCCGAACGTCTCGTCGGCGAGCAACGGACCGGGCCAGAGCGAGATCTACATGCGCGGCTTGAGTGCCGGCGCCCAGCAGTATCAGGGCAGCGGCTCCACTGGATACTTCCCGAATGTCGCGGTGTATCTCGACAACCAGTCGGTACAGTTGCCGACGCGAAATCTCGATGTGTACGTGGTCGATATCGACCGCATCGAAGTCCTCGAGGGGCCGCAGGGCACTCTGTTTGGCGCCGGCGCCGAAGCGGGTGTCATCCGCTACATCACAAACGTGCCGAAGCTCGATAAGACCGAGGCAAACGTCACCGCCAACTACAGAGAGGTGGCCCACGGCGACCCGAACACGAGCGTAACGGCGATGCTGAATCTGCCGTTGATACCGGACACGATGGCGGCGCGTGCGGTGATCTACGACGACCACCGTGGCGGCTATATCGACAACGTGCCGGCGACGTTCACCCGGAAAAATACCGACCTGGGCATCCATTACGCGAACTACCCGGCGGTGAATGGACAGTGCCCGAACGGACTGCCCAACTCGGGGTGGTGCGTGCCGCCTGGCAGTCCGACGCTCAATAATTCGAATCTCGTTGGCTCAGACATCAACCCGGTCACCTACCAGGGCATCCGCGCCGAACTGCTGTACAAATTCAACGACGACTGGGACCTCCTGATCACCCAGACGTACCAGACCATGAATGCCCAAGGCGTCTTCTACCAGCAGCCAAATGCCTCCGACGGTGCACCGCTGCAGCCTCTGGAGGTGACGCTGTTCAACCCGACGTACGATGAGGACAAGTTTTCGAACACGGCATGGACCGTCAACGGCAAGTTGGGTGTCCTGAAGGCCGTGTACACCGGCGGCTACCTCGACCGCGACGTTCATCAGGTTGCCGACTACACGAATTACTCACGCGGCCTGTATGCCGATTACTATCAGTGCTACGGCCCGGGTACGGGGGGCAACCCGAAGCTCAAATCAACCTGCTTCTCGCCCAGCGTCACGTGGGACACGGTGCTGGAGCGCAATTTGCACCTGCAAAACGAATTTCGACTCAGCACGCCGGAGGACTGGCGTTTGCGCGGCATCGTCGGCGCGTATGTAGAGGACAACAAAGTGTATGACCAGACCGAATGGATCGAGACGACCATGCCGTCGTGCACCTCGAACGGCGCGCCTGGAACACCCGGCAACAGCGGCTGTCTCTCGAACATAGGTACCGTGCCCGGGGCGACGGTAGGCCGACCCGGCATCCAGGCCGACGGCGTTTCGTTCTACCCGGACGCGCTGCGCGATACCAAGCAGACTGCATTCTTCGCGTCTGCGGATTTCGACATCCTGCCGAAGGTGTTGACGCTCACCGTGGGGACCCGCCATTTCCGCTTCGACAACTCGCAGGTAGGCAGTCTCACGACGGGGTTCACCTGCTTTCAGCAGGGGACGCCGCCGAACGGCTGCATCAGCGATTCCTTCAACTTCAACGCTGCGGGTCTGCGTGACACGGAGTCGGGATTCCGCAGCCGCGCGAACCTCACGTGGCACGTGACGCCGGACGCCATGATGTACTACACCTATTCCCAGGGCTTTCGCCCCGGCAGCTTCAATCAGAACGGCGGCGCGCTGCATGCCTATGGACCCGATGGAGTGCCGCAGTTCGTCGTACCCAAGGGGTACACATCGGACAGCCTGATCAACAACGAGATCGGCTGGAAGACTGAATGGTTCGACCACCGCCTGCAATGGAACGGGGCGGTGTATCGGGAGAACTGGAACAATGTGCAGGTCAGCTTTCTCGATCCCGGTGTGGCGGGCAACGTCACGTTCGATACGAATGGACAGAATTTCCTGGTCAAGGGCCTGGAGACCTCCCTCGTCACGAGGATCACGCGCGGTCTGACCGCGCAGGCCTCGGCCTCTTGGAACCAAAGCAAGCAGACGAATTCGCCTGCTCTGATGGACCAGAACCCGCTGAGCGTGAATTACGGCAAGCCCATCACGGAGACCTGCAACAGCTCCGGCGGGGATTGCACGCCGGTCGTCAATCCCTTCGGGCCGATTGGCGCGCCGACCGCCTTTTCCCCGCCGATGCAGTTCAGCGTGCGCGCGCGCTACGAGTTCACGCTCGATGGTGGGTACCTGCCATTCATTCAGGCAAGCGCTGCGCACAGCGCGCATTCGTTCACGCAGGCGGGCTCGAACCCGACGATCGCGGCGCAGGGATTGGTCAGCACGACGCGATTGCGGTTCGAAAATCCACCCTTTACCGACATCGATGCCGCGATCGGCGTCTCCAAGGATTCATGGAACGCGCAGCTGTACTCCGAGAACGTGGCCAACAAGAACACCAGCCTGTTCACCAATGCCGATCAGTACATCGTCGCGCAGACACCGATGCATCCACGTGTCATCGGGCTCAAGTTTGGCTACAACTTTTGAGCAGAAAGCGCTCGCGGCAGGCGGGACAAATTGCGGGCCTGATATTCGGTGCGACCTGGCGCACCCACTCGGGGATCCAATGCCAACTCGACGGGTCGGCCTGGGATTGGACGCGTCGACAATTCACGCATTGGGTCATCAACTCCGTCTCGTCGGTATATGCCTGGGCGGCCGGCGGCATGGTCACACGATCCATTTTGACGTGGGGTATCTCGAAGCGCAGCGAGTTGACGATGATGAATCCCCGGCCCTTGGCTCCTTTCACCGGGTAGACTTTCATGAGGAATCGCCGATGCAGCTCGGCGCTGGAGCATTCATATTCATGCTGCCTCGGAGCGGAGCCTTCGGTGAGAGATGCCGCGGTAAAAAATGACAGATACCAGGTCTTGAGGCATTCGGGGATCGCTTCGAGGATCGATCGTCCGACCGACCAGGCGCTCGGGATCGCGTGCTCCGCGCCGTTCCGGCGCGCGAACGAGAACCAGGCGGGGTTCATATAGGCCAGTGTGAGATCGTCCCAAACGCCGTACACCGTATGAGGATGATCCTCGAGGAGATGGAGGTGACTCGAGGTGAGCAGGGTGGCAAATGCGCTGTCGCATCGAGTCTCGAGGGGCCGCTCGGCGGCGACGTCGCGTGCGTTGCCTGCGGATTCTTCGCTGCCTGAACCTTGGCTCAGCAATTCTGTCATGTCGCGCAGCAACAGGTTGACATCCACCGGCTTGGGCAATATGCGCTCCGCGACCCGACGTGCCCGCTTGACGTGCTGATCGGCAATGTCGCCGGTGAGCATGATCGTCGGCGGCTTGTATCCAAGCGACAAAGTGATTTCCGAGACGATCTCGTCTCCCGTGAAACCCATCGGCAGGTTGAAATCGCACAGGATGAGATCGGGGCGTACGCCCCGATCATTGACCTGCTGAAGCGCCTCGTCGCGACTGGCGGCGCCGACCATCTCGTAACCTTCGAGGCTCAGCAGCATGGCCATGGATCGCGCGATGCCGGGATCGTCCTCGATATGAAGCACGGTGATGCTTCCGGCTGATGGGGCTGCGGGGTGAATTGCGAGCGGCGTTCTCTCGGCGGGCCTGTCGACGGCCACGCCGCGAGGCACCTGCACGGAAAACGTGGAGCCCACGCCCACTTTCGATTGGATGGTGACGGTGTGATCGAGCAGCCGACATATGGTCTGCACGATGGACAAGCCAAGCCCGACTCCCTGACGCTGATCCCGTGCCGGGTTATCGACCTGATAGAAGGCCTCGAACAGGCGTTGCTGATGCTCCTCGGAGATCCCGGGGCCCGTATCGACGATGTCGATATAAAGCTCTGCATTCTCGGTGCGCACGCACAGCTTGACGCAGCCGCGTTGGGTGTACTTGATGGCGTTGCCAACCAGATTGCGCAGGATGACGGGCAAGAGCATGGGGTCGCTGCGCACGAACTCGGCAGATCCGTCGATCTTCAATTCGAGCGACTTGCTGCGCGCCGCGTAGCTGAATTCGGAGCGCAAGCGCGGAAGGATCTCTTCCAGGGAAAAATCTCGAATGACCGGATGGATGGCGCCCTGCTCCAGGCGGTTGATGTCGATGAGCGCGGAGAGCATCTGGTCCATGTTGCGCACCGCTTCTCCGAGCAGTTCGAGCTGCGGAGCGCACTCCGGGTCTTGCACCACGCGCTCCAACATCGCCTGCACGCTCCAGATCGTCTGCAGAGGCTGGCGCAGGTCGTGACTCGCGGCGGCCAGGAATCGGGATTTCATTTCGTTCGCCTGAAGAGCGGTATCGCGTGCCTGTTTGAGCGCATCCTCCAGCAGTTGGCGGTCGGTGATGTCGAAAGTAATGCCGCGAGTCATGAGGACGCGCCCGGACGGGTCCTTGACGGCAATTTTCGATACTGCCACGTGACGACGCTCGCCGTGGCGGCCGATCAAATCGAATTCCAGACCCGAGGCATGGCCGGCTCGCAGGAATTCCGGAAACATGATTTGGAATCGATGCCTTCCTTCATCGGTGTAAAAGTCGGCCGGACTCAGTTTGCCCACGACCTCATCGCGGCTGCATCCGATCCAAGCGAGCTCGATGTCATTGATTTTCAGGTAAATCCCATTTTCATCGAGCGAGTGATAGCCGCACGGCGCGGAGCTGTACAAGTCCGCGCTCGCGCGCGCCTCCCTGCCCAATCGGTCTTGGAGCTGCTTGCGGTCGGTCACATCGCGAATGGCGGCGACCACGAGCGGGTGGCCGCAGTCGTCCACCGGGCTCAAGCTGATCTCGAGCGGAAATTCGCTGCCGTCACGTCGTCGTCCCACAAGATCCAACCCCGCGCCCATTGGCCGATTTTGCCTCGAGTCGGCGTAATGACTGCGGTGAGCGATGTGTCGAGCGCGCAAGCGCTCCGGAATGAGATCATCGATGCTCCGACCGATCAAATCACCCGGGGAATATCCGAACAGAGCGAACGCACGCGTGTTCGAGTGCTGGATCGTGCCGAGCATGTCGACGATGAGCATCGCATCCGGTGCGGCCTCGAATGCGCTGCGGGCGAGATGAAGCGGGAGTTCGACCGAGGAACCGGCGGCATCGGGCATGCGATTCACTTCCGTGGTGCCGGTCGGCGCACCGGGAGTTGAAATCCGAGGGTCCAGTCAACTGTAGCACAACCTTGGAATGTCGCCTAATGCCTCGAGATGAGGATGAGGTCAACCGGCGGAACGGTCCTCGGTTTTCACTTATGGATTCCTCCCTCCATCTCCGTATATTGCATTGACCCTTGGCGGACTGATGAGGAAGGGATGTTGAATACGACCCCCGGTCGACAAGTTGCCGTAGCCACCTATTGACGGTGCCGTGATCGCTTCATCCGATCCACGGCCGCCATCGAGCGCGGATGCCAAAACACGCCGGGGCGCCCCGCCGGCTGGCGGCTGGCCCCCGGGTCCGTACGGAATCGGATCTTTCTATTGGGTCATGTTGGCCGTGCTGCTGGCGTGGAATTCCTGGATGTTCCTTCCGAAGCAAGCTGCGGAAGTCGAGCTCCCCTACAGTGAATTCCTGGCCCAGGTAGCGGCCGGTAATGTGCTGCAGGTACGCATCGTCGGAGATGCGATTAGCGGCGGCTTGGCGCATCCGGCGCGGCTGGCGGCGGACGGCGCACCAAAGCCCGCGGGCGCCGAACAGAAGCCGACAGACTACTCCAGATTCCGCACCATCTTCCCGAGCGTGGTCGGGGATACGTCGTTGATGCCGCTGCTGCTGGCGCATCATGTCGCCATCGAAGTGGCGGCCACCGCGACTCCTTGGTTCATCGTTCTGTTGACCAACGCACTGCCGGTGCTCCTGATGGGGGCCCTCTTGGTCTGGATGTATCGTCAGGCGGCAAGGACCCAGGCAGGTATGTTCGGCTTCGGTAAGAACCGCGCCCGCCGTTACAACACGGATCAGCCTACGGTTACGTTTGCCGACGTGGCAGGCGTCGACGAAGCGAAAGCGGATCTCGCGGAAGTGGTCGATTTCCTACGCAACCCCGCCAAGTATCTTGCCATCGGCGCACGAATTCCCCGCGGGGTCTTGCTGGTCGGGCCGCCCGGAACCGGCAAGACCTTGCTGGGGCGCGCGGTGGCCGGCGAGGCGGGAGTGCCCTTCTTCAGCATCAGTGGATCGGAATTCGTGGAGATGTTCGTCGGTGTCGGTGCGAGCCGCGTACGCGATTTATTCACTGAGGCGAAGGCGGCGCAGCCTTCGATCGTCTTCATCGATGAACTGGATGCGGTCGGGCGGCGGCGCGGTGCGGGGGTGGGGGCGGTCAACGATGAACGTGAGCAGACCCTCAATCAATTGCTGGTGGAAATGGACGGGTTCGACGAGCGCCAGCAGGTTATCTTGCTGGCCGCGACCAACCGGCCCGACGTGCTCGATCCGGCATTGTTACGCCCCGGCCGATTCGACCGCCAAGTCGAGGTGCCGCTGCCCGACTGGCATGGCCGGGAGAACATTCTGCGCATCCATACGCGCCGCCTGCCCCTGGCGGCCGGCGTGGATCTCGAGCGCTTGGCGCGCACGGCTACTGGATTGAGTGGTGCGGATCTTGCGAATCTCTGCAATGAGGCGGCGCTCGGCGCCGCGCGCCACAATCGCACCGAAGTGACCGCCACGGACCTCGATGAGGCCTGGGACAAGATCATCTTGGGCGCGAAGCGAACCACCGTCCTGACGCCCCGGGCTCGACGGGTCGTGGCTTATCACGAAAGTGGACATACCATCGTCGCGTGGCTGACCCCCGAAGCCGACCTCGTGCGCAAGGTGACGATCGTTCCCCGTGGCCATGCCCTTGGGGTGACGGAACAACTGCCGGCCGAGGAACGCTACGACTTGAGCCGCACCGATTTGGTCGCCCGTCTCGATGTCATGCTCGCGGGGCGTGAATCGGAGGCACTCGTGATCGGCGATACCACCACCGGCGCCGAGAACGACCTGGTGCAGGCAACGCGGCTGGCGCGCCGCATGGTGACGCGATGGGGCATGGGCGGCCTCGGGCCGGTGGCTTTCGAGTACGAAGAGGAGCAGCCGTTTCTCGGCTATCAGCTCTCGCAGGGCCGCGATTATAGTGAGGCGACGGCGGCGCGCATCGACCAGGAGGTTCAGCGGCTGTTGGTTGAGCGCCAGAGCGCGATCAGGAAGCTGTTGAGCGAGGCGCGCCCTCGACTCGACTCACTCGCCGAGTCGCTCCTGAGAGAGGAGACGATCGACGAGCCGGAGCTCGTCCACATCCTCGGGCCGCGGCCGCCAGCGCGAGTCGATCAGACAGCCTGATGACGTGAGACCGGGGCGTCCCCGTCACTAATGGTCATGCGCGACGGCCGGGAAGAGACTCCGCGCGCACTGGCGCACGCGCGAAAGGCACTCCTCTGCGGCAACGGGGGATAGGTTCGGTGCGATTTCATCGAAGTGCAGGTGTTCGAGAAGCTGGAAGCCCGTCGCCCGCAGGATATGCACATCTTGGAGCACCTGCACGGCGTTCCATCGGCCACTCTCGACCAGCGGCGCCAGGGGCGCGCCCGACAGTGTGATCAACACGGCTTTCTTGCCGCCGAGCAGGCCGCGCACCTTCCCTTCGCTCGATTCATACGCGAAGCCTCGGGCAAATACGCGATCGATATAGCCCTTCATCATCGCGGGCATCGACATCCACCAGAGCGGGTAGATGAGCGTGAGCGCGTCGGCCTCACGAAGGTCGTTCTGCGCGCTCAACACATCCGGCTCGGCCGGATGCTCGGCGGTGGCCGGCAGCAGTTCTCCGGCGGCCATCACGGGATTGAAGCCCATGCGATACAAATCATACGTCTTCTGTTGATGACCGAGCTGCTCCAATTCTCGTGCGTAGGCGCCGGCGAGTGCCATCGTAAAACTGCCGGCGGAAGGATGGGCGACGGCCACGATGTGTCTCATTCTGAGCTCCTGCGGTCCATGGCCTCGAGAATCGCACGTCGCACCAGCACCGCGAATATCGGCACCTTGTAGGAATTCTTGGCAAGCGGTGTAGCGTCCTTCACGGCGGCCGCCGCGGCCATCTCGGCCGCGTGTCGGTCGACGCGTCCACCGGCGAGCGCCGCTTCCGCAGCCCGTGCGCGGTAAGGCACCGGCGCTGCCGCGCCGAGCACGATGGCCGCGCGCTCGCAGTGCCCACCGGGGCCGAGCCCGAGGACCGCAGCCACATCGGCGAGCGGCCAGTCGAAGGAATCCTTTTCTCCCTGTTTCAGATGCGCCATGCGCACGCCCGCTTTCATGGGCGGCAGGAGGATCGCGGTGAGAATCTCTTGCGGTCTCAAGTCGTTTTCGCGCTCGATGTCGCGCTCCGGCGGCACGAAAAAGTCCTCCAGCAGGACACGCCGCACGGCGCCTCGATCGTTCGCAAGTTCGACGGTGGCGCCGAGCGCCACCAGTGCGGTGGCGGCGGTCGAAGGATGGACGATGGCGCAATAGCCATTGCCGAAAATGGCGTGGTACTGATTCTCGCCCGCGATTGCGAAGCAGTGATCGCCGCCCTTTCTGAGGCAACGATGCTCGGCAGCCCGGAAATACCAGCAGCGCGGCCTTTGCAGCAGGTTGCCGCCGAGGGTTGCGACATTGCGGATCTGCGGGCTCGCGGCGCCGTGCAGCGCATCGGCGAGCGCCGGATAATGTCGTGCGAGCAGGGGATGGACGCCGAGATCGGCGAGTTTGACCATCGCGCCGATGCGCATGCCGCCTCCGGGCTCCGCGATGATCGCGTCGAGCCCGGGGATGTCCCCAAGATTCACCAGTGTCTGCGGCGCCAGCAAATTCTCTTTCATCAGATCGAGCAGATCGATGCCGCCGGCCTTCAGAATGCGCGCACCATCCCGCGCACTGTCGGAGGCCGCGGTCATCGCGTCCGCGACCGTGATCGATGCGGCCGCCGCCTCCGCAATCGTGCGCGCACCCGCCCAGCGGAAGCGATTCATGGCCTCAGCTCCTCGCCGGCAATTTGCCGAGCGCGGCGAGAACCGCGGCGGGTGTCATGGGCAGGCTCCGCAGGCGCACGCCAATCGCGTTGTAGACGGCATTGCCAATGGCGGGCGCAGTCGCGATATTGGCGGGTTCCGCGATGCCATACGCATCGGTCGCGCTTTGCCCGTGATAGTTTTCCAGAGCGATGACCTCGATGGCCGGCGCCTCCCGAGGGCCGATCACCTTGTACTGCTCCAGATTCGGATTCACCATCCGGCCGGTGTGTCGATCGATGATGCGGTTCTCGAACAAGGCATAGGAGATGCCCATGAGCACTCCGCCTTGAACCTGACTTTCGATTTGCAGAGGGTTCATCGGCCGTCCGCAATCCTGAATCGCGACCACCCGCTCGACTCGAATGACCCCGGTCTCCGTATCGACGGCCACCTCGGCAAATTGCACACCGCCCAGGTCCTCGAGCGCCTGGGCGGAATCGCCCATGCGATGCCGAAAGCCGCCGTAGTCATCGCTCCGCGCCGCCACTTCGCTGATACGGTCGGTGCGCAGCAGAGCGGCGGCCTCCTCGAAACGCATGCCGCGGTCCGGCTGATCGCGAACCAGGATGCGGCCGTCGCGCGCGATCAGATCCGCAGCCGCGACGTTCAGCGCCGGCGCGACGTCACGCAGCAGCGCTTGCAGCACGCGCCATGCGGCGGTACGGGCCGGTGGTGTGATCGATGCCGTGGTGCGGCTGCCGTGCGACGGGGGGCCTGCGGGAAATTCCGTATCGCCGATGCGCACCCTGATCGCCTCCGGGGGACGGCCGAAAACTTCGGCGACAACCTGGGCGAGGACCGTCGTGATTCCCGTGCCGATGTCCTGGACACTCGACAACACCTCCAGCGACCCGTCGCGCATCAGGCGCACTTCGCAGGCAGAATTGGTTTGCACGTTGGCGCCCCACAGCGATTGCGCCATGCCCAGCCCGCGCTTTACCGGTCCTCGATCGGCACCGGGCGGCTGTCTGCGCCGCCAGCCGATCCTCTCGGCGCCGATGC
>CAVSSU010000049.1:0-36857 GCA_963730565.1 uncultured Gammaproteobacteria bacterium
GACTGGCCGACGCCGACAGTCGCAGACGTCTGCGGGATGACGCCGGAAGTGACGGACGTGGACGTCGCATTGGTCGCGATGTTGCTGAAAGTGACGTCGGGATTCTGCCGCCGGTGCCGTGAGGTTTCCGGCGTATTGGAGCACTTGCTGGTCGACGCCCACGCTGAAGAAGCCGTAGGTATGCGGCTTGTCATCGCCCAGGGCAACGTAGGAAAGCGACCCGGTGTAAACGCCCTGGCCGTTCGGCGTGCCTGCGGGCACCACGCCGATCAGCGTGGGCGTGCCGCCATCGATTACCACATAAACGTCCACCGAGGCAGGCGCAGCCGGGGAACGCGATCCCCTGGTCGGGATCGGCCCCGGCAAAGTTGAGCGTGAAAACGCCGTTGCTGTAGGAGGAGGAGTCAGCCCGCTGAACTCGGCCGCCGGGAACGGACTGAAGGAATACGCCGGATTGGTCGCCAGGACGTGCGTCACGGGCGGGTTCAGGTCGGGGACGGTGGTGGTCGCTTCCGCCGTGTTGCCCGTGTTCGTGGTGTTACCGGCGGCGTCCTGGGCGACACTGTTGAACGCATAGGAGTTGAGGTCCTGGCCTGCGTAGGTGAAGGTCACAGTGCCGGCGGAATGCGTGGCGGCTGCAGGGAGGTCTGGGTCTGGAACAGCGTGTACGCCCCACGGTTAACCGAGACGTACAGCGCCACCGACGTGACACCGGACGCCGCGCCTGACCGGCAGCCGCCGGGTCGGCGAAAAGACCGAAACCGGGAAGCTATCGGTGTGCTGGGTCGCGGCGAGAG
This sequence comes from uncultured Gammaproteobacteria bacterium, assembly GCA_963730565.1. Taxonomy (GTDB): domain Bacteria; phylum Pseudomonadota; class Gammaproteobacteria; order Steroidobacterales; family Steroidobacteraceae; genus Bog-1198. The sequence continues at coordinate 798 of CAVSSU010000049.1, forward strand.
CATTGACGTGGCTGACCGGCGGGGTAAGGTCCACGGTTTCGGTAATGAACGCGTCGGCAAAGGTGCCATCCTGAGTGGCTCGCACGCGGAGCACGTTCACGCCTTCCGTCAGATTCAAGGGAAGGCTGAAAAAGTTGCCTGTAAGCGGAATGGAGCCCAGGTCCTGGCCGGTGCTCGTGTCAAAGACGTCAATCGCCTCGCCCACGGAAATATTGCCGGTGAGGGTGACCCGCCCGTGTCGGTGAGTCCGCTGGAGCTTCCCGTGTTCGGAGCGATCACCAGGGCGGCGGCTCGGTGGCCGGCGTGATGCCGAAAACGATGACTCCAGAGGCCGGTGCGTAGGTGCCGACCGTACCGCCGACGTGCAAGAACAATTGCCCGGACGAGGATCCAAGGGTACCGGTGCCTGCCTTCAAGACGGCGTTGCCGGGCGTTGTGATGCTGCCCGTGCCGGTCCCCAGGATGCTTTCCGGGGCCGCGATACTATTCACCGTGCCGCCCGCGGTCACGTTGTTCACGGTCAAGTCGGGCAAAGTGCTCTGGAGAATGACCGAACCGGTGGCGGTGGCGTTCAGCACCGGTGGCCGACACATTGACTTGATTCGCGTTCGAAACCTGGATGCCCGTGATCGTGAAGCCGGTGGGCTGCTGGCCCAGCGGGAACATGACGGTCTGGCCCTGGACGGTCCCGACCAGAAGGATGTCGCCCGGGGCCGTCGAGTCCTCGAAGCACGCCATCTGGGTTGCCGTGAGGTTGCCCGACTGCAGCGTCGTCAGCGGAATGACAAAAGTTTGGCCGGTATTCCCGATGTTCCCGCCCGACGTCAGCGTCACGCCCGTCCCGGCGATATTCGGCGTCGTGATCCCGACCGGCAAGCCGGCCGTCGGGTCGAGTGCAACCTGGGCGACGGGGTCGGTCAACTGGGCCATGGTGTAAACCGCCCCCTGAGTGAGGGCCGACTGCTGTGCGGCCGTCGCCACATAACTGAAGCTCGTGTTGAAAGTCGTGAAGGGGGCGGTGTTATCCAGCCGGCGGGGAGGTTCTGGTTGAAGAAGTTGACGTAGTTTGATCTGACCACTGGCATAGGTCTGTACCTGAGCGCTGGTCACGGTGGCCGGGTTGGTGATGCGCGGCGCAAGCGCCGTCAGCCCTTGGTAGAGCGCAGACGGCCGAGGAATTCGGAGTGAGAGAACCCATTCTGGACAGTGCCGTTCTGGAGCAGTTGCCAGTTCGGCCTGGTACTCGGTGTCGACCTCGTTCTGGAAGGCGGTGATGGTCGGCGCGGTATGCTTCGAATTCATCAGGCCCAGGGTTTGCCAGACCTGCTGGCTCTGGGTATCGCCAACGCTGGCCCGCATCGCGCCGCTGGCGTTCAAGATTTGCCCGCCGGAGTTGATGCCGACATTGCCGGTCGTGGAGATGATCTGGCCGACCTGGAGGTCATTGGTCGACTGGTTCACGTCGACGTCGAGAAGTGCGGAGAGTTGACGATCCCCGTCGCATGGATCACCAGCGGCGCCGCCGCGGTGCCAACGCCTCCGATCGTGGACGTGAACGTGAGGTTGTTCCCGGTCACGTTGACCGTGTTGGCCGGTAGGCCGGGCGCCACGGCAAGGCTTCCGGTCGCGTTCAGGACGACGTTTCCGTTGCCGCCCGTGGCGTCGTTGGCCTTGACCACGCCGAGCACGCACCAGAGCCCAGGTTGAGGTACGCCCCCAGGTGGTTGGCCTGGACGTTGAGCACGCCGCCGGCAGTCAGGCTCGCGCTTACGGGCTGGGTCGACGTGCCGACTCCGCCGGAACTCGCGATCAGCGTGAGGCTGTTCGATGTGATCGTGGCCGTTGTGGTCTGTGTGATGCTCGTGGCGGTGATCGTCGTATTGCCGTTGGTATTGGCGATATCCCCCGCCAGAATGACCGGGGCCTCGACGTGATACTCACTGACCCCTGGGCCGGTCCGGTGAAATTGATGCCGATCGGATTGTCTGCCCTGACTGAATCGGTCAAGGTAACCGTGGCGGCGGTCACGAAAGCGTAGTCCCACTGGACGTATTGCTTCCCGTTAATAGAAATGGTCGGGCCGGTAAACCCATTCTTATTGTCAACGCCTCCCGTTCGAGCGACCAAGCGCGCTCGCTTCCGTACACCCACCCCGCCAGGGGACGGACCGGGGACGCGCGGCCCGGGGCGCGTCCGCCGGGCGATTCGACCGCGGCGAATCGCCCGGGAAAGACCGACCTCAAGTAGGCCATGCAGCGGCGCTTGGCCGCGGCCCGGTCGATGTCCTCTTCCTGCCGGAACGCAAAATCCTGCCAGAGCATTTCCAAAACGCCGATGAGCCCGAGCGCGATTCCGTCGGGATCGAGCTGGGACTGGCCGGTGTCCTCGATCAAACGGCCGATGAGCTCGCGTACCAGCACGGCAAAGCCCTCGTCCTTCTGCCCGCAAATGTCGTAGTATTCCTGTCGCGAGCTGGCTTCGCCCCAGAACGCGTACCAGACGGAAACTTTGCGAGGGCTGGCGATTTCGGGATCCAGGTATAGATCCACCATGAGCTCGAGCGCCGCGACCGGGTTTGACTTGAGTTTCGTGACGGGCACCAGCAACTGGTCTTCGAACTCGGTGGACAGGAACTGGAGGGACGCGATCAGCATCGCGGCTTTGGAATCGAAGTAGAAACGGACGATACCGGGAGACATTCTCGCGATTGCCACCACTTTCTCCACGGTGGTTCGCGATGGGCCAAAAATGTGCAACGCCGATATGCAGGCATCGATCAAACGCTGCCGCTGCCGATTGTGGGCGGAACGCGCCCGTGGCGTGCGCGCCGATGTGTCGGACTTTTTCCTGCGCGCGCTCACGCCCTGCAGTAACCCGGCATGATCGGCGCCGCCCACGACGCGCACGATTCCCCTTCACGCACCGGCAACTGGCTGTTGCGGCACGGAAAGTGGCTGATCATCGGTCCGCCCATGCTGTACCTTTTGGTGTTCTTCCTCATTCCCTTCGCATTCGCCCTGAAGATCAGCTTCGCGGATACCGCCGTGCGAGTGCCACCGTTCACCGACATTCTAACCATCGACCCGGATTGGCACATCCATTTGACGCTGAGTCTCTCAAACTTCCAGTATCTGTTCACCGATGAGATCTACGGTGTCTCGTATCTCTACTCCATCAGAACTGCCTTCTTCTCGACGCTGGTTTGCCTCGCGCTCGGCTATCCGATGGCCTACGCCATCGCCAGCACCTCGAAGTCCACGCAGAGCATGCTGCTGCTCGTCATCATTTTGCCGTTCTGGACCTCGTTCCTGCTGCGGGTCTATGCCCTCGAGGGCATCATTCGCGAGACCGGCCTGTTGAACTCGGCGCTGCATCTGGCTGGGCATCATCCACCAGCCGCTGCAGATCATGCACACCGACGCTCGCCGTCTATCTCGGCATCATCTATTCGTACCTGCCGTTCATGGTGCTGCCGTTGTTCGCCACCCTCGAGAAGCTCGATCATTCGCTGCAACGAGGCGGCGGCGGACCTGGGCAGCCCGCCGTGGCGCACCTTCCTCGACGTGACGCTGCCGCTGTCGGTCCCCGGCATCATCGCCGGCTCGATGCTGGTGTTCATCCCCGCGGTGGGCGAGTTCGTGATCCCGACGCTGCTTGGCGGACCCGACAATCTCATGATCGGCCGCGTTCTCTGGGATGAGTTCTTCGGCAATCGCGATTGGCCGGTCGCCTCCGCGGTCGCGGTCGCCTTCCTCATCCTGCTGGTGGGTCCGATCGCGCTCTACCAGCATTACAGCACCAAACAGCTCGAGGCCTGAGGATGCAGGGCCGTCCCTCTGCGCTTCTGATCTCGATTCTATGCATCGGCATCGCGATTCTGTACATCCCGATCCTGGTGCTGATCGGCTACTCGTTCAACGCGTCCTCGCTGGTCAGCGTCTGGGGCGGCTTTTCCACGACCTGGTACACCCGGCTCATGCACAACGATCAAGTTCTCGATGCGGCGTGGCTGTCGCTCGAGATCGGCGTCGTGCGTATCGACCGGCGCGGTGATTCTCGGCACGCTGGCCGCCATTTCCCTGGTGCGATTCAAGCGTGTTCCGCGGAAGGCTGCTGCTGACCGGCATGGTGAATGCGCCGCTGGTCATGCCCGAGATCATCACCGGCATCACGCAGCTCCTGCTTTTCATCTCGATGCTGCACGTGGTCGGATGGCCGCATCGCGGATTCACGACCATCGTCATCGCGCACATCGCGTTCTGCACGGCCTACGTGACCGTTACCGTGCAATCGCGCCTTCAAGGCGCCGATCGCTCGCTGGAAGAGGCCGCGATGGATCTGGGCTCGGGTCCGGTGCGCGCCTTCCTCGACACGACGCTGCCCATCATCGCGCCGGCCCTCGCCTCGAGCTGGCTGTTGTCCTTCACGCTGTCGCTGGATGATCTGGTGATCTCGAGCTTCGTGTCCGGGCCCGGCGCGAGCACCCTGCCCATGGTGATCTTCTCCAAGGTGAAGTTGGGCGTGACCCCCGATGTGAACGCCCTGGCGAGCCTGGTGATCTGCCTGGTGGGCATTTGCGTGCTGTTCGCCGGGTATCTGATGCGCCGGAGCGAGCGTCAGCGGCTCCTGGACGCCCAGATGGCGGAGCGCTGAGACCGGGCCTACTCCTGAACCGCGAGGTAGGCGGGATCCCAGGGCTTGCGGGTGAAGATCTTGCGCACCAGCGGCTCGAACGATTCGAGCGAATCCCAGCGATATTTGGGATCGAAGGAATTCTGGTCCCAGTTCGCGCAGAAGTCCTTGCAGGCCTGGTACCAGGGATGGCCCCGAAAGCGCTCGCGCCCGTCACGATTTCCACCGAGATGGTGGGCGTAGTAGTAACTCTGAAAGAGTCCGTGCTGCTCGACGATCCAGGTGACCTGCGGCCGCACGTACGGCCGGATGATGGCGGAGGCGATCTCCGCGTGATTGAACGGCGCCAGCTCGTCTCCCACATCGTGAATGAGCGCCGCGACGACGAGCTCGTCATCCGCGCCGTCGCGCCGCGCGCGCGTCGCGGCTTGCAGCGAATGCTCGAGTCGGGTGACCGGGTAGCCGCCCAATGAGCCGGAGAGCTGTTCGAGAGAGGCCAGAATCCTCCCGGGTAGCTCGCTCACGTACTCGCGCTCGTAAATCTCGAGCAGCTCGTAGTCCTCCCGGGTGCCGTGCTGCATCTCGGTAAAGCCAACGATGCGGTTCAGGTGCGATGCGTTTGCGGCCATTGGATCCTCGTCGATGAATGCCCGCCGCTCATTCGGCGGTCTTGATCCGCGTCCAGGTGCGCGTGCGGATTCTCTCGGTCGCGGCGTTCACCTCCGCGGACCGGTAGAGCCTGGCCTCGATCTGCGGGGTGGGATAGAGCGTCTCGTCGCCGAGGATATGCGGATTTACCAGCGGCCGCGACGCGATATTATCATTCCCATAATAAATCGCGTTGGTGATTTCGGCAATCACGTCCGGCCTCAGGATGAAGTTGATGAATTGATAAGCGGCCTCCGGGTGAGGCGCACCCTCCGGGATGAGGAGCGATGAGAACGTCTCGTTGGCGCCCTCCTTCGGCAAGGTGAAGGCGAGATTGACGTTCACGCCCACCGCCTTCGCCCGGGCATGCGACATCGCATAGTCGCTCGACCAGGACATGGCGACGCACACCTCGCGGTTGGCGAGCCCGTTCAGATACTCGGCGGAGTCGAACGAGCGGACGTAGGGCCGCACCTTGAGGAGCATATCCTGCGCGGCCTTGAAATCATCGGGCTTCGTCGTGTTCGGATCGAGGCCGAGGTACCGGAGGGCGAGCTGGATCACATCCTCCGCGGAGTCGAGGAAAGTGACGCCGCAATCGGCGAACTTGGACACCACTTCCGGCTTGAACAGCATGTCGAGACTGTCCACCGGCGCATTCGGCATGCGCGCCCGGACCATGTCGACGTTGTAGGCGAATCCGTTCATGGAGTGCAGATAGGGAACCGCGTGGGCGTTCCCCGGATCGTAGGCGGACTGGATCGCGAGCACGTGAGGATCGAGGTTCTTCCAGTTCGGAAGCCTCGATTTGTCCAGGGTCTCGTAGACTCCCGCCTTGATCTCGCGGCTGAAGTAATCCGTCGAAGCGCTCACGATGTCGTAGCCCGAGCCGCCGGCGAGCAACCTCGCCTCCATGGTCTCCTCGGCGTCGTACATGTCGTACACCACTTTGATGCCGGTGAGCTTCTCGAATTTCGCGACCGTCTCCGGGCCGATGAAATCGCTCCAATTGTAGATGTAGAGACGCTTTTCCTCCGCGGCCCGAGCGGCCGAGGCGGCGGACAGGGCGACCAACGCCAGGAGGGCGATCGCGGCGAGGCGCGCCACGTGAGATCGGGTGCATGGCATCCGCTTAAGTGTACCATCGCAAACGCCGTGGGATCGCCCAACGGAACGCGGCGGCGCGGCCGCCGCGAGACCAGACTTCGGGGAGCCAAAAACCATGTTCCAGGCCTGCGCAGCGCGCGTCATCGCCGTCATTCTCGCCCTCTCTTTCGCCACCGCCTCGGCGGCGTCGCCCGGTCGGGCTGCAGCCCAGGCCGCGCCGCCCGCGGATGCGCGCGGCGCGCAAGCGCCCCCCGCACCGGCACCCTCAGCGCCCGCGCCCCGCGCACGTGATCTGGGCATACCGTTCGACGGCACCCCCGGTCCGAACAATGCCATCACCGACGTGGCCGGCGTCCTCGTCGGCCACACCACATTGATTTCCGGCTCCGGCCCATTGAAGGTCGGGGAAGGCCCGGTGCGCACCGGCGTCACCGCGGTATTGCCTCGCGGCCTCGATTCACTGTCGAATCCCGTGTTTGCCGGCTGGTTCGCGCAGAATGGCAACGGAGAGATGACCGGCACCACCTGGGTCGAGGAATCCGGCTTCCTCGAGGGCCCCGTGATGATCACCAACACGCACAGCGTGGGTGTGGTCCGCGATGCCGTCATCCGCTGGCGCGTCGCACGCGGAAATGCCGATTCCAGCGGCTATTGGTGGTCGCTTCCCGTGGTCGGCGAAACCTGGGATGGGTGGCTCGAACGACGTCAACGGCTTTCACGTCAAGCCCGAGCATGCGTTTCACGCGCTCGATTCGGCGCACGGCGGCATGGTGGAGGAAGGCAGCGTCGGCGGCGGAACGGGCATGATCTGCAACGGCTACAAGGGCGGCATCGGGACCTCATCGCGCAAGCTGGAGGACAAGGACGGCGGCTACACCGTCGGCGTTCTGGTCCAGTGCAACTACGGCACCCGCGACAACCTGCGCATCGCCGGGATCAACGTGGGCCGTGAGATACCCGCCCCCGAGCCCTACGTGTTCATCCCCTCCGATATCGCCGAACGCGGTTCCATCATCGTCGTCGTCGCGCACGGACGCACCGTTGCTCGCGCACCAGCTGAAGCGCCTCGCTCGCCGGGTGACGCTCGGCCTCGGCCGCAACGGCAGCATCTCGGGCAACGGCTCGGGCGACGTCTTCATCGCCTTCTCGACCGCCAACTCCGGCGCCGCGACAGAGGGACACGTGGTGGACCTGAAGATGCTGCCCAACGATTCGCTCGATCCCGTCTTCAAGGCGACCGTGGAATCCACGGAGGAGGCCGATCGTCAACGCGATGGTGGCGGCGCGCGATATGATCGGCGTCGATGACCACAAGGTGATCGCGTTACCCCATGAGGCCTTGCGTGAGGTGCTCGCGAAATACAATCGGCTCAATCGCTAGGATCCAGCGATCGCTGGATCCAGCGGTCGCTGGAGCTCCAGCGGCCGTTGGCGCTGCACCGGCCGTTGGCGGTGCGTCAACCGTTGGCGACCCCTCGATTGACGGGCGGACGCTCGTCCGCGATGACTTCTTCGAGCGAGCGGTCGACGAGCTCGACCGCCTCGTCCACGTCCGCCTCGGTGATCATCAGGGGCGGCATGAACCGGACGGTGCTCTGACCGCAGGACAACAGGATCAAGCCGTTGTGAAAGGCGCGCGTGATCAACGCATCGCAAAGCTTCTTGGCCGGAGTCTTGCTCGCCCGGTCGGTGACGAGCTCCATGCCGAGCATGAGTCCCTTGCCGCGGACCTCGCCGATCACGGAATGCTTCTTCGCCAACGTGCGCAGTTTACCCATGAAATAGTCGCCGATCTTGGCGGCGTTGGCGCATAGCTCCTTTTCCACGAGATCGAGTGTCGCGAGCGCCGCCGCGCAGCACAACGGATTGCCGCCGAAGGTATTTCCGTGGGCGCCGCGCGTCCACTTCTGCATGATGCGAGCGCTTCGCGACGACCATGCCGATGGGCATGCCGGATCCCAGGCCCTTGGCAAGCGTCATGATGTCGGGCTCGACGCCGAAGTGCTGGCAGGCGAACATCTTGCCGGTGCGCCCGATGCCGGACTGCACCTCATCGAAGATCAGAAGGATGCCGTGCCGGTCGCAGAGCGCGCGCAGTCCCGCCAGAAACCCGTCCGGCGGCACGAGATAGCCGCCCTCGCCCTGGATCGGCTCGACCAGGATGCGCCGCCACCTCCCCCGCCGGCACGTTGTGGACGAACAGCGTTTCCTCGATGTACTTGAGCACCGCCTGCCCCTGGTCCGCACCCGCGAACAGCGGCCGGTAATTATTGGGATAGGGCACATGGGTGACTCCCGGCATGGTCGGGAAGAATCCCTTCTGCTGGGTGTACTTGCTCGACGTGAAGGAGAGCGAGCCCATCGTGCGTCCGTGAAAGCCGCCGAGAAAACCGAGGAACCGCCCGCGGCCCGTCACATAGCGTGCGAGCTTGAGCGCCGCCTCCACGCTCTCGGTGCCCGATTGCGCAAAGAAACTCATCACCGGCTCTTTGATGGGCGCGAGCTCCTGCATGCGCTCGGCGAGCCTCACCTGACCTTCGTGCCAGTAATCGGAGGAGATATGGATGAAATCGGTCGGCTGCATCCTTGATGGCTTGCACCACCGCGGGGTGGCCGTGGCCGGTGCTGCAAACGGCGATGCCCGCCGCGAAATCCAGAAACCGGTTGCCGTCGACGTCCCAGATTCCGCGCCCCGACCGTGCGACATGACGAACGGATAGTCGCGGGGATAGGACGGTGATACCACCAGGGCATCGCGCGCCAGCAGCTCGCGTGCTTTGGGTCCCGGCAACTCGGTCTTGATATGCGCCTTCTTCATGATTCGACTCCCGCTCGAGGGCTGGTTCCACGCTCCGACCGGATGGGATTATATCCCGTGCGGACGGTAGATTTCCCGGCGCCCCCTCGGGAGTTCCACGCTTGCAATTGACGGGTTGAACCGGCAGGCTTGGCGACGCATTCGACGCCCCGCGGAGATATGAAGCATGCCGACGAGCGATTCCCCTGCCTCGGATTTCACGATGAACGGCAACACCTCCTTGCCCGGCACGGCGCGCGCCGGCGCGAGTGTCGGGGCCGCTTTGGCAGCCGTCTCCTGCGCGCTTGCGGGCTCGCTCGCCGCATCCGACAGCGCGGCGGCCGCGCGGTCCTACCAGATTTACGTGTCCGACGAGCGCTCGAACGAGGTCACGGTGATCGACGGCGCCGACTTCACGGTGGTGCGCACCATCCCCGTGGGCAAGCGGCCGCGCGGAATTCATGCGAGCCCCGACGGCAAGTCCGTGTACGTGGCGCTGAGCGGCACGCCGATCGCGATGCCGCCGCAATTGGATGCCCATGGCAATCCCGTCTTCAAGCGCGGCGACGACGACAGTGCGAGCAATGCGGACAAGACAGCCGACGGCATCGGCATCATCGATGTGGCGCACCAGCGCCTCGCGGGCAAGATCTCCGCGGGATCGGATCCCGAGGAGTTCGCGCTCAGCAGGGACGGGACTCAAATCTACGTCTCCAACGAGGACACGAAGTCGGCGAGCGTGGTCAACATCGCCGCCGCGAAGATCGAGCACGTCATTCCAGTGGGCCAGGAGCCCGAAGGCGTCGCAACCACGCCCGATGGAAAACAGTTCTACGTGACCTGCGAAAGCGCCGGCGACGTCTATGTCATCGACACCTCGAGCTATTCGGTCGTCGGGCATTTCAAGGTTGATCCGCGCCCGCGCACGGTGGCCTTCCTGCCGAGCGCCGGCGTCGCGTTCGTTCCGTCGGAATCTTCGGGCGAGCTCAACGTCGTGGACTCGAAGGACTTCAAATCGGTCAAGGTCATCACCCTGCCCGCCGGATCCCGCCCCATGGGCGTACGCGTGTCGCCCGACGGGCATCTGGTCTACGTGAGCACCGGTCGAGGCGGGACCGTGTCGATCATCGACTCGCATAGCTACGCCGTGGTCGGCTCCATCAGCGTGGGGACCCGCCCGTGGGGCATGGCGCTCTCGCCCGACGGGAAGTACCTGTTCACCGCGAATGGACCCTCGGACGACATTTCGGTGGTGGATTTGAAGACGAATCAGGAGATCAAGCGTGTAAAGACCGGCAAGAGTCCGTGGAGCCTGACGATCGTCCCGAGCGGCTGACCCGGCGGCGGAGCACTCGGCATGATGTGGTGGCGCTCTCTGATTGCCGTGGCGGTGGGCGGCATGCTCGGCTGCGTGTTGCGCTGGGTGCTCGCGATATTCCTGAACCGTTATTTTCCAACCATCCCTCCCGGAACCCTCGCCGCCAATCTGATCGGTTGTTACGTGATCGGCGTCGCGCTCGCGTTCTTCCTGCAGTATCCGGCGTTTGCGCCCGAATGGCGCCTGTTCGTGACCACCGGATTTTGCGGCGGGCTCACGACCTTCTCGACCTTTGCGGCCGAGGTGGTGTTGTTGATGCAGACCGGCCGCAACGGCGCGGCGTTAATGGCGATTGGGACGCACCTGGTCGGATCGCTGCTGATGACCTTTGCCGGCATCGCGACGGTGACCTGGCTCAAGAGCTGACGCCCGCTCGCCGAGCTGGCGCAACAGGCGGGCGCGCGAGGCGAGAGCTCGCACGGTGGAATGCGATGTCTTGCGATCCACCTCGATGACCAGCAAATGCGTGAGATTGGTCTGCTCGAACAGCATGAGGAGTTCGCCCGCCCTGGCCGCCTCGACGTGATCCCAATCGAGCGCCAGGAGCTCATCCCAGGGCGTCATCACGTGGACCACGCGGATATCTTCGTGGCGGCTGTAATTCGAGGACTGCAGGAACTGCATGGGTCGCTCACCCTGGATGTCGTAGGAGGTGATGAGGCCCACCAGGCGCTGGTCCTTCGCAACCAGCAGCGCGCGAACGCTCAAGCGAATCATGTCACTGAGAGCATCATCGATTTGCCGCTCGGCATCCACGGTCATCGGATAGTCGCGCTTGAAATCGGTGAGCGCGTAGATCGCAGGATCGCTCAATTCGAGCGGGCGGCCGTCGAGGATCGAGCGACGCGGCAGCACCGGGTCGCCGAACTTTCTCATCGGCACCAGTGACATCGAACCGAGCAACGAGCTTTTCATGAGATATACGAACCGCTGGAGCCCGTTAGGTTCCGCTCCCGATTTCCCTCCCCGCTCCTTTCATGGTACATTATTAGATACCTAACCATTAGGCTGCTCCGCAATGCCCGACCTCGAAGAACGCTTTGCCGATGCCCTGCACGGGACAGCGCGCATCTGGCGCCAGGCGATCGATCGGCGGCTGAAGAATCTGGGCATGAGCCAGGCCAGCTGGATGACGATCGCGGTGGCGTCCAAAGCCCGAAGCCCGCTGTCCCAATCCGAGCTGGCCGAGCGTCTCGGCGTCGAGGGCGCGACCATGGTCGCCATGGTGGACCGGCTGGCGAAGGCCGGGTTCGTCGTCCGTCAGCCCTGCCAAACCGACCGGCGCATCAACCGCGTGGTGCTCACCGAAGAGGGGAACCGTCTGTTCGAGGCCGTCAAAGCGGAGGCGGCCGCTGTGCGCCGGGAACTTCTGGCGACCATCGATCCCACGAAGCTGGCGGTTGCGACGGAACTGCTCGAGACGCTGCAAGGACTGATCGAGCGTTCCGTCTAGCGCGCTGCCCATGGCCGGAGCGATCAATCGTCGCATGATCACGGTGTCCATCATGGCCGCGACCGTGATGCAGACCCTGGACAGCACCATCGCGAACGTCGCGCTGCCGCACATGCAAGGCGCGCTCTCGGCCTCGCAGGATCAGATCGCCTGGGTATTGACGGCGTACATCGTGGCTGCCGCCATCGCCACGCCCCTCACCGGCTGGATGGTCGACCGCTTCGGCCAGAAGCGCGTGTTTCTCGCCTCGGTGATCGGCTTCACCGTGGCCTCCGCCCTTTGCGGTCTTGCGAACAGTCTCGGGCAGATCGTTTCGGCCCGACTGCTGCAAGGGGTGTTCGGCGCGGCGCTGGTTCCGATGTCCCAGATGGTGCTGATGGAGATCAATCCGCCGGCGAAACAGGGGCCCGCCATGGCGGTCTGGGGCATGGGCGTGATGGTCGGGCCCATTCTCGGTCCGACTCTGGGAGGCTGGCTCACCGATAGCTACAACTGGCGCTGGGTGTTCTTCATCAACATCCCCGTGGGGGCTCTCGCGACCTACGGCATCTGGAGGTTCATTCAGCCCATCCCAGCGGCCCGGCGAATGCGCTTCGATCTCTTTGGCTTTACGGCGCTCAGCCTCGCGGTCGGCGCCCTGCAAATGCTGCTCGACCGCGGGGAGCAGAACGATTGGTTCTCATCCAACGAAACCTGGGTCGAGGCGATCGTGATGGTGGTGGCATTTTGCTATTTTGTTGCTCATACGGCGCTCACCCCCGCTGACCGATCCTTCCTCGATTACCGGCTGCTCAAGAACGGCAACTACGTCTCGGGCCTGACGTTCATTTTCATCGTCGGGCTGATCCTGTATGCCACGCGGGCGCTGCTGCCCACGATGCTGGAGGACCTGTTGGACTATCCGGTGACCACCACGGGGCTCGTGACCGCCCCCTCCGGCATAGGCACCATGGCGGCGATGATGCTGGCCGGCCGCATCATGGGACGGATGGATTTGCGCCTCCTGCTGCTGGCGGGATTCAGCATCACCTCGTTCGCGCTCTGGCAGATGACAGGCTACTCGCTCGACATTTCCGAGAACGATGTGGTCTGGCCCGGCGTCATCCAGGGAATCGGCCTGGGTTTCGTGTTCGTCCCCTTAAGCGCCGCGACCTTCGTCACCTTGAGTCCCGAGATGCGCGCACAGGGCACCGCGATTTTCAGCCTGGTGCGAAACATCGGGTCGAGCATCGGCATCTCGATGGTGCAGACCCTTCTGGTGCGCGACACCGTCAAGTCGCATGCCGCGCTGGTGGAGCGGATCACGCATGCCAACCCTGCGTGGAACGATGCGGCCGTGGCCTCGGCCTATGATCTCGGCCGGCCGGGTGGCGCGGCCGCCCTGGACGCCATGATCACCCAGCAGTCGGCGATGATCGCCTACCTGAACGACTTTCGCCTGATGCTCTATCTGACGCTGGCGGTGATCCCGTTGCTGCTCTTCCTTCGGGCCCCCAAGCGGGCACGCGTGGACGAGGCCCACGCCGTCCTGGACTGAGCAACGAGATCGACGGTCAGGGGGCGCGGGACTCGGACGCCGCGCGCCCGGGCGGCGCGGCGCCGCCCGCGGCCGCAAGATCGGGTTCCGCGAGAAGTTTGCTCGCCCGCGGCGCCATCCAGCGCTCGATGTCGTCGAAGAGCGTGAAGACCGCCGGCACGATGACGAGCGTCAAGAGCGGTCGAGGTGACCAGTCCGCCGATGACCGCGATGGCCATCGGCGAGCGGAAGTCGCTGTCCCCGCCCCACCCCGCCGCCACCGGCAGCATGCCGGCGACCATGGCGACGGTGGTCATGACGATGGGGCGCGCGCGCTTGTGGCCCGCCTCGAGAATGGCCGTCGAGCCGCGGACTTGCCGGCGCGCATCTCCTCGATCGCGAAATCGACCAGCAGGATCGAGTTCTTGGCGACGATGCCCATCAGCATCAAAAGGCCGATCACCACCGAAATCGAGAACGGCTTGTTCGTGAGCACCAGCGCGAGCGCGGCGCCGACCGAGCGACAGAGGCAGCGCCGACAGGATCGTGATCGGCTGAAACACCCGCGCGAACAGCAGCACCAGCACCGCGAACACCATCAGCACGCCCGCGCCCATGGCCAGCGCAAAGTTCTGGATCATCTCCTGAAAGTATTCGGTGTCGCCCGGTCTTGACCAGGTGCACGCCCTGCGGCAGGTGCTTCAGCGTCGGCAGCGCGTAGATCTTCTTCGTCGCGGTGCCGAGCTCCACGCCGGGGCTGAGAGTCCGCCTCGAGGAAGGCGCGCCGGCTCTGGTTGTAGCGCCGACCGCCGATGGGCCCTGACCGAAGCTCAGATCGGCGACCGACTTCAGCGGCACCGCGCTGCCGGACGCGGTCGGTACCGGCAGGTTCTCGAGCGTCGTCAGATCCCGCGCGCGCGCTGTCGAGCAGGCTCACGCGGATCGGGATCTGGCGGTCGCGCAGTGAGAACTTGGCGCCGTTCTGCGGCAGATCGCCGAGGGTGGCGATGCGGATCGTCTGGCTGATGCTCTGCACGCTCACGCCCAGCTGCGCGGCGAGATCGAGGCGCGGATGCACGAGGATCTCCGGCCGCGGCAGATCGCCCTCGATGCGCGGCGTTGCGAATCTCGTTGCAGACCGCGCATCTCGGCGATCACCTGGTGGGCGGTCCGCTCGACCAGCTGCGGGTCGTCGCCGGTCAGGTAGAGCTGGATGTCGCGTGCCCCCGCCATTGTCGGAGAAATTCAATGCCCGTCGGGAACCTGGCTGAGCAGGGGCATCATGCTCTGCTCCCACTGCTTCTGGTTCATGTTGCGCTTGCTGCGCGGCACGAGACTCACGTAGATCGTCGGCAATGCGAATCTCCCCGTCGCCGCTCGCCGACGAACTCCACCACGTCGGTCACCTGCGGCGACTTCCTGCAGCACGTGCGGCCGCGGCGGCGGAGACGCGCGCCGTGTCCTCGAGCGTCCCGCCCGGAGGCAGCTCGATAGTGAGCTGCGCGTTGCCGAAATCCTCGGGCGGCAGAAAGGTCGAGGGAATGAGCCAGAAGAACGCGGCGACGGCAACCGCCGACGAAGACCACTCCCACCAGGATCGTCTTCCAGCGATTGAGCGCGCACCAGCGCAGCGCCTGCAGGTACATGGTCATGATCGGGCCGTCGCCGTGATGGACGGCGATCGAATCGCTCTTGAGCGAGTAGGCGGCCAGCACCGGCGTGATGAGCCGCGCCACCAGCAGCGAGATGAACACGGCGGCGGCAACCGTCAGTCCGAACTGGCTGAAGTACTGCCCGGTGATGCCGCCCATGAAGCTCACCGGCAGGAACACCGCGATGATGGTGAACGAGGTCGCCACCACCGCGAGGCCGATCTCGTCCGCCGCATCGAGCGCCGCCCGATAGCCGCTCTTGCCCATGCGCATGTGCCGCACGATGTTCTCGATCTCGACGATGGCATCGTCCACCAGCACGCCGGCCACCAGCGACAGCGCGAGCAAGGTGATCTGGTTGAGCGTGAAGTTCATCCACTGCATGAAGGCGAAGGTCGGGCACGGCCGAGAGCGGGATCGCCAGTGCCGATATCAGCGTGGCGCGCCAGCTGCGCAGGAACAGCCATACGACCACGACCGCCAGAATCGAGCCCTCGATCAGGGCGCTCAGCGAGGAATGATAGGTTCGCAGCGTGTGCTCGACCGTGGTGGTGATGAGCGTCATGTGAATCGCCGGATTCTCGCCGCGAATCTTGTCGAGCTCGGCGTCGACCGCCTTCGAGACACTGACATCCGAGGCGCCCTTCGCCTTGTAGACGCCAAAGGCGGTTGCCGGGCGCCCGTTGAGCCGCGCGAGGGAGCGCACCTCGGCGATGCCGTCGTGCACGTCCGCGATCTCGCGCAGCCGCACCGATCGACCGCCGCTGGCGATGATCTGGGTATCGGCCAGATCCTCCGCGCTCCTCGCGCCGCCGAGCACGCGGATCGCCTGCTCTCCGCCGCCCACCTGCGCGCGGCCGCCCGCGGCGTCCAGATTCAGCGCCCGCAACTGATCGTTGACCTCCACCGCCGTCAGCCCGAGCGCCTGCATGCGCGCGGGATCGAGCTCGACGCGGATCTCCCGGCTCACCCCGCCGCTGCGCGAGACCTGCGCGACCCCCGGCACGGCCAGCAGGCGCTTGGTGACGGTGTTGTCGATGAACCAGCTGAGCTCCTCGGGCGTATTCCCGGTGGTGGTGACCGCGTAGTAGGAAATCGCATCCCCGTCCGCGTCCTGACGCTGCACCAAGCGGTTCCACGATGCCGAGCGGCAGATCGGAGCGCACCTTCGCCACGGCATCGCGCACGTCCGTCACCGCCCGGTCGATCGGCGTGCCGATCTGGAACTCCAGGAAGATATTGACGGAACCCTCGATGATATAGGTGGTGATGTTGCGCACGTTGCCGATGCTCGCGATCGACCCCTCCACCTTCTGCGCGATCTGGGTCTCCATCTCCGTCGGGGCGGCGCCGGGCTGGCTGATGGTCACGCTCGACGATCGGATAAGCGATGTCGGGGTTCAGATCGATGGGCAGGCGCAGGAACGCAACGGCTCCGAGGAAAAACAGCACCACGAATAGCACGATCGGCGTGATCGGATGACGGATCGCCCACGCCGAGATGTTCTTCACGAACTTCCCGCGCTCTCAGGGGTTCCAGAGCTGTCCGCAGCTCCCGGGCTGTGCGCGGTTCCCGCGCCCGGCGCGACGGGATTCACGGTCTCGCCCACCTGAAGGAACGCGCCCGCGGTGGCGACCACGCGGTCGTCTTTGCCGATGCCGTCCGCGATGGTCACGCCGTTCGCCACCATCCCGGAGACCTTGACCGGGCGCCGCTCGACCTTGTTCTGCGAGTCGATCACCAGTACATAGCTGCCTTTGTCATCCGTCAGCACCGCCGTCTGCGGCAGCACGATCCGCTGCGCGTTGCTCACCGTGACCTCGGCGCGGGCGAATGCGCCCGGACGCAGGTTGGGGTCCGGGGTCAGGGACACCCGCACCACCCCCAAGCGGGTCTGAGGATCGATGACCGCCCCGAGCAGGCGTACGCGGCCCGGATACACGGTCGAGGTGCCGGTGAGCCGGACGTTGACGGCCTGACCGACCTTGAGCAGCGGACAGATCCTGCTCCGCGACCTCGCCGCGCAGCTCCACTTCGTTTCCCTCCGCCAGTCGGAACAGCGTGGCGCCGGGGGCGACGGTCTGCCCGACCTCCACCGTGCGCGTCAGCAGCGTTCCCTCGCCGGGAGCCCGCACCTCGGCCCGGGCAAGCTTCGCCTGAGCCTCCGCGAGTTGTGCAGCCGCGACTTTCACCTTGGCCGCCGCCGTCACCGAGTTCGAGCGCCGCTTCTCGGTCTCTTCGGCCGACAGCGCGCCGGCGGCGCCGACCGCCTGAGCGCGGTGGTACTCGGCGGCCGCCAGCTCCGATTCGGCGCGCGCGAGCTCGAGCGATGCCTGAAGATTCGCGACCTGGGGTTCGAGCACGGACGTGTCGATGCGCGCCAGCACCTGCCCCCGATGCACGTGATCGCCCGCTTCCACGAGGATCGCCGAGACGCGGCCGCCGTCACCCTCCACGCCGATGGGGGTGTCGAAGCGCGCGCTGATGGTGCCGATGATGCTGACCGTGCTCGGCTGGGTGCTCAACCCCGCTGCGGTGACCGTGACCGACGGAATGGCGCCTTTGTTGGTCACCGACCGATCGGCCGCCAGGTGCTGCGTCACCCGAACCGCCAGCAGGACCGCAATGAGGGCGACCACGCCGGCCAGCGCCCAGCCGATGCGCCGCGACGTCAGCCAGGAATCAGCCCGGCCGACCCGCCCGTCGACGGACAGGCTCATTCAATGACGTCCCACGGATACCGTCCCTTATCCAAGATGAATCGCGCCAAGAGGTCCATCTCCTCGTCCTCGTTGCGCTCGATGCGGCGCACGTTGTTCGCCAGCCGGCGTTTGGCCTGACGCGCGAACGTGTGCGCGATGGCGATGGCCTGCCGGCCCTCATCGCCGGGCACGGCGGCGAGCGCCGTCGCGCGCGACAATACGCAGAGACCCACGAACAAATCGATGGTCATGTCCGCCACGCGCTTCAGCATGTGTTGCCGCGTGGCGATGCTCTTGCCGTATTTGCGCAGCAAAAACTCCGCTGCCTTGGCGAGCTCGACGGTGTACTTCTCGAACGTGGTGGCCGCCTCGCGCAGGGAGACCGGTATCTTGCCGACGAGCTTGTCGCGCCCGACGCCCGTGGCGCGCGTCAAACGCTTCTCCGCGTAATCCGCGAGCACTCCGAAACCCTTGATCGGGTTGTTGAAGATGTCGTCGACCGCCGCCTTCAGCTCGCCGAGCGACTTGCCGAGATCCTTGAGCCCGGAGAGGGCGATATAGAGCCGCAGAACCTCGTTGGTCCCCTCGAAGATGGACAGGATGCGGCAGTCGCGCGTGATCTGCTCATAGGGGGCGCCCCTCATGAAGCCGGTGCCCGCGGCGATCTGGAGCGCCTCATAGGCCGCCCGCTGGATGGCTTCGCTCGCGTACACCTTGCTGATCGCCGCCTCCACCGAGTAGTCGTCCATCGCGGAGTCGATGAAATGCCCGACCATCCACACCACGCTCTCGGCGGCGAAGCACTCCACCGTCATCTGCGCGATTTTCTCGCGTATCAGCCCGAAATCCGCGATGGGCTCGCCGAATTGCTTGCGCGTCTGGGATTGTTGAACCGCGAGGCCGATCAGGGTCTTCATGCCGCCGACGGCGCCGCCCCCCAGGCCGGTGCGTCCGTTGTTCAAGATCGCCATCGCGACCTTGAACCCCTTTCCCTCGCTGTCCAGCACATTCTCGGGAGGCACTTTCACGTCGGTGAAGCTCAACGTGGTCGTCGAGGAGGCGCGGATCCCCATTTTGTCTTCGTGGTGCCCGTGGCTCACGCCCGGCCAGGCCGCTTCCACGATGAAGGCCGTGATTTTTCCGCCATCGGAGGCCGTGCGCGCGAACACGGTATACAGGTCCGCAATCCCGCCATTCGTGATCCAGATCTTCTCGCCGTTCAGCGTCCAGGTCCCGTCCGCGCCTTTTTCCGCCCTCGTGCGGATCGAGGCAGCATCGGATCCCGCGCCCGATTCCGTCAAACAGAAGGCCGCGATCATTGCACCGCTCGCGAGCTTCGGCAGGTAGCGCGCGCGCTGGTCGGGCGTGCCGAACAGCAGAATGCCCTTCATCCCGATGGAGCTGTGCGCGCCGATGGTGAGCGAGACCGAGCTGTCGTGGGTGCTGGTCTGGCTCAGGACTCGCGCATAGCCGGCATTCGACAGCCCGAGGCCGCCGTGCTCTTCCGGGATGATGAGACCGAAGAGGCCGAGATCCCGCAGTCCCTGGATGAACTCTTCCGGCTGCGCCGCCTCTCGATCCCAGCCCTTGAATTCCTCGCGACGGGGCGACAGGAACTGATCGATGGCGTCCAGCATCATGCCCAGGACCTCGCGGTCCTTCTCGCGCAGACGCGGATAGGGAAACAGACTGTCTTCGACGATTCGCCCTGCCAGCAGACTCTTCGCGACGCTCATGGGAAGAAACCTATTGTGCAACCCGGTCGATGACGAGATCACGCGCACCGTCGTGCCCGACATCATAGGTAAGTTCGCCGTACAAATCGCCCGCGGCGGGCAACGGCTGCCCGCTGAAGGAAACCCGTGCCGTGATCGATACCTTCCGGCCCGCCGTGAGCACCCGGCCCGGAATCATGGAATCCGCCGAGGAGAGGTGAATCTGAGTGCCGATCGCGGCGCCGGTCAGGCGTTTGGCGGCGAGCGGCGGTCCCCGCATGCCCGGCTCCTGGGCAAATATGAACAAGGCGGTATCGGCGGTGAGGCGCGCCTTCAGCGCCGGTGATATGGAAAGATTCAGGGTCGCTTGCGCCGCCGAATCAGACGCCGCCGGTGTGGCAGCCTGTGCCGCTCCGGCCGTGCCCGCCGCCACGTTGGGCTCGCCGGGCGGCGCGCCCGCCATTGCCCCTGCGGCGCCCGCAGCCGCAAGATCGGCGGTGCCGAGCTCGGCGATCCGTTGATCCAACATGGCATCGATTTCGGCCGGCGGATGCATGGCCTTGAGCGCCAACCAGCGCTTTCGTGCCGTGGCCCGATCCCCGCGCGTGGCGGCGCCGAATCCTGAGTAGAGCAACGCCTTCGGATTGTCCGGTTCCAGGCTCACGGCGCGCTCGAACAACTCTCCGGCCTCGGGGGTGATGTCGCCACCCGCTCGCATGCTCAGCCCCTCGCCCAAGCCCAGCAGGGCCTCGACGTTGTTCGCATCGAGGCGATGTGCGCGCTCGTAGGCCGCAACGGCGCCATCGACGCGCTCGAGCGCGATGTCCGATCGCCCGAGCATGAGCCAGCCCTTGATGTCGTCCGGCTTGGCCTCCATCTTGCGCTCGAGCTCGGCGACCATGGCCAGAACCTGGGGGCTTGCCATCGCCGAGGCCGGCGGCGCTTGGTGCCAGTTCCAGTTCGACCAAAGCGGATACAGTCCGGCGGCGGCGGCCATGACTAGAATACCGGCCGCGGCGCCTGCGAGCCGGCTGCGGCGGTTGCGAAGCAGCGGCCATGCGACGGCCGTCGCGGCGATCGCAGCCATGAACACTGCAATGACGAGAAAGTTTTTCATTGTTTACTTGGTTTCCGGAGCCGGCTCATCATCCA
The DNA here is from genome assembly GCA_963730565.1 of uncultured Gammaproteobacteria bacterium. GTDB lineage: Bacteria > Pseudomonadota > Gammaproteobacteria > Steroidobacterales > Steroidobacteraceae > Bog-1198. The sequence goes on from CAVSSU010000049.1 coordinate 21,551, forward strand.
CGGGCAGCCGCGCGCGGTGACGCGCCACCCGAATGATGACGATGGCCCCCACCACCACCATGATGAAGGGCGCGCCCCAGATCAGCCAGGTCTTCGGCGTCAGCGGTGGATTGAAGCGGACGAACTCGCCGTAGCGGTCCGTCATGAATTTGAAAATTTCGTCGTCGCTCTTGCCGGCGATCAGCATCTCGCGAACCTGGCGGCGCAGATCGCTGGCCAGCTCCACGTTGGAGTCGGCGATCGATTCGTTCTGACAGACGAGACAACGAAGATCCTGGGTGACGTGTTCGTAGCGGGCCTGCAGCGCAGGATTCTCGATCTCGCCGTAGGCATTGACCGTCGGGTCGGCCGCACCGAGCGCCGAACCCGCGATGGTCGCGAGCGCGAGCGCCGGCAATGAAAAGCGCAGGCGGGTCACGAGCCGCTCCGTTGCGCCGCGCTGATGCGCGGCAGGAATTCACGCTCCCACACCTCGGGCGTGATGGGCGAGATGAATTTGTAGAGGATGCGTCCGTGGCCGTCGACCAGATAGGTCTCGGGCGCACCGTACACGCCCCAGTTGATCGCCGTCCTGCCGTCCGTGTCGAAACCGACGCCCTGATAGGGATTACCCAACTGGGTGAGCCATTCCCGCGCCTTCTCGCGCTGATCCATGTAATCGAGCCCGATGAGCGGCACCACGTGTTGGCGGGCGATGGCGAGCAGTTCGTCGTGCTCCGCCCGGCACTCGAAGCACCAGGTACCCCACACGTTGAGCATGTAGACCTGGCCCTTCAAGGCCGTGTTGTCGACATGCCGCGAGGGGTCCATCACATCGGTGAGGTCGAAGGCCGGAGCTTCCTTGCCGATCAGCGGCGAGGGTAATGCATGAATGTCCCGTTTGGGATTGAGCCCCAGGGCGAACAGCACGGCGAGCGCGACGAACGCCGCCACCGGTATGATGAACTTCCACATCAGGCCGATCCGAGGCTGGGCTCCGGCGGCGGCACCGGCACCGGCTCCGTCGATCGCTTCTCGACGCGCACGCGGTAGCGCCGGTCGGTCGCCGCGATCACCCCGCCGATCGCCATGATCACCGCACCCAGCCAGATGTATCGAACCAGGGGCTTGTATTGAATGCGCATGCTCCAGGCATCCGCACCGAGGGGATTGCCCATCGCCACGAACAGATCGCGCGCCCAGCTGACCGAAATCGCCGCCTGACTGTTGTCGGTCTGCTGCACCCAGAAATGGCGCTTCTCCGGCCTGAGCACGGTCACCAGCTTTCCGTTGCGCGTCACATCGACTTCGGCGCGTACCGCATCGTAGTTGGGCCCTTTGACCTCGGCGGAGCTGACGTAGCGAAAATCGTAACCGGCAATGGAATAGGTCATGCCCGGCTTCAAGGCCACATCCTTTTCGATCTTGTAGCTCTCCACGCCGCTCGCGCCGATCGCGAATACGCCGACTCCGATGTGCGCAACCACCATGCCGAGCAGGCCCGACGTGAGCTTCTGGCCGCGGCGAAGCCTCTGGACCGGCTCGATCAAGGCCGAGAAAATGATCCAGAAACCGAACAAGAGACCGATCAGGCCGATCCAGTGGAACGTGCCGAATCCCACCCCCTGCACCAGCACGGATACCAGCGCGGCCGCGCCGAGCAGCCACCAGAGCGGTCTCGCCGAGGCGGTGAGTCTGCCGCGACGCCAAGCCGAATGCATGCCAATGGCGAGAAACACCATCAACGGAAGCATCGGCACCAGGAACATCACGGCGAACACCGGCGGGCCCACGGAGATCTTGCCCAGATTGAAGAGCTCGTACACCAGCGGCGAGAGCGTCCCCCACAGCACCAGCCCGGCGACGCTCACCAGGATCACGTTGTTCACCAGCAGGAAGAATTCCCGGGAGAACGGCTCGAAACCTCCGGGGACGTACAGCTTCGGTGCGCGCCAGGCGTAGAGCGACAGGGAACCGCCGATGGTCAGGGTGAGGAACGCGAGGATGTAGAGGCCCCGCTGCGGGTCGGTGGCGAACGAGTGCACGGAGACGAGCACGCCCGATCGCACCAGGAACGTGCCCACGAGGCTCAGCGAGAAGGCGAAGATCGCCAATAGCAGCGTCCAGCTCTTGAAGATGCCGCGCTTCTCGGTGACGCTCAACGAATGGATCAGGGCGGTGCCCACGAGCCAGGGCATGAAGGATGCGTTTTCCACCGGATCCCAGAACCACCAGCCGCCCCACCCCAGCTCGTAATAGGCCCACCAGCTGCCGAGCGCGATGCCGATGGTCTGAAACGTCCACGCAAAGATGGTCCAGGGACGCGTCCACTTGGCCCAGGCTTGATCGAGCCGGCCCTCGAGCATCGCGGCGCACGCGAACGCAAAGGCCACCGAGAACCCGACATAGCCGGTGTAGAGCATGGGCGGATGAATGGCGAGCGCGAAATCCTGCAGGACCGGATTCAAATCGGCGCCGTCGCGCTCAGCCGGCATGAGCCGAACAAAGGGATTCGAGGTCCACAGGGTGAACAGCATGAAGCCCGCGCTGATGAGCCCCATGATCCCGAGCACCCGGCTCGAGAAAGTGATCGGCAGCTGGCGGCTGAACGCAGCGACCGCGAGGCTCCAGATGGCGAGGATCGAGATCCAGAGAAGGAGCGACCCCTCGTGCGCGCCCCAGAGCGCCGCCACACGGTAGAACAGCGGCAGGTGCGTGTTCGAGTTGTGCGCCACGTAAAGCACGGAGAAGTCGTTGTTCACGAAGCAGTACACGAGACACGAAAACGCCACTGCGACGAAGACGAATTGTCCCGTCACCGCCGGGCGCGCGACCGCCATCCAGTCGCCATTGCCGCGATAGGCGCCGATCAATCCGAAAAAAGCCTGCGCGAGGCTCAGGACGAACGCGAGGATGAGGGCGAATACGCCGAGTTCCGCTGCCATGATGATTTCCTTGCTGACTACCCGGTCGGCCCGGTGGCGGGCGCGCCGGTCGTGAGCGCCTGGCTTGTTCCGGCTTTGGCGGCCGCATCGGCCGGCGCCGCGCCGGCGGCTCCTCCGTCGGCCTTGCGCTTCAACGACGCCGCAACCTCCGGAGGCATGTACTTCTCATCGTGCTTGGCGAGCACCTCGTCGGCGACAAAGGCGCCGTCAGGCCCCAGCGTGCCATGCGCGATGATCCCTTGACCTTCGCGGAACAGATCGGGGAGCACGCCGGTATATTCGACCGGGATTTGATGCGCGAAATCGGTCAGCACGAACCGCACCTGCAAGTCGCCGGGATTGCGCGCGACGCTCCCTTTCACCACCATGCCGCCCACGCGGAAGCGCTTGTTGGCGGGCGCCTGTCCGGCGGCGATCTGGCTCGGATCGTAATAAAACATGATGTTCTGACGCGAGGCCATCACGGCGAGCGACACCGAGGCGGCAACCCCGCCGAGGATCGCCAGCACCACGAAAAGACGTTTGCGCCGCGGAGTCACTGAGGATCGCCCATCATGGCCAGCGCCCGCTGCGCCCGCTTGCGCGCCGCGGCCTGATAACGCATCGCCGCCCAGAGATTCCAGCCGAGCACGCCGAACACCAGGGCGAAGCACGGCCATACGAAGCGCGCGTAACCGCCCATCGCCCAGAATCCGCCTGTTTTCACGATCTCACCGCCTCCCGCACCCACGCCGCCTGGCGCTCTCGATTGAGCACCTCGCCGCGAAGCCGCATGCACAATACCGCCCCATAGAAACACATGAAGCCCACAAGCATGGACAACAGCGGCCAGAGCATGCTGCCTGGCATGTCCGGCACGCCGATTTTAGCAACCGTAGCCGCTTGGTGCAGTGAGTTCCACCAAACAACCGAGTAATGGATGATGGGGATGTTGACAACCCCCACAATGGCGAGAAGCGCCGCCGCGCGGTCGCCGCGGCCGGGGTCCTCGAACGCGGAGCGCAGGGACATCACCCCGACGTATAGAAACAACAAAATGAGCTCGGAGGTGAGCCGCGGGTCCCATGCCCAGTAGGTGCCCCACATGGGGCGTCCCCAGAGCGAGCCGGTGATCAGGGCGGCCAGTGCGAACGAGGCGCCGATGGGGGCGCTCGCCGCGGCCACCGCATGGCCCATCTTGATGCGCCAAATCAAACCAATCGCGCCGGCCACGGCCAGGGTGGTGTAGGCGAACATCGAGAGCCAGGCGCTCGGCGCGTGCACGTAAATGATGCGAAAGGCGTCGCCCTGCTGGTAATCGGGAGGCGCAAATACGAGGCCTGCGATCGCGCCGTAGGCGATGGCCGCGGCCGCCGCAGCCAGAAACCAGGGCGCGAGAGCGCCCGCCGTCCGATATACGAACGGAGGGGAGGCCAATCGATAGAACCATGTCCACATGTGCGTTAGTGCTTCTCGAGCCTCATTCGAGCGTGATGCGCAGCGCGGCCGAAGCCGCAAAGGGAGCAAGGGTACAGGTGAATACGCATAACGATCCAAGAAAATACAGGGCCCCCGCCGGGCTCGTTCCCGAGATGGCGCGGTCCGTGGCGCCGGCGCCGAAGATCAGCAATGGCATGGCCAGCGGCAGCACGATCAACGACAAAAGGACGTTGCCGCGCTTCAAGCCCACCGTCAGCGCCGCACCGATCGAACCGAGCCAGCTCAATGTCATCGTGCCGAGCGCGAGGCTCGCCAGCATCGTGCCGAAAGCCGCGCTCGGGATATTCCGAGCGCGATGGCGACCAGGGGCGACGCCAGCACCAGGGCGGCGCCGCTCAGCAGCCAATGCGCCGCCGTCTTGCCGATCACGATCACGGTCAAGCTGTGGCCCGACAGCGCCAGCTGCTCGAGCGTGCCGTCGTCCGCGTCGCCTTTGAACAGTGACTCGAGCGACAGGAGCGACGATAGCAGCGCAGCGGTCCAAAGCACACCGGGCGCCATGTCCTTGAGCAGCGACAGCTGCAGGTTCAATCCCAGGGGAAACAAGGTCGTCACGATCAGAAAGAACACCAGCGGCTGCAAAAGCTGGTCCGGGCGCCGGAAACTGAGACGCAGTTCACGTGCCGACGAGCAGCGCCAGGGCGCGGGCGGCGCTCATCCCGGAAGTTCCAGCCGGCGCGCCGCAGTCGGCAGCTCGAGCTCATGGTGCGCGACGACGACCGCCATGCCGCCCGAACTCACGTGCTCGGCAATGAGGGTCGCGAAGGTTTCCGAGCCGCCCGCATCGAGATTGGTGAACGGCTCGTCCAGCAGCCAGAGAGGAGCGCACATGCCGAGCACCCGGGCCATGGCAACGCGCCTGCGCTGCCCCGCCGACAGCACCCGCACGGGAAGGTCCGCGCAGCGTTCGACACCGGTGCGCTGCAGACAAGCGGTGAGCTCGGCGGCGCTGGTGCGGCGCTTGAGCCCCACCATGAAGCGTAGATTCTCGAGCGCGGTCAGATCGCCTTTGAGCGCCGGCTCGTGCGAAGCATAGGCGAGCGCCTGCTGATAGTCGGAGCGTACTCGGAGATCGATCGGCCGCAGCCAGGTGACCCGCCCCTGCTCCGGCCTCAGCAGACCGCATGCCACCCTCAGCAGCGTCGTCTTGCCGCTGCCGTTTGTGCCCGAGATGTGCAGCAGCTTCGTCGCGGCTTGAGCCCGAGGCTCACGGCCTTAGCACATGACGATCGCCGCGCCAAACGTGGACTCCCTCGACGCCAAGACCGTCGGCCGCAGTATTCATGAGGCGGCGATCTTAGCTAAATCAAAGAGTTAAGGCTACCTATTGATATGCGACTCAATTCCGGCAACCGAATCGCTCAAGGGCGCAAGGCTCGCGAAAGCAACTTCACGAGCCTGCGCCCTGTCCCGCGCGAGGTTGCGAACGTGTCACGAGGTTTTAGCGCTCCCAGTGACCGCGCCAGTAATGCCAATGATCCCCGCGCTGCTCCCAGCGATCCGGAACCCAATGCTAGCCGTGGCGCTCTGCCATCCAGCGGCCGGGAATCCAGACATGCGCACCGCCCCGCCACTCCCAATATCCCGGCGCCCAGACATAACCCGGGCGCGGCTCCGGCACCACTTCCACGCGCGGCGCGGGCGGCGCCACGGTGATGTCGATTCCCACGGCCGCCGAGGCGACCACCGGCGCAACGACAGCGCGCTACCCGCCATGCTCAAACTGAAGATCAATGCTTTTCCGAATTTCTTCATTTTCGACACTCCTGCATGACAAACGATGCGCAGTACTGACTAGCGCAATACCTATGCCGCATAACGTTCGCTCCGATGCTCGGTTGACGCCGAGCACGCGTCTGTAGGACGGCGTCCCATTCTTAAGCGTCCACGCTTGCCGAGCGCCAATTGAAGCCGTGGGCTGCCTCGCGCTTCGGCGTCGACGTCCGCCGAATAGGGCGTGATGGCCTCGGCCTTCAGCGTCGGAAGCGTTTTCACGCTGCGAATCACGTCGAAGCCGCGCGCGCCACCGCGCAAGCAGCAGCGCGGTGCTGCCCGCGAATCCAAGCGCCACCCGCAAGCCCAGGTGTTCGCCCAGCCAGCCGCCCGATCAGCGCGCCCGGGCCCGGCCGGCAGCAGGATCAGCCATCGCATGGTGCTGGTCATCCGGCCCAGCATGGGACCGGGCGTCACCGACTGGCGCAATGACAGAAAATTAATGGTGATGAACACGGCGCCCACGCCGAAAGACAGCAGCATAAGGGGTAGGCGGCGATACCGAGGCGGTTCAACGGCGCGCACGCGAGCACCACCCAGCCGAAGCCGCTGATCGCAAAGCCGAGCACCATCGTCGGACCCGGCCCGAGCCGCTTCACGACTCGATAGCCCAGCGCGCTCGCGAGCACCGTGCCGACGCCCAGGGCGACATAGCTCAAGCCCACCCCGCGGGCCGTCAGGCCCAACTGCCGCGTGGCGAACAGGATGTGCACCACCATGGCCGCCTGATTGCACATCTGCCAGACGCCGACGCAGCTCGCCATCGCGACCAGTAGCGCGTGTCCGCGAACGAAGTCCAGGCCTTCGCGCATCGCGGGCCAGAACGCGAGCTTGCGCGTGCCCGGCGTCTCGACGACCTTGACGCCGCGCAGGATGGTCGAGGAGATCAGCAGCAGCACGGCGTCCGCCAGCAGCGCGAGCGGCGCTCCCGTCGATCTTGATCAGCGCGCCGGCGGCGCCGGGGCCGGTGACTTCAGCGGTCGATGATGCCAGCGCGTTCTTGGCGTGGGCCTCGACCAGCCGCTCGCGGGGCACGATCTGGGTCAGCACGATCTGCGCAGCGCTTCCGGCCGTGGTGTTGACCGCGCCGATCACGAACGCGACGACATAAAGCCAATCGATCGACAACCAGCCGAGCCACCAAGCCACCGGCACCGAGGCGACCGTCGCGGATATCGACAGCTCGCCGACGACATAGACCGGGAGCTTGCGCACGCGATCGAGCCATACCCCGGTTGGCAGCGAGAACAGCGCAAAAGGCACGATTTCCGCGGCCGCCAAAAAACCCATCTGCGTGGGCGATGCGTGCAGCAGCACGGCTGCGGAGAGCGGCAGCGCGAGCAGCGTAACCTGGCCACCAAACGAGGAGATGAGAATCGAGGTCCACAATCGCCGATACGTGCGATCGCGGAGCAGATCGGTCGGGCTCAATGCAAAACGCTGGAACCACTTTCGCGGCGTATGCACTGTCCCACTCTCATCGCGCTGCCGTCAGGGCGCGGAATGCTAAGTAGCGCGCGTCCGCAAGTCAAACGGGCAGGTCAACCGAGCGCGGCGGTGTTGACGCCAATCTAGGCGAATACGCCGTACTCGACCTGCAGGATCTCGCCTGTGTTGGTGTCGATCAGCAGCGCATCGGCGCCGTCGCGCACCCACTCGTAGCCGGCGGGCGGGACCTCGAGCGCGAACAGCCAGTAATCGCCGATCACGTACTGGCGACGCCCAATAAGCCCGCGGGCAGAATCTCGTCCGTAGCCCCAGCGGCGGGCGCTCCAGCCGGAAGGCCGGTGGTATGGTCCGATCCTGTAGCTGCGCGCCGCTTGGAAGTTGTGCTGATAGGCGCCGCGATCGACAGTGGACGGACGCGCATCCCAGCCCTTGGGCTCAGCGACTCGCGAATATCCGCGCGGACCTTCGTGCGGCTCGCCGCGAGCCGGCGCACCATGCGGCGCTCCGCCCTTGCCCCCATGCGGCTCGCCGCCGCCGTGCGGAGGCTCGGCCAGAACGGTCCCCGCGAGCAGCAACGCGGCCAGACTCAGCGTCGTTCCCACATTCTTTGGCTTCTTCATCGGGTGAACTCCGTAGGTGAAATGTGGACAGATCGTAGCACCCCCTGACGGTGAAAAAAATTAACCGGAATCTGATGTAAGATCTACAACCGCGCAGCGCTCAGCGTGCGCACGAATAACAAATGGGGTGGGAAAAGCATGGGCGAGCGAGCCACATCGATGACCCGGCGCGAGCTGCTTTCCATGATCGGCGCAGTCGGCGGGAAGCGCCGCGATGTATCAGGCGATGACCAGCCTCGGCTTCGCCGCGGACTCGGATTACCGAGGGCCGCTCCAATTGAGCGGCGCGCCGTCCGGAGCCACGGTGCTGGTGCTCGGCGCGGGCATCGCCGGTCTCGTCGCTGCCTACGAGCTGCGCAAAGCCGGCTACCAGGTGCAGGTGCTCGAATATAATTCCCGTGCGGGCGGCCGCAATTGGACGCTGCGGGGCGGCGACCGGTACACCGAGCTCGGGCGGATTCACGCAGGAATGCCGATTCGACCCGGGTCTCTACATCAACCCGGGCCCGTGGCGCTGCCCTACCATCACCGCGGCATGTTGAGCTACTGCAAGCTCTTGGGCGTGCAGCTCGAGCCGTTCGTCCAGGTGCAATTACAACGCTTTTCTTCACCGCACCAAGGCGTTCGGCGGCAAGCCGCAGCGCTTCCGCACCATCAAGGCGGACTACCACGGTCACGTCGCGGAGCTTCTCGCAAAGGACCGTGCAGAGCAAGAATCTCGACGCCTGCGGTGACCGTGGAGGACCAGGAGCGCCTGCTCGCCTCGCTGCGCGAGTGGGGAGCGCTCGACGACAAGTACCGCTACGCGCGGGCCATCGAGCAGCGACCGGCGCGGCTTCGAGAAGGATCCCGGCGGCGGGCTCGGCGGCGCGCCCGGTGCTCTCCGAGCCGTTGCAGCTGCCGACGTGCTGCGATCCGGCCTGTGGCAAGGCCTATCGCCTGGCGACGTGCTACGACATGCAGACCACCATGTTCCAGCCCGTCGGCGGCATGGGCATGGTCGGCCAGGCGTTCGCGGCGCGAGCTTGGCGCCGTTGATCCGCTACAACGCCAAGGTCGTCGAATCCGGCAGGACGAGCCGGCGTGGCCGCCACCTTCGAGGATACCGCGACGCGTCCGGTGGCCGCAGACGGCGCGCGCGGACTGGTGCGTGTGCACCATCCCGCTGTCGATCTCGGACAGATCCCGATGACAGGTGGGCGCGCCCATGGCGGAGGCGATCGCCGCCGTGCCCTTACGCGGCCGCGGTGAAAGTCGGGCTGCAATTCAAGCGCCGCTTCTGGGAAGAAGACGAGCAGATCTACGGCGGCATCACCTACACCGACCTGCCGATCAGCAACATCGGCTATCCGAACACCGGTTACTTCAGCGACGGCAAGGGCGTGTTGCTCGGCGGCTATCTCTTCGGGGCCGATGCCATGGAGTTCACGGCCATGACGCCCGGACGAGCGGGTCGCCAAGGCCGTGGAATACGGCGTCAGCATCCACCCGCAGTATCACGAAGGAGTTCGAACCGGCGTGGCCGTGGCGTGGCACCGCTCGCCGTTCACGCATGGGATGCTTCGGCATGTGGACCGAAGAGGCGCGCGCGAAACATTACGATGCTCTCTGCGCCATCGACGGCCGCATCGTGCTCGCGGGCGAGCACGCCTCGTATCTTCCGGCCTGGCAGGAAGGCGCGCTCATGTCGTCGCTGGATGCGATCGATCGACTGCATCGACGCGCGGTGGCGGGAGGGATGCATTCATGAGCAAATCAGCGATCGGGTACACCTTGGCAGCCGGCGCGGCACTGGCGCTCGCCGTCGGCTTCGCTCAGCCGGCCAGAGCGCAGGAAGAAGGCGTCGGCATGTTCAGCTCCGGCAAGCTCAAGACCACCTCGGGCGCCGAAGTATTCGAACATATTTGCCAGGGCTGTCACATGCCGGATGGCAAGGGCGCGGTCGGGGCCGGCCGATACCCGTCGCTGGCGGGCGACGCCGCGCTCGCCTCCAAGCAGTTCATGGCCCTGACGCTCCTCGAAGGCCGGCGCAACATGCCGGCCTTCGGCGGTACCGGCGACGTGGGCCTGTTCTTCTCCGTGCCCACGCTCAACGATGAACAGATCGCCGCCGTGATCAACTATGTGCGCTCGAACCTCGGCAACCATTTCCCGGGCCGGATCACCGCGGCGGAGGTCAAGGCGCTGCGGCGGCCGAGCACCGATAGACTGCTTCCCGCGCACTAGCTCGCAACCGATTTTTGCGTTTGGCCTTCGATCAACTCAAAGAGGAACTCCCGATGATCAAGACAGCCACCTCGCTCGCTCTGTTGGCGCTACCGGCCCTCGCGCTCTCGCAAGACGTGATCCGGCACAAGTTGCCGAATGGCAGCACTTTTCCCATCTCTGCCGCGGTCGAAGTGCCGGCCGGCAAGACGCTGGTGTTCTTGAGCGGCATGGTGCCTCCCGTCAGCGATCCGAAGGCGCCGAAAGACTCCATCGCCGCCTACGGCGACACGAAGACGCAGACCATCGGCGCACTCACCAGCATCAAAGCCTCGCTCGAGAGCCTGCACCTGACGCTCGGCGACGTGATCAAGATGCAAGCCTTTCTCGTCGGCGATCCTGCCAAGGGCGGCAAGCTGGATTTCGAAGGGTTCATGCAGGGCTACACGCAATTCTTCGGCACGCCCGGTCAGCCGAACCTGCCGGTGCGCTCGGCGCTGCAGGTCGCGGCGCTCGCCAATCCCGGGTTCCTGGTGGAGATCGAGGTTACCGCGGTTCGGCCGTGAGCCGACCGATGCGCCGCGCGCCCACACAGCCCGATGATGGCCGCTCAAAGAAATGCCGCTTAATCGCGCTGGCGATGGCCTTCGCAGTGCCGGCCTTCGGTGACGATACGGCGCCCAACAAGGACGAGTACACCTTGTGGGACCCCACACCGGACGCCGATATGCGCAGCTTCAATACCGACCGGCCACCCAAGGCCAACAGCCCGTACACCGTTGATGCCGGCCACTTTCAATACGAGACCGACATCGCGCTCTACAGCTACGGCGACAACGGCGGAGTCAGGACCCGGCAGTGGACGTTGTTGGACCCAACCCTGAAATTGGGCCTGACCAACCGGATCGACGCCGAGCTGCAGGTCACCCCCTATGAATCCTCGGTGACCCGGAACGCGGCCAACGCCACGAGCGTATCCGGCGTCGGCGATACGTTCGCGCGGCTCAAGGTCAATGTGCTGGGCGATGATCGCGGCGCCGTCGCGGTGGCCCTGCTTCCTTACGTCAAAATACCGACGGCGCAGAGCGGGCTGGGCAATGGCAAGGTCGAAGGCGGCCTGATCCTGCCCATCAGCATGAGCGCACCGGACGGCTTCACCGTGGTGGTGATGCCCGAATTCGATTATCTGGAAGATGCCACCGGCGGTGGCCGTCACAGCGCGCTCGATTTTCTGGTCAATGTGAGCCATCCGCTCGACGCTCGCTGGACGTTCTATTCGGAGGTCTTCACAACCCAATCTTGGGAGGCACGGGCACAGCCGCTGTACACCCTGGATGAGGCATTGACCTTTGCGCTGAAGTCGAATGTGCAGGTTGATTTCGGCGGTAATTTCGGATTGAACGGTGCCGCACCTAAGGCGCAGCTGTATGGCGGCCTGTCCCAGCGGTTTTGAGCATTTGGTCACGCGCTCAAACCCGCAGAGGCTGCCCCGCGGATGAATCGGCTGTTTCCGCTGCTTCGTACGGCCATGTATTCGCTGCGCGGCGGATTTCTGGTGCGGCCGCTGCTGATTTCCGTTGCGCTCGGTGTTCTCGGAGCCGCGCTCTCATCGCTCGAAGAGGCCTTCCCGCTGCTAAGTGCCTGGGTACCGAGCATCCTGTTTCCGTCCCATACCGATCCCCAAGTCGCCCAGATCGTGCTTGCCACGATTGCCGCCTCCATCATGACCGTGGTTTCGATCGTCTTCGCCATCCTTTTGATGACGCTCACACTGGCGTCGATGCAGTTCTCGCCCCGAATTCTGTTGAGCTTCGTCAAGGATCGGGTCACCCAATGGACGCTCGGCATTTTTCTAGGCACTTTCGCCTTCTGCATGGCCGCGTTGCCCGAGGCACGTTCCGTCCCCCACCCCTTCGCGCCTGTCGCCACGGTGACCTGCGCGATGCTGCTCGCCGTGACCTGCGTCGCGTGGTTGATCTTTTTCATCAATCACATCTCCCAGTCGATCAGCGTCAATCACATCGTCGACCGGATTGCAGGCGAAACCGAGGAAGTGATCGATGAGATCATGCCCGACACTCGTCGGCCGGCCTACGATCAGGAAGGCGTCCCCTACAATGACAAAAAAAGCGAGCGTCTGATCTTAAGCGCCGTGTCCGGCTACATTCGCTACGTCGACACGGGACGGCTGCTGTCTCTGGCGAAGGAGTTCAAGGTGCGGGTGCGCATCCTTCGCCGAGTCGGGCACTTCGTCCCCGCAGGGATCGCGCTCTTTGGCTGCTCGCCCGATGACCGCCTCGATCCGCAGCGCGAACGCGAACTACGCGCGGCGTTCGACATCGGTCCGTCGCGCACGCTGCAGCAGGACGTCGAGTTCGGTGTGATCCAGATCGTCGACATTGCGCTCAAGGCAATTTCCACCGCCGTGAATGATCCGAGCACCGCGATCACCTGCGTCGACCAACTCGGGCGGATCCTCATCCGGTTTGTCGGCCGAGAACCTCCGCTCTCGTTGCTATGCGCTCCGCCGCACGTCGTGCGGGTCGTCGTGCCCTGGATCGGGACCGACGGTCTGCTCGATACGGCCTTCGAGCAGATACGCCATTATTCGGCCTCAGATATCGCCGTCAGCCTGCGGATCTTGCGCGCGCTCGACGACATTGCCTCGACGTGCGACGACGCGCGGATAGTCGAATCGCTCGTGGCACGCGGCCGGCGCATCCTGAGCGGCTGCGCCGAACGGCTGGGTCCGGAACAGGTCGCGATGATTCGGCAGCGCCTCCGCCCTTTGGAGGACCGGATAAAGCGCACCGAGGCCGGCGGGGCACGCGAGGCGGGGACCGGTCCCGAGGTCGGCGCATAACACCGCAATCAAATCTCGAATTCGATTCCAATTTCCATGAGCTGGTCGGTCGGGATTTTGAGATACGCGGCCGGTCTTTGCGCATTGTGGTGCATCAGCACGAAAATCCTCTCGCGCCAGCGCGACATCCCGGGATACCGGCCCATCGGAATGATGGTCTCATGACCGGTATAGTAGGTCACATCGCGCAGATTGCATTCAGCTATCTGCCCGCGCGCCACAGCGACGCCGAGCCCCTTGGGCACGTCCACGCTTTCCATGAAGCCGACCCTGAGCTCGACACGAATGATGCGGTCGGAGATCACCGTGACCTTGACGCGATCCTCATCGGTTTCCCGGGGTGATTCGGTCAGCACCACCGCAACGAGCAGCACCCGTTCGTGCAGCACATGGTTGAACTTGACGTTGCGGGTCAGAGACAGCGGCACGCCCTGGAGCTTGCGGCCGAGTACGACTGCGGTGCCCGGAATTTGAAACGGCGGATCGGCCTGGATGCGTTCGATGAACTCGCTCGATTTCTCCCGGACCTGCAGGCGTGCCTGATCCATGATCTCCTGGCCTTTGCGCCAGGTGAGCATGAGAAAGGCGACAATGAATGAAATCGCCAACGGGAACCAGCCGCCGTCGAAGAGCTTCGTCGAGGTCGATGCAACGAACAGCAAATCGAGCGCGAGCAGGCTGCCGTTCACGACGTAGACGATCAGCGGATTAGTCTTCCAGCTGAGTGCGACGAATGTCGCCATCAGCGTGGTGATCGCCATCAGCAGAGAAACCGCGATTCCAAAGGCGCCGGCGAGCGCGGCCGACGAACCGAACCCAATGACCGCGGTCAACGTTCCAAACGCGAGCAGCCAGTTGACCGCCGGGACGTAGATCTGCCCGATGGCCTGTCGAGCCGTGTGAATGACCTGCATGCGCGGCAGGAAGCCGAGTTGCATGGCCTGGCTCGTCAGCGAATAGGCGCCGGAGATGATCGACTGAGAGGCGATGACGGTCGCAACCGTTGCGAGTGTCACCAACCCATAGTGCGACCATTCCGGGGCCAGCTGGTAGAAGGAATTCTCGATTGCCCCCGGCTCGGTCAAGAGCAGCCCGCCTTGACCGAAATAGTTGAGCGTCAACGCCGGCAGCGCCACCGCAAACCAGGCGATGCGAATGGGGAGCGGCCCGAAATGCCCCATATCGGCATAGAACGCCTCCCCACCCGTGACCGCCAGAAAGGCGCCTCCGATGACGACCAGCGCCAATGGCCCTGCGTGCCATAGATAAGTAATCGCGGGGAACGGACTCAGCGCGGCAAGAATGGCAGGCCCCCTGGCGATTCCCATGATGCCCAGGATGCCAATCACCACGAACCAGACGAGCATCACCGGTCCGAAAATACCGCCGATCCAGGATGTGCCCTTGCGCTGGACCGCGAAGAGCACCAGGAGGATCACGACGGTCAAAGGAACCACGAACTTTGCTGTCTGAGGGGCGTAGAGCGTAATGCCCTCGATCGCGCTCAAGACCGAAATCGCCGGGGTGATGGCGCCATCCCCATAGAGCAAGGTCGCCCCGATGAGGCCCACGATGACCATGGCGCCGCGCCACCGGCTGTCCTTGGCACGGTGCGGGCCCACCAACGCGAGAAGGGCCAAAATACCGCCCTCACCGTGGTTGCTGGCGCGCATGATCAGGATCGCATACTTCACGGAAATGACGATGATCAAGGACCAGAAGATCAGCGACACGACACCGACCACCGCCGCCGGGGAAATCGCTCCGCCCGGGCTCGCGGCCTTCGTAGCGACCTGCAGCGTGTACAGGGGGCTGGTCCCGATGTCGCCGAAGACGACGCCCATGCAGGCAAGGGATGCGGCGGCCCAGGCGCCACGACGTTCGATTGGGGTGCCTTCCCTGGTCATTGTTGTCATCGATGCGTGCTCGCTTTCTCTATGGTGCCCCCGCCCGGACTCGAACCGGGATGGCTGTTAACCGACGGATTTTAAGTC
>CAVSSU010000050.1:0-137297 GCA_963730565.1 uncultured Gammaproteobacteria bacterium
GGCACGATTGCGCGACTCTACCTCGACGGCCAGAGCGCGGCGCACTCAGGCGAGGACATTGCGAGTCGCGGCGCGAATCGACATCGCGCCGACCGCGCCCGGTGCCGCGGCCGGCGCGCCGCACTTCGGGGGATCGCTCGCCCGGCTCGCTCTCGGGCCTTACGCGCTCGATGCGCAGGCGGTGCGTTTGCTGGCCGATGCGCGCCCGGATTTCTCGCTCGTGACCTTCGATCAGGTGGGCGTCGGCTGGCCGCTCCAGGAGCATGCCTGGCGCGGCCTAAAGGCGCCGCAAGACCCCTGGACGCTGCCGAACAGCGGCACCGCGCCGAGCGCGCCGCACACGGCGCCCATCCCCGCGGGCGCGCCGGGCGGCCTCGCCGTCGAGTCTCCCGGCCTCTGGACGCTCGATGCGTGGCACCTGCGCGCGGCGCCGGAAGTCGCCGAAGACGGGGCGGTGTTGTCGCATCCCGGCTATCGGGAACGAGATTGGATTACCGCGGTGGTTCCGGGGACGGTGCTGACGACCTTGATCGCGAGGGGCGTGTATCCCGACCCGGGCTTCGGGCTCGACAATCTCGCCATCCCGGACAGCTTGAGCCGCCAAGACTACTGGTATCGCAGCGTGTTCGATGCGCCCGCCGATTTGCGCGATGGGGAGGCGACACTTGCTCTTCAACGGCATCAATTATGCCGCCGAGGTGTGGCTCAACGGCACGCCGCATCGGCAGCATCCGCGGGGCGTTCACCCGGGGCATTTTCGACGTCACGGGTCTGTTGCAACCGGGGCGAGCCAATGCGCTGGCGGTGCGCATCTCCCCGCCGCCCCATCCGGGGATCCCCCACGAACAGTCGATCGCCGCCGGTCCCGGTGAGAACGGTGGGGTGCTGGCGCTCGACGGCCCGACGTTCATCGCCACCGAGGGATGGGATTGGATCCCGGGCATTCGCGACCGTGACACCGGGATCTGGCAGAGCGTCCAGCTTCACAGCCACCGGTGGTCTGCGGTTGATCGATCCGCACATCGTGACTCGGCTTGCCGCTGCCGCGCCTCGACACGGCCGACATCGCGATTGAGGCGAGCATAGAGAACCGCCGCCCGGCGACGGTTCGCGCCACGCTGATCGCGCGGATCGATTCGATCACGCGTGCGCAAGACCCTCGAACTTCCACCCGGAACGACGAGCGTGGTTCTCGATCCGGCGGAGTTCGCGCAACTGCGCATCGCGGCGCCGCGGCTGTGGTGGCCGAACGGCTACGGCCCGGCGAATCTGTACACGCTCAATCTCGAGCATCGACGAAGACGCCGTTCGGTCGGATTCGGCGGCGCTCGAATTCGGCATCCGCGAGATCACCTACGAACTGTCGTTGTTCGACACCAAGGGCCGGCTGCGCCGCGTCGAGGTCGATCCGACGTCGGGCACCGAACTCGGGCGAGCGCTTGGTCGATGTGCGTCACGAGGCCATCAAGCGTCACCCCGCAAGGCTGGGCCGCGAGCCTGACGCCGGCCGGCGAGAAGTCATCGCAGCGGTGCGACCCGGCGACACGAGTCGCATGACGCCGTATCTGGTCATCACGCGTCAACGGCGTGCCGATCGCCGCGCGCGGCGGAAGCTGGGGCATGGACGATTCGCGCAAGCGAGTCTCGCGCGCGCGACTTGGAGCCGTATTTCCAACTGCATCGCGATGCGCACCTGAACATCATCCGCAACTGGCTCGGTCAGAATACCGAAGAGGTCTTCTACGATCTGGCCGATGAATATGGCCTGCTGGTGCTGAACGATTTCTGGGAGTCGACCCAGGATTTTCAGCTCGAACCCCAGGATCCGGCGCTGTTCCTCGCCAATGCCCGCGATGTCATCAGCCGATATCGAAATCATCCGTCGATCGCGGTGTGGTTCGGCCGCAACGAAGGCGTGCCGCAGCCCATCATCAACGAGGGGCTCGCGGATTTGGTGGCGACGCTCGATGGCACGCGCTATTACACCGGCAGCTCGAACTCGGTGAATCTGCAGGCCAGCGGACCCGTACAACTACCGGCCGCCGGAGCAATATTTCACCGGACTCGCGCGCGGCTTCTCGGTCGAAGTCGGAACGCCCTCGCTGTCGACGCTGGAGTCGCTGCGCGCCTCGATTCCGGCGGCCGACCGATGGCCGATCGAGCGACACGTATGCCTATCACGACTGGCATTTCGGCGGCAACGGCGATGTCGCGACGCTTCATGGCGCGCGATGGCCGAAGCAATACGGCGCGGCCGGGCAGTCTCGAGGATTTCGAGCGCAAGGCGCAAATCATGGACTACGTCTCCTATCGCGCGATCTTCGAGGGATTCGCGGCGCACCTGTGGACCGACAACAGCGGCCGGCTGTTATGGATGACGCATCCCGCGTGGCCGAGCAACACATGGCAGATCTACAGCTCGGATTACGATACGGCGGCCGCCTACTACGCGGTCAAAAAAGCCTGCGAGCCGCTGCATGCGCAGCTCGACTTGCCGGACTTTCGGCTGGCGGTGGTGAATACCACCCGCATTGCCCGATCGGGATTGACCCTGCGGACACGAGTGTTGTCGCTGGACAATCGCAGGCTCGCAGAGCGTGTGGATCGGGTCGATTCCGCCGCGAATTCGGTGACCGATGTGGCGACGCCTCTCGATCTGCCGCCGCTCCTGGAGCGCGAGAAAGTGGTGATCGTGAAGCTGGCTCTCGAGGATCCGGGCGGAGCCACGGTGTCGGATAACGTTTACTGGCAGGCCATCGACGAAGCAGCCCATCGACGCTTGAACTCCTTGCCGCCGCAACCCGTCGCAATTCGCGCGCAAGCGCAGCGGGCGCAGGTCGGCCGCATCGATATCACGCTCGAGAATCAAGGCAGCGCACCCGTGCTGAACGCCAAGCTAACCGTGCTCGACGCCAAGGGCGATCGAGTACTACCGGCGTATTACAGCGACAATTACATCGCCTTGATGCCGGGGGAGATCAGGAAGATCGAGGTGCGTTGTCCACCGAGCGGGCAGGAGTGCGAGAGAGTGGCGCTTCGAGGATGGGACGTGGACTCACGCAACGTGGCGATAGAGCGACAGCCGTGACGCCGAGCGTGTGCCGGTGGGCAACGGCTTATGCACTTCGATACCCTGGGATATCTGCTCATGGGCACCACGCTGGTGTCGCTGTGCTTGATGTATCTCATCAATCGAAGGGTGGGCGTTGCGCAGACGGCCCGCGCCGCGGTGGCCGACGCGTCAGCCTCGTGACGCGTACAAAAAATGGCGGCGATCCAAGCGCACAGCGGTGTACACTTAAATAGCGGGTTGGCGCGATCTTGCGCCCCCGATTGAGTATGTGGATAGAGTGAGCAACGCGCAAATGGCAAAAATACTGGTGCTGTATTATTCCTCCTACGGTCACGTCGAAACCATGGCCGAGGCCGTTGCCGAGGGTGCCCGCTCGGCGGGCGCCACGGTCGACGTGAAGCGCGTACCGGAAACGGCGCCGGCGGAGGTTGCCAAAGCGGCTCACTTCAAGCTCGATCAAAAGGCGCCCATCGCCCTGATCGACGAGCTCGGCGACTACGATGCCATCATTGTCGGGTGTCCGACGCGTTTTGGCCGCATGTGCTCGCAAATGGCGGCGTTTCTGGACCAGGCGGGCGGGCTATGGATGCGCGGCGCCCTGAATGGGAAGGTCGGCGGCGCCTTCACCTCGACGGCGGCTCAGCACGGCGGCCAGGAAGTGACCTTGTTCTCGATCATCACCAATCTCCTGCACTTCGGCATGACGGTGGTCGGATTGCCCTACAGTCACCAAGGCCAGATGACCCTCGATGAGATCGTCGGCGGAAGTCCCTACGGCGCCACGACCATTGCGGGCAGCAGCGGCCAGCGCGCTCCGAGCGCGTTGGATCTGCAAGGCGCCCGGCACCAGGGACAGCTCATCGCCACTACGGCCGCCAAGCTGGCCGCGCGATAACGCTGGATTCGAATCACTCCTGAACCACCCGCGATCCGCGCCGCTCGGATCGCCCGTCTGCATGAAAGCGATGAGGGGTGCTACGGTACCCCAACCTTGACCTTGCGAGGATGTCCTTCGCTTGGGTCACGGGTGTTGCTGTCATTGCGGAGTTGCCACCATGATCTCGTCGAAATGGATTGTTGCCGCGGTCGCATCGAATCTCGTTCTTGCCTCGATGCTGTCGGCTCAACCGACCCAGAGCGCGCCCCCCAACGCTCCGAGCGTCGATGAACGAATCGATCATCTGACCCAGGAAGTCGAAGAGCTCAAAGCATTGGTGCGTCAGCTGCAGTCTCAGCTGGCGGCCCAACCGGCGCGGACCTCCGGCGCAGCGGGCGCTCCGGCGCCGGCTGTCGCGTCGGGCGCACCCGCAGCTCCATCGCCAAATACCGCGAACGTAGCGGCTTCCGCACCCGCCAGCGCCGGCCCTGCGCCAGCAAATGCCGCCGCGGCGTCCGGCGGTGTCGTCGGGGACCTGCTGCATGGCGTGACCATCAACGCCATGCTCGATGGCTATTACGAGTACAACACCGACAATCCCATCGGCCGCGTGAATTACCTGCGCGCCTACGACGTGAGCAGCAACAGCTTCAGCCTGAACCAGGCGGACCTCATCCTGGAGAGCGCGCCCGATTTATCGAGCGGCAAGCGCGAGGGATTTCGGATCGATTTGCAGTACGGCCAGGCGACCTCCACCTTGCAGGGCAATCCGGCCAATGAACTGCGGCCCGAAGTCTACCGCAACATTTTCCAGGCCTACGGCACCTATGTCTTTCCGCTCGGTGCGGGCCTCACCGTCGATTTTGGCAAGTGGGCAAGCTCCCTGGGCATGGAGGGCAACTACACCAAGGATCAGCTGAACTACTCGCGCTCGTTCTGGTTCGATTACCTGCCGTTCTATCACATGGGGGTACGCGCGAAGTACGCCGTCAACGACCAGCTCGCCTTGAACCTCTGGATCACCAACGGAACCGATCAGACCGAGGCGTTCAACAACTACAAGGATCAGATGGCCGGCTTCGTCCTGACGCCTTCGCCCGATCTCAACTGGACGGTCAATTTCTACAACGGCCAGGAACATCCCGACGTGGTGTATCTGACGAACCCGGGGCCGGGACAAACCAAACTGCCGAATCAGCAGGGGACCTACATCCTGCCGATCGCGAACCCGCCGACCGGCAAGCTCGATATCCTCGACAGCTACGTCTCCTGGCAGGTGACCAAGGCTCTCACCCTCGCGGCGGAAGCCGACTACGTTCAGGACCGCCTGTATTCGTATTCATCGCCCGAGCATGTCGCGGGCGGCGCGCTCTACGGCGGCTATCAGTTGACTCCCGCCATGGCCGTCGCGCTGCGCCTGGAGTATCTCGCCGATGTCGGAGGGCTCTATACGGGCGTCACTCAATATCTCAGGGAGGGCACTTTCACCGTGGACTACAAGCTCGCCAGCGATTTCTTGATGCGCGGCGAGTTCCGCCGCGACCAGTCCAACCAGCACTACTTCTTGAGCAATGCGTTGGGAGTTCTCGACTCATCGCAGCAGACCATCGGCCTGGGCCTGGTTTGGTGGTTCGGACAGAAACAGGGCGTATGGTAAAGGACCTGTCGAAGGGATTATGCTGGATGCACGGATTCATCATCGCAAGGAGAGGATAATGTCGATCGACGGCTCGCAAATGCGCGCGGCTATGGCCACCTCCTTGAGCGCTCATTGGCGCTTTTTCCTCGTCGAGGGCATCGTCCTGGTCATCCTCGGGCTCGGGGCGGTGTTGATCCCGCCGTTAGCCACTCTGGCGGTCGAGGCTCTGATCGGGTGGATCCTGCTGGCGAGCGGCATCGTTGGATTGATCAGCACGTTTCGCATGCGCGGCGCTCCCGGGTTTTCTTGGTCGCTGCTATCCGGAGTGGCTGCCGTGGTCGCGGGTGTGCTGCTTCTTGCATGGCCCCTGTCCGGAGCGATCTCGTTGACGGTCATTTTGACCGTGTTTTTGTTCCTCGAAGGATTCGCGTCCATCATGCTGGCATTGAGCCACCGCAGCGGATTCTCATCTCGTTGGGGTCTGTTGCTCTTCAGCGGCATCGTGGATCTCGTCTTGGCCGGGATCATCGTGATGGGGCTGCCGGGTACGGCGGCCTGGGCCATCGGGCTGCTCGTGGGCATCAACATGGTGTTCGGCGGGTCGGCCTTGATAGGCATGGCGCTGCATGCGCGGCGACTCGGGACCACCGGCTCTTAACAGGCGCGGCGCCGCCACGTCCCGCCTACCAGGCGGTCTGATATACCTGGCGCCGTCGTTCGGCATTCTGCAGGATGACCCGCCGCTCAGGATCGCCGGCGGAGCCCCATTGCTTGATTTCCTCCAATGATCGGAAACATCCCAGGCACGTGTCGTCATCGTCCAGGCAGCAATTTCGTATGCAGGGGGATTGAGCGGGAGCGGCGGAATCGGTCATCGGGTGATGTCCAGTGTCGCCTTTCACACGCCAGGCGACCGCTGCGTCAAGCCGAGTATGACCAGCCCGAGAAAAATTGCGCCGATAACCACCGCCAGCCAATTCCAAGCACTGAAGCGCGAGTTCTTGTCGTGATCAGGCGCAACCAGCGCATTGATGCGATTGATGTGCTGCTGGGCCGGCACAAGCAGAAGCGGCGCAAGAAAGCCTATCAGGAAATAGGGCGCGGGTAGCCGCCAGGCCAGCGATGCGCCAATCCAACCGATAGCCAACGGTCCCGCTGCCAATGTCGGCTCCACGTCGAGACGCCGTTCATCTTCGCGTATGAATTCGAAGCAGCTGTAGCACCAGAAAATTCCGAAAAAGGCGCGCGCCCAGGGAACGATCAGCGGCTCCGAGCGCTCCTTGATCAGCACCCAGTGCTTGTGGAACCAATAGATCTGGTAGATTCCCAACGTACAGACGGATAGCACCACCATCTTGACGGGCGACACGGCGAAAAAGTGAAGGTCGGCATCCTGTGCGCCCGATACGCCATCGGTCACCGCTGCCTTGGGAGGAGCATAAAGATTCTCTTCCATGAGTCCTCGTCGCCCACGGGCTGCTACCAGCCGTGACAATATGCCAAATCTGTCCTAGTCGAAGTGCAGCGTTCTCACTTCTCGGCGGCGAGCAGCGGCATCCTAAAGTTTGGCCGCCCGCTGTCGATACTTTGTTGGGCAAAGTATGGATTTGAACGGATTCAACATAACCAGTGAGGTAGATATGAGCGTGTCAGGTATTTCCTCTGCAGCTTCGCATGCGGTCCCGGTACCGACCAACAGCTCGAAGGCGCCGGCCAGCCCCGCAACGCCGGCCAGCAAGCCCGCCGCCCCTGCGGCAGCGAAAGCAGCCGCGGATAGTGACGGCGACAACGACGGCAGCAAGGGCGGGAAAATCAACGTCAAGGCCTGAGGCCACCCAACCTGATTGCGGCCAAGCTCAGGCATAGAGCTGCATCGTCGGTATCCCCAGGCGCCCGCAAGCCTGCGCCGACGGGCTGCCCGACAACGGGACCCGATCCGCGGCTGCGCCGGCCGCCTCGATAAGCCACCTCTCGGCTCTGCGCAGTCCAAAATGATGCGTGAGGCCGAGGCGTTCGCGTATCCAGGGCGGAATGATGTCCACGGCCGCGCGCACGAGGGTTGCCTGCATCCAGCAAAGCGGCATTGGGAATCCCTTCACCGTTCGCATGATGTCGAGAAATTCGAAAATGATGGGGGACGGTTCCAGGCGGTTGCGCATGCCGGCGAAAAGAGCCTGCAGCTCACCGTAGGAGGTGGGCGCGTCCACCGCGCCGTAAAGAGTCGACGCTGCTGATCCTTCCCGGAAGAGCAAGTCGAACTCCCCGGCACTCAGCCGGCGAACGTAGCGGCTGTAGGCTTCTGCAAAGCCGAAGGTGGCCGTCGCCTGGACCCAGGTCAACAGGCGTGGATCGGTGGCGGAGTAGGGCTCGCCGTCGGGAGTCTCGCCCGCAACCTTGGAATGCATGTGCACGACCCGGGCGATCATCGGCTCGGCGACGCTGCGCGCGCCGTACACCGTCACCATCGCGGCGAGTCCCGTTCGTCGCAGGCGGCGCATGGGGTCGCTGCGAAACGTGGAGTGCTCCCATACGCCGGTGCGCACGGCGGGCTCGGCGAGCTCGAGAATCACCGCAGCCAAGCCCCCGATCAGCAGCGCCAGGGGATTCTTGAAGATGCGCCAAGAAAGTGAGTCAGCCGACAGCAATGCGCTCTCACCCAACGGTTGTGAGAAGTCGACCCTCAGGCCGTTGGGGGGATTCAACAATTCCTGCGCGCTTGCTTCGAGCCGTCTCTGGACGCTTCGCGGCAACCGAATGATCGAGTTACAAGAGTGCACGGCGCATGATTTCGTAAATAACAACGCTCATGGAAAAGGCAACTGTCTGGAATTTACCAGAGCATCCAATGATCCGGACGAAATGACGTAAGATATTGATTAAATTGGCGCTCCCTACCGGATTCGAACCGGTGTTACAGCCTTGAGAGGGCCGTGTCCTAGGCCTCTAGACGAAGGGAGCGGTGATTGGATCTCGGGCCGCCTGAACCCAAGAGGGCTGGTAGTATACGGGCCAATTTTTTGGACTCAAGCGGAACCGCCTTTTTTTGAACTCACCCTCGACGCAATTCCCTCATTCGGTGATTCCTCGCCCCGAGCACTCGATATCGCGCGCGCTCGATTTCGCCCAACGCCTTGAAAGTGCTTTACCGGCTGAAAGAGGCGGGATATCAGGCGTTTTTCGTGGGCGGCGCCGTGCGCGATCTGCTGCTTGGCCTGACGCCGAAGGACTTCGACGTGGCAACCAACGCATTGCCCGAGGACGTGAGGCGGCTGTTCCGCAACTGTCGCCTCATCGGCCGCCGCTTTCGCCTGGCGCATGTGCATTTCGGCAGCGAGATCATCGAGGTGGCGACCTTTCGCGCCGCCGCGGCGCCGGAGCGCGAGGATCTTCCCGAGAGCCGCCGACGGCGCGCCGGAAGAGGCGCCGGAGGGCGCCCTGGAAGGTGGCGAGGAGTCGGGCGACTACATCGAGCCCGTTCGAGTCGAGCCGGTGCGCATAGAGCCGTGCAGGCCGCGGACTCGGAGCATCGCGCATTCGACACCCGCGGGCGCATCCTGCGCGACAACATCTACGGCACCGATCGAAGAAGACGTGTGGCGACGCGATTTCGCCGCGAACGGCCTCTACTACAACATCGACGATCTGTCGATCTGGGACTTCGTCGACGGCGTGAGCGATGTCGAAGGCGCGCCGCCTGAAGCTCATCGGCGATCCGGAAACCCGCTACCGCGAAGATCCGGTGCGCATGCTGCGCGCGGTGCGCTTCGCGGCCAAGCTCGATTTCACCATCGAGCCCGATACCGAGCAGCCGATACAGCGCGCTGGCGCAATTTGCTCGACGGCGTGCCCCCGGCGCGGCTGTTCGATGAAGTGCCTGAAGCTTTTTCTCTCGGGATTACGGCGCCAGGTCATTCGAGCTTTTGCAGAAATACGGCTTGTTCGAGCATCTATTCCCGCTGTCGGCCGCGGCCTTCGGGCTGCCGCCATACGCCTATGCCCGGGAGATGCTCGAGCGCGGGCTCGCGAACACCGATGCGCGCGTCGTCGCGGACAAGCCGGTCACGCCGACGTTTCTGTTCGCGATCTTGCTGTGGGGCGCCGTGCTGCGGGAGCTGAACGAAAGGGCGGCGGGTCCGGCGCCCGACCTGGCGCTCCTCATGCAGGCCTGCGACGCCGTGCTGAAGGCGCAGCAAGCCCGGGTCTCGATTCCGCGCCGCTTCGCGGTGCCGATGCGCGAGCTCTTGATGCTGCAACCGCGCTTCACCCGCCGCAGCGGCGTCAAGGCGCTGAGCCTGCTGCAGCATCCGCGTTTTCGCGCGGCCTACGATTTCCTCCTGCTGCGCGCGGAGGTTGGCGTCGCCGATACGGAGCTCGCGGAGTGGTGGACGCGGATTCAAGTGCTGCCGCAGGAAGAGAGGGTCGCGCTCGTCCAGGCCCGACCCCAGGAGCCGCCGTTGTCGGCGGATGGCGGGACCCCGGCCCCGGGCCGGCGGCGCCGGCGTCGTCGTCGAGGCGGGGCATCGCGCAGCTGAGCGCGGCACCGCGCGTTCAAAACGGGACCGAGGAGGCGTCTTGAGAGCGTTTTGGCGCCCGGCCTATGTGGCGATCGGCAGCAATCTCGATCAGCCGCGCGAGCGCGTCGCCGAGGCGATGGCGCATCTCGCGGCGCTGCCCGACACGCGCCTCGAGGCGCGCTCCTCGCTCTATCGGGCGCGCCCGATGGGTCCTCAAGATCAGCCTGATTTCGTGAACGCGGCGGTTGGCCTGCTGACGCGCAAGTCGCCCCACGGCATGCTCGACGCGCTGCTCGACATCGAGCGCCGCATGGGCCGGATACGCGATCAGCGATGGGGGCCGCGGGTGATCGATTTGGATCTCGTGTGGATGGCCGGGACGGGCGTCGATGATCCGGGCCTGACGCTGCCGCATCCCGGAGTGTCGAGGCGCAACTTCGTCCTGTATCCTCTCAGCGATATCGCTCCCACCCTCGACATTCCGGGACACGGTCGTGTCCTGGACCTAAAGCGCGAGCTGGGTGGGGACGGAATTTCGCTTTTGGAGTGAGCAGGGCATCGTCAGTGACCGAGAACGCGCATCGATTCATCGTCGTCGAGGGGCCGATTGGCGTCGGAAAGACCAGCCTCGCGCGGCTTCTCGCACAGTCCTTCGGCGGTCAACTCGTGCTGGAGCAGGCGGAACAGAACCCCTTCCTCGAGCGCTTCTACAAGAACCCGCGCGCCGCCGCGTTCCAGACGCAGCTCTTCTTTCTGTTTCAACGCGCGCGGCAGCTCGAGGAGGTCCGGCAGCAGGATTTGTTCGGCGCGGTCCGCATCGCCGATTATCTGCTCGAGAAGGATCGGCTGTTCGCCCGCGTGACGCTCGATGACGCCGAGTATGCGTTGTACGAACGAGTCTACGAACGCGTGGTCGTGGACGTGCCCAAGCCCGATTTGGTGGTCTATCTTCAGGCGCCGGTCGATGTGCTGATGGACCGCATCGCGAAGCGCGGCATTCGCTACGAGCAGCACATCGAGCGTGGGTATCTCGAGAAGCTGACCCAGGCGTATGCGCGCTTCTTCCACAGCTACAACGCCGCGCCGCTCCTCATCGTCAACTCCGCGGCGATCGACCCGGTCAACAACGACGCCGACTATCGGCTCTTGCTGGCGGAGATCAGCAAGAAGCGGCGCGGGCGGCATTTCTTCAATCCCGGCGGGAGCCTCTTGCCCGCGTCCTAGGAGACGGCCGCCGCGGCATTCCTTTCGGCGTGCTCGGCGAGCGCCCACCGAACGTGCTCGCGCACCAGCGGCGAGGAGTCGTTCTCGCGCGAGCGCAACGCCCCGATCACCGCCGCGGAGCTCGCCGCATTGCCGAGCGCCACCGCGATATTGCGCAGCCATCGCACATAGCCGATGCGGCGAATCGCGCTCCCCTCGGTTTTCTGCAGAAACTCTTGCTCGCTCCAGCCGAACAGGGCGGCGAGCGCCGCACGATCGAGGCCGTGCCGCACCTCGAATGCCTTCTCTGCTGCCGGGCGCGCGAACTTGTTCCAGGGGCACGCGAGCTGGCAGTCATCGCACCCGTAGATGCGATTGCCCATGGCGCGGCGCAGCTCGACCGGGATCGCGCCCTCCAGTTCGATGGTGAGGTAGGAGATGCAGCGGCGGGCGTCCAGCCGATACGGTGCGACGATGGCCCCGGTGGGGCAGGCTGGAATGCAGGCGCTGCAAGTGCCGCAGTGAGCCGTGCCCGCGGTGTCGGAGGGCAACTCGAAATCGACGTAGATCTCGCCCAGAAAGAAATACGAGCCCGCGTTGCGCTCGATCAGGTTGGTGTGTTTGCCGATCCAGCCCAAGCCCGCGTTGCGGGCGAGCGCCTTTTCCAGCACCGGTGCGCTGTCGACGAAGGCCCGATGGCCGAAAGGTCCGATGGCCGCGGCAATCTTGTCGCAGAGCTTTTGCAGCCGCAGGCGCATGAGCCTGTGGTAGTCGCGTCCCAGGGCGTAGCGCGAGATGTAAGCGGCACCGGAGTCGGCGAGCACCTCGCCCGCCTCCGCGGCCCCGGGCGGCCAATAGTCCATGCGTGTGCTGAGGCAGCTGACGGTGCCGGGAACGAGCTCTGCGGGTCGGGACCGTTTGGGGCCGTGCCGCGACATGTACGCCATTTCGCCGTGAAAGCCCTCGCGCAGCCAGTCGACGAAGCGGCTCTCGTCGGCGGACAAGTCGATGCTCGCGACGCCGATCCGGGCAAAGCCCAGCTCGGCCGCCCATAAGCGGACGTCCGCGAGCAGCGCGGGTGCGTCGAAGGATCTCGTCACGGTCGGAACGCCCACGCGTAAAGGCTACGCTGTCGCGCCCTATAATGGCCACCATGCCGCAGCCCGATAAGCCCCAGATCGAATTCGCGCTGACTGACGCCGAGGCGACGGAAGTGTTGGGGGCTGCACTCGCCCGTGCCTTCCCCGGAGCGCCGACCGGGCCGGCGAGTCTGCATCTGGAAGGTGACCTCGGTGCCGGCAAGACCACCTGCGTGCGAAGTTTTCTGCGCACACTGGGCGTCTCGGGCTTGATTCGCAGCCCTACGTTCACGCTGGTGGAGACCTATCGCCTCACCGAGCTGACCGCGGTGCACGTGGATCTGTATCGCCTGACGGGAGAGCAGGAAGTGGAGGAATTGGGGCTGCGCGATTTTCTCGGCCCGGATTGCCTGTTGCTGGTCGAATGGCCGAGCAAAGGGGCGCGGGTGCTGCCGCCGCCGGATCTCGCGCTGGCACTGAGCTTCTCCGAGCCGGGTCGCGTGGCGCGGATCCGCGCGCACGGAGTACTTGGAGAGAAATGGTTGGGCAACCTCGGAAGTGACACCACATTAATAACCTATCTATCTAATTTAACTTGAAAAACTCGTTGGTAGTGGAGTAGTTTAGCGGCCATGATATTCGCGCGCCCCGCACTCGTGGCATCGCTTGTCGCGACCCTGCTGGTGGTTCCGGCCGGCGCCGTCGAAATCAGAGCAATCAAGCTTTCCGAGGGGAACGAGGGAACGCGCGTGGTCCTCGACCTGTCGGCGCGCACGGCGCACCGCGTCATGACGCTCACGAATCCGGATCGTATCGTCATCGATCTGAGCGATGCTCGGCTCGCTGCGGCCGCGCGCCGCGCGCCGGCCGGAAGCGGCGCGATCAAGCAGGTGCGCATGGCGCACAACGCTTCGGGCGAGCGCATCGTGCTCGATCTATCGCGCTCGATGCGGCCGAGGAGCGTGCTAACGGCCGCTAAGTCGGGCTATCGGCTGGTGGTGGAACTCGCCGGGCGGAGCGGGGCGATATCGGATCCGCACGCAACGGCGCGGGAGGGGCAAGCTCCGGCACGGGAAGCGCAAGCCCCGGCAAGGGAAGCGCAAGCCCCGGCAAGGGAAGCCCAAGCCCCGGCGGGGGAAGCGCCGACGCGCGCTCCAGCGCCGGCATTGGTCGAGGCGCCCATCAAGGTGGAACACGCGCGGCCCGCCGCGCGCGATCTCATCATCGCGATCGACGCAGGTCACGGCGGAGACGATCCCGGCGCCATCGGCAAGAACGGCACGCGCGAGAAGGACGTGACTCTCGCCATTGCGCGCGCGCTCGAACAGCGGGTGGATGTCGAACCGGGAATGAAGGCCGTGCTGACCCGCGACGGCGACTACTTCGTGCCGCTGCGCGACCGCATGCGGCGCGCACGCGCGCGCCAGGCGGATCTGTTCGTCTCGATCCACGCCGATTCGATTCGCGACCGCAGCGTCGACGGCTCGTCGGTCTACATCCTGTCGCAGCACGGCGCCACCACCGAGGCGGCGCGCTGGCTCGCGGAAGGCCAAAACGCGGCGGATCTGATCGGCGGCGTGTCGCTCGAGAACAAGGGCGACATGCTCGCCTCGGTGCTGCTCGATCTGTCCCAGACGGCATCGCTCACCGAGAGCCACACCGCCGCGGAGCACGTGCTGCGGCAACTCAACATGGTGGGTGAAGTGAGAAAGCCGCTGGTTCAGCAGGCAGGCTTCATGGTGTTGAAATCGCCCGACATCCCCTCGATGCTGATCGAGACCGCTTACATCTCCAACCCGGCGGAGGAACTACGCCTGCGCAGCGTCGCGCACCAGGCGAAGCTCGCCGCTGCGATTCACCAGGGATTGCGCGCGTACTTCTATTCGGATCCCCCCGCGGGCACGCGCATTGCGCAGATGGCGCAGGGGTCGTCGCGGCCCGAACTCGCCACGACGGAACGCGATTCGTCCGCCGCCGCTCCGACGCTCTAACGCGTCGATCCCTCATTCGCGCCGCGCTGTGCGAAAATGCGCCGTTCGCGAGGTGTACCCTGCCCATTCAAATACTGGCCGATGAGCTCATCAACCAGATCGCCGCCGGCGAGGTGATCGAGCGCCCTGCCTCCGTGGTCAAGGAGCTGGTTGAGAATTCCCTGGATGCGGGCGCACGGCGCATCGAGGTCGAGCTCGAGCGGGGAGGGTGCGGCCTGATTCGCGTGCGCGACGACGGCATCGGCATCCCGCGCCAGGAGATCGCTCTCGCCCTGTCGCGCCACGCGACCAGCAAGATCGCGTCCCTGTCGGATCTCGAGCGGGTGGCGACCCTGGGATTTCGCGGCGAGGCCCTGCCGAGCATCGCCTCCGTCTCCCGGCTGACGTTGACCTCGCGCTCCAAGGACGCAGAGCATGCGTGGCACGTGGATGCGCGCGAGGGCGTTGCCAGCGTGCCATCGCCCGCCTCGCACCCTGCCGGCACCAGCATCGAAGTCCGGGATTTGTTCTTCAACGTGCCGGCGCGCCGCAAATTCCTGCGGGCGGAGACGACCGAGTATCAGCACATCCTGCGCATGCTGGAACGGCTCGCGCTGTCGCGGTTTTCGGTCGGCTTCTCGCTCGCGCACAACGGCAAGAGCGTCTGGACGCTGCCGACGGCGCGTTCTCCCGCGGAGCGGCTCGCGCGGGTGGCGAAGATCTGCGGCGAGGAGTTCGCAGCGCACGTGATCGAGCTCACCCACGAGATGGAGACGCTGAGCGTGTCCGGGTGGCTCGCGCTGCCGACCTTCTCGCGCAGTCAGTCCGATTTGCAGTTCGCCTTTCTGAACGGCCGCTTCGTGCGCGACAAGCTGATCGCGGGCGCGGCGCGCCTTGCCTATCAGGACGTGCTGTTCAACGGGCGGTTTTGCGCGTACGTGCTGTACCTGGAGATGGACCCGTCGTTGGTGGATGTGAATGCGCATCCGCAGAAGCTCGAGGTGCGATTCCGCGAGTCACGCAGCGTGCATGAATTCATGTTCCGCACGCTCGAGCGGGCGCTCGCGCAAACGCGCCCGACGCTCGACTCCCCGGGCAGTGCGGCATCGGCCTGGCTCACCGGCGGTGCGCGCGCCTCCGGTACCTCGTCCCCGAGCCAGGCGCGTTTCGCTCTACCCGAGCGGCCGGCGAGCCGCGGCGCAATCGATGCGTACCGCCAGTTCCTGGAACCGCCCGACGGTCCCTCGGGCGTGGGCGTGGGCGTGGGCGCGGGCGCGGCGTTCGAGGCGAGCGCGAGCGTCGCCGTGCGGGAAGCGGAGCGCACCGAGCAGTCGCCGCCGGATCACCCCGTCGCGGAGCAGGATGGCGAAATGCCGCTCGGCTTCGCGGTGGCCCAGCTGCATGGCGTGTATATCCTGTCCCAGACCGCCGATGGCATGGTGCTGGTCGACATGCATGCCGCTCACGAGCGCGTCATGTATGAAAGCATGAAAAAGCTTCTGGCCGGCGAGACGGCCGAGCAGCAACTGCTCGTGCCCGAGATCCTGACCGTGACGCCGGCCCAGGCCGAGGCAGCCGACCTGCATCAAGCCGAGTTCGCGGCCCTGGGCTTCAACGTCTCGCGTCTCGCGCCGGATCAGTTGGCGCTGCGCGGGATTCCGAGTCTGCTCGCGGGACGCGACCCGGGCGGGGTCGTGCGCGACGTGCTGTCGGATCTGTTGGAAACGGGGCATTCACGCCGCGTGGAAGAGTCGATCAATCGCCTGCTCGGCACCATGGCCTGCCATGCCGCGGTGCGCGCGCAACGCAATCTCACCCTGCCCGAAATGAACGCGCTGTTGCGCGAAATGGAGCGCACGCCGCGGGCCGACCAGTGTAACCACGGACGACCGACGTGGGTGCGGCTGTCGCTCGGAGACCTCGACCGATTGTTCATGCGCGGACGCTGATGGGCGGCAGCCGCCGGGGCGCGTTGTTGCTCATGGGCCCGACGGGCGCGGGCAAGTCCGACATCGCCCTCGAGCTCGCCGAGCGATTGCCGATCGAGATCGTGAGCGTCGACTCCGCGCAGGTATATCGCGGCATGGATATCGGCACCGCGAAGCCGGACCGCCCGACCCGTGAGAGGATCCCGCACCATCTCATCGACATTCGCGATCCGGCGATGAGCTATTCGGCCGGGGAATTCCTGCGCGATGCGGGCGAGGCCATGCGCCAAATCTGGGCGAGGGGACGCCAGCCGCTGCTGGTCGGCGGCACGATGCTGTACTTTCACGCCCTCACAGCCGGGCTCGCGGAATTGCCGCAGGCCGACGCGAGCATCCGCGGGCAGATCGACGAGCAGGCGGCCGAAAGGGGCTGGGAGAGCCTTCACGAGGAACTTGCGCGAGTGGATCCGGCGGCGGCGGCCCGCATCCACGTAAACGATCCACAACGCATTCAGCGCGCCCTCGAGGTGTATCGCGCCACCGGCTCCACGATCACCCGATTGCAGCACAATCGCGCCACCGTGCTCGAGGGCGTGGAGGTGATGGAGTTCGCGGTGGCGCCCCTCGATCGGCTCGATCTGCATCGACGCATCGCCGCGCGATTCGAGGCGATGATGGCCTGCGGATTTCTCGACGAGGTGCGAACGCTCTACGAAAGAACCGACCTGACTGCGGAACATCCGTCGATGCGCGCGGTCGGATACCGTCAGGCATGGACGTACCTAGCAGGGCGATGCGGTTTGGATGAGGCGAAAGAAAAAGCGGTTGCGGCAACGCGGCAACTTGCCAAGCGACAGTTGACGTGGCTGCGGCGGCGTCACTCGGCGACTTGGCTGAACTCCATGCAACCGCATGTTGCATCAATGATTATGGATGCACTGTCCGAGTGCGGGTTTGCAGGATGGTCAACCGTTTAGCTGGACCCCCTCCCGCTGTGCTAGGATTTCACCGGTATTTGCCTGGCGCAAGGAAGTGACGCGGCAATGTCAACGACTCTAAAAACAAGGAGCTTTCCCATGGCCCGTGGCCAGTCTCTGCAGGACCCCTTTTTGAACGCTTTGCGTAAAGAACGCGTGCCGGTATCCATCTATCTGGTGAACGGCATCAAGCTGCAAGGACAGATCGATTCCTTCGATCAGTTCGTCGTTCTGCTGAGAAACAGCGTGAGTCAGATGGTCTACAAGCACGCCATTTCCACCGTCGTTCCGGCCCGCAACGTGCGGCTGCCGACGGGCGAAGACGGCGAAGTCACGGAACCGGCCATCGTAGAATGATTCGCGGCAGGCGTTCGTCCATTGTTTGAACGCCCCCGCGGTGGCGAGCGGGCGCTTTTGGTCGGTGTGGGCGTCGGACATCCGGTCGATCCTCACGATGCGGCCGAGTTCAAGGCTCTGGCTGTTTCGGCCGGCGCACTTCCCATCGGGGTCGTGCTGGCCTCCCGCCCGCGCCCTGATCCGAAATATTTCGTCGGCACCGGCAAGGCGGAGGAGATTCGCGCCCGTGCCGTGGAGCTCGGCGCCGAGGTCGTGCTGGTCGATCAGGCCTTGAGCCCGAGCCAGGAACGCAATCTGGAAAAGCTCACAGGATGTCGAGTATTAGACCGTAATGGCTTGATTCTTGACATTTTTGCGCAACGGGCACGAAGTTTCGAGGGTAAGCTGCAGGTCGAACTGGCACAGCTATCTCACCTGGCGACCCGCCTGGTGCGGGGTTGGACCCACCTCGAGCGACAGAAAGGCGGCATCGGGCTGCGAGGCCCCGGCGAGACTCAGCTCGAGACCGATCGCCGATTGATCGCCAAGCGCATTCGCACGTTGCGCGGCCGGCTCGACAAGCTCGCGCGTCAGCGGGACACGAGCCGCCACGTGCGGCGCGAGGTTCCGGTCCCCACCGTTGCGCTGGTCGGATACACCAATGCGGGAAAGTCCACGCTGTTCAACCGCCTCACCGGCGCCGACACCTATGTCGCGGATCAATTGTTCGCGACGCTCGATCCCACCGTGCGGCGCGTGAAGCTCGCGGGTGTCGGCGAGGTGGTGCTCGCCGATACCGTCGGATTCGTTCGTCAGCTCCCCCACGAGCTCATCGCGGCCTTCCGCTCGACCTTGCAGGAAGCCCGCGACGCCGATCTCCTGCTGCACGTCGTGGATGCAAGCGATCCATTGCGCAGCGAGCGCATTGCGCAGGTGCGCGAGGTGCTGGCCGGCATCGGCGCCGGGGAAATTCGGGAGCTCACGGTCTTCAATAAGATCGATTTGCTGGAGGATCCGGCAGAGCGCGAGGCGCCTCGGGTGGTGTTGGGACCCGACGGTCTGCCGGCCCAAACCTGGGTGTCGTCGGTGACCGGGGCGGGGATCGAGGCGTTGCGCGAGGCTATCGTCCAAGCCGTGCGGCCGAACCAGATTCGACGCACGCTCCACCTGCAAATGCCGGCCGCGGCGGTGCGCTCCGATCTGTATCGACGCAATGCCGTGCGCGCCGAGCGACAATGCGACGACGGCAGCTGGGAGCTCGAAGTCGAGCTCGATTCCTCGGAAATGGCCAAGGTTTTGGGCAGCCGAGGCGTGGATCTCGTCAAATCGCTCGAAACCCACGAGCAGCGCGTGGCCTAGCCGACCTTGTGAGGTTCCGGTCGGCTGTTAAAATGCCCCGCCTCCTATCATTAGACGGTCCGTCCGAAACAAAACTTAAGGTTACGAATGGCTTGGAACGAACCTGGCGGCGAGAAGCGCAATCCTTGGAACCGCCCACAAAATTCGCAGAACGATCTGGATGACGTTCTGCGCAATCTGCAGCGGCGGCTGGCCGCGCTCTTCGGGCGCGGCGGCGGTGCGGGCGGGGGCGGGCAGAGCACGCCGAGTTTCGCCAAGGGCTTGGGCGGTGTCGCGGTGCTCATCGGCGTCATCTGGCTGGCGAGCGGGGCCTATCGCGTCGATGCTCAGGAGCGCGCCGTGGTGCTTCGCTTCGGTGCCTTCGTCGAGACCGTCGGTCCGGGTTACAACTGGCACATCCCCTGGCCGATCGAGCGCAAGGTGATCGTGAACGTTTCCCAGCCCAACAGCGTCCAGGACGATGCGCAGATGCTGACCGCCGACACCAACCTGGTCGAGGTTCGCTCGGCGGTCCAGTACACCCAGCCGGATCCGCGCAAGTATCTATTCAGGGTCAAGGGGGTCGAGGACACGCTGCGGCAGGTGAGCGAGAGCGCACTGCGCGAGGCCGTCGGCCAAGCCTCGCTCGACAAGGCGCTCGCCTTCGATGTGAGCATCACCAGCCATGCCATGGCGACGCTCCAGCACACGATCGAAGGCTACGACATGGGCATCCACATCATCGGCGTCAGGCTCGAGGAGATCGTGGTGCCGGAGGCCGTGCAGGATTCTCAGCGCGATACGATCAAGGCCGACAGGGATCGCCAGCGATATCAGCAGGATGCGGAGACCTACCGTAACGACGTGGTGCCGCGCGCCCGCGGCGAGGCCGCGAAAGTGCTGCTGGAGGCGGAGGCGTACAGACAGCAAGTGCTCGCGCTCGCGCAGGGCGCGACCGCGCGGTTCGACCAGGTCTTGAGCCAGTACGAGCACGCGCCGGCCGTGACGCGCGAACGCATTTACCTCGATACCATGGACCAGGTGTACAAGAACGGCCGCAAGGTCATCGTCGATACCAAGGGCACCGGCAACATGCTGTATCTGCCGATCGACAAGCTCCTGCCGCCGGGGACGCAGCCGCTGGCGGGTTCCGGCGACAGCGGGACCACCGCGCCCACGCGCCTGCCGGAAGTGCAAGTCACCCCGGCCGAGGACCCGGCGCGCGCGCGGGGGGTGCGCTGATGCAAACCAGACTCCTGTACATCATGCTGTCCCTGGTGGTGATCATCCTGCTCGCGCGCGCGAGCCTGTTCACGGTGAGCGAGGGACAGCTCGCCATCAAATCGACCGGCGGCCAGATCGTCGAGGCCGATTTCAAGCCCGGCTTGCACGTCAAGATCCCGATGGTCAACGAGGTGACCAAATTCGACGGCCGCATCCTGACGGACATGTATCAGGCCGAGCACTTCCTCACGCGCGAACAGGAACAGCTCACCATCGACTTCTACGTCAAGTGGCGCATCGTGAATCTGCGCCTGTACTACGAGACGACCGGCGGCAGCGAGGACGTTGCGAACGCCCGCCTGCGTGAGACCATCAGGGACAGCATCAAGACCGTGGTCACGCAGCGCACCCTGCAGCAGGTGGTGACGGCCGGGCGTGCGGAATTCACCGACGCGATGATGAAGACGGCCAGGCCCTTCGCGGACCAACTCGGCATCCAGCTCGTGGACGTGCGCATCACCAAGATCGACCTGCCGCAGCAGGTGCAGGAGTCGGTGTTCGATCGCATGCGCGCCACGTTCAAGGCGCAGGCGGCCAAGCTCCGTGCCGAGGGCGTGGAGGCCTCGGACCGCATCCGCGGCGAGGCCAACAAGGAGACCACCGAGATCCTCGCCGATGCGTCGCGCCAGGCGAGTCAGACGCGCGGCCAGGGCGATGCCTCGGCGAGCGAGGTCTACGCGAATTCCTACTCGAAGAATCCGGAGTTCTACAGCTTCTACCGGAGCATGCAGAGCTATCGGGATGCGGTGGGCACGCAGGGCGATCTTTTGGTGATCCCGCCCGACAATGCCTACTTCAAGTACTTCAACAAACCTCAACCCCAAGCGCAGCGCTGAGGGTCATGGGGATGGATATCGGTTGGGCCGAATTGGCGCGCTATCTGGGCGGTGCGTTCGCCCTGTATCTCGTGCTCGAGGGCATTGTGCCGTTCGTGAATCCCGGCGCCGCCAAGCGGCTCATGGCGAAGCTGTCTCAGACCGAGCCGGCGCAGCTGCGCTGGGGCGGATTAATCAGCATGATCGTCGGACTCGCCTTATTATGGATGGCGCGCAATGTCTAAGAATCTGGTCGTGATCGGCTTGCAATGGGGCGACGAGGGCAAGGGCAAGGTCGTCGATTTGCTCACCGACAAGGTGCAGGCGGTCGCCCGGTTCCAAGGCGGCCACAATGCCGGCCATACCCTGGTGATCGGCGGCAAGAAGACCGTGCTGTCGCTGATCCCCTCCGGAATCCTGCATGCCGGCGTGCAATGCCTGATCGGCAACGGGGTGGTGTTGTCGCTCGAGGCGCTGTTCAAGGAGGCGCAAATGCTCATCGAACAGGGGGTCCCCGTGTTCGAGCGACTGCGCGTGAGTCCGGCTTGTCCGCTGATCCTGTCCTCGCACGTGGCGCTCGACCGCGCGCGGGAGAAAGCGCGGGGCGCGAACGCCATAGGCACCACCGGGCGGGGAATCGGTCCGGCTTACGAGGACAAGGTGGCGCGACGGGCCGTGCGCGTTTGCGACCTGTTTCACCGCGAGCGGTTTGCCTCCAAGTTGGGCGAGGTGCTCGACTATCACAACTTCATCTTGCAGCGTTATTTCCAGACGGCGCCGGTGGATTTTCAGAGCGAGCTCGAGTCGAATCTCGCGCTCGGCGAACGGCTGAAGCCGCTGGTGGCGGACGTGACCGGCATTCTCGAGGCGCTCAGCATCGAGGGCTCGAACGTTTTGTTCGAGGGCGCGCAAGGCGCGATGCTCGATGTGGATCTCGGCACGTATCCCTACGTCACGTCCTCAACCACCAGCGCGGGCGGCGCGGCACCCGGCACGGGGCTCGGGCCGCGGCGTTTTCACGAGGTCCTCGGCATCGTCAAGGCGTACACGACCCGCGTGGGAGGCGGCCCATTCCCCACCGAGTTGTTCGACGAGTATGGCGAGCATCTGTCCAAAGTGGGGCACGAGTTCGGCTCGGTCACCGGACGCCAGCGCCGCTGCGGGTGGTTCGATGCCGTCGCGCTGCGCCGATCCATCGTCAACTCGAGCTGCTCCTCGCTGTGCGTGACGAAGCTGGACGTGTTGGATGGGCTCGACACCATCCGGATTTGCGTGGGCTACCGGATCGACGGCAACTTGATCACCACCCCACCTCTGCTTTGCGATCAGTTCGGCAATTGCGAGGCCGTGTACGAGGATTCGCCGGGCTGGAAGGAGAGCACGATCGGCAAGACTCGATACGATGAGTTGCCGGAGAATGCGCGCAAATACCTGGAGCGCTTGCAGGAGCTCCTCGATGTCCCCATCGACATCATCTCGACCGGGCCCGACCGCAACCAGACCATTTTCCGCAGGCACCCTTTTGCATAATGCGCGCGCCGCCCACGGGGTGAGCCGGATGGCGCCGTCGCCAGGTAAACTATCCTCATGACCGATCGACTCAGCGCATTGCTCGCACAACGGCCCTGGCTCCTCGCGGATGGCGCCACGGGCAGCAATTTGTTCAACGCCGGGCTGCAATCGGGCGATGCCCCGGAGCTCTGGAACACCGCACACCCCGAGCGCATCGCGCAACTCGCGCGCGCCTTCGTCGATGCCGGTGCGGACATCATCTTGACCAACAGCTTCGGCGGCACCCGCTACCGTTTGAAACTGCACAATGCCGCCGATCGGGTCGCAGAGCTCAACGAGAAGGCGGCCGCCATCGCCCGCGCAGAGGCGGACCGCGCCGGCCGAACGGTGCTGGTCGCCGGCAGCATCGGCCCCACCGGAGAGATCCTCCAGCCGCTGGGGCCCTTGAGTCTCACCGATGCGCGTGATGCGTTTGCGGAGCAGGCGGCTGCTCTCGCTCGAGGAGGCGCGGATCTCCTCTGGATCGAAACCATGTCGTCGGTCGAGGAGACCGAGGCGGCGGTGGCGGGAGCCGAGACCACGGGCCTGCCGGTCGTCGCCACGTTGAGTTTCGACACCAACGGCCGCACGATGATGGGCATCACGCCTTCGGACCTCGCGGGCCTGCATCGAAAGCATCATCTCGCGGCGTGCGGCAGCAACTGCGGCGTGAGTCCGTCGGAGCTCGTGGCGTCCATCGTGAATCTCGCGGCCGCATCCGATTCGTCCGCGGTGCTGGTCGCCAAGGCGAACTGCGGGATCCCGCAGTACGTCGATGGCGCCATCCGCTTCAACGGCACACCCGAGCTCATGGCCGTGTACGCAGGGCTTGCGCTCGACGCCGGGGCGCGGATCGTGGGGGGGTGCTGCGGCACGACGCCCGACCATCTGCGAGCCATGCGTCGGGCGCTGGAATCCCATGTGCGCGGACCCAAGCCTGATCTCGCCACGATCGAAGCGAAGCTCGGGGCCATATCCACGGGCGCCAAGGCGCAGCTTCGCGGGGAAATGGATCGGCAAGCCGGCGCCGCTCCCGGCGCCGCGGGCAGGCGGACGACGAGCCGACGCGCGACGCGCGAGTAGCGTCCCGCCACGATTTCCCGGGGCTCGTCTCACGATTCCTACGACTGTTCGCCGGCAGCGACAGCGGCGGCGATTCGAGCATCGTCGTAGACTCGAGGCTGACACACCAACTGCGGGGTCGAGAGATGGCGAAAATCCTCTTGAAGGGCAGTGAGCGGGCCGCCATTCCCGGGGCCCGCGTGGTCGGACCGGCCAATCCGTCGGAACGTCTCGAGGTGAGCGTGCTCGTGCGCCGGCGGGGTCAGCAGGCGATGCAGGCACGGATCGCGAGCCTCGCCGCCGGCCAGCGTATCGGACCCTTGAGCAAGCAGGATTTCGCGCGCGACCATGGCGCGGATCCCTCCGACATCGCGCGCGTCCGGACATTTGCCGAAGCTCAGGGACTTTCCGTGGTACAGGAGCATGCGGCGCGGCGAACGGTCGTTCTCTCCGGGACCGTTGGACAATTCACGGCAGCCTTCGGCATCCAACTGCACCACATGTCGCACGCCGGCGGCACCTACCGAGGCCGCACCGGCGGCATCTATCTGCCCGCCGAGTGGGACGGCGTAGTGGAAGCGATCCTGGGGCTCGACAACCGCCCGCAGGCGCGCCCTCACTTCCGGACCCGCCGGCCCCTAGGAAACATTTTTCGTCATGCCGTGGCGCCGGTGTCATTCACCCCGCCGGAGGTCGCCTCGCTCTACGGATACCCTTCGGGCACGGGCGCCGGCCAGTGCGTGGCGCTGATCGAGCTCGGCGGGGGATATCGGCCGGCGGATCTCAGCACTTATTTCAGCGGCCTCGATGTGACGGCTCCGACGGTCACGGCCGTGTCCGTCGACCACGCGACCAACAGCCCGACGGGCGACGGCGACGGACCCGACGGCGAGGTGATGCTCGATATCGAGGTCGTGGGGTCCATTGCGCCCGGGGCGCGGATAGCCGTTTATTTCGCTCCGAACACCGATGCAGGCTTCCTCGACGCGATCACGACCGCCATTCACGACACAACGAACGATCCGTCGATTCTGTCCATCAGTTGGGGCGGCGCGGAGTCGACGTGGACATCGCAGGCATTGACCGCCATGGATGAGGCATTCCAGGCGGCGGCGGTCATGGGCATCAGCGTATGCGTTGCCGCGGGCGACGGCGGTTCATCGGATGGAGTGAGCGGTGGCGGCGACCATGTCGATTTCCCCGCCTCGAGTCCGCATGTGCTCGCGTGCGGCGGCACGAATCTCAAGGCGAATCAAACGCAGATCGCGAGCGAGAGCGTGTGGAACGACGGCGCGAGCGGCGGAGCGACCGGCGGCGGAATCAGCAGCTTCTTCGCGCTGCCGGCATGGCAAAACGGCTTGAGCGCGCTGACCACGGAGGGCGCCACGGTCGCTTTGTCCATGCGCGGCGTTCCCGACGTTGCCGGCGATGCGGACCCCGAGACAGGCTACGAAGTGCGCGTGGATGGCACCGACACCGTCATCGGCGGCACCAGCGCGGTGGCGCCCCTGTGGGCGGCGCTGCTGGCGCGCATCAATGCCTCGACGGGCAAGCCTGCGGGATTCGTCAACCCGGCGCTCTATCCCGCACAAGCATGCCGCGACGTGACCCACGGCAACAACGGCGCTTATGCCGCCCAGCCGGGATGGGATGCCTGCACGGGACTCGGCAGTCCGAACGGCGCCGTCCTTGCACGGCTCCTGTGAGCGGGCGCTGCCCGCAGCTTGGCCGCCTAGCGCAGATGGGGGAACAGGCCGAGGAGGCCTGTGACGATCAGGTAGATGGCGACGATGTAATTGAGCAGCCGCGGAACGATCAGGATGAGCACGCCCGCGATCAGGGCGACAATGGGCGCGAGGCTGAGGCTCATGTTCAAATTCATGATCGTTCTCCTAAAAAAGCTTCATGGCATTCTGCAGGGTCTTGAGCACGCCCCACAGCAGGGGAATGCCGACCGCCAGCCACAGAATAATCCCTCGTGCCTTCATGGTGTGGGCCTGTAGTGGTGTTTATCGCTCACTGGACGCATGCAAAAATTACAAATGAGCCCGATCAACAACAGGCCGCACATGATGTACATGGTGACCGAATAGGCCTGCGCCTTGGGTACGCCGCGCTCGATCTGGTACTCCCGGATGTAGTTGATCAGCACCGGCCCGAGCACGCCTGCGGCCGACCAGGCGGTCAGCAGTCGTCCGTGAATGGCGCCGACGTGCATGGTGCCGAAGACATCGCGCAGGTACGCGGGAATGGTGGCGAAGCCGCCTCCGTACATCGACAGGATGATCACGAAGGCTGCGA
This sequence comes from uncultured Gammaproteobacteria bacterium, assembly GCA_963730565.1. Taxonomy (GTDB): domain Bacteria; phylum Pseudomonadota; class Gammaproteobacteria; order Steroidobacterales; family Steroidobacteraceae; genus Bog-1198. The sequence goes on from CAVSSU010000050.1 coordinate 25,948, forward strand.
CGAAGAGGGGTATCGAGCCGGCATGGCCGATCGAGGGAACCGTGGAATACAAGAGAATGCCGAGCGCGAAGAACACGAAATAGGTGTTGCGCCGGCCGATGTAATCGGAGGTGCTCGCCCAGAAGAACCGTCCGACCATGTTGAACAGGCTCAGCAGGCCGACGAAGCTGGCCGCTATTTCCGCGCTCACCCGACCGCTGAATATTTCCTGGATCATCGGCGACGCCTGGCTCAACACGGCGATGCCCGCGGTGACGTTCATGCACAGAACGACCCACAGCAGCCAGAACTGCGGAGTGCCCCAGGCCACGTCGACCGCGACCTGCGCCTGCGTCACCAACGGCTCGGGCTTCACGGGCCGGGTCCACCCCTCGGGCTGCCAGCCCTCGGCGGGCACCCGCACCGAGTACACCCCGATCATCATGAACATGAAGTAGATGACGCCCATGGTGACGAAGGTCTCGAGCACGCCGTTCGAGAGTGCCGTCTTGAAGTGATTCATCAAGATGACCGACAGAGGGGCTGCGATCAGGGCGCCGCCGCCGAAGCCCATGATGGCCATGCCGGTCGCCATGCCCGGACGGTCCGGAAACCACTTGATCAGCGTGGACACCGGGGAGATGTAACCGATTCCGAGGCCGCAGCCGCCGAGCACGCCGTATCCCAGATACAGGAGCCAGAGGAAATGGTAGTGGATGCCGATCGCCGACACGATGAATCCGCTTCCGAAACACAGAGCGGCGACGAACATCGATTTGCGCGGGCCGGAGCGCTCGACCCAGCGTCCGAACACCGCCGCGGACACTCCCAAGAAGGCGATGGCGATGGAGAAAGTCCATCCGATCTCCTTCAAGTTCCAGTCCCCGGGCACGGAATGCGTCACGCCCAGGATCTTGGTGAGAGGCAGATTGAACGTCGAGAACGCATACACCTGGCCGATGCAAAGATGCACCGCAAGCGCTGCCGGGGGAACGAGGAATCGATCGTACCCCGGAGAGGCGATGATGTTCTCGCGATTCAAGAAAGATGAGGCCATTCGCTATTTCCCTCCCGCCATCTCTTTATCTACCAAATATGCGCCACCCCCCCGCAACTTGCCACCATGACAAGCGTCACAAATCGGTGATATACCCCCAAGGATCGCGCATGACCCGGCTCGACGTTCGAAAACGTGACCCCCGGGGGTGACTTGGCGTTGCCAAGCACGTAGTTTGCGGATCTCCATGCGTTCCCTCAAGCAGCCCGGCCTGCGCACCTCGAACTCATCTCGACCACGGTGGCGGACTTGGCTGTGCGCGGCCGCGGCGTGCCTGCCCGTGACGGCTGTTGGCTATTGTCTCTCCGACCGTGATCCCGAGATTCGCCCGCTGCAGGATCTGGTGGGCAAGAACGCCGGCGCCGCGGTGCGGCGGGCGCAGGAGCTGCTGAGCCTCACGCAAACCGGCGCGCGCACGGGCGGGCCCCCCGGGGGCGGCGGGGCCGCAGTGTCGTCACGCATGGCGTCCCTCTATGCCGTTATGGCCGATGCACAAGGCATGCTCGAACTCGACACCGAGGCGCGCGCCAGCGCCGATAAAGGCCTGGCGCTCGTGCGCGACCCGCGCGATCCCGTGCACGTGGAGCTGCGGCTCGCCCAGGTGGGGAGCGTGTACGACGGTGCCGGGATCGCCTCCGCATTGAGAACCGTGGAGGATGAGCGGTCGTTGCAGGTCCCGAATTCCGCGGCGGATCTGTGCCTGCTCATCGCTCGAGGATTGCTGGAGCATCGGTCCGACCGCGAGGATCTGGCCGTCGCCACCTTCATGCAGGCATACCGCGCGAGCGCGGAAAACGCGGCGCCCGAAGTGCACATCGCGTCCGCGGAAAATCTGTCGCTGGCCATGCGCTCCATGGGCGATTACAGCCAGGCGCTCAGTCTGAATCAGGAGAAGATCGACTGGGATACCGCCCACGATGCGCCGACCAGCCTGTCGCTGTCGCGCTTCATGCGCGGCCAGATCCTGCAAAGAATGGGCGACCACCCGGGCGCGATCGCCGAATTCGGCAAGGCGCGCGCCCTGAGTGTTTCGCTCGACGATTCGCAAGCCATCGCCTTCGCCGACAAGGCGATCTGCGAGTCGCAGATCGAGCTCGGCGAACTTCAGACGGCGAAACGCAAGTGCGACGACGCGCTGTGGCGGTTTGGCGACGCCGCATCGTCGGTGAAAGGGACCCGGCTTCTCCTGGCGCGGATCGATCTCGGCCTCGGACGGCCGGAGGCGGCACTTACCACGCTCGACGGGGTTCTCGATCACGGAGGCGAGGACTTGCCGCCGCGCCAGGTTGCCGCCATATACGAATGGCGCTCGCGCGCAAACGCGGCGTTACACAAATACAGGCAGGCTTACAATGATCTTCAGGAATACCTCACTCGCTATACGGCGGCCAACGACGCGGCGAGCGTCAAGCAGGCGGGGGCGCTGCGCGCCCGCTTCGCGACCGACCGCGAGGTCGAGCGCAATACCTCGTTGAAGCGCGAGCTCGAGTCCTCCCGCGAGAAGACCAAGGTGCAAAGCGAGGAGCTCAAGTGGGATGCCGTGTTCTCGGCGCTCGGCGCCGCGGTCATCGCGCTGCTGGTCTACTTCCTGTTCGCGAACCGCAGATACCGTGCGCAGCTGGTGGTTCTCGCGAACCAGGATCCGCTGACGGGCCTGCCGAACCGGCGGCGCACGTCGGAGCTGGCGGTCTGCGCACTCGAGTCCGCCAGGGCGGCGGGAGAGCCGCTCACCATCGCGATCATCGACATGGATCACTTCAAGTCCATCAACGACCGCTGCGGCCACGCCGCCGGCGACCATGTGCTCAGGGAGTTCGCGCGCGCCAGCCGTGAGGCGATGCGCAGCACCGACATCCTCGGCCGTTGGGGTGGCGAGGAATTCCTGCTGGTCATGCCGAACACGCCGATCGAGGTCGCGCACGCGAGCCTCGAGCGGCTGCGCACGCGGATGTTCTCGATCCGGCTGCCGTCGCCCGGCAGCGGCCTCAAGGTGTCGCTCAGCGCCGGGCTCGCGTTTTACGACGAGTCGACGCGCTCGCTCGAGGACCTCATTGCGCGTGCGGACGCCGCGCTTTACATCGCCAAGAACGAAGGCCGGGACCTCGTGAGGATCGCCAACGGCAATTACGAGGTGAGCACCACCGGGGTAAGGCGCGCTCTGCGGGTCACCCTGTAAGGCAGACGCGACGAGGGCGGGGCGGGGTAGCCTCGGCGGGTTGAGGACCAGCTCGGGCTCGCTCGCGCCCGGCAAGCGTTCGAGCGCATCAGGATCGTAAGTGATTGAATTTGGTGCCCAGGAGAGGACTCGAACCTCCACGAATTTCTCCACTGGTACCTGAAACCAGCGCGTCTACCAGTTCCGCCACCTGGGCAAGAGGGGCCGCCGATGATGAGGCGGGGGAATCTACGCACCCGCCCGAGGCTTGTCAATCGAGGCAGCGGCATACCCGAGGCCGGACGAGGCTGCCTCCTGAAAGGGGCAATGCATCCGAATTTTTGAATCAGGGCGGAGCATTTCAATAGTTTGTCCGAGCCATCTATGATGGCCGCTCGTCCACGGGAGATCCAATGCACACACGCATACGCAAGTTCAACACCCGCGATACCTACCCGGAGCAGAAGCTCGACAATGACCTTTGTCAGGTGGTCGTGGCGAGCGGCCGCACGGTCTTCGTGCGCGGCCAGGTGGGGCAGGATCTCGACACGGCGCAGAACGTCGGAATCGGCGACGCCACGGCGCAAGCCGAGCAGGCGATGGCGAACATCAAGCAGCTCCTCACCGAAGCGGGCGCGAAGCTCGAGCACATCTGCAAGGTGACCATCTACCTCACCGATCCACGTTTTCGCGAGGCGGTGTATCGCACCGTCGGACGCTGGCTGAAGGGCGTTTATCCTGTTTCCACCGGTGTCGTGGTGGCGGGTCTCGCGCGGCCCGAATGGCTGGTCGAGGTCGATGTAATCGCCGTGATCCCCGATGAGGGCTGAGCGGTGACTCTCTCCATCGTCGCGCGGTCCGCTGACGCGCGCCTGTTCGGGATCGCGATAGCCTCTTCCTCGCCGGCGGTGGCGGCGCGCTGCGCCCATGCGCGCGCGGGAGCCGGTGCCGTCGCCACGCAGAACATCACCGATCCTGCGCTGGGGCCGCTCATTCTCGAACGCCTGGCTCGCGCCGAGAGTGCGGCCGATGCGCTGACGGCGGCGCTTCGAGCGACCCCCTTTGGGGCGTACCGTCAGCTGCTCGTGATCGCGTCCAAGGGGCCGCCGGCCGTGCATTCAGGCGCGCAAGCGCTCGGCATCGTGAGTTCCGCCGTGGGCGCCGACGCCGCGGCCGCGGGGAACCTGCTCGCCAATGCGCAGGTACCGGCCGCGATGGTCGAGGCGTTCGAGGGCGCGGGCGGACATTTCGGGCGGCGTCTGCTCGAGGCGCTGCGTGCCGGCGTGAAACGCGGCGGCGAGGCCGGCCCGCTGCATTCGGCGGGGCTTCTGGTGGTCCGGGAGGTGCCCTGGCCGCTCGTGGATTTGCGCGTCGACTGGAAAGAGGAGGATCCGGTGTCGGAGCTCGCGCGAACCTGGGAAGTCTACGAGCCCCAGATCGAGGATTACGTGCTGCGAGCGTTGTCGCCCGGCCGCGCGCCGTCCTTCGGCGTGCCCGGCGATCGATAGAGCACCGCCGTGAAGTTCACTCTTCGGCAGCTGTCGTATTTCATCGCGGCCGCCGAAAGCGGCAGCATCACGCTTGCCTCCAAGCGCGCCAACATCTCCCAGCCGGCGATCTCCACCGCCATCTCGCATATCGAACGCGAGCTCGACGTGCAGCTCTTCTTGCGGCATCACGCCCAAGGCCTGTCGCTCACCCCCGCCGGACGGGCGCTGCTACGCGACGCGAAGCAGTTGCTGATCCAGGCGGAGGGGTTGTATTCGGCGGCGGCATCGGATGCCGGCCACCTGCCGCGCGGCGATCTGTCGGTGGGATGGTTCTCGACGCTGGCGCCGGTCGTCATGCCGGAGCTCGCGAGCTCTTTCTTGAAGGCTCATCCGGAGGTGCGATTGCGGTCGAGCGAGAGCAATCAGGAGGGACTTCTCACGGCCCTGCGGCGCGCGGAGGTCGAGGTGGCCGTGACCTACGACCTCAAGATCGGGGAGGACATCGCATTCGTGCCGCTCGCCACCCTGGCTCCGTACGTGCTGCTCAGCGCCTCGCATCCGCTGGCCCGCGAGCGCGAGCTGACGCTCGCTCAACTGGCGCCGCTTCCGATGGTGCTGCTCGACATGCCCGTGAGCCGGGAGTATTTTTTGGGGCTCTTCATCCGCGAACGATTGGAGCCGACGATCGCCTGGTCTTCGGGACAGATGGATGCCGTGCGCACACTGGTTGCAAACGGTCTCGGATACACTCTGGCCAACGCGCGCCCGCGCGCGGACGTGGCTCTCGACGGCCGTCGGCTCCGTCGGGTGCCGTTGAGCGGCGATTTGCCGCCGGTTCGAATCGGGATCGCAACTTTGAAAGAGCTCAAGAGGACCCGGCTCGCCGAGGCCTTCGCACGGCATTGCACCGTTGAGATCACCGCCACGCGCGTTCCGGGCATGGCCGATCTCCAAGTTCCCATCCGGCGCAAGCGGCGCTGACGGCGGGCGCATGCAGGACAGACGCGGCGACGAATCCGCAATCCGCGAGCTGCGGGAGATATCGCGCCTGATCCGCGCCGGCGACTTCGTGGGCGCGCGCAGCGCCTGCCTGATTCTGAATGCCCGGGCTCCACAATTGGCGGACGGCTGGCTCGCGGCCTGTCACATCGCCATGGCGCTCAAGCAGCCCGCGGACGCGCTTGCCGCGATCGATCGCGCGGCGGCGATCGATCCCGCCAACGTCCGCTATCGCCTTCAACGCGCGCAGTGTCTCCTGGCGTTGGGCCGACGGGCGGCCGCGCTGGACGCGGCGCAGGCCGCCGCGGATGTGGCCGGAAAGGACGCGACAGCCTGGGATGCCGTGGGAACGTTGCGCAGCTTCGCTTCCGATCATCGGGGGGCGCTCGAAGCGTACAACCGTGCGGTGGCGCTCGCGCCCGAGGAGTCGCAATTTGCGTTCAACCGCGCCTCCGTGCGGCGCTTCCTCGGGGATCTCGCAGGATCGGAATCGGATTACGATCGGACCATCGCACGGCGGCCGCTGGATTTCGAGGCCTACCTCAATCGGTCGGAACTGCGGGTGCAGACGGCCGAGCGCAATCACGTCGCGGAGATGCAGGCCTTGCTGCGACGTCCGGAGCTCGACTGGCGCGGCTACGTACAGGTCCATTATGCGCTCGCCAAGGAATGTGAGGACCTCGGCCGTCATGCCGAGTCGTTCGCCTATCTGCAACGAGGCGCGCGCCGGCGTCGCGAGCATTTGCGCTATGACGTGGCGGTCGATGTGGCGACGGTCGACTGGATCATGCAGAGCTACCCCACGGGACCGGCCGATCCATCACCCGAGGCGAGCCGCGAAGATCCGATCTTCATCGTCGGACTGCCGAGGAGCGGCACGACGCTGGTCGAGAGGATCCTGGCCAGCCATTCGTCGATATCGTCCGCGGGCGAGCTCGACAGTTTCGCCCAGAGCCTGGTCGAAGCAGCGCGCATCGCGAGCGGGAATGCCGCCCTGCCGCGGCGAGAGCTCGTGTCGCTTTCGGCGACGCTCGATTTCGCCGCGCTGGGCCGGGAATATCTGGCTCGGGCGCGCGCCGCCTACGGGGGATCGGGACGCTTCGTCGACAAGATGCCGTTGAACTACCTCTACTGCGGTCTCATCCGCCGCGCGTTGCCGAATGCCCGCATCGTTCATGTCGTGAGACATCCGCTGGCGGTGTGCTACGCCATGTACAAGACGCTGTTCAAGAGCGGATATCCATTCTCGTACGACCTGCGCGAGATCGCGCGGTATTACGCGGCCTACCGCCGCTTGATGGCGCACTGGCAAAGGACCATGCCCGGTGCCGTTTACGATCTGCGATACGAGGATATGGTCGCCGATCAGGCCGGTGAGACGCGCAAATTGTTGGAGTATTGCGGACTCGGGTGGGAAGATGGCTGTCTCGCGTTTCACCGGAATCCGACGCCCACCACGACCGCCAGCGCCTCCCAGGTGCGGCGGCCACTCTATGACTCGTCGGTCTCCCAATGGCGCAACTACGAGGCGCAGTTGATCGAGTTGCGGAACGCGTTGGCGGCGGAGGGGATCGAATGAGGACACATCATGAGTAGCCGAGAGAGGGCGGGCGAACTCGAGCTCGCGACGATCCAGCCGATTCCGCTCGATCAGCGGCACGGCACCTACGCGGATCTATTCACCGTGTGGTTCGGCTCGAATCTGATGCTGCTGACCATCGTCACGGGCGGCCTCGCAGTGACGGTATTCGCGCTGCCCTTCGCCTGGGCGGTGATCGCGCTCGCGGTCGGAAATCTCGTGGGCGCGGTCTTCATGGCGCTGCACGCGGCGCAGGGCCCCACGCTGGGCGTGCCCCAGATGGTCCAGACCCGCGGGCAGTTCGGCTCGCTCGGCTCTCTGCTGGTGATCGGCATCGTCATCGTCATGTACGTCGGTTTTCTTTCGTCGAACCTGGTGCTGGGCGGGGAGGCCCTCGCCTCGATCACGAGCACGAAGTCGGACGTGCCCGGCATTGCGCTCGTCGGCGTATTGAGCGTGATCGCCGCCATTTACGGCTACGACCTCATTCATGCATACACGCGCGTGATGACCTACGTGTCGAGCGCCGTGCTCGCGCTCGCCGCGGTGTGGATCGTCGCCGTGCACGGATTGCCTGCGGATTTCCTGGCACGCAACTCGCTCAATCTGCAGGGCATCCTCGGCACGATTTCAGCCGCTGCGCTGTGGCAGATCGCCTACGCTCCCTATGTCTCGGACTACTCCCGTTACATGCCGCTCGAGACCGGGGTGCGCCCCGCCTTCTGGGCGAGTTACTGGGGCTGTACCCTGGGATCCTTCCTGCCGATGGTGCTCGGCGCCGCGGTGGGACTCGCGGCACCGAAGCCGAACCTCATTGCGGGTCTGGCGGTGATGACCCAGGGAATCGCGCCCCTGGTACTCGTGGTGTTCTCGGTGGGGGTCGCGGCCGCCAATGCCATGAATCTCTATTGCGGTGCGCTGTCCACCCTGACTTTCGGTCAGACGCTGTTTCCGCGATGGTCGCCCGGGGCACGCGCGCGCACGGTGATCGCGCTGATTCTGTTCCTGGTATCGCTCGTCGGCGCGCTGGCGAGCAAGGAATCGTTTCTCGTCCATTACGAGGACTTTATCTTGCTGCTCTTGTACGTGCTCGTGCCGTGGACGGCCATCAATCTGGTCGACTATTACCTGTTGCGGCGCGGGCAGTACGACGTGGCCTCGTTCTTTCGGCAAGACGGCGGGATCTACGGGCGAGTCAACGGCGCCGCCGTCACCTGCTACGTCGTGGGAATCGTGGTGCAACTGCCGTTCATCGCCTCGCACCTGTACACCGGCCCCGTCGCGCGCGCCCTCGGCGGCGTCGATCTGTCATGGATCATCGGTCTGGCAGTGACATCCCCGGCGTACTACTGGTTGGCGCGCCGATCGCAAGGCCGTCGGGAGCTCAGGGCGCAAAACTGTTAACCTCACGCATCTTTTGATTTCGAGGTAATTCCAGCCCATGACACGCCGCGGTGGCAAAGATTCGCGCCCTCCAAAGAAGACCAGGCCAATTTCCGACAAGCCTGGCGACAAGCCGGGCGATTGGCGTGCCGAGGATCCGAACCTCGAGCTCGAGAAGCAACGCTACGACAACCCGATCGCGAGCCGTGAGCTGTTGCTCAAGCACCTCTCGGAGGCGCCCGAGCCGTTGAGCGCGGAGCGCCTGGCGAAGCGCCTCGGGATGCGTACCGACGCGCAGCGCGACGCCTTGGCGAAGCGCCTCGCGGCCATGGTGCGCGAGGGGCAGGCGATCGAGGGGCCGAAGGGATTTGCCACCGCCAGCGAAGCCGAGCGCCTGGCGGGACTCGTCCGGGGCCGCGCCAACGGCGACGTGCTCGTGATACCGGATGATGCCTCGGGGGCGTTGCTGCTCGCGCGGGCCGACACGGCGAGTCTGATGCACGGCGATCGCGTCGAGGTGCGCGCCGTGGGAACGAACGAGCGCGGCCGCCGAGTCGCACGCCTGATCCGGCGCATCGGCGAGGCCCCGAAGCGCATCGGCGGCATCTGGCACGCGGGCGTGGGGCATGGGCGAGTCGAGCCGGAGGATCCCGGGCACTGGTATTCCGTCGAGATCGCCACGCGTTCCGCGCATGGGGCGAAGGACGGCGACAACGTGATCGTCGAGATCACCCGACGGCCGCAGGGCGAGACCCCGGCGCACGGCCGGATCGTGGAAGTGCTGGCGGGGCTGCGACCGTCCGACGTGGCGGCGCGCTTCGCCATCGTGCGGCACGACCTGCCTCAGGAATTTCCCGCCGATGTGCTGCATGCGGCGAATGTCTTCGATCCCCTGGTCCAGCCGGCCGACAAGGTCGGGCGGGAGGACCTCACGGCGCTGCCGCTGGTCACCATCGACGGCGCGGATGCCCGCGACTTCGACGATGCGGTGTATGCCGAGCGGCTCAAGGGCGGCGGCTGGCGGCTGGTCGTGGCGATCGCCGACGTGAGCCACTACGTCCGCGTCGGCAGTGTACTCGACGTGGAAGCCCGGGCACGGGCGACCTCCGTGTACTTTCCGGACCGCGTGATTCCGATGTTGCCCGAGCATCTGTCCAATCACCTCTGTTCGCTCATGCCGGATGTCGAGCGGCTGGCCTTCGTATGCGACATGCGGGTGGGCAAAACGGGCGTTCCGGGGCGGGCGCATTTCTACGAGGCCGTGATCCGCTCGCATGCGCGGCTGACCTACGATGAGGCATGGCGCTTTCTCGCAAATCCCGCCGACACCTCCAATGCCGCGCTGACGCCGGAGGTTCGCGCATCGCTCCAGGAGCTCTACGCGGTGTACGGCGCCCTGAAAGAGGCGCGCGAGGCGCGCGGCGCGCTGGATTTTCGCGGCGGCGAGGTCAAGGCGCGCATCGGCGAGGACGGCAAGATCGAGGGATTCTATGCGGTGTTGCGCAACGACGCGCACCGGCTGATCGAGGAGTGCATGATTGCCGCCAATGTGCAGGCGGCAACGGCGCTGCGCCTCGCCAAGGCGAAAAGCCTGTATCGGGTGCATGGCCAGCCCGAGGCAAAGCGGGTCACCGAGCTCATGAAGGTGATGACCGCACTCAAGATCGGCGCGACGTTCTCCGAGAGTCCGACACCGCGCGAGTTCCGGCAGCTGGTGGAGCGGATCGCGGCGCGGCCCGACGGGGCGCTGCTCGAGGGTCTCGTGATCCGGGCGCTCGCCCAAGCGGTCTATCAGCAAACCAACATCGGCCATTTCGGCCTGGCGCTCGAGGAGTACGCGCACTTCACCTCACCGATCCGCCGCTATCCGGACCTGCTGGTGCACCGGGCGATCAAGGGGGCGCTGGTGCCGGAGTCGGCCTCGGGGCACCGTTACAGCACCCAGGAATTACAGGCGCTCGGCGCCGAGAGCTCGGAGCGCGAGCGGCGCGCCGACGATGCGTCCCGCGATGTCATGGGCTACCTCAAGTGCCTGTATTTGCAGCCGCGGATCGGCGAGAGTTTCGAGGCCACGGTCACGAGCGCGCTCGAGTTCGGCCTGTTCGTGCAGTTGAAGGACATGCCCATCGACGGGCTGGTCCATATCTCGAACCTCCCCGGCGATTACTGGGAGCTCGACTCGGGCGGCATGGGCCTCGTGGGCCGGCGCACGGGACGGCGCTGGAACATGGGCGATGCAGTCAAAGTCCGCCTGAACCGCGTCGATCTCCTGCAGCGCCAAATCGACTTCGAGCTGGTCGAGACGGGGGAGGCGGCCGGCTCCGCCGCTGCCGGCGGATCCTCGCTGCGGCCCGGCGGCCCTGGTGCCGCTGGCTCACGGGGACGGGAGGAGCGATCACGGCGCGGCGGCGGCTCATCGCGGCGTTCGTCGCGGGGCGGCGGTCGCGGCCGACGTGGCTGACGGCAAACGTCACCTGGTCTACGGCTTGCACGCTGTGGGCGCCGTCATCGAGCGCTCGCCCGAACGGCTGCTCGAGCTCTGGATGGCCGAGCCGCGCCACGACGCGCGCGCGACCTCGCTCAAGGAAAGGGCGCAGGCCGCGGGCATCCGGGTTCAAACGGTGAGCGGCGAGTCACTGGCGAAACTCGCCGGGGAAGTGGCGCACCAGGGGGCGGTCGCCGCCGTGCGGCCGCTCAAGGGCTGGGACGAGCACGATCTCCTGGCCGCGTTAAGTGAAATCGACAGCCCATTGCTCCTGGTCCTGGACGGGGTCACGGATCCCCATAATCTCGGCGCGTGCCTGCGGACCGCCGATGCGGCCGGCGCGCACGCCGTGGTCATCCCCAAGGACCGGGCCGCGGCCGTCGATGGCGTGGTGCGCAAGGTGGCGGCGGGCGCGGCGGAGTTCGTTCCCGTCGCCACGGTCACCAATCTGGCGCGCGCCCTCGATATGCTCAAGGGGCGGGGTGTCTGGGTGGTCGGGACCGACGGGGAGGCCCCGGAGAGCCTGTATGGCGCGGATCTCGACCGGCCGCTCGCCCTGGTGTTGGGGGCCGAGGGGGACGGGATGCGGCGATTGACGCGCGAGCGCTGCGATTTCCTGGTGCGAATCCCCATGGCCGGCCACATCGAATCGTTGAACGTCTCGGTGGCGGCCGGCATCGCCCTGTTCGAGGCGGGGCGGCAGCGGGTGTCCGAGTTGACCAAACGAGGCCGGAACGCGTAATATTCGCGCTCTTTTTCGCCGGCCACCCGGCATCACTCCTTGCCTCACCGCTCGCAACGGGAGGCTACAACCGTAGGGAGCAACAATGCGGCATTACGAAATCGTGCTCCTGGTCCATCCGGACCAGAGCGAGCAAGTTCCTGCGATGGTCGATCGCTACAAGGGCATGGTGACTGCCGGCGGCGGTCAGGTGCATCGCTTCGAGGATTGGGGCCGGCGCCAGCTGACCTTCCCGATCTCCAAGGTTCACAAGGCGCATTACATCCTGCTCAACATCGAGTGCGATCAAAAAGTGCTGGATGAGCTCAAGGGAGCATTCCGGTTCTCGGATGCCGTGCTGCGCAGCCTCGTGGTCAAAATGGACGAGGCGGTTACCGAGCCCTCGCCGATGGCCCGGGCGCCGGACGAGAATGCACGCCGCCACGATGACTTCGGCGACGATGGCGATGACGACGACATGCCCCGCGCATTCGTCGAACGGTAAGGCTTAGGAGCACCCATGGCACGTTTTTTCCGCCGCAAGAAGTTTTGCCGATTCACAGCCGATGACGTCAAGCAGATCGACTACAAGGATCTGGCGACGCTCAAGAGCTACATCACCGAGACCGGCAAGATCGTACCCAGCCGCATCACCGGCACTCGCGCTCACTATCAGCGTCAGCTGCAGCTCGCCATCCGGCGCGCGCGCTTCCTGGCGTTGTTGCCGTACACCGATCAGCACTAACCGCGGGCACGCCACATGGACATCATTCTGCTGCAGAAGGTCGCGAACCTCGGTCAGATCGGCGATCGAGTCAAGGTGAAGTCGGGCTATGCCCGCAACTTCCTCGTGCCCACGGGCAAGGCCACGATGGCAACCGCCGCCAACATCGCCAAGTTCGAGGCGCAACGCCACGAGCTCGAAGCCAAGGCGAACGCGGAGCTCGCCGCCGCGCAGGCCCGCGCCGCGAAATTCGAGAACTTCAAGCTCGAGCTCAAGGCCAAGGCGGGCGCGGAGGGCAAACTCTTCGGCTCGATCGGCACCACCGACATCGCCGAGGCCGCCGTGAAGGCGGGTCAGCCCATTTCACGGAGCGAGGTCCGCATGCCGACCGGTCCCATCCGGACCACCGGCGAGCACCAGGTGCAGCTGCACCTGCATACCGACATCGACGTGACCTTGACGGTCACCATCGTCGCCGAAGAGTAGCGGCCGGCAAAGCCGCGGCGCGCAGGCTTTGCAGGTGGCCACTCGCCTCAATCCATACCCGGGCTCCGGCACAGGCGACGATGCGCTGCGCCTGCCGCCGCACTCGATCGAGGCGGAGCAGGCCGTCCTCGGCGGTCTGATGATCGATTCCGCGGCCTGGGACCAGGTCGCGGACCGGGTGTCGTCCGATGATTTCTACCGCCACGACCACAAGCTGATCTTCGCGGCCGCGCAGGGCTTGATCGAGCGCAATCAGCCGTGCGACGCGGTCACCCTGTCCGGATTGCTCGAGAGCCAGGGATTGATCGACCAGGTCGGCGGCCTGTCCTATCTCGGCACGCTGGCGCGCGACACGCCGACGGCGGCGAACATCAAGGCCTATGCTGACATCGTGCGCGAGCGCTCGGTGCTGCGCCAGCTCATCACGGTCGGCAACGGCATCGCGACGAGCGCGCTCGAGCCCGAGGGACGCGAGGCGCGCGAAATCGTCGATGACGCCGAGCGGGCGGTGTTCGAAATCGCGGAACGCGGCTCGCGCGGCAAGGTGGGTTTCCGGTCGGTGAACTCCATTTTGCCGGACGTGGTCACCCGGATCGATGAGCTCTACAACTCCGACGGCATGCTCACCGGCATCGCGACCGGGTTCAAGCAGCTCGACGAGATGACCTCCGGCCTGCAGCCGGGCGATCTGATCATCATCGCGGGCCGCCCGTCGATGGGCAAGTCGACGCTCGCGGTCAACATCGCGGAGAACGCGGCGCTGGGCGCGCAAAAATCCGCGGCGATATTCAGCATGGAAATGTCGGCTGAATCCCTGACCTTGCGCATGCTGTCCTCGCTCGGACGCATCAATCAGGGGCACCTGCGCTCCGGCCGCCTGCAGGAGGAGGACTGGCCGCGCATCGATTCGGCCATGACGCAGTTGAGCAACGCGAGCATCCACGTCGACGAGACGCCGGGGCTCACCCCCACCGAAGTGCGCGCCCGCGCGCGCCGGCTGAAGCGCGAGCGCGGTCTCGATCTGATCGTGGTCGACTACCTGCAGCTCATGCAGGTCGCGGGCACCAAGGAAAACCGCGCGACCGAGATATCCGAGATATCGCGATCCTTGAAGGCGCTCGCGAAAGAGCTGAAAGTGCCCGTAATTGCGCTCTCGCAGCTCAATCGTGGTGTGGAGCAGCGGCAGGACAAAAAGCCGGTAATGTCGGATCTTCGGGAATGCGTCACGGGAGATACGCTCGTGTGTCTGGCGGACGGGCGGCGCGTGCCGATACAAGACTTGGTGGGCCAAACTCCGGACGTGTTGTCGATGAAGCCCGATGGTCGAATTACGCGAGCCAAAGCTGAAGTCGTCTGGCGTGTCGGCACGAAGCCCATCTATGAGTTGACTCTTGCCAGCGGCAGAAAGCTGCGTGCCACGGGCAAACATCGCCTGTATAGCTCTTTCGGCTGGCAGCGAGTGAGCGACTTGGGTCCGGGTGATCGACTCGGTATAGCGCGGGGCCTCCCTGAACCTGAAACCGTGGAAAAATGGCCGGATGATCGGGTGGCCTTGCTGGCGCATCTCATCGGGGATGGCAGTTATCTCAAACAGCAACCGATGAGATATGCAACCGGATCGGAGGCGTGCAGCGAGCTCGTTCGGCGCGCCGCCGAGAACGAGTTCGGCATGCGGGTGAAGCGCTATGCGGGCGGCGCGAACTGGCACCAGTTGCTGCTGTCGGGAAACGGCAACCGCTGGCATCCGACGGGAGTAAATTTGTGGCTGCGCGAGCTTAAGATTTTCGGCCAGCGATCGTCGGAGAAAAGAGTTCCAGAACGTGTTTTTCGGCTCGGCGACGAACAGATCAAATTGTTTCTTCGGCATCTGTGGGCAACGGATGGGACCATCTCCACGCGAAAGCCCGGGCAGCGCGGAAGCCACGGCGTACACTTCTGCAGTTGCAGCCGGGGCCTCGCCGACGATGTGGCCGCACTGTTGCTTCGTCTTGGAATCGTCGCGCGAATTCAGACGGTAACTTCCGGTTACAAAAATCCCGTTTATATGGTTTGGATACGTGGTATCGAGGCGCAGACCCGATTCCTCAACACGGTGGGGGCCTTTGGTCCAAGGGTGCGTCCTGCCGAAGCGTTGGCCGCGGAATTGGTTGGGAAAAAAGCCAATCCTAATGTGGATACATTGCCTGAGGAGATGCTCTGGAGAGTTGGTTTCTTAATGCAGCAGAAGGGGATGCCTCGAGCCCGCGCTGCTGCGGTACTTCGATATCCTAGCTGTCCGTCGAGGGCGGTGGTATCCAAATACGCACAGCTTCTCGACGATGATTATCTACGGTCCGCCTCATCGAGCGATATCTTCTGGGATCGGATCCTGAGGGTCGACCTAGTTGGCGAAGAAGAAGTATTTGATTTGACGGTTCCTGGGACGGCGTGCTGGTTGGCCGACGGGATTGTCAGTCATAACTCGGGCGCCCTGGAACAGGATGCAGATTTGATCCTGCTCATCTACCGCGAGGAAGTCTACGACCCCAACACCACGCGCAAGGGCATCGCCGACATCATCATCGCGAAGCAGCGCAACGGCCCGACGGGCGAAGTGCAGCTCACGTTCCTCGGCCAATACACGAAGTTCGAGAACTACGCCCCGGAGTCGTACGCCGAAGGCGTGTTCCGATGAGCCGTCGATGACGCCCATCGTCAGCGCCACGATCGACACCGGCGCGCTCAATCACAACCTCGAACGAGTCAGACACTGGGCGCCGCGCTCGCGCGTGATGGCGGTCATCAAGGCGAACGCCTACGGTCATGGGCTGGTCTGCGTGGCCCGCGCGCTCGAGGCCGCGGACGCCTTCGCGGTGGCACGGGTCGACGAGGGCCTCACGCTTCGAAACGCGGGCATCACCAAGCGCACGGTGCTGCTCGAGGGCGTGTTCGACCGCGACCAGCTGGACGCTGCGGCGGGGGCCGAGTTCGAGCTCGTGGTGCACACGGCCGAGCAGATCGAGCTCTTGCGCCAGGCGGGTCCGGGAGCGCCCTTCAAAATATGGCTCAAGCTCGACACCGGCATGAACCGCCTCGGATTCAAGGGCGCCGCGTTCGAGAGGTCGCTGTCCGCATTGAGCGGGTTGGCGCGCGTGCAAAGTCCGGTCAACTTCTTCACGCACCTCGCATCGGCGGATCTTCCTGAGCTTGCGACCACCAGCGAGCAACTGCGTCTGTTCGCGCAGGCGACCGGAACGCTGCCCGGCGAGCGCAGCATCGCGAATTCGGCCGGCATGCTGGGCTTCCCCGACTCACAGGCCGATTGGGTGCGGCCGGGGCTCGTGCTCTACGGCGTGTCCCCGTTCGGCGGCTCGATCGGCGCGGATTATGGACTCAAGCCGGCGATGACCCTGAACTCGCATGTGATTGCGTTGAAGGATCTCGAGCCGGGCGAGCGGGTGGGCTACGGCGGCGATTGGGTGGCCATACGCCCGACGCGGCTCGCGGTCGCCGCCGTCGGCTACGGCGATGGGTATCCGCGTGCGCTGGCCTCCGGCTCGCCGGTGCTGGTCAACGGCGAGCGTGCGCCGCTCGCCGGCCGCGTCTCCATGGACATGATCGGCATCGACGTGACGAATCTTTCAACGGCGCCGAAGCTCGGCGATCCGGTAATTCTCTGGGGCGAAGGATTGCCGGTCGAGGAGATCGCGGTGTGGTCGGATACGATACCGTACGAGCTTCTCTGCGGGATCAGCCAGCGCGTAGCCGTCACGTTGCGCTGATCGAGGGCGGCAAAACGTCTACACTGCGCCTCGGGGAACCACGGGGAGCGGGCGATGACGGTGCGACTTGCCGAGTGCAGCTGCGGCCAGCTGCGCGTCAAATGCGAGGGCCTCCCATCCAAGGTGTCGATCTGCCACTGCGACAGCTGCCGAAGGCGCACGGGCAGCACATTCGGCATCTCGGCCTTTTTTCTCCGCGACCGCATCGAGGTCGACGGGGAGAGCGAGTTGTTCAGCCGCAATTCCGACGCCGGCCACCGGGTCGACTTTCATTTCTGTGCGCGCTGCGGCTCGACCGTATACTGGGAAGCTTCGCGCAAACCGGACATGATCGGTGTGGCCGTCGGCGCATTTGCCGACGACTCGTTCCCGATGCCGGATCAATCCGTGTGGGACGACAAGAGGCACGATTGGATCAGTTTTCCCGATGCCATGGCCAGGCGACCGGGCGCTTGAGGATGATTGAGAACAAAGCGATGGGAAACCGATGATTCGCCGGTCGATGAACCGTTCGATTGCAGCGCTGATGCTCGCACAGCTCGCGATCGTCGGGGCGGCGGGCTCCGCCGACGCGCCGTCGGCGCCCTCGCCGCCATCGCAACCCAAACCTACCATTCAACAGCTGATGGACACCCGGGTCGATCCCTCCGCCGACGCGCTGTGGGATTCGGTCGCCTTCATCGCCTCGGCCAAAGGCGAGGAAGACCGGCGCCCGCGCACCCCGGCGCAATGGGAAGCCGTGCGTCGGAGTGCGCTCGCGTTGCTCCAAGCAGTGGACGAATTGAGCGTCCCGGGCCTGCGGGTGGCATCCGGCGACAAGAAGCCCGGCCCCGGTGAGCTCAAGGTGTCGGCGATTCAGCGGCTCATCGACTCGGATCCGGACGCTTTCGCCCGGCACGCCCGAGGCCTCAAATCCGCCGCGACCAAAGCACTCGATGCCATCGATGCCCGGGATGCGGATGCGCTGATGAACGCCGGAGGGCTCATCGACGAAGCCTGTGAAGCGTGCCATGTGACCTATTGGTACCCGCATCAAGCGCAGGCCGCGCGTTAGTGCTGCGCTCGCTCCATTCCTTTTGCACCGGGCTGTCTGCGACGGCTCTCAGTCAGGCCCTTCAGGCCACGGAGTGGATCATCCCCGCCGTTCAGACGGTGCACATCGTGGCCGTTGCGGCCGTGATCACCTCGATCCTGATGGTGGATTTGCGCCTCCTGGGGCTTACCGGACGCAATCGGTCGATCGCCGCCGTCACGAGCCGATATCTGCCGACCGTCTGGTACGTGTTGCCCGTTCTTTTGATCACCGGCGCGACGCTGATCATTGCCGAGCCCTCACGCTCGCTGCAAAACCCGGTGTTCGCGCTGAAGATGGGCCTTCTGGTGCTGGCCGCCGGCGTCACGCTCCTCTGTCAGCTGCCGTTGCGCAAGGACTCGGGCTACTGGGAGAAAACGCAGCCGCGCAGGCGGATCGCGGTGCTGATCGGGCTTTTGTCGCTGCCCTTGTGGATTGCGATTCTATTCGCGGGGCGCTGGATCGCCTACGTGCAGAGCAAGTGATGCTCGACTCCGTGCTTCAAAGCCTTCAGGACACGCGGGTCGCGACGGCGATCAGCGAAGGCGACGCGCTGTTCCCCTGGATCGAATGCGTCCACGTGCTGGCACTCACCCTGGTCATCGGTTCGATCGCGATCGTGGACCTGCGACTGCTCGGACTGCGTTCCCGCGGTCGCAGCGTGATCGAGACGACGGCGGAGGCGCTTCCGATCACCTGGACCGCCTTCTCGATCGCCGTCATCACCGGCGGATTGATGTTCTCCTCGAACGCGGTCGCCTACGCCCACAATGGGTTCTTCCAGGCGAAGATGGCGCTCATCGGGTTCGCGGGCCTGAACATGATGGTCTATCATTCATTCGTGGCGCGCGGCGCCGCTTCCTGGCACACGGCGTCCTCGACGCCGCTGCGCGCCCGACTGGTCGGCGGAATTTCCCTCGCGCTGTGGATCGCCGTCGCGGCGTGCGGCCGGTGGGTCGGATTTACCATCAATGCGCCGACGTGACGCGAATGCGCGAAGATGACGTGCAACTTGCGGCTTCGAGAGGGCTTGCGATGACCTTGTCTGTCAAGTGGAGAGTCCTGGTGGCCGCCATCGTCGGTCTCGCAGCGCAGGCTCCCGTCGGTGCGGCTGGTACCGTGCTCAATCCTCCTCCGCAGGCCAAGGACTGGGCCGCGCTCGCCAGTCTTCCGGACTGGAGCGGCGTCTGGACGCCCAACATTACGGACCAGATGCGACGGATTGAGAGCGATCCCGTACCCTGGAACAAGGCCGCGGCTGCGCAAATCGCGAAGCTCGAGGCCGCTGAGAAGCGGGGCGATCCGAAGGGGCTGTTCGTCAACTGCCTGCCGGAGTCCATGCCGAGCTGGATGTTGATCACCCACAACGCACTCGAATTTCTGTTCACGCCGGGCCGCGTGACCATCCTCGGCGAGTCGGACGGCAACCGGCTGCGGCGCATCTACACGGACGGCCGGGGCCATCCGCAGGATCCCGATCCGACCTTTCACGGACACTCGATCGGGCATTGGGAGAACGATACGCTCGTTGTCGACACCGTCGCCATGCTGCCCGAGACCTACATCGCGGTCAGCGAGGCCGTCGGCATCCCGAACGACGGCGACCTGCACGTCATCGAGCGCATCCATCTCGACAAGCCGGACGTGCTGCGCGACGACCTCGAAATCATTGCGCCGCACGTGCTCACCAAGCCCTGGAAGACCTCGCGCTTCCTGTTTCGCCAGCGTGCTCGAAAATACGATATCGTGGAGGGCGTATGCTTGGAGGGGAATTATTCCGAGGGCCAGGATGCGAGCGGCAACGCCGTATTCGTCCCCGTGCCGCAGACGGAGGGCGGCAACTCTCTTCCTCCCACCGATGAATCGGGGAAACCGCGATGACGAATAAGCATTGGCCGGCCTTGTTTGCGATGAGCCTGCTCGGTGGGTTCATCTGGACGATGCCCGCGACGGCGCACCATTCGTTCGCCATGTTCGATTTTTCCAAGACCGAGACCGTGAAGGGTACGGTCTCGGAGTTTCGCTGGACCAATCCGCACGTGACGCTGCTCGTGCAGCTGGATCCGAAGCCCGGCACCGCGCCGGAAGTCTGGTCCATGGAGTTGACCAGCCCCGGGAACCTCACTCGTGGCGGTTGGACGCGGCATTCCTTCAAGCCGGGCGATCGAATCGAGCTCGAATTCAATCCGCTGCGTGACGGCAGGCATGGCGGAGCATTCGACAAGGCGACGTTCCTCGACACGGGGCAGGTCATCACCTCGAACCTGCGCGCGGCGGAGAAGCCGGGCCTGGAATAGCCAGGCCAAGAAGCACGCTCCAGGCCGACATTCGAATCGTCATGAATCGCCACCTCCCGCTTGGCGTGCACGAGCCGTAAGCCGTGCGGCCACTTGTTGAATCGCCGGCAAATTGCCCCAGAGACTCGCTTGCGGCAAGAAGTCGATTCGATCGCCGAGCGTCGAGGACTTGCGAAGGCGAATCGTGATCCAATGCATCTTGAGGTGCGTCGACACCTCGGCCGCAGAGATGTTCGCGAACGAAATGATCTCCTCGGTGCGGCCTTTTCGAACTTCCAGGTGATCCGAGCAGTCCACCACCTGGTCGGCCGCCCGATGAAATGCGGTCTTGCGCAGCAGGTACGCCAAGAAACCGACCAGTATGCAGAGCGGTATCAGGCTCAGCCCGGGTCGATGCCACAATTCACCGTTCAGCAGGGAAGGAGCAGCCGCATAGGCGATCAAGGCCGCGGCGCTGATCCAGACGCCGCGCTTCAACAAGGCGGTGTTCCTGAAGGAGATGAGCTGCATGCGTTGACGCGTCCTCTCATCCCGGGAGCGGACCCGCCTCGAAGATTTTCTGGTGCTCCTTGCGCAGCACCGCCTTTTGAACCTTGCCCATGACGTTGCGGGGCAGTTCGTCCCTCACGAACACGCGCTTTGGCACCTTGAAGTTTGCGATCTTGGTCTTCAATTCGCCGATCAGTTCCGCCGCCTCCGGCGACGCGCCGGGTTCCGCGGTGATCACCGCCACCACCGCCTCGCCGAAATCGGGATGCGGTACGCCGATCACGGCACTCTCGGCCACGCCGGGCATCTCGTTCAAGTAGCTCTCGACCTCGGCCGGGTAGACGTTGTAGCCGCCGGTGATGATGAGATCCTTGCTGCGGCCGACGATCGTTACGTACCCGCGCTCGTCGATTCGGCCCATGTCCCCCGTGCGAAACCAGCCATCCGCGCTGAATGCCTGTGCGCCGAGATCAGGAGCCCTCCAGTAGCCCTTGAACACGCTCGGGCCCTTGACCTCGATGCCGCCGATCTCGCCCCGGGGGCAGGGCTTGTCTTGCTCGTCCGTGATGCGCAGTTGCACGCCGGGCAGCGGGAACCCCACGGTGCCGGCGCGGCGCTCGCCGTCGCGCGCGTGGTAAGGATTCGAGGTGAGCATGACGGTCTCGCTCATGCCGTAACGCTCGACAATCGTATGACCGGTGCGCTCGCGCCACCGATCGAACGTATCGGGCAGGAGCGGAGCGGAACCCGCTGTGAAGAGCCGCATCTGCCGGCACACCTCCTGGGTGAGGCCGCTCTCCTGGAGCATGCGCACGTAGAGTGTGGGAACACCCATGAACACGCTCGCCTCGGGCAGCCGTTGTACGATCGCCCTGGCGTCGAAGCGATTGAACCAGAGCATCTTGCCGCCGCTGAAGAGCGCGCCTTGCGCGGCCACGAACAATCCGTGAACGTGGAATATCGGCAGTGCGTGGATGAGCACATCGCTCGAGCGCCAGCCCCAGTACGCGTGCAGCGTCTCGGTGTTCGCGAGCAGGTTCGCGTGCGAGAGCATTGCCCCCTTGCTCCGGCCGGTAGTGCCGCTGGTGTAGAGGATCACGGCGACATCGTCGGCGTGGACGGCCGCGGGCTCATGCCGCGTACCGTGCGAAGCGGCGCTCTCCAGGAGAGTTCCGGTGCGGTCCTCGTTCAGTGAGAATACGCAAGCGATGCCCGCCTGATGCGCGATCTCGGAGACGCTGGTGAAGGCCCGGCCGGAACACACGACCATGGCAGGCTCGGCGTCTTTGAGGAAATAGGCGATTTCGGAGGCCTGATAGGCGGTGTTCAGCGGCAGGAACACCCGTCCGGCGCGCAACACGGCGAGGTAGAGGACCAGCGCTTCGACCGATTTCTCGGTCTGCGCGGCCACGCGAGCTCCGGGCGGCAGTCCGAGCGAATCCAGCAGGTTCGCGATCCGGGCGCTGGCCTCGTCGAGCTCACGCCAGGTATGCGCGGGCGCCGTGCCGGCATGGGCGTCCGCCGGCTGCACGGCGATGGCATCGAGGTTCGCGGGGAATCTTGCGCGCAATGCCGCGAACAGGTTGCGGTCGGCGCCGGCGCCCCTACTCATGGTCATTCATCAGCCGCCGATAGGCGAGCAGATGGCGCAGTGCTTCCTTGGGATGACCGGCTCGCTCGTGAAGACGCGCGAGGTTGAAATGCGCGTCCGCAAATCCCGGGTCGAGCGCGAGCGCATGGCGGTATTCCGCCATAGCCTCGCTGTCGCGCTCGAAGTCCTCGAGCAGCACGGCGAGGTTGAACGACAGAATCGCCTCGCCGGATTGTGTGCTCCGATAGATTTTCTCGGCCTCCTCCAGCCGGCCGTCCAGGTGCAGCAGGCGGCCCAGATTGAGCCGTGCCTCGAGATGGTGTTCATCGGCTGCAAGACAGGCCTCGTAAGCGGCGCGCGCCGCCGCGGGGTCGGTGTCCTCGAGCTCGAGCGCCTTGTCGAAGGCCTCGTCGGCCGCAACCGCGACCCCCATTGCACGGGTACCCGCGCCTGCGGCCGCCACTGCACCGGACGCCGGTAACGTCGCGGCGCCGGCTGCCGCCCGCTTATCGATGACCAGGAGGTCCCCGCCGCGGTCGATCACCTCCAGATCCAAGGTGTACTGGCCCGTGTCCCCCTCTCGCAGCGCTTGACCCTCGCGCACCATGATCCGGTCGCCCACGGCCATGATCGACAGTCCGCTCAAGGGCAGCGCACCCGGCAGCGAGTCGCGGATTTCGCGCAGCGTTCGATTGATGCGCTGTGCGGGGATCTTCGCGGCTCGAAGCGAGCCGGCGGTGCGCAGCACGATCAGATCTTGGAACGAATAGCTCAGCCGGCCGGCTTTCTTCAGCGGGTGGATGTGGCCCGCGCGGATGAGGGCGCGGACTTGAGATGCCGGGATCCCAAACAGTCGCTTGAGATCTTTCGAATCGAATTCATGCATCTCATCGACGAGCGGACTTTCGGGGGGCCGTCTTCCCGGTCGCGCGCTTCGGCTCCTTGCGCTCCTTCAAACTCGCGGCCCCCTTCGAGCCGCGCGTTTCGATGCTGGCCCGCAAGGCCTCCATCAAATCGATGACGTTTCCGCCCGCGGCGGGAACCGGCGCCTCCGACAACGAGATCTGCTTGCCCTGGATTTTCTTTTGAATGGCCGCTTCGACGCGTCCCTTGAACTCGTCGTGATATTCATTCGGGTCGAAGCGCTTGACGGCCAGATGATCGATCAATTGTTGGGCGAGTTTCAGTTCGGGATCAGAGATTTGCGCGGGTTCTATGCCAAGCTCCTTGAGCTCGCGGACTTGTTCCTTGAAGTGCAGTTGATGCATGGCGAGACCGTCTTCCATTGGCCGGATCACCACGATGTGCTCCTTGCCTCGGGATACCCAGCGGCCTACTGCGCACTGGCCGGCCTTGCGCAGTGCCGTTGCGAGCAACGTGTAGGGCTTCGCGCCGCCCTTATCGGGCGCCAGGTAATACGTGCCGTCGAAGTACACCGGATCGACGGACTCCAATGGAACGAATTGCCCGATGTCGATGGCGTGGGTCGTGGTGTCCTCGAGCGCCTTGAGCTCCTCGGCGCTGAACATCACATATTGGTCTTTGGCGAATTCATAGCCCTTGACCATTTCCGAGCGTTCCACCGGCTTGCCGTCCGCCACCGCGATGTACTGCTGCTTGACGCGCGAACCGTCCTTTTGGCGCAGCAGATTGAACGAGATGCGCTCGGAGGAGACGGTGGCGGAGTACAGCTTGACGGGAATCGCGACAAGGCCGAATGAAATCGTGAGCGAGGCAATGGAGCGAGCTTGCGTAGGCATATCCTCACCTTCTCCCTTGGGGTCCTCCGAGTCAAACTCGACGTTTGCTCAGAAGCAGTCTGTAAGTCATTAAATATACGGTGATTCTTGGTCCGGTGCAAGAATCCGCCGAATGCGGTGCGCGCTTGCCGACGACAGGGTTTGGCGAATTGTGTTTATGATCGCCGCTTTGCTCGAGGGGGAGTCGCGATGATCAGGCCGATCGTGCGTGCCGTCGCACGCTTGCGAGGTGGTGCGCGTCTCATGATGCCTCTGTGGCTGTTGGGGACGGCCCTGGCCGCCGGTGCCCCCTCAGTCTTCGGCGCCGCCCCCCCACGCGATCCGCCGCCGCCGTCGTTCGATGTAATCATCGAGCACGGTCATGTGATCGATGGGACGGGGGCTCCGTGGTACGCCGCCGATGTCGGGATTCGGGCGGGGCGCATCGCCGCGATCGGGCGTTTGGACCGCGCGGCCGCCAAACTCCGGATCGATGCGGCCGGACGTGTGGTGGCTCCAGGATTCATCGACATGCTGGGCCAGTCGGAACTCACGCTGCTGGTCGACCCCACGGTGCCCTCGAAGGTCTTCCAGGGCATCACCACGGAAATCACGGGCGAGGGGAACTCCGTCGCTCCGGTCAACGACCTCATCGCGCATGAACAGGCGGCGGAGTTCCAGCACCTTGAGATCACGCGGGATTGGACCGATTTCTCCGGCTACTTCGCGCGGCTCGAGGGGCAACACATCGGCATCAATCTGGCCTCCTACATGGGAGCGACGACGGCGCGCGAGATGGTGGTCGGCTATGCGGACCGTGCGGCGACGCCCGAGGAACTCATCCGAATGCAGGGGCTCGTGGCCGACGCAATGCGCCAGGGGGCGGTCGGCATATCGAGCTCGCTCGAATACGCCCCCGCGCCCTATGCCAGCACGGCGGAGCTGATCGCGCTCGCCAAAGCCGCCGCCGAGTTCGGCGGCATCTATGCGACCCATATGCGCTCCGAGCAGGAAGGCATTTTGACTGCGTTGGACGAGACCATTCGCATCGGCAAAGAAGCTCACATTCCAGTCGAGATATGGCATCTAAAGGCTGGATCTGTAAAGATTTTTGGAATGATGTCCGAGATCGTGGCGCGCATCGATCGGGCGCGCTCGTCGGGCGTCGACATTGCCGCGGACACGTATGCCTATCCGGCTTGGGCGAACGAACTATCGGCCTTCATTCCCCCGTGGGCACATGAGGGCGGCAACGAGAAGTTGATCGAGCGGCTCAAAGATCCCTCGGTTCGCGCGCGCCTCAAGACGGAACTCGCCACGGAGTCGGCCGACTGGGACAACGAGTGGCAGTCGGTGCCCGGGCCGGAGGCGATCCTGATCTCGACCGTCAACAATCCAAAGCTGCTCGGCATCCAGGGGCATACGCTCGCCGACATCGCCAAGACCCGGGGCACGGATCCCATGGATACTCTGTTCGACATCCTGGTCGAGGACGGCGCTCAGACCGACGCGGCGGTGTTCGCGATGAGCGAGCCCGACATCGAGCTCGCCGTGGTCCAGCCCTGGGTATCGTTTTGCAACGACAGCGCCGGCACTTCACCGGAGGGGCTTCTCGGCAAGGAGTTTCCGCATCCCCGCGCCTACGGGACCTTCCCGCGGGTGCTGCGCAAGTACGTGCGGGAGGAGCGGCGGCTCACGTTGGAGGAGGCGATCCGCAAATTCACCAGCCTTCCGGCGTCGCGGTTGCGGCTCAACGACCGAGGGGTGATCAAGGCGGGCCTATGGGCGGACATCGTCGTCTTCGATCCGGGCACCATCACCGAGCGCTCCACTTTCCAAGACCCCAACCAGCTGTCCGTGGGTATGCAATGGGTGTTGGTGAACGGTGTGCCGGTCATCGCCGACGGCGTGGCCACTCATGCACTGCCCGGCCGGGTATTGCGAGGGCCCGGTTATGCGGCCCGCGCGGCCAATCACTTGTAAGGGGAATCGAGATGCATCGGGGAAGCTGTCTGTGCGGAACGGTCCGTTACGAAATCGCAGGCGAGCTCGGGCCCAGATCGTCCGGGTCCGCATCGGGACGCTCGACTCCTACCTCAAGACCAAGCCCCACGCGCACATCTTCTTCGCCGATCGCGCCGAATGGTACGAATTCGAGGACGATGTAGCGAAATACGCCGAACGCCCGCATTGAGGGCCGGCGCGCCCAAGGCGCTCCGAGCCGACTGTGCGCCAGGCACCCCCCGCGATGCCCCTCGTGAGCCTATAATTTGGCTTGGCCTTCGGGGGGCGAGTCAACTTGAGGAATCATGGAACCGACTGACACCGGGAAAGCTGATTATTTTCATAAAGTCGTTGATTGTCAGTGGGCCTGTCCGGCACACACCGATGTTCCCGAATACATCCGATTGATCGCCCAAGGCGAGTTCACCGAGGCTTACATGGTGAACCGCGCATCCAACGTGTTCCCCGGAATACTTGGCCGCGTTTGCGACCGGCCGTGCGAGCCCGCCTGCCGCCGCGGCCGCATCGAGGAGAAACCCGTTGCGATCTGCCGTTTGAAGCGGGTGGCCGCCGATCAGCGCGACGACATCAGTGCGATGTTGCCGCGTGCGCCGCAGCAAAAAAATGGCAAGCGCGTCGCGTGCATCGGCGCAGGGCCGGCCTCGCTCACGGTGGCGAACGATCTGTTGCCGCTCGGCTACGAAGTGACGATCTTCGAGCAGTTCAACGTCGCGGGCGGCTTGATGCGCACCAACATCCCGGCCTTCCGGCTGCCGGCGAAGGTGCTCGACGAGGAAATCGGCTATGTGGTCGGCATGGGCGCGAAGCTCGAGCTCAATGCGCCCATCGGCAGCATGCGGCGACTGCTCGAGACCGGGGATTTCGACGCGGTGTTCGTCGGCACGGGAGCGCCGAAAGGCAAGGAGCTCGAACTGCCGGGCCGCCACGACAGCAGCCGCGTCCACATCGGCATCGCCTGGCTCGAGTCGGTGGCATTCGGCCACGTCGAAAAGATCGGCGAGCGCGTGCTCATCATCGGTGTCGGCAACACGGCCATGGATTGCTGCCGCTCATCGCTGCGGCTCGGCGCCAAGGACGTGAAGGTCATGGCGCGAAAGCCGCGAGGCAATTCTTCAAGGCCTCCGATTGGGAGCTCGAGGATGCGGAGCATGAGACCGTCGCAGATCATCGTCAACCGCGCGCCGAAGAGCTTCGTGGTCGAGGATGGCGTGCTCAAAGGCATGCTGTTCGAGCACCTGGAATACGAGATCGAGAGCGGCGAGATCACCTCATCGCGCGTGCTCGAGGAGGAGTTCTTTCCTTGCGACGACGTGATTCTCGCCATCGGCCAGGAGAACGCGTTTCCCTGGGTCGAGCGCGATCTCGGCATCGAATTCGGCAAGTGGGACATGCCTAAAGTGGACAAGGTCACCTTTCAGTCGACCCTTCCCGAGGTCTTCTTCGGCGGCGACGCCGCCTTCGGTCCGAAGAACATCATCTGGTCCGTGGAGCACGGCCATCAGGCTGCCATCTCGATCCACAAGTATTGCTGCGGCGAGCCGGTGACGACCCGCATGCCGCGCGGCGTCACGCTGTCGAGCCGCAAGATGGGCATGCACGAGTGGTCGTACAAGAACGAATACAGCGCCGTCGAGCGGCGCCTCGTGCCGCCATGTCGGGCTCGATCGAGCGCTTCAAGAAGATCAACATCGAGGTCGAGCTCGGCTTCACGGCCGAGCAGGCGGCGCTGGAGGTGCAGCGCTGCCTCAACTGCGACATGCAGACCGTGTTCGCCGCGAAGCTCTGCATCGAGTGCGACGCCTGCATCGACATCTGCCCGGTCGACTGCCTGACCATCGCGCCCAACGGGCCCGAGTCCGAGCTGCGCCTGCGGCTCAAGGCGCCCGCCGCGAACCCGCAGCAGGCGCTGTACGTCTCCGCCGGCGCTGCCGCAGACCGGGCGCGTGATGGTCAAGGACGAGGATGTGTGCGTGCACTGCGGGCTGTGCGCCGAACGCTGTCCGACCGCCGCCTGGGACATGCAGAAGTCCACCATCAAAATTCCGCACGCCGAGGATGAGAGCGCGCCATGCCGAATCTAGTCACCGCAGCCGACCGCGTGAACGACTTCGTGATCAAGTTCGCGAACGTCAATGGCACCGGTTCCGCGAGCGCGAATTCGCTGATCATGAAGGCGATCTTCCGCATGGGTGTGCCGGTCACGGGCAAGAACTATTTTCCCGTCCAACATCCAGGGGCTGCCCGACGTGGTACGAGATTCGCGTGACGCGCGAGGCCTATGCCGCACGCGCCGGCCGGGTCGACATCATGGTGGCGATGAACGCGGAGACCTATTCGAAAGACGTGCGCGAGGTCGCTTCCGGCGGCTACCTCATCTTCGACTCGACCTGGCCGCGCAGCGCCCTCCTGCAGCGCGGCGACATCACCGTGATCGGCGTGCCGCTCGCCCGGATGGTGCAACGAGAACTTCGACGGCGTGCGCAACCGGATCCTGCTGAAGAACATCGCCTATGCCGGCGTGCTCGCCGCACTGCATCGACCTGGATCTCGGCATCATCGACGCGATGATGAAGGAGAGCTACGGCAAGAAGCCCAAGCTGCTCGATTCGAACACCAAGGCGCTGCGCCTGGGCTACGACTATGCGAAGCAGCACCTCGCCTGCCCGCTGCCGCTGCGCATCGAGAGGCTGGACAAGACCCGCGGACACATCATGATCGACGGCAACACAGCCGCCGGCCTCGGCTGCGTCTACGCGGGCGCGACCGTGGGGGCGTGGTATCCGATCACGCCGTCCACCTCGCTCATGGATGCCTTCAAGAGCTTCTGCGAGCGCTACCGGGTCGATGCCGAGACCGGCGAGCGGAATTTCGCGGTCATCCAGGCGGAGGATGAGCTGGCCGCGATCGGCATGGTGATCGGCGCCTCCTGGAACGGCGCGCGGGCGTTCACCGCCCACCAGCGGCCCGGGCATCTCGCTCATGAACGAGTTCCTCGGCCTCGCCTATTACGCCGAAGTTCCCTGTGTGATCTTCGACATGCAGCGCGTCGGACCCTCCACCGGCATGCCGACCCGCACGCAGCAATGCGGACATCATGCTCTGCGCCTACGCCTCGCACGGCGACACGCGTCATGTGCTGCTGTTCCCCGCGAATCCGGAGGAATGCTTCTACATGGCGGTGCAGGCCTTCGATCTC
Source organism: uncultured Gammaproteobacteria bacterium (assembly GCA_963730565.1). GTDB lineage: Bacteria > Pseudomonadota > Gammaproteobacteria > Steroidobacterales > Steroidobacteraceae > Bog-1198. The sequence goes on from CAVSSU010000050.1 coordinate 55,176, forward strand.
GCCGAGCGGCTGCAGACCCCGGTGTTCGTGCTGTCGGACCTGGACATCGGCATGAACGATTGGATGTGCCGGGATCTGAAGTGGGACGATGCCTACCGGCCCGATCGCGGCAAGATGCTGTCGGCCGAGGAGACTCGCCGATCTCGACAAGTTCTACCGCTACGTCGACCGCGACGACGATGCGATCACCTACCGCACCCTGCCCGGAGTGCAACCCGAAGGGGGCGTATTTCACCCGCGGCTCGGGCCACAACGCAGTACGGCGCGTACACCGAGGACTCCGCCGAATATCAGGTGGTGCTCGACCGGCTGAAGCGCAAGTGGCTCGACCGCCGCGCCGCTACGTGCCGCAAGCCCGATGATCGATCGGCAAGGGCGACAGCAAGATCGGCATCGTGACGCATCGGCAGCTGCGACGGCGCGGTGCGCGAGGCGCTCGACGTGCTCGCCCGGCAGGAGATCGCGCGTGGACTACATGCGCGTGCAAGGCCTTCCCTTTCGGCGACGACGTCGAGACCTTCCTGAGCCTGCACGCAGCCATTTTCGTGGTCGAGCAGAATCGCGACGCGCAGCTGCGCTCGCTCCTGACGCTCGAGACCGCGGTGGACAAGGCAAAGCTGCGATCGCATCTTGCACTACTGCGGATTGCCGATGTCCTGCGATCCCATCGTCGACGGCATCCGCGCAACGTTGCCGGACGCGCCGCGGCTGTCGGCGATCACGGGCAAGGGCGCGCGGTAGGAGAAACCCATGTCATTCATCAACAAGCCGAAAATCGCCCACCCCTCGCTCCCCACCAATGCGCTCGGCATGACGCGCCGCGAATACGAGGGCAGCATGTCGACGCTGTGCGCCGGCTGCGGCCACGACTCGATCACCGCCGCCATCATCGAGGCGTGCTGGGGGCTCGACATGCGTCCCGAACAGCTGGTGAAGCTCTCGGGCATCGGTTGCTCGTCCAAGACCACCGCTTATTTCGTCTCCGGCGTCGCACGGCTTCAACGCCGTGCACGGCCGCATGCCCTCGATCGCGAGCGGCGCGAACGCCGCCAATCGCAGCCTCACCTACATGGGTATCTCCGGCGACGGCGATTCGCTGTCGATCGGCCTGGGGCAGCTGGTGCACGCGATCCGCCGCAACGTGAACATGCTGTACCTGATCGAGAACAACGGCGTGTACGGTCTCACCAAGGGGCAGTTCTCGGCGTCGGCCGACATCGGCACCAAGGCCAAGAAAGGCGAGGTGAACCAGAGCCCGCCGATCGATCCGGTGCTGCTCGCGCTGTCCCTGGGGGCGACCTTCGTCGCGCGCAGCTTCTCGGGCGACAAGGCGCAGCTCGTGCCGCTGATCCAGGCCGGCATGCGGCACCGGGGCTTCGCACTCATCGACGTGCTCTCGCCCTGCGTCACCTTCAACGATCACGAAGGCTCGACCAAGAGCTACACTTTCACCCGAGAGCATTATCATCCCGCCATGGAGGCCGACTTCGTGCCGCCGGCCCGGGAGATCTCGGTCGACTATCCTCCGGGCGAGGCGATTCCCGTGGAGCTTCATGATGGCAGCCGCGTCGTGCTGCGCAAGCTCGGTGCGAGCTACGACCCCGCCGATCGAAGCGCCGCGTACGCCTTCATCGAGAACAAGCTGAAGCACAACGAGTACGTCACCGGCCTGATCCACATCGAGGAGAGCGGCAAGACGGAGTTCCACACGCTCAACCGATCGAGCTCGACGCCGCTCAACCGCATTCCCTACGAGAAGCTCTCGCCGGGCGGCGCCGCGTTGGAAAAGCTGCTCGCGCGCTATCGCTAGGCGATGATGCCGGTTCAGGGCTCGTTGCCGCCGATCTCGGCCCGGCGCCGATCGACGTAGGCGTCGAGCTCCGCACGAATCGCGGGATCCATCGGGGGCTCCACGTACTCCTTCAACGCCGCCTTCCAGATGTCGGTGGCGCGCTGTGTGGCGTCCTTGCCGCCGGCGATCTGCCAGTTTTCGTAGTTCTGCCAGTTCGACACCAGGGGCCGGTAAAACGCGTGTTCGTAGCGCTCCATGGTGTGCGGCTCGCCGAAGAAATGCCCTCCCGTCGGCACTCCCTTGATGGCGTCGAACCCGAGCTCGGCCTCGTCGACGGCAATGGGCTTCAAGAACTCGATCATCATCTGCAGCATCTCGACGTCGAGCACCAGCTTCTCGAACGAGGCAGTGAGTCCTCCTTCCTGCCAGCCGGCCGCGTGGTAGATGAGGTTGCCGTGTCCGAGGATCGCGCCCCACAGGGACATTTGCGTCTCGTAGGCGCCTTGCGCGTCGGCAGCGTTCGAGGCGCTGGCATTGGAGGTTCGGTACGGCAGGCGATAGCGGCGCGCGAGCTGCCCGCCGGCGATGTTCGCCTTGGCGTTCTCGGGTGTTCCAAAGGCGGGGGCCCCGGAACGCATGTCGACATTCGAGGTGAACGCACCGTACATCACCGGCGCGCCGGGCCGCACCGCTTGCGCGAGCACCACGCCGAACAAGGCCTCGGCGTTTTGTTGCGCAAGCGCTGCGGCGAGGGTCACGGGAGCCATGGCGCCCATGAGAGTGAACGGGGTGATGACGACCGCCTGTCCGTGGAGCGCGAGTGCGATGAGGCCGTCGCACATCGCCTCGTCGAAGCGGCGCGGACTGTTCACGGAAATGATGGTGATGAGGCTCGGGCTCTGCGCGATTTCCTCGAGGTCAAGGCCGCGCGCGATCGCAACCATCCGAATGGCATCGAGCGCGCGCCCCGCGCCGATCGCCGAGCAATGAAATATCCTGTCCGAATAGACGAGGTTTGCCCGGTAGGTATCGAGATGCCGCGAGTTCGCGGGCATCTCGATGGGTGCGCACACCTGGTTGCCCAGCAGGTGAATGGCGTTGAAATACTGCGCCAGGCGGATGAAATCACAGTAATCCCGGAAGTTGCCGGGCCGGCGGCCGCGCTCGCAGTCATGGACGTTCGGCGGCCCCGCCACGAGCCCGAAGTTGATGCGGTTGCCGCCCATGACGATGCGCCTTGCGGGATTGCGCGGCTCCAGCACGAAGGAGGCCGGGGCGGTCGTCAGCGCCTTCTCCACCAGCCCCCGATCCAGCCGCACCGTCAGGGTCGCCGGATCGACGTCTGCTCCGGCGGCCGCGAGCAAGGCGCGTGCGCGATCCGACATGACCTCCATGCCGAGCTCCTCGAGGATCCGGAGCGACGTGAGGTGCACCGCCTCGAGCTGCTCCGCGGTCAGGACCTCCATGGGCGGGTAAGGACTGGCGACTTCCGTCCAGGGCAGTTGCGGGACGGCGGTTCCGTCCAATCGCCGGCCCCGGCCTCCCTGACGGCGGCGGTTGGTATCGATACGTCGCTCCCGATGCACTTCGGCTCAGCCGCAAACTCGTATAGTCTCTGCATCGCGGGACGGATTGGTGCGTGAACGCGACATCAGGATGATTCAGTGCGACATCGAGCCTCATGACCACGACGATTGCACCGCCGGCGCCGGCCCGGCCGATTCGCGTCGCGTATCTGCTGGTTCCGCAGTTTCCGCTGATGTCGTTCGCGGCCGCGATCGAGCCGATGCGCTCGGCCAATCGCATGAGCGAGCGGCATCTGTTCGAGTGGACACTGGTGTCGGTGGAGGGAACCGAAGTCGCGGCCAGCAATGGGATCCGGATTTCGACCGACTGCCGCCTCGATGAGTTGAAGGCGACCGAGCTGTTGGTCGTGTGCGCCGGGCTCGAGCCCGCGCAATTCGGACCAGGTCACGGCGTGCATCACCAATTGCGCAGGCTCTCGCGCCACGGCGCGATGATCGGCGGGATCAGCACCGGGGCATTCGTCCTGGCCGATGCCGGTTTGCTCGCGGATCGCCGCTGCACCGTGCACTGGGAGTACGCGGACTGGTTCCAATCGCGCTATCCGTCGATCGCGTTGAGCCGGGATCTCTACGTGGTGGATGGAAACGTGTTCACCTGCTCCGGCGGCACCGCCGCGCTCGACATGATGCTGCATTTCGTGGGTAGGGCCGCCGGTCCCGGGATCGCCACCGCGGTCGCGGAACAATTCATACATCCGCAGATCCGTTCCCAGCACGACCATCAGCGTCTGGCGATGCATGCCCGCTACCGGGTCGGCAGCCCCAAACTCGCCGAGGTCATCAAACTCATGGAAAACGCAGTGGAAAATCCGCTGGATATCCGTGAGCTCGCCGGGCTGGTCGGCCTCTCCGCCCGGCAGGTGGAACGGCTGTTTCGCGAGCAGCTCGGCATGTCGCCGAAGGTGTTCTACCTGAAGCTCAGGCTGGCGCGAGCGAGGACGCTCCTGCGGCAGACCGTGGATCCCATCGTCGCGGTCGCCGTCGAGTGCGGGTTCGCATCGACGTCGCATTTCTCCCATGCGTACAAGCGCGTATTCGGAATCCCGCCCACCCACGAGCGCCGCAGCGCGACGGTGCGCAATCCGGGCCGTACGCGGCGCAAGAAGACGGCGCGGCGCTACGGCGGCGGGGTGCGCGGCTAGCACGCCTCAAGAAGAGGATCCCGGCCGTGGCGCGCCGGCACCGGGGGCACGATGGCATACCGCGCAGCCCGACACCGGGCCGTGCTTGTGAAGGGTGGCGTCCGGATGCCGATGACAATCCAGGCAGAAGCCGTGGAACCGAGCCTCGACTCCCTCGACCAGGTCGGCATTCGGACCGCGATGGCACTCGATGCACGCTTGCATCCCCCGGCCGTCCGCGTAGTTGTGGTGACAGGTGAGGCAATTGACCGCTCCATGCTTGTCGTGTGGAAAGTCGAGCGGGATCGTGCTCGAGCGCCGAACGACCGGCTCCCGCAGGGTCGCGTCGACCTTGGCGGGCAACAGCGCCGCGATGCCGGCGGCGCTCGCGACGGCGGCGACCACGATCAAGGTCGAATGCCGGCCGAAGACCAATGGGCGGCGCGTTGCCCACGGACCTGCGAGCGGAGCGGCGGATGGCGGGTGCGGGGCGGGCGCGGGCCGGCGGGCTCGCAGCAACATGAAGACCGCCCCCAGGGCGGCGACGGCGAACAGCGTGCGCCGCCCCCATCCCCCCAGATAACGCGCGGTCACGGCGACGTGCACGACGATCAAGCAGGCCACGAGGTAGGCGACCACCACGTGCGTGGCTTGGAAGCCCCTGTGGCTCCGCCAGAGGCGGCGGCGCGCCGAGGCGAGCCCGGTCAACACCAGAAACAAAATCGATGCGGTCGCCACGATGCCCGCCCATTGGTAGAGCGGGGCGGTGGGCTTCAGGTACTCGATCACCGTCCGGTCGGCCAGCACCAGACCACCGATATGGGTGGCGACGGTGGCCAGCGCGATCCAGCCGAGCACGGTATGGAGCCGAAGCGATATCAGCGTCGGGGGTGAGGAGATCCTCGGCCGGAGCGGCGCCCCGATGAGAACGATGCAAACCAGCGCGCTGATGTAGCCCGCGATCTGAAAGGCCTCCCAGGCGACTCCCGCAAAGCCGGCGAACGCCGGCAGGAGTAGCAGCAGGGCGAGGATGGCGAGCCACGCACCGTAGCGGCCGTCTATTCTGGTTCTAGGCATCGAAGGAGACCCTCGCAGAAGATGATATACAGGCCGGGGCGGGCGCGCCCATGGGTTTGCAACTTTCCCCGCCGAGCCGTGTTATGGGTTCAAACGAACACACGACAGTGCAGACATCACCCACGGAGCCTTCGAGCTCGAGCGAGTTCACGACGTTCATGCGAGCGTATCAAGACATGGTTTTCTCCACCGCCGCCCGACTGGCCGGGAACGATGCCCAGGCGCAAGATATCGCGCAAGACGTGTTCATCAAGGCGTACGAGAATTTCGAGCATCTGCGCACGAGCGCGGCCGCAGGCGGCTGGCTGAAAACCGTGGCCACGAACCTGTCGTTGAACTATCTGACCCGCTACCGCAAGCGCTGGCGATTCTTCTCCGAGGAATCGAACGTTCCCGACGTGCCCGTCCCGGACGAGGCTCCGGGGAATCTCGACGCGGACCAGCGTCAGAGCGTGATCGATGAGGCTCTGCGCTCGCTTCCGCCGCATCAGCGGGTGCCGCTGGTGCTCTATCATTTCGAGGACTTTTCCTATCTTGAGATCGCGCAGCGGCTGGGGGTTTCGCTCGCCAAAGTAAAGACCGACATCGCGCGCGGCCGTGCGGCCTTGTTGCCCGTGCTCGAGTCGCATGGAATCGAGCGAGGCGGCGAATGAGTGACCCGCTCGAGCTCGAGGTAAGCCGCGCTCTGCGCGAGGTCCCCTTGCGCCGTGCGCCGCCCTCGTTGGAGTCACGGGTGCTCGCGGAGATCGGCCGCAGCGCGGCTTTGCCCTGGTGGCGCCGAAGCTTTGCGCGCTGGCCGGGCCCGGCGCGGGTGGGCTTCGCCATGACGTGCGGCGCGCTCATCGCGATTCTCCTTGCGGCCACCTGGCCCTGGGCGCCGGGCGCCGCGTTGGCGGGTGCCGGGGCGCGGGCGGCCGGCTCGTGGCTGCCGTGGGCCAGATCGGTGTTGACGCTCATCGACGTGGCGCGGGAGCTCGGAGCGGCGCTCGTGCGGGTGGTCCCGCTCGATTGGCTATACGGTGCGATGGCCGCCGGAGCGCTGTTGTATACGGTGTTGTTCGGGCTCGGTGCGGTCGCCTACCGCACGCTCTACCTCAATCCTTCGTCTGCAGGTGACTTTCCATCATGAAAACTCTGCGCTGTTGCGGAATCGCCCTCTTTTGGATGGCCTCGCTGGTGGGCGGGACCTTGCAGCCGGCTGCCGCAGCCGAAGGTCCCGCCGTTTCGCAATCCGTATCGCCGGCCGCCCCCGCGGATCGCGACGACCATGGCGGCTCCAACGATTCGGCGGATCGTGCCGACAGCGATTCGGATTGGCCGGAGGGCCGGGACGGCGATGATGAGGATTCCGGAGGGCGGGGACGCTCTCGCGCCTTCTCGCACCGACACGGACACGACCTGGTCAATATCGGGCGTGGCTCGCACTTGCCGGCGGGCGAGCGGGCCGATTCGGTGGTGTCGGTGTTTGGTTCGTCCATCGCCGAGGGGGACGCCTCTGACGTGGTGTCGGTGATGGGCAATACGACGGTCACCGGATCGGTGCGCCACAGCGCGGTCGCGGTCCTCGGCAACACGATCGTCGACGGCCCCGTCGACGGCGACGTGGTCGCGGTGCTCGGCAACGTCGAGCTCGGCCCCAACGCGAAGGTCGGGGGGGACGTGGTGGCGGTCGGCGGCCAGGTCGATCGGGATCCGGCCGCGCAGGTGCACGGCACGGTGCAGACGGTCATCGGCGGCTTCAAAGGGTTCGGGTGGCTACAGCCGTGGATCGATCATTGTCTCGTCTATGGGCGGCCGTTGGCCGTCGCCTCGGGGCTCGGCTGGGCGTGGGGACTCGCGTTGAGTCTGCTCGCGCTGTATGTCGGGATCGCGTGGCTGTTTCGGGACGGCGTGACGCGATGCGTGCAGACGCTCGATTCGCATCCCGGGATGTCCCTGGTGGCTGCGTTGGTCACGGGGCTGCTCACGCCGGTATTGCTCGTGCTGTTATGCATTACCTTCGTCGGAATCGCAGCGGTACCGTTCGTCGTCGCCGCGCTTTTCAGCGCAAGCCTGTTTGGGAAGGCGGTCGCGCTCGCGTGGCTCGGGCACCGCGCCGTCGGCGCGCGCGGAGCCGAGCGCCTGGGACATCCGGCCCTTGCCGTGCTCGTGGGCGGCGCAATCGCGTTGGTCCTGTACCTGGTGCCGCTGCTCGGTTTCGTCGTATACAAGTTGCTGGGATTGTTCGGCCTGGGCGCCGTGGTCTACACGTTGGTGCTGCGCGCGCGCGCGCGGCGCGCAGCGCACGCGGGACCCCAGGCTGCCGCGGGACCCCAGGCTGCCGCGGGATCGCAGGCTGCCGCGGGATCGCAGAGTCCTGAAATCGCGCCGAATCCGGCGGTCGCGCCCAATCCCGAAGTGCGTACGGCCGCGGCTCAGGCTCCCGGCGTCGCGGCTCCCGTGATCTCGGCCGCGGGGCTGCCGCGCGCCGGTTTTTGGATCCGTATGGTCGCGCTGCTGCTCGACGCCTTGTTGGTGGGGTTCCTGATGCGGGTGCTTCACCACATGTTCGATGCCCAGCTGTTGGTGCTCGCGATTTACGGCGCGGTGATGTGGAAGCTGCGCGGTTCGACGATCGGCGGCATCGTCTTCGATCTGCAGGTTGTCCGGCTGGACGACCGCCCGATCGATTGGGAGACGGCGATCATCCGGGCGCTCGGGTGCTTCCTGTCGCTGGCGGTGGTCGGGCTCGGCTTTTTCTGGATCGCATTCGACGCGGGCAAGCAGGCTTGGCACGACAAGATCGCGGGCACCGTGGTGGTTCGTGTCCGCAAGGGCGCTCCGCTGGCGTAACCGCTGCCGGCGCGGGCGGGAGCGACGCGCGCGTCAGCGCAGCCGATCGTTCGACGCAGAATGCGGCTGTCGCTCGGCCGGCGTACCGAGCTCGAGCAGCCGGCCAGTGAGTGCCTCCACCGTCAGGGGCCGTGACAGAAGAAATCCCTGCGCCTCGTGACAGCCGCGCATGCGCAGCCATTCCAGCTGCGCCGGCCGCTCGATGCCTTCGGCCGTGACGGTCGCGTGCAGGCTGTCGCCCAGCGACAGGATGATGTTGGCGATTGCCGCGTCGCTCTCGGAACGATCGAGGTTGTGAACGAACGCCTTGTCGATCTTGATCCGGTCGGGCGGGAACCGGGTGATGTAGGCGAGCGAGGAATACCCGGTGCCGAAGTCATCCAGCGCGATCCGGCATCCGAGCCGTCGCAGCCGCTCGAGCGCTGTCTGGACGCGGGCGGAATCCTTGACCAGGAGCGACTCGGTGATCTCCACCTCGATCAGCGAGGCCGGAACGCCCGCCGAGGCCGACTCTTCCTCGATCAGCCGGGCCGGATCTCCGTACAACAATTCCTTGCCGGAGACATTTACCGCTACCGGAACGACGATGCCGAGATTCTGCCACTCGCGCAGCTGGCGACACACCGCGCGGATCACCCAGCTGCCGAGGTCGATGATCAGGCCGCTGTCCTCGGCGATCTCGATGAATCGGGTGGGCGGGATGTCGCCGTAATCCGGGTCGCACCAGCGCAGCAGCGCTTCGACGCCGATCAGCCGGTTGTCCGCCAGACGGAATTTTGGCTGATAATGCAGATGCAGCTGATTCTCCTGCAGCGTCCGCCGCAAGCGGCTTTCCAGATCGAGCCAGTCCCGCAGACGTGCAGTCATCGCGGGTGTGTACCGCACGATCGAGCCGGAGGCCTCCGATTTCGCCTGGTTGCGGGCGGTGTCGGCATGCTTCAGAACGGTGGCTACATCCTGGCCGTCGTCCGGGTAAATGGCGATGCCGATGCTCGGGGCCGCGTAGAACTCGAGCCCTTCGTGGGATATGGGATCCTTGAGCATCGTGCAACAGGCGACGGCGATTTCAAGAGCCGCGTCATGCGCCCTCTCGTCGGCGACCAGAATGACGAACTCATCGCCTCCGAAGCGCGAGACCGACAGGGAGGCATGCGCGAGCTGATGAGGCTCGAGCACGCCCATCAGCTTCTCCGTCACATTCTTGAGAACGGCATCTCCGACCGAATGACCGAAGGTGTCGTTGACGCGCTTCAGGCTCGAGAGGTCGGCGTAGATGACGGCGACCCGCTCCCGGGTTTGAGCCGTCGCCTCGAACAAGCGCTCGGCGGTGTCGATGCAACGCTGCCGATTGGCGAGGCCGGTGAGGGTGTCGTAGTACGCGAGCCTCTCGATCCGCTCGGCGGCGGCCGCGTTGCGCAAGATGTACGCGAGCCGGCGGGGCAGCAGCGCCCAGTTGACCGGCTTGGAGATGAAATCCGTGGCGCCCGCCTCGAACGCCCGACCGATGGCCGCAGCGTCTTCGTGACCCGTGACCATGACGATCGGAACGGTGGCGAAGCGGGGCTCGGCCCGCAACCGCCTGCAGACGGCATAGCCGTCCATTCCGGGCATGTCGACATCGAGCAGCACGATGTCCACGTCCCTCGACAGGGCGGCTTCGAGCGCCGAGGCGCCATTGTCAAAGCTCAAAGCCTCGAGGCCCGATGCCGCGGCCGTCTCTGCGAGGAGCAGGCGGCCGAGATCCTCGTCGTCGGCGATGATCGCGATCCGATCGCTCATGCGCTCACCCGGAGCTCGAGCCGCGCGAGCGCCTCGAGGAGCGGCCGGTGCGCGCCACGGATGGTGCGGTACAGAGCGCCGGCTTTCGCGGCGTCACGCTCGTTGCAGATCTTCTCCAACTGGCGCACGTGGCGCGCAAAGACGAGTGCGCCCACATTGGCGGCGCTCGAGGCCAATTTGTGGCATATCGCGGCGGCCGACGCATGGTCGCCGTCCGTGAGCGCGGCGTCGAGCTCGTCGCATCGCCCGGGTCGATCCGCTCTGGAAAAGATCCACCAGCTTCGAATACAAGCTCGGGCCGCTGCTGCGCAGCGCCTTGAGTCCATCCACCGTGGAGGAGTCGATTTCCGCGAGTGCGGGCGAATCCGCGGTCGCGCTGGGGAGGGGTGAAGCCGGGGCGGCGGTCCCCGCGTCGGGGCTTCCGGGCACGGCGACCCACCGGAGCATCAGCCGGGTGCACTGGTCGAAGGTGTAGGGCTTGCTCAGCAGGTCGTCCATGCCCGCGGCGAGACAGGAGGCTCGATAGTTCTTGGCGTCGTGGGCGGTCAACGCGATGATGGGCACCCGTCGATCTGCCGCTTCCCGCTCCCGGATCAGACGGGTCGCGGCGAAGCCGTCCATGGACGGCATGTTGAGATCCATCATGATGAGGTCGAATCGCTCGGTCGAACTGCGCGCGACCGCCTCGGACCCGTTGTCCACCCATACGCAACTGCAACCGAGCTCCGCGAGATAGCCCTGCGCCACGGCCGCGTTGACCACCTCGTCCTCCACGAGCAGCACGTGCGCATCGATGGCGATCCGCCCGCCCGCGGGCGCCGCGTTGCCGGCGGCGGCGTCCATGCCGGCGGCGGCGCGCAGAGCGCAGCCCAACGCGTCCTGATGCACGGGCTTGGCAACGATCAGCGCCGGATCGATTTGATGTTTGCACGCGAGGCTGTCCATCTGCGCGGCCGTGGCCACGATCACGATGTTCGGCGGCGAGGGAGGAGGGCGCGCAAACGCTTCCTCGACGACGGCTGCGTGCGTGCTCAGATCGACGATCTTCAGATCGCCCGCCTCGATGCCGTGCTCGCCCGGATCGTAGCGCACCGACAGACCTAGCGCCGCCGCGTGCCGGGCAAGGGATTCGGCCATGGCGGGTCTTCGGGTGAGGATTCGCACGGGTCGCCCATCGAACGGCGCCGGCGCCTCATGAGGCGCCTCGGCCGAGGTCTCGAGCGGCAGCCGCACGTAGAAGGTCGAGCCCACGTTCGGTGTGCTCTCCAGCGTGATGGTCCCACCCATGCGCTCCGCCAGCTCGCGGCAGATGGCCAAACCGAGGCCGGTGCCGCCGAAGCGCCGCGTGGTCGATTCATCGGCTTGAGTGAAGGGCTCGAAGATTTTCTGAATGGTCGTCGCGTCCATGCCGAGGCCGGTATCCGTGATCGAGATGCGCAGCATCGCGCGGCGCGACTCGATCACATCGACCTCGGCCTTGACCACAACCTCGCCCTGCGCGGTGAACTTGACGGCGTTGCCGACCAGATTCATGACGATCTGGCGGATGCGCAGGGGATCGCCGCACACCGTGAACGAGTGGCGCGAGGGTGGTCGCACGATGAGCTCGATGCCCTTGGCTTCCGCGGCTCCGGCGAACAGCGCCGTGCATTCCTCGAGGAGCCGTGTCAGATCGAGAGGCAGGGATTCGAACTCCACCTTGCCGACCTGGAGCTTGGACAGATCCAAGAGGTCGTTGACGATCTTGAGCAGAATCTGTGCGGAGGAGCGGATGGTTTGCGTGAGCCTGCGCCTGCGTGGAGGAAAGAGCGGTGCGGCCGAGCAGTTCCGTCATGCCGACCACCCCGTTCATCGGCGTACGCAGCTCGTGGCTCATGCGCGCCAGAAAGTCGCTCTTCGCCTGGGCGGCCTCGGCCAGCTGCCGATTGCTTTCCAGGAGCTCGCGCGTGCGCGCCTCGACCTCGGATTCGAGGCGCAGCTTGGCCTGCACGATGCCTCGAATCCTCTCGCGGTGCGACCTCACCCGGACCGCGATGAAAGCCAGCAGCACGAGCGCGTAAATCGCGCAGGCCCACCAGGAACGCCAGGGCGCCGCAGCGCGGTGTATCGTCAGCTTGAGCGGCGGATCGCTCCACACCGAGTCCGCATTGGCCGCGCGCACCTCGAGCAGGTGATCGCCCGCGTCCAGGTTGGTGAGGGTGACCTGATGCTGCGTGCCCAGATCGATCCAGCGGTCGGAAAGCCCGGCCACGCGGTAGGCGAGGCGATTGCGCTTCGGTGAGATGAAATCGAGCGCGCCGAAATCCAGCGACACGATGCTCGCGCGGTAATCGAGCGACACGCGGTCGAGCAGCCAGTACGGGGTCGCGCTCTGAACCGGTACACCGAGCACCTCGAGGCGCGTCAACGCTACGCGCGGCGCGTGGGTATTCTCCGAGAGGCGCAACGGATCGAAAAGGTTGAACCCCCCGGGTCCGCCGAAGCAGAGGCGTCCATCGCGCATGCGATGGTACGCGTTGTAGTCGAAGTCCTCCCCTTGTAGCCCGTGCTCCCGGTGATAGGTCTTGACCGACAGGCTGTCGGGGTCCAGCCGCATCAAGCCGGCGTCGCCGCTCAGCCAAAGGCGCCCTTTGGCATCGCTCAGCACTCCGTAGATGGTATCGCTGGAAAGTCCCTCCTCGCGCGACAGCGGCTTGAATCGAATCGCATCCGGTGCGGCGGCCGAGCCCACGACACGGGCGATGCCGCCTCCGTCCGTCGCCACCCAGATCTTGCCGTCCGCATCTGCATCCAGCCCATAGATGGTGTTGGAGGGGAGACTGGTGGGATCGGCCGGATCGTGCCGGAACACCTTGACGACGGTGCCGTCCGGACGCGCGAGGTCCAGACCGCCGTCGTCCGTGCCGATCCACATGTTCCCTTCGGGGTCCTCGGCGAAGGCGGTGACGCTCGCTGCGCTGATCGCGCCCGATGCGTTCGTCGCGTAAGGAAGCTGGCGAATCGAGCCGCTCGCCGGATCGAGCACGTTGGCGCCCCCGTCGTGGATGCCGAGCCAGATCCGACCGTCACGCGACTCGAAGATGGTCTGGACACCCGGGGCGCTGAGACTGTGCGGATCGCCGGCCCCGACGGGAACCGATGTCAGCCGGTGATCGGGGGTGAGCCTCTTGAGCCCGCTGGTCATCGTGCCGATCCACAGCGTGTCGTGGCGGTCCGAATGCAGCGACATCACGCGGCGGTCGCCGAGCGCGTCGCGGCGACCGACGATCGAGTCGATGTCCGTGGCCTCCCCGGTCGCGTCGTCGAATTGGAACAGCCCTCCGCCCATGGAGCCGATCCAGAGCTTGCCGCTCGGTGCGTCCGCAAAGGCGGTGACCGGCTTGTCGGCGAGCCAGGCCGGGCGGTGGCCGCCGAGCTCGAGGCTCCGGGGGTTCCAGCGGCTGACGCCGCCCGCGAAGGTTCCGATCCAGACGAGGCCGGCGGGATCCTGGTAGAGCGATATCACCAGCGAGTCGCGCAATGAATCCGGATCGCGGGGGTCGTGACGATAATGCGCGAAACTGCTGCCGCTCAACAGATCCAGCCCCTCGGAGGTTCCGACCCACAGATGCCCCGCGTGATCTTGGAGGATGGCCCGCACATCGTCGCTCGCCAGCGAATCTGCAAGCTGCGCATCGTGCCGGAATGTCCGCAGGACGCGACCGCTCGCATCCATGCGATCGAGCCCGCCATCGAAGGAGCCCACCCAGAAACTGCCGTCCTCATCCTCGATGACCTTCGAGATCTGCCTGCCGCTGAGGGATCGAGGGTCATCGGAGCGGTGCCGGAAGTGACGGAATGCCCGGCTCTCGGGCTGCCAACGGTCCAGGCCCTGTGCGGTGCCGATCCAAACGGCTCCAGAGCGGTCGAGCGTGATCGTGAAGATCTGCTCGTCGCTCAAGGAATCGGGGTTCATCGGATCGTGATGGAAATGCTGGAACTGCCCGGACACGGGGTCGAGCACGTCGATGCCGGCATCGTTGCTGCCGATCCAGATGCGCCCCTTCCCATCTATCGCAAGTGCGCGCGTGACGTCGCTCGACAGCGAGCTCGAGTCCGTCGGCTCGTGGCGGAACCGCGTGAACGTGTCGCTCGCGCGATTCCACCGGGCGAGCCCCGCATCCTTGATCGCGATCCACAGGTCGTGATGAGCGTCCTCGACGATCTCGCGGACGAAATTGCCGGGCAATCCGGCGGAGGTGTTGCGCGAGTACGCGTAGCGGTAGAGCTCGTGACCGTCGTAGCGCACCAGGCCGTCCTCGGTGGCGATCCAGACGAATCCCTGGGAATCCTGAAGCACCTCGTCGACCTGACCCTGGGGCAGGCCGTCCGAGGGCGTCACGTGATCGAGAACGAGCGGAGGTGCGTCGGCGGCGCCGGCGGGGACCGGGCCTGCCAGCAACCACATCAACCCGATCGTCAAGGGCATCCGGATCTTCATGGGCATCACCGGGTTACGTTGCACCAACCGCCGAATCGAGGAATTGAAGCGGCCGGCAATCCTCGCAATCGGCCCGCGGGGATTGGGAGACGCCCTTCACATTTCGATCATTCGTTCGGTACAAAGCTCTCGATGGAGGCCGACTGCGCCGTGCCGGTGGTCGAGGTGCTCGAGGTCCACCAGGGAACGGACTTGGCCCAGGTGTAGCCTTTCGCCCAGGTGTAGCCGTTGGTCCAGGTGTAGCCATTGGCCCAGGCGTAGGCCTGGTTCCAGCTATACGCCTGGGTCCAGACGTAACCCTCGCTCCAGGTATACCCCAGGGAGCCGTCGTAGGCGGCCGACCAGGAATAGCCGTCCGACGGCGTCGAGCCGCCCCAGGTCGAGCCTGCCATGTTCATGACGTAGTACCTGCCGCCGGCGTCTTCATTGGCGGGGCCGCCGAAGTGCTGCGTACCCGCGAGATCGGCGGCAACGTTGAGGCCGATGTTCGCGCAACCCGTCGCCGAGCTGTTGACCGCCGATACCGCGTTGATGAGACCCGCGCCTTGCTGGAACACGCTGTACGCCAGCGTACCATTTGGGTTGACGGCCGGCCGGGCCGAGGCGAGCAGGCGGCATTTCACATCGTCGGGCGCGAGCGCGGGGTCCGATTGCAGCATCAGCGCGACGACGCCGGTGGTCACCGCCGCGGCCATGGACGTTCCGGACATGGTGAAAAGCGATGAGAACGGCGCCATCGACCCTGGATCGATGTTCGCGAGATAGCTGGTGCTCGACATCGACGCGACCATGTGGCCGCCCGGAGCGATCAGCTCCGGCTTGACGAAACCCTCGTAGGTGGGACCCGCAGAGGAAAACGACGCGAGCCGATCATCCGTCAGGTCGTAAGGCGTGTAATAGTCGGTGAGCGCGCCGGCCGTGATGACGTACGGCACATTGCCGGGCACATCGATGGTCATTGGGTTCGGACCTTCGTTGCCCGCGGCGACCACCACCACGATGCCCGCCTGCCAGGCGGCCATGACCGCTTGATTGAGCGGGTCGTTCCAGTAATAGGACTCGGGCGTCGCGCCGAAGGACAGATTCACGACGCGAATGTTGTATTTTTTCCGGTTGGCGACGATCCAGTTGAGGCCGTTGATCACGTCGATGTATCGGCCGCCACCCTCGCCGTCGAAGGCGCGCACGATCACGAGATTCGCCTGCGGTGCGATGGCGAGATACTCGCCGGCGATGTTGATGGCGCCGCCTGCGGCTATCGACGTGATATGCGTTCCATGGCCGTACGGGTCACCCGAGACGGGACCGGAGCCGCCGTTGGTCACATCGATCGTCGCAAGTATGCGCGAGCCGTACTGCTGATTCGGCGCCTGCCAGAGGCCGCTGTCGAGCACCGCGATAGTGACGCCGTGGCCGGTGATGCCCGATTGCTGCAGCGTATTGGCGCCTACGAGCATCGGATAATTGGTTTCATAGAGCTGGATGGGCGTGTTGACCGCGGTGCCGTCCTGCGGGACCGAACTGCCGCTGGCCTGCGCCACGATCGCAGTGGTTATCGCAGATACCGCCGGATTTTCATTTGCAGCGATCACCGCCGAATCGATGCTCTCCGAGATCGTGGTCGATGCGCTGCCGCTCGCCGGCGTCGCAGCCGCTGCGGATGCTCTCAGGGCTCTGTCCGCAAACACATGAACGCCCGGCATCGAGCGAAGCCGCGCGGCCTGCGAGGAATCGAGGCGCGCCGAGACCGCGTTGATGATGCCCAGATCGTGCTCTACGGCCGCGCCCACCATGGTCACGTCTCGACGGGCGGCATCCAAGTTCTCCGCCTGCACCATGAACCGGGGAGCGTCGCGCGATGCATGCACGGGCCCGGTTGCAGCCGACAGAGCGATCGCGGCCAGGGACGTGCCGACGGAGAGGAGAAGTGTTTTCCGTGTTCGCTTATTCATGAGCCTCTGCCTGCGTGAGCCTTTGGCCTGCGTCGCCGATCTACGACAGTCCGGATTGCATTGCATTAAATCCGGCCCACGCCATGGCGGCGGTCGAGCGGCCCTCACGAGTCAGGAGGCGATTTGCGACTTGCGTCTCATAATGGAAGTGTCAAATGGGCGGCCTGTCGCAGCGTAGAGATCTCCACTCCCATGCCGGCACCCAAGCTCCAGCAAGGCTTCCCGCTGGGCGGCATCGTCGACTCCCGTGGCGATCGGAGTGATGCCGAGCGCGGTGGCTGCGCTGATACCGGCCCGGCAGACACGCAGCGCCACTTCATCCGACCGCAGGGCGGTGACCCACGCGCGATCGAGCTGCAGTCCCCAGATCGGGGCACGAGCGAGCCGGTCGAGCGAGCCGAATCCCCGACCCACCTCATCGATCACGATCTGCACACCGAGCCGGTGCAGGCCCTGATAGACGGAAAGATTCATGGCCGCGAACGTGCGCTCGGAGATCCGAATCTCGAGCCGCGAGGCCGACAGGCGTCCTTCCGCCAGCACCCGGGCGATGTCCTCGACGAAGTCATCCTGCAGCAAGTGATGCCGCAACGGGCCGAACGACAGACGCGCATCCGGCGGAAGTTCAGGAGCCAGCGCCTCGAAATCCTCGCAAAGGCCATCGAGCAATGAGCGGGAGAGGAGGGTGGCGAGTCCCGTCGTCTCCGCCATGCCCAGGAATTCGGCCGGCGCGAGCTCTCCGCGCAACGGGTGATTCCATCGCAGGTACCCGACCTCGGCGACCAGTCCTCCGGTCGCCAGATCGTGGCGCCCCATGTAGCGCAGCCGTATTTCGCGGCCTGCGATCGCCTCGCGAATCTCGCGTGCGGCATCGAGCCGCGCGAGCGACCGAAGCTTCAGCGTGTCCGTGAAGAAATGGATCCGATCCGAGTTCGCACGCCGCGCCTCGGCGGCGGCCGACCGTGCCTTGTCGAGCAGGCTTCTCGGCGACGCACCGTCCTGCCCGAGAATGGAAACGCCCGAATAGGGTGTCAAGTGAAACGAGGCGTCTCCGATCTGCACCGCTTCGCGCAGGCTGGCGCAGACCTTTGCGACGCAACGCTCGATCGTGTCGCGGTCCGAGCTCTCGACCACGATGGCCAACAGCTCGGCGCTCAACTGCCCGAGATACCAGGTGGCCTCGGCGTCGGGGGGCTGCGCCGCGCTCGGTGCGAGCCGTGCTTCTTCGGGCAGCCGTAGGATCGCGCCGCTCAGGACCTGGTCCGCGATCTTGGCATCGACGACGCGCGCGATCTCGGTCAGTCCGTCCAGATAAACGAGCGCCAGAGCGGCCGGCCTCTCCCGGATCGCGGACTGGGACAGCGTGTCTTGGAAGCGGGCGAGGAATCCCCGCCGGTCGAAATGCGGGCGCACGATGTCGTCGGAAAGCGCTGAGCCGTCGGCCGAAGGGCTCGATCTGCCTGAGAGCCGGCTTGCCGAAAGGCTCGCCGATACCCCTGTCGAGTCGCACGCCAAAAAGCCCCCCGAAGGCTCCCCTGCAGCGACGCGAATGATGCACAGCGCCCGATCCGGCCCTTGCGCGAAGGCGCGCACCTCGTACCGCATGTCCGAGCATTCGAACCGGGTCTCCACGGGTTGGCGTTGAGCGATGCAGCGGCGCACGGCCTGTTTGATGCACACGGCGGCGGGTTCCGGCCAAACCGTTTCCAGGCGGGCTGCGGCAGCGTCGGGCGGAGGAATCAGTGCGCTGACGGTCCTGCCTCCGACATGAGCGAGGATCACGCCGTCCCGTCTGATCAGAACGGCGAGATCGGGCAGGCTATCGCTCGATATCTCGGCCATCCTGCATGTAAGCACTAAGCTGGGAGGAATTTCCTAGACCCAGGTCCCGCCCGGGAGCTTTGACCGAACGCGGGGACCCCGGCAGAATCCGCGTAATGATCAAGACATGGAGGTCGGGCACCCATGCCCGCGTCGCTCGGAACGGCCTCGCCGCGCTGGCGCTTTCATTTCAGCCGGCCGCGTTCTCGGCGGACAGTCATTGCAAGCTCGGCAAGATGGCCGAGTTTCCGATCACCATGCGGGGGCAGCGGCCCCTGATGACCGCAGGGATCAACGGAACCGACGTTCAATTCTTGGTGGACAGCGGTGCCTTCTACAGCCTGATCAGCCCGGCCAGCGCCTCCGAACTCAAGCTCGAGACACGTTTTGCACCGTTCGGGTTTTATATGACGGGCGTCGGTGGCGGGAAGGCGGACGTGGCGGTGGCCACCGTCAAGACATTTACGCTCGCGGGGGTTCCGTTGAAGAACGTCGAGTTCCTGGTGGGCGGGAGCGAGATAGGGACCGGAAGCGTGGGGCTGTTGGGCCAGAATGTTCTTCACCTCGGCGACGTGGAATACGATTTGGCAAATGGCGTCGTACGCCTGCTGAGGCCCATCGACTGCCGAAAGACGGTCCTTGCGTATTGGGCGGGCGCCTCGACGCCGTATTCGGTCATCTCGATCGATGCGCCCAACGGACTGGATCGGCGTACCGGCGGAACGGCGTACGTGAACGGGATCGAAATTCGGGTCATGTTCGATACGGGTGCTGGGAGTTCGGTCTTATCGCTGCGCGCGGCCGCCCGGGCGGGGATCAAACCCGACTCTCCGGGAGTCGTGCATGCCGGTGAGTCGTACGGCATCGGTAAGACCACTTACCCGACCTACATTGCGCCTTTCGCCAGCTTCAAAATCGGGGACGAGGAGATCAAAAACACCAAGCTGCGTATCGGCGATATCGATCTTCCGAACGCGGACATGCTGCTCGGGCCAGATTTCTTTCTGTCGCATCACGTCTACGTGGCCAATAGTCAGCGTAAACTGTATTTCACCTACAATGGCGGTCCGGTTTTCAATCTGTCCGTCAGGCGTGCGACCGAACAACCCCTGCCCGGAGAATCGCAGGCGACGCTCGCCTCGCCGTCCCCCGCCAATGAGGCCGCTCCAGCCGTGCCTCCTGCCCAGGAAGCCGCCGATCTCGCCCGTCGAGGAAGCGCGGCGGCGGCACGCGGCGACTTGGACAACGCGATCGCCGATCTCACCAAGGCGTGCGAACTTGCGCCCGATGTGTCGGAGTATTTCTATCAGCGCGGGCTCGCCTATCAGCAGAGCAAGCAGCCGGAACTCGCGCTGCCGGATTTCGACCGGTCGCTGCAGCTCAAATCGAGCGACGTTCCAGTGCTCATCTCGCGGGCCCATTTGTTGTTCCGGCGCGGCGAGCGGGCGCGTGCAGCGGCGGACCTTGACGCCGCGGACGCCGCCGCGTCAAAGGAATCGGATCTGCGGCTGCAGATGGCACACGCCTACGAAGGGGCCGAGCTCCTGGATGCGGCCATCAAACAATATGATCTGTGGATCGAGTTCCACACCGCCGACGCGCGCTATCCTGCGGCGCTGAACGGCAGATGCTGGGTGCGGGCACTTCAGGGAGAGGCGTTGCCGCTTGCACTCAAGGATTGCAATGCGGCGGAGCGAAGCGTTCAGAAATCCAAGCCGGAATTTGCAAAGATCTTGGATTCGCGAGCGCTTGTGTTGCTGCGCATGGGCGACTACGAGAAGTCCGTCGCGGACTATGACGCGTCGCTGAAAATCGACCCCAAAAATCCGTGGGGATGGTACGGCCGGGGCATCGACGAGCTGCGGCAGCACAAGGCTTCCGAGGGGCAGGCGGATCTCGCACGAGCGGAGGGCCTCTGGCCGCAAGTCGGCGACGAGTTCACCCGACGCGGGATCACGCCCTGACGACGCGGGATCACGCCCTGACGGGTTCGCCGTCCGTATTCGCCCCTCGGGGTCTGCCGATCAACTCTCGAAGAACCCCATCTTGACGCCGGCGAGCTGCACCACGTCATTGTCGTTGAGCCGGCGAGCCTGCGGGCCGATCGGTACGCCGTTGACTTGCGGGTAATCGTTATCCTTGCCGCTGTCGACGTGCACGATGAAGTAGCCTTCCGCGCGGCGCGTGATCGCCGCCACCTGCACCCCGGGCCTTCCGAGCGTCGTCAGCGCCTTGGTCAATTCCAGCTCGCGGCCCGCGAAGGCGCCGCTCAGCACCTGCAGCTTGGCCTTGGGCAGAAGAGCGGCCGCGTTATCGGGTATCTGGGCGGAGGCGGGTCGCTTGGCGGCCACCGCCTTGGCAGCCTGATCGACCGCGGCACCAACGCGGCGAATGCGGTCCTCTCCCTGTGAGCTCGGGGTGATGACCATGGTTTTTTCGAACTCATCCTGTTCCGTGTCGCCATCCTGGCTGTCCACGAATCGGAGCTGATGATGACCGACGGTGATCACGTCGCCGTGCTGCATCGCATGCTTCTTGATCAGCTTTCCGTTGACGTACGTGCCGTTGGTGCTGTTCAGGTCCTCGAGAAACGAGTCATTCAAAATGTTGATGATGAGCGAGTGATGGCCGCTCACCGCCGGGTTGTCGATACGGATATCGTTGTCCGGGAGGCGCCCAATGGTGTAGCGCTCCTTGTTCATGTTGTATTCCGCGAGGATCTGACCATCCAAGCTGAGCATCAGGCGTGCCACAAACACATCTCCCTAACCGAACCATCCCAGTATTTTGTCAAATATACGCCGTTGTGCGGGGAACGGCTCAGCCACGTGCGCCATGATCACCGAGATGTTGTCTCGCCCGCCATTGTCGTTCGAAAGCTGGATCAATTGTTTAGCAACCGTATCAAGATTAGCACTAAAGGTACTGATTGTTAACTGAATATCCTCGTCCTCGATCATGTCCGACAGCCCGTCGGAGCAGAGCACGTAATAGTCGCTCTTCTGTACCGGCTGCTCGTGAATCTCGACCTCGACATTCTGTTCCACCCCGAGAGCCCGGGTAACATAATTCTTGTTGGTGGCCCTTTGCGCCTCCTGCTGCGAGTAAAAGCCGCGGTCCACCAGCTCCTGCAGGAGCGAATGATCCAGGGTCATTTGCTCGAACCGGTTGTCCCGCAGCCGATACAGGCGCGAATCGCCGACGTGGGCGATGGACACCCTGTTATCGTGGAACAGGCAGGCCACCACCGTCGTACCCATGCCCTCACATTGAGGCTGAGTCTTCGAGGTGTGGTAGATGATTTTGTTGGCTCTGTGAATCGCGTCACGCAGAATGATGCTGGGACGCGTCAGCCCGCTCTCGGGGTCGCGCACGGAGAGGTCCTCGCGCGCCACGGCGTCACGTACCAGGTTGATGATGGTCTTGACCGCGATCCCGCTCGCCACCTCGCCGGCGTTGTAACCGCCCATGCCATCGGCCAGTACGAACAGCCCGATGTCGGCCTCGGCGCCGATCATGTCCTCGTTGTGTTCGCGCACCTTGCCGGTATCGGTGAGCGCGACGCTTGCGATTTTTCCCCTCAGGCTCATGCAGCTCTCTCGATCATGGCAGTCCCGTCGGCAATCGCGACCGACAGTCCTCCAAAGCCGCTGCCATATGGGCCCCGGATTCGAAGCGTGCCTCCGGCGTCTTCGCCAGTGCGCGGTCTATGACGCTCTCGACACAGGCGGGAAGATCGGGCCGGTAGGACCGTAACGGCGGATGCGGAGCTTCCGCGATCTGCTGCATCAACCCCGTCATAGAGTCGGCGGTGAACGGCAACTGGCCGGTCAACAGCTGAAAGAGGCTAACACCCAACGAGAACAAGTCCGAGTGACCGGTCACAGTTCGCCCTTCCAACTGTTCGGGCGACATGAAGGAGGGGGTGCCGAGCACGATGCCCGTCCGGGTCGTACCTGTGCCGGTGAGCCGCGCGATGCCGAAGTCCGTGATCTTCAGCACATCGCCATTGGGGTCATACATGATGTTGGCGGGCTTGATATCGCGGTGTACCACCTGTTGTTTGTGCGCGAATCCGAGCGCTTGGGCGGTTCGGCCCATGAGTTCCAGCACCTTTCTCGGTTCCAGCAGGGTATCGGTGGTCGCGTAATCGCTCAAATGGCGGCCCTTCAAATATTCCATCGCAATGTACGCAAGCCCGTGCTCTTCGCCGACATCATAGATGGTAACGATATTCGGGTGGTTGAGACGGCCCGCAGTTTTCTGCCTCCCGAAAGAATCGGGTTCTTGCCTCGGTCAATTCCGACTCGCTGAACTCGCTGGCGAGCGGGATCGCTTTGATCGCGACCAAGCGATTGATGGCGGTATCGCGGCCGAGGTACACGACTCCCATCGCGCCCCGCCCGATTTCGCGCTCGAGCTGATAGCGGCCGAGCCGGCGCAACTCGCCGTTGGAGGCGGCCCCGGACCCATCGCCGGCCGCGGTCGCGGGGCCGGCGCCGGAGGCCGTTCTGGGCGGTGGCGCCGCGGGCGTGGCCGGGCGGGGGGCTGTGCGGCTCGGCGGCTTCGCGCCGATCGGCGAACCCGTCGAGGCGGGCAGGGCTTTCGACGCCGCGCGCTCGGCATCCATCAAACGGCGCAAGCGGGCGCCGACATCGCGATAAGTATTGTCTATGCGCGCCAGGTGACGGTAGACAGCGGTGGCCTGAGTCCCGCGTCCGCGTTGCTCGAGCTGGGTGCCGAGCGCATAGAGGTCGCCGAGCACCGTGGTGCTGCCCTTGCGCCCCTTCAGTTCGGCGAAACGCTGCTCGAAATTATCCAGAAGGCGGGCCGTGTCCGGACCCGGCGGCGATGAAATCTTGGGCGCCGACGCGGCCGGGGCCGCAGAAGCCCAAAGGGACAGGAACAAAAGGGTGCTTCCGCCGCTCAATAGCACCGCGCCGGGCAGCCAGGCCCAAGGGCTCAAATTGACGTGGGACCGAAGCACCAGGTCCAGCCCCAGCAGGCCAAACCCCACGATTGCCGCGATCATCCCGAGCTTTCGCATGTTATAGACATAATCCGCGTTCAGAAGCGGCGAAGTATAGGTGATCGGGCGACCCTGACTGCAATGCTAAGCTCACAAAAATCGCTCCCAAGGAAGCCGATGGCGAAGGTAAAAGAGGTTTTTGTCTGCCAGTCTTGCGGGACTCCCTCAGCCAAATGGCAGGGACAGTGCGCCGGGTGCGGTGAGTGGAATACGTTGGTGGCGGAGGTCCGGTCGGGCGGCCCCGGCGCTCCGGTCCGGGCCGCGGGCCGTTCCGGCCGCCTGGACCCGCCGGTCTCCCTCGCCGCCGAGGCCGCCGCGGAGCAACCCCGGATCTCCTCCGGCTCCGCCGAGCTCGATCGGGTCCTGGGCGGCGGTTTGGTGGCCGGCTCCGTGACTTTGATCGGCGGCGACCCCGGAATCGGCAAATCGACCTTGATGCTGCAGTCGGCCGCCGCGCTCGCCGCCGCCGGCCCGGTCCTTTATGCAACCGGGGAGGAGTCGATCAAACAGGTGGCGCTGCGGGCGCGTCGATTGGCGCTCGCCGAGTCGACCGCCCGGCTGGTGGCCGAGACCCAAGTCGAGTCCATCGTGGAGATCGCCTCCAGCCTCAAGGCGCGCGCGCTCATCGTCGACTCCATCCAGACCATGTATTCCCAGCGCATCGAGACGGCGCCCGGCGCCGTCTCGCAGCTGCGCGAGTGCACCGCAGAGCTGGTTCGCTTCGCCAAGACGAGCGGGACCGCGGTGCTGCTCGTCGGCCACGTGACCAAGGAGGGACAGATCGCCGGCCCCCGGGTCCTCGAGCACATGGTGGATACGGTGCTGTACTTCGAAAGCGACACGGGAAGCCGTTTTCGCGTATTGCGCTCGGTGAAGAACCGTTTCGGGGCCGCCAACGAGATCGGCGTATTCGCGATGGCGGAGCACGGCCTGCGCGAGGTCACCAACCCGTCGGCCATTTTTCTGTCGCGTCACCCGACGCCCGTGTCGGGAAGCGTGATCACGGTGATGCGCGAGGGTACCCGGTCGCTCCTCATCGAAGTGCAGGTGCTGGCCGATTCGAGCATGGGCTCAAATCCGAGACGGGTTGCGGTCGGCATCGACGGCAACCGCCTGACCATGCTCCTGGCCGTGGCGCACCGCCACGCGGGTCTTTCGCTGCAGGGCCAGGATGTGTTCGCCAACGTGGTTGGCGGCGTACGCATGTCGGAGACGGCGGGCGACCTTGCCATCGTGCTGGCCGCGCGCTCGAGCCTCTCGGACCGTCCTTTGCCCGATTCGCTCATCGCCTTCGGCGAATTGGGCCTGGCGGGGGAGATCCGCCCCGTGCCCTTCGGCGAGGAGCGCCTGCGCGAGGCCGCCAAGCACGGCTTCAAGTCGGCGCTCATACCGGAGGCCAACGTGCCCCGACGCCCGCCGGAGGGAATGACGGTGCGCGGCGTGACGCGCCTCGGCGAGGCGCTCGAGGGATTCTAGGTGAGCTGACGGGCGTCCAAGAGCGCGGCTCGCGGGAGGGGCGATGGTCGATCCGACGGAGAAGATGACTTGGTTGTCGAGGGTGGCCGAGCGCTGCTGCGTGTGGTCGGAACGATGGTTTCCGGACGCCTTCGCGTTCGCCGTCATGGCGGTAGCCGTGGTCGCGGTGGGTGCCGTACTCATCGGTGCGCCTGCCGTGGCGGTTGCGGAGAATTTCGGCTCCGGATTTTGGAGCCTGATTCCCTTCACCATGCAAATGACCTTCATCATCATCGGCGGGTATGTCGTGGCGGATTCGCCGCCGGTCGACCGGCTGGTACACCGCCTGGCAGCCGTGCCGAAGAGCGCCCGCGGAGCAGTAGCGTGGGTCGCGCTCTTCGGCACGTTGACGTCGCTCATCCATTGGGGATTGAGCATGGTGTTCTCATCCTTGCTGATCCGCGCTCTGGCGCGCCGGACAGAGCTCGGGGTCGACTATCGAGCCGCGGGCGCGGCGGCGTGCATGGGCTTGGGTTCCGTGTGGGCGTTGGGGCTGTCGTCCTCGGCGGCGCAGCTCGAGGCCAACCCCGGCAGCATGCCCCCCGCCTTGTTGGCGGAGACCGGCGTCATTCCGTTCAGCGAGACCCTATTCCTCTGGCAGTCCATGCTGCTGGCGGCAATTCTTGTGACGGTCAGCACCTGGGTCGCGTGGAAGACCGCGCCCGGCGCGGATCGGGCACAGACCGCAGAGCGTCTGGGCATCGACGTCCAATCGCGCCGCCGTCCCGACGCGCCGCGCACGCGGCCTGGGGAATGGCTCGAATTGAGTCCCCTGCCCACGATATTCATCGCGCTGCTGGGGCTTGGGTTTCTGGCGCACGAGTTCGCCGCCAAAGGCGCGGCGGCGGCCATTTCCAATCTCAACACTTACAATTTCATCTTCATCATCGCGGGACTCCTGCTGCAGTGGCGGCCGCGGCGGTTCATCGAGTCGGTGTCGCGAAGCGTGCCGAGTGTCGCCGGCGTGCTGATTCAGTTTCCCTTTCTGGGGGCGATCGCCGCGATCCTGACGGGTGCGAAGAACGGGGCGGGGGCCACGCTCTCCGGCATGCTGGGTCACGCCTTCACCCGGATCGCGAGTCACGCGACGTTCGCGCCGATCGTCGGCGCCTATTCGGCGCTGCTGGGTTTGTTCGTCCCGTCGGGAGGCGGCAAATGGATCGTCGAAGCGCCTTACGTCATGCACGCGGCGAATTCGCTCCAGTACGATCTGGGCTGGGTCGTGCAGATCTACAACGCGGCCGAGGCGCTTCCGAATCTGATCAATCCATTCTGGATGCTGCCGATTCTCGGCATCCTCGGCTTGCGCGCAAGAGACCTGATCGGCTTCACCTTCGTGCAGTTCGCCATCAATCTGCCGTTGGTGCTGGCGCTCCTTTGGGTCCTCGGGTCGACCTTGACCTATCACCCTCCGGCGATGCCCTGATGCCTCGGCAGAGCCCGGGGCTTAGTCGAGCTTGAGGTAGCGGGCGCAGGTCGCGGCCGAGGCAACGACCTCGTACTTCGCGCCGGGCCCCGCGTACCGGCACACCAGGATCGGGGCGCCCGGATAGGAGCTGATAACGCGCTGCCCCACGAGTTTCGCCCGCGCCGGATCCTGAGCGGCTGCCGACAGAGCGATCAAGAGTCCTGCGCAAATCGCGATGGCTTTCATGTCCGTCAGTGTGTGCGCAACCGGGCAGCGGCGCCGCAACGGACGTCTCAAAAAATCGCCCGGTGATATGACGTAATCTCGCCGCCGCCGTTCAGGCCGCCGCGGCGGGCGGGCGGATGCGCACGGTCTTGATGGCGTTGTCGCCGGTCTGCAGAACCTCGAGCATGTACTCGGACATCTTCAAGGTCGTGCCCGGTTCCGGGATCGTCTCCAGGAACTCGACAATCAATCCGTTCAAGGTCTTCGGGCCGTCGGTGGGAAGATTCCAGCGCATGGACCGATTCAGCGCGCGAACGGTGGTGGAGGCGTTCACCACGAAGCTGCCGTCCGAATCGGGGTGCACATCCTTGTGCATCATGGTGGCGGGGTCGGTGGTGAATTCGCCGACGATCTCCTCGAGAATGTCGTCGAGCGTCACCAGCCCCTGGATGTCGCCGTACTCGTCGACCACGAAGGCGAGGCGGCGCTTGTCGCGCTGAAAGTTCAACAGCTGCGTGTTGAGCGGGGTGCCGGAGGGAACGAAGTACACGTCGCGCGCGTTGGCCGCCTCCACCAGTTTGTCGCGGTCCAGCCGGCCGCGCGCCAGCTCGTGCACCACGCGCTTCATGTGCAGCACGCCCATGATGCGGTCGATGTCGCCTTCGTACATCGGCAGGCGCGTGTGCTGGCTCTGGCGCAGCTGCTCGAGGACCTTGTCCCACGAGTCCTCCATGTCGATGCCGACGATTTCCACGCGCGGCACCATGATGTCCTCGACCGTGGCTTTTTCCAGATCGAGAATGCTCATGAGCATCTGCCGGTGCCGCTGCGGGATCATGGCGCCGGCCTCGGCGACCACGGTGCGCAGCTCCTCGCTGCTCAACGAGGTGGAGGCCTGCTGGCGCGAGACGCCCAGCAAACGCAGCACGCCGTTCGCCAGCAGATTGGTCGCCCAGACGAGTGGATACAGCACCGCGAGCAGCAGCGTGTACACGTAGGCGGCGGGGGTGGCGAGGCTCTCCGGGCGCAGGGCGCCGAAGGTCTTGGGTGCGACCTCGCAGAAGATGAGCAGAACGAAGGTGAGCGCGATCACCCCGGCCGCCACCAGATAATCGCCGCCCAGGCGAAAGGTGATGAGACCCACCAGGGTGGGTGTGATCACGTTCACCACGGTGCTCAGCAACAGGATGAGGCCGATCAGCCGGTCCGGTCGGGCGAGAAGCGCCTCGGTCAGGCGCGCGCTGCGTTGCCCCATCTTGGCGCGGTGGCGCAGCCGATAGCGGTTCAAGCTCATGAGCGCGGTCTCGCTGCCCGCGAAGAATGCGGCCAACAGCAGGAGAACCCCGAGCGTCGCGAACAAGACCCCGAGTGAAAAATGTTCCATTAGCGCGGCTTGCCGCTCAACCCCAGTGCCGCCCGAGCAGGTATTCGAGCACGAACTTCGATCCGAAATATGACAGCACCAGGAAACCGAAGCCGCTCAGCGTCCAGGTCACGGCGGCTCGTCCACGCCAGCCATAGCGCACCCTGCCGAACAGCAGCACGCCGAAAATGACCCACGCGATGCACGACAGGATGGTCTTGTGCTGAAGGTGCTGGGCCCACAGATCGGTCACGAAGATGAATCCCGTGAGCAACGCCAGGGTCAACAGCGCGAACCCCGCACCGATCAGCCGAAACATGACCTGCTCGATGGAGTCGAGCGGCGGCAGCGCCGCGGGCAGATCCGCGAGCCGCCGAGCCCGCAGCCTTCTGTCCATGAACTTGAGGATCAGCGCCGTGACCGCCGCCGCCAGAAACAGCGCTGCCGCTCCCATGGACAATAAGATGTGCGCGGTCAGCTCCCAGCCCGGCGTGTTCTCCTCGGCATACGTGTGTCCGTGGCCGGTGAGCGCCGCGCCGAACGCCGCCAGGGCGAGAAGTATCGCTGCGATCGCACGGTTCTGCCTTTCGATTGCGATCAAACAGGCGAGGCTCGCGAGCGTCCACGCCAGGAGCGATGCGGCCTCGAGGAGGCCGATGGAAAAGGGGCCGAGTGAGCGCATCATGTATACGATGGCGTCGGTATGCGCGACGATCGCGCCGAGCGTCACTGCCCAGGCGAGACTCCCCCACGCGGGCTTGCTGACACTCCGAAGCATCATCCAAGCACTGACGGCATAGAGCGCGAACAAGGAAACGGCGATGATCACGGCTGGATCGGATGATGACACAACGATCCGGCGAGCGCCTAGCGAGGACTCCGGAATGCGATATCATTCGAGCCCATGTTCGATCGTCTGACATCCGGCCTCACGGCCGCCCTGAACGCGCTCTCCGGCCGCGGGTATCTGAGCGAGGACAACATTTCCGACACGGTCCGGGAAGTTCGCCTCGCATTGCTCGATGCGGACGTGGCGCTCCCGGTGGTGAAGGCCTTTACCGAGGCGATCAAGAGCCGCGCGATCGGCATCGAGGTCACCAAGAGCCTGACCCCGGGCCAGGCCTTCATCAAGGTCGTGCACGAGGAATTGGTCCGGCTGATGGGGGAACCGAGCGCCGGGCTCAATCTGCGGGCGCAGCGCCCCGTCGTCGTCTTGCTCGCCGGCCTTCAGGGGGCGGGCAAGACCACCACCGCCGGCAAGCTGGCGCGCTGGCTGATCGAAAAGCAGCACAAGAAAGTGTTGCTGGTCAGCACGGACGTATACCGGCCCGCCGCCATCGACCAGTTGAGGACCCTGAGCAGCCAGGTGGGGGCCGGATTCGCGCCCGCGAGCGTCGATGAGGCGCCGGTGGCCATCGCCAAGCGCGCGCTCGCGGAGGCGACGCTTCAGGCTTACGACGTGCTGTTGATCGACACGGCGGGGCGGCTGCACGTCGACGCCGAGATGATGGATGAGGTAAAGCACCTCGAGGCTGCCATCCAACCGCACGAACGATTGTTCGTGGTCGACAGCATGGCCGGACAGGATGCCGTGAACGCGGCCAAGGCGTTCGACGATGCATTGAGCTTGACCGGCGTCATTCTCACCAAGGCCGACGGCGACGCCCGCGGCGGCGCCGCCCTATCGGTCCGGCAGGTGACCGGCAAGCCCATCCTGTTCGTGGGGACCGGGGAGAGATCCGAGGCGCTCGAGCTGTTCCAGCCCGAACGCATTGCCTCGCGCATTCTCGGCATGGGAGACGTGCTGTCGCTGGTCGAGCAGGTTCAAGAACAGGTCGACCAGGAAAAGGCCGAGAAACTCGCCAAGAAGATCAGCAAGGGCAAGTCGTTCGATCTCATGGACTTGCGCGATCAGCTCAGCCAGCTGCAGAAAATGGGCGGTATGTCCGCGTTGCTGGACAAGCTCCCCGCGCAATTGCAGGCAAACGCCGCCGCCGCCGCGGGACAGGTGAATCCCAAGGTGCTGAAGCGCCAGATGGGCATCATCGATTCCATGACGCCGCGCGAGCGGCGGCGGCCGGAAATCATCGACGGCTCGCGCAAGCGGCGCATTGCAACAGGCGCGGGCGTGCCGCTCCCGGAGGTCAACCGGCTTCTCAAGCAGTTCGATCAGATGCAAAAGACCATGAAAAAGCTCGCCAAGGGCGGCATGTTGAAGAATTTGATGCGCGGAATGGCCGGGCGCATGCCTCCCGGCTTCGGTCCCTAGCCCCCGGAAGCGGGCCTCGCCAGGGATTTCTAGCCGCCCGCTCCGGCTTTTTGTTGCCGAGCCGCGTCTCTACCCAGTACAATTAGCGGCTTGGCATTGCAAGGTGAAGCATCATGGTGACGATCCGATTGACTCGACGCGGCGGCAAGAAGACGCCGTTCTACCACGTCGTGGTAACCGATAGCCGCAAGCGTCAGGGCGGTACCAGCCTTGAGAGCGTCGGACTCTTCAATCCCGTGGCGCGCGGCGCCGAAATCAAGCTGCGCCTGGATGTCGCGCGCATCGAGCATTGGTTGAAGGAAGGTGCCCACATGTCGGATCGCGTCAAGCAGCTCTTGACCGTGTACCGCAAACAGGCCGCCTGAGGAACCGCTAGCGACGACGCGGCGGGTGCGATGAGCCCTGAATCTTCGGCGCTCATCGAGTTGGGGACCGTGGGTGCCCCCTTCGGCGTCCGAGGGTGGGTAAAATTGAGCTCCCATACGGACCCGCCCGAGCGATTACTGGATCATCGACGGCTTCAGCTCAAGCTCGGCGGCGCCTGGAGGACCTACTCGGTCGAGGCCCACGGCAAGAGCGGCGGCCAGCTGACGGTGAAATTGGCGGGCATCGAGGATCGGGACGCGGCTCAGACGCTGCGCGGCGCGCCGATCGGGGTGCCGAGGAGCGAGCTGCCGCCGAGCGACGAGAGAGATTTTTATCGCGCCGACTTGATCGGCTGCGAGGTGGTGAATTTGGCGGGTGTGCGGCTCGGCGCCGTGACCCACTTCATCGAGATACCGGCGCATGCCCTGATGGTGGTGCGCGGAGAACGGGAGTATTGGGTGCCGGCCGTCCCGCAGCATTTGCGGCGTGTGGATCTGAAATCGCGGCAGGTAGTGGTCGATTGGGACGACCCGGCCGACTAGCCGGCTGCGCCTGCTAGTCACGGGCGGCGGAGATCGCATGCGTATCGCGGTCGTGACCTTGTTCCCGTCAATGCTTCGCGAGGCGTTGGCGCATGGTGTTCTGGGGCGCGCGCTCGAGCGCGGCGTGGTCGAGGTCGATTATGTCGACCCGCGCGACCACACCGCGGATGTGCATCGCACCGTGGACGATCGCCCGTATGGTGGCGGCCCGGGCATGGTGCTGAAGGTGGAGCCGTTGCGAGACGCCCTGCGCGCCGCGCGCGCCGCGAGCCCCGAGGGATCGCGGGCCGTGTACCTGGGCGCGGACGGCGCCCGGTTCGACCAGAGTCGGGCGCATGAGGCGAGCGGCTGGCCGGGGCTGATCCTGGTGGCCGGACGATACGAGGGCGTCGACGAGCGATTCGTCGAGCACGAGATCGACGAGCAGTGGTCGATCGGCGATTATGTGTTGTCGGGCGGCGAGCTGCCCGCGCTGGTGGTCATCGATGCGATCGCGAGGCTTCTGCCGGGGACGCTCGGGAGTGCGGAGTCCGCCATCCAGGAGTCGTTCAGCGACGGGCTGCTGGATTGGCCGCATTACACGCGGCCGGCGAGCGTGGACGGTCATGGGGTACCAGCCGTGCTGGCGTCCGGCGATCATGCGGCGATCGGGCGCTGGCGGTTGCAACAGTCGCTGGGCCGAACGTGGCTGCGCCGGCCGGACCTGTTGGCGAGGCGGGGGCTGAGCGGCGAGGAGCGAGTTCTCCTCGAGGAATTCAAGCGCGCGGCGGCGGCGCGGCGCACGGAAGTAGACAGTCGAGTCATTGACGCAAGTTATGGTGAGGGTGAGAGCAATGAACAAGATCATTCAACAACTGAACGATGAGCGCGCGACGCGCAAGTTGCCGGACTTCAACCCCGGCGACACCGTGGTCGTGCAGGTCAAGGTGGTCGAGGGCGACCGCGAGCGCGTTCAGGCCTACGAGGGCGTGGTGATCGCCAAGAAGAATCGCGGGCTCAACTCCTCGTTCACGGTGCGCAAGATTTCGCACGGCGAAGGGGTCGAGCGCGTGTTCCAGACCTTCAGCCCCTCGATCAGCGAGGTCAGCGTCAAACGCCGCGGCTCGGTACGGCGCGCCAAGCTCTATTATCTGCGTGACCTGTCCGGCAAGGCAGCGCGCATCGACGAGAAGGTCTGACGCCCTAGTGCGCGAGCGCCGGGCGAGGCTCGTTGAACGCTACCCAAGTCGGCGCTGATGGGGTTCTTCTCGCTGGTTTGGCGGATGCTGGAGGGGGTCAGAAAGGTCCTCCACCTGATTTTGTTGCTGGTCATATTCGGCTTCGTGCTCGCGGCGCTGCACACGAGCGTGCCCACCATACCGAAGAGCGCCGCCCTGGTGGTCGCCCCCGAGGGCGAGCTGGTCGAGCAGCTATCCAGCGATCCGTTGCGCCGCGCGTTCGGCCAGGCGTCCGGCGGTCCCGCTCCCGAGACTCTGCTCCGCGACGTGATCGATGCCATCGAAGCGGCCAAGAGCGACGAGCGCATCAAGCTCATCGTGCTCGATCTGGGCAATCTCAACACCTCGGGTCTGTCGAAGCTGCAGGAGATCGGCGCGGCCCTGCGTGATTTTCGCGGCGCTGGCAAACGCGTCGTGGTTGCAGCCGATTCGCTCGACCAGACCCAGTACTATCTCGCCGCCCAGGCGGGCGAGCTTTACCTCGATCCTCTCGGGCTCGTCTACGTCGACGGCTTCAGCTACTACCGCATGTTCCTGAGGGACGCGATCGACAAGCTCGGCGTCGATGTGAACGTGTTTCGCGCCGGCACGTTCAAGAGCTTCACCGATCAGTTCTCCCGCAGCGACATGGCGCCGAGCGAGCGGGAGGAAAGCTCCGTGTGGCTGCAAGCGCTCTGGAACTCCTACAGCCAGGACGTGACCCGGGCGCGCGCGCTCGGCCCCAATGCCCTCAACGAATATGTCGCGGACGCTCCCGCCGCATTGGCGGCGGTGAATGGCGATGCGGCGAAGCTCGCCATGCAGCGCGGGCTAGTCACTGCGCTGAAGAGCCGCCGCCAGCTCGCCGACGACTTGAAGAGCATCGTCGGGGAGGATCCGGACACGCACTCGTTCATGTCGGTCGGCATGAGCCAATATCTCGTCGGCGGTGCGCGCCGAAACTCGGCCTGAAATCGAAGAGCGATCCCAAGGTCGGCATCGTGGTCGCGGCCGGCGAGATCCTCGACGGCCATCAGCCGCCGGGAAAGATCGGCGGCGAAAGCACGGCCGACCTCCTGCGACAGGCGCGCTACGACAAGGCGGTCAAGGCCGTGGTGCTGCGGGTCGACAGCCCCGGGCGGCAGCATGTTCGCCTCGGAACTCATCCTTCGGGAAGTGCAGGCGCTGCGCAAGGCGGGCAAGCCCGTGGTGGTCTCGATGAGCACCTATGCGGCGTCGGGCGGCTACTACATCTCTGCGGCGCGCGAATCAGATCTTCGCGAGTCCGACCACGCTCACCGGATCGATCGGTGTGTTCTCCGTGGTGCCGACGTTCCAGCGCACGCTCGAGAAGATCGGCGTCAAGGTGGACGGTCTCGGAACGACGCCGCTGGCGGGGACTCTGCGTCTCGATCGGCCGCTCGATGATGCGGCCCGGCGCATTCTGCAAAGTTCCGTGGACCATGCATACGACGAGTTCCTGCACCGTGTCGGCGAGGGGCGCAAGAAGAGCGCGGAGGATGTCGACAAGATCGCGCAGGGCAGGGTCTGGGCGGGCGTCGACGCGCAGCGCATCGGCCTCGTGGATCATCTGGGCGGCCTCAAGGATGCCACCGACGCCGCGGCGAAGCTCGCCGAGCTCGGCGCGAATTACGACGTGGATTACATCGAACCCGAGCTCTCGCTGCGCGAAGAGCTGCTGATGCAGTTGCGCTCCGAGCTCGGGCAAGGTCTCGCCCGTGTGGCGGGCGTCTTCGCGCCGCAAAGCGGCATCGAGCGCGCGCTCGATCCCCTGGTCGAGCGGGCGCGGGAGATCGCCGAGCTCAACGATCCGCGGGGGCTGTACGCTTATTGCTGGTGCGAGCAGCCGTCCGGCCGACAAGTCGCGGTCCGATAGCCCGATGACGAGCGGGGAGAGGGTCCATGATCAAGACCGATCTGGCGGACTGCACCGCGCTCGAGCTCAAGGAGCTCTATCGTACTCACCGAGCCTCGCCGCTCGAGGCGACGCGCGCCGCGCTCGCGCGCATAGAACGATTGAACCCGGTGCTGCACGCCTTCAGCTGCGTCGCCGCCGAAGCCGCGCTCGAAAGCGCGCGTGCGAGCGAAATCCGCTGGGCGCGCGGCGAGCCCTGCGGCGCGCTCGACGGCGTACCGGCATCGATCAAGGATCTCATTCTGACGCGAGGCATGCCGACCTTGAGGGGCAGCCGCACCGTCGATCCGAACCAGGCGTGGGACGTGGATGCCCCGGCCGCCGCGCGTTTGCGCGAGGCGGGAGCGGTGATCCTGGGTAAAACCACGACCCCGGAATTCGGTTGCAAGGCCGAGACCAATTCGCCGCTCACCGGCCTATCGCGAAATCCCTGGAATCATCAGAAGACGCCGGGAGGCTCCTCGGGTGGCACCGCAGCCGCGGTGGCGTCGGGCATGGGCCCGATCTCGGTGGGCACGGACGGGGCGGGGAGCATACGCATTCCGGCCGCCTTCTGCGGCAATGTCGGTTTCAAGCCGAGCTTCGGCCGGGTGCCGGCGTATCCGCTTTCCTATTTCGGCACCGTCTCGCATCTCGGGCCGCACACCATGAGCGTGCGCGACGCGGCGCTGGTGATGAACGTCTTGAGCCAGCCGGATGCGCGGGACTGGACGTCGCTGCCGCCCGATGGCCGCGATTACCTCGAGGGCCTCGAGGACGGAATCGGCGACCTGCGCATCGCCTGGTCACCGACGCTCGGCTACGCCCGCGGCGTCGACCCGGAAGTCGCGGTGGCCTGCGAACGAGCCGTGCAGCGCTTATCGGACCTCGGCGCGATCGTGGAGGCGGTGGACCCGGGGATCGAGGATCCGCTGGAGATCACCTGCGGGCTTTGGTTCGTCGGCGCCTGGACGCTGTGGAGCACGCTGACGCCGGCCCAGCAGACCCTGACCGATCCGGACTTCGCGGCCGAGGCGCGCCTCGGATCGTCATTCAGCGCCCTCGACGTGCAGCAACTGCAGCTGCGCCGCGGCGCGCTCGGGGCGCATCTGCGCCAGTTCATGCAGCGCTTCGATCTGCTCGTGACGCCGGCCGTGGCCGTTCCGGCGTTCGACGCCCGGCCGACGGGGATGGCGGAAATGACGCCGGCGGCGTTGCTCGGGTGGACGCCGTTCAGCTACCCCTTCAATCTCACGCAGCAGCCGGCCTGCACGATCCCTTGCGGCCTCACGGCATCGGGCCTGCCCATCGGGCTGCAATTCGTGGGACCGATGTTCGGCGATGCGTTGGTTCTTCGAGCGGCGCGCGCCTACGAGACGGTGCGTCCGTTGACGAGGCCCCTCCTGGCCTGATCAAGCGCCGTACGCCGCGTTGGAATGAAGCGACACTCGCCGCGTTGGCTCGCCACCCGCGCGCTGGAGTGCTATGATTTCGCCACTTAAAAGGGGTATTGAACCCCGAGAAATCGTCGAACGAAGCCGCGCATCGTTGTAGCATTACTGCAACTGCGGCGTCATTGCCAAAGGGATAAGGGAGAAAATATGAGCGGACAGTCATCAATCCGAGCGCTCGGATTCGTTTCTGTATCGATGCTGAGCCTGGTCTTTGCCACCACCGGTTTTGCACAGCAGGCGGCCACCGAGGCGGCCGGCAAGGGCGACCAGCTGGAGGAAATCACCGTCACCGCGCAGAAGCGCGAGTCGACCGTCCAGACGACGCCGATCAGCATCACGGCGCTGAGCGGCGTCGATCTGCAGGATCGCGGTATCACCGACATCACCTCGATAGTGCAATCCGTTCCAGGCGTTTCCATGCGATCGAGCGGCCCCGGCCAAACCGAGCTCGAGATGCGCGGCATGACCTCCTCCGGCGGTAATTCCTCGACCGTCGGCTTTTATCTGGACGATACGCCGTTGAGCGCTCCGGCCTCGGCCCAGAACGGCAAAGTCGTCATCGATCCCAATCTCTATGATCTCAATCGAGTCGAGGTGCTGCGCGGGCCTCAGGGCACACTGTATGGCGCCGGATCGATGGGCGGGACGATCAAGCTGGTGCCCAATGCACCGAACCCGAACGAGTTCGAAACGTCCGGCCAATTGATCTTGGGCGGCACGCATGGTGGCAACAGCTTGGATTCCACCGAGAACGGCATGGTCAACTTGCCGGTGATGGACGGCACCATGGCGGTACGCCTGGTCGCCTCATTGAATCACACGAGCGGCTGGATCGATCGCATCGTGATTGCGCAGCCGGACTTTCCCGCGCCGAACCCCGTCACCGGCGTCCGCGGCAACGTGGCGGCAGCACCCGTTGCTCAGAACTACAAGGACGTGAATGACGAGAACTCGCGCACCGTGCGCGCATCGCTCCTGTGGACGCCCACCGATCGGCTGTCGATCGAGCCGAGCTTCATGTATCAGGAGATCACGCAAGGCGGCCTGAACCTCATCGACAGCAATCCGGGCACGCTCACCAATTACCAGCCATTCAATGCGCCGGAGCCTTTCGAGGATCGGATCGACATCTCGAGCCTCAACGCCAAATATCATTTCGATGCTTTTGACGTGACCTCCACGACCTCGTATTGGCTGCGCGACGAGAATCTGCGCCAGGACGGAGCGGAGGAGATCGCGACGGTAACCTATAACCCCGCGAATCCTGCCGACTTCCCTTACTTCCCGATCTATGCCAATGGAGCGTCCGGTCCCGGAATCGGCGCGAACTCCCCGACCTCGCTCGAGGATGACAAGTCCAAGCAGGTGAGCGAGGAAGTGCGCCTCACGTCGTCGGGGGATACGGCGTTCAAGTGGATCCTCGGTTATTTCTACCAGGACTTCGAGTCCGATTGGGACCTGTTCGTGGACACCCCGCAGGCGGTGCCCATCTTTGGAACCGGGGATGGATTCACTCAATACCAGCCGACCAAGATTCTGCAAAATTCCTTCTTCGGCGAAGCGTCCTATACCTTTTTCAATCAACTCACCGCGACGGCCGGACTGCGGCGGTTCTATTATACCGGGACGGTGAACACCGCCGTTTCGGGATGGCTGAGCTCTTCCACCAACGCCTCGTACGATTACTTCTCGACGGGCGAGCGCGATTCGGGTGTAACTCCCAAATTCAATCTCGCCTATCAGCTGGATCCGGATTTGCTTCTTTACGGGACCGTCTCTCAGGGATTCCGGCCGGGTGGTGGCAATCAACCCATTCCGACCACCGGGCCGCTCGGCAGCGGACCGGATGGCTGTTTGGCCAATCTGCAAGCGATCGGCTTGAGCGCAGCGCCTCCGGGCTTCAAGCCCGACAAGGTCTGGAGCTACGAGCTCGGCGAGAAATTTAGAGACAGCGGCGGCCGTATCACGATCAACGCGGACGGCTATTTCGAGAACTGGCAACACATCCAGCAAAACGTTCCGTTGCTTTGCGGCTTCCCGTTCACCAGCAATGCCGGGGACGCGCATATCTACGGCACGGAACTCGAGATCAGTGCCGTCGTCGTACCGGGGCTCGTGGCCTCGGTGAATTCCAGCTGGTTGCATGCGGAGTATCTTGCGAACACGGTGCCGACCACCACCATCGACGATCGTGTACAGAACGTGCCTGAACTCACGGTGTCCGGATCGTTGGCCTATCGGCATCCGATCACCGATGGCGTGGGATTCCTGGCCCGGGTCGACAACGACTACGTAGGCTCGCGCATCGACACGACCGCGCAGGCCAACTACCTGCCGGCGTATGATCTCACCAACGTTCGTGCAGGTCTCGAGGGGAGCAATTGGGCGATCGCATTATTCGTCAACAATGCGACCAACCGCCTGGCATTACTCACCAATGCGGCGGCCATCAATGTGAACGTCCCCACGTTCAACCGGACGGCGATGGAGCAGCCGCTTACGGCCGGGATCGACTTCAGCTTCAAGTTTGCGGGAGGCCCGAAGTCTTCTGCGGCTCCCATGGCTGCGCCGCCACCGCCGCCCCCACCTCCACCGCCGCCTCCGCCGCCCCCTCCGGCCGCCGCGCCCGCGCCGCCGCCCCCGCCGCCGCCTCCGGCTCGCGAGCAGGTGCTCAAAGGCGTGAACTTCGAGACGAATTCGGCCAAGCTCCGGCCGGAGTCGACCTCAGTGCTCGACGGCGTGACATCCAGCATTCTTGAGTGCGGCTGCTCGAAAGTGGACATCCGCGGCTATACGGATTCGGTCGGCAAGCCCGAGTACAACCGGAAGCTGTCCGAGCGCCGGGCGATCGCCGTGAAGGACTACCTCGAATCGCATGGGGTGCGCCCGGGCATCCTGACGGCTCAAGGGTTCGGTGAGGAGAACCCGATCGCGAGTAACAAGACCGTGGACGGACGTGCCGAGAATCGCCGCGTCACGGTGCAGTTCAGCGCGCCGGCGGGCACGCCCTAGCGAAGTCTCGCGGGAACGCGGAAGGGCCGCGCGACGCATGAAACATGCGATCGCACGGCCCTTTCTTTTTTAATTGTCAGAGCATCTGCGGGCCCTGACATGGGGATCGTAAGCGCCGTATGATGAGCGCGTGAGACTTTTCTACTCCGCAACGTCGCCGTTCGTCCGAAAAACTCTGGTGTGTGCCCATGAGTTGGGCCTGTTCGGGCGGCTCGAGCTCGTACCGGCCGCCGCGCATCCCGTGAATCGGGACCGCTCCGTCGTGGCGGTCAATCCGCTCGGCAAGGTGCCGACGCTGGTGACCGACGAGGGCGCCGTGCTTTTCGACAGCCGCGTCATCTGCGAATACCTCAATTCCCTCGGCAACGGCCGGCTGCTGCCCGCGCAAGGCGCGCCGCGCTGGACCGTGCTCGCGGATCAGGCCCTGGCGGACGGCATCATGGACGCGGCCATCCTGACGCGCTATGAAACGGCCGTGCGGCCCGAGCATCTGCTGTGGAACGATTGGGTGACCGGCCAACTCGACAAGGTGACCTGTGGTCTCGCCGCGCTCGAGCCGCGGGCGCGCCCGCTCGGCGAGCGCGTCGATCTGGGTACGATCGCGCTCGGTTGCGCGCTGGGCTACCTCGATTTCCGCTTTGCTTCTCTCGGTTGGCGGGAAAAATACCCGGACACCCGGGTGTGGTTCGATCGGTTCGCCAAGCGCGACTCGATGATGGCGACGCGTCCGCCGGGCGGTTGAAGTCGACCGCGCCGCCGGGCGCCTCCCGCTTACGCCATCGAGGTGACGTGCTCCGGCTCGATCTTGTAGATGACCCGCACCTCGTTCGGTTGGCGGAACGGATACTTCTCCTTGCCCAGATACTTGAGCGCCATGGCGTCGATGTGCGCATCGGCGCCGCTCACGCTGCGCTCGGCGATGCGCCCCCGCACCTCGAGATACCGGTACGGGTTGTCGGGATCCAGGATCGACAGCGCGACGCGCTTGTCCTTCTGTAGGTTCTTGTCCTTCTGCCGGCCCTGTGCCGTGTTGACGAGCACATGATGTCCGTCGTAATCCACCCACACCGGGGTGACTTGAGGCTGCCCGTCGGGCATCAACGTGGCCAGATGAGCGAACGCCTTTTTCTTGAAAAGATCTGCGTGCGAGCTTGGAATGACGGATGCGGCCATGGGTGACTCCTGACTGGACGTTGGGATATGGGAGTCTATCCAAAACCCGGGCTCTATTCTAAGAGTCCCCCTTCCAAACCCTTCAACGATTGTCGAGCGCGGGCGTGGGCACTGCGGAACCCACCGAGCCGGGCGTGGCGCGGTTGCAGTCGCAGTGCCGTGAATCGCGCATGTCGAGCTCGCTCGCGGTATGCCGCACGACATCGCCCGGGAGTTTGACGTAGCTCGTCACGTCGACCGCCGCGCCATCGGCTTTCGGCTTGCGGTGCCGGTCGAGCTCGATGCCGGTGTTCTCGTCGAAGATCCCGGCCTGGAAATTCTTTGCGCAATCGCGGTAGGTCTTGTCGTCGCGGCAGAGCACGCGCTCCAGCCAGGTGAGCCCGTCGTAGTCTTGCCGCGCCACGACCAGGTCGCCCGTGGTTCCGAACATGAACGACCCGGCTGCGGAGGCGAATTGGGTATCGCGGGCGGCGCTCGCCGGCACCAACACTCGGGAGCGCCAGGACATGACGCCCGGAACCCCGGACGTTTCGATCGACGCCCAGCCTGCGAGCTTGTCTTGAAACGCCGCGGAGTCGAGTCGGGGTGCTTCGCCGGGATGCCATTTCGCAGCGAACGCGACGTAGGATCGATAAAATTCGGCGCGCTCCTTGTCGCTGACGGGGCGGAACGGTCCCGTGGTGCCGATGATCAAGATGCCCGGCACGGCGGCGGCAGTCGGCGCCGAGGAGGCCTCGTTGCGTTGCAGCTGCGCGCGCGTCCGATCGATCTCTGCCGAACTCGGCGCGCGGTCCGCGAAGCCGATGCCGTCCTTGGATACGGCGCACCCCGCGAGAAGGGAAACAACGGCCGCCAGAGCAAGCAGTCGCTTCATGCGGCGCGCGCCTACAATGCCGCCCAGTCCAGGATCACCTTGCCGGACTTCCCCGAATTCATGATCTCGAACCCTTCGCGGTAGTCGTTGATTCCCAGGCGATGGGTGATGACCGGCCTGACGTTGAGCCCGCTTTGCAGCATGCTGGCCATCTTGTACCAGGTCTCGAACATCTCGCGCCCATAAATTCCCTTGATCACCAGGCCCTTGAAGATCACCTGGTTCCAGTCGATCGCGGTCTCGCCGGGCGGGATGCCGAGCATGGAGATGTTCCCGCCGTGATGCATGGTGCGGAGCATCTCGCGAAGCGCGGCGGCGTTGCCGGACATCTCGAACCCCACGTCGAAGCCTTCCTCCATGCCGAGCTCGCGCATCGCATCGTCGAGCGATTCATGCGACACATTGATGGCTTTGGAGGCGCCCATCTTGGCCGCCAGATCCAGCCTGTATTGGTTCACGTCGGTGATGACGATATGCCTCGCTCCGCAGTGCCGTGCGATCGAGACGGCCATGATGCCGATCGGACCCGCGCCGGTGATCAGCACGTCCTCGCCGACGAGATTGAAGGCGAGGGCGGTGTGAGTGGCGTTGCCGAACGGATCGAGAATGGAGGCGATCTCGTCGTCGATGGCGGATGGAAGCTTGAATACGTTGGACGCCGGGAGCGTCAGATATTGTGCGAAGGCGCCGGGACGGTTCACGCCGACGCCCAGTGTGTTGCGGCACAGATGGCGCCGCCCGGCGCGGCAATTGCGGCAATGTCCGCAGGTGATGTGTCCTTCGCCGGACACCCGATCTCCCGTCTTGACGCCGCGCACCTCGCTTCCCACCTCGACGATTTCGCCGGAGTATTCGTGGCCCACCGCCATCGGCACCGGGATCGTCTTCTGCGCCCAGGCATCCCAGTTGAAGATATGCATGTCCGTGCCGCAGATGGCCGAGCGATGGATCTTGATGAGGACGTCGTTGTGCCCGACCGCCGGCTCCGGCACGTCCTGCATCCAGATTCCGGGTTCCGCGCGAGCTTTGACCAATGCTTTCATGAAGCTGCCTTCAGTGGATGATGCCGAGCGTGCGTCCGGCGCCGGCGAATGCGGAGACCACGCGGTCGAGCTGCGAGGTGGAATGCGCCGCGCTCATCTGCGTGCGGATCCGGGCCTTGCCGTGCGGCACGACCGGAAACGAGAATGCGACCACGTAGACGCCCTCGTCCTGCATGCGTTCGGCGAGCCGTACGGCGAGCGGCGCCTCGCCGAGCATGACGGGGATGATGGGGTGCTCGCCCGGGAGCAGATTGAAACCCAGGCGCTGCATCCGCTCCCGGAAATAACGGGCATTCGAATGGACGCGGTCGCGCAGATCCTGGGAGCGCTCGAGCAGTTCCAGAACCTTCAACGTCGCCGCCGCAACCGGAGGCGCAATGCTGTTGGAGAAGAGGTAGGGCCGCGAGCGCTGGCGCAACCAGCCGACGATCTCCTTGCGGGCCGCGACATATCCGCCGCTCGCGCCGCCGAGCGCCTTGCCGAAGGTGCCCGTCAGGATGTCCACGCGGTCCATCACGCCCTTGAGTTCATGAGTGCCGCGGCCGCGAGCCCCGATGAAGCCGGTGGCATGCGAGTCGTCCACCATCACCAGGGCGCCGTGGCGGCCGGCCAGTTCGCAGATCTCCTCGAGCCGCGCAATCGACCCGTCCATGGAGAACACCCCGTCCGTGGCGATGAGTCGCACGCGCGCGCCGGCGGAATCCACCAGAGCCCGCTCGAGCTCGTTCATGTCGTTGTTGGCATAGCGCAAACGCCGCGCCTTGCAGAGCCGGATGCCGTCGATGATGCTGGCGTGATTGAGTGCATCGCTGATCACGGCATCCTCTTCCCCGAGAAGCGTCTCGAACAGGCCGCCGTTGGCATCGAAACAGGACGAATAGAGGATCGCGTCTTCCATGCCGAGATACGCGGCGAGCCGCTCTTCCAGTTCGCGATGCACGCTCTGCGTACCGCAGATGAAGCGCACCGAGGCGACCCCGTAGCCGTAGCGATCCAGCGCCTCGTGCGCCGCCTGAAGCACCACGGGATGATTGGCGAGCCCCAGATAATTGTTGGCGCAGAGATTGATCATCTCCCGGCCGTCGGCAAGCGTCACCACCCCGCCCTGGGGGGAGCCGATGACGCGTTCGCGCTTGAGCAAACCGGCCTCGTCCAATGCCCGAGTGTCGCGCTCGAGCCGTTCGCGGAATTCCTTGAGCACCTTGTCCTTTGGAAACGGGGTGGGCTGAATGTCCTATTATACCGCCAGACCGCGGAGGGGAAATGCGATGGTGCACGCGTGAGGCCGGAGGAGGATTCGGAAAACCGCCGTCTGGATCAATGGCTGTGGTACGCGCGATTTTACAAAACCCGTTCCCTGGCCACCGCCGCCATCAACGGAGGCAAGGTGCATCTGAACGCGGAGCGGGTGAAGCCCGCTCATCGCGTGCGCATCGGTGATCGACTCAGCCTGTCGTTGCAGGGGATCGTCGCCGAATTCGAGGTGTTGGGATTGCCGCACCGCCGCGGCCCGGCCGCCGAGGCGCAAACTCATTACCTCGAGACGCCGCAAAGCGCCACGCGCCGGGCGCAGCTGAAGGAACAGCACCAATTGGCGCAGCTGTCGCGGCCGCGGTCCGAAGGCCGCCCCGACAAGCGCGATCGGCGGCGGCTGATGCGCCTCAATCGCGATCAAGGCTGAGGCGGCTCAAAGATCGAAATCGATGCTGCTCTCGGGGTCATCGAGCTCGCAGGTGGCCGCCGTTTCGGGCTGCAGGGTGTCCCACTCCCCGTGCAACCAGACCGCGGTTGCGAGGGCCGCGGTGGCCAGCTCGCGCCGGGTAGGGATCGGGCCCAGGCGGCTCGCGAGCTGGCTCAAGCCCGGATTGTGCCCGCAGATGAGTATGTGACGGAGCGACGAATCCCGCCGGGCGAGCAGTTTCCAGGTCCTCTCCGGCGTCGCGAGATAGAGCTCACGGGCGCATTGAAGCTGCTTCGCATCGAGCTCGCACGCGGCGGCGACGATCTCGGCCGTGCTCCACGCACGCTCGGCCGGACTGACCAGGATGAGATCGGGGACGAGGTTTCGCCGCAGGATTCGTTCGCCGATCGCACGCGCCTCATTCGCTCCGTGGCGGGTCAGCACGCGCTCGAAATCCTCGGGGCAGCTGTCGGGCGCCTGCGCCTCTCCGTGGCGCAGCAGCGTCACTCTGCGAGTGACCACCGCCGTCACATCATTCCCGTCTGCAGACGAGCCTCCTCG
The DNA here is from genome assembly GCA_963730565.1 of uncultured Gammaproteobacteria bacterium. GTDB lineage: Bacteria > Pseudomonadota > Gammaproteobacteria > Steroidobacterales > Steroidobacteraceae > Bog-1198. Next base: position 99,242 of record CAVSSU010000050.1, read on the forward strand.
GACATCATGCCGTGATTCCATGGCGGATCGAATACCAGCTCGACGTTCGCCCGCGCCACCGTGGGAACTATCTGTACCTTGTCGCGCACATCCTGGACCAGGATCTCCCCCATGCCGCAGCCGGGAGCGGTGAGCGTCATCTTGATGTCGACCGTGCGGGTGTCGTCGACATTCTTCGTGACATCGCAGTCGTAGATCAAACCGAGGTCGACGATGTTCACTGGAATCTCGGGGTCGTAGCAGGTCTTGAGCTGTTGCCACACGACGTTCTTGATGTCCTCTTCGGAGGCGCCGGGCGGGACCTCCGGCGCCTTGGCCGCGGTCTTGCCGATCGCGTCGGCGTCACCGCCGGCGATGCGGAACAGGTTGCCGTCGATGTAGACGGTGAAGCTCCCTCCCAAGGCCTGGGTGATGTAGCCCACCGATCCGAGTTTGAGATTCACCTCGATGCCGGCCGGTATGGCAACGGCCTTCACTTCGCGCTGCACGACGATGGGTTCGTTTTCGTAGGACATCGATCAAGCCCTCACTCGGTCGACACGGCCGGAGCGGCGCCCGAGGAGGCAGCCTCGAGCGCGGAGGCGAGGGTATGCCAGCAAAGGCTTGCGCACTTCACGCGCGCGGGATATTCACGCACTCCGGACAACGCGGCCAGCTTGCCGAGGTCCTCGGCCCCCGCCGCGTCGTCCGTGAGGAGCTTGTGCACCCGGTCGAACAGCGCGAGCGCCTCGCCGCGGGTCTTGCCTTTCACGGCCTCGGTCATCAGCGACGCCGACGCGGTCGAGATTGCGCAGCCCTGACCCTCGAAGCGGATGTCGCGGATCGTGTCGTCGGCGAGATTGAGCCGGAGGGTGAGCCGATCGCCGCACAGCGGATTGAATCCCTCCGCGGTCGCGTCGGCGGTATCGAGCGGCCCGAAATTCCGCGGCCGGCGGTTGTGGTCCAGGATCACGTCGCGATAAAGGTCGTTGAGTTCCATAGCGGGATCAGCCGTCAAGCGAACAGCGCACGCGCGCGCGGGAGGGCCGCGGCGAGCCGGTCGATTTCCTCGAACGTATTGTAAAGGGCAAAACTCGCGCGCGCGGTCGCGGGCAGCTGGAAGAATTCCATGACGGGCATGGCGCAATGATGCCCGGTTCTCACGGCGATGCCGTCCTCGTCCAGAATGGTGCCCAGATCGTGGGGATGCACGCCGGCCACCACGAAGGAGACCAGGCTCGCCTTTTCCCGGGCGGTGCCGATGATGGTCAGGCCGTCGACCTCTCCGAGCTTCGCCGTTGCGTAATCGAGCAGCGAGCGCTCGTGCGCATGGACGGCGGGCAGATCGAGGGATTGCAGGAAGTCCACCGCGGCCCCGAGCCCGATGGCCCCGGAAATGTTGGGAGTTCCAGCCTCGAACTTGTAGGGCAGGGCATTGTAGGTGGTCTTGTCGAAGCTCACCGACAGGATCATGTCGCCGCCGCCCTGCCACGGCGGCATGCGCTCGAGCAGCGCTTCGCGCCCGTAGAGCACGCCGATGCCGGTCGGGCCGAACAGCTTGTGTCCGGAGAATGCGTAGAAATCGCATCCCAAAGCCTGAACGTCCACGGCGAAGTGGGGCACGGCCTGGGCGCCGTCGATGAGCGTCACGATGCCGCGCGCCTTCGCCGCCGCGATCAGCCGCCGCACCGGCAAAACCGTGCCCAGGGCATTGGAGACGTGGGCGAAGGCGAGTATGCGCGTGCGCGCCGTCATCTTGGCCTCGACCGCCTCCGCATGCACTTCGCCGCGCGCGTCGATCGGCGCCACGACGAGCTTCGCGCCCGTCTGTTCGCAGAGCAGCTGCCAGGGCACGATATTGGCGTGGTGCTCGAGGTGGGTGATGAGGATCTCGTCGCCCGCCTTCAGTGTCGGGCGGCCGTAGCTCTGGGCGACCAGGTTGATGGCCTCGGTCGTGCCCCGCACGAACACGATCTCGTGGCGGGAGCGGGCGTTGATGAACGTCACCAGCCGGTCGCGTGCCCCTTCGTAGAGCGCGGTCGCCTCCTGGCTCAGCGCATGCACGCCGCGGTGGATGTTCGCGTGGTGGTGGCGCTCGTAGTCGTCGACGGCCTCGATCACGGCCAGCGGGCGCTGAGCGGAGGCGCCGCTGTCGAGGTAGCACAAAGGCTTGCCGTGCACCATGCGGGCGAGCACGGGAAACTGACGGCGTACGGCGTGCACGTCGAAGGGGGTGGCGTTCGTTGCAATGGCGGCACTGTTCATCGGAATTTCCGCAGCACTTGGGAGTCGGGAAGTTGGGGTATCAGGGCGTTCTCGATCGCGCTGCGCGCCGAGTGAACGCTCATTCCGGTGAGCACATCGGCGAGGAACGCGTAGATCAACAGGCTCTGCGCGGTGTCGCGATTCAGGCCGCGCGACAGCATGTAGAACAGCATGTTGGGGTCGAGGCGGCCGGTGGTGGCGCCGTGCGCGCACTTGACCTCGTCGGTGTGGATCTCGAGCTGCGGCCGGGAATCGATCTCCGCGGTCGGCGAGAGCAGGAGGCCGCGCAGCGACTGCTGCGAATCGGCCTTGGACGCGCCCGCGTCGACCACCACCTTGCTGTTGATGATCACGCGGCTGTTGCCGCTCGCGAGCGCGCGAGCCGTTTGGCGGCTCGTGGTGTGCTTGGCGCCGTGCCTCACGACGTTCACGCAATCGACGTGACGCTCCTCATGGCCGACCAGGAGCGAGTAGCTGTCGAGCTCTGCGCCGGGTTCGGTGAGCTCGGCCTCGAGCGAGCAGCGCGTCAGACCGCCGCCGAGCGCAATGGTGAACTGGCGGCAGCGGCTGCCCTGGCGCTGGCGGACCTCGAGAGAGTCGAGATGCGTGGTCCGGTGATCGGTGGCGAACACCCGGTAGTGCTCGATCGCGGCATCGCGCTCGAGCTTGATCAGCGAGGAGGAGTTGCAAAGCGGGGTGTCCGTGCCCTGCTGCACGTGGTGCTCGATGATGGTCGCGCTCGAGCCCGGCGAGGCATCGATGATCACCCGGGGGTATGCCGCCGTGCCGGGGTGATCGGCAGTGGCCACATGCAAAATCACCAGCGGTGTCTCCACCCGCGTGTTGATCTTGAGGTACAGGCCATCCACGAACAAGGCGGTGTTGAGCAGCCGCCATCGCGCGATGTCGCTCTCGGCCAACGGTTCGAGCAGATGCGAAATCAGCCTTTTATCCGTTCGCGAGATTTCCTCCAAACTGTTGATGTCGATGCCGTTGATCGATAGGTCCATGCGCTGCGGCAGAACCGGGCAGCCGTTGACCATGAGCACCGTCGCGGCGCGCTCGTCCTCGCCCAGGAGGCACAGCTGAGCGGTTGGCTGCAATGTCCCGGACGGTGCGCGCGGCGCATCGACGTAGCTCTGCGCCGAGAGCTTGCGCAAATTCGTGTAGCGCCAGCTCTCGTCGTGCATGGAAGGCAGCCCGAGACGGACGAATCGCTCCATCGCCTGCTCGCGCAGCGCCGACAGCGGATCGGCCTTCCGGGCGAACCATTGCGCCTCGAACGACCGAAGGGCGGTCGAGCTCCTTGCCGCGGCGGAGGCTGGTATCGGGGGGCTCATGCCACGCGGCTCTCTTGCACCCAGTCGTAACCGCGCCGCTCGAGCTCCAGCGCGAGCGAGCGGTCGCCCGACATCAAGATGCGGCCGCCCGACAGCACGTGCACCCTGTCCGGCACGATGTAATCGAGCAGACGCTGATAATGCGTCACCAATACCACGGCACGCTTCGGGTCGCGCAGGCTGTTCACGCCCATCGATACCACCTTGAGAGCGTCGATGTCGAGACCGGAATCGGTTTCGTCCAGGATCGCGAGCTTCGGCTCGAGCACGAGCATCTGCAGCACTTCGTTGCGCTTTTTCTCACCGCCCGAGAACCCCTCGTTCACCCCGCGCGTGAGGAAGGTCTCGCTCATGTGCATGAGCTTCATCTTCTGCTTCACGAGAGCCAGGAATTCGTAGGCGTCGACCTCCGGCTCGCCGGCGGCCTTGCGCTTCGCGTTGAGCGCCGCTTTCAAGAGATAGACGTTGTTCACGCCCGGGATCTCCACCGGATACTGGAATCCGAGAAACAGGCCGGCGCGTGCGCGCTCCTCCGCCGGCAGCGCCAAAAGATCGCGGTCCTCGAAGGACACCGAGCCGCCGGTGACCTCGTAGTCCTCGCGGCCCGCCAGCACCTGCGCAAGAGTGCTCTTGCCCGAGCCGTTCGGGCCCATGATGGCGTGGATCTCGCCCGCTTTGACCTCGAGGTTGATTCCCTTGAGGATGTCCTTGCCGGCCACGCGGGCGCTCAAATCAGAAATTTTCAGCATCGTATTCGCCGCTTGGGTCATCCGACGGCTCCTTCCAGACTCACGCTCAACAAATTCTGTGCTTCCACCGCGAACTCCATCGGCAGCTCCTTGAACACCACCTTGCAGAAGCCGCTCACGATCATGTTGACGGCATCCTCCGCCGAGATGCCGCGCTGCAGGCAGTAGAACAACTGGTCCTCGCCGATCTTGGAGGTGCTCGCCTCATGCTCGACCGTCGCGGTCGGATTCCTGATCTCCATGTAGGGATAGGTGTGCGCCGCGCACTTTCCGCCCATCAGCAGCGAATCGCATTGCGTGAAATTGCGCGCGCCCGCTGCGCTCGGCAGGATTTTCACGAGCCCGCGATAGGTGTTCTCGGCGCGGCCCGCCGAAATTCCCTTCGAGACGATGGTGCTCCTCGTATTCCTGCCGATATGAATCATCTTCGTGCCGGTGTCGGCCTGTTGATAGTTGTTCGCCACGGCGACCGAGTAGAATTCCCCGACCGAGTTTTCGCCGCGCAGCACGCAGCTCGGATACTTCCAGGTGATGGCCGAGCCGGTCTCGACCTGCGTCCAGGAGATCTTGGAATTGCGCCCCCGGCATTCGCCGCGCTTGGTGACGAAATTATAGATGCCGCCGACCCCGTTCTCGTCGCCCGGATACCAATTCTGCACGGTCGAGTACTTGATACGCGCATCGTCCAAGGCGACCAGCTCGACCACCGCCGCATGCAGCTGGTTTTCGTCGCGCATCGGCGCCGTGCAGCCTTCGAGGTAGCTCACCGACGCGCCTTCCGCGGCGATGATCAGCGTCCGCTCGAACTGACCCGTCTTGGCCGCATTGATGCGGAAGTAGGTGGACAGCTCCATGGGGCAACGCACGCCCGGGGGCACGTACACGAAGGATCCATCGGAGAACACCGCGGAGTTCAGCGCCGCGAAGAAATTATCGCCGGCCGGAACCACCGTGCCGAGGTAGCGCTCGATGAGATGCGGGTGATCGCGGACGGCGTCGGAGAAGGAACAAAAAATGACGCCGGCCTTGCCGAGCTTGTCCTTGAACGTGGTCGCCACCGACACGGAGTCGAACACCGCATCCACCGCCACGCCCGCGAGGCGGGCGCGCTCGTGCAGCGGTATGCCGAGCTTGGCGTAGGTCGCGAGCAGTTTGGGATCCACCTCGTCGATGCTCTTCGGCGCGTTGGCCGGCGCGCGCGGCGCCGAGTAGTACGAGATGTCCTGGTAATCGATCGGCTTGTAGTGCACGCGCGACCAGATGGGCTCGCGCATCGTCTGCCAATGGCGAAAAGCCTTCAGCCGCCAGTCCAGCAGGAATTGCGGCTCGTTCTTCTTCAGCGAGATCGCCCGCACGACGCCCTCGTCGAGCCCCGGCGGGAGGCTGTCGGATTCGATGTCGGTGACGAAGCCGTGCCGGTATTTCTGGCCCAGCAGTGCCTCGACTTCTTGTGATTTGCTTGACACGATGAACTTCCCGTTGCTGTTGCGCTTGCGGCTCGCCGCCGCGTATTTCAACCAGTAATGCCGGCGGCCCTGCGGTCTATGGGGCGGGGCGCCGCATCTCCAGGCTCAAACTCGCGACCCGGAACGAGGACGAATCGACCCCCGCCAATTGATCGAGCGTCACATCCTCGAGCGCCCGCCTGATCCCGGCATTGATCCGCTGCCAGGCGCCGCCGACCCGGCAGAGCCGCTCGATGCCGCACTGACTCGAGGCGCCGCTGCACTCCGTGATCGCAATCGGACCTTCGAACACGTCGAGGATCTGTGCCGCGGTGATTTTCTCGGGCGAGCGCGCCAACCGATAGCCGCCCTGAGCGCCGCGCGAGGAGATCACCATGCCAGCGCGTTGCAAGCCCTTCAGCACCTTGCTGACGGTCGGTCGGCTGAGCCGCGTGCGCTCCGCCAGTTCCGTGGCGGCCCGATGCCGGGTCGGCTCTTGCGCTAAACTCGCGAGCACGACGGTTGCGTAGTCGGTCAATTTGCCCATTCGCAGCATGAAAACAGCCTTCTTTCGAAGATTACCTAACTGGGACTATTTTAGTCCTAATTGGTTCTCAACGCTAGTCGCGGGCGCGCAAGGCACCTGGTTTTGTTATCCTTGCGGACTGATCTCCCGAAATTCAACCAGTGAGAGATGCCGGGTATGAATACCGCTGAATTAGCAGCCACAGCGCACGCGATGGTCTCGAAGAACCGAGGTCTGCTGGCCGCCGATGAGAGCACGAGCACCATCCTCAAGCGCTTCAACACCATCAAGCTCGAATCGACCGAGGAGTCGCGGCGCGCATACCGCGAGATGCTGTTCACGACTCCGGGAGCGAGCGAATACATCAGCGGCGTGATCCTGTATCGACGAGACGATCCGCCAGAAGACCAAGGACGGCGTGCCGTTTCCGGCCTACCTGAGCCAGCACGGCATGATCCCCGGCATCAAGGTGGACACCGGCGCCAAGCCGCTCGCGGGTTTTCCGGGCGAGACCATCACCGAGGGCCTGGACGGTCTGCGCGAACGGCTGGCCGAGTACCACAAGCTCGGGGCGCGCTTCGCCAAGTGGCGCGCGGTGATCGACATCGGCTGGGGCTTCCCACGGCCTATCGCGATCGAGGCCAATGCCCACGCGCTGGCGCGCTATGCGGCGCTCTGCCAGGAAGCCGGCATCGTGCCGATCGTCGAGCCCGAGGTGCTGATGGATGGCGCGACATCCGCATCGAGCGCTGCGAGGAAGTCACGAACGCCGTCTGGCAGAGCGTGTTCGACGAGCTGTTCGCCGCACCGCATCGTGCTCGAGGGCATGGTGCTCAAGCCGAACATGGTGATCTCGGGCAAGAAAAGGCCAAGAAATCGCGCTCCCGAGCAGGTCGCGGAGGCGACGTTGCGCACGCTGAAGCGCCACGTGCCGCTCGGCGGTGCCGGGCATCGCGTTCCTGTCGGGCGGCCAGAGCCCGGCCGAGGCGACGCTGCACCTGTCGCTGATGAACGCCGCATGGGCCCGTTGCCGTGGGCGTTCACCTTCAGCTATGGCCGGGCGCTGCAGGACACCTCGCTGCAAGCGCCTGGGCCGGGATGCCGCGGACTTCGCGGCCGGACAGCAGCAGTTGCACCTGGGGCGAAGCTCAACGGCCTCGCCGCAGCGGGACGCTACAAGCCGGCGATGGAAAGCCCCGCGGCATGAAGCCGGAGGCTCTCACCGCGCTCAAGGTTCAGGTCCAAGGCTCACAAGTAAACCGCGGCGCGCACCCTCGGGCCCGCCGCTGAGCGGTCGTCGAGAGTCCGCGACGTCTGAGCTATGCCGTCGACGGGCGGCCGTCTTCGACGGGCTCGACGTGGATGGTGCGCCGCGGGCGGATCACCGCCGATCATGGGCCCGAGCGGTACCGGCAAGACGACGCTGCTGCGCTGATCACGGACAGCTGCGCGCGACCGGGCAGCCTGATGCGTGGTCGGGCCAGGATATGCGCGGCGTCTGCGCCGCGCCGGAGCTCTATGCGCTGCGCCGGCGCATGGGCATGCTGTTTCAGAACGGCGCGCTGCTCACCGACTGTCCGTGTTCGAGAACGTCGCGTTCCCGGTGCGCGAGCACACGGATCTGCCGGAGCGGCTGATCCGCCAGCTGGTGCTGACCAAGCTGCAGGCCGTGGGCCTGCGCGGCGCGGCGGAGCTCATGCCCGCCGAGCTCTCCGGCGGCATGGGCGGCGCGTGGCGCTGGCGCGCGCCATCGTCATGGACCCCGAGATTCTGCTCTACGACGAGCCCTTCGCCGGGCTGGATCCGATCTCGCTCGGCGTCATCCTGCGGCTCATCAGGCGTCTGAACGCAGCGCTGGGCCTCACCAGCGTCGTCGTCTCGCACGATGTCACCGAGATTGCGCGGATCGCGGACGACAGCTATCTGCTGTCGGGCGGCAAAGTGGCCGCGGCACGGCGCGCCGCGCGGAGCTGCAGTGCGAGCAGCTCCCGGCGGTGCGCCAGTTCATCGGCGGGCCTGCCGGACGGGCCCGGTGCCGTTCCACTATCCGGCTCCCGACTATTCCGGCAGCTGCTCGCCCGTGGCGAGGACGCATGCCGAGCACGGAGCTCGAAGCGGCCGCTGCTCGAGGCGCGGTGCGCGGCTCGGCGCGGTGAGCCGGCTTTCTGCTGCAGCTGCTCGGCCAGTGCCGCCGCGCTCGCTGCGGCCGAATTGATCGTGCAGCAGATCTACAATCCGGGCGCTCGCTCGCTGATCATCATCATGCTGTCCGGGCTTTTCGTCGGCATGGTGCTGGGCCTGCAGGGCTTCAATCTGCTGCAGCGATTCGGCTCGGAGGAGGCGCTCGGGGTCGCCGCCGCCCTCGGTCTCGTCAAGGAGCTCGGTCCGGTGATCACGGCGCTTCTGTTCGCCGGCCGCGCGGGCACGGCGCTCGCCTCCGAGATCGGCTTGATGCGCGCCACCGATCAGCTGACGGCGATGGAGATGATGGCGGTGGATCCGATGCGGCGCGTGGTCGTGCCGCGTTTTCTCGGCGGGGTCATCGCGATGCCGCTGCTGGCCGCGATCTTCAGCGTGATCGGCGTTTATGGTGCACAGCTCGTCGGTGTCCAGATGATGCGCGTCGATTCCGGCAGTTTCTGGTCGCAGATGCGTGCGGGCGTCGATTTCAGGGATGTCAACGAGGGTCTGGTCAAGAGCTGCATGTTCGGCGTGGCATGCAGTCTGATCGCCGTCTATCAGGGCTATTACGCGATTCCCACCGCGGAGGGGGTCGGCCGTGCGACGACGCGCACCGTGGTGTCCTCGGCGGTGATGGTGTTGTTGCTGGATTATCTGTTGACGTCGGCATTTTTGTAGGGGAAAAGGAGCAATGCGCAAGTCGAATACATTGAATTTGGGGACGGGCGCGTTCGTGCTCCTGGGCTTCGCGGCGCTGGCGTTCCTGACCACGCAGATCACCAGCCGCGGGCTGCACTTCGGCAGCGCTCCAGCATTATGATGTCACCGCGAAGTTCGACAACATCGGCGACCTGAAGGTCGGTGCGCCGGTTTCGATGGCCGGCGTGGAAGTCGGGCGCGTATCCCGCATCGAGCTCGATCTGAAGGAATACAAGGCGGTCGTGCTCCTGCGCATCAATTCGCGATACAACCAGATTCCCACCGACAGTGATGCGAGCATCTATACTCAGGGCCTGCTCGGCGGGAAGTTCATCGGATTGACCGCAGGCGGCGCCGATACGTATCTCAAGGACAAAAGCGAGATCGACTTCACCCAGTCCGCGTTCGTTCTCGAGAACTTGATCGGCCAATTGCTGGCAAATTTCGCCAAGGGCTCGAGCTCGTCGAACTCATCGGGTTCGTCGGCAACCGACGCGCCTGCGACCACGGAGAAGCACAAATGAATTCGAAGCGATTCCTGAAAGGAGAGGCGGCCGGCGCTCTCGGTCTGTGCCTGTTTCTCGGCGCCTCGGGATTGGCCGGCCGGCAGGCGCTCGCTGAGCCGCAGGCCCAGCCCGCCGCGGCGTCTCCCGGTACCCCGGCCGCCGCCGCCAGCACGCTCGGCCCGGAACAACTGGTGGAGGATTCGGCCAAGCGCATGCTCACGGAGCTGGATGCGAATCGTGCCATGTACACCAAGGATCCCGCCAAGCTCGATGCGCTGGTGGCCAACGTGCTGCTGCCGAACTTCGACAGCGAATACGCGGCGAGACTGGTGCTCGGGCAGTCCTGGAGAACGGCGACTGCCGGACCAGCGCAAGCGCTTCGTCAATGCGTTCTACCACTCGTTGCTGCGAAACTACGGTAACGCGCTCTTGAACTTCACCGCCGACCGCTTCGTGATCCTACCGTACAAGGGCGATCCGGCGGAGTCGCAGGCGACGGTGCGCACCGAGGTGAAGAAATCGACCGGCGAGAAGGTGCCCGTGAATTTCACCCTGCGCAAGACCGACGCGGGCTGGAAGGCATGGGATGTCGTGATCGAGGGCATCTCCTACGTCAAGAGCTTCCGCACCGATTTCGCCTCGGAGATCCAGCAGAAGGGTCTCGATGAGGTGATCTCGCGGTTGGAGAAGGAAGGCACCGTCCGGCCGAACGGCGTCGCTCCCGGCGGTTGAGGGTCGCGCGCTGAAAGCCCCAACGCACGAAGCGGCCTCGTTCGAGATCCTCCCGGAGGGCCGCGCGCGCGTCTCGGGAGCGCTCGAGTTCGGCACCGTGACCGCGCTCCTGCCTTCGGGATCCGACGCGATCGAGCAAGGTCGCGCCTCGACGATCGACCTGTCCGGTGTGACGGCGAGCGACAGCGCGGGACTCGCGCTTCTGATCGAATGGCTGAGCGTCGCGCAGGCCGCCGGCCGGAGTTTGCGGTTCGAGAACATCCCCTCGCAGCTCCATCAACTCGGCGCGCTGAGCGACGTTGACGAGCTCATCGGCGCTGTCTGAGCGCATCGGGCCGACGAACCCGCGGCCGCTATTGCCGCTGACGCCGCGCTCACAACTGCGGTGGGGGCTCGGCAGGCGTCGGGGGCTGCTGCGGCGCAGTAGGCGGTGGGGCGGGAGTGGGCGGGGACGCACCGGCCTGAGGTGCCGTCGGCGGCTCCTGGGGAGGCGGTTCAATCGGCGAACCGCCCGGTGCCGGGCTGTCGTCGGCGCCGGGATCCACCAGGTCTTCGTTCGTGACTTTCCCATCCGACACCAGGTACGCGCGCCGCGCCAGATACGCATTGCGCACGAAGGCATAGGGATCGAAGACATTTTTCAGGGTCTCGTCCAAGGGCAGGAGCGAGGCGCGTTCGTCGATGAAATACGGCAGGTATAACCCGTAGCTGATGTAGCTGTTGTGGACGTAATGCGTGGGCGTGGTGAACACGCCGACCGCTCGTCCCGCGCCGTCGCGCACATCCGAGGGTCCAAGAATCGGCAGCTCGATGAACGGGCCAGTGTGAGCCCCCCAATGCCCCAGAGTGAGTCCGAAGTCCTCCTGATTGCGACTCAGCCCCGCCGATGTCGCGGGATCGAGCAGGCCGCCGATGCCCACCGTGGTATTCAGCACGAACCGCCCCAGGTCGTTGGCAGACGCCAGCAACTTGCCTTGCAGCGCATCATTGATCATGACCGTGGGAGTGCCTAGATTCGCGAAAAAATTACTCACTCCGGTACGGATCGGCTGAGGCAGCACTTTCACGTAGGCCCTCGCCACCGGACGGGCAACGGCGTTGTCCATGACCGTGTTGAATTTGTAGACGCCGCGATTCCAGGATTCCCATGGGTCCTGCGGCGAGCGGGGCCTCCCCGGAGGAAGCGTCACGCAGGCGCTCGAAGCGCAGGCGGCGGCAAGGAGCAGCGCCGCGCGCATAGATCGTGCTTTCGTCATGAGCGTTCTTTTGTCTCCCAATGTGCTTTTTGCGATGTGCGTTTTTTGCGCCGGCCGTCGGGCCGGCGAGCGATGTCCCGCGGCCACGCGGCACCACGGGCACCGCGGCTAGTGACGACCGTTACCGGACCCGTTGTCGTCGGCAACCGTATTCTTACGGTTTTTTGGCATTGCCGCACGCACTTCCTCGAGCAGGGCGCTGATGCGAGCCCGCTGGATGGCATTCAGATCCGGAAGGCTGAGCGCCAGCGCCAGCTGATTGGAAGCCGTGGGGAGGTCGCCGTTCATCAGGTAGTAATCCGCCATGTAGTAGTAGGAATCGGCCACGTTGCCGGCCGCGCTCGCGGCCTTGGCGATCAGCCGCGCCTGATTGGGCGTGGGCTCGACCTGGTTGAACAAATCATCGAGGATCAGCTGGGCGCGTTGATTGTCACCCGTGCGCATCAAGGTTTCCGCAAGCCGGATGGTCACCGGCACGTTGCGCGGAAACAGGCCCAATCCCTTTTCGAGAATGGCCTGCGACTCCCGGGGCTGGCCGTTCGCCAGGTACGCCTGGCCGAGTGCGCCGTAGAATTGCGTGACCAGCGGGTATTCGGCGACCAAGGCCTTCAGGTCCGGTATCGCGGCCGCCGGCGCCTTGGCATTGATGTCGGCGACGGCCCTTCCATACCGCTCCTCGACGGTGAGCCCGGCGCCGTTCTTGATCAGATTGGCATAGTAATCGCGCGCAAGCTGCGGATTGCCGACGAGCGAGCGCAGCCGCTCGCGCATCAGGAGATAGCCGAGGGAGTCCTCGTGATGAATGCGCCCGATCTGTTCGGCGCGGTTGCGTGCTTCCGCGACGCGCTCGGCCGAGAGGGGGTGATCGATCAAAAACTCGATCGCCTTGACGCGGTCGGGGCTCGGCGAGTTGCGGTTCAATTCCTCGAACATGGATGCCATGCCAAGGGGATCGTAGCCGGCCGACGCCATGGTGCCGATGCCGATCCGGTCGGCTTCGAATTCCTGCGTGCGCGTGTAGTTGATCTGGTGCTGAATAGCGGCGCTTTGCGCGCCGAGAATGGCGCCCTCCATGACGGAGGGGTCGCCGCGGCCCGCAGTCGCCCCGAGCAGGATGGCGGCCAGCATGGCGGCCGTCGAGACGAGGCCCGCATGCGTTTGATCGATCATTCCACGCACCAGATGCCGCTGCGTGACGTGCGCGGTTTCGTGCGCCATGACGCCTGCGAGCTCGTTCTCATTGCGTGTGGCGAGAAACAAGCCTGAGTTGATGGCAATGAATCCGCCGGGCATGGCGAACGCGTTGATCACCGGATCGCGCACCACGAAGTAATTGAACTGGTGCTGCCCTTCCTCGGCATGACTGGAGAGCGAGTGGCCGATGGTCTGGATGTAGTCGCTCACCTCCGGATCCTCGAGCACCATGCCTTGCGCGCGCATTTGCCGGGCCCAGGCCTGTCCGACCTGATACTCCTCCTCGAGCGAGACCGCCGCGGTGGCGGGACTGCCGAGGTCGGGCAGTTCCTGTTCCTGTTCGGCCGGCGACAGAGGCTGGCCCGCCGACAGGCCGGTCGCCCAGGCCGCACTGACGCTGGCGCCCACGGCGGCTGCCGCGGCGAAAACAGTCAATGATTTCAATAACCTCATCGCGCCCCCATAAACACCGTTGGAGTGCCCGGGGCGCTCCAAAGTTCTAATTGCGGAGCAAAGGCGCCCCTCGAGGGCCCGTCACAGCACTTCGGACGCATAGTCTGCCAGCCGCGAGCGCTCGCCGCGCACCAGGGTGATATGCCCCGAATACGTCCAACCGCGGAAACGGTTGACGACATATGTCAAGCCGGTGGTCGTTTCGGTGAGGTAGGGGGTGTCGATCTGCGCGATGTTGCCGAGGCACACCATCTTGGTGCCCGGACCGGCCCGGGTCACCAGCGCCTTCATCTGCTTGGGCGTCAGGTTCTGCGCCTCGTCGATGATGATGAAGCGGTTGAGGAAGGTGCGTCCGCGCATGAAGTTCAGGGAGCGGATCTTGATCCGGTTGCGCAACAGATCGTTGGTGGCGGCGCGACCCCAGGCGCCCCCGGCCTGACTCTGGGTCAGTACTTCGAGGTTGTCCATGAGCGCCCCCATCCAAGGCTCCATTTTTTCCTCTTCGGTGCCCGGCAGGAATCCGATGTCCTCGCCGAGCGGAATCGTCACGCGGGTCATGATGATCTCGACGAAGCGATTGTGGTCGAGTGTCTGCGCGAGTCCCGCGGCGAGCGCGAGCAGCGTCTTGCCGGTGCCCGCGGGTCCGAGCACCGTCACGAAATCGATCTCCGGATCCATCAGCAAGTTGAGCGCGAAGTTCTGCTCGCGGTTGCGCGCGGTCACGCCCCAGACATTGTGGCGCTCGCGTGCGGTAGTCGCGCGGTCAGCTCGAAGATGGCGGAGTCGCCGCTCGAGCTTGCGCACGATGGCCTCGACGCCGTTGCGGCCGTGGTCGTAGACGAACTGGTTCGGCTGCCACTCGCGCACCGCGGGCCGCGTACGCGGTAGAAGGTGCGGCTCTGCTCCTTCCAGGAGCGCATGCCCTTGCCGTGCTTCTCCCAGAAATCGGCCGGCAGCTGTCTGCACGCCGCTGTCGAGGACATCGGCATCCTCGATGGTCTTGTCGCTGTAGTAGTCCTCGGCGTGCACGCCGAGGATCGCCGCCTTGATGCGCAGGTTGATGTCCTTGGACACCAGCGTCACGCGGGCCTGCGGGAATTCTCGCTGCAGCGCCAGCGTCTGGGCGAGGATGGCGTTGTCGGCGCCGTGACCGGGCAGGCCCTCGGGCAGCGAGGAATCGAGAAGTTGCGTCTGGAAGAACAGCCGCCCGGCCGGGGGCTGTCTTGCCGTGATTGACCTGCACGCCGGTCGGCAGCGCGAGCCCGCGGTCGATCTGCTTCTTGGTGGCGTCGCGCATCATGCTCGTCGAGAAAGCGGCTCACCTGGCGCACGTTGCGCGGCCGCCTCCGACAGGCCTTTCTTGTCGGCGTCGAGCTCCTCGAGCACCACCATCGGCAGGTAGATGTCGTGCTCTTCGAAGCGGAAGATCGCCGTCGGATCGTGCATCAGCACGTTGGTGTCGAGCACGAAGACGCGCCGCTCGGATTTCGACTTGGAAATTTTCGCGGCCCCGGCCGACACCGGCCGCAAGGGAGATGTCACAGTGCCTTCACCGCCTCGAGAACCGCCTCGGCATGGCCGTTCACCTTGACCTTGCGCCACTCGTGCCGCAGCACGCCTTCGGCGTCCACCAGGAAGGTGCTGCGCTCCACTCCCATGTATTTCTTGCCGTACATGCTTTTCTCCTGAATCACATCGAACAGTTTGCACACGGCCTGGTCCGGATCGCTGAGGAGCTCGAACGGGAAGCCCATCTTCTCCTTGAACTTGTCGTGCGAGGCGACGGTGTCGGGCGAATCCCGACGATGCCGGTCTTCGCCTTCTTGAACGCCCGTGGAGGGCGGCGAACGCTGCGCCTTCGTGGGTGCAGCCGGGGGTGTTGTCGCGCGGATAGAAATAGATGACCACAGGGCCCGCCGGCCGCGTCCTCGAGGCGCCAGGTGCCGCCCGTGCCGTCGAGGGTGAAGGCGGGGCCTTCTTGCCGGCTCGATCTTGCTCATGATGCTGTGCTCGACGGTGGGATCAGTTCTTGACCGGCTCGAGAATCGCGTCGAGATTCAAGTGAATCGCAGAAATCCATGAACTCCTCGCGCAGCACGCCCGACGTGCAGGCGGCTCGGCACGTTGACGATCATCTGCACCGCGAACATCGGCGCGCCGGTGTGCGCGGCCGGCATAGCTGCGGGTGGACACCTCCGCGATGTCGATGCCGCGCTGCGCGAAGAAGCCCGACAGGCCCGCGACGATCCCGGTCTGATCGAGGCACACCACGTCGATCGAGTAGGGCAGCATGTCGTTGCGCGCCGCGCGCTCCTCGGTGCGCTGCAGGTGAATGTTCATGCCGGTGGCGTCGGCGAGCCGCTTGAACTCGGCCTCGAGCTTCGCGAGCGTGTGCCAGTTGCCGTTCACGAGCAGCAGCATCGCGAACTCGTTGCCGAGGGAGGTCATGCGGCTTTCGCTGATGCTTCCGCCGCAATCGGCCACCGCCTTGGACAGCTCATGAACCATGCCGACGCGGTCTCCGCCGACCGCGCTAATCACGATATGTTGTTTCATCGGGTCAAATTCTACCGGATGGGCGCTTGCCACGGTGCATGTCCGCCAATTAAGGTAGCGTCCTGATTCCCCCGAGGAGCTATCGGAATGTTGCGCGGAAGCCTGGTTGCCATCGTCACGCCGATGACCGCCGAGGGGAGCCTGGACTTCCCGGCGTGGGATCGGCTGCTCGATTTCCACCTGCATGAAGGCACCGACGGCATCGTGATCGCCGGCACGACCGGGGAGTCGCCGGCCCTGTCGCTCGAGGAGACCGAAGCCTTGACGCGCCGCGCAGTGGAGCGCTGCGGGGGCAAAGTCAAATTGATCGTCGGCGCCGCGACCAACGCGACCGCGAGCACCGTGGCGCGGACCCGTATTCTCTCGCGGTTGGGCGTCGACGGGGTGATGCTGGTGACGCCCTACTACAATAAGCCGCCGCAAGAGGGCCTTTTTCGGCATTTCACCGCGGCGGCGGACGCCTCCGAGGTGCCGGTGGTGCTGTACAACGTTCCCAATCGAACCGCGGTCGATTTGCTGCCCGCGACGGTGGGGCGCCTCGCACGGCATCCCCGGATCGTGGCGCTCAAGGACGCGACCGCGAGCCTTGCGCGGCTGCGCGAACTGCAGAGCGTCTGCCCCAGGGATTTCGCGCTGCTGTCGGGCGACGACGCCACGGCGATCGATTGGATCGCCGCGGGCGCCCATGGCGTGATTTCGGTCACCGCCAATGCGGCGCCGAGGCGCATGCGCGAAGCCTGCGCAGCGGCGCTCGCAGGCGATATCGCGGCCGCACGCGCGATCGACGCGAAATTGCAGCCTCTGCACAAGAATTTATTCGTCGAAGCCAACCCAATACCGGTAAAATGGGCGGTGGCCCGTATGGGGCTCATCGGCAGCGCGTTGAGGCTCCCGTTGGTCGAACTGTCGCCTGCCCAGCACGACGCCGTGCTCGGGGCCATGCGCGCAGCGGGCATTGCACTCGAGGATCAGGCAGCGTGAGACTAATTCGACCGGTAGCGTTCATCGCCGCGGCAATGCTGCTGAATGGCTGCCGTCTGGTCCACGGGCTGCCGACGGACTGCCACAAGCCGCAGGAATACCAGCGCGCAGTACAGCGCGCGCCCCTGAAGGTGCCCGAGGGGCTCGATTCGCCCAATACGCAGGGTGCTCTGGTCATTCCGACGGTGGATCTCGTGGCGCCGCCCCCGGGTCCTCACGAGGCATGCCTGGATACCCCGCCGCGCTACAAGCCCGCGCCTGCCAACAAGGCGGGTACTCCGAGCGGTTAGCCCCGTGGTGAGGACGCTCCCGGGGGCCACCCCTGCGGACGCCCCTTGCGGTCGCTCCCTTCGGATGCCGATTCCGGATTTGCTCGGCCCGGCCGCCTCCGGTACCCTTGCGAGCCCGCGTAGGTTCGGCATTGACGTTCCCAGCGGAGAGGTGGCCGAGCGGTCGAAGGCGCTGGCCTGGAAAGTCAGTAACATCCTAAAGGGTGTTCGTGGGTTCGAATCCCACCCTCTCCGCCAACAATGCGTTCCTCGAGTCTATGGCGGCTCGCGTCGGATCTTCGCGGCGACTTACCACGAACCCCGTCAGGCCCGGAAGGGAGCAGCGGTAGACGGATCGGTCGGGTGCCGAAGTTCCGGCTGGCGCGGGCCGCCTCCCTATCGCCCCTTGAGCGGGTGTTACGGATAAACTAACCTATGAGCTATACCGCGTTGGCGCGCAAATGGCGGCCCAAGCGCTTCGCCGAGATGGTCGGGCAGGAGCACGTGCTGCGCGCGCTGGCCAATGCGCTCGAGAGCGGGCAAGATCCACCATGCGTTTCTGTTCACCGGCACCCGCGGCGTGGGCAAGACCACGGTCGCGCGCATCCTGGCGAAGTCGCCTCAACTGCGAGACCGGCGTCAGGGCCAACCCCTGCGGGGTGTGCGCGAGCTGCCGCGAGATCGACGCGGGCCGCTTCGTCGATCTCATCGAGGTCGACGCCGCCTCGCGCACCAAGGTGGACGATACGCGCGAGCTGCTCGACAACGTGCAGTACGCGCCCACGCGCGGCCGCTACAAGGTGTACCTCATCGACGAGGTGCACATGCTCTCGACGCATTCCTTCAATGCGCTGCTGAAGACGCTCGAGGAGCCGCCGCCGCACGTGAAGTTCCTGCTCGCGACCACCGATCCGCAGAAGCTGCCGGTCACGGTGCTGTCGCGCTGCCTGCAGTTCAACCTGAAGCGCCTGTCGGCGAATCTGATCGGCGAGCGGCTCAAGTACATCCTGCGGCCGAGAAGCTCGACGTTCGAGCCGGCGGCGCGTCGCGCTGCTCGCGCACGCGGCCGACGGCAGCATGCGCGACGCACTGTCGCTGCTCGATCAACTGCATCGCCTTCGGCGGCGGCAAGCGCTGACGAGGCCGATGCGCGCGCGATGCTCGGCACGATCGAGCGCGGCCACGTCGCGCCGGATCGTCGAGCTGCTGGCGCGGCGGCGACGGCGCGGCGCTGCTGCGCGGGTGGCGCGAGCTCGACCAGGATGCGCCCGACTACGACCGGGCGCTGCTCGAGCTCGCGGCGCTCCTGCAGCGGGTCGCGATCGTGCAGATCGTGCCCGAGGCCGCCTCCGAGGATGAGCTGTACGATCGAGAGATCCTCGACTCGTCTGGCCAAGGCGCTGGGTCCCGAGGACGTGCAGCTCTACTACCAGATCGCGCTCGCCGGCCGGCGCGATCTGCGCATGGCGCCCGACCCGCGCCTCGGATTCGAGATGACGCTGCTGCGCATGCTGGCATTTCGACCCGGAGGCTGCCGCGCCGGCGTCGGCCGGAGCGGCGGGCGCCGCACTGCCGCCCGGCCGTACCGCCGTCACCGGCGCGGCTGCGCGAGATCAAACGGCGACCGAGCTTGCGCCCTCCGCGGCCGGGCCGCCGGCTGCGGCCTCGCCGCCGGCCGCCGCGTCGCCGCCGAGGGCGACCTCGACCCCCGCCGCATCTCGTCGATGCCGCGATGGCTTGCCGTCGTCGGGCCGCAGCTCTCGGCGGCATGGTGCGACAGCTCGCGCGCATTGCGTGCTGGCTCGTACGCAAGGCGTGCTGGTGCGTCTGGCCTCGATCCGCCGCGGACGCCGGCGCTGCGCAAGCGCGCATCGAGGATAAGCTCGCGCAGGCGCTTGTCGCGGTACTTGGGCCGCGACGTCCGGCTCGGTATTCGAGAGTGTCGGACGGCCTCGCACACGCCGGCGCACGGCAGCGCGCGCAGGCCGACGCAGGAGCGCACGCTCCGGGCGCGCGCGGCGTTCGAGGCCGATCCCGCGGTCAAGGGGCTCAAGGAGCGCTTCGGCGCGAGCGTGCTGCCGACTCGGTGCGCCCGGTGAAGCGCGGCGACTAGCAGTCAGCGAGGCATCCGAAGATGCATGAGAAGGCAAATATGGAAACCTCATGCATCAGGCGCAGGCGATGCAGGCCAACATGCAGAAGGCCCAGGCGGAGATCGCCAGCCTCGAAGTGACCGGCGAGGCGGGTGGCGGCATGGTCAAGGTGGTCATGAACGGCCGCCACGAGGCGAAGAGGGTGCAGATCGAGCCGACGGTCGTGGCTGAGGAATCGCGAGATGCTCGAGGACCTCGTGGCCGCCGCGATCAACGATGCGCGCGCAAGCTCGAGGCGCGCACGCAGGAGAAGATGCGGGCCTCATGTCCGGCATGAAGCTGCCGCCGGGCATGAAGCTGCCGTTCTGAGTCCGATGAAGCACTCGCCCGCGCTCTCGGCCCGTTGATCGAGGCGCTGCGCTGCCTGCCGGGCGTCGGTCCGAAAACCGCGCAGCGCATGGCTTTTCATCTGCTCCAGCACGATCGCGCCGGCGGCAGCGCGCTCGCCGCGTCGCTCGAGGGGGCGCTCGCCGCGGTGGGGCGCTGCGGCCGCTGCCGCATGCTGACCGAGAGCGAGCTGTGCTCGATCTGCTGCCGCCCCGCAGCGCGATAGCTCGCAGCTGTGCGTGGTCGAATCGCCGGCCGACGTCGTGGCGATCGAGCAGTCCGGCGGCTTCCGCGGCCGCTACTTCGTACTGATGGGACATCTGTCGCCGCTCGATGGCATCGGCCCCGATGAGCTCGGGGCTGCACGAGCTCGAGGGGCTGCTCGTCGGACGGCGGCGTGCGCGAAGTGATTCTCGCCACCAATCCCACGGTGGAGGGCGAGGCCACGGCGCATTACCTCGGCGAGCTCGCGCGCGCGCGGGCGTCAAGGCAGCGCGCATCGCCCACGGCGTGCCGGTCGGCGGCGAGCTCGAATACGTCGACGGCGGCACGCTGGCGCACGCGCTCGCCGGCCGCACCAGCGTCGTGCGTGAGCCTCTCAGGTCGCGAGTTTCTCGTACAGCCGGAGCAACCGCCGGTAGCTCTCGTAGCGGCGCGCGGTGATCTGCCCTGCGAGCACGGCGCTGCGCACCGCGCAGCCCGGCTCCTGCAGGTGACGGCAGTCGTTGAAGCGGCAGCCGGCGGCGAGCGGTGAACCTCGACGAAGCCGCGCTCCGCGGCGCGCGCGAGGCTCGCGGGGGGCGCGAAGTCGCGCACGCCGGGGGCATCGATCACGGCGCAGTCGGGCCCGCAGCCGATAGCGCCGCGCGGTGGTGGTGGTGTGGCGGCCCTCGTCATCGCGCATGAGCTCCCCGGTCTGCGCCGCCGCCTCAGGAGCGAGCCATTGATCAGCGAGGATTTGCCCACGCCGGACTGCCCGACCAGGAGCGTCGTGCCGCCTGCCAAGGCGGCCCGGAGCGCTTCGAGCCCCGGTTGGCCGAGGGCGGAGACCTCGCAGCAGGGCAGTCCCAGTTCGCGGTAGGCGTCCGAGCTCGCCGCGCAGGGAATCGCGCGCCCAAGTCCGATTTGTTGACCATCAGGAGCGGCTCGAGGTCCTTCAGCCGGGCGCCGGCCCAGTAGCGATCGACGAGGAACAAATCCGGCTCGGGCTCGCGGCGCGAGCACGATGACCAGCCGGTCGACGTTGGCGGCCACCGGCTCGGCGCGGCCGCGTGCGTCGATGCGCTCGACCAGGTTGCGCGCGAGGCTCGATCGATTCGATCGACGGACCGCCATCCCTCCGGCGCGTGCGGCCCAGACGACCCGATCCCCGCACACGATGCGAAGCTTGCGGCCCTTGCAGACGAGCACTGCAGGAGCTGCGGAGCCCGGACTCGCACCAAGACGCCGCGCCCGTAGCTCGCGAGGACGGTCACCGGCTGCCGCGCGCGCCTATGCGATTGCGGCGCTCTGCTACCATGCGGGCCCATGAAATCCCCCGATAATCTCATTTGGATCGATCTGGAGATGACGGGGCTCAAGCCCGACACCGATCTCATCATCGAGATCGCCACGATCGTAACCGACAAGCACCTGACCGTGCTCGCCGAAGGCCCGGTCATCGCGGTGCATCAGAGTGCCGACGTGCTCGACGCGATGGACGATTGGAATCGGCGTCAGCACGGCGGCTCCGGGCTCAGCGCGAGGGTTCTCGCGAGCCGGATCGACACCGCCGCCGCCGAGCGCGAGACGCTGGCGTTCCTCGAGACCTGGGCCGAAAAGGGCCGCTCGCCGATGTGCGGCAACAGCATCTGTCAGGACCGGCGCTTTCTGGCCCGCCAAATGCCCACGCTCGAGCGATTCTTCCATTACCGCAATCTCGACGTGAGCACGCTCAAGGAGCTGGCGCAGCGCTGGGCGCCGCATATCGCGCAGGCGTTCCAGAAGCACGCCACGCATCTGGCGATGGACGACGTGCGCGAGTCGATACGCGAGCTCGAGTTCTATCGCGAGCGATTGCTTCGGCCGCTCTAGGCTATTCAGGGTTGTCCGCGGCGAGGAACATCCAGGTCTCCACCACGGTATCCGGATTGAGCGAGAGGCTGTCGATGCCCTGTTTCACCAGCCAGCGGGCGAGCTCCGGATGGTCGGAGGGGCCCTGGCCGCAGATCCCCACATACTTGCCCTGCGACGTGCACGCCTTGATCGCCATGGCCATCAAGGCCTTCACGGCGTCGTCGCGCTCGTCGAACAGCTTCGCGACCACGCCGGAATCCCGGTCGAGCCCGAGGGCGAGCTGCGTCATGTCGTTCGAGCCGATCGAGAATCCGTCGAAATATTCCAGATAGCGGTCGGCAAGCACGGCGTTGGTCGGCAGCTCGCACATCATGATGTGCTTGAGGCCGTTGTCGCCGCGCTTCAGCCCATTGTCCGCGAGAAGCTGCGTGACGGTCTTCGCCTCGAGGAGCGTGCGCACGAACGGCACCATCACCTGAACGTTGGTGAGGCCCATCTCGTCCCGCACGCGCTTGAGCGCGCGGCACTCGAGCTCGAAGCAGGGCCGGAACGCCTTGTCGATGTAGCGCGAGGCGCCGCGAAATCCGAGCATCGGATTTTCCTCGTGCGGCTCATAGGCCTTGCCCCCGATCAGGTTCGCGTACTCGTTCGATTTGAAATCCGACAGCCGCACGATCACCGGCTCCGGAGCGAACGCGGCCGCGATCTGGGCGATTCCCTCGGAGAGCTTGTCCACATAGAAGCTCACCGGATCGGGATAGCCCGCAATCTGCTGCGAAATGGCCTCCTTGAGCTCCGGGCTCTGCTTGTCGAACTCGAGTAGCGCCCGGGGGTGCACCCCGATCATGCGGTTGATGATGAACTCGAGCCGCGCGAGGCCGACGCCCTTGTTCGGCAATCCCGCGAACTCGAATGCGCGGTCGGGATTGCCGATGTTCATCGAAATCTTCACCGGGATCTCGGGCAGCGAGTCGAGCTCGATGTTGCGCTGGTCGTATTCGAGCATGCCGTCGTACACGTAACCCGTGTCGCCCTCGGCGCAGGACACCGTGACCGCCTGATTTTCCCGGATCGACTGTGTCGCGTTCACGCAGCCGACCACCGCCGGAATGCCGAGCTCGCGCGCGATGATGGCTGCGTGGCAGGTTCGGCCGCCGCGGTTGGTGACGATGGCCGCGGCGCGCTTCATGACCGGCTCCCAGTCGGGGTCCGTCATGTCCGCGACGAGCACGTCGCCCGCGCGCACCCGGGACATCTCCTTCACGTCGCGGATAACCCGGGCATGGCCCGCGCCGATGCGCTGTCCGATGCTGCGGCCGGTCGAGATCACCGTCGAACGGGCCTTGAGCGTGAAGCGCTGGATGGTGCGGCCGGCGCGGCTCTGAACCGTCTCGGGACGTGCCTGAAGGATGTAGATCTTGCCGGTCGAGCCGTCCTTGCCCCACTCGATGTCCATCGGCGTGCCGTAATGCTCCTCGATGACGAGCGCCTGTTTGGCCAATTCGACGATGTCGGCCTCATCGATTGAAAATCGCTGCCGGTCCTCGTGGGCCACGTCGACGGTGCGCACCCGCTCGCGGCTGCCAGGATCGGCGTAGATCATCTTGATCGCCTTCTGCCCCAGATTCTTGCGCAAAATGCTGCGCCGCTGCGCGCGCAGCGCCGGCTTGTAGACATAAAATTCGTCGGGATTCACCGCACCTTGAACCACCGTCTCGCCGAGTCCGTAGGATGAGGTGATGAACACCACGTCCCGGAACCCCGAATCGGTGTCGAGCGTGAACATGACACCCGCGGCCCCCAGGTCGCTGCGCACCATGTGCTGTACGCCGACGGACAAGGCGACGGCATTGTGATCGAAGTTGTTGTGTACGCGGTACGCGATCGCGCGGTCGTTGAACAAGGAGGCATAGACCTCGTGCATGGCGGTGAGCAGATGCTGCTCGCCGCGCACGTTCAGAAAAGTTTCCTGCTGGCCGGCGAACGAGGCCTCGGGCAGATCTTCGGCCGTGGCGGACGAGCGCACCGCGACCGCGAACTCCTCGCCCTGGCCCATCTTGCGCCACGCCTCGAGTCACCTCGCTCTGCAATCGCGCTGGAAACGGCGTGGCGAGCATCCAGCCGCGGATCTGCTTGCCGACGGCTGCGAGGCGGTCCACGTCGTCCACGTCGAGAGTCGCGAGGGCCTCGCGGATGCGCTCGTCCAAGCCGCCCTGCGCGAGGAAGTCCCGGTAGGCTTGCGAGGTGGTGGCGAATCCGCCGGGGACCGACACACCCAGGCCCGCGAGGCGCGAGATCATCTCGCCGATCGAGGCATTCTTGCCGCCGACGACCTCGATATCCTTGCTCTTCAATTTCTCGAACGGAATGACGTAGGGATTCATCGCTTCTCCGGCGCTGGCTTAGGTTCGTGTCTTATTGGAAATCGCCGCTTGTCCGCGCATGGGTTAAGTGAAACACTTCCGGCCATAGAGGCGACTAATGGGACGACCGTGAACAAAAGAACAGTGTTTTTTGTATCGGACCAGACCGGCATCACCGCCGAGACGATGGGCCACAGCCTCATGACACAGTTCGACGGCATAGAATTCAGGCAGGTGACTGTGCCATTTATCTCCACGGTTGACAAGGCGATAGAGGCGGTGCGCAAGATCGATCTGGTGGGCAAACAGGAGGGGGTTCGCCCCATCGTTTTCTGACGCTGGTGCAGGAGGACGTGCGCAACGTGGTGCGCGGGAGCACCGGCTTGTTCCTGGATTTTTTCGATGCGTTCCTATCACCGCTCGAGAACGAACTCAAGACGCAATCCTCCCATGCCATGAGTCGGACTCATCGCATGGCCGACACACATTCCTACGCGACGCGAATCGACGCCACCAATTTTGCGCTCGCGAACGACGACGGTTCGGTGATGCGGGACTACGAGCGCGCCGATGTGATACTCATCGGCGTGTCGCGTTCGGGAAAGACGCCGACGTGCCTGTATCTGGCCATGCAATACGGGATATTCGCGGCGAATTATCCGTTGACCGAGGACGATCTCGAGTCCCGAAAATTGCCGCGCGGGCTCGAGGCGCACTCGCGCAAGCTCTTCGGCCTCACCATCAAGCCCGACCGCCTGCAGCAGATCCGCAACGAGCGCCGCCCCGACAGCCGGTACGCCTCGCCGCGGCAAGTGGCCTTCGAGGTGCGGGCCGCCGAATCGCTGTTCGAGCGGCACGGAATTCCGTTCATCGACGCGACCGAATGTTCCATTGAAGAGATCTCGAGCCGCATCCTCGACCGCACCGGCATCGAGCGCCGACTGCGTCCCTGATGAGGACTGCGTCGCCGATGAAGACTGCGTCGCTGGCAAGACGCAGGCGCATGGTATAGTCGGGCCATGATCGCGGACCAATGGTGTGAAACCACATGGCGGGCGCGTCCCGGCAGCTTCGTCAGTCTCATGACGCTGTACGAGAGCAATTTCGTGCGGCTGGGCTGGCTTACGAGAGACTTGCGCTCGATTTCGGAGCGCTCCGTTTCGCGCGTCGATTCCGACTGTGATCTCTTTCTCACACCGCTCGAGCTGTCGCGTTACACGAGTGTGTTCCGCCTCACATACGAATTCCCGCTCGAGGGGGATTGCATTCGTGACCCGGATCTCGAAGTGTGCGTATACCACGACGCCCGCCTGGCGGAAGTGCGCAGCTTTCGCGGCTTTCGGCGCCATTCCGAGCTGGCCAGGGTCGAATCGGGACTCAAGCGTGAACTGGATCAGCGCTGGGCCCGGAACATGATGTTAAACAAATGGCTGGAATATTGCGCCGAGCGGGGCCATCGGTTTTGACGGGCGGAGCCCCTTAGGTCCCGCAGGCTAGCGGCAGGTTCGAGGCGGGACATTGATCGACAAGCTGAGCTTTCTCAAGGGAGGATCCGAGGGGAGTGGTGTGAGCGCGGACGAGGAGCGGCTCATGCAGCTCTTCCAAAATCGCGCGGGCCTGAAAAAGGCCTATGCCGATCTCAAGGACGAATTCCATCTTCTGCGCGACCGCCTGAAACAGCAGGAGGGAGCGACCATCCGCGTTCAGGAGCAGCTCGATGCGCTCGGCGATCTCCTCGCCGACGTGCGCACGGGATTCGCCGCGCTCGTGTTCTATCAGCTTCGCGGCCTCTGGAAGACCTGCCACCAGCAGTTGTCGCAGTTCGCGACGGATCTGACCCGCCAGCAGGAGGCGAAAGAGGCGGCCCGGCACAAATCAGAATGCGAGACCGAGAAGAACCTCCGGCTCACCGACGTGGACCGCCGGCTCCAGGAGGCCGCCGCGGACGCCGATCTCAAACGCGAGCATCTGGCGGCGGCGCAAAACGAGCTCACGCGGTTGACGGCATTCTGGCATTACTTCAGGCGCCGCCGCCTGCAGAAGTCGCTCGAGGTGTTGAAGCAGGGCGTCGTCGTCGCGGATGCCGCCGTCGGCGACCTCCATGCGGAACGCAGCGCCATCAGCAATGAAGCGTTGCCGGAATTTCCGGGCATCTCGCTCGGAGCGCGGCGCAACATCAATCTCGCCATCATCAGCTACGCCGAATCGCTGTGCGAATACGTGGACGCGTTCGGACTGGCCGCGCGCGCCAAGGAAGCCGTCGCGCGCCGGGTCCATGAGATGAGCTTCGGCTCGCGCGCGGACTGCGAGGGCTACATGCAAAGAGTGCAAAAAGCACAGGCCGCCATCGCCAATCAGAAGCAGATCACGGCGGGCGTGAGAGCGAAGCTCGAACGCCTGCGCGGCATCTCGGAATACCGCAACACGGCCGACACGGTGCCCACCGCGGACTCGCTGGCGGCCGCAACCGCCGCGTCCGCGTCCAACTGGAACGTCCTCGCCGAGGATTATTGGGACCTTTACAATTTGTTGCTGCGCTAGCGGCCTTAAGCTGCGCTAGTGAGCGTCGATCCTGCGCGCCTGCGTAGGCCCGCTCTTGTGGACCGTCGCCACCGCCATGTCGCCCGCGATCTGGGCCGCCTCGTCGAGGATGATTCCCGCGGAAGCGTCGTCCTTGATGTCCTCGAGCGACTTCACCGCAGGCTCGTTGCGGGCCGCGCGCAACGCGTTCTCGCGCGCGAGCCGATCGTCGTCCTGGCGCTTGCGCTCCTCCTCGCGGGTCTTCAAGTTGAGCGACACGGTCTTCTGATTGCGCATCGCGTCGAGCGCGCTGATGTCCGCCCGTAGATAACGGAAATCCGCGCTTCCGGCCGTGCGCTCCTCGTGCAGTTTGGTGAGCGTCGAGGCGAGGGGTTTGAGGTCGCCTTCGGGCTTGAAGGCCGCGGGCTCGATGTGATCCCAGGGCAGCGCGCGGTCACGGGTGCTCTCGCCCACCTCGCTCGCATCGATGAGCGAGGGAATGGCGATGTCCGGCGTCACGCCGCGGTCCTGTGTGCTCTCGCCGGTGATGCGATAATACTTGCCGATGGTCACGTTCAGCTGCCCGAGCTCGGGCTTGCGGCCGAAGATGGTGTAGTTGAGCGGGTGGGCGTTTTGCACCGTGCCCTTGCCGTAGGTCTGCTGTCCGATGATCAAACCGCGGCCGTAGTCCTGAATCGCACCCGCAAAGATCTCGGAGGCCGACGCGCTGAAGCGGTCGACGAGCACAACCAGCGGTCCGTTGTAGAAAACGGACGGATCGGGATCATCATCCACCTCGATGCGCCCGGTCGTGTCGCGCAACTGGACCACCGGTCCGCGGTCGATGAACAGGCCCACGAGCGACTCGGCCTCGGGCAGGTAACCGCCTCCATTCGCGCGCAGGTCCATGATGAGCACCTCGGCGCCTTCCTTGCGCAGCTCGCCGATCAGCCGTTGAACGTCGCGCGTGGTGCTGCGGAAGTCCTTGGCGCCGGCGCGGCTCGCGTCGTAGTCCTGATAAAAGCTCGGCACGGTGATGATTCCGACTTTGACCTCGCGGCCGTTGCGCACGACCGTCTTCATCGCCTTGTGCGATGCCTGAGCCTCCAAAGAAACGCGGTTGCGGGTGAACTCGACCACCTTCTGAGCAGATCCCGGCGCCGCGCCGGCCGGCAGCAGCTGCAGCCGCACGGTCGTGCCGCCAGGACCGCGGATTTTCTGGACAACGTCATCGAGCCGCCAGCCGATCACGTCGACCAGATCGCCGGTCTTGCCTTCGCCCACCGCGGTGATGCGATCGTTTGCCGCGAGCTTGCCGGAGACGGCGGCGGGGCCGCCGGCGATCACATCGATCACGGTGACGTAGTCGTCGGTGAGCTGGAGCGACGCCCCTATGCCCTCGTAGGAGAGGCTCATCTGGATGTTGTATTCCTCCGAATTGCGCGGGGAGAAATAATTGGAATGCGGATCGAGGGACAGCACGAAGGCGTTCATGAACGCCTCGAACACATCCTCCGGCTTGCTTTGATCCATGCGCTTCTCGACGTGCTCGTAGCGCTTGCGCAGAATGTCAGCCGCCTCGGGCCATTGCTTGCCCGCGGTGATCAGCGACAGGGCATCGTTCTTGACGCGTTTGCGCCACAGCTCGTTCATCTCGGCCGCGTTCGCCGGCCAGGGCTCTTTTTCACGGTCGAAGGTGAACGACTCGTCGAGATCGAAATCGGGCTTTTTCTGCAAAAGCTCCACCGCGTAATTCATGCGCTCGCGGCTGCGTTGCTGGAAACGCCTGAAGATGACGAACGCAGGCTCGACGTCGCCGGCCTTGATGGCGTCGTCGAGCTCGTAGCGATACTTCTCGAACTCCGCGATGTCGCTCGCGTAGAAGTAACTTCGCTGGCTGTCGATCGCATCCAGGTAGCGGTCGAGGATCAGGCTCGAGAGATGATCGTCGAGCGGCGCCCGGCGGTAATGCTCGCGCGCGATGATGTCGCTGACGCGGCGCGCCACGTAGTTTTCCTGCTCCGTCGGCTGCAAGACCAGGGCTGATGCAGGAGCCGCCTGAGGGGCCGACGGCGTCATGGCGGCGCCCAACAGGGCGGCGAGTCCGACGGCACTCAAGCACACGGCAATTGCGGTGACCCAGCGCGGGCGCTTGCCCGGGGGTCCCCGTTTCGTCACGACCGTCATCACCGTTCCCGTTCTCCTGTAAAATGAGCCGCGCAACCAGCCCAAGGCTAGACCAGCAGATGTCCCAAGCCAAGTGTATACGAGCCTGAAGATATGCGTCCGTTCACGGTTTTGATCGTGTGCGGGGCATCGGCCAGCCGACATCCGGATCTGTCGCGCGAATTGCCCAACTTGCCGCCGAGTCTGCCGGGGTTCGCGATTTGGACCGCGGCGGGCGCCGGTAGTTTCCCCGGACGCACGAAGGACCGTTCCCCATCCTAAGGAGAAGCTCGATTTCAACGCCAACCCGGGGTCTTTGCACTCTCACCGGAGGGTGCCTGGCTGCCCTCCTGGCCGCGTGTACCGCTCACCGCGCACCGCCCCCCTCGACGGACATCGACGAGGTGCTCGTCAGGAACGACATTCGCATCCTGGCATCCGATGACTATCAGGGGCGCAAACCCGGAACCGCGGGCGAGGAAAAGACGGTCTCGCTCTTGACGGATCAGTTCAAAAAGATGGGGCTGAAGCCCGGCAACGGCGACAGCTGGGTGCAGCAGGTGCCGCTGGTCGAGATCACGCCCGGCAGGAACGCGAGGCTGTCGATTGCAGGGCATGCCGGCATCGAGACGCTCGGCTACGGCAAGGACATGGTCATTTGGACCGAGCGCGAGATGCCCGCCGTCTCGCTCGCGCAAAGCGAGCTGGTGTTCGCCGGCTATGGCATCGTCGCACCGGAATTCGACTGGAACGACTACGCGGCGATCGACGTGCGCGGCAAGACGGTCCTCGTACTCGTGGGCGATCCCGGGTCCGCTGGCAGGGACCCGACGGCTTTCAAGGGCAATGCCCTGAGCTATTACGGACGCTGGGCGTACAAGGTCGCCGAGGCCGCGCGTCATGGCGCGGCCGCCGTGTTGCTGATCCATGATGCCTCGGCTCTGGGATACGGATGGGCCGCGGTCGTCAATACCTGGACCGGACCTCAGCTCGAGCTCGCCGCCGCCGACGCCCACGCGGGCCGGGCGACGCTCGAAGGCTGGCTGACGGGCGAGGCGGCGCGAGGCCTGTTCGCGACCGCGGGCCTCGATTACGAGCGCTCGATCCACGCCGCCGCGCAAGCCGGTTTCAAGGCGACGCCGATGGGGCTGAAAGTCGATGCGGCGATCGAGAATGCGATCAGGCGTTTTGATTCCCGCAACGTGATCGCGCTCTTGCCGGGAGGCGGGCGCAAGCACGAATACGTCGTTTACTGCGCTCACTGGGATGGGTTGGGCCGCGATGCGAGCGGCACCGTGATTGGCGGGGCGGAGAACAACGCGAGCGGCGTTGCGGGGCTCGTGGCCCTCGCGCAATCGTTCAGCCGCACCAAGCCGGCGCCGGAGCGCTCGATCGTGTTCATCGCGTTCACCGGCGAGGAGTCGGGTCTTTTGGGCTCGCGCTACTATGTCGAGCATCCGGTGTTTCCGCTCGAGCAGACCAGCGGGGCGATCAATCTGGACCGGCTGCACATCGGCGGACGGACGCGGGACGTGATGGTGTTCGGCGCCGGCAATTCCGAGCTCGAAGAATCCGTCCGGGGAGTCGCCCTCTTGCAGGGTCGCGAGGTTCGACCGGACAACCGGCCTGAACTCGGCAGGTACTACGACTCCGACCAGTTGAGCTTCGCCTTGCACGGCATCCCCACCCTGTATGTGAAATCGGGCGTGGACGATGAGGCGCGCGGGCCGCAGTGGGGGGAGTCGCAGTTCGAGGATTACCGCGCGCATCGCTACCGGCAGGCGGGCGATCGGTACACGGAGGACTGGGACGTGCGCGGTGCGGTGGAGGATCTGGAGCTCTATCGCACGGTGGGCGAGCGACTGGCGAACTCGCGGCGTTTTCCGCGCTGGTTTCCAAACAGCGAATTCAGCGGCAACCGCGCGCATCCGCTGCCGGCCGATTAGGCGGGCGCATCGTCGGCGGGGTGCACGGGGCCCCCGCGCCAGCCCTGCGCGCTATCGCTTGCCGACGCGCTCCCAGTGCTTGCGGCGGTCGAAGCTGCCGGAGGTATTGTAGGGATCGAAACCCGCACCCGCCGCCGGGCCCGCTGCCGGTTTCGGCGGCGGCTCGGCCAGCGTCAGAGGCTGGGCGCGGCGCGCCTCGCGCAACTCGCGGGTGCCGAAACTGAATTTCGGATCTCGATCATCGGGCTTGCCATTCGCCATCGTGCTTTCCCTCGAAAAAAAATCGCCATCGACGAGGCCATCGTATGTTTGGTGCGGCCTTCGGATACATGTTCCCAAATTGCGACAACCGCTCGCGGGAAAAATTGGCGAACTGTGACGTGCTTCAAATCGAACACGACTTAACGCAGCCGGCGCGCGACTTAATCCGCTGCGATGGAGACCGCGACCGCCTCAGACGTGCCAGGAAGCCGCCTTGATGGGGCTGCCGGTGAGCGCGTCGGGCAGCTGCCGGTCGAACGGCACGATGCGGTTGCGGCCGCGCAGCTTCGCGGTGTAGAGCGCCTGATCCGCCGCCTTGACGAACTCGGCGACGTTGGCGAAGGTCATGTCGGCCCCGTGGGTGGCGCAGCCGATCGAGATCGTCACGCGGGCGTGATCGGCGCCGATCACGTGGCCGGTGTTCTGGAAGGCGGCGACGATGCGCTCGCAGACACCGTGAGCCGTCTGCGCGTCGGTCGCCGGCAGGATCACGACGAATTCCTCGCCGCCGTAGCGGGCGATGAGATCGGTCTCGCGCGTATTGCCGCGCAGAATGCGAGCGGTGGCCTGCAGGATCCGGTCGCCGGCCTGGTGCCCGTACTTGTCGTTGATGCCCTTGAAATTGTCGAGGTCCGCGAACGCCACGCTCAACGGCCATTTGTGCCGGGTGGAATGCTCGAACTCGCGCGCCAGGACCTGGTCGAGATAGGCGCGGTTGTAAACGCCGGTCATGGCATCGCGGCGCGTTTCCTCTTCGAGCTCCAGCGTGCGGCTGCTGGAGATTTCGGCCACCGCCCGCAAGGTGTTGATCTCGCGCAGGGCGACCAGATTGCGCAGCATCAGCGCTTCCCGCGCCTGTTCGAGGATCAGTTCGGGATGCTGATTGGCCAGAAGATCGGTCTCGAATATCGCCTCGGTCTCGGGAAGCATCGAGCCGATCGTTCCGAGCACCTGTCCGAAGGCCATTTTGTCCATCGCCAGGCCGCGCTCGGCGGACAGGGCTGTCTCGGCGAACTGGCGCTCCGCGGGATCGCGCAGGAACAGGTCGGCGACCGGCCCCGACAACGCGACGCAACGCTCGAAGATCTGCAGCGGATCGGTGGTCGCGTGCAGATCCATGTGATGACTGTGCTCGATCGCGAGGTGCAGCCGGGGAGGCAGATTCCAGGTCCGCATGAGCCAGCCGCCCACCTCGGCATGATCGGCCAGCAGACGCTTGCGTTCATGCGCCGCAAGCGCGGCGTGATCGCGCTGAAAGGACTCGCCGCCGCGATACAGGTCGGGCACCGCCTGATCGAGCGCCAGCATGCCGACGTCCTGCAGCAGCGCCGCCAGAAAGATCTCCTCGGCCATCGGCTGGCGCATGGCATCGGCCAGCGCGCGCGCGGCCGTGGCGGCCACCAGTGCGCGCCGCCAGTACAGGGGATAATCGATGCCGTTCGGCTTGCCCTTACGGAGCGATTTGACCAGCGAGAAGCTCAGCGCCAGGGTCAATGTGGCATTCAGGCCGAGCACGACCAGAGCCTGCCGCAAATTCTCGCTTTTGCGGCGCTGCGCATACAGCGCCGAATTGGCGATGCGCAGCACCTTGCTTGACAACGCCGAATCCATGCTCAACGCCTTGGCCACCTTGCCCATCTCCATGTCGGGATCGCGGGCAAGCTCGATGATGTGCGTGGCCACGCCCGGCGGGGACGGGAAATTGACCAGCGAGCGAAGGTGGGCTTCGATCTCGGGATTCAAGCGCGGGCACTCCATCAAGGCCATTCGGCCCAGTGAGGTTAGCGTCCGCGTTCTACATAACTTAAGCGGCTTGGGCCGCGGTCAGGCGAGCCTTGCGCTCGCCCGCCACCAGAGCCCGAACGCCCTGAAGAGCAGATACAGCCCGTAGGGCCCCAACAGGACGATCCAGGAAGCCGCTGAGCCGGCCTGCAGCCCGCTGTAGATGCTCTGGAACTGATGCGCGACGCTCGCGCCCTCGTAGCGCCCGAGGAGCAAGGAGCCGGAATAGAAAATGAGTATGGGCATCAGGGCGAAGCCTACGCCCAAGGCGAGCACGCTCAGCAGCATCTCGAGGGGCCAGCCCCGCAACCCCCACAGCCGGCGGAATATTTGCGAAAAACGCATACCGCGTCATTGTAACGAAATGCATGCTCCGCCGCCCCTGGCTGTAAACTAGCCGGCATGCGGTCCTGGATGCCCGACACTTTGTACGACGCCAAGCCCTGGGTGCTCATCGGCACCGGGGCGGTGCTCGTGCTCGGCATGAGCGGCTGGTCGCTCGCGGCGGGCTATTGGACCTGGTGGCGGGGTCTGTCGGTGTTCGCGGGGGCGGCGATCGGGATCGTCGGCGGGGCGACGCTGCAGATGCGGCAGGACTACCGCGCCGCCAGCAAATGGCGGCGCGAGACGCCGCCCTGATGCGCACCGCCGTCATCGGCGTCGGATATCTCGGCCGATTTCACGCACAGAAGTACAAAAGCCTCGCCGGCTCGGAGTTGATCGCTGT
The DNA here is from genome assembly GCA_963730565.1 of uncultured Gammaproteobacteria bacterium. Lineage (GTDB taxonomy): Bacteria > Pseudomonadota > Gammaproteobacteria > Steroidobacterales > Steroidobacteraceae > Bog-1198. The sequence continues at coordinate 132,673 of CAVSSU010000050.1, forward strand.
GGCCGACCCCTCCCGGGAGGCGAGGGCGGCGGTGGCGGCCGAGCTCGGCGTGCGCGAAATTGCCGACTACCGCGAGCTTCTGGGCGCCGTCGATGCGGTCAGCATCGTGACGCCGACGCCGCTGCATTACACCATTGCCAAGGAATTCCTCGAATCCGGCGCGCATGTGCTGGTGGAGAAGCCGATGACCGCCACCCTGGCGGAGGGCGAGAGTCTCATCGCGGCGGCGCGGGACGCGCATCGCATTCTGCAGGTCGGGCATCTGGAGCGGTTCAACGCAGCCGTACAGGCCCTGCAGCCCATCGTCTCAGTGCCGAGATTCATCGAGTCGGCGAGGCTCGCCCCGTTCAAGCAGCGCGGCACCGACGTGAATGTCGTGCTCGATCTGATGATCCACGACATCGATCTGATCCTGAGCATCGTGGGTTCCCCGGTCGTGTCGGTCGATGCGATCGGCAGCAGCGTGTTCTCGAAGGAGATCGACATCGCCAATGCGCGCCTGCGCTTTGCCAACGGATGCGTTGCCAACGCGACTGCGAGCCGCGTGAGCCTGAAGACCGAGCGCAGGCTGCGGCTGTTCCAGGACGACGCCTACGTATCGGTCGATCTGCAGCAAAAGGTCCTCACGGTGATTCGAAAGACCGGTGGAAACGGCGCGGACGGGATGCCGCTCGTCGACATCCAGGAGACCACCTACGATCAGGGCGATGCACTCAATGCGGAGATAGAGGCGTTCCTGGCCGCCGCCGCGGCCGGGCGCGAGCCGCCGGTCACCGGTGAGGACGGCCTGAAGGCGCTCAAGGTGGCGCTCGCCATCACGGAACAGGTGGCGGCTTCGATGTCGCGCTTCGCGTAGCCTCGGAGGCTGCTGCGGCCGGCACCGCCGAGCCCGCCGCATTCGCGGCGTCCGTCACGGTGACGTTGTCCACGAAGAAGCGGGTGTCGGCGAAGCATGCGCTCGGCACGCCGGGGTGTTCGGTGTAGTGCAGCTGCACCTGATGGCCCACGATTTTCTCGAGCTGTGCGGCCACGGCCGGATCGCGCACGCTGAACTTCCAGATCTGCGGTGAAATGCCGGGCACGATGTACTGGGCCAGGTCGCCCTCGATCGTCTTGCAGATCCAGCCGCGGCGCGTGAACTTTTGCAGCACCCCGGCGCGCGTGCCGTCCGCGTACGCCCAAGACAGCGTGAGCCAGGTCCACAGGGACGCTCCGGCCAGGATCACGACCAGCAGGATCAACAGGTAAAGGACGCCGCGCCTGCCGCGCCTGCGCGACGGAGTGCCGATGCGTATCTCAGTCATGTGCGGGCCGTGTCATGGCGCTGGGCCTTCGTTTTCGTTGCGACCGGCACACATGGTAGACCGCGCACCGGCGCGGCGCCATCAGGCGCCGATACCCCTCGCGCACCACCGCGTGAGCGTCCACCATCAGAACGGTGATCTCTCCATGCGAACGCGAAGTCATGCCGTGCTCCTCACGCGGGCATCCCGGCGGCGCCAGCCTGACACCGCCCGACAGGCCGAGCGGCATGGGTTTGGAGCGTGGGGCAGGGGGGAGTACACTATCGGCTCGAGTTGCCTTTTTCGGGGCCGACCGGTTTCGACATGGGTTGCGAAACTTCAGGTGCGTACCGAGGTGCGAGTTACCTCGTAAAACTACTTGCAAACTTATAGTTGCCAACGAAGACAACTACGCTCTAGCCGCCTAATCGCGGCTGAACCCTGACCGGCCTGTGCTGGTGCGAACGGCTCAGGGGTAGCGCTCATCAGCTAGCGGGATACACGTGTCTGGGGTGTATCTTGCGAATCGTTACCGGGCTGGCTGTTCGCTTTCCCTGCCCGTCGGGTAGTGAGCGGCGAGACCAATAGACTGTGGCTACGTACGTAGGTCTTGAGGCGTAGGACTTATGGACGGGGGTTCGATTCCCCCCGGCTCCACCAATCAGGGGCCCAGAACAGAGATTCTGGGCTCCCGCTCGCGCTCTTGTTCATTCCGGGGAGAACGATCGCGGATCACCAATCAAGCTGCTTTTGCGGGGCGGTTGCGTTTACGGTCACCGGGACGCCGCAAGCTCAGGGCTATCCGCTCAGCGCCGATTGGCTTTCATGATCCGGCTCTTGTCGCGCTGCCAGTCGCGGTCCTTGTCCGTGGCACGCTTGTCGTGCTGTTTCTTGCCCTTGGCGAGTCCGACTTCGAGCTTCGCCCGGCCGTCCTTCCAATAGAGCTGCAGCGGCACCAGCGTATAGCCGCGCCGCTCCACCGCGCCCACCAGATGGTCGAGCTGACGGCGGCTCAACAGGAGCTTGCGGGTGCGGGTCGGATCCGTATCCACGTGCGTCGAGGCTGAATTCAAGGGACTGATGTGGGCGCCATACAGGAACGCCTCGCCGTTCTTGAGATAGACGTAGGCTTCGGCGACCTGCGCCTTGCCGGCGCGCATGCTCTTCACCTCCCAGCCGAGCAAGGAGATGCCCGCCTCATAGCTCTCCTCGATGAAGTAATCGAAACGCGCTTTGCGGTTGACCGCGATCGGGGGCAGTTTGTCCGAATCTTTCGCCATGTGCCATGGATCCCTTGCTGGGCGTCGAAGTCTACAAGCTCACCACGGTCTGCGCCTCTCGATTCGTGGGCTAACCCGTTGGCCTGTGCGAGAATCGCCGGCGCCGGCGGGCGCCACACCGCCGTCGAGGAGTCTTCGATTGCCGATCGTCGAACGCAGCGCACTCGTGACCTTTACCCCTGCGCAGATGTACGCGCTGGTGAACGATGTCGAGCGCTATCCGGAGTTTCTACCGTGGTGCGTGAGCGCTCGAGTCGAGAAGGTCTCGCCGGCCGAAGCTCTGGCGGCCGTGAGAGCGGCCAAGGGCCCGGTGCACATGCAATTCACCACGCGCAATAGCCTCAAGCCGGACGCCGAGATTCTCATGCAGCTCGCCGAGGGCCCCTTCAGCCGCCTCATCGGCCGTTGGAACTTCGAGCCGGTGGGGGAGCGGGGGTCGCGCGTGCTCTTTCGCATCGATTTCGAATTCAAGAGCCGCATGATGGCCGCCGCATTCAATCCCATGTTCCGGTCGGTCTGCGATTCCATCGTGGATGCGTTCGTCCAGCGCGCCCAAAGCATTTATCGCTGAGCCCCGATGGGGATCTCCGTGCGCACCGCCGATCCCTTCATCGTCGAGGTCATTTACGCTCTGCCCGACCGGGCGGTCGTCAAATCCTATCGTCTGAGGCCGCCCGCGACCGTCGCCGATGCGCTGGCGCTGGCGGCCGCGGAGCCCGATTTTGCAGGCATCGACGTTGCCGGGTCCGCGGTGGGAATATTCGGAAGGACGGTGCCTCCGGGGCGAATGCTGCAGCCGGGCGATCGGCTGGAGCTGTACCGCGCGTTGCCGGCGGACCCGAAGGACGCACGCCGCCAGCGGGTGCAGCGGGCGCGGGCGCAAACATCCACGTCGCCCGGCGCAATCCCGCCGCGGCGACCGCGCTAGCGCGTCAGGCCGTCGGATTAATAGGTTCGGCCGTTCTTGATCTTGGCAGCCGAGGCCGCTTGCTCGGCGGCAACCGCGTCGGTCGGCTTGTCCAGACGGGCGACCTTTTCGCCATCGAAGTACACCGTGACGCGGCGTGAGTCGATGTGGCGGGTGCGGCCCTTCTTGAGGTAGTAGATGTAGTCCCACCGTTCCTTGTTGAAGGGGTCCGCCACCATGGGGGTGCCGAGCAGATAGCGCACCTGGCTTCGGGTCATACCGGCTTTCACCTGATCGACGGCGGCTTGATCCAGGAAGTTGCCCTGCTGGATGTTGATGCGGTAGACACAGCCCGTCGCGGCGAACGCGAGCCCCGTCGCGAGGAATAAAGGTCGAAGAATCTTCATCAAGGTGGTGCAGCGCTCCCAAATGATCGATAATCCGCTTCCATCATACTGGATGCCGCATCATGCCGCAGCGCCTAAAACCTCCTCCCACTACCGAAGGTAACGACCTGCGCAATGCCGGTCTCAAGGTCACGCTGCCGCGGCTCAAGATACTGGACATCCTCGCGGACTCGACGGCCCGCCACATGAGCGCCGAGGATATCTACAAGAAACTCCTGGTCTCGAACGAGGACATCGGCCTCGCAACGGTGTACCGCGTGCTGACTCAATTCGAGGCGGCTGGGCTCGTGACCCGCCATCACTTCGAGGGCGGCATGGCGGTGTTCGAGCTGAACCACGGCGCCCATCACGACCACATCGTCTGTGTGGACTGCGGGCGGGTGGAGGAGTTCATGGACGGCGGCATCGAGGAGCGGCAGCAGGCGGTCGCGAAGCGCCTTGGTTTCGAGATCAGCGATCACTCGCTCATCCTGTACGGACATTGCCGCAAGCTCGACTGTCCGAATCAGAAACGGCCCAAGTAGCCCGTCCTATCGGCGCCCGGCGGGCGCGCGCTTTCTCTTCGGCTGGGAATTCCGGCCCGCCCGCGCGAGCATGTCGCGCGCATGCGCGCGTGCCTGCTCGGTGATGTCGATCCCTCCCGACATGCGCGCGATCTCATCCACGCGCTCCTCGGCGCCGAGCGGCTTCACCGCCGTGCGGGTTGTCTTAGCAATAATCAACTGAACGAAGGAACCAACATAACAGC
>CAVSSU010000051.1:0-58174 GCA_963730565.1 uncultured Gammaproteobacteria bacterium
CGTCAGGGCTCGTGAATCGGCCGTTCCCCACCACCGGGATATCCGGGCCGAGGATGGCCTTCCCCTGCTTGATGAACGGGGTGACCCAGCCGGACTTGCGAAAGCGCGATGCGCCGGCATCTTCGCCCCACTCGGCGTAGTTGCCGATCTTCAGCGAAACCAGATCCACGACGCCCTCCTTGCGCAGCAGTTCCAATACCCGCAGCCCGTCCTCGCTGGACTCCACGCCTTCCGCCCCATGCAGGGTATCCATCTCGAAGCGAGTCGTTATGGCGCATCGATCGCCGAGCGCACGCTTCAGCGCCGACAGCACCTCGAGGTAGAACCGCGAGCGATTCTCGAATGATCCACCGTACTTGTCGGTTCTCATGTTGTACCGGGGCTCGAGGAACTGAATGGGAACGGTGTCATCGCCCGCAGAGACCTCGAGCAGGTCGAATCCGGCTTGTTCCGCGCGCCTGCCGGCCTCGACGTACATGTTGATGACATCCTTGATGTCGTCTTCGTCCATCTCGTACCCGTACACCGTGCGGGTCGCGAACATGTCGGACTGAAATTGCGACGGCGAGCGGCCAATTTCGCGCGACTCGAGGCACGGAGCATGACCGCCGCTGTACCAAAGTTGGATGCCGGCCAGGCTCTTGTGCTTATGCGCTTCGTCGCACAGATGCGCCAGATTGCGCACGTCGCCCTCGTCCCAGATGCGCGCGGACGTATACGGGTACTCATCCGCTTCGGGATGGATCGAGCAATACTCCGTGAACACCACGCCCCAGCCACCTTCCGCCTTGGTGCCACGCAACGCCGCATTCGCGCCCGGACGCTCGGATCCCGGACCCGCGCAATGCGCAGTCTGGAAGAATCGATTAGGCGCGGTTCTGGGGCCGATCTTCACGCGATCAAAGAGGATGTCATATTTGGAATCTCGCGCCATCGCCGGGTTACTCCTTGTTTCGGGGTCTCGCAATGCCAGGGCTTGCGCTGATGCATTGTGGCATCCTGATGCTAGCAAGCATCTGAGAACTAATGCAAAGGAGCCGCCGCGTCTGCCTCCGTCTTCAGCGCAGACGACTCGCGAAGCGATGGAATCGGTCACTGCCCGAAGAACACCAAAGTCCGCAATTCGATGCTTTCTCGGGGCGACGCGCCGACCGGAGTGGTTGGATCCACGAACGCGGAATGCGGCACGAAACGCGCACGCCCGTCTTCGGCGGAATCGAAGCACTTGCTCAGCATCGCCTCATCCTCACGCATAGCAGAGGCGTAGAACCACCCGCCAAGTAGATCGACCACGCGGGAGGCGCCGGTCATCGGCTCGATGTAGCTCAGCGCCGCCTCGACATGGGGCAGTTGTGCAATCTCTGATGTGTTCATGTGACGCTCCTCAGGCTCATTCGCGCGCCCATTCGCGCGTCAAGCGTCACTTTGCGTTCGAGCCCGCGCTCGGAACAAACAGCAATTTTTGCGTTCGATCAAGGTTTGCTACATCGACCGGGGCTTTGCTCGGGCTCACTCGCATCAGAGCCGAGTTCGCGTCTTTGTGCGCCGCGCTCCCGCACATCGTTGGTATTTGACCGCCTTTTTGAAATACTGGGCACCCATGAACGAAGCGAGTGCAGGCACGATCCGCATAGGCGTGGGTGGGTGGACCTACGAACCCTGGCGCGGCGTATTTTACCCAGCCGAGCTCACGCAAAAGCGTGAGCTCGAATATGCGAGCCGGCACCTCACCTCGATCGAGATCAATGGCACCTTCTACGGCTCGCAAAAGCCGGAGACTTTCGCCAAGTGGCACGACGAAACGCCCGCAGATTTCGTGTTCTCATTGAAGGCGCCGCGGTACGCCACCCATCGCAAGACATTGGCCGAAGCCGGTAAGAGCGTCGAGCGCTTCTACTCGAGCGGCGTGATGTGTCTCAAGGACAAGCTTGGGCCGGTCAATTGGCAGCTGCCGCCCAACAAGAAATTCGAACCCGGGGATTTCGCTGCGTTTCTCGGCCTGTTGCCCCGCGAGTTGGACGGGCGAGCGCTGCGCCACGTGGTCGAGGTGCGCCATGCGAGTTTCCGCTCGGAGGACTTCGTCGCCCTGGCGCGGGAGCATGGCGTTGCGGTGGTGATCGCCGGCGATTCGGAGTACCCGCAAATCGCCGATCCCACCGCCTCCTTCGTGTACGCCCGGATCATGGGAACGCGGGAGGGATGCGAATTCGGTTACCCCGCGGATGAGCTCGACCGATGGGCGGCGCGGGCAAAGGCCTGGGCATCCGGCGGCTTGCCGAAGGGGCTCGAATTCGTCGGGGCGGCGCGCAGCGACGGGCGGCCCCGGGATGTTTACCTTTACGTCATCAGCGGACACAAGGTGCGCAATCCCGCCGCGGCCATGGCGTTGATCGAACGCGTCGCCACCGGCCGCTGAAACCTCGGCCACCGCTCCACGATCCCTGCGCGAATCGCACTCCTGGGTCAGGCAGCCAAGCGGCCCTCTCGATAATCGTTGACCGCCTGTTCGATCTCCTCGCGCGTGTTCATGACGAACGGTCCGTATTGCACGACGGGCTCGTGCAGCGGCTTTGCCGCGAGCATCAGAAATCGCGCCCCCTGCCCCTTCGCGACGACGCGCACCGAGTCGCCGTCGGACAGCACTCCTGCCGCCCGATGCGGCAGTGTCTTCTCGGTCCCGTCCGCGCCGACTTGCGCGCTGCCCTCGTAGGCATACAGGAAGACGTTATGGCCCGCCGGCACGGGCGCGATGAATTCCGCGCCGGCCGGCAGATGCACGTCGAGATACGAAGCGTCCGTGGTGATTCTCGCGCCCACACGGTTCACCGGGCCCTCGGTGACGCGCCCGTCATGGGTGAAGGCTCCGGCAATCACCTTGACCTTGCCTCCGGATGCAAGATCGATCACGGGGATCTCGCTCGACGGAATGTCGCGATACTGCGCGGGCTTCATCTTCTCCTTCGAAGGCAGGTTCAGCCACAACTGAAAGCCGCGCATGCGGCCCTCGGTTTGCTGGGGCATTTCCGAGTGAATGATGCCGCGCGCGGCGGTCATCCACTGCACGTCGCCCGGACCCAGGTCGCCGCGGTTGCCGAGATGGTCCTCGTGCCGCATGTGCCCATCGAGCATGTATGTGACGGTCTCGAAACCGCGATGCGGATGCGCCGGGAAGCCGGCGAGATAATCATCCGGATCGTCCGAGTAGAACTCGTCGAGCATCAGGAATGGGTCGACGTACAGCCCACGCTGACTTCCGAGGCTGCGGCGCAGCTTGACGCCGGCGCCGTCAGAAGTGGGGGTCGACTCGATGATACGGGCCAACTGTCGAAAGTTCATGCGTCCTCCTGTTCAGATTCAAGCCGCGAGCCGGGCGATCTCCGCGGCCGCTTTTGCGAGACCCGACTGTTTGCTCTGCGGACTGATTGCGAGGCCTTCAGCGTAAACGAATTGCACATCGGTCATGCCGAGAAATGCCAGAAAATCGCGCACGTAACCGCTCTGGGTGTCCATGGGCGTGCCGACGTATTGACCACCTCGCGCCGCGAATATGTAGACCTTCTTGCCCGTGAGGCGCCCCACGGGCCCCTTCTCCGTGTATGCAAAGGTGATCCCCGCGCGGGCGATGTGGTCGAAATACGCCTTCAACTGCGAGGGCACACCAAAGTTGTACATGGGTAAGCCGATCACCACCACGTCGGCGCGCTTGATTTCCTCGATCAAGTCATCGGAATACGCAACCACCGCCCGCTGCGCCGCGGTGCGTTGCTCCGGTGGGGTGAGGAACGCACCGAAGCGCTCCGCGGTGAGGTGAGGAACGCTTTCCGAGGCGGCCACATCGCGCACCACCACGCACGCCGTGCGATGGCTTCGGCGGAACGCCGCCACGAACTGGTTCGCGAGCTGACTCGACTGGCCGCTGTCTTTGTGGATGCTGGCGTTGATCTGCAGAAGCGTGGTCACGGCTGGACTCCTTGATGATATGGCGAAACTCTCTCTGCAATTTAATATTGATTATTTAGATAAAAAAGCAGAATATTTAGCGCATATATATCAGTTAGGTAGATGCATGGCATCTAACCCACGGATTTCCTTGGAACAATGGCGCGCGCTGCTGGCGGTCGTGGACACCGGCGGATACGCGCAGGCCGCGGCCGCGCTTCATAAGAGCCAGTCCGCAGTGACCTACGCCGTGCAGAAAATGGAATCGCTGCTCGGCGTGAAAATCTTCGAGGTGATCGGACGCAAGGCCCGCCTCACCGCGACCGGGGAAGTGCTCTACCGGCGGGCGAAATCTCTGCTGGAGGAGGCTGGTGCGCTGGAGGGCGCGGCGGCGAGTCTGGCGGCAGGGTGGGAGCCGGAGCTGCGCCTCGCGGTCGAGATCATCTTTCCGACCTGGCTGCTCCTCAACTGCTTCAGCCGCTTCGCGGAAGACCGGCCGGAAACGCGCATCGAGCTGCACGAGACCGTGCTCAGCGGCACGGAAGAGGCGCTTCTCGAGCGGCGGGTGGATCTTGCCGTGTGCTCGCAGGTGCCACGTGGATTCATCGGCGATTTTCTGATCCGATTGCGCTTCATTCCGGTTGCCCATCCGAACCATCCGCTGCACGGGCTCGGGCGGGAACTCACGCTGCAGGACCTGCGCAAGCACCGTCATCTCGTCATTCGCGACACGGGCAGCCAGCGCCGCGGCGGCACGTGGCTGGGCGCCGAACAGATCTGGACGGTGAGCCACAAGGCCACCTCCATCCACGCCGCCGTGATGGGACTCGGTTTCGCCTGGTATCCGGAAGAGATGGTGCGTGGCGAACTCGACAGCGGCGCGCTGAAGGCGCTTCCGCTGCGCGAAGGCGCGGAGCGCTGGGGCAATCTCTACCTGGTGTTCGCGGATCGCGATTACGCAGGTCCGGGCGCACTGCGAATGGCGGAGATCATTCGCGAAGCGGCGCTGCCGTGCCGAAAAGCGGAGGAATCACGCGCCGGTTGAGTGTTCCCGCAAAGCCCCCGTCTCAAAGCGGCAGCCGCACCGACGCCCTGCACCCGCCGCCCGCCGCGCTCGTCAAACTGACGGTGCCTCCGCCGGCGCGCACGCGCTCGCGAAGCTGCGCGAGCCCGAATCGGCCCTTGGCGGCTGCCCGCTCCCGCTGCGCGTCGAACCCGACGCCATCATCGATCACCGTGACGTGCACCCACTCGCCCGACACTTTGACCTCCACCGAGGCGGTGTGCCGCCCGGAGTGCTTGCACGCGTTCATCGCCAGTTCCCGGACACAACGATAGACGAGCCGAAGATTCTCTCGGTTGAGCCGCTCGCCGCCTGAGACCTGATACCCGATGGTGAATACAAAGCGAGTTTTGAAGAGCTCAGCGAGCCATTTGAGCATCTCCTCGAGCGAGGCATGCTCGAGCTCGGGCGGACTCAAGTCCTGGATCATCAGCCGGAGGCCCTCCTGCGCCTCGCGCGAGGCCTCCATGGCCTCCTCGATCAAGGCCGCGAGCTTCGGTTGGTTCGCATGCGCGCGCATGGCCGAGAGCGTCATGCTTTGGCCTGCGAGCACCTGGCCGATGCCGTCGTGCAAATCCGCCGCGGTGGTACGGCGCGCGGCTTCCTCGGCCGAGTCGAGCGCCAAGGCATATTGGCGAAGCTGCGCATGCTCGCGCGCGAGTTCCTCCAGGAGAGCTCGTTGCTTGAACATCATGAAGTTGACCAGCAGCGCACCGCCGCAGCCGATGAGCAGGAACAGGTCGATCGAGATGACGATATCGGGAAAAGCCGCGCTGTCCGCCGACGATGGGCCGCCTGCCGTGGTGTATCCCGCGAGCACCGAGATCGCGGCCGCCACGACCCCCACGGCGATACGCGTCGTGCGTTGGGAAAATCGCAATGCGAGCCATGCGAGCGGTATCGTGAACAGCATCGGCACCACCAGCACATCTTTCGCCGGCCACGGTGCAAATATGAACAAGAAGAACAGGCCGACCACCGCACCGGAAATCGCCCAGCCCTCCCACCGCTTCGCGGCCTCCTTCGATGGCGCCGGGAAGCCCAACAAGACGCCGAACATCGCCGGTCCCAGGGTCACGATGGTCAGCACGGCGGCGAGTCCCCAGAGTCCCACGTCGGCGGCCGCGATCGGCACGCCCTCGACGTAGGACCGCGTTGCGCTCCCCAGGAGCGCCCCGGGTGCGACACCGACGAAAAGCGCCACGATCCAGAGAGGAGACACCAGCGGCTGGTACCGAGGATCGCGCCGGATCAAGCCGAACGCCCGTGCCAGGGCAGCCGGGCCGGCCGTGGTGAGCACGTTGGCCAACGCGAACCCGAGCCAGCTGTGCATGTCGCCAGAGGGCAATCCGCTGAGCCGGTTCAACAAAGGGTTCGCGAGCAGATCGCAGCAGACCATCACCAGCACCAACGCCGGCCAGCGGCGTAAGGACAGGAGCATGAACGCCGCGAATGTCAGCGCGTGCGCCGGCCAGATGGGAGCGGCGCCGTACAGGGGCTTCGACAGGAACCCGAAGGCGTAGAGCGCCAGATACGCGCACACCAGCCCGGGAAACTTGATGCGGATCGGGATCAACCCGCGCCCGGCGGGAGTCGACAGCGCTGCGCGAACCTGATGCGGTCCGATTGCGCTTCCAGCTCGGTCGACAGCCTGGCAATCAGCTCTTCGGTTCCGCTCGCCCGCTGCGCCTCCCGCTTGACCAGAAATCTGGCCAGGGGACCTATATATGAAGCGAGTTGTGCCTCGATGTGCGCGAGCTCGCGCAACCTTTGCGCCTGGGCGCCCGCCGAGAGAGGCTCCGCGGTGGGTATCGCGGGCGGCGTCGGCACGGTGCTCGTCAGCGGGGCCGTCACCGGAGCCGTCACCCCGACCGGCAACGCGATCTGCGCGCTCAAGTAGCTCGACAGCCTGCGGTAGTGGGCCTCGCGAGGCGGCGGGAATGCGTCCATCCAATGCTGCGCGCTCAGAAAAAACTCCAGGCTCTTCGACGGCACGACATCCTCGATGCGAAACGGCAACACGGTCACCCCCTTATGGACCGCCCGCTCGATCTCGCGGCGCGATCCAGCACCTCAATCCCTGCGCCTCGAGCAGGGCCACCATCTCGTGGGCGCAGCCGCGGTCGGCCTGGGAATAGCTGATGAAGATATCGCTCAAGAGGGTACCGCCAAGCTCCGCCTGCTCAATGCTCGAGAAGCCGCATCGCCTTGTCGAGACTCGTGCGCATCCTGTTGAACGAGCGCACGAGTGACGCTATTTCCGTCGGCCCGTGCCGCGGAAAATCGGGCGCGGACATGTCGCCCGTGCTCACACGCTCGGCGGTGTGCGCGATACGCCTCACGGGTCGCACGAGCAGCCCATAGAGCAACGCGTTGAGCGCGATGAAAATCGCCGCGAACACGGCCGCCAGCGCGATCAGGAACGCCCGAAACGCGCGCCGCGCATTGGCGGTCGCGCTCGCGAAGGGGACCGAGACGACTTGCGCACCGACGATTTCGCGGTCCTGCCAGCCGAAACCGTTGTCCCGGCCATAGCGCGCAACCATGCTCGCGGGAGCCGCCGCGGGCGAGCCGTGGCACTCGGCGCATTCGCCCGAGATGCGTATCGGCCGGGCGAGATACAGCGACCGGCCCATGGGCGTGTCGCGCTCGCCGACCACTTCGCTCATGGCCGCATCGTTTCTGAACCGTTGGATGATATCGGCCTCCCAGTCCGCCGCCCGATCGCGTGGATTGGTCGGGTTGAGCGTAGCTTCTTTGTACATGTACTGCGGGTGGCGCTCGCGCAGCCTCAAGAAATTCTGCGTGGCGGCATAGAACGGGACGCCCTGCGGCAGGAACGAGTCGCGCATCGGCTGTTCGAGCAGCGGCAGGATCTCACTGGCGGTGTAGGAGCGGATGGCGACGGCGCTGTCCATCATCAGTCCCGCCTCGGCCAGCACCTCGCGCCGTGCATTTCCCTCGAGAATCATCCAACAGGCGTAACTCGCGAGCACCGCGGCACCCACCGAGACAACACCGAGAACTATGTTGATGCGAACGAGCAGGCTCACATCGAAAATGTCCCCGCACAGGTCATGCGGGAATTATATCATCGTCCATGCGGCCTCATTGCCCGAAGATCCGGAAGCGCTCCATGCCACACCCCACCGAAGCCCCCCAAAGGATCCGGGTCGATGACCTGGAAGTCGACCGGCTTCTTCATGATTTCGTCGCTCGCGAAGCGATTCCCGGCACGGGCGTCGACGCGGGCCATTTCTGGCGCGGGTTTGCGTCGCTGGTCCGCCGTTTGGGTCCGCGCAATGCCGAGCTTCTCACCAAAAGAAACCGCCTTCAATCGCAGATCGACGCCTGGCACCGCCGAAACCCCGGGCCTGGATTCGATCCGGTGCGCTACCGCGAGCATTTGACGGAGATCGGCTACCTCGCACCCGACCGCGGCCCGTTCCGGATCTCGACGGAGAACGTCGACGCCGAGATCGCAACGATCGCCGGCCCCCAGCTGGTGGTTCCGGTCGACAACGCCCGGTACGCGTTGAATGCCGCCAATGCGCGCTGGGGAAGCCTCTACGATGCACTCTACGGAACCGACGTGATCACGCGCGCCGCGGATGAAAGTACGGGTCGCGGCTACGATGCGAAACGCGGCGCACGCGTGATCCGGTACGCGCGCGATTTCCTCGACCGGCATTTTGCCCTGCGCGATGCGAGTCATCGCGACTGCCGAGGCTACCGGATCACATCCCGGGGACTCGAAGCGCTGGTGGCCGGCGGCGGCGCGGTGGGGCTTGCCGATGCAGCGGCTCTCGCCGGCTACCAGGGCGATCCATCGAACCCGACCGCGATCCTGCTCATCCACCACGGCCTGCACGTCGAGCTCCGCATCGATCGCAGTCACCACATCGGACGGGACGATCCGGCGGGTTTGAGCGATGTCATGCTCGAATCTGCGATCACGACGATCCAGGACTGCGAGGACTCGGTGGCCGCGGTCGACGCCGCCGACAAGGTGCGCGTCTACCGCAACTGGCTCGGGCTGATGAAAGGCACGCTCGAGTGCAGCTTCGCCAAGGGCGGCAAGCCGGTTGCAAGAAGGCTCAACCCGGACCGGCGCTACGTGACGCCGGCGGGAGCCGAGCTCGTGCTGCCGGGGCGCAGTCTCATGCTGGTCCGAAACGTCGGGCACCACATGCTCTCGGATGCCGCCACCTTCGCCGGCGCGCCGATACCCGAGACCTTCATCGATGCCGCCATCACCTCGCTTATCGCGATCCATGACCTCCTCGGCCCGAACGCGCGTATGAATTCGCGAACCGGCTCGGTTTACATCGTCAAACCCAAGATGCACGGGCCGGAAGAAGCGGCCTTCGCGGCGGAATTGTTCGCGGAGGTGGAGGATCTGTTGAGCCTGCCGCGCAACACCTTGAAGCTCGGCGTCATGGACGAGGAGCGCAGGACCACGGTCAATCTCGCCGAATGCATACGCGCCGTGAGCGAGCGGCTGGTATTCATCAACACCGGCTTCCTCGATCGCACCGGCGACGAAATCCACACTTCCATGCAAGCGGCGGCGGTTCCCCGCAAGGCAGACCTCAAGAAAGCCGTGTGGCTCGACGCTTACGAGCGGCGCAACGTCGATGTGGGCATCGCGTGTGGGCTGCCCGGGCGCGCACAGATCGGCAAGGGCATGTGGGCAATGCCGGACTTGATGGCGGAAATGGTCGAGACCAAAATCGCTCATCCGCTGGCCGGCGCGAACACCGCCTGGGTGCCCTCGCCGACCGCCGCAACCCTCCATGCCCTACACTATCATCAGGTCAACGTGTGCGAAGTACAGGCCGCACTGGCGGGCCGCTCGCCGGCAGCACTCGCGGACGTATTGACGCCGCCGCTGGTGTCCGGCCGACCTTGGACGGACGCCGAGATTCAGAGCGAGCTCAACAACAACGCACAGAGCATTCTGGGATACGTGGTGCGCTGGATCGACTTTGGCGTCGGCTGCTCGAAGGTTCCGGACTTCCACAACGTCGCGCTGATGGAGGACCGGGCGACGCTTCGCATCTCGAGTCAGCATGTGGCGAACTGGCTGCTTCATGGCGTCTGCACGAAGGACCAGGTGCTCGAGGCGCTGCGCCGGATGGCCGCGGTGGTCGACGGTCAAAACGCCGGGGATCCGGCATACACGCCGATGTGCCGCGACCTCGAGGCGGACATCGCCTTTCGGGCCGCATGCGACCTCATCTTCAAGGGACAAACCGAACCGAACGGCTACACGGAGGCGATTCTCACCGAGCGCCGGCGGGAGAAGATGCTCGTCGGATGGCTCCTACGTCCAATTGAGGGACCGCCGCACAGGTAACGCACGCCCCCGCGTGTAACCTCCATTGAGTTATGCGCGCGGATCATTGACGTGGAATCCGTTGTGGTGGCCGAAGCGCTGCGGGAGCGGCGCGATCACTTCCAGGTGGCCCTCGCGAGCGTCGCGGACGCGGTGATCGCCGTGGATTCGGCGGGGCGCGTGACCTACCTCAATCCCGCGGCCGAACTGGTTACCGCCTGGAGCGCGGCTGACGCGGTGGGCCTGCCTCTTTCGCGCTGCTTCAAAATCGTGCACGACGACAGCGGAACCGCGCTCGACAGCGTGTTCGAGTCGGTTCGTCGATCGGGAGAAAAGATCGAGCACGCGAACCACACTGCGCTGGTCAATCGCCGCGGCATCCTGGCCCCCATCGAGTGCAGCGCGTCGCCGATTCGCGACAGCGGCGGAGCCTTTGCGGGCGTGGTGATCGTCTTTCGCGATGTGGGCGGCCGCCGCGCGGCCGAGCGCGCCCTGCAGTCGAGCGAAGAGTCGCGCGCCGAGAACGCCGATGCGCTGTTCGAGGAAAAGGAGCGCGCCCAGGTGACGCTCAACTCCATCGGCGATGCCGTGGTCAGCACGAATTTCTGGGGCCGGGTCACCTACCTCAACATCGTCGCCGAACGAATGACCGGATGGTCGCAGGCGCAGGCCTCCGGGAGAGCGGTGGACGATGTGTTCCGCCTGATCGACGTGACGACCCGCAGCCCCATCCCCACCCCCACCGCGAGCGCCATCATCGAAGACCGCACGGTGGGCCTCGGCGCGGACTGCATGCTGGTGCGCGGCGACGGCGTCGAGCTTGCCGTGGAGACCAGCGCCGCGCCGATCCACGACCGTTTGGGCGGCGTCATCGGCGCGGTGATGGTGGCCCACGACGTGACGGTGGCACGCGAATTGTCCAACAAGCTGGCCCGCCTGGCGCTGCACGACAGTCTCACGGATGTTCCAAACAGGACCCTGCTCAGCGACCGCCTGGATCAGGCGATGATGCGGGCTCATCGCGCCGGCAGCTCCGTCGCGGTGCTTTACATCGACTTGGATCGCTTCAAGCACATCAACGACTCGATGGGGCATGCCGTGGGAGATGAGCTTCTGCGATCGGTCGCCCGGCGGCTGCTGAGCTGCGTCCGAAGTTCCGATACGGTCAGCCGTCAGGGCGGCGACGAGTTCCTGGTCCTCTTGTCCGATGTGGTGCATCCGCGTGACGCCGCGCTTTGCGCCGAGAAGATCATTGCCGCGTTGGAGACACCGCATCACATCGCCGGACATGACCTGCGAATCACCGCCAGCATCGGCATCGCCACCTATCCGGGCGACGCGCCGGATGCCGAGAAGCTGTTGCGCAACGCGGACTTCGCGATGTATCAGGCGAAGTACACGGGGCGCAACAACTATCAGTTCTTCAAGCCCGAGATGAACGCCAATGCAATCGAGCGCCAAAGCGTCGAGACGGATCTGCGACAGGCGGTGGCGCGACGAGAATTCGAGCTCAATTATCAGCCCAAGGTGAGTCTGCAGACGGGCGCCGTGGTGGGCGTCGAGGCGCTGATTCGATGGAACCGCCCGCAATGCGGACTGATGCTGCCGGCCAGCTTCATACCCATTGCCGAGGAGTCGGGACTCATCCTTCCGATCGGCCGCTGGGCGCTCGAGACCGCCTGTCGGCAGGCCCGGGCGTGGCAGGATGCAGGGCTGTTGCCGGTGTCGGTGGCCATCAACGTGTCCGCCGTCGAGCTGCGCGCCAAGGACTTCCTGGACAATGTTCGTCAGATTCTCGAGCAGACGCCGCTCGACCCGTCTTTTTTGGAACTCGAGCTGACCGAGACGTTCATGATGCAGGATTGGAAATCGACCGCCGAAATTCTCCGCGCACTGAAGGCGTTGGGCGTCAAGATCGCCCTCGACGATTTCGGCACCGGCTACTCCAGCTTGAGCTACATGAAGCGTTTTCCGATC
Organism: uncultured Gammaproteobacteria bacterium; assembly: GCA_963730565.1. Classification (GTDB taxonomy): domain Bacteria; phylum Pseudomonadota; class Gammaproteobacteria; order Steroidobacterales; family Steroidobacteraceae; genus Bog-1198. Next base: position 12,318 of record CAVSSU010000051.1, read on the forward strand.
GACGCCTTGAAGATCGATCAATCGTTCATCCGCGACATGACCAGCGATTCGGACGACGCCAGCATCGTGAGCGCCGTCATCAACATGGGGCGGAGCCTCAACATGCGCGTGATCGCGGAGGGGGTTCAGACCCGCGACCAGCTCAAGTTTCTAAGGGACCGCCAGTGTCCGGAAGGACAGGGATATTACTTTGGGCCGCCGGTTCCCGCGGATGAGCTGACGGAACTCCTGAGCAATCCCGGCCAGCCCCACTTTGCCGCCGCGCTATGAGATTCGACGCCGCAGTTGCGCCAGCCGCTCTTTCCAGGGGCGCTCACGCTCGAGCCAGGCGGCCAGCGAGATGAGTCTCGCGTCGTCCCCGAGGGGCGCCGCGAACTGTATTCCGATCGGCAGCCCGCTTTTGGACTCCGCGAGCGGCAGCGAGACAGCCGGCTGCCCGGTGACGTTGAAAATTTCCGTGTACGGCGCGAAGCCGTACGACTCCGCGTTCCAGCGGTCGAGATCGAAGGCCGGCGTGCGACCGTCGATCTGGCCGATGCGCGGCGGGAACTCCGCCGTGCTCGGCAGCATCAGGAAATCGAAGTCCCGGAACGTCTCCACCATCTCGCGCGTCGCACGGGTCAGCGCGCGTCTCGCGCGCACGTAATCGAGTGCGGTGCATCGCTGGCCGAGAGCGAGGCCGGCCCGCGTGAGCGCCTCGAGCTCATCGGCCGCGGGTGCGCGGCCCGATCGCGCGGTGAGGAAGTCGATCTCCTCGGCGATCGCGGTCAGCCAGATGAGCTCCGCCGGCTCACCCACGTTCGCGGATTCGGGAAACGCGGCGCAAGTCAGCGTATGCCCGGCGCCCGACAGGAAGCGAGCCATGTTTTCCACGGCCGCACCGATCTCCTCGTTCGGCTGCGCTCCGCCCGGCGCATTCATCAGCACGGCGATATTGAGCGGGCCGGGGGGCACACCGAGCGCCCGGGTGAACGCTCCGGCGCAGAATGGCAAGGGAATGCGCGATACGCTGTCGGGGCCTGCCGTCACCTCGAGCATCATCGCGGTGTCCCGCACGCTGCGGGTGAGCACATGCTCGCAGTCGAGGCCGCCGGCGAGTTCATCGAGATGCGGCCCGACCGGCACCCACCCGCGGCTTGGCTTCAAACCAACGAGGCCGCACACCGCTGCAGGAACCCGGATCGACCCGCCGGAATCGGTTCCGTGAGCGATCGGCACCATGCCTGCGGCGACGGCCGCCGCGGCGCCACCGCTCGATCCGCCCGGACTCAAGGCGAGGTCCCAGGGATTTCGCGTCGGTCCGCGCCAGGTGGGTTCCGTGACGAACTCCCCGGCGAATTCCGGGGTGTTGGTCCGCCCGAGCAGGGTCAGTCCGGCTGCGCGCCAGCGGGCCGCGAGCGGCGCATCGGCGGTGGCGGGCGGCGCGTGCTCGAGCCAGCGGCATGAGTAGGTCAGCTGCATGCCCGCAACATCGATGTTCATGTCCTTGGCGAGGAACGGCACTCCGCAGAGTGGCGCACTGGTCCCGGCGCCGAGCGCCGCCTCGCGCGCGGCGGAGTAAGAGCGCAGGACCACGGCGTTGAGCGATCTATCGATGGACTCGATCCGCCCGATGGCGGCCTCCGCGAGCGCGGTCGCCGTCACCTCGCCGTCACGCACGAGCTCGGCCAGCCCTACGCCGTCGAAATCCATATACTCATCCGGCCGCATCGAGGAACTCCATCAGTTGCCGGGCGGGATGGAATAAGTGCCCACGGCATGGGCGACCACCTCGGGCACGCCTTCGGAATACAGGCGAACCTCTCCGACCGCCTGGATCTTGCCCACCTTGACGAGCTGGCACACGCCGACGATGCGTTTGTCGGCCGCGGGCTTGCGCAGGAAATTGATGGTCAGATTGGTGGTCACCGCGAGCGGCACGATCCCGATCCGCCCGAGCAGCGCCACGTAAAGACCCACGTCCGCGACGGTCATGAGCACCGGCCCGGAAACCGTGCCGCCCGGGCGCAGCTCATCCGGGCCCACCTCGTGCGCGACCGTCGCCACGCCGGTGCCCACGTCGAGCACACGGCATTTGCACTGCGGGAACGCGCGTGCCATGAACTCGACGATCTCGGCTTTGCTGGGCGGACGCTCCATGTGCATGGTTCTCATCCTCTCACGACGCGGCGCCCCGCGGGACCCCGCATGGCCGCCGCTCGACGCGAGGACATTATCCAGGTATGATGCACCCAGCCAAATAAAGGGCCGGTGCCCGGTCAGTGCCGCCCCTGGCTCGCAGTCCGTCTTCGACGCACTCGTACTCAGTTCCCCTCGCTGCTGGCCGCTGCGGATGCTTGAAGCTCCGTCGTGCGAGCCCACCAGAATTCATTTCAAGGATTATCATGTCATTTTCAGATCTCGGGCTCGTGCCCGAATTACTCCGTGCCGTTGCCGATAAGGGCTACAACGTCCCCTCCCCCATCCAACTCCAGGCCATCCCCGCCGTGCTCGCGGGCCGCGACGTGCTCGCCGGCGCGCAAACCGGCACCGGCAAGACCGCCGGTTTCGTGCTGCCCATCCTGCAGAGGCTCGCCGCCGGCAACGCCGCTCGTGCGCCGCGCGCACTGGTGCTGACGCCGACCCGGGAGCTCGCGGCCCAAGTCGCGCAGAGCGCCCGTGATTACGGCAAGTACATGCCCCTGCGGGTCATGCAGGTCTTCGGCGGCGTGAACATCAACCCGCAGATCAGCGGTCTCAGAAGCGGTTGCGACATTCTCGTCGCGACGCCCGGACGGCTGCTCGACCTCGCCCAGCAGCGCGCCGTGGATTTGTCCGGCGTCTCGGTCCTGGTGCTCGACGAGGCCGACCGCATGCTCGACATGGGCTTCATCCACGACATCAAGCGGATCATCAAGCTGTTGCCGTCCAAGCGCCAGAACCTGTTGTTCTCGGCGACCTATTCGGAGGATATCCGCGGGCTTGCCGAGCGGCTGTTGAGCAATCCGCTCTCGATCCAGGTGGCGCCGCGCAATGCGCCGATCGAGCTCGTCGAACAATGCGCCTATCGCGTGCCGAAGGAGCAGAAGCGGCATCTGCTCGTGCATCTGATCCAAAGCGGCAACTGGCGTCAGGTTCTGATCTTCACGCGCACCAAGCACGGCGCCAATCGGCTCACCCAGCAAATCGAGGGCGCCGGCATCCGCGCGGCCGCGATTCACGGCAACAAGAGCCAGGCCGCCCGGGTGAAGGCGCTCGACATGTTCAAGCGCGGAGAGATCACCGCGCTGGTGGCGACCGAGGTCGCTGCGCGCGGTCTCGACATCAAGGAGCTGCCGCAGGTGGTGAACTACGAGCTCCCGAACGTCCCCGAGGATTATGTTCATCGTATCGGGCGAACGGGGCGCGCTGGCGCGCTCGGGCAGGCTGTCTCGCTGGTCTCTACGGACGAAAACGGTCTGCTGCGGGACATCGAACGAGTGTTGAAACGGGCGATACCCGTGCTGCAGACACCGGCCTTCGCCGCTGCACCGGACGCTCATCCGGTGTCCGAACGCCCGACCGGCGCTCACGCGGCATCGCAGGGCTCCCACGGCGGCTCACGCCGGCCGCACTCGGGACAGGCGGCCGGCCGTCGCGACACCCGGCAGCATTTTAACGCCGATTCGCGTCAGGCCCGCAGTCAACGGCAGCGCTCTCGCTGAGCGCCGGCCGGCGGCGGCGGGGCGCGGGCCATCTACAACCGGCGGACGAGATCCTTGAGGTATCCGGCGAAGTCCGCGCCGAGGCTCGGATGCTTGAGGCCGAACTCGACGGTCGCCTGTAGATAGCCGAGCTTGTTGCCGCAGTCGTAACGCTTGCCCTCGAACTCGAACGCATAGACGGGTTCGCGCAGCATCAAGCGCGCGATGCCGTCGGTCAGCTGAATCTCGCCCCCCGCGCCCTTGCCGATCTTGGCGAGGTCGTCGAACAGCGAGGGCGACAGAAGGTACCGTCCAACCACCGCCAGAGTCGACTCCGCCTTGTCGGGCTTCGGCTTCTCCACGATGTGGGACATCTTGCCGATCCGCGGTGCGATGGTCTTCTCGAGCGTGACGATGCCGTACTTGTCCGTATCCTGCCGCGGAACGTTCTGCACGCCGAGCACGCTCCCGCCGTAGACGGCATGGACATCGACCATCTGCTTCAGGCATGAAACCTTGGCATCGATGAGATCATCGGCAAGATGCACCATGAAGGGCGCATCTCCCACGACCGGCCGCGCGCACAGCACCGCGTGGCCGAGACCGAGCGGTGCGGGCTGCCGTATGTAGACACAGGACGCCCAGCTCGGCAGGATCCCGTTCAGGAGCTCGAGCAGCTCCTGCTTGCCCTGCTGCTGAAGCACCGCCTCGAGCTCGGGATTGCTGTCGAAGTGATCTTCGATCGCGCGCTTCGAGCTTCCGGTGATGAACACCAGCGTGTCGGCTCCCGCGGACAGCGCCTCGTCGACCGCATACTGGATCAGCGGCTTGTCGACGATCGGAAGCATCTCCTTCGGGCTCGCCTTGGTGACCGGCAAGAATCGCGTGCCGCGCCCAGCGACTGGAAATACACAGGTTTTGACGGATTTAATGGGCATGACTCCGATCATAGCGGATTTTCAACGCAGTTTGACCATCGCGTACGAATGGAAACTTTCCCACGATTGGCACGCCGGGCAATGCCAATAAAAGCTGCGTCCCGAGAATCCGCACTCCGCGCAGCGGTATCGCTCGGCGTGAGCGAGCAGCGCGCCGAGCTCGGCCGCGGCGCGCTCGAGTTCGCCGCCCGCGGCGCGCCACATCGCGGCGAGCGCAGGGTCGTGCTGGAATACGGCTTCGATCGCCGGGCGCAGCGGGGCCGCCGATGCGAGTCCGGAGCCGACGGCGGCGAATACCAGGCTTTTGAGCCCGCTGACACCGCGGGATTGCGCAGTCTTCGCCAGCGCCGCGAGTTCGGTGTCGCGCCGGTCCTCCCCCGCGAGATTCAACAGGTGCGTGAGCTCCTCCTGAAGCAGCGCCGGCGACTCGTCGAGCGCGAGCCGCAGCAACCTCAGCGCGAGTTCGGGTTGGGATTGCCGCTCCGCGATCTGCGCCCGCAACAAGGCGGCACGCGGGAATGGAGCCGCTTCGCGACGCGCCTGGCGTAGGAAATCTCTGGCAGCGGGAATGTCGTCGCGATCGATTGCGAGCCCGGCAAGCTCGCATAAGTAGTGCGCGGCCACCGAGCGGGCGGGTGCGGCCTTCGCGCGCGCGAGCTCACGGTATGTGCCGAGCGCCTGCTGCCACTCGTGCTGGCGCTCGTAGACGCCTCGAAGCGCGACGAGCGCGCTTGCGCGCAGCCGGGGGACTTCGCTCACCTCAAGCAACAGGCCTTCCGCGCGATCGAGCAGGCCGGCGCGCAGGTAATCCTGCGCGAGCGCGAGCAATGCCTGCTCGCGATGCTCGCGCAGCAGCGTCTCACGCGCGAGAAGATTCTGGTGTATGCGGATCGAGCGCTCGACCTCGCCGCGCCGTCGATACAGGGCGCCGAGCGCGAAGTGAGTCTCGATGGTGTCCGAATTCGCATCCATCAGCTTGAGAAACATGTCGAGCGCCCGGTCGGGCTGCTCGGAGACGAGGAAGTCGAGACCGGCGAGATAATCCGGATGCAGTTTGCCGAAGGGCCGGGTCCAGCGTCTGCCCCAACCGAAATGCCCGGCGAGGATCCCGACGACGAGGGCCGCCACCGCGATCAGCGCCCAAGTCGACCACGCCCAGGAGGACAGATCAGGCATGGATCCGGCCCGGGCTCACGGAATGAGGGTGCGGCTCGCTAATCCCGGATCGGCTGGTCGGCGCCGTCGTTGACGCGCTCCCGCAGATCCTTGCCGGGTTTGAAATGCGGCACATGCTTGCCGGCGAGGGCCACCGCCTCGCCGGTCTTCGGATTGCGTCCTTGCCGCGGCGGACGAAAGTGCAGGGAGAAGCTTCCGAATCCGCGTATCTCGATGCGTTCCCCGGTCGCCAGCGCATCGCTCATGATCTCCAGCAATTGCTTCACCGCGAGCTCCACGTCCTTCGCCGGTAGATGCTTTTGCTTTGCCGAAATGATCTCTATGAGTTCCGATTTCGTCATTACCGATCCATGAGCTTCGCTGGACATAAGGAACGCTAGCGGACGGTTGGTTCAACCGCCGCTGCGCGCAGCCTCCAGATTTCAGTCTTGGCCCGAGATTTGCTCTTTGAGCAGATCTCCCAGGCTCGTTCCGGTGGGGGAATCGGTCCGGTAGTTCTGCATGGCCTCTTGTTCCTCGTGGATATCCTTGGCCTTGATCGACAGCGAGATGCTGCGGCCCTTTCGATCCACGTTGATGAACTTGGCCTCGACTTCTTCGCCGACCTTCAGCAACAGACGCGCGTCCTCGACGCGGTCCCGCGACAGTTCGGAAGCACGCAGCTGGCCGTCCACTCCGTTGCCCAGATCGATGATGGCGCCCTTGGCGTCCACTTCACGCACGGTGCCCCGGACGATGCTGCCCTTCGGATGCTCCGCGATGTAGGCGGAGAACGGATCCTTGGCGAGTTGCTTGACGCCCAGGCTGATGCGCTCGCGCTCGGGATCGATGGACAGAACCATGGCATCGACTTGCTGGCCCTTCTGGTAGCTGCGCACGGCTTCCTCACCCGGCATGTCCCAGGAGATGTCCGAAAGATGCACGAGGCCATCGATGCCGCCCGCGAGCCCGATGAAGATGCCGAAATCGGTGATGGACTTGATTTGTCCCGAGACCTTGTCGCCGCGGTTGTAGTTCTCGGCAAACTCCTTCCACGGATTGGTCTTGCATTGCTTGACGCCCAGGCTGATGCGGCGGCGCTCCTCGTCGATGTCGAGAACCATGACCTCGACTTCCTGGCCGACGTGCACCACCTTGGCGGGGTTCACGTTCTTGTTGGTCCAATCCATCTCGGACACGTGCACCAAGCCTTCCACGCCCTCTTCGATTTCCACGAAGCAGCCGTAGTCGGCGATGTTCGTCACCTTGCCGAACAGACGCGTGTTGGCCGGATAGCGCCGCGCGATGTTCTGCCACGGATCCGCGCCCAGCTGTTTCAGGCCCAGGGAGACGCGCTGACGCTCGCGGTCGAACTTCAGGATGCGGACATCGATCTCCTCGCCGACCTTCACGACCTCGGAAGGGTGCTTCACGCGCTTCCACGCCATGTCGGTGATGTGCAGCAAACCGTCGATGCCGCCCAGGTCGACGAACGCGCCGTAGTCGGTGAGGTTCTTGACCACGCCCTTGACGGCCGCGCCTTCCTGCAGATTGTCGAGCAGCGCGGAACGCTCCGCACTGTACTCCTGCTCGACCACCGCACGCCGCGAAACCACGACGTTGTTGCGCTTCTGGTCGAGCTTGATGACTTTGAATTCCAGCGGCTTGTTTTCCAGGTACGACGGATCGCGCACGGGACGCACGTCGACCAGCGAGCCGGGCAGGAACGCGCGCACGTTGTCGATTTCGACCGTGAATCCGCCCTTGACGCGGCCGGTGATGATGCCGATGACGACTTCCTGCTTCTCGAAGGCGCTCTCGAGCCGGGTCCAGGTCCGCGCCCGCTTGGCCTTCTCGCGGGACAGCCGGGTTTCGCCCGAGCCGTCCTCGACGCTGTCGAGCGCGACCTCGACGGTCTCCCCGACGACAACTTCGATCTCGCCCTTCTCATTCTTGAATTGATCCGAGGGAATGACCGCTTCGGACTTCAACCCGACGTTGACGATGACGTAATCTTGGCCGACCTCCACGATGAGGCCGTTGAGAATGGTGCCCGGACGAATCCGTTGGCTGGCGATGCTCTGTTCAAACAGTTCCGCGAAACTTTCTGTCATGTGCTCTCTATGCGTTGCCCTGGCACGGGTCCCGCGTGCGTCAGGGGTTACCAATTAAAAACGGCGATCGTTCCTTGATCGGCCGCGGCCCAAAACATCAATTCCCGTCGATCGAAAGCCGCTCGCGCGCAATGGCGAGGACGCGTTCGACCACCGCATCGACGGGCATTCCCGTCGTGTCCAAAAGGACTGCATCGGCGCTTGCGACAAGAGGCGAGGCGGAGCGCGAAATATCGCGTTGGTCACGCTCCGCTATCTCCAGCGAAAGGGCGGCAAGGGTAGCAGCAACCCCCTTTTGTTTCAACTGGTTATGCCGCCTCAACGCCCGCTCTTCAAGGCTCGCGGTGAGGAAGATCTTCACCTGTGCGCCAGGGAATACCACGGTGCCCATGTCCCGCCCGTCGGCTACCAGGCCCGGCGGCACGGCGAACGCCCGCTGCCGCTCGAGCAGCGCCGCCCGGACGGCGGGAAGGGCCGCGACCTTGGAGGCGTCGTTCCCGGCCGACTCGGTGCGAATATCCCGGGTCACCTCCGCGCCGTCCAGCCAGACGATTTCCTCGTCCCGGGGGCCTGCGCCGAAGCGTATGTCGAATCGTGCCGCCAGCCGGCTCAAGGACGCGACATCGTCCAAGGAGACCCCCGCGCGCCGGGCCGCGAGCGCCACCAGTCGGTACAGGGCCCCGCTATCCAGAAGTCCCCACCCCAACGCGCGGGCCACCGCGCGGCTGACGGTGCCCTTGCCGGACCCCGAAGGACCGTCGATGGTGATGACCGGCACCTCGCTCACGTACGGTCGCTCCCCGACTCCTCGAGATCGAGGCCGGCAGAACGCGCGAGCTCGACGAAGCCCGGAAAGGAGGTCGCGACATTGGCGGTATCGCGCACCACGATGGGACCGGAGGCGCGCAGGCTCGCTACGGCGAACGCCATGGCGATCCGATGGTCGCCGCGGCTGTCGACCTCGCCCGCCCCGAAACCGGCCCCGCGCCGCGCCCTTGGATGCGCATGCCGTCCGGCGTAACCTCGTGCTCCACCCCGAGCGCCGTGAAGCCGGCGCCCATTGCCGCGATGCGATCGCTCTCTTTCACCCGTAATTCTTCCGCTCCCGCGATCACCGTTTCGCCCTCGCGCACAAGCGGCTGCGACGAACAGCACCGGAAACTCATCGATGGCCAGGGGCACCAGCGCCTCCGGCACCGCGATGCCCTGCAACATCGAGCGGTGTACCCGCAGGTCCCCGACGGGCTCCGCCCCGCACATGCGCGGATTTTCGACCTGGATCCGGCCGCCCATGGAGCGCAGGATATCGAGCAGCCCGGTGCGGGTGGGGTTGAGGCCGACATTTTCGAGCACCAGTCCCTCACCGGCCGCCCCGAGCAGTCCGGCCACCAGGAAAAAGGCGGCCGACGAGAAATCCCCCGGCACCGCAAGGCTCTGGCTCGCGATCCGAGCGGGCGGCTCGATCCGGGTCGTCAGACCCTCGGTGACGATCTTGACGCCCGCACTCTCCAGCATCCGCTCGCTGTGATCGCGGCACGGGGCCGGCGAGGTCACCGTCGTCGTTCCCTCGGCATAGAGCGCCGCGAGCAGGATGGCGGACTTCACTTGGGCGCTCGCCACGCGCATCTGGTAATCAATGCCGTGCAGCCGTCTGCCGCCGCGCATTTCGACCGGCGGTCTGCCCTCGCGCGTGCGCACATCCGCGCCCATCTCACGCAGCGGCTTCGCGACGCGCTCCATCGGCCGCCTCATCAGGGATTCGTCGCCGACCAGTCGCGAGTCAAACTTCTGCGCCGACAACAACCCCGTGAACAGGCGCATCGCCGTACCCGCATTGCCCATGTCCAGGTCATGTCCCGGCGCCGCGAGGCCGTGCAGTCCTGCGCCCCGCACCCGAACTTCCGTCGGAGCGGGCCGTTCGATTCGACGCCCATGGCGCGCATGGCCGCGAGGCTCGCGAGGCAATCCTCGCTGGCGAGAAAGCCGCGCACTTCGCTGGTGCCGGTCGCGAGCGCGGACAAAAGGATCGCGCGGTGCGAGATCGACTTGTCGCCCGGAACCGTGATCGAGCCGGCGACGCCCGACGCCGGCTGCGCGTGGATCGTGCGCTGCCGCCCGGCAGCGGGCGAGGCGGTCCCCGCCCGCATCAGAGCACCGCTCGAGGGTAGGACCCCAGGATCTTGAAAAGAGAAGCGTATTTCTCGAGCGAGGCGAGCGCCTCCGCGAGCGGCGGGTCGCTCACGTGGCCCTCGACGTCGATGAAGAACACATAATCCCATTTGCGCTTGCGCGAGGGCCTCGATTCGATGCGCGTCATGTTGACGCGATGCTCGGCGAACGGCTTCAGCAGCCGGAAGAGCGCGCCCGCATCATCGGTGCCGGTCGCCGACACCAGGAGCGTGGTGCGATCCGCCCCGCTCCGACTGAACAGCTTCCGTCCGATCACCAGGAAGCGGGTGGTGTTGTCCGGGCGGTCCTCGATCTCGTCCGCGAGCAGCGTCAGACCGTAGATCTCCGCAGCGGCGCGGCTCGCGATCGCCGCCGTGCCACGCTCATCTCGTGCGCGCCGCGCGCCTTCCGCATTGCTCGACTCGGCGATGCGCTCGGCCTCGGGCAGATGCTCATCGAGCCAGCCCCGGCACTGCGCGAGGGCCTGGGGGTGGGCGCAGACACGGCGGATGTCCGCGAGCGTGCTCATGCGGCCCATCAGGTGGTGGTGAATGCGCAACTCCACCTCGCCGCAGATCTTGAGCGACGAGGAGAGAAACATGTCGAGCGTATGGTTGACCGTGCCCTCGCTCGAGTTCTCGATGGGTACCACGCCGAAATCGGCGACGCCCCCTTCCACTTCGTGAAACACCTCATCGATGGCGGGCAGCGGGAGCGAGCGCACGGACGATCCGAAATGCTTCAGCACCGCGGCCTGGGTGAACGTGCCCTCGGGGCCGAGGAAAGCGACCTTCAGCGGTTCCTGTTGGGCCAGACAGGCGGACATGATCTCGCGGAACAGCCGCGCGATTTCCTCGTCGCGCAACGGCCCATGATTGCGGTGCAAGGCCTTGCGCAGCACTTCCGCCTCGCGTTCCGGGCGGTAGAAATCGACCGCCTTGCCGCTCGCCGACTTCGAGATGCCGACCAGTTGGGCGAGGCGCGCACGATCATTGATGAGCGCATGGATCTGTTCATCGATGCCGTCGATGCGCTCGCGGATGTTGCCGAGGTCCGCGGCGCCCGTGGGCGTCGCCCCGACGACCGCGGAGCCGCCCTTGCGGGCCCGGGACTTGCGCTTAAGCGTGGCCATTCGATTCCTCACGGGGCATGCTCATGCGTGTCTGCGCTCGAATTCGCGCATGAAGCCGATCAGCGCCTCGACGCCCTCGAGCGGCATCGCATTGTAGAGACTGGCGCGCATGCCGCCGAGCACCCTGTGTCCCTTCAGATTATGGAGGCCCGCCTGGGCCGCTTGCGAGAGGAATACCGGGTCGAGCTCGGGCCTCTCGAGGGTGAAGGTCACGTTCATCCAGGAACGCGCATCGCGCGCCACGTCGTTGCGGTAGAACGAGGATTCATCGATCGCCGCATAGAGTGCGCGCGCCTTGGCGCCGTTCGCCTCCCCCATCGCAGCGACCCCGCCGTTTTTCTTCAGCCATTTGAACACCAGCCCGGCGATGTACCAGGCGAACGTCGGCGGGGTGTTCAGCAACGAGCCCTCGTCCGCGACCGTCCGGTAATCGAACACCGAGGGGGTCGTGGGGCGGGCGTGTCCGAGGAGGTCCTCGCGGACGATCACCAGGGTCAGCCCCGACGGCCCGATGTTCTTCTGCGCTCCGGCATAGATCAGCGCGAATCGGGACACGTCGATCGGGCGAGACAGGATATTGGAGGACATGTCGGCGACCAGCGGCACGTCCGCCACCGCCGGCACGTAGTGAAATTCCACACCGCTGATCGTCTCGTTCGGCGTGTAATGCACATACGCAGCCCCGGGCGCGAGATCGAGCTCGCCTTGCGGCGGCACTCGCATCGCATCGCCCGCCTCGGCGGCGATGCGCACCGTGCAATAGCGACGCGCTTCGGCGATCGCCTTCTTCGACCAATGCCCGGTGTCGATGTAGTCGGCCACCGAATCGGGTTGGGTCAGATTCAGCGGAACGATCGCGAACTGGGCGGTGGCGCCGCCCTGCAGGAACAAAACTTTGTAGTTGCGCGGAATCGCCATCAATTCGCGCAGATCCGCCTCCGCTTCGGCCGCCACCTGCATGAACGCCTTGCCGCGATGACTGACCTCCATGACCGACATGCCGCTTCCGTTCCAGTCCAGAAGCTCCGCTTGCGCCTGCTCCAGCACCTCGAGCGGCAGCACCGCCGGTCCCGGAGAAAAGTTGTATACCCGCATCCCTTGAAGACCGCGCCGGGCGAACGTCGCTAGGATTCGCCGGACGGCGGGCCGGAAGCGCCGCCGGACGGGTCACCCGAAAGGTCGCCGGGCTGGTCGGAGTCGCCGCCGGATGCCTCGCCGCCCGAATCGCCGACGCCCGATGAGGATGGATCTCCCTCCGCATCTCCTTCCGCCGCTTCCGCGCCGAGACCTGCGACGCGCTCGAGGCCGGACAGCTGATCACCTTCCTCCAGCCGGATCAGGCGTACGCCCTGGGTATTGCGGCCGACCACCGATATGTCCTTCACCGGCGTGCGCACCAGCGTGCCGCTCTGGCTCATCAGCATGACCTCGTCGTCGAGCGTTACTTGAAGCGCGCCGACCATGCGGCCGTTGCGATCGGTGACCTGCTGGGCGATGACGCCCTGCCCGCCGCGGCCGTGGGTCGGGAACTCGTCGAGCGGAGTCAGCTTGCCGAACCCGTTCTCGGAAGCGGTGAGAATGTATCCCTGCTCGGCCACGATCAGCGCGTTGACGCTCTGATCCTCGGCGAGCTTCACGCCGCGCACGCCGGCGGCCTCGCGACCCATGGGACGCACTTCATCCTCGATGAAGCGGATCGCCTTGCCGCCCGTCGTGAACAACAGGATATCCTTGGTACCGTCGGTGATCGCGACGCCCACCAGCTTGTCGCCGGGGTCCAGCGCGACGGCGATGATGCCGCTCGCACGCGGGCGGGAAAACAGCGCGAGAGAGGTCTTTTTCACCGTACCCATGCTGGTCGCCATGAAAACGAACTTCCCTTCCTCGAAGTCCTTGATCGCGAGCATGGCGCTGATGCGCTCGCCCTCCTGCAGCGGCAGGAGATTCACGATGGGCTTGCCGCGCGACCCTCGGCTCGCCTGAGGCAGTTGGTAGACCTTCAGCCAGTAGAGCTTGCCCCGGTCGGAGAAACAGAGAAGAGTGTCGTGCGTGTTGGCGACGAACAGATTGTCGATGAAATCCTCGTCCTTGACGGTGGTCGCCGCCTTGCCCCGGCCGCCCCGGCGCTGGGCCTGGTAGGCGGACACCGGCTGCGCCTTGGCATAGCCCCCGTGGGACAGCGTCACCACAACGTCCTCGGGGGATATCAAATCCTCGATGGTGAGATCTTCGTGATTGATGATGATCTCGGTGCGGCGCTTGTCGGCAAAGGTGTCGCGGATGTTCTCGAGCTCGGAGCGGATCACGGCCAGCAGCCTTTCGGGTCTCGCCAGGATGTCGCTCAAGTCGCGAATCAATGCCAGGAGCTCCTGGTACTCCGCGACGATCTTGTCCTGTTCCAACCCGGTCAGGCGATTGAGCCGCATGTCGAGAATGGCCTGCGCCTGGATCTCGGTGAGGCGATAGCCGCCCGCGCCGAGCCCCAGGGGCGAGGTCTCGCCATCGGGACGCGTATTGATCGCGCCCGCGCGCGCCAGCATCTCGGGAACCGCACCCGACATCCAAACCTTCGAGACCAGCGCCACCTTCGCCTCCGCAGGCGACGGCGAGGCCTTGATGGTCGCGATCATCTCGTCGATGTTGGCGAGCGCGATCGCCAGACCCTCGAGAATGTGGCCCCGCTCGCGGGCTTTGCGCAAATCGTGAACAGTGCGCCGCGTCACCACCTCGCGCCGATGGCGCAGGAACGCCTCGAGCATTTCCTTCAGACTGAGAAGCCGAGGCTGTCCGTCGACGAGCGCGACCATGTTGATGCCGAACACCTGCTCCATGGGCGTCTGCGCGAACAGGTTGTTGAGCAGAATCTCCGGCACCTCGCCGCGCTTCAACTCGATGACGACGCGCATGCCGTCCTTGTCGGACTCATCACGCAGTCCGTCCGAGGCGATGCCCTCGATGAGCTTCTCGCGCACGAGATCCGCAATGCGCTCGATCAGCCTTGCCTTGTTGACCTGATAGGGAAGCTCGGTGATGACGATCGCCTGCCGGTCGCCCTTGCCCACGTCCTCGATATGCGTGCGTGCGCGCACGTGCAGCCGGCCGCGTCCGGTCTTGTAGGCGAGGACGATCTCCTGCGCCCCGTTGATCAGGCCCGCCGTCGGAAAGTCCGGTCCCGGAACGAGCTGCATGAGCTCGGCGAGCGTAATGTCGGGCTTCTCGATGAGCGCAATGCACGCCGAGATGATCTCCCCGAGGTTGTGCGGCGGGATGTTGGTGGCCATGCCCACCGCGATGCCCGATGAGCCGTTCACCAGCAGGTTCGGCACGCGCGCCGGGAGCACCGTGGGCTCGCTCTCCGACTCGTCGTAATTCGGGATGAAGTCGACCGTTTCCTTGTCGATGTCCGCGAGCAGCTCGCCCGCCAGGCGCGACATGCGAACCTCGGTATAGCGCATGGCCGCGGGAGGATCGCCGTCGACGGAGCCGAAATTGCCCTGGCCATCCACCAGCAGGTAGCGCATCGAGAAAGGCTGCGCCATGCGCACGATGGCGTCGTACACGGACGCGTCGCCGTGCGGATGATACTTGCCGATGACATCGCCGACCACGCGCGCCGATTTCTTGTAGGCGCGGTTCCAGTCGTTGCCGAGCTCGCGCATGGCGTAGAGCACGCGTCGATGGACGGGCTTCAGGCCGTCACGAACGTCGGGGAGCGCCCGGCCCACGATGACGCTCATGGCGTAATCCAAATAGGATTTACGCATCTCGTCCTCGAGATTTACGGGCAAAATTTCGCGTGCGATCTCGGCCATGAGCGAGAGTCCGGATGAGCCTTTGGGCTACGGATTAAGAGGGTTTAAGGGAGGCGAGACCTGGTCTCAACATCGGCTAATTCTAGCACAGGTCCACGTAGGTCTTAAGCCCCGATCAAGCTTTAGCCGATATACTGGATCCCATGCCCGCCATCCCCTCCGACGTGAACATCAAGGCTCGCTGGATCGCCCCGATGACGGGGGAAGGCGAGGTTTTGGAGGCGCACACGCTGGTTATCAGGGACGGCCGAATTCTCGACGTGCTTCCCCACCAAGCGGCCGCCGAGCGCTATTCAGCGCGCGTCGAGCTGGATCGGCCGGATCACCTCGCGTTCCCGGGGTTGGTGAACGCGCGAACCCGTCTCGCGCCCGTGGGTGCCGAGCCGCCCGCCCAGGGTTTCTGGGCCGACGGCGCCCTCCTCTGCATCGCCAGTATGCTCAAAGCGGGCATCACTTGCTTCTGCGAGGCGGGCTATTTTCCGCGCGAGGTCGCGTCGATGGCGGTCGCACAGGGCCTGCGCGCCGTGGTCGGCCTGCCGGTCGCGGAGCATCCGAGCGCCTGGGCGCAAAGCTCCGGCGAGTACCTCACACGCGCGCTGCAGCTGCACGACGAATACAAGGGCCACCCGTCGATCTCGACCCGCTTCGCGCCCCTCGGTGCGGGCTCGCTCGGCGATGACACCCTCGGGCGTCTCGCGATACTGGCCGCCGAAATCGATGCGGGCCTTCTCCTATCGCTGCACGAATCGCGGCATGCCGTGGAGCTCTCGCTTCGTCATTGGGGCAAGCGGCCGCTGCAGCGCTTTCAGGATCTTGGGCTGTTGAGCCCCGCGGCGACCGCCGCACACGCCACCCACCTCGATTGCGCCGACCTCGATCTCTTGCGCCGTTCCGGTGCCGCCGTCACGCTGTGCCTCGCGTCGGGGCTCGAGCGCGGTCAGGGCCTGCCGCCGGTCGGGGAGCTTTGCGCTCCGCCGGTGCGCGTGAGTCTCGGCAGCGAAGGGGAATACGGCGGCCCGGGTCAGGACCTATGGTCGGAATTGAGGCTCATGGCGCTGCACTCGCCCGGCGCGAGCCCGGTCAGCGTGCTCGGCGCCGCCACCCGCGGCGGCGCGGCCGCGCTCGGGCTCGAGTCGCAGATCGGCACCCTCGAAGCCGGCAAATGGGCGGACCTGTGCTGCATCGATCTGTCGGGTCCCGCGACGCAGCCACCGGGCGATCCGCTGCGGCAGCTGGTTTTCGCCGGCGGACGCGACTTGGTGAGCGATGTGTGGGTGGCCGGGCGCCATCTGCTCGTCGAGGGACGCTTCACGCGGCTCGATTGGCCCGCCCTCGCCGCCCGTCTCGACCCGCGGCGTGCGCCCGCAACGGCATCCGCGCCGCCGCCCCCCATCACGGAGACCCGCTCATGAATGCATCCACCTCGAACGCCGACGACGCGGAGCTCGCCAAATTCTCAGGACTCGCCGGGCGCTGGTGGGATCCCAAAGGCCCGTCACGCCCGCTGCACGAGCTGAATCCCGTGCGCCTGCAATACATCGAAAGGGCGGCCCCGCTCGCCGGCCGCGCGGTCGTGGACGTGGGCTGCGGCGGCGGGATTCTGTCGGAGGCGATGGCTCGCGCCGGCGCCCGCGTGCTCGGCATAGATCTCGCGCGCGCCGTCTTGGACGTCGCGGAATTGCACGCCCTGCAATCCGGGATCCCGGTGCGATACCGGCACATTGGCGCCGAGGCTCTCGCGCAGCTGCATCCCGGCGAATTCGATCTGGCGACGTGCATGGAGATGCTCGAGCACGTGCCCGACCCCGCCGCATCGCTCGCCGCTCTCGCGACACTGGTGCGTCCCGGCGGCGACATCGTCGTATCGACGCTCAACCGCCACCCGCGCGCCTTCGCCGTGGCGATCCTCGGAGCGGAGTACGTCGCGCGAATCTTGCCGCGCGGCACCCACGAATATCTCAAGTTCATCCGGCCCTCCGAGCTCGCACGTTGGGGACGCGCGGCGGGACTCGAGCTCTGCGATCTCGCCGGCATCGGCTACAATCCGATCACCCGCGCGTTTCTGCTCTCGTCGGATACCAAGGTCAATTATCTAGCGCACTTCCGCAGGCCCTCGTGAGATGAGTTTGCGCGCCGTGTTGTTCGATCTCGACGGTACGCTGCTCGACACCGCGCCCGACATGGTCGGCGCACTCGACGCGCTGCGCCGCGAGAACGGGCTTGCGCCATTGCCTTTCGAGGAAGTGCGCTCTTGCGTGAGCCATGGCTCGGGGCGCCTGGTGCGCCTTGGATTCCCCGACGCCGATGCGGAGCGGCTGGGCGCGCTGCAGCGCCGCTATCTGGAGATCTACGGCGCCGCGCTGAGCGCCAAGACGCGGCTCTTCCCCGGCATGGAAGCGGTGCTCGCCGAACTCTCCGCCTTGCGCCTCGCGCTCGGCATCGTCACCAACAAGCCCGCCTGGCTGACCGACCCGCTCCTGGAACAGCTCGGCCTGCGCGAGCGGTTCGCGTGCGTCGTCAGCGGCGATACCCTGAGCGAGCGCAAGCCTCATCCGATGCCGCTGCTGCATGCCGCGAAGCTCGCCGGCGCGGAGCCAGAGGAGTGCCTCTACGTGGGCGACGCGGAACGCGACGTGCAGGCCGCGCGGGCCGCCGGCATGCCATCGCTGGTCGCCACCTATGGGTACCTCGCCGACGGGGAAAATTGGCGGGCCTGGGGCGGCGACGGCGCCATCGCGGCGCCTGCGGATCTTCTCGGCTGGGTCGGCCGGCGCGCGACGGGTGCATGAGCGTCGACGGCGCATGGACCCTGCTGCTCGCCGCCGGCATCGGCGGATGCCTGCTGGGGATTCTCGCCGCGCTTCTCTGGCGCGCGCGCCGGGAACAGGCGTCGCGGATCGAGCTCGAGGTGCTGCGCGCGCGCATCCGCTCGGACGAGTCCGCCGCCGCCGAGCGCGACCTCGCGCTCGCACGCACGCGTGAACAATTGCAGGGGGTGTTCGGCGACCTGGCCCGCGACAGCCTGAAGAGCAACAGCGAATTGTTCCTGCAGCTGGCGCGCGAGCGCCTCGGGCACCAGGCCAGCGACGCGGCCGCCGCGCTCAAGGAGCGGGAGACGGCGATCGAGTCCCTGGTGCAGCCGATCCGCGAGACGTTGGCCCGCACCGAGGCCCAGATTCAAAGCATCGAGCGCGCGCGCATCGATTCCTTCGCCACCATCAAGGCGCAAATGGAGAGCCTGGCGAGCGGCCAGAGCACGCTGTCGCGCGAGACCCGCAACCTCGTGACGGCTCTGCGCCGGCCGGACGTGCGCGGGCGCTGGGGAGAGATCACGCTCAAGCGCCTGGTGGAGCTCGCCGGCATGAGCGCGCACGTCGATTTCACCGAACAGCACCGGTTGCTCACGGACGACGGCACCATCAGGCCGGACATGATCGTGCACATGCCCGAGCGCCGCGATATCGTGGTGGACGTGAAGACGCCCCTGGATGCGTACCTGACCGCCGTGGAGGCTCAAAGCGACGAAGAGCGCGCGCGAGAGCTCAAGCGCCACGCGCAGCTGGTCGCGGCGCGCGTGCGCGAGCTTGCGTCGAAGAGCTACTGGACGCAGTTCGAGCACAGCCCGGATTTCGTGGTGCTGTTCCTGCCGGGCGATCAGTTTCTGTCGGCTGCGCTTCAGGAAAATCCGGAGCTCATCGACGAGTCGTTGCGCCAGAACGTCATGTTGGCGACGCCCACGAGCCTGGTCGCACTGTTGAAGGCGGTCGCCTATGGCTGGAAACAAACGGCGCTTGCCGAGAACGCCGAGGAAGTGCGCCGTCTCGGCGAGGACATGTACAAGCGGCTCGCGGTGTTCGGCGAGCATCTCGCTCGGCTTGGCAAGGCGCTCGGCGGGGGCGTCGATGCGTTCAACAAGGCGGTGGGTTCGCTCGAGCAGCAAGTGCTGCCCGCGGCGCGGCGCTTCCCGGAGCTCGGCCTGCGGGTGAATCGCGCGCTGGAACCGCTCGACCCCGTCGAAGCGCTCACCCGCACCCCGCGCGTCACCGGCACCGCGGCCTCCGAGTCCACCGCCGATGGGACCGCCGCTGATTCAACTTGAGGAACCGTATCGCAGCCGGGCGGTGCCCGCCGGGTCGGTCCGCTACTTAAGCTGGCTGTTCGCGGCGGCCGAGTCGCGCGACCCTTTGATCGGCATGTACGCGTTGAGCGCCGAGTGGCGCGCACTGATCGATCCCGAGACCGGGCTCGAGGCCGCGGCGATCAAGCTCGCATGGTGGCGGGAAGAAGTCGCCCGGCTTGCGCGCGGCGCGCCGCTGCATCCCATCACACGATTCCTCGCGGCATTGCCGCGAGCCGCCGACGTGGATTTTGCGCCGTTGAACGCGTCGCTCGAAGCGGCTGCGCGGCAAATCGGCGGCGCCCCTCTCGAGCGCGGCCCCGAGCTCGAGCCTCACGGCGCCGCCCTTTGGGCGACGCCCCTGATGACCGCCGCGCATCTTGCGCGCGACCTGCGGGGCGGCTCCGAGCCGGCCGTGGAGCGGGCCGTCGCGGCCTTGGGCGCAGCACAATACTTGCAGGAATCGGTCGCCGATTACCGGCGCGACGCGCTCCGCGGGCGTGTAATATTCCCCGTCGATGAATTGCTCGCGGCCGGCATCGAGGATGGCGACCTGACCGCCCCCTCGCCCCCGCAGGCGCTGCGGGCCTATCTGACGGGCTTGCGCGTCCGGGCTGAACGGCTTTTCTTGAGCGCGGCCGATGGGTTGCCCGGGGAGGAGCGGTCGGCGCTGCGCCATCTGCTGGTGCTCGCAGCACTCGGCGCCAGGCACTCGCGCGGCGACGCGAGGCGGGCCGGCGCGTTCCGGCCGGCGGATTTGTATAAGGCTTGGTCCACGGCCCGCCGCGCCGTGCGCCGGGCGACCAAGCATTGAAGGAACCGATGTCGCTGCCCAAACACCTGGACCCCTCTCCGGACCTGCTCGCCGGGCGCGCCGTCATGATCACGGGCGCCAGCGGCGGCTTCGGCCGCGCGCTCTCGCTCGCCTGCGCGCGCGCGGGCGCGAGCGTCATCCTGGTGGGCCGCAACGGCGCGAAACTCGATCGGCTCTACGACGAGATCGAGGCGCTCGGCCGGGCGCAGCCGGCCATCGCGGTGCTCGATCTCGCGACCGCCACGGCCACCGAGTACGACCGTCTGGCGGAAACCGTCGGGAAGGAATTCGGCAAGCTCGACGGACTGGTGCATGCCGCCGCCTTGCTCGGTGATCGCACCCCGTTGGAACAATACGACGTTCCCACGTGGTGCCGGGTATTGCACGTGAATTTGACCGCGCCGTTCATTCTCACCCAGGTGCTGCTGCCGAGCCTGCGCAAGTCCGATGACGCCTCGGTGATCTTCGTGAGCAGCGGGGTCGTGCACCATCCCCGCGCGTTCTGGGGAGCCTATGCGGTATCGAAGGCCGGCCTCGAGGCGATCCGCAGCATGCTGTCGCAGGAACTCGAGGGCGAACGCAACATCCGCGTCAACAGCATCAACCCCGGGCGGATGCGCACCCCCATGCGCGCCGCCGCTTACCCCGCGGAGGATCCGAACACGCTGCCGAGCCCCGCTTCGGTCGCGGATCCGTTCTTGTATCTCTTGAGCGCGCTGGGACGCGAAATCGACGGCCGATATTTCGACGCGCAATGAATCGACAGGAGCGAGACGAGATGTTCAGGTTCAAATCCCTTTCGGCAGCCGCATGCCTCTTGCTGCTCGCGCCTCTTGCCGTGCTCGCCGACCCTCAGTCGGGCGCGGCGCTCAAGCCCTTGGAGGGCGATTACGTCATTCCCGATTTTCATTTCGCCTCCGGCGAAGCGCTCCCGGAACTCAGGATTCACTACACCACCCTCGGCAAACCGCGGCGCGACGAGCACGGCCGCGTCTCCAACGCGGTGCTCATCCTGCACGGCACGGGCGGCAGCGGCCACAGCTTCCTCGTCGACCGGTTCGCCGGCGTGCTGTTCGGCAAGGATCAGCCGCTCGACGCCAACCGCTACTACATCATTCTGCCCGACGGCATCGGCCACGGCGCCTCGAGCAAGCCGAGCGACGGACTGCACGCGCGCTTTCCGCAATACACCTATCAGGACATGGTCGCGGCCCAACATGAGCTGCTCGCGCAGGGTTTGCACGTGGATCATCTGCGCCTCCTGATGGGCACTTCGATGGGCTGCATGCACACGTGGCTGTGGGCCGAGCGCTATCCGGCGTTCATGGACGCCGCGATGCCGCTCGCCTGCCTCCCGGTGCAAGTCGCGGGGCGCAACAGGGTGTGGCGCGATTTGATCATCGAGTCGATACGGACCGATCCGCAGTGGCTGCAGGGCGAATACCGAAGCGAACCGATGGAGGCCCTGCACGCGGCCGCCGGGTACCTCCTCATCGCGGGCAGCGCGCCCATCCAGATGCAGATTGCGCTGCCCACGCGCGAGGCGGCCGACGATTTCGTGAAGGTGTACATGGATCGGCAGCTGCCTCAGCTCGACGCCAACGACCTTCTGTACCAGATCGGCGCCTCGCGCGATTACGACCCCTCGGGGGGCCTCGAGAAGATCCAGACCCACGTGATGTGGATCAATTCAGGCGACGATTTCGTCAATCCTCCCGAGCTCGGGATAGCGGAACGCGAGGTCAAGAAAGTGAAGAATGGCCGCTTCGTGCTGCTGCCCCCCTCCGATCAAACCCATGGGCATGGCACGCACACCTGGGCCGCCGTATGGCAGCAATACCTGGGCGAACTCCTGACCTCGAGCGATCCCGCCAAAGCCGGCGGTGGATGATCCCGCGCGGTTGTAGCGGTATCAGTCCTCAGCGGGCTCGGCCGGGGACGCAGCGGCCTCGATCTCGTGCTTCAGTGAGCTGCGCTCGCCCGGCGTCATGACGCGCGAGTGCCCGCGCGGCAGGTCGCGGGAGAGATGCACCGGCCCGAAGCGCACGCGCATCAGCCGGCTGACGATGATGCCTCGCGCCGCCCACCAATGTCGCACTTGGGCCGAACGCGTGGCGCGCACCGTGACATTGATCCAGTGATTGAATCCCTCTCCGTACTGGGCGTCGGCCTTCAGGATGCTCACCGGTTCGCCCTCGATATCGGCCGCGGCGCGAAATTCCTCCATCAAGGCGTCGGTGAGCGGCCCACGGACACGCAGCACGAAGTCGACCGTGAGCGCGTGCGCGCCGCGAGACACCCGATGCGCCCAGGAGCCGTCGTCGGTGAGGATCTCGAGACCTCCGTCCACCGGCGGCAAGGGCTGAATGGCGAGCCACCGCCCTGCGGCGCGCGATTGTTTCCACTGTTCGCCGGCCCGCGCCGTGGCTGCCTTGAGGTCGAGCGCGGTGCCGGGAGAGCGGTGAAACAACAGCACGCGCGACTCCCCCGACGGCGCAGCTGCGTGCAACCGGACCGGCCGCCCGTCGAGGGTGATGCGGTCGCGCGCCGCGAGGCGGGCGCCGAGCTCCGGCACGTCGCCGTTGATCTTCAAGCGGCCCTCGCGAATCCAGCGCTCCACCTCGCGCCGCGAGCCGATCCCGGCGGCGGACAGGAGTTTTTGCACGCGGGCCGGCGACTCCGCCGTATCGGATTTGCCGGCCTTACGCCCGGGCGGCCGCTCCCGTGGCCGGCGCGCCCGCATCAATCGGCGCCGTCGCCGAAGCCCCGGGCGACCAGCCCCCGGGCCCACGGTTCGGCTTCGGCGGCATCGAGTTCGTCGGCATTGCGCTCGTCGTCCTCCGATGCAGTATCGCCGTCGGCGCCCGGCGCCGGGTCAACCACGCTGTCCGTCGACGCCCGAGCCGCCTCCGCGCCGTCCTCCGACGCCGCGGCCGCTTCGCCCGGCGCAGCTTCCTGCACCGCGGCCTCCGCCCCTGGCAACGACAGCTGCACGCGCAGGTCCTCGAGCTCCTTGAGCTGCGCAAGCGTCGGGAGATCATCGAGCTTCTTCAGGCTGAAGTAGTCCAGGAACTCCCGCGTGGTGCCCAGGAGCTCGGGCTTGCCCGGCACATCGCGATGTCCGATCACCCGGATCCAGCCACGCTCCAACAGCGTCTTGATGATGTTCGGGTTCACCGCCACGCCGCGGATCTGCTCGATCTCGCCGCGGGTGATCGGCTGGCGGTACGCCACCAGCGCCAGGGTCTCCAAGAGAGCGCGCGAATACTTCGCCGGACGTTCCTGCCAGAGGCGCGACACCGGCTGCGCCACGGAAGGCCGCACCTGGATGCGAAACCCGCTGGCAACTTCGACGATCTCGATGCCGCGCGCCTCGTACTCGTCGCGCAAAGCCGTGAGCGCGGCCTGCACGGTCTCCACGGCCGTGCCGTCGCGCTCGTCGAAAAGCGACTCGAGCTCATCGGTCGTCAACGGCCGGCCGGATGCCAGCAAAGCGGCTTCGATTACATTGCGCACGTATTGGTCGTTCATGAGTCTCTCGTAGGATCTTCGCTGGCGATGGCGTCGTTGACGGCGGCATCGTTGGCGGCGACGTCCATGACGTCGTCGGTCACGAGCTTCAGCCGCTTGGCCGGATTGCCGAGACGCACGTGCAACGGGCCATACGCTTCGGACTGCACGATGTCGATCAAGCCCTCCTTCAGGAGCTCGAGAATCGCGACGAAGGTCACCGTGACACCGCGGCGGCCTTCCTCAGGCTTGAACAGGCGGACGAAATCCAGGAAGGCGCTGCCGTTCAGGCTCGACAGCACGTCCGTCATGCGCTGGCGCACCGACAGCGGCTCCCGCTGCACGTGATGATGCGCGAACATGTCGCTGCGGGCCAGAACCTCCTGGAAGGCGAGCAGCATTTCCTGCAGCGTGACCTGCGGCGCAATTCGCACCACTTTGCGGTCGACGAGTTCGGCGGACGCCACCCAGGTATCGCGCTCCAGACGCGCGATGCGGTCGATGCCTTCGGCCGCCCTTTTGAAGCGCTCGTACTCCTGCAGCCGGCGCACGAGCTCGGCGCGCGGATCGCCTTCCTCGGCGTCCGGGGAGTGCACACGAGGCAGCAGCATGCGCGACTTGACCTCGGCCAGCGTCGCGGCCATGAGCAGATATTCTCCGGCCAGCTCGAGCTGCAGCACCTGCATCAACTCGATGTAGCGCGTGTACTGGCGGGTGATCTCGGCGATCGGGATATCGAGGATGTCGAGATTCTGCCGCCGGATCAAATAGAGCAGCAAATCGAGCGGGCCCTCGAACGCCTCCAGGAAAACCTCGAGCGCCTGCGGCGGGATGTACAGGTCGCGCGGCAGCTCGGTGATGGGCTGGCCTTCCACGACCGCGAACGGCATCTCCGCTTGTTGTTGAAGGGTGGCGCGCGCAGCGGCTTGCGCGGCCGCGTGCGCAGCGTCGTGCTCGGGCGCCTGCGCAGCAGCGGGCGCTTTCGGCACGAGCGTGAGGTCTGGTCTCATCGGGCCTCCCGGGGCTTCAACGGTAATTCAAGGCCATGGCCTGCCGCACGGCATCCATGGTCTCGCGCGCCGCAGCGCGTGCGCGTTCGCAGCCTTCCGCGATGATACCTCGGACCAGATCGGGATTCTCCTCGAACTCCTGAGCCCGCTTGGTGATGACGGTGATTTCCTCGACGATCTTGTCGATCAGAGGCGCCTTGCACTCGAGGCATCCGATGCCCGCGCTCCGGCAACCCTGTTGCACCCACGCCTGAGTGTCGGCATTCGAATACACCTTGTGCAGATCCCATACCGGACACTTGTCGGGATCCCCGGGATCGGTCCGGCGCACCCGCGCAGGATCGGTCTGCATGGCCTTCAATTTTTTCGCGACCGAATCCACCGGCTCGCGCAAGCCGATGGTGTTGTTGTAGGACTTCGACATCTTGCGCCCGTCCAGACCCGGGACCTTGGGCGTCGAGGTGAGCAAGGCTTCGGGCTCGGGCAGAATCGCGATGCCGCTCCCTTCGAGGTAGCCAAACAGCCGATCGCGGTCCGCGACCGTCAAGCGGGCATTGGATTCGACCAGCGCCCGGGCCTTCGAGAGCGCTTCGGTATTGCCCTTCTCCTGGTAGTCCTTGCGCAGCGCCCGATACATCGCGGAATTGCGGGTTCCGAGGCTCTTGATCGCCTTCTCGGCTTTCTCCTCGAACTGCGGCTCGCGGCCGTAGATGTGATTGAAGCGCCGCGCGATCTCGCGCGTGATCTCGACGTGCGCCACCTGGTCCTCGCCCACGGGAACGTACTGCGCGCTGTACAGCAGGATGTCGGCGGACTGGAGCAGCGGATAGCCCAAGAATCCGTACGTGGTCAGATCGCGGTCGGAAAGCTGCGTCTGTTGATCCTTGTAGGATGGAACCCGCTCCAGCCAGCCGAGCGGAGTGATCATGGACAAGAGCAGGTGCAGCTCCGCGTGTTCGGGCACCCGCGATTGAATGAACAGCGTCGCCACCCCCGGGTTCAAGCCCGCCGCCAGCCAGTCCACCGCCATCGTCCAGACGTGCTCCTCGAGGCGCGATGTATCCTCGTACCCCGTCGTGAGCGCGTGCCAGTCGGCGATGAAAAAATAGCATTCGTACTGGTACTGCAGCTCGATCCAATTTTTCAGGGCGCCGTGGTAATTGCCCAGATGCAGCATGCCGGTCGGCCGCATACCGGACAACACGCGTCGATTCTGAATCGGCCCGCTCATGCCCGGGCACTCAACAGGACATTGATCACCAGCCCCACCAGCCGGAATGCCGGCTCGAACAGCCATCCCAGCATCCCGAACACCGACAGGGCGAGCACGATGAAGAGCCCAACCGGCGCAATCTTCTCCAGCCGCTCACCCCACTTCGGCGGCAACAGCGCGGCCAGCACGCGGCCGCCGTCGAGAGGAGGCACGGGCAAGAGGTTGAACACCGCCAGCAGCACGTTGGTCAGGATGCCCGCTTGCGCCATGTACACCATCCAAGTATCGAGCGTCTCGTTGGCGCGCAAGTGCAGCACCGCCGCCAGCATCAACCCCCAGCCGAGCGCCATGACGAGATTGGCCCCCGGCCCGGCCAGCGCGACCATCACGGTGGCAAAGCGCGGATTGCGCAGCGCCTGAGTCGCGACCGGAACAGGTTTCGCCCATCCGAACAGCAGGCCGCCCATGGCCAGGAGGATGCTCGGCACCAGCACGGTGCCGACCGGATCGAGATGGCGCAGCGGATTCAAACTGAGGCGCCCCAGCAGCTCGGCGGTGCGATCCCCGAAGTACCGTGCAGTCCAGCCATGGGCCACTTCATGCAGGGTGATCGCGAAAAGCACTGGAATTGCATAGATCGAAACTTTGCGAAGAAAATCAGATAAATCCAATGCTTGCACTCGTTATTTATAGAAAAATACGAGCACCTGAGCCCGCATAGCGCGACATTATACGGGCACCGAGGCGCCAAATGCGGTCACGTCGCCTCGACCCACCCGCACGATTTCCGCGCCGCCGCCCGACAGGTCGATCACCGAGGTCGGAACCAAGCCGCAGTTGCCGCCGTCGAGGACCATGTCGACCCGCCGTTCGAGATGCTCGTAGATGTCGCGGGCGTCGGTGCGGGGCGCATCCTCGCCGGGCAGCAGCAGGGTCGAGCTCATCACCGGCTCGCCGAGCTCGGACAGGAGCATCTGCGACACCGGATGGTCCGGAACCCGCAGTCCGATGGTGCCGCGCCGTTCGTGCTTCAGCCGGCGCGGCGTCTCGCGGGAGGCTTTCAGCAGGAAGGTGTACGGTCCCGGCGTGTGGGCCCGCAGCAGCCGGTACTGCCAATTCTCCAGCACGGCGTACTTGCCCACCTCCGCGAGATCCCGGCACACCAGCGTGAAATGATGGTGCCGGTCGGTCTCCCGTATCGCGCGGATGCGCTCGAGCGCCGCCTTGTCGCCGATGTGACAGCCAAGGGCGTAGCAGGAATCCGTCGGATAGACGATCACCCCGCCGTTGCGCAGGCACTCGGCCGCCTGGCGAATGAAGCGCTGCTGAGGGGACACCGGGTGAAGTTGCAGGTAGATGCTCATGAGTCGAAGGTATGATACCTGTATGAACCAAGTACTCGAATGGTCGCCCCTGATCGTCTTCTTCGTGGTTTTCGAGCTGTTCGGCATCTACTGGGCCACCGCGGCGCTCATGTTGGTCTGCGCCGTGGTCATGTTCGCCCACCGGATGCTCGCCGGCCGGTTCAAGACCATGCACGTGATGACGTTTGGTGTGCTGATGGTGCTCGGCAGCGCGACGCTCCTGCTTCATGACAAGCGCTTCATCCAGTGGAAGCCGACGGTGCTCCTCGCGCTCACGGCCGCCGCGTTTCTCGGCAGCTCGGTCATCGGCCGCCAGCCCCTGGCGCGACGCATGCTCGAAGGGGTGTTCAATGAGCCCGTGGAAATTGCGCCGCGAACCTGGCTCCTCATCAATCTCGCGTGGGTGGTCTGGTTCGCTGCGCTCGCCGCGGCGAATATCTATGTGGCGCAAAATTTTCCCGAGGGCGTCTGGGTGAAATTCAAGGTATTCGGCATCACGGCGGCGATGCTGGTATTCATGATCCCCCAGGTGGTTTGGCTGAACGGCAAGGTGAAGCCCTCCCAGTCCGAGGCCGCACCGCCATGAACCGTGCGACCCGGGGGGAACGGCTGCGTCAAAGGTTGGTCGATGAATTTCGGCCGCTGGAGCTGTCGGTCGAGGACGAGAGCCATCTGCATGCCGGCCACGCCGGGGCGGCGGGTGGAGCGGGTCACTTTCGCATCCGCATCGTCGCCGAAGCTTTTCGCGGCAAGCCCCCGGTGGCGCGTCACCGGATGATCTACGCGGCCGTCGACGATCTCCTGAAAAGCGAGATCCATGCTCTCGCGATCGACGCCTCGGCGCCCACCGGATTACGTCCAAACGCCTGAAAGATCGCTCATTTTTTAGCCAATCGCGAAGAATTATCTTAAACTGCCGCCCCCGGGCGCATCGGCCATCTCGGCCAAAGTCGCTTATTGCGTAAAGGACCCAAATGAGAGCATTTCTTCGACTGATTGCGGTATCGACCGTCGCCGCCCTCGCCTCGCTGGCTGCGTGCAACAAGACACCGCAGGCAGCCGGTCCGCAGCCGGCGGCAGCGCCCCCCTCGGTCGCCACGGTCAACGGATCGGCCATCACGCGCCCCGAGTACGACCTGTTCGTCAAGGATCTGCTGCAGGGCAAGCAGCAGGAGCTGACTCCCGACCAAAAGAACCAGGTGCTCGACGATTTGATCAACATGCAGCTCCTCGCCGACCAAGCTGAAAAGGACAACCTGCAGAACGATCCCGATACCGTGGCGCAGCTGCATCTATTGCACGAAAAAGTCATGGCGGATGCGGAGCAGCAGAAGTTCGTCAAGTCGTTCCAGCCCTCGGATGCCGACCTCAAGGCCGAGTACGACACCGCCGTCGCGGCCATGGACAAGACCGAATACAAGGCGCGCCACATCCTCGTCGCGAGCAAGGAGGACGGCCAGCAGATCATCAAGAAGCTCAAGGGTGGCGCCAAGTTCGAGGAATTGGCGAAAACGCAATCCACCGACACCGGCTCGAAGAACAATGGCGGCGACCTCGGCTGGTTCACGACCTCGCGCATGGTCAAGCCGTTCGCAGATGCCGTGGTCTCGCTGAAGAAGGGCGAGGTCACCCCGGAACCGGTGCAGACGCAGTTCGGCTGGCACGTGATTCAGCTCGAGGACATCCGCGACAAGACGCCGCCGCCGTTCGATCAGGTCAAGGCGCAACTCACCAATCAGCTGATCCGCAAGAAGCTGCAGGCGTACGTTGCGGATTTGAAGAAGAACGCGAAGATCGAGAAGACGCTCTGACGCCGGCTCGTTTTCCGCATTGAATGGAGCGGGCCCTCGAGGCCCGCTTTTTTCTGAGAGCCGTCCCTGCTGCCGGACTATTCCTTCAAGAGATCGATGAACGCCGCCTCATCGAGAACCGTGATGCCGAGATCGCGCGCCTTGACGAGCTTCGAACCCGGGTCGGCTCCGGCGACGAGGTAGTCGGTCTTATTAGACACGCTGCCTGAGACCTTCCCGCCGCGTTGCACGACCGCATCGCGCGCCGCCTCCCGTGTCATCTCCCCGAGCGTGCCGGTCAACACGAAGCTCTTGCCGGCGATGCGGCCGACGGAGACCGGACGCGCGACCGCCGGCCAATGTATGCCGCTCGCCAGCAGGCGCTTGAGGAGCCTGCGATTCTCCGCGCTGTCGAAATAAGCCCGGATGTTTCGCGCAACGACGGGACCCACGTCGGGAACCTCGAGGATTTCATCCTCCGAAGCGTCGCGCAACGACTCCGCCCCGCCGAAATGTTGAGCCAGCGCGAGCGCCGTCGCCTCGCCCACATCGCGTATGCCTAATGCATAGAGGAATCGCGGTAGCGTGGTGCTCTTCGCTGCGCCGATTGCAGCGTGCAATTTCTGCGCCGATTTCTCGCCCATTCGCTCGAGCGTCTCGATCTGGGACGGGCCGAGATCGAACAGATCGGCCGGGGTCTTGACCCAGTCGCGCTCCACCAGCTGGTCGACGAGCTTGTCGCCCAGCCCTTGAATATCGAGCGCACGGCGCGAGGCGAAGTGCTTGATCTCCTCCTTGCGTTGCGCCGGACAGCTCCTGCCGCCGGTGCAGCGCGCGACGGATTGATCGGCTTCGCGCACCACCGGCGAGCCGCACACCGGACAGCGCTTCGGCAGCCGGACGAGCTCGGCGCCCGCGACCCGGCGCTCCGGCAGCGCCCTTACCACCTCGGGGATCACATCCCCGGCGCGGCGGATCACCACGGTGTCGCCGGGCCGCACATCCTTGCGCCGCATCTCGTCCATGTTGTGCAAAGTGGCGTTGCTCACGGTGACACCGCCCACGAACACCGGCTCGAGCCGGGCCACCGGCGTCAATGCACCGGTGCGTCCCACCTGAAACTCGATGCCGCGAACGGTGGTGAGCGCCTCCTCGGCCGGGAATTTATGCGCGATGGCCCAGCGCGGCGCGCGTGATACGAATCCGAGCCGGCGCTGCAAGGCGATGTCGTCCACCTTGTAGACGACGCCGTCGATCTGATATTTGAGCTTCGCGCGCTCGGCCCCGATCTTGCTGTAGTACTCGAGACACCCCTCGATCGACTCGACGGTGCGGGATTGCGGACAGATCTTGAAGCCCCATCCGCGCAGCGCCTGCAGCACCTCGCTGTGATGGCCCGGCATCGCTCCGCCCTCGACGTGCCCGACGCCATAGATGAAAATATCGAGCGGCCGGGCCGCGGTCATGCGCGGATCGAGCTGCCGCAGGCTTCCGGCGGCGGCATTGCGCGGATTCACCAGCGCCTTCTCGCCCCGGGCCAGCGCTTCCTTGTTGAAGCGCTCGAAACCGGCGATCGGCATGAACACCTCGCCGCGCACCTCGAGCGTGCGCGGCACATCGGCACCCCGAAGCTTGAGCGGCAACGCCTTGATGGTGCGCAGATTCTGCGTCACATCCTCACCCGTCTCGCCATCGCCGCGGGTGGCGCCTTGGACGAATGAGCCGTTCTCGTACCGTGCACTGACGGCCAGCCCGTCGAGCTTCGGCTCCGCCGAGTAGCGAATCGACTTCGTCTCGGGCAGCCGTTCCCGGATGCGCCGGTCGAAATCTCTGACCTCCTGCTCGCTGAACGCATTGTCGAGCGAGAGCATGGGAACCCGGTGCCTCACCGCGCCGAATGCGGCCACCGGAGCGGCGCCGACGCGCTGCGTGGGCGAATCGGCGGTGGCGAGCTCGGGATGCTCGGCCTCGATGGCGAGCAACTCCACCATCAGCCGGTCGTACTCGGCGTCCGGCACCTCCGGATCATCGAGTGCGTAATAATGGTAGCTGTATCGGTCCAAAAGCTCGCGCAGTTCGGCCGCCCGGGCGGCCGCCTCGCGCTTGGACTTGCCCGCCTGCCGTGCCATGAGCGCCGGCCGCGACCCTACGCTGCCGGACCGCGGGCCGCGGGGCGAAACCGCGCCACGTCCTCGCGGAGCGCCGCGATGCGTTGCGGCGAGAACGGCATGCCCTTGGCGTCCTGGACCGTGCCGGAAAGCTCGCGCGCCAGCTCGCGTGCCGTCGCGAGCAGCGCATCGACGGCCTGGAGCGGCTCGAGAGGCCCGGGCAACACCGCGAACATGCTCACGCCGCGAAACTCATCCTCCGGCATGTGCGCCGCATCGAAAGTCCCGGGCTCAATCAGGCTCGCGACATAAAAAATGCTCTGCCCATCGGCATGCTTGCGGTGATAGACCTGGTAGCGCCCGTAGGCCAGTCCATGACCTTCGAGCGCCGACATCAAATCGCGGCCGCTCCAGCGCTCGTCCCCGACTGCACAGACGCGCAGGGTGACGATCTTTTGCTGCTCGCTCACGTTGGCCGCCGCGGGCTCGACCGGTGCGAGGCGATCGCCGTGCTCCGTGCCGGAGGTCAGATTGAGAGGCGCTTGGCTCGGTGCCGCGGGCACGCTGCGCGGCACCGGGCTGATAAGCGGTGCGGGCCCGGGCGGCGCGGACGGTGGACGCGTGGACTGCGGCAGGGGGGCTGCACGCGGCAGCACCGGCGCCTGCGACTCCAATGCCGCGGGTTCATCGTCGCCCCCCATGTCGATTTCCACGTCGATGGAGGGGTGGGAATCCGCCGACAGCGCGGACATGGACGATTCGATGGTGTCCACATCCCCGATCCGCTCGTGCTCCGGCTCCGGATTGGCTGTCATCGAGAGATCCAGGATCGGCATCCGCTCGAAGTCCCCCGTTCGGATGCTCAGGGGCTCCAGCGGCGATATCGTGCGGTCCTGGCGCGCGCCGCCGCGCTCCCGCGGCTCCGAATGATCATGCGCGTCCGGCCTTGCGTCGGCGGCCAGCCGTGCGTCGGCGGCCGGGGTCAGGCTCTGCAGCGGCACCACGCTCGATTCGCGCAGCTCGGAATTTCCGGGAGCCTGGCCGGAACGGCGCGTGGACCACCACCAGATGGCGGCGATCGCCATCGCACCGAGAGCCGCCAATATCCAACGCAACTGCGCCAACTGGGAGTCCTTGCTTGCCTACATCGCAGCCATGCGCACCGCTTCGTCGACATCCACCGCTACCAAGCGTGAAACGCCGGGCTCATTCTGCGTGACGCCGACCAATTGCGAGGCCAGTTCCATGGTGGTCTTGTTGTGAGTGATGAAAATGAACTGCACGCTGCGCGACATTTCGCGCACGATGTCGCAGAAGCGGCCGATGTTGTTGTCGTCCAGCGG
The DNA here is from genome assembly GCA_963730565.1 of uncultured Gammaproteobacteria bacterium. Lineage (GTDB taxonomy): Bacteria > Pseudomonadota > Gammaproteobacteria > Steroidobacterales > Steroidobacteraceae > Bog-1198. The sequence goes on from CAVSSU010000051.1 coordinate 44,569, forward strand.
CGCATCGACCTCGTCCAGCAGACAGAACGGCGCCGGGTTCAGGTCGAAAATGGAGAACACCAGCGCGACTGCGGTCAGCGCCTTTTCACCACCCGACAGCTGATGGATGGTGCTGTTGCGCTTGCCCGGCGGCCGGGCCATCACGGAGACGCCGGCGACCTCCGACTCCTCGCCCGTCAGCTCGAGATAAGCGTGCCCGCCGCCGAACAGGCGCGGAAATTTCTCCTTCAGACCCGCGTTCACGCGATCGAAAGTGTCCTGGAATCTCGAACGGGTCTCGCGATCGATTTTGCGCATCGCCGATTCGAGAGTGTCCAGGGCGTCGGTGAGATCCTTGCACTGACGGTCGAGGTATTCCTTGCGTTCCGATTGCTCCTTGAACTCGCCGATGGCGGCGAGATTCACCTGACCGAGGCGCTCGATCTTGCCCTTGGTCTCCTCCAGCCGGGCTTCCCAGGTCTCCCCGGTCGCTTCGGCGCCGAGTCCGGCGATGAGATCGGCCAGCTCGAAGGTGGTCGCCGCCAGCTGCTCGGCGACGCTCTCGCGCCGAACGCGAACCTGCTGCGCCGCCAGGCGCGCCTCATCCAATGCCGCGCGAGCCGACTCGACCTGTCCATCGAGCGCGGCGCGTCGCGAATCGCGCTCCCGCAGCAAAGCATCGAGCTCCTCGCTCGCGACGCGTGCCGCGTGCAGCTCCGCCTCGACTTGCGCGCGCACCGTCAGCGCCTGCTCGATCTGCCCGGCGAGCGCAGCCAAGGGCTCCTCGCCGTCCCTGAGCTGTTTGACGAGCTCGTCGCGACGCTGGGCGAGCTCCTGCAGTTGCTTGTCCAGCCGGGCGATCGACGTCTCCAGGGACGCGTGCGCACTGCGCCGCGACTCCACCTGGACGGCCAGCTCCCTCGCTCGCTGCTGCGCGGACTGCATCGCAGCACGCGCCGCAGCCAGCTCGGCGCGCATCCGCTCACGCTCCTGTTCGAGCTCGACGCGTTGCGGTTCGAGCGCCGCCAGCGCATCGATCGCCGTTTCCATGCGCGCACGGGCCGCACGGAGCTCGGTCTCGGTGCGGTCGAGCTCGGCCCGCACGTCGGCCAGGCCCGTCTCCAGCTGGTTCAGCCGGCGGGCCGTGTCCGCCTTGCGTGCTTCGGCCGCATCATGCTCCGCCCGGCGGTCGACGTGCTCACGATGCAGCCGGTTCACCTCGCCCTGCAATCGATCGCGCCGATCTTCGTATTCGCGAACGCGCCCGCGGCTCGCGTCGAGCTGGCGCTCGCCGTCCTTGACCTCGGACTCGAGCCGGCTCACTTCGGCGCGAAGGGCACGCAACGATTCCTCCCGCTCGATCACTCCGGAGTGCGGTTCCCGGTCCCGCGACAGCCGCAGCCAATCCGCGCCCAGCCAGATGCCGTCGCGCGTCACCACCGATTGCCCGGATCCGAGCCCGCGTCGCATCCGCAGCGCATCCGTGAGACTCTCCGCCGCGAATACCGAACTCAATACCGAGTGCAGATAGGCGCCGCCCTGCACCTTGGCCTCGAGACTTCCGGGGCGGGGCGTGGAATCCGCGTCCGCAGACGGCGCCTGCGCCGGGATCTCGCGGGCGCTGACCACGGCCAGATGTCCGCCATCGAAGCTTCCCAAGAGATCGGCGATCGCATCGAGGCGGTCCACGCACACCGCCTCGAGGTAGGAGCCGAGCACGGTCTCCACCGCCTTCTCCCACCCATGCTCCACGCGCAGCTGCTGAGCGACCCGCGGATTGGCATCGAGCGACTGGGACTTGAGCCACTGGGTCACCTTGCCGGAAACCTTGCCGAGCGCCGCCTGTTGCAGCGCCTCGGTGGAGACCTGCCGCCCCAGCGCCTGTTGCCAGCGCTCGCGCAGCGCATTCAACCCCCGCGTCTGCTCGCGCTCCTTCTCGCGCGCCGCCGTCAATTCGCCGAGCAACTCGGACAGTTCCGCGGCCGCCTTCTCACCCGCATCGCGCGCGAGCGACGCCTGTTCCGCGAGAGTCTCCAGCGGAATCGCCGGCTGAGATTGCGCGAGGGCGGTGCGCTCGGTCTCCTGTCGCTCGCGCTGCTGCAGCAGACGATGCTGCTGGCTGTCGAGCTGCTCGATGCGCGCGCGCTCGACCTGCGTTTCGCGCTGGCCCGCCGCAACCGCCCGCGCATGCGCATCCGATGCCGCCTGCCAGGTGGCGAGCGCTTGCTCGCAGCGCTCGAGATCCGCCGCCGCCGAGCTCTCCTCGCCGTGCGCGATGTCCAATCCCGGAATCATCGTGGCGAGCTCGCCGGCAAGCGACTCGAGCTGACCGCGATCGCGCTCAACCACGCCGGTGAGCTCATGGACCTGAGCCTGCGCCTGCTCCGAATCCGTGCGCTGGCGAAGCTGCAGCTCGCGCGCATGCCGAATGCTCTGCTCGATGCGCGAGACCTCGGAGCCGGCTGCGTAGAAGCGCTCCTGGATGGCGCCGAGCGCATCCGCCTTCGCGGACTGATCGACTCGAATCCGCTCGATCTCCGATTCCGACTCGCGCAGATCCGCGATCGCCCCCTGCATCGCCGTCTCGCAATGCTCGGTGGTCGAATCGCGCACGCCCGCCTCCACGTCGAGCGCCTGAAGGCGCAGCGCGAACACTTCGGCCTGAAGTTTGCGCTCCTCCTCCTTGAGCACCTGATATCGGCGGGCGGTGCCCGCCTGGCGCTGCAAGTGGCGGATCTGCTTGTCCACCTCCTCGCGCAAATCGTTCAACCGGTCCAGATTTTCGCGCGTCTCGGCGATGCGGCTCTCGGTTTCCCGCCGCCGTTCCTTGTAACGCGATATGCCCGCGGCCTCTTCCAGGAACGCACGCAGGTCGTCCGGCCGCGCCTCGATGAGGCGCGAGATCATGCCCTGCTCGATGATGGCGTAGCTGCGCGAGCCGAGGCCCGTGCCGAGGAAGAGCTGCGTGATGTCCTTGCGCCTGACCTTGATCCCGTTGATGAAATAATCCGATGTCCCGTCCCGGCTCACGGAGCGGCGCAACGCGACTTCGTTGTAGGTCGCGTAGCGCCCCCGATCTTGCCCTCGGAGTTGTCGAACACCAGTTCCACGGAAGCGCTGCCGAGCGGCTTGCGAGCCGCGGAGCCGTTGAAAATCACGTCCGCCATCGACTCGCCCCGCAAATGCTTGGCGGAGATCTCGCCCATCACCCAGCGCACCGAATCGATGATGTTCGACTTGCCGCAGCCGTTCGGGCCGACGACGCCGGTCAGGCTGCTCGGGAACGTCACCGTGGTCGGGTCGACGAATGACTTGAAGCCTGCAATCTTGAGTTTCGTAAGGCGCATCAGTTGGGGCCAGCCTTGAGGTTGACGGGAATGAATCGGCGCCGGCGGATCCCTCGAGCCGTGCCGCCGATGTGGCGCGTAGTGTAAAGTAAACGCCATATTCGTAAACCCCTGCGCGTGATGACCAATACCCTCGAGACCTTCGCAAATCCGACCGCTGAACGCGACTACACCATCCGCATGACGATCCCGGAATTCACCTGCTTGTGTCCGAAGACCGGGCAACCGGACTTCGCCACGTTGAAGCTCGAATACGTCCCCGATCAGCGCTGCGTCGAGCTGAAATCCTTGAAGTTGTATGTCTGGTCGTTTCGCAACCGGGGAGCGTTTCACGAGGCCGTGACCAACGAAATTCTGGGCGAGCTGGTGGGCGCCACCGCGCCCCGGTTCATGCGCCTGGTGGCTGAATTCAACGTCCGCGGCGGAATCTATACGACCATCGTCGCCGAGCACCGAAAGCCGGGGTGGACGCCCGGGGTGCCCGTGGTTCTCCCGTAGCCGGGTCCCGTCCTGTAGGAATGCTCGGCCTTTCCCGCCGGCCTGGCGCCGACCCCCGATGGGGCGCGACGCCGCTACCCGCCGGCCGGGAGGGCCCTTTGGGGCCTGCCGTCGGATTTACCGATTAATCAGCGGGTTATGCGGCGTGAAAGATCCGCCCCTGCCGCCCTGTACAGGCCGCAATGCGTCGGTATAATCGCGCGCTCTCTCTTTGGAGGCGGAGACTCTTAAATGCCCTCGAAAAAACCAATTAAAGCGGCTAAGAAGCCAGGAAAGGCGATCCCCAAGAAAGCTGTCCGCAAGACAGCCGTGGCCAAAAAGGCAACGCGACCGCCACCCAGCCCGAAGCCCATCACATCGAAGGTACCAGTGAAACCGCAGAAACCAGCACCCAAAGCGCCGACGGCGAAACCTGCCGCGGCCAACCCGAATCACGTCGCACACCCGCCCCGCTCCAAGAGCCCTACGACGCCCAAGGCGGAGTCGGGGGAGATCTCCGTCAATTCCGAGAAGTCAGCACCCATCAAATTCGACTCGCGCCCTCTGGTCATGCCGACACGCGCGGCGCCGCCCAGCGACGACGATGGCGATGCAGAATCCGGCGGCTCGGCCAGCCTGCTCGCCGGACCGCGCAATGTGAAGCCCTATATTGCCCGCCGCGGCGAGCAATACATGAACAAGGAGCAGCTGGATCACTTCGCGCGCATCCTGCAGAACTGGAAGCGCGACTTGATGGTCGAGGTCGACCGCACCGTGCTTCACATGAAGGACGAGGCGGCTAATTTTCCGGATCCGAACGATCGAGCCACCCAGGAAGAGGAGTTCAGCCTGGAGCTGCGCACCCGCGATCGCGAGCGCAAATTGATCCGCAAGATCGATGAGGCGTTGAAGCGGATCGAGGACGGCTCATACGGTTATTGCCTCGAGACCGGCGAGGAGATCGGGATCAAGCGCCTCGAGGCACGGCCCGTGGCCACCCTCTCGGTCGAGGCGCAGGAGCGGCGCGAACGCCGCGAAAAGCAGTACGGCGACCGCGACGACAGATACCGCTGATCAATCGCCGGTCGGCGAAACCCCGCTCGGCCACGTGGGGCGGTTCGCGCCCTCGCCCACCGGCGAGCTGCACTTGGGCTCGCTGTACACCGCGGCAGCGAGCTTCCTCGACGCGCGTTCCCACGGTGGACGCTGGCTGGTCCGCATGGAGGATGTGGACCGCTCGCGGGAGGTGCCCGGTGCGGCGGCGGGGATCTTGCGGACCCTCGAGGCGTTCGGCTTCGAGTGGGACGGGGAGGTGTTGCGGCAATCGGATCGCAGCGACCACTATGCCGCGGCCATCGAGACATTGCGCGCTCGGGGCCTGACCTTCGAGTGTTCCTGCAGCCGGCAGGATCTCGCCGGCCAGGAACGGTATCCCGGGCATTGCCGCGGCGGCCCCCGAAATACGAGCGTGGCGACCGCGACTCGCCTCAAGATCGAGCCGCAAACCATCACCTTTGACGATCGCATTCAAGGCAGCTGCACCCAGGACGTGGCGTCCGTCATGGGCGATGCGATCTTGAGACGGCGGGATGGCTTCTTCGCCTATCTGCTGGCGGTCGTGGTCGACGATGCCGCACAGGGAGTCACCCACGTGGTGCGCGGCGCCGATCTTCTGGCCGACACTGCACGACAGATATACCTGCAGCGCAGCCTTGCGCTGCCAACCCCCCGATACGCCCACGTCCCGGTTCTGGTGGAATCCGACGGGTCGAAGCTCGCGAAATCGACGCGCAGCGTCCCGGCGCGTGAGTCAGGACCTCAAAATCAGCTTCTGAAGGTCCTACAGTTGCTGGAATTGGAGCCCCCCATCACGCTGCAGGGAGCACCCTTGGGCGAGATATGGGATTGGGCGCATGCGCATTGGACCCCAAATCGCCTGCGCGAGCGCCCCCTGCAGGAATTGAGGGTCGAAGACGCCTGATCCGGCCGGGCTGAAAACCCCGCTTGCCTTAGCGCTGCATTGCGCTATCCTTGAATTGCAGCAAAAAGCGACTGGTCATGGTTCAGGCACGAGCCGGCATCTTCCGGTCACGCGTCCGCACCAACACGAGCGAGGAGCCTATGAGCGATCCGCGAGTGATCAAAAAATACCCCAACCGCCGTCTCTACGATACCGTGGAAAGCCGGTACATCACGCTGGCGGACGTCAGACGCCTGGTGGTGGAAAAAATCGACTTCGTTGTGGTGGACAAGAAAAACAATGCCGATATCACACGCAGCATCTTGCTGCAGGTGATCGCCGAGCAGGAACATCTTCCCGATCCGATATTGACGCAGGACTTCATGGTCAACGTCATTCGTTCGTACGGGAGCGGTGCGCAGGGCGCGGTCAGCGGCCATCTGGAACAAACCCTGCGGCAGTTCCTGGGACAACATCATCTGCCACGAGACCGTATGAAGCCGTTTTCGGGGACCGATGTGTCGCCTCGCGCGCGGCCGGCCGAAGAGGGTTTCAAGGCGCTCACGCCCGGGCGGCTCCGCGATACGGAAAAGGATCGGGAGGACTCGAACCTCCTCAAGTAGCGCGGCCTCACCAGATGACGCAGCGGTCCTTTTTGACCATCGATCCGGGGCCCTTGATCGCAAAAGCCCGCTGGAAGTCCGGGCTGTTGGCGAGTGTGCCGTTGGTGCGGTCGTCCGCGGGGGGATGTGGGTCGGTGGTGACCATTTCCTCGGCCTGCTGAGGCCGGATCGCGCTTGCCCAGGAGTGCGCAAACGCGATGAAGAACAACTGGTCCGGCGTGAACGCCCCTGCCGGCCCGGCATCGGCGGCGTTCGCAGCGGCGGGCGCCGCGTCCGTCGACGGGCTCGTCGCAGCCCCGCCCGCATGCATCGCTCTCCAGGCGAGAACCAGGCCGCCGAGATCCGCGGTGGCCTCCCCGGTCACGAGATCGCCCTGCACGTGCATCCCGCTTCCCACGGTAAAAACCGAGTACTGATCGGAGATGCAGCGCGTCGCCGCGCGAAATTTCGCGAGATCTGCGGGGGCCCACCAGTCCTTGAGGTTTCCGTAGCCGTCGAACTGTGCGCCTTCGTCATCGAAGCCGTGAGTCATTTCGTGACCCACCGCGGCGCCGGTCGCCCCGTAATTCACGGCGTCCGACCAGCCTGTGTCGAAGTACGGCCGCTGCAAAATGCCCGCCGGCACATTCAAGCTGTTCATCGACGGATCGTAATAAGCGTTCACCGTTTGCGGCGTCATGTACCACTCGCTCCGATCGACCGGCCTGCCCACCTTGGCGAGCTGACGGGCGAACTCGAACGTGTTCGCGCGCATGACGTTGAGCACGTAGGGACCGCGGTCGATCACGAGAGCGCTGTAATCGCGCCATTCGTCCGGATATCCGACGCGCAGCTGCATGAGGTCCAGCTTGGCGGCCGCCGCCGCGCGCGTCGCGGGCGTCATCCAGGAGAGCGTCGACAGGTCGGCGCGCAGCGCGTCGCGCACCCGCGCGACGATCGCGGTCGCCGCCTGCTTTGCGGCGGGCGGAAACCTCTGGGCCACATAAAGCTCGCCGATCGCGAATCCGATCGCCTGATCCTCGGCATGCAAGACGCGCAGCCACCGAGCCTGCAATTCCTCGGCGCCGGTAAGCGCCGCGGTCATGCGAAAATCCTCGTCGACGAAGGGCTTGGATAGGAACGGCGCGTACATGTCGAGGAGCTGCCAGCGAAGATAGGTCTTCCAGTCCTCGACCGAGGTGCGAGCAAGCTCCCGATCGACCGCACGGAAGAACTCCGGCATGCCGATGTTGAGCGATGCGATCTCCGGATGTCCCGCGCGCAGCATCAACACGTGCCAGTCGAGGTGCGGCGTCAATGCCTGCGCCTTGTCGACCGTCATCGGATGGTAGATCGCGTGCGGATTCCTCTGATCGACGTCCGACATCGATGCGTCGGCCAGGCGGGTCTCCAATTCCATCACGCTCTTCGATTCGCGCCCGGCAGACGCCGGCGCATCGCCCGCGAGCTCCAGTATCCGCGCCACGTGCTCGACGTACGCGGCACGCACCGCCTTGAACGTCGGCTCGGCCTTCAGGTAATAGTCGCGATTGGGCAGCCCCAGCCCGCTTTGAGCGGCCACGGCGATCACGCGGGTGCTGTCATTGAAATCCTGCATCTGGCCGAGCGAAAGCGGCGCGGCGACTCCGATCGTCTGCAGATGCGCGATCTCTTCCGCGATATCGGCCGGGGTGCGGATCGCCGCAATGCGCGCGAGCTCCGGTTCGAGGGGTTTCGCCCCCGCGGCATCGATCGCCTTTTCGTCCATGCCGCTCAGATAGAAGTCCGCCACCTTGCGCTGCGCGGTATTCGCGGCCCAATCCTGCCGCCCCAGGGACTCCACCAGGTCGCGGATGAAGCTCTGGTTCTCCTGTTCCAGCACGGAGTCGACGCCCCAGTAGGAACGGTCCCGAGGAATGGGGTTGGCCTTGAGCCAGCCGCCGTTGGCAAACCGGAAGAAGTCGGCGCCCGGCTCGACCGAGCGGTCCATCCAGCCGAGATAGAGTCCGTCCGTATCGGCCGCTGCCGCGCGCGGGTCGGCCGCCGAACCTCGCGCATCGGACGCAGCGGCGGCGCCGTTCGTCCAAAGCGTCGCGCCAAGAAGCGTCGTGGCCGCGCAGAAGATCAGGAGCGCCGCCTCGAGCGGCGCCCCTCGCGACTTTATGGGGATGCGGCCTTCCTCAGGCCGCGTCGACATTGCGCATGGAGAGGCGGACACGGCCCTGGCGGTCGACCTCGAGCACTTTCACGCGCACGACGTCCCCCTCCTTCAGCTTGTCGCCCACGCGCTCCACCCGCTCTTCGGAGATCTGCGAGATGTGCACCAAACCGTCCCGACCCGGCAGAATGGTCACGAACGCGCCGAAGTCCATCAGCCGTGCGACCCGACCCTCGTAGATTCGTCCCACCTCCACATCGGCGGTGATCAACTCGATCCGGCGCTGCGCTTCGCGGCCCGCCGCTCCCTGGACGGAGGCGATCTTCACCGTGCCGTCGTTCTCGATGTCGATGGAGGTGCCGGTCTCCTCGGTGATCTGGCGGATCACCGCACCGCCCTTGCCGATGACGTCGCGGATCTTTTCCGGATCGATCTTCAGGGTGATGATCGTCGGCGCCCACTCGGACATGTTCTCGCGCGGCTTGGAAAGGACCTTGTTCATCTCGCCGAGAATGTGGAGCCGCCCGGCGCGGGCCTGATCGAGCGCCACCTTCATGATCTCGCGCGTGATGCTGGTGATCTTGATGTCCATCTGCAGCGCCGTGATGCCGTCCTTCGTGCCGGCCACCTTGAAATCCATGTCGCCGAGGTGATCCTCGTCGCCGAGAATGTCCGTGAGCACCTGGAAACGCTCGCCCTCTTTTACAAGACCCATGGCGACGCCCGCCACCGGTGCCACGATGGGAACGCCCGCATCCATCAACGCGAGACTCGTACCGCACACCGAAGCCATGGAGCTCGAGCCGTTCGACTCGAGGATCTCGGAGACCACGCGGATCACGTACGGGAACTTCTCGAGATCCGGCATGACCGCCTTGACGCCGCGCTTGGCCAGGTTGCCGTGGCCGATCTCGCGGCGCTTCGGCGAACCCATCATCCCGGTCTCGCCCACGCTGAACGGCGGGAAGTTGTAATGGAGCATGAACGGCTCCTTGCGCTCGCCCGTCAGCCCGTCGATGATCTGCGCATCGCGCCCGGTGCCGAGCGTGGTCACCACCAGCGCCTGCGTCTCGCCGCGGGTGAACAGCGCCGAGCCGTGCGTGCGCGCCAGCACGCCGGTGCGGATGTTGATCGGGACGCACCGTCTTCGTGTCGCGCCCGTCGATACGCGGATGTCCCTGCAGGATCCGCTCGCGCACCAGGCGATATTCCAGATTGAAGAATTCCGTGCCGACGTGATCGGCCGTGAATTTCGCATCATCGCCGGTCGCGAGCTTCGCGAGCGTGGCCGCCTTGATCTCGCCGATCTTCGCGTAACGTTGTTGCTTCTCGGTGATCGCGTAGGCGGCGGTCAGATCCTTTTCCGCAACGGAACTTACCGCAGATTTCAACTCCGCGTGGCCTTCCGGCTCGACCCAGTTCCACTTCGGCTTGCCGGCTTCGGCAACGAGCTCGTTGATGGCCTTGATGGCGACCTGCATTTGATCGTGTCCGAAGACCACCGCGCCCAACATCACTTCCTCGTCCAGGCCCTTGGCCTCGGACTCGACCATGAGAACGCCTTCGGCCGTGCCCGCGACCACGAGATCGAGCTTCGACTCGGCGAGCTGCGCCGCCGTCGGATTCAACAAGTACTTGCCGTCGCGATATCCGACGCGCGCCGCGCCGATCGGGCCCAGGAACGGCATGCCGGAAATCGCGAGCGCCGCGGACGCACCGATCAGCGAGGCGATGTCCGGATCCACTTCCGAATTGACGGAGAGCACCGAGGCGACGACCTGCACGTCGTTGGTGAAGCCCTCCGGAAACAATGGGCGAATCGGGCGGTCGATCAAACGGGAGGTGAGCGTCTCTTTCTCGGTGGGACGGCCTTCGCGCTTGAAGAAGCCGCCGGGGATGCGGCCTGCGGCGTAGGTCTTTTCTTGATAATTGACCGTGAGCGGGAAGAAGTCCCGGCCCGGCGTGGGTTTCTTCAAACCCACCGCGGTCACGAGCACCACCGTTTCGCTCATCGTCACGAGCACCGCGCCGTCGGCCTGTCGCGCGAGCTCCCCGGTCTCGATCGTTACGGTGTGCTCACCATACTGAAAACTCTTCTTGGAATGGCTCACGTAGGCCCCTTCTATCGAATGTGATGACGACACGCCGGCAGCGACGCCGCGGCGGTCAAAAGTCCGCGCAATCCTGCGCCTATCGGCGCAGCCCCAATTGCTCGACGACCTGAGAATACTTGTCCGGAGTGCGGCTCTTCAGATAGTCGAGAAGCTTGCGGCGCTGATTGACCATCTTGAGCAATCCGCGGCGCGAAGCATGGTCGGCCTTGTGCGTGGTGAAATGCTGGCTCAAGCCGTTGATGCGCTCCGACAGCAGGGCAATTTGAACCTCGGGGGAACCGGTGTCACGCGCGCTGCGCTGAAATTTACCGACGACTCCGCTCTTTTCTTCGCGAGTAAGTGGCATGGAAATCAAACCTCAATCAATAACTTAGACCCTTTAGGAAGGCGCGCATTGTACGCGCCGCACGACTAGCTCTCAAGCTCGATTCGTCACGGCTGAAATCAGCCGCAGCGGCACCAGCCGGCCGGGGGCTTGAACGGCCCCCAACCCCAGAAATCCGAGGCCTGGCGCATAGATGCGCACTTTGCCCGGCGCCTCTCGCGGCACTGCGATGCTCTGACCTTGGCGAACAGCCTGAACCCCGTCGGCGGCCAGATCGAGCCTCGGCCACTCGGCGAGCGCCGCATCGACCGGCAACAGGAGCGCCGAGCGCTCCTCCCGGGACATGCGGTCCAGGGCCTCCAAAGTCCACTGGGGCGCATCGGCAAAGGGCGCCACCGCCAGACGGCGCAAGCCGATCAAGTGACCGAGTGTATCGAGCCGAGCCGCGAGATCTTCCGCCAATACGCGCATATAGGCCCCTTTCGTGCAGTGCACATCAAAGGACAGATCCGGGGACTGCCAATCGATCAGCCGCAGGTCGTGAATCCTGATTTGACGGGGCGCGCGCGCGCGCGTTTCCCCCGCCCGGGCGTACTCGTACAGCGGCTTGCCGCCCTGTTTGAGGGCCGAATGCATGGGAGGAATCTGGGAATAGTCGCGCGGAAATTCCGCGAGCGCACCTTCCATGCGCGCCCTCGACAGGGGCGGCAGGTCGCGGCGCTCCACGACCGCCGATTCCAGATCCGCGCTCGGCGTGCGCTCTCCGAGGCGGACCGTGACGCGGTAGGTCTTGTCGGCATCGAGCATCAGCGCCCCGAACTTGGTCGCCTCTCCGAGGCAGATGGGCAGCATGCCGGATGCGAGCGGGTCCAACGAGCCGGTATGTCCCGCCTTGCGTGCATTGAACAGGTATTTGACCCGCGCCACCGCGCCCGCGGAACTCAGGCCGAGCGGCTTGTCGAGGAGCAGGATCCCATGTACGTCCGCCGGCATCAGTCCGCATCCCCACGCTTGTTGACCGAGTCGATCAACCGGGTCAACCGCACGCCCTGCTCGATGGAGGTGTCGAGCTCGAACGTGAGCGTCGGGGTATAGCGGATCATCAGCGACTTGGACAAGGCGTTGCGCAGGAAGCCGGCGGCGCTGGTGAGCCCGCGCTGCACGTCCGGATCCGGCCCTTCCTTGCCGAAGATCAGGTAGTACACCTTGGCGGTGCGCAGATCGCCGGTGACATCGACCGCCGTGATGGTCACGTTGCCGATGCGCTCATCCTTCACATCGCGGCGCAAAAGCTCCGTGAGCTCGCGCTGAATCTCGGCGCCGAGCCTGCGCGCACGCGGGTTGTCCTTGGCCATGAAGGATATGAGCGCCGCGCCCGCCCTAGAGCGTGCGCGCCACCTCCACCCGGGAATAGCATTCGATCTGATCGCCTTCGCGCACGTCGTTGTAGTTCTTGACGCCGATGCCGCATTCGGTCCCCGCGCGCACCTCGTTCACGTCATCCTTGAACCGCTTCAACGATTCCAACGCGCCTTCGAATATCACGACGTTATCGCGCAGCACGCGGATCGGGAAGTTACGGCGCACGTAGCCGTCGATCACCATGCAGCCCGCCACGGTGCCGAACTTGCTCGAGCGGAACACGCTCCGGACCTCGGCGAGGCCCACGATCTGTTCCTTGACCTCCGGCGCGAGCATGCCGGTGAGCACCGCCCGGATATCGTCGATGGCCTCGTAGATGATGCTGTAGTAGCGCACGTCGACGCCGTGATCCTTGATCGCGGCACGGGCCGCGGCATCGCCGCGGACGTTGAAGGCGATGATGCGCGCCTTGGAGGCGGCGGCCAGCGTCACGTCGGACTCGGTAAGACCGCCGACGCCGGAGGACACCACGTTGACGGCAACCTCGCCGGTCGACAGGCCGTTCAATGCGTCGCGCAACGCCTCGACGCTTCCCTGCACGTCCGCCTTGACCAGGAGCTGCACCAGATTCGGCTTGGTCTCGCCCATGGAGGAGAATACGTCCTGCATGTTGGCGCTCTTCTGCGCGAGCTTCACGTCGCGAGACTTCGCCTGGCGATGGGTGGCGACTTCGCGCGCCTTGCGCTCGCTCTCCACCACCAACAGCTCATCGCCCGCATTGGGCGCTCCGGAAAGGCCCAGCACCACCACCGGGATCGAGGGGCCCGCCGACTCCACGGGCTTTCCCGCCTCGTCGAACAATGCGCGCACCCGGCCGAACTCCTGACCGATCAGCAGTGGATCGCCGAGCTTGAGCGTGCCGCGCAGCACGAGGACGGTGGCGACGGCGCCGCGGCCCTTCTCGAGGCTCGACTCGATGACATAGCCTGCCGCGAGTCCCGCGGTGGGCGCCTTGAGCTCGAGCACTTCAGCCTGCAGCAGCACGCTCTCGATCAGTTGGTCGACGCCCTGGCCGGTCTTCGCCGAGACGTTCACGAAAATATTCTCTCCGCCCCACTCCTCGGGGATGACACCGTATTTGGTGAGCTCCTGCTTGACCTTCTCCGGATCGGCTTCCGGCTTGTCGACCTTGTTGAGCGCCACGACGATGGGCACCTTCGCAGCTTTCGCGTGCTGAATGGCCTCGATGGTCTGCGGCATGACTCCGTCGTCCGCACCCACC
>CAVSSU010000052.1:0-92438 GCA_963730565.1 uncultured Gammaproteobacteria bacterium
GACCCTGCGCAAGAAAATTGATGCTGGGACCCCAGTATTCTGATCGCGTTAAATGAGGTTTGCGGGGTGCGGTCCCTCGCGTAGGTTGACCGATTCAGTGGATCGGAATCGGTTCAGTCGGCCGGGGCTGGGTCGAGTTTTTGTACTAGCCGGTGGAAGGTGGTTTCGAACTCAGGCTCGTACTGCTCGGGATGAGCGCGGACGAAGTCGATGACCTTGCGGTAGTAATCCGCGGCCTGTTTGTTGTCGCCGCGTGCCTCGTAGACCATCCCTAATCGATCGTAGCCGTCGTGGACCTCGGGGAAGCGCAGGAGGAAATCCCGTGCGGCCTGTTCGGCTTCGTCGAGTTTGCCGTCGTGGACCATATCGACGATCGCGTTGGAGGCCGTGGTGAGTTCATCGGCGTCATCGTCGCCAAACGTGTCGCCGCAGAAGTCACAGTGAGCGTGGTCGTGGTGATGGTGATGATGGGAGCTGGCGGCGAGTCGCTCGGCGGCGGCCTGAGCGAGGACAGCGCTCTCGGCACGCTGATCCTTCTCGTGGCAGCAGCGCTTATATTTTTGTCCGCTGCCGCAGTGGCACGGATCGTTGCGTCCAATCTTGGTTTTGGTCATCGTGGTGGGGATTTTATCAAGCTGGAGCGAGGACGTGGAGCAGACGATCGATGAAATCCTGAGGGATACGCGGTTTTACGAGTTGCTGCTGGGTTTTGACCGACAGATTGCCGACGCCGTACATGCGGATCGATGCCCGAAGTGCGGGGCGGCGCTGCACTGGGGGTCATACGAGCGCAAGCCGCGCGGGGTGCCGGCTGGTCTGGGTCCTGAGCATCGGCGGCGCTTTAGTCTGTGCTGTGCGGCGGACGGCTGCCGCAAACGAGAGACGCCCGGGTCGCTGCGCTTCCTGGGCCGCAAGGTGTTCTTGGGTGCGATGGTGGTGTTGATCTCGGCGATGCAGAGCGGGCTGAACCGGGCGCGGATGAAGCGCCTGAAGGAACAGGTCGGCGTGAGTCGGCGCACGGTGCTGCGCTGGCGCGACTGGTGGCGCACGGTGTTTGCCGCGAGTCCGTTCTGGCGGGCTCATCGGGCCTTGGCGCCGGCGGCGAACACGGCGGATCTGCCGGCCTCGTTGCTGCAATCCTTTGCCGGCGCAGTCGAACAGCAACTGATATCGCTCTTGCGCTTCCTCGCACCCGTCACGACGGGACGCGGAATTTGGCGGGCTATCTGACGGGGGCAGCGGGTCCGCAAAAGAAGCAGTCATCTGCCGACCAAAGATGTTTTACGGTGCGCGCTCACCGAATAGACGGGAGTGCGCGAGGTGAAGAATGTCGATCATCGATCCCACCACGAGCGCTGGGCCTATATGCGCTTCTCCGTGGTTGGCCAACTGTTGGCCGCGCCGCCGCCGAAGGGTGAGCTGCGCGCCGAGCTCGAGCGACTCGCGGCGCGCGAGTGGCAGCATCCGATCACGGGGCTGCCGGTGCGCTTCGGGGTATCGACGTTAGAGCGCTGGTTCCACCGAGTTCGAAAGGACGGTCGCGATCCGGTGCGCGTGCTACGGCGGAAAATCCGCACTGACGTTGGCGCCCAGGAGTCGATGACTCTGGCGATCCGCGAGGCGCTGCACGCGCAGTATGCCGGCCATATGAGCTGGAGTGTTGCCCTTCACCACGTGAACTTGCGGGCGCTCGCCGAGCAGCGGCCCGAGCTCGGCCCCGTGCCGTCCTACTCGACGATCCGCCGGTTCTTGAAAGCGCAGGGACTCATCAAGCGCCGACGCTTGAGTGCCCGGCGCACCGCGGGCGTCGAGCGCGCGGAGGCGCGCCTGATGCAGCGGGAGGTGCGCAGTTACGAAGCCGATCACGTGGGAGCGCTCTGGCACTTCGATGCGCACCACGGCTCGCTGAAAGTCGTCACGTCGCGTGGCGAATGGTACCAACCGGTGCTCTTCGGTGTCATCGATGATCGATCGCGGCTGCTCTGTCATCTGCAGTGGTACCGATCGGAAAATGCTGAAAATGTCGCGCATGGCCTGCTGCAGGCATTGTTGCGTCGGGGATTACCTCGAGCCGTACTCTCCGATAATGGCACGGCGATGTGCGCCGAGGAAATCACCGAGGGGCTCGCCCGTCTCGGCGTCATGCACGACACGACGTTAGTTTTTTCGCCTTATATGAATGCAAAAATCGAGGTGCTGTGGAGCACAGTTGAAGGGCAGCTGATGGCCATGCTCGAGAGCGTTGCCGATCTCACGCTCGAGTTCTTGAACGAGGCGACCCAGGCCTGGGCCGAGTTCGGTTATAACCGGGCGATCCACAGCGAAACCGGCGAGAAGCCGCTTGCCCGCTGGGCGGCAGGTCCAGATGTGCTGCGGCCAACCCCTGATAGCGCGGCGCTGCGGCTCAGCTTCGCGCGCACCGAGCGGCGCGCCCAGCGGCGCAGCGATGGCACGGTGGTCATCGATGCGCGCCGCTTCGAAGTACCGAACGCCTTTCGCCACTTGGACCGTGTGTTGGTGCGCTACGCGCGCTGGGATCTCTCCCAGGTGCATCTGGTCGATGAACACAGCGGACATATCAGTGCGCGGCTGTATCCGCTCGATAAGAGCGCCAATGCCAACGGCATCCGTCGCCCGCTCGAACCTGTGGCGACGCGCGGCGCGGAGCCGTTGGCCGCCGCAGTCACGCCCGCGACGGGTATCGCCCCGCTGCTTGAGAACCTGATGGCGCAGCAGCGGGCCACCGGCCTGCCGCCACCGTATCTGCCCAAAGACGAACTGCCTGACAATGAAAATGAAGGAGAGAATCCGTGAACAAGAAACTACTCGCACTGTATGGACTCAAATGGAATCCGTTCGCTCCGGACGTCCCGGTCGAAGCACTGCAGATGACGCCGCGGATCGAGTCGTTCTGCTGGCGCGTCGAGCAACTTGCTGGCGAGGGTGGTTTTGCGGTCGTCACTGGCGCGCCTGGCGCGGGCAAATCCGTGACGCTGCGGGTGCTTGCCGAGCGCCTTGCGGGACTGCGGGATGTGCAGGTTGGTGTATTATCGCGACCGCAAGCAGGCATGGCGGACTTCTACCGCGAGATGGGAGAGTTGTTCGGTGTCGAGCTGCATCCACATAACCGTCATGGCGGGGCCAAGGTGCTGCGGGCGCGCTGGCAGGGGCATATTGATAGCTCGCTGTGCCGCCCGGTGCTGATCGCCGATGAGGCCCAGGAAATGCAGCTCGCCGTCTTGAACGAGCTGCGCCTGTTGTCCTCGGCGCGCCTGGACTCGCACTTACTGTTGACCGTCGTACTCGCCGGCGATCAACGCCTCATCGAGCGCTTCCGCGCCGAGGACCTCTTGCCGTTGGGCTCGCGCATGCGGGTACGCCTGGCGCTCGAGCGCAATACTCCAGAGGAGCTGCAGGACTGTCTGCGCCATACGCTGCAAAAAGCCGGCGCCGTGAAACTCATGACCCCGGAGGTCATCGCCACGGTGTGCGATCACGCCCAGGGAAACTTGCGCGCGCTGATGAACATGGCCGGCGAACTCTTGGCCCTCGCGGCGCAGCGCGAAGCGGCGCAAATCGACGAGAAGCTGTTCTTCGATCTCTTTGCCACGCCCGCGCCGACGCAAGCCAAAGTCGCCGGTGGTCGGCGTCGATGAGCGCACTGCCCGTCGAGCAAGCCTATCGTCTCGCCGACCGCGCCGAGGAGCAGCAGTGGCTCGTCACCGGGCTCTGGTCCGAACAGGCCGTCGGCATCGTCGGTGGGGAACCGAAATGCTGCAAGTCCTTCCTCGCCTTGGATCTGGCCGTGGCGGTTGCCTCCGGCACCGCTTGCCTGCGCCGCTTCCCCGTCGCACGGCCCGGCCGGGTGCTGCTGTACGCGGCCGAGGATGCTCTGCATGTCGTGCGCCGTCGGCTCGAAGGCATCTGCATCGCTGCTGGCTGCGAGCTTGCAGACCTCGACGTTCACGTCATCACCGCCGCGACGTTGCGAATCGACCAAGCCGCTGACCGCGAGCGCCTCGAACACACCATCGTGCAACTCAAGCCGCGCCTCCTGGTGCTCGATCCGTTCGTGCGCCTGCACCGCATCGACGAGAACGCCAGCGGCGAAGTTGCGCCGTTGCTCGCCTACCTGCGCACGCTGCAACGACAGTACCAACTCGCCGTGCTCGTCGTGCACCACGCCCGCAAGTCCGCCGGACGCATGCGCGCCGGTCAGGCGCTGCGCGGATCGTCCGAGTTCCATGCCTGGGGCGACTCGAACTTGTACCTGCGTCGCGCGGGTGGCGAACTTAACCTCACCGTAGAACACCGCGCTGCGCCGTCGCCGCCCACGATCGAACTCTCCCTCGCGCAACGCGGCGATGCGCTCGCCCTCGAAATCCCACCGTCGATCGCGACTCCAGCTGCTGCGCCGACCTCTATCGACGAGCGCATCACCGCCGCAATCAGCGAAGCAAACCGTCCGCTTCCCATCGGGGAGCTGCGCGCGCTGTGCCGCGTTCGTAACGGGACCTTGTACGAGCGCCTCACCGCGCTGACTGACGCGGGTCAAATCGTACGTAGTCCCGAGGGCTACCGGCTCGCTATCGGGCTCTGATCTCGCTGTCGCCGGAGCATCGGCCCGCGACTCTACCTCGACCATCCCGTTCCCAGTTCCGGTTCCCGTTCTCTCCTACAGCGCGCGGGAACTGGAACGGGAAGTGAACCTCGAATAGCGTGAAAATCAACCCATCAAACATCGTGAGCACTCTCAACTCACGGACCGTCTTCCGCAAGTCTGCATCCAGAGGATTCACGTCGATTCTCTCGAGCGCCTGCAATAGCGGTGCATTTGGCGCACTCATAAAGGCGATGCCGAGACGCGCAGCCTCGAGCGCTTGGGCCGCCCCCACAGTATTGCCGGCATCCACACAAGAAACGATCGTGGCAGCGAGGTCATCGCGAGCCTTGGTAAACGCGCCGGCAACCGCCTTTTGCAGGTTCTGTCCCAATTCGGTGTTTGGAGTGGCATGCTCGTGAAGCGCCGCTTGGGTCGCGATAGAGAGTCCCATCTCGGCGTTGAGCGCAAACTGG
Organism: uncultured Gammaproteobacteria bacterium; assembly: GCA_963730565.1. GTDB lineage: Bacteria > Pseudomonadota > Gammaproteobacteria > Steroidobacterales > Steroidobacteraceae > Bog-1198. The sequence goes on from CAVSSU010000052.1 coordinate 5,077, forward strand.
AACTCAATGTCCCCCGCGGGCAGGTCGGCCACCCGATAGCCCTCGTCACGTAACCTCTCGCCGATCATGCGACGCACCTCGGCGAGGCGCTGCGCCACCGCAATGGTTGGAGGGACTGAATTGCCCACCTCGGTGATGAGTTTCAGGATCACCTGTGCCTGCGGCTCGATTCCCGAAGCGCTGACGGTGACTTCGCCATCGGCCTTGCCATGAAAGGATAGTTTTGAGAGGAGAGTGGTTCCGTCGCTCGAAAGCACTGCCAGGCGGGATACCGAAAGAGTTGGAGGTATGCGGTCGCTTTCAGGGCTCATCTTACACGCTCGAATGGGAGATCCTGAATTTTGCCTCGCGAATCTTCGATCGCGGTGGGTGTGGGTTCCGCCTCACATGGCATGGCGACGCGAATCTACGCTCAGCCCGCACCGGACCCGGATGACAACAACACACTACTCTGGACTAGCTGTCCAACGGTTGCTAGCGGCCGAACTTCTCTCGCGTCTGTGACCAGTGCGTAGGTAAGTCATCGCCCAGACTCCCCGATCTCCGGGGCGAAACTCATTGCCGTTCTGGCGATCCACATATGTGTTTGCTTGATCCCGACGTGCCTTGCTCCTTCTGTTCTACTCTTGAATTGGCACCGCGATTCTTTCGCGGGCCACGCATACGCCTTTCTTAATTGCGTAAACCTCCACGTAATGATTGCCCGGAAAGCTGGTCCTTTCAATTCGTTCACGACGATTCCCTTCATCGGGAAGAATCTCGCCACGCTCTTGACCGACGGCCGCCGGTCCTCGGTTTCGCACTTTCCACCGGACGTAGAAATCGCCAGGAATGTCATATGCGGAAACATAAAACCTTAAGTGACGACCTATAGGCAGGCGCAGCTTTTTCCGTATCATACGTCGAAGAGTATCTCGTAGCGCATCGGCCTCTTTTACTTCGCAATCAAGTTCGATGTTGTATCTCACATCGACGGGAAACTGGTCCTCAATGAATTGCTCATTGGGCGCCGCACTCCTGACGAGCGCCTCATCCAGCGCCTTGGACAAAATCTCGACACTCTTGGGAAACTGACTGCCAAACACGCTACGCCACTTTCTAGCTTTTGAACTGTCGCTTTTCGCCTCTATGGCATCCGCACATTTGTTCGCCGCCTTGCGAGCTTTCGGTTGAAAGTTCGTCTTGCAACGCACGCGTTGGCCGCTGCCGAGAGCAGCCCAATACTCCTGCTCAGGGAGTGCCCCTAGGTACGTGAACAAATCGAAGATCAACTGCGGGTAATCAGCATACGTGCAGTTGTTGTATTTGCTCTCTTGAGAGAAAAAATTGTACGTCAGTGTGTCAATCAAAAGACCGCCTATACCCACGCCCGCTCGATTCTTCCACGCTCGCAGCATTCGGCAGGCTTCTTTCATTGCGCCATTGGTTTGTGCATTCATGTTATTTATGGCTTTTATTTCCGACCGGGGTTTTGTTACCTTCCATTGACCCCCATCGTTCGTATCTCCGTAAACGTAATCGTCATTTTCGTCTCGAAAAGCAGGTAGCACTTCCACGCGATAGCCTGTGAAATTGACCGCGACGATCTGGCCATCTGCTCGGATATCGGACTCCGGATATCGGATAAGTAATGACTGCCTGACCTCTTGAAGCATGGTGGAAGGTCCATTGCCTTCGAGTTGCTTGTACCGCTCCCATTCCTCAATGGGCAGTTCAAAGACCATGTCTAGATCACTGATACCATCGATTGCGGTGTACCTGCCATATGAGCCTATTTGCAGATTATGCCGCGAATCTGACTCAAACTCCCAGAAATCCATGTTGAGTCGCGAGGTAATATTTCGATACTTTGTCGAAATATCGTCCGCATTTGTTACCTTCAGGTTGTCCTGGAATTTATCGAATAATCCTGCGACGCTCATGGCCGGGCCACTTCAGCGATAACTGTCAACACGGCGCGCCAAGCTAGCGCCGCCGCCAGCACTATTCCAACTAGGGTGGCAGTGAGAGGGATCTTGTCCCGCCAAAATCGAAAGTGCAGTTGCTCGTCTAGCCAATCGGTTTGTGCTTGCCAAAAGAATTTGTAATGCGCGTACCAGTCGCTTAGAAATATTTGGCGTGTAATGCCAATTGCCTGAGATTCCCTAAGAATCGCTCGGTATCGCAGCACCAATTCGTCGGAGTCCGCCCAATGTTCGCGGTCCGCGCCTTTTATCTCGTAGTAGATCGAACGAAGCGCGGTAAATAGAGAAGTGAGCTCGCTGCCAACCTTCGCATAATTATCCTTTTCGCGTTGGTAGGTGTTGAAGTAGAGAGCGCCTATGCCCACAAGGAGGACGGCCGCCGCGATGTATTTATTTTCGAGGGTTGGGTTGAAAAGAGCGAAGATTCCTACGCCCAAAGTTCCAAACACAATCCATCCTGGCGCTTTCTCCAGAATGTCATAGGTGGCGAGATTCTTTTTCGCGCCATATCCGATGTTGTAGCCGGTCTGTGCAACCTCCAAAAGCAACAATTCTCGTTTCATCAGTCTTTTTCCCTTCCCTGGTATGTCCACAATTTTACAGCATGGGGCCTTTCGTTCATGCAGCAACGGCGATTCGATTTGGGATGGCCGTTCGGCCGACGGTAACCGCCTGAGGTAATCTTATGGGTACAGGTGGACGCCTGAACTGCCCTAGGTACGCCGGTTACTCTAGCCGCGACCTCCAATCGCGCATCCTAGGAGGTTCGCTGCGAAACTGTGGCGTCCCTACAAGTCCTTCAGGATGCCCGCAGCCTTCAGCAGCTTCTCAAGATGATGGACGCGTGCCGCCAACGCCTGCACCTGATTGCGCAGCGAGCTTATCGTATCAATCTCCAGCGAGTTGATCTTCGCCCGATGGGCCTCGATCTCTATCTTGGTTTCGGTCTCGAGCTTTGCGAGCCGCCGGGTGAGTTCCTGATTGTCGAGGATAGCCATCCGCCAATACTCCCTTGTATGGCTAGGAACGAAAACGCCCCAGTGCTTGGAGCGGGCCCATCGATTCTACTCCAAACGAAGAACTTCAGGAGGCGTAGGATCGGTGTGAAGGTGCGTCATGGAAACCCGCTTCGAGCTGCACGACTCTACGACGGTGGTGCTTGGCTGGGATGGCTTCTTCGCCGTCAAGGCCGCGCGTCGCGCTCTGTGCCGCCGAGGCTCCGGCGGTCTTGATCGGTGTGCCGGCCTGATCGACACCGTATGCTGAAGCGCCCACGTCGAAAGCTCCTCCCTCAGCTTCGCGACGGCAAGGGCACTAGTGCAAGGCGCTCAATCGTAGGGTCCACGATCATCGTCAAGGTGCGCCGGAGGGATTGCTCCGACTTCGCGCAAAAGTTCAAGGTGCATCGTGAGGTCCCGGGTACAAGCACGAGACCCCACTCTCTTGTGCTGAAATCTAGGCTTGGCTGCGTCTATCGTTTGGCAGGCAAACAACTGGAGCGCAATCGGCCCCGCCGCTTGTGCGCGGTGGATTGCTGTATCGAGTTGGCGGTACCGCCGGAGTCTTCGACGCGTGCCGAACGATGAGCTCCACTCGAAATCGAAGAAGCGGTAGGACTGCGCAATGGACGGATGCAACGGAGCCAGAGACGGGTCGCTATGACGTTGCCATCTCGTTTGCCTCGAAGGATGAGCCCCTGGCGATTACTCTGCGGGACGCTTTTCAGCGCACTCCTCAGGCGCGCCACGGGATCGTAGACGCTCAGAAGAGCATCTTGCAATCGGCATGCGCCAGGTATCTTCCGATGTCGACCAGCAGCTGCCCGCCTATTTCCTCGGAGGCTGACACGGGAAAGTCTCCATCAACCCGTACATCAGGACCTGAGCCAGCTCAATTTCATCGTACTTAGGGTCTGTCATGCGCTCCAAGCGAGCATTAATGATGGACTCCAAGTTGCCAACGTTCATATTCAGGGTGGGTGGAGAGCAGTAGTAGGGTGCTTTCTTCTGTCCAATCATCCACACGTCAACATTCTGAAATGCGCTTCCTGCTCCGAGAAGATAGCGCTCAATCTCAGTCCAGGTCTGGGCGTTGGCGGGATTGTCTTTGTCGTCTCGGAACTTGCGGTATTCCTTGACCGTGATGTTGGCGCTTGCGGCAGTGGAGAGCAATGCGCACACCAACAGGGATGCTACTAGTTTGTTCATCGTGCTAGCCCATCATGCCGGGGTAGGGTAAATCGTTCTTGTCGTCTTCAAAGGCGACATTGATATCTACGTCCATTCCTTCGTCAAAGATTTCTTTGGCAATCGTCGCTTCGTCGGAATCTGATTCGATTGCATCGAGGTCCACGTCTTCAAAGCGTTTCGGCACTCCCTTGCGTCTCGTTTGCTCCGTCACTGCGTCACGGAGGATTTCTTTAATATCTGCTTTGGTCTTCATCACTCAGCTCCTTTGATTGGACCTTCACAAGATCGCGACCGTAGCCATGATTGCTGACCTTCAGCAGGTAGCGCTTCTCATCTGATTGACGCGCTGAGAATCTTAGTAGTTACCCTCGCCTTGGAATAACGGGGAACCGCAGCCATATGCATTTCTGTAGTAGACCCAAAACTGGTCTTACAGAACTAGCGACTGCTACGGTCAGACCGTATTGTGTTCCCGCGGGGAAGTTGCCTAACCGGAACTACGCAACTGTTGCGCTAACAATCGCGCCCCGCGGAGAAGAGAGCCGCAAATTCAGCGGTCAAGCGGGCGCTAACTAATTGATTTTATTGGTCGGGGTGACAGGATTTGAACCTGCGACTCCTACGTCCCGAACGTAGTGCTCTACCAGGCTGAGCTACACCCCGAATCGATCGCGATCAGTGCTTGCGTGCCACAGCGAACTTGGCCAGTTCGCTCAATCCTTCTTTGAACCTGGATTCGGGAAGGGGAGCAAGTGCAGCAAGAGCCTGATCTACCTCGCATTGCGCGAGCCGGGCAGTGTACGCAAGGCCCCCGAGGCTTGCAACGGCTTGGGTGATTTCCCCCAGATGTTTGAGTCCGCCTTCCTCGATGGCGTCTCGAATCATGGCGCGCTGCGCATCGTTGCCGTGCTGCAGGGCATATATCAGGGGCAGGGTGGGCTTACCTTCCGCCAGGTCGTCTCCGAGGTGCTTGCCCAGGCTGAGCTCGTCCGCCTGGTAGTCGAGGGCATCGTCGACCAGCTGAAAGGCGGTACCGATATGCTTCCCGAAACGCGCGAGCGACTCTTCTATGATGGGGGAAACGTCGCTCAAGACGGCGCCGATCTGTGCCCCCGCCTGGAACAACCTCGCGGTCTTGCGATGAATGACATCGAGGTAGCGGGCCTCGCTGGTATTCGGATCGCGCGCGTTCATCAGCTGCAGGACCTCGCCCTCGGCGATGGCGTTGGTGGCGTCGGCCATGATATCCATGATGGGCATACGGTCGAGCTTGACCATCATCTGAAAGGCGCGTGAATACAGGAAATCGCCCACCAGGACGCTGGGCGCGTTGCCGAATTCCTCGTTGGCGGTCTTGGTGCCCCGACGGAGCGACGAGCCATCGACCACATCGTCGTGCAGCAGGGTGGCGGTGTGGATGAACTCGATGATCGCCGCCGCTTCGATATGCTGTTCCCCGTCATGCCCGCAGGCGCGCGCGGAGAGCAGCACGAGCAGGGGCCGCAGCCGCTTTCCGCCCGCGTAAATGATGTAGTTCGCCACCCGGTTGACGAGGGTGACGGGGCTGTAGAGCCGATGTTTGACGACCCGGTCGACCGCCTCGAAATCGGCGGTGACCAGGTCTCGTATTTGTTCAAGTGTCATGGGAGGCCTGGCGCAATGCGCCATGGTACCTAAGAAAGCCGCGACTGGGGTCAATCGACTCAAGATGCCTATGAACCGGGTGGATCAGAGGGGATAGAAACGCTCCTGAAAGGATCGGCGAGGTCATCGACGAGTCGGGCCGGATGGCCGACCGGGAGGCAGGATGTCCGGGGTAGAATTGCCGCATTGCACCCAATAGGGGCAGGCGTTTGGCCCCGGCCTCCGGCGTTCACGGCTATTTGACCAATTCGCGCCTCCCCCGTACAATTCTCGGCTCTTTTGCGGGCCCCTTAAGGCCCGTCCAGCTGGAGTCGTCAAACATGTATGCCGTGATTGCCACGGGCGGGAAGCAATACCGCGTCCAAGAAGGTGCGATAGTGCGCATCGAAAAACTCGCCGCCGATCAGGGCGCAAGCGTCGAATTCAACCAGGTGCTGTTGGTCGGCGCCGGCTCCAGCGTGACGTTGGGTGCCCCTTATATCGAAACCGCCAAGGTGACTGCGACGGTCGAGTCGCATGGCAAGGGCGACAAGGTCCGGATCGTCAAGTTTCGCCGGCGCAAGCATTACAAGCGCGAGAAGACCCATCGGCAGCCCTATACGGACGTGAAGATCACGTCGATCGTCGCTTAAGATTCCGAAGGAGATACCTACATGGCACACAAGAAAGCCGGCGGCAGTACTCGTAACGGCCGCGACTCGCATTCCAAGCGTTTGGGCGTCAAGAAGTTCGGCGGCGAAGATGTCCTCGCCGGCAACATTCTCATCCGCCAGCGCGGCACCCAGTATCGAGCCGGCGTAAACGTCGGCATGGGCACGGACCACACGTTGTTCGCCACCTCCCACGGCGTGGTGGAATTTCGCATCAAGGGCGCCGAAGGCCGTACATACGTCAACGTCGTCACCAAATAACGCTGCGGCGGGCCCGTGCGCTCGCTAGACATCGAAGGGGGGGCAGGGCAATCCTGCTCCCCTTTTTAGTTTTCGCGGCGCCTATCCCATGAAATTCATCGACGAAGCCAAGCTCAAAGTGCAGGCCGGCAACGGCGGTCGCGGCTGCGTCAGTTTCAGGCGCGAGAAGTTCGTGCCCTTCGGGGGCCCGGACGGCGGCGACGGCGGACTGGGCGGCAGTGTCTACTTGAAAGCGGTCGAGGGGATGAACACGCTCGCGGACTTTCGCATTGCCCGAACTTATCGGGGTCAGAACGGCGAGGGCGGCAGCGGCAACGATTGCACCGGCCATGGGGGCGATGACACCTATGTCCAGGTTCCGGTGGGCACGGTCGTGTCGGACCTGGCCACCGGCGAGCAGCTCGGTGACCTCACGGCCGAGGGCCAGACGCTGCTGGTCGCCAAAGGGGGCAAGGGTGGCTGGGGCAATACGCGCTTCAAGTCGAGCACCAATCGAACCCCGAGGAAAGCCGGTCTCGGGCTCCCGGGCGAGGCGCGCGATCTGGGCCTCGAGCTCAAGCTGATCGCCGACGTGGGCCTGCTGGGGCTGCCGAATGCCGGGAAATCGACGCTCATTCGCGCGGTCTCGGCCGCCCGGCCGAAAGTGGCGGATTATCCGTTCACGACGCTGCACCCGAACTTGGGGGTGGTGAGCGCGGGCCCGGGGCGCAGCTTCGTCATGGCGGACATTCCGGGGTTGATCGAGGGCGCGGCGGAAGGCGCGGGTCTCGGCATCCGGTTCCTGAAGCACTTGCAGCGCACCCGGATCCTGTTGCATCTGGTCGATATTTCACCGCCCGATCCCGACGCCGATCCGGTCAAGGACGCCCGCACCATCGTCGCCGAGCTCAAGAAATTCGCGGCCGACCTCGCTGCCAAGGAGCGCTGGCTCGTCATCAACAAGATCGATCTGTTGGAGCCGGCTGAAGCGAAGCGGCGCGCCAAGGAAATCGTGCGGCGGCTGCGCTGGAAGGGGCCCGTACTGATGATTTCAGGCGCCACCGGCGAGGGGACCGATGAGCTCAAGCAGTCGGTGATGCGCTATCTCGAGGAACATCCCCGTCCGGCCGCCGGCGCCGCAGAGGATGCGGCGCACGTGGCCTGAATCGCGGTTTCGGCTACTTCGCCGCCAACGCGCGGACCTGCTTGGTCAGGCGGCTCTTGTGGCGGGCTGCCTTGTTGCGGTGAATGATGCCCTTGTTGACCATGCTGTCGATGATGGGCGTGGCAGCGGCGAGCGCGGCGGCCGCGTCGTCGTGCTTTCCGGCCTTGAGCGCCAACGTCGCCTTGCGGATGGCGCTGCGCAGACGCGAGGTCAGGGCGTCGTTGCGGGCGCGATGCACGGTAGACTGTCGGGCCGCCTTTTCAGCAGATTTCGTATTCGCCAAGCGTAGACTCCTCGAGGCCATGAGGGTCAACAGGCGCCCCCAAAAGAGCCGCACATTCTCCGGCTCAGGCACGTCGTTGTCAATGCGCCACCACCGGGCTTCAAGGTCCCGCGGTGCGATTTCGGGCCGGGCGGCCGGGGCAAGATGCGTATAATGATGAGCTTTCGCCATGGAACTAGTGCGCGGTCTCAACAGTGTCTCCAAAGCTCTCCGGGGCTGCGTTCTCACGGTGGGAAATTACGATGGCGTGCATCTCGGCCATCAGCAGATGATCAGGGCGTTGAAGCGGCGTGCGGCCGAAATCGGCGCTCCGTCGACCGTGCTGGTATTCGAGCCGAGCTCCAAGGAATTCATCGATCCCGACGCTGCGCCGGCGCGGCTCACGCGTTGGCGTGAAAAATTCGCGGCGCTGTCGGCGCTCGAGGTCGATCGACTGGTCACGTTGCCTTTCAATGAACGCATGCGCTGCATGAGTCCGGAGGCGTTCGTGGACCAGCTCATCGTGCGTGGGCTGGGCGCGCGCCATGTGGTGGTGGGGGATGATTTTCGCTACGGCAGCAAGGCGTGCGGCACGATCGAGAGCCTGAAGGCCGCGGGCCGCGAGCGCGGTTTCGGGGTGGATCAGGTGCCGCCCTTCGTGCTCGACGGGGTGCGGGTGTCCAGTACGGTCGTGCGCGAGCGCTTGGAGTGTGCGGATTATGCGGGCGCGGCTCGCCTTCTCGGCCGCCCGTACCGGATGGTGGGACACGTTGCCCACGGCAAGGAGCTCGGGCGAACCCTCGGTTTTCCCACGGCAAACCTGCATCTCATGCGGCGCAAGTCGCCAACCTGGGGTGTCTTGGCCGTGCGGGTGTATGGAATCGGCGCCGGCCCGCGCAGCGGCGTCGCGAGCTTGGGGACTCGCCCGACCGTGAACGGGACCGAGCCCTTGCTCGAGGTCCATGTGTTCGATTTCAACGGCGATCTGTATGGCCGGTTGATCGAGGTCGAGTTCGTCGCGAAACTGCGCGACGAGGTCAAGTTCGATGGCCTGGACTCGATGGTCGCACAAATGAAGGTTGATGCCGCGAATGCTCGCGAGCTTTTGTCGAAGGTGAACGGTGGCTGACTACAAACAAACGATCAATTTGCCGCAAACCGGCTTCTCCATGAAGGCGGATCTCGCGAATCGGGAGCCCGCCATGCTGGCGGCGTGGGAGAGCGACAAGCTCTACGAGAAGATTCGTGCCGCGTCCCGGGGACGCCCGTCGTTCGTGCTCACCGACGGGCCGCCGTATGCCAACGGCGCCATTCACCTGGGCCACGCCGTCAACAAGATCCTGAAGGACATCATCGTCAAGTCCCGCACCCTCGATGGGTACGACGCACCGTACGTTCCCGGCTGGGATTGTCACGGCCTCCCCATCGAGATGCAGGTCGAAAAGACCCACGGCCGCGTGGGCCAGAAGATCGACGCCAAGGCGTTCCGCGCCGCGTGCCGCGAGTACGCGCTGAAGCAGATCGATTCGCAGCGCAAGGACTTCAAGCGCCTCGGCGTGCTTGGCGACTGGGATCACCCGTATCTCACGATGGATCCGCGCTTCGAGGCGGAACAGCTGCGCGCCTTCTCGGTCATCATCAAGAACGGCCACGTGTACAAGGGTTTCAAGCCGGTGCACTGGTGCTTGAACTGCCGCTCGGCGTTGGCCGAAGCGGAGGTCGAGTACGAGGACATCACCTCGCCGAGCATCTTCGTGCGTTTCGAGGCGATCGACCGGATGGATCTGTCGCGTCGTTTCGGCATGTTCACGGAAGGCAGCGAAGTGGACGAGGGAGTGCCCACCTCCGTCGCCATCTGGACCACGACCCCGTGGACGCTGCCGGCGAATCAGGCGGTGGCGGTCCATCCGCAATTCGATTACGCGCTGGTCGAATTCGACTTGGGCCACGGCCGCGAGCGGCTGGTGCTCGCGACCGAGCGCATCAAGCCGTTGATGCACACCCTCGGCATTTCCGGCTGGACGGTGCTGGCCGAGACCAAAGGCGCGGTGCTCGAGAAGCTCGAGCTGCAGCATCCTTTCTACGACCGACGCGTCCCGGTGATCCTGGGCGATCACGTCACGCTCGATGCGGGCACGGGCGCCGTGCACACCGCGCCGGGCCACGGTTTGGAGGACTACGTCGTCGGACGCCGCTACGGGCTCGAAGTGGAGAATCCGGTCGGCGGAGACGGACGTTTCCTTCCCTCGACGCCGCTGTTCGCGGGCGAGGGTGTGTTCGATGCCAACGCGCACGTGATCGAGGTCTTGAGAGAGCGGGGCCGTCTGCTCAAGGGCGAGCCGTACTATCACGCTTATCCGCATTGCTGGCGCCACAAGACGCCGGTGATCTTTCGCGCGACGCCGCAGTGGTTCATTAGCATGGATCAGGCCGGGCTTCGCAAGGCTGCGCTCGAGGCGATCTCGCATGTCGATTGGATGCCCGCATGGGGCGAGCAACGCATCAGCGGCATGATCGCCGGCCGGCCCGATTGGTGCGTGTCGCGGCAGCGAACCTGGGGCGTGCCGATTCCGCTGTTCGTCGACAAGGAGACGGGTGAGCTGCATCCGAAGACTTCCGAGCTCATCGAGCTCGTGGCCAAGATGGTCGAGCGCGGCGGGATCGATGCCTGGTTCGACTTGGATCCGGCCGACCTTCTCGGGGCCGACGCTCCCCGATACGACAAGGCCACCGATGTCATGGACGTGTGGTTCGATTCGGGTGTGGTGCACCACGCCGTCACGCAGATGCGCCCCGAGATCGTCTCCCCGTCGGACCTGTATCTCGAGGGGTCGGATCAGCATCGCGGCTGGTTCCACAGCTCTCTCCTGACCTCCGTGGCGATGCATGGGCGTGCGCCCTACCGCGGCGTCCTCACCCACGGATTCACCGTGGACGAGAAGGGCCGCAAGATGTCCAAGTCCATCGGCAACACCCTGGTGCCGCAGAAGCTCACCAGCACGCTGGGCGCCGATGTCGTGCGCCTCTGGATCGCGGCCACCGACTATGCCAACGAAATGAGCGTGTCGGACGAGATCTTGAAGCGCATGGCCGATTCCTATCGGCGCATCCGCAACACGTTGAGGTTTTTGCTGGGCAACATGCACGGATTCGACCCGGCCACCCGGGCCGTGGCCTGGAACGATCTCGTGGCAATCGACCAATGGGCGATCGGCACAGCGTTCAGCCTGCAGAACGATATCGTCACGGCGTACCGCAACTACGAGTTCCACGACATCTACCAGGAGGTGCACAACTTCTGCGTGGTCGAGCTCGGTGGCTTCTATCTCGACATCATCAAGGACCGGCTCTACACCACGGGCGCGAACAGCCTGCCGCGCCGCTCGGCGCAGACCGCGATGTATCACATCGCCGATGCGATGGTGCGCTGGCTCGCACCCATCCTGAGCTTCACGGCCGAAGAGGTCTGGAGCTTCATGCCCGGTGTCCGCAACGAGTCGGTATTCCTGAACACGTGGCATCAATTCCCGGCGGGCGCCGAGCGCGGGTCCGAGATCGATTGGCCCGCGTTCATAGCCCTCAAGGCGGACGTCGCGCGCCAGCTCGAGCGTCTGCGAACGGCGGGACAAATCGGGGCGCCGCTCGAGGCGGAGGTTGCCATCTATGCGCCCGCCGCGGAGGCGCAAAAGCTTTCTGCGCTGAGCGACGAGCTGCGTTTCTTGCTGATCACGAGCCAGGCGCGCGTGATCGAGTCGGACACCCCGCCGTCGGACGCGGTTCCGAGCCAGTCGGAGAACGTCTGGATCGAGGTGAAACCGAGTTCCCAGCCCAAATGTGTGAGATGCTGGAATCTGCGCAGCGATGTGGGGAGCGACCCCGCGCACCCGGAACTTTGCGCACGCTGCGTCGTCAATATCGACGGGCCCGGTGAGGAGCGCAAATTCGCATGACCGACCAGGAAAACCGGGGCCGTGCCACGAAATGGCTGCTGCTGTCGGCCGTCGTGGTGCTCGTGGATCAGCTCACCAAGGCCTACATCTCCCATCATTATGGGGAGTTTGAGTTCACCACGTTGCTGCCCGTTCTGGATATCACGCGCATGCACAACGTGGGAGCCGCCTTCAGCTTCCTCGCCGGTGCGTCCGGCTGGCAGCGATGGTTGTTCATCGCGCTGGCGGTGGGAGTGAGCATCGCGATCGTCGTATGGCTGTTCCGGATGCCCCGCTCCAAGGTCCTCTTGGCCGCGGGGCTCTCGCTCGTGCTCGGCGGGGCGATCGGCAACGTGATCGACCGCATTCGACTGGGATATGTCGTCGATTTCATCCACTTCCACTGGGATCGCGCGTATTTTCCGGCTTTCAACGTCGCGGATTCCGCAATCACCGTCGGGGCGGCGTTTTTGCTGCTGGATGCGCTGTTCGAGCCCAAGGGCGCCAAGGTAAAGGCTTAATCATGCATATACTGCTTGCCAATCCGCGCGGCTTCTGCGCCGGCGTCGACCGCGCCATCGATATCGTGGAACGGGCCATCGACCTGTTCGGCGCGCCGATCTATGTACGGCACGAGGTCGTGCACAACAAATACGTCGTCGACCGGCTGCGCACCATCGGTGCGGTGTTCGTCGAGGAGCTGGACGAAGTGCCGGACGGCGCCACGGTGGTGTTCAGCGCCCACGGCGTCTCGCGCGCCATTCAGATGGAGGCCGCGCGCCGTTCGCTCAAGGTGTTCGACGCCACCTGTCCGTTGGTGACCAAGGTGCACATGGAGGTCACGCGCTACGCGCGCGAGGCTCGCGAGGTGTTCCTGATCGGGCACGAAGGTCATCCCGAAGTGGAGGGCACGATCGGCCAGTTCGACACCACCTACGGCGGCAGCATCTATCTGGTCGAGACGGTCGAGGACGTGCAGAAGGTTCAGGTCAGAAACGCCAGCCATCTGGCGTTCGTCACTCAAACCACCCTGTCGGTGGATGACACCGCCTCCATCGTCGAGGCGCTGCGTACGCGCTTCCCAGGCCTCAAGACACCGGTCAAGGAGGATATCTGCTACGCCACCCAGAACCGGCAGGATGCCGTCAAGGATCTCATCCATCGCTGCGACCGATTGGTGGTGGTGGGATCGAAGTCGAGCTCCAACTCGAACCGGCTGCGCGAGATGGCCGATAAGGCGGGAATCCCGGGCTATCTCGTCGACGGTCCGGAACATCTGCATCGCGAATGGTTCGACGGCGCGCAGACCGTCGGGGTGACGGCCGGTGCCTCGGCACCCGAGATTCTGGTGCAGGGTGTCATCACGCAGCTGCGCGCCTGGGGCGGAGAGCTGGTCGAGGAGCTCAAGGGCCGGGAGGAACACGTGATTTTTGCGTTGCCCCGCACGCTTCGCGAGGTTCACAAGCGCACCGGGAGCCTTTCGTCGGAGACCACCACGGGTTAGAATGCACGCCCTTTTCGAGGCATGCCGCAATAGCTCAGTTGGTAGAGCAACGCATTCGTAATGCGTGGGTCCCCAGTTCGAATCCGGGTTGCGGCACCATCAAATCAAGCACTTAGGTACATCTTAAAACCAAACGTAATTGCTATAAGTGCACGGTAAGTGCATCGTGGTACCCCACACTCCGTAGGCCGCGTGGATTCTGCGATTGAGGATTTGTAGCGACCCGCTGGAGCGCCGGCTCGCCGAAGGGCTCGCAGGCTGAGCGCGACTTCATTCTTGCCACTTTGAAGCGCAACCTCGGCAACATCAGCCAGTCCGCCATCGAGCTCGGCGTCGGCCGAAGCTATCTGCACCGACGCCTTGCCATGCAAGGAATTGCCAAAAAGGATTGGTTCTCCTGATAGGCAAACCGCAGGACAAATGTGGCCGCCCGGGCATCTGCGCATCTGCGATTGGAAACAATAGTGCTCTTTCGTATACACCCCGCGACGATCGGTTGATCTCTCCACCCCGTGATAAATTAGTGACTTAGAACGGCGTGCCTCACCTCGGCACCCCTGGTATGAAGATTGCACTTTCCCCTTTGCCAGACGTGGCGAGGAGATGCGGCAATCGTGAATTTATCATCTATCGGCGGAGCGCTCGCTGAGTTTCTGCAGCAAAACAACGTCCTACCGCGCCTGGGTTACCGGGTTCGGCTTGCGAGGCACAAGAGGCTTGCGCGACGCCGAGGCTACTTCGCGGGCATTCTGAAGAAATCGGTGGTCTACCACGCTGCCGGCCCCTATTGGGCAGCGGCCTACGGGTTCAAGAAAATGTGGGAGGTGAAGTATCGACGAAATCATAAGAGCCGGCTGCCACTCATAGACAACGTGCGGATCGACGAGGTGCCCACGGTGCAGTACGCCCAGGGGATGGTGATCAAAGCGCGTCAATTTGCGTAAGGGATCGAAGTGAGGCATCGCCCCTCGCTCCCGCTCATGACATCCGCGTTCGTCTATCAGATTCGCTATGACGCCTCCCAGGGGGTCGATCACGACTTTCTTCCGCTGGATAACACGGCGAACGAGCGACCCGATTGGTTCGAATATTGGGCAATTCGGAACTACCTTCAGGCGCGGTCACTCGACGAGAACGCCTTTTATGGGTTTTTCTCTCAGCGCTTTAAGAGCAAGACGAATCTATCAGGAAGGGAGGTCCACGACTTTATACGCTGTCACGGAGATTCGGCAGATGTGCTTCTCTTTACGCCCAGCTTGCATCTTACCGCTTATCACCTCAACGTCTTTAAGTACGGCGATGTGTGCCACCCAGGGCTGCTGCATCTTGCCACGCGATTCTTCATGCGTATCGGGCGACCCACAAACCTCGATACGTTGATCACGCATTCCGGCAACGAGGTTTACAGCAATTATTTTGTGGCTCGGCCGAGCTTCTGGAGAGCGTGGTTCGAGATAACCGAGCGGCTGTTCGAGATCGCAGAATCCAAGGATGATCCGCTCGGCATCGAGCTCCGCAAGCCAACGACGTATCGTGGCGGCCACGGTGTCGAGATGAAGGTGTTCTTGATGGAGAGAGTCGCTACATGGCTCCTAGCGCGTGAGTCGGCCTTCATGGTGAAGGCCCGTGACCCGTTCATCGCTCGATCACGGCTATATAAGCTTCCTGGGGCCATAGTTTGCGATGCAGTGAAGGTCGCGTATCAACAGAATGGTCGGAGGCGGGAGTTCGGGGATCTCTTTCGCATGGTAAGCAAGTTTGCTCGCGCGTTAAGCCTCCTCGTGCGGGTTGGATCATTCTGTCGATTTGAGCCAGCAAGACGATGCATGGCGGCACTTGCGACCTATTGGAATGAATCATGACCCTCGCGTGGGACCCGCTCTGAGGCTTCAGGGAGAGAGCAACAATGCGGTGGCCGGCGTAGCCACCGCACTGAGGGACTAGGCGCATGTGAAATAGTGCCTTTCAATGGCTCATTGGAGACGATGCCGTGGAGATCCGCCGCTCCTGGGGCTCTGCCGCGCATCGATCCGATCATCGCGGCGAGCTTGCGCGTATCGATTCTATCTCTTGAGCACTAGCTGACGCTTGCGAGCATCATCGTGTGGTTGGTTTGGCGGCGTTAGTCATCGTCATTACAGTTGCGGGAGTGTCACTCGTTACGCCCGAGAGCCGATCTTTTCGGACTTGCGCTAGCAATATCGATCACGTCACCACCGGGCGGGGGCAGCCCGGAAATTGATGAAAGCACGTCGTTCAATTGCCTCGACATGCTCGATTTCACGTTCAGGAGTTCGTGAGTCGATACCGGCCGTGAGAACAGGTAGCCTTGCAATAGTATGGCGCGATTGCCCAGTAGGCACGCCATTTGCTCAGGTCGCTCAACGCCTTCCGCCGTTACCTGCAGGCCCAAGGTGTTGCACAGGCGAATGATGGCGCGCGCGATAGCCGCCGAGCGTGCGCTCTTGTCGATGCTCGCAATGAGACTGCGATCGAGCTTTATGCGCGTCAACGGCAATTGCTCCAAGGACGTGATCGAGGAGTAACCCGTTCCGAAATCATCGAGTGCGACCGCAATGCCCAGGGATCGCAACCGGTGCAAGGTTTCGATGGTCATAGGCCCGGTCTGGAGCACGGTTTCGGTCAGCTCGAGCTCGATGCAACTAGGCGGTAGACGAAATTCCTCCAGCAACTCCTGCACTCGCGCCACGAAACGTTGATTCAGCAGCTGCCTTGCGGCTACATTGATTGCCACACAGACCTCCGGCCAGGCGCCGTGGTACCAATACGACGCAGTGGATATCGCGGTGCGCAGTACCCAGTCACTGATCTCTTCGATGAGCCCGGTTTCTTCCGCTACCGTCAGAAACTCGGCGGGCATCGAGAGCCGGCCGTCAGGCTGGCGCCAGCGAATAAGCGCCTCGGTGACCACTACGTCCAATGTCGCGACGCTGATTTCCGGCTGATAGTAAAGTTCGAACTCGTTGTAATCGATCGCGCGCCGCAACCCTTGTTCTGTGGCGTATTTATTCACCGCTGATTCCAGCAGAGCCGGGGAAAAGACTGCGAGCTGACGCCGCCCTAACGCCTTGGCTCGGAATAGGGCCGCGTCGGCGGCACTCAGCAACACCTCGGCAAGGCGTCCATGATCCGGAAATTCGCTCGCGCCGACGCTAACGCTCACCGCTACGTTGCGCTCGTCGATGACGAGCGGCTTATGAAAGGCCATGACGAGTCCCCTACCGACATCGAAAACCGCGTTGGCAGACGGCGCGTTCTCACATATGACTGTAAATTCATCGCCCCCTAGACGCGCCGCGAAGCCGAACGGGCTCGCGATTTCACTCAGCCGTTGCGCAACGGCGATCAGCACTCGATCGCCGAACGCATGGCCCATGCTGTCATTTAGGTTCTTGAAATTATCGATATCGAGAAAGAATACGCCCACGTAGCGTCGCGCTTTGGCAGCGCGGTCGACGGCGGCGGTCAGGAGCGTGAATAGCTGCCGGCGATTCGGCAGCTGCGTGAGGGGATCGTGGTCCGCCAGCTGCTGCAATTGACGTGTTCTCTCCGTCACCTTCGCCTCGAGCTGTTGCTGGTAGCCGGCCGTTGCCTGCTGTGCGATCGCAAGTTTTTCCGCCATCCGGTTGAAAGCCACTCCCAACGTATCGAGCTCTCTTACTCCGCCCCGCGACACACGGGCATCCATGGCGCCGCACTCCATCCGCGCGATCACCGCGAGCATCCGCCGCACTGGACCGGCGACACTGCGCACGGTCCATGCGGAAATCGCGAGCAGCAGTGAAAGGACAAACAATGTGATCCACGCGATAAGGGCCCGGCCTTGGCGCGGCAAGTCAATGGCGCGCGTCGTGTCGATGGGTGTGGCCACCGTCGTAGGTGGCATTGCCGTTGTCAGGGGGGCGGTGGCGAGGGGATCATCGGCCAAAAACGGGGGGAGACTAAAATAGGCCGCGGCTCGTGGCGGATCACGCGCATCGTCTAGCGTGACCAGTGTCATGTGCGGCAACAAGAGCGCGAGGATCGTGCTGGTGAGCTTCGAGCCGTCCGTCGAAAAAGTGCGGGCGCCGGCGAGTCGCTGGAGGTCGAGCGCGAACAGCCGCCGGCGCAGACCGATTAACTCCGAAAAATCCTCATGCATGCTCCGAACCCAGGGCGACCCTTCTGATCGGGTAAGACTCTTTTCTTCTCTAGCGAGAGTTTCTGCAAAGGTGGTTTCATTCAGCACCAGCAATCCGGCCGCGCCGGCATCGTAGCTGTCGGCGGAGCGGACGCCATCGAAGCGGCGGCTCAGCTCATTGAGATGCTTGCGCAACTCCACCAAAGACTGGCGCTCGATCACTCGACCGAAGAGTTTCCAAGCACGATCCAACGAGGTCGTCAGTCGCAAACTCATGGCGTCAAACGTTGTCGAATAATCATGAATAGTCTTGCGACGCGAATCAGCGAGCGCAACCAATTCCCGGCCACTGCTTTGGTAATTTTTCAAGGCCGCCGCCATCTGCAGATCGGCCAGGACGACCGATTGGACCGCTAGCGACAAATCCTCTGCAGACACGCGGGTCAACCCGTCGTCCGCTTGCTGGAATTGCCCAGTCGTGAGCGGCGAGTCGATGAGTGCGCGGGCGTACACGGCTCGCTCGAATCTATCCACCGACACCAAAAAGTGCTCAACAGCCTTGCTGTCGACTGTCAGTCGCGCGACGTACCGCCGAATCGTCGGCACGGCCGGTGGGGTGGCAATTGCGAATAGTGGCGGCGCCCGTAATGCAACAAGCGGTGGAGATCGAGGCGTGGGGTCGCCATAGAGAGTTCGAACGATGGAGACGCCGTGTGTAACGAGCAGATTGCCGGCCGCTGCAAGGATCGCCACCACAACGAACGCGATAGAGAGCCTCCCGGCAATGCCCAAGGGTAACCGGCGATCGATCTGCCCAAGTAAGCGCCGCCAAGCCATACGAAGGGCAAATCGGAGGCGGGCGCCGAGAAGCATATCGACCCACCTCCATGTAAGTTAACCGCAGCACGAGCAGCTAGATCGATCTGAACGCTAGCACAAGTGGACTAGCGCCAAACCCCCAAAATCCCCTTCTGGATGCCCTGCCGGGGCGCTAATGGGGGATGCCGATTGTTGAGCCCAGCGTGCATCTATTTGCTTTCAATGCGTATAAGGTATTCACTTGCGACCGATATCGCGTTGTCTAGGTGCAGAGTTGAATGACTACGACACTTCAATATCGGACAACGGCGGCATCGAGTTGAGCGAGAAACGAACCGAGCACCCCAACGGAGCTGACCTTCCAAATCAATGGATCGAACCGGTGGGAGTCACCTCCGGCTTCACCGGGACTTGACATTAGATCCTTCGGGGGAGTTGCCGCCATGGAAGCGTCCAAAGTGGCGCGCACTCATCAAACCCATCAGAAGAAACCCCAGAGCCAGGACCGCTATATGAGTCGTAGAGGTCAAGGTGAACTCTCCGACCCGGCAGATCAGGACATAAGCAACCGCGAAGTTGAACATACCCCAAAGCACGTTTACGGTCGAAGAAGACAGTCCCTGACCGGATGGCTTGGCAAAGGGACTTTGAAAAGGACGACCCATCACCCCGCTCACGAAGTGAGGAATCGCGTTGCTGAGAAAGGCGCCGCCGAAGAAGTAAGAGATGCAATGCAACCATTCCATCGTGAATTCTGCCTTTCAGTTCAAAAGTGGACCTACAGTAAATCGCGTGAATTCATGCCCGCGTGCTGTTCAGGAGGTTGAGGATCTCCTGCGTGGTGCCGATTTCGCCCAGCCGCGGAAAGGCTTTGTTGAGGCTGTAGTTGTGAGATTAGAACTCGGCAAGCCGTTGCAGCAGTTTGACCGCGGCCGCCAACTCATCTTGTTCGCGTGCTGTGAGTTGCGCCTCCAAGGCACGGACCAGCCAGTCTTGCTTCACCGCTCGGTTAATCTTGAGGGCCTTCAGACAGGCGGGAGTCAGGCTCAGGATAGTTTGCCGGCCGTCGGTCGGATCGGGCGCGCCACTCACCAGTCCCATCGCCTCCAGACCGACGACTGTTACTCGCATTGATTGATGACGGACGCTTTCGGCTTTCGCAAGCATCGAGACCGTCGCGGGGCCATCTTGCTCCAGTCGAAGAATGGCCGATTTCTGAGCCAAGGTTAAATCACCTGCTTGTGTCTGCTCCCTGACCCGCCGGACCAATATGCTAATAACCCGGCGGAGTTCGCCCGCCAGATCGGATACTCGCGAATTGGAGGCACCTGAAGTGCTGGCCATGCATCCATTATACTATATATACAGGACAACTGTACAGTGTTACTGTACGGCGCCGTATGATTGCTGCTGCGCCTTGATCACCATGACCTGGGCATACTGCGCCGAGGGCACCTCATCGATCTGCACGTGGTCTATGAGGGGCAACAGGCTCTTATGGTTTCTTCGATATTTCACCTCCCACATTTGCTTGTATCCGTAGGCCGCCGCCCAATAGGGACCGGTAGCATGGTAGACCACTGATTTCTTGAGGATGCCGGCGAAATAGCCTTTGGGTGAGAGCCTCCGGATGTATTTCCCATCGTGCAGCTGATAGGGCTTGTAAGGGCGGAAAATAAACCCTCCCACCTCGTTGTAGATCCCTCGGGTGGTAACGGCGAACCAGGCGCCGGTAGGGCCCAGTTGGATCGCGGTGTCGGATGCCGTCAATTCCGAATAGTTCGATATGTCGGGCTTGGCCCCGTTGGTGTATTTGTCCTGGACCACGTTCATGGCGAGAAATCCAAGACGCGGAAACCGCTGGAAAGCGTCGATCGTCGCCCGGTCCCATCCGCGCGACAGGGCCAGACGTCGTCATCCATGCAGACCAAGTACTTGTAGTGCGCTTGCAAGAAGCCCAGCGCGTAGGCATTCGTTCCAATGTTGCGCTTGAGCCGTATATGCCGCACGACGCCGGGATGCTGTACTTCAAGCATCTGGCACATCTCACTCGTGCCGTCGTCGCTCGCATTGTCCATGATGATGAGCTCAAAGGGGCGCTCCGTATTCGGCGATCACCGCGTCCACCGCGTGGGACAGAAACTTCCTTCGGTTCATCGTCGCGAGCACGATGCTGAAGCCTTCATCGAAGCGGCGCGCGCGCCTCTTGTGCCGCGCAAATCGGATGCGGTAGCTTGCGCGCGGGAGAAGATTGTTTTGAGGTAAGAATTCGGCAAGCGCTCTGCCGATGGATGATAGGTTCACAATTGCCGACTCTCCTTGCCACGCCTTTGGACAAGGGGAACTTGCAATGGCCGTACCAGCGGTGCGTGAGTCCCTTGACGCCGCGCTATGTCCTTGATTTATCGGTCACGGAAAGGTTAATCGAACGAGGCGGGGGTGTGCACTGAAGAGCACAGATGTGCTCAATTCATGCGGCCGTAGGCACACCTTCTCGTCCACGTGTTCTCCGGTCAGGAGAACCAGTCCTTCTTGGCAATGCCGAGCACCGCAAGCCGTCGGTGTAGATAGCTTCGGCCGACGCCGAGTTCGATGGCGGACTGGCTGATATTGCCGAGATGGCGCTTCAAGGTGGCTAGAATGAAGTCGCGCTCCGCCTTGTCCCGGAACTCCCTCAAGCCCGACCCCGCGTGCCGATTCCCGGGATCTTCAATGGCGACAACTTCCTCTGGAATATCGAGAAGAGAGATGCGCTCACCGCTCATCGTGACCATGCGTTCGATCACATTCTGAAGCTCGCGGACGTTCCCTGGCCAGGGGTGGCGCCTCAATTCGGAAAAGACTTCATCGTCGATTGCCTTGCCCTTGATATTGTTCTTCTCGCACACCCGATGGGCAAAGAATTGCGCGAGGAGGGGGATATCGTCGGGCCTCTCCTTGAGGCTAGGCACCCGAATGGGGACGACGTTCAAGCGATAATAGAGATCCTCACGAAATAGCCCCGCCGCGACTTGCTGCTTGAGATCTTTGTGGGTGCCCGCGAGCACGCGCACGTCCACCGTGTTTGCCTCCTCGGAACCGATCTTCTGCATCTCACCGCTCTGCACCACGCGAAGGATTTTCGCTTGCGCGCTTAACGAAAGATCAGCCACTTCATCGAGAAAGATCGTTCCTCGATTGGCGACCTCAAAGAGGCCCCGCTTGTTGGCCGCGGCGCCCGTGAACGCTCCCTTGCTGTAGCCGAAGAGTTCGCTCTCAATCAAATTCTCCGGAATGGCGGAACAATTGACCTTGACGAATGGCTTCTCCTTGCGGTCGCTGTGGGTATGGATGGCGTTCGCGACCAATTCCTTGCCGGTTCCACTCTCGCCGCTAATGAGGACATTGGCCCCCGTTCGTGCCACTTTCAGCGCAGCGGCGATGACCTTTTTGATCGCCGGCGACTCTCCGATCAGGGTCTCCGATCCGTGCCGTGCCTCGCTCAGGCGCAGGCGTTCCTTGAGGACTGATAATTCGAGGCACCTTTTAACGGCGACCACGATTCGTTCAGCGCTAAATGGCTTCTCCAAGAAGTCGACTGCCCCGATCTTGACCGCTTCCACCGCCTGGGTCAGCGTTGCATTCCCCGAAATGAAAAGCGTCGGGACCTCAAAGCCGGCCGTCTGGATGATCTTGAAGAGCTCTACGCCATCAATATCGCCGAGCTTGATATCGAGGATGAGCAGATCGATGATCCGCTCCTGCAGATATCGCATGGCCGCAGCTGGGTCGTGGGCCGATAACACTCTAATGCCCTCGGGCTCGAGCGCCAATTCGATAGCGCGACGAATGTTTTTTTCGTCATCGAGGATTAATATCGTGGGCATACTGGTCGGGCCGGTCACTTTAGGCTACCCGTGGCAACGAGATGCTAAAATGGGGATGACCGCCGACTTCGGCGTAACCGATCTCCCCTTCATGTTCCATGATGATCTTTTTGACGATGGCCAGGCCCAACCCCATGTTGTCCGGGCCGCCGCGGCCCGATATGTAGGGGTCGAACATTCGCGGCGCTATCCGCGTCGGCACGGCCTCTCCATCGTTCGAGATGTCCACCTGGATGGAGGACTGGGTGGCGCTCACCTTTATCGTAAAGCTCACTTCTCGGCCCGGATTCGCCTCCACCCCGTTTCCGATGATATTCATCAATACCGGCCTGAAGAGAGCGGCATCCATCCTCGCGCGCACGTGCTCGGCGCGTTCGACGCCGATCATTTCCACCCGTGCATTGACGAAGAGGGCGCGGACAGCGGGAAGGTGATGTTGGATTACCTCCATGGGATCTGCCTCGACCAACTCGGCCGGCGGTAGCTTGGCGAAATCGCTATATCGCCTCACGGTGCGCTTGAGCTGCCCGATTTCCTCCTCGATCATGGTCTGAGTCTGGTAAAGTTGCTCGGCAAACTCCGCAGGCGACTTGCGCACATAGGATTTCGTGAGCGAGGTGATCAGCACCTCGATGGGTGTCAAGGGATTTTTAATTTCGTGGGCAAGAGCCTTAGCCATTTCCTGCCAAGATGACATCTGCTCGAGATAGCGAACTCGTTCCCGGTGGGCTAAGAGTTCCCGGACGGCCACTTCGTAGGAATGGCTGATCCGTCGGCCGAGAAGCGTCGCCACGCCCAACGCGACGATGGCTGCCGCCAGGATGCCAATGCCGAAATAGATTTTGAGCGATCCCAGGATGCTTTGCTTGACCAGTTGCGGCTGCGCGTAGATCCTCGTGAGGTCTTGTATCTCGTCAAACTGCGCCCGATACTCGGGCTCATTGAGCGGATCGAGACCTTTGAGGGTCTTGAGATTTTTGGCCCCCATCTCCAGCGTCCGCAGCACCTGCGGATTAAAGCCCAAGTTCAAGCTCCGTTGCAGCGCGTCGTCCACCAGAAAGAAGGCCGCCGCGATTGGCACGGCGGCCACGATGAAGATGGCTGAAAAGAGCAACAGTTTCATCCGGCGATCGCTCATCGCCCCACCTCCGAGACCCTAAAGGGCTTTGACGACAAGGAGAGCTTCCAGGCCGCTGCCACGTCCGCCCCCCGTGCATATTGCTCGAAGATTTTGTTGAATACCTCATTGGAACGCGAGTTGCTGACACGCTTGTCGCTGAAACCGCTGGTATCCGCTGGAATGGAGGTGTTATTTTCAAGCACCCATTTTTTGATCGACTCCAGGCGCTCGCGCTCAATTGGATTGAGGAGCATATCCACCCTCAGAGTCGCGGTTCTATCCGTCGGCAGATCCCGTGTCGAAAAAAGGTCGGGCAATTCGAGATTTGCCAAGAATGCGTCGATTTGTGGCTGCCTCTGGTCGCTCCTCGTCAGGATCACCGACCCATTCACGGTCGCGGTGAGTACAAAGGTCTCCTCCCACAGATCATATTTGATGGCGATGACGGCGGTCTTTTCATCGAGCTTGGAATCCAGGGTCAGCACGATGTGGATCAAGATCGTATTCGTCAATCCGCTCACGAGGTCCTTCGTCAATGTCGCGGGCCAGACGATCCCGCCGATACGGACCCCGAGGGAGTGCTCCCGCACCTCCGGCATCAATTCGGCGGCCGCGGCGGGTCTGGCGGTGAACGCGAGCAGCACGAAGAGTGCGCCAGCGCATCTCATTTCCCCTGCTCCGAGGTGCTGGCGATCACGTATAGATCGACCAGTCCGAAAAGCTTCGTGTCGAGGCGCATCCCCACCTTCAGCCCCGGCTCCCAGAGCCGCTTGCCGTAGGCAATATCCCCGTAGTAGCTCAACCCCGGCTCCACATACCAGCGGCCGCGATTGATGCCCCCGAGGCGATCGCTGGGTCCGATCTGATGCTGATAGCCAATGGAGAAGTCCTGATTTTCGTCCAACGAAGCGCGGTACTGAGTCCCGGGAGTACCGCCGAGCTGCAGCGACCAGGTCGATTCGGGATTGATGCTCCAGGTCTTTCGAAATCGAATGCTCGCCCACGACTCGCCGAAGCTCGAACTCAAGAGTGAGCCGTGCGTCGGAAAATAAGAATCGTCCTCTGAATTCCAGCCGTAACCGAGCGCCCAACCTTTGTTATTGTTGGGGTTGGAGTTTGTCGAGAATAGCCCGCTCGTGCCGTGCGACTGGCTGATGCTTTGAGAGACGAGTCTCTCGAGATAGCCCACGGTCACGTAGGAGTAATCGAAGAGGCGACGGCCGACGCTTAAGTCGATGTCAAATTGGTCCGTCTTGTCGGACGCGTCGTACGGATAGTCGATCACCGTGTTCTGGTACGTCGCGCCACTGATCAGAAAGTATTTGTTCGAGTCAAACAGCGTCGGAACGGCGTACTGCAGGCGGGTATAAATGCCGTGATGCGTAGGACCATCGATAGGCACAATGCCCTCGAGATCCAGATTCACGGTGCCCTGGGTACCGAAGACATCACGTTCGGCGACTCGCGCTTCTAGGGTTTGGTAAAGGCTTGAGAGGCGTGAGGAAGTGCCCGCCGCGATCTGATTATCGATACGCTCGGATTCGACGACCTCGATCACGATGATCGCGTGTCCCTTCGCCGACCCCTTGTCGAGATATATCTGCACAGCCACAAAGTCGGGGAGCGACGACAATCGCAGCTTCGCGTTTTGAATTTCCTCCTCGTTTAAGGCATCTCCCGGGGATAAATGAAGATATCCGCGAATGAAGGTGCATCGGGTCAGCGCATTTCCCTTGCAGCGGATGTCTTCGACGATCAACGACGAGGGGTCGGTCGATTCCGCGTGACAGAGCGCAGCTATCCCCATCAACGCGATTAGGGGAATTAGCATCGACGCGAAGCGGGGTGCTCCGGCACGAACCCACCTGGGGAAGCGGCGCCGGAGATGTCCGGTACGCCGGAGCCTCGAGAATGGGCCGCCGGCGCGCGCTATCACGGGCGCGGGCGCGTGATTCAACCAATGGCCTATGTAAGCGAAGATCGTCATTGTCCATCTCCACGCCGTATGAGAGTCGGCGCACTGGGACCCGACAATGCAATAGCCGTACCGAGCCAAGGGTATTTGAAGGTGAGCTTTCCCAAGTGTCTGATTCTATGAAGACCTGTCGCAAGCCGGCGATTCTCAGCGCGAGTCTCGTGCTCACGACTTCCCCGGGTACGCAAGACTACCGTGCGACCCCAGCCAGCGCACTTGTGCACAAAAGTGGACACGGTCTTCTAAGGAGCGGCGCTGCCGCAGCGGTGTCGAGGCCTAGGTTCTCCGGAAGGCGCTTCGTCGGCGCGAGAGATCGGCGGCCGCTGCCGGGGACAGACGATCCGTCAACGTCTAATATCTCGCGACCGAACCCGCTATTCGAGCGAGTGCCGCAATCGCAGGCCAAGAGCGACGGGAGCGGCTCGCGGGTGTCAGTTCCGCCTCCTCCCGGCCGGCCGTGCTGGACGATTCGCGAACCATACTGCGGCCATTTGCTGGACCTCGAGCGAGGTCTTGGCTGCCAAGGGGCGCGCAATATCAGCCACGGTTACCTCGGCGAGCTTCTCTCGCATACGCTGTTCTGCGGCGATCATCACGGCGTGGATGGCGCAGGTGCCGGCCGTAATGCGGGGCGAGGGTTTGCCGCCATAGAGCACGCAACGCTGGCGAACCTCGGTGCAGTCGAACAAGGCTTTGCGTCCCTCGATCGCATCGGCAACCTCGAGAAACGTGATCGACTCAGGCGCTCGTGCGAGCTGGCAGCCCCCTCCCTTGCCCTCGGAAGCATTGACGATGCCCGCCTTCTCGAGGGAGGTCATTACCTTGGCCAAGTACGCAGCGGGAATGCCCTGAAACGCTGCGAGCGCTTTGGCGGAAGGTGGCTTGAGCGGCTGGAATCGTGCCAACTGTGTGAGGATATGGAGCCCATACTCGACTCCGACACCAAAGTGGCTCACGGTATCGTTCCTGATTCCGGTAGATGCAATCTCGCGGCGAGTGGTGTCACATCAGGTCGCTCTGACATGGAATCCGAGCAGCGCGGCCGCGGCAAGTGCGGTAACGATGAGGCCCACGATCGCGAAACCACACAGTGCCCGGTTGGCGAGCACGGGTTTAGCCCCGTGGTGGAGCAGCACGATCCTCACACCGGATCCGACGTGGACGCAGAGGAAGAGGACGGCAAAGAAGTAATGCGGAATCAACCGGTCTCTGATACCGACTCCGTCCAGAAGCGAAGTGGGACCCGCCGCGAAAGACCAGTCCGTCTCCAGGCCATGGTGTCGACCAATGAGCGTGGCGATCACGTGCGAACACAGGAAAATGCCAACGAATACGCCCGTTGCCATTTGAAGCACCCGATACCCGTCGGCGGGGCGCCGAGAGTATCGCGCTACCATGGGGATCCCGGTACCGATCATGACGACCAGCGCAGCGAGGAGAGTGGGCTCCACCCACTCTGATCGGTACCATAGGCGCAAGAACTTCATGACAGCGCCATGCAGCTTCACACTCCAAACCGCAAGATCGTGGTTGATCAGGTGGGCGACCAGAAATCCGCATAGCACGCACAGCGCGGTGACGCCGTGGAGGATCCGTAGCGCCGCGGTGGACCGACTGTCGGCGATCGGCGCTTCCCCGATTCTGTGAAAGTTCAATACGAAGCCAACGGCAATCCAAGACCCTATCCACACGGCGCTGAACGCATCGTAGTTTTGATCGATGTGCACCAGACGAGCGAGTGAATACATCAGGGAGAAGAGCGGCGCAGTAGAAAACATCACATACAGGGCGCCGCGCATCAGACCATGGCCATTATTGCTGCGAAAGAGCAGGAGTGCCCGCAGCGCAAATAGCGGAACGGAGGCCGCGAGAAGCAGGGCGAGCAACCCACAGAGCGCGGCGATAGGACCACCGTCTTGATGAAAGCTGTTGATACAGTGCGCAGCAGCAATGATGCACGCGGGATATAGCAGCACGGCCGTCAATGGCAGCGCCCAGGGTCGCGACCTTCTGCCGCGCAAACTGATGTGTGGAGCGCCGCGCGCCGCAGGATCGGTAGACACGATCGACGGGTTCAGGGCATGAATCGTTGCTCTCACGGTCTGCCTCCGCCGTTGGGGTTCTGCGGCGTGAAAAGTGGTGCGGCCTCAAGTTCAAGGTCCACCTTATACTCGGTCAAGACTGGTCCGAGTTACAATCAGGAAAAGTGCAGAATGCGCATTGGCAGCTGAGCGCGACTGCCCGGTCGGCGGTCAAAACTTGCCTGCCAGCACCGCGTAGAAGCGCGAGATTGCAATCGAAACAGATCACAAAGGAGCGCCTGTGAAGGCCAGGCATTTTGATGTTCGCCGCCTAATCTGATAATCTGATTGATATGAAAATCACACTTACCGAGTTTCTGCGCGGCTTCCGCAAGGCACGGGAGGCTGCAGATCGTGGCGATCCCGTCATCGTGAAGGGTGAGAACGGCGACTATGTGTTTGAACGGCGAGCCGCAAGTTCCGACCATCCCTTCGTAGGTCTGGAGAATGTCTTCGGCGCCGTAACGCTACCACAGGATAAGAGCTCTCTGCGTGAAAAAGTCCGTCGCCGCCTCACCGAAAAGAACGGTCGTCGTCGACGCCGGGCCGCTTAAGGCGGCGATCGACCGGGGCGACGCTGATCACGCCTGGGCTGTGCGGGCTTTTCGTGGTGTTCCTGGCCGTTATATAACCTTTGAAGCGGCGATCTCCGAGGCTCAGCATGGACTGGAGAACCACCCGACGGCGATGCGCGCTCTGCGCACACTCGTGATGCGTATGGATATCGTGGCGGTAGCCACCGCGCTCATCCAGCCAGTTTTCGACGAAGTGGAGCACTGGGCGCCACGCATGGATTTTGCAGACGCCTGCGCCGTGGTGCTCGTCCGCAACTATGAGCGAGCTTTTGTGCTCACCACCGGCTTCAGAGATTTTTCCGCGTATCGCGTGCCGTTCGCTTCTCCACAGGGAGCGTTTTTCGTCTGAACCTATCGTGCCGTGAGCCTCCGAGGCGAAGCGGGCTTCGAACAGGGGTATATAACGCCATACGCGGCAAGTGATTGTTTCGACGGTTAAGTATCCACAAGAGGGCCGATCACCTTCGTAATGCGTGGGTCAGGGGTTCGAATCCTGGTGGGATCATTGTCACCCCCCCTTTACGTGTTTTTCCGCCGGCATACGAGATTGCCGCAATTGACAGAATTTCCGCCTGACAGCTAAATGTCCGGTAGATCTCGGGGAGACCACTCATGCAAACGCGAGAGCGTGTTGGCGCGATGGCGCGACGCACGATGGCCTACGTGCTCGCAGGCGGGCGCGGCTCGCGACTCATGGAATTGACCGACAAACGCGCCAAGCCGGCCGTCTATTTTGCCGGCAAAAGCCGCATCATTGATTTCGCATTATCGAACGCTCTCAATTCGGGTATACGCCATATCGGTGTCGCGACTCAGTACAAGGCGCATTCGCTGATCAGGCACCTGCAGCTGGGTTGGAATTTTTTCCGGGCGGAGCGCAATGAGAGCTTCGACATCCTGCCGGCCAGCCAGCGTATGTCGGAAACGCAATGGTACCTGGGAACCGCCGACGCGGTGTACCAGAACACCGACATCATCGCCAGCTCCGGCCCTGAATACATGATCATCTTGGCGGGCGATCACGTCTACAAGATGGACTACGAAATCATGCTCCAACAGCACGCCGCGACCGGCGCGGATGTCACCGTCGGCTGTATTGAGGTGCCACGGCTGGATGCGATCGGGTTGGGGGTGATGCAGGTGGATGCCGAAGATCGGATCCTCAGCTTTCTGGAGAAGCCGGCCGATCCGCCGGCCATGCCGGGTAAACCCGACACGGCGCTGGGAAGCATGGGGATCTACGTATTCAAGACATCGTTCCTCATCGACAGCCTGCGACGCGACGCGGCTGACCCGAATTCCAGCCGCGACTTTGGCAAGGATGTCATCCCGTATATCGTTCGGCACGGCAAGGCGATGGCGCACCCATTCGCGAAGTCCTGCGTGAAGAGCGATGCCGAGGCGGAGGCGTACTGGCGCGATGTGGGGACGGTCGACTCCTTTTGGGAGGCCAATATCGAGCTCACCGACGTGATCCCGTCGCTCGATCTTTATGATTTGAACTGGCCCATCTGGACCTACGGGGAAATCACGGCCCCAGCCAAGTTCGTGCATCGGGAAGCCGGCCGGCGCGGATTTGCGGAAGGCTCGCTCGTTTCTGGCGGCTGCGTGGTCTCAGGGGCCGCGGTAATTCGCTCCCTGCTCTTTACGGGCGTGCGCGTGCATTCGTACGCATCGTTGGAAGGTGCCGTGGTCCTACCTTATGTCGATGTGGGCAGGAACTGCCGTCTGACCAATGTCATTGTCGATCGCGGGGTCCATCTTCCAGACGGACTCGTCGTCGGTGAGGATCCAGACCTGGATGCGAAGCGGTTTCGGCGCACCGAGCGGGGGATCTGTCTCATTACGCAGCCGATGATCGATCGGTTGAGCACGACCCTTCGGCCAGCCGCGTGACCGCACGGAACTCGTGGGGCCAACGGAGGAATCGAGCTCGCTGTCCCAGCGGTTCGACTACGTAATTCGTAGGCATATTTGCGTAGTTGCACTTCGCGGCCCGGACTCCTATGGTCTTGAATAACATGATGCTCAACTGTCATCGTGGGGGAGTGTTCACATGACTATAAAGATCGGGATCAATGGCTTCGGTCGCATCGGGCGCATGGTGTTCCGTGCCGCCGTTCAGAACTTCAAGGACATCGAGGTCGTCGGCATCAACGACCTGCTCGAGCCAGAGTACCTTCTCTACATGCTGAAGTACGACTCGGTGCACGGCCGCTTCAAGGGCGAGGCGGCGGTCGACGGCAACACGCTGATGGAGGGCGGCAGGAAGATTCGCCTGAGCGCCGTGAAGGACCCGGCCGAACTGAACTGGGGGGCGATCGGCGCCGAGGTCGTGGTTGAGTCGACGGGTCTGTTCCTCACGAAGGACACGGCGGGCAAGCACTTGGCGGCGGGCGCGAAAAAGGTGGTCATGTGCGCGCCGTCAAAGGATGACGTACCGATGTTCGTTTACGGCGTCAACGACAAGACGTACGCCGGGCAGACCATCATCAGCAATGCGTCGTGCACGACCAACTGCCTTGCGCCCGTCGCCAAGGTGCTGAATGACAGCTTCGGCATCAAGCGCGGCCTGATGACCACGGTGCACGCCGCCACGGCGACGCAGAAGACCGTCGATGGCCCGAGCAACAAGGACTGGCGCGGCGGCCGCGGCATCCTCGAGAACATCATCCCGTCCAGCACCGGCGCTGCCAAGGCCGTGGGCGTCGTGATTCCCGAGTTGAATAAGAAGCTCACCGGCATGGCATTTCGAGTGCCGACCTCGGACGTGTCGGTGGTCGATCTCACCGTCGAGTTGCTCAAGGAAGCGAGCTACGATGACATCTGCAAGGCCATGAAAGCCGCCTCCGTGGGATCGATGAAGGGCGTGCTCGGCTACACCGAGGACAAGGTCGTGTCGAGCGACTTCCGCGGCGAGGCCATGACCTCGGTGTTCGATGCGGACGCCGGCATCGCGCTGGACAAGACCTTCATCAAGGTCGTCTCCTGGTACGACAACGAGTGGGGCTACTCGAACAAGGTGCTCGAGATGGTGCGCGTCGTGAGTCGCTGAAGCAAGCGGGGACCCAGACCATGAAAGCGCTCCGGTTCGCCGATGTGGCCAGCAAAGGCCTGGCCGCGGGCAAACGCGTATTTATCCGCGCTGATCTGAATGTGCCGCTGGACCATTCCGCCGCGGGTGGCGGCCGCATCACCGAGGACACTCGCATCCGCGCCTCGGTGCCGTGCATCCGCTTTCAGCATTGCCGGTGGCGGCGACACGCTGGCGGCGATCGCGAAGTACGGCATTGAAAAGGAGGTCGGCTACATCTCCACCGGCGGCGGCGCTTTCCTGGAGGTACTAGAGGGCAAGACTTTGCCCGCGCTGCAGATTCTGGCGCAGCGCGCCGGAACATAATTGCCTATAGATCGCTTCGCCGGCCGAACGGCCGCGCCACCGTCATGATTGCCGAGAAGGCGGCCGCGGAGTTGACGTGACCCGAACTCCCGATTCGGGGTTCAGTACCGGTTCCGTTAGGGTTCCCGTCGGCAGGAATGGATCGGCGAAAATCTGCGAGCTCGCGACGCCAGCCAGGAAGGTTTCAACGCGCGCGGCATTGACCATCTGCGGATTGCCGCAAAGATATACCCTCCATCCGGTCAAGTCGGGGTTGTCCGCCAAGGCGAGATCGAGCGGCGTTCCAGTCCAATACCCATCGGCAGACGGTCCCTCGGAGACGCACGGTCGGTAACGAAAGTTAGGATAGTTGGCGTCGATCTGGCGCAGTTGCTCGGTCAGGTAGAGGCCGCTGGGGTTGCGGGCGCCATGATACAGGTGGATTTTTCCGCGGTGCTTGCGGCTCAGCGCATCACGCGCAATCCCGTACAGCGGGGCCAGTCCGCACCCGGTGCCGAGCAGCAGGATGTTCTGATCGGGTCTGCCGGGAACGTAGAAGCAGTCGCCGAACGCCTCCGAGATCGTCACGGTGTCTCCGGGCTTCAGCTGCTCGAAAATCCATCCGCTCACCAAACCGCCGGAGAATCGGCGCACGTGCAGCTCCAAATCCTCGTCCAGCGTAGGGACGCTGGCGAGCGAGTAATTGCGGGAGGTGTGGGTATCCATGAACAGCCGCAGAAACTGCCCGGGCAGGTATGGGAACGGACGCGAGGGCCGAAGGTGGACTGCGCGGATTTCATCGTTCAGCCGCTCGATGCCGGAAACCGTGGCGTCGATGCGATCGATCGCATCGTCGGCGAGCGCCACTTCGAGGTCTTCCGTCGGGAAGCATTGACACGCGAGAAACAGACCGCGTGCCGTCATCGTCGGCGTCAATCCGGCTCGCGCCTTGTCGGGAACGGCGCCCCGCACGGCACGCATGAGGCACGACTGGCAAACGCCGGCGCGGCAGGCACTCGGAACGGCGTGCCCACGGGCCGTCAGGCAATCGAGCACCGACAGTTCGCCGGCCTCGTATGACGAGCCTTGAAATGCGACCCTGGGCATCGCGCGGCGGCTACTTGCCGAGAACGTCGTTGCGTGTGGTTTCCGCGATGGCGGCCACTTGGGCAATCAGGTGGTCCGGCACCTTCAGTTCCTTCAAGGTGGCGCCAAGGTCCTCTACGACAGCGTCGAAGTGGGAGTCGTCGAGACCCCGCTTGACGAGGTGCGCATGGGCCTTTCGCATATCCAGGCCCGTATAATTATTGGGTCCGCCGAAGGCCATCGTCAGAAATGCCTTCTGCTTGGCCGCCTGCTTGGCCATGTCGACGCCCGTGAAGAAGCGGCTGATGCGTGAATCCTTGAGCACTTTGCGGTAGAAAATGTCCACCGCAGCGTCGACAGCGGCGGCGCCGCCGATCTCTTCATACAGTCCCATGGTATTTCCTCCTAGTTGGTGGTAAATCGCCACGCGCGCCCCCGAGCGGCGGGCGTGAGATGCCTCGGGATGCCGCCTCGGGTGTCCCAGCGGGCGAGGATCCTGTAACATGCATCATTGGTGCATGTTATGGCGTGGGGGCAGTGCACGTCTTTACGTACTTTCCGCAAACGGATCTTCATCGCGGCATCCGAGCACGATGCGGTTGTGCAAAGATTCAGCCTTGGCGGGAGACCGCGGTGCAACTTGGGTGGGTGGACACGATGCAACTGACGCAATTCACCGATTATTCGCTGCGCACGCTGGTGTTTCTCGGTGCGCACCCTGGGCAGCTGTGCACGATCGCGCAAATTGCCGCGGCCTACGGCATTTCGGTCAACCATGTCATGAAAGTGGTCAACCGGCTGGCCTCATTCGGTTATGTGGAGACGATCCGTGGCAAGGGCGGCGGCCTGCGCTTGGCGCGCGCGCCGCGGCTGATCAACCTGGGCGAGGTGGTGCGCAGCATGGAGGAGCGGTTCGACATCGTGGAATGCTTCAATGAGCAGCATCAGGACTGCCGGTTGCTGCCGGTCTGTTCGCTCAAGTCGGTTCTGAACGACGCCCGCCGCAATTTCATGGCAACCCTGGATGGGCATACGTTGGAAAGTGTCATCAGCGAGCCTATGGCCGCCGTGTTCACCTTGCGCAAGGGCGGGCGCATTCCGATCCGGCGGCGCGACCACGCCGCCGGCTCCCCGTACAAGTAGCAGGACGTAAGGGCATTCGCGGATCGCGCGAATGCATTGCGAAGGCGCTAAATGCTCAAAAGCTGTGCTGGAGGGGGGGCTTCCATGCAAAAGATTTGGACTCAGGCGTACCCGTCGGGAACGCCCGCCGAGATCGACGCCGACGCCTATCCATCGATCGTCGCCATTTTCGAGGGGAGCTGCCGGCGCTTTGCCGATCGGCCCGCGTTCAGCAATCTGGGTGTGAGCTTGACCTATCGCGAGCTGGAGCACCTCTCGCGCGACTTTGGCGCGTACTTGCAGACTCTCGGGCTGGTGCGCGGCGACCGCATGGCCCTGATGATGCCGAATCTACTTCAATATCCGATCGCCATGTTCGGCGCGTTGCGCGCGGGACTGACCGTCGTCAACATCAACCCGCTGTACACGGCGCGGGAGCTGCGCCACCAGCTGCGCGACTCGGGTGCGCGAGCGATCGTGATTCTGGAGAATTTCGCGCACGTGCTCGCGCAGGTGCGGGCCGATACGGACATCGAGCATGTGATCGTCACCGGCATCGGCGACATTGCGCCGTTTGCCAAACGCCACCTGGTCAACTTCGTCGTGCGCCGCGTGAAGCACCTGGTGCCGCCTTACGAGCTGCCGGGTGCGCGCTGCTTTCGCGATGCGCTCAGTGTCGGGTCGCGGTCGCTGTGGGCGCCCCCCTCCATCCGCCCCGAGGATCTGGCTTTCCTGCAATATACGGGTGGTACGACCGGTGTCGCTAAGGGTGCGATGCTGACTCATCGCAACATGGTGGCGAATCTCCTTCAGGTCGCGGCTTTCTGGAAGAACTTCATCGAGCCCGGCCGCGAGATCGTCATCACGCCGTTGCCTCTGTATCATATCTTTTGCCTCACCTGTAATTGCCTGGTGTTCATGCAACACGGGGGGCTGCTCGTGCTCATCACCAATCCGCGCGATATCGGCGGCCTGGTTCGCGAGCTGGCTCACTGGAAGTTCTCGATCATCACCGGCGTCAACACGCTTTACAATGCGCTGCTCGGTCATCCGGGGTTCGCACAGCTAGACTTTTCGCATTTCAAGCTCGGCGCCGCCGGTGGCATGGCGCTGCATCCGAGCGTCGCGGAACGCTGGCGCGCCACCACCGGACGGCCGCTTGCAGAAGGCTATGGACTCACGGAGACCTCGCCGGTCGTCGCCTGCAACAGCTTTGAGGCTCCGCGTATCGGCACGGTCGGCGTCCCGCTGCCATCCACGGAGTTGAGCATCCGGGACGGCGATGTCGAGCTCCCGCTCGGTCAGGTGGGCGAGATCTGCGTGCGGGGACCGCAGGTGATGCGGGGCTATTGGAACCGCCCTGACGAGAGCGCGAATGCGTTCACCCCGGATGGATGGCTTCGAACGGGCGACATCGGTGTCGTGGGCGAGGAGGGCTTCCTGCGCATTGTCGATCGCAAGAAAGACCTGATCATCGTGTCCGGATTCAAAATCTTCCCCAATGAGATCGAGGCCGTGATCGGCGAGCATCCCGCCGTCCTCGAAGGCGGCTGCATCGGGGTGCCGGATCCGCATTCGGGTGAGGCCGTGAAGATCTTCGTCGTACTGCGTTCCGGATTTTCGATCACGGCAGAGGAATTGAGGGAGCATTGCCGGCAGCACCTCACTCCCTACAAGGTGCCGAAGCATGTGGAGTTTCGCAATGAGCTGCCGAAGACGAATGTCGGCAAAGTCCTGCGCCGCGAGCTCGTGCGCCAGGAACACGAGGCCATGCGCGCCGCTTGAGGGCGGATCGGAAGCTTGCCGGAACCTACCAGTGAATGCCGCGCATCAACGCCGCAAAGGCGGCGGCCTCGGCCGTGGGTTGGGCCGCGGGCTCGCGGATGCCGTCCGTCGCCGCGGACTCCGGAAACATCTTGAAATTCTCGCTCATGAATGCCGTGTTGAATTCGGGAAACACGCCTTCGACCAGCTGCGCCGCGGTCCCTAGACCCGTGGTGAGGCGCGCCGGCCGGTGCAGGATCGCTTCGCAGACCAGCGCCGCCGCCTCGTCCGGCTCGAGCAGGTGCATTCGATCATAGATCTTGGTCGGCGCCACCATCGGAGTCCGCACCAGGGGCATGTTGATGACGGTGAACGACACGTTGAGGTCCAGGTACTCCGCCGCGGCGCAGCGAGTGAAGGCGTCGAGGGCCGCCTTGGAGGCGTTGTAGGCCGCGAAGCGCGCTGCATTGGAAATGGCGCCGATCGAGGAGATGTTGATGATGTGCCCGCTGCCGTGCTCGACCATGCCCGGAAGCACCCCCAGCGTCAGCTGCACGGCGGCGAAGTAGTTGATGCGCATCAGGCGCTCATAGTCATGCAGCCGATCATACGTGTGCTCGACGGCGCGGCGGATGGAGCGGCCGGCATTGTTGATCAACACGTCGATGTGCCCGTGCTCGGCGCGCAGCTGCCCGATCAAGCGGTCGCAGGCGGCGGGGTCGGCGATGTCGCAGGCGTAGCCGGTGACCCGTCCGCCCGCGGCCTCGATCTCGCGCGCCGCGCGCTCGAGCTTGATGTGGTCCCGTCCGACGATCAAGAGACGCGCCCCGCAGGGCGCGAGTTTCAATGCGGTTGCCAGACCGATGCCCGAAGAGCCGCCGGTGATCAGCACCGTCTTGCCCTCCAGCCGCGCGGCGAGCTCCCGTGCGCCATGCAGCGAAGGGTCGAGCTGGCGCTCCCAATGGTCCCAGAGCCGCCAGGCGTACTCCTCCAGTCTCGGCACGCGGATGCCGGCCGCGGCGAGGTGCTTGTGCGCCTCGGCGCAGTCGAAGCGGGTCGGAAAGTCCATCAGGGAGACCACCGAATCCGGGATGCCGAAATGTCGCAGAAGCCGATGCGCGAGCCGCCGCAGCGGCTGGCGCATCGCCCCGAGCGCCCCGGGCGCGAGGCGCGACGTGCCGAGCGCATCGAGCAGCGACGGATCGAGCCTGAGGCTCATGATCGGCGCGTGAGCCGCCTTCGCGAATACGTTCAAGACGGCGCCGACGCGCAGATCCCGGGAATCGGTCAGGTGAAAGCATTGGCCGTCGATCCCGGGCGTATGCACCAGATGCGCGAGCGCCGCTGCGACGAAATCCACGGGCACGAGATTGATGTGCCCGCCCTCGAAGCCGATCAGCGGCATCCAAGCGGGCAACTTGTCGCGAATCTTCTGGATCAGCTTGAACAGATAATAGGGCCCGTCGATCTTGTCCATCGCGCCGCTGCGCGAGTCTCCCACCACCATGCCGGGCCGGTAAACGCGAAAGGGCACACCGCTGCTTGCGCGCACCAGCGCCTCGGCCTCGTGCTTGGTACGGAAGTAGGGATGATCCAAGTCGGCAGCCTCATCGAACATTTGCTCGGTGAACACCCCTTTGTAGCGGCCCGCGACCGCGATCGAGCTCACGTGATGAAAGCATCCGGCCTTCAGATCCCGCGCAAGATCGAGCGCGTGCCGCGTTCCGGACAGGTTGGTGCGCTCGAGGTCGGCAGCCTTCGCGTCCAGGTCATAGAGCGCGGCGAGATGGACGAAGTGGCTGATTTTGCCGCGCAGTCCTTCCCTGGCGCTTACGTTCAGTCCCAGGAGCTCGTCGTGGAGATTGCCCTCGACAGGCGTGAGCAGATTGCCGCGCGGTCCGAGGCTCTGGGCCAAGCGCTCGAAGG
This sequence comes from uncultured Gammaproteobacteria bacterium, assembly GCA_963730565.1. GTDB lineage: Bacteria > Pseudomonadota > Gammaproteobacteria > Steroidobacterales > Steroidobacteraceae > Bog-1198. The sequence goes on from CAVSSU010000052.1 coordinate 42,478, forward strand.
CGGCGCGCGAACGCACCAGCACATGAATCGGTTCGCCGCGAGACGCGATTTCGGCGATGAAATGCCGCCCGATGAAGCCCGTGGCTCCCGTGACGAAATAACCCATGTTCGAACGATACGCGCCCGGAGCGGCGCAATCGTATAAGGGCATACCGAGGGTCAAATGCGCGCGTCAAGAGCGCACACTACGGTGCATGCGGGTGGTGGAAGAGCTGTCGGGCGTCGATCGGGCATGGCTGTTGATGGATCGGCCGTTGAACCCGATGATGATCGTTGGCTTGATGACCCTGGAAGCCCCGATCGAGCGGGGGCGTCTGCGCGCGCTGATCATGGAGCGCTTCGTGACGTACCCGCGCTTTCGCTGTCGGCCGGTGAGCAACGCCCTGGGCGCAAGCTGGGTCGAAGCGGATCGATTCGACATCGATGACCACCTGCCGTGTCATGCACTGCCGAAACCGGCGGGCCGGCGCGAACTCGAGGAACTGGTGGGCGAGATCGCGAGCATGCCCTTCCACCCGGGTGCGCCGTTCTGGGCTTTTCATCTGGTCGAGAACTACGCGCAAGGCGCCGCCATCGTGGTGCGGATCCATCACGCGTACGCGGATGGGATCGCGCTCGTGCAGGTTCTCTTGTCGCTGGGCGATTCGCCGCCGGGTGCCCGGCCCCGGCGCCGCAAGCATCCGGTACCCGCCGCGGGGGCCTGGGATTGGGCGAGCGACTGGTTGCCGGAGGTTCTACGAGAGAGGTTCCGCGAAGGCATGAGCCTGACCGGGAAGGCGGTGCATCTGGCGAGCCATCCCGTGGAGACTTCGGCGCTCGCGCGCAAGGGCTTCGCCTTGGCCGGCGAGCTCGCGCACCTGGGTCTGCTCTCGGACGATCCCTCCACGCAGCTGAAGCGGCCCTTGTGCGGGCTGCGGCGCGCCGCCTGGGGCGATCCGTTGGCGCTGGCCGAGATACGCACCCTCGAGCCATGTGCTCGGCTGCACAGTCAACGACGTGCTGATCTCGACCCTCGCCGGTGCGCTCGGCCGTTATCTCGCAGCGCGCGGCGATACGGTTGCCGGGCGCTCGATTCGGGCGACCCTGCCCGTGAATCTGCGTCCGGAGACGGCGGAGGAGCCCGCGCTCGGCAACTACTTTGGCCTGCTATTCGTCGATCTGCCCATCGGCATCCGCCATCCCCTCGAACGGCTCTACGCCGTGCGTACCACTCTGCTGAAGCTCAAGGACTCGCCGCAGGCGCTCATCACGCTGCGGCTGCTGCAGGTCGTGGGCAGCCTGCCGGCATCGGTCGAGGAGCAGCTGATCACGCTGTTGAGCGCCAAGGCCAGCTTGGTCGCCTCGAATCTGCGCGGACCCCAGGCCCAGCTCAAGCTGGCCGGCGCGCCGGTGGCGCAGCTGCTCTTCTGGGTGCCCCAAGCAGGCGACATCGGCACCGGCGTGAGCATGCTTTCCTACAACGGCGGCGTGCAGTTCGGCGTGATGGCGGACCGGCAGCTGATCCCCGACCCTGCAGAGCTCGTCGCCGAGATCAACGGCGAGTTCGAGCGCCTCGCACTGGTCGTGCTCCTCGGCGCCGAGCGGGTCAGCGCCTGAGTCGACCGTCGACTCCGACTCTTCGCTATACAAGGCCGTGTTGAGCGCGCTCTACGTCGAGTCGCTCCATCGCGTCGAGAGGCTTGAGGGCGGCGGCCTCAGCGTACAGTTTTTCGGCCGGCCCGCGGCCGCCGGCCGGATCGAGCAGCAGCAGCCCGTTGGCGTACTCGATATGGGCGATCGGCGATCCCGGCGCGAGCTTCAGGGCGCGCTGAAAGTGCTCGAGCGCCTTGTCCTTCGAGGCTCCATAGGTGAGTGCAGCGGCCAACCCGCCCAGCTTCCCGATGAGTTCCGCGTGATACAGGCCGAGGGCGACGTGCGCCTCGGCGTGGCGCGGCTCCAGCGCGAGCGTGCGCTCGAGATGGTTCTTGACCCGGGTGGCGAGGCCGGCCGTGACGGCCTTGAGGATGGAGATGTCCTGACTGTATCGGCCGAGGACGAGCGCCAGCATGTAGTGTGCGTTCGGATACTCGGGGAGCTGCTGAATCGATGCCTCGCCGCGTGCGATCGCGGCTTGCATGAGCTCCAGCCGCTTCGCGGTTCCGCGGCGCGCCGTGGAGGAGTGAATGGCCGCGGCCTTGTTCGCCACCACGGCGCCGAGGCCGCCCAGAGTGCCGCCCAGCTTGATGGCCTGGGGAAAGCGACCGGCGTGAAAATCGCACCAGGCGCTCTGCATGCTCTCGGCGGCCGCCGCTGCGCCGCCGTAGCCATCGAGGCAGCTCTCGAACGAGGGGTTCTTCGTGCAGAGGCCGGCGATCACTTTGGAGTCGGGCCAGGGCTCCCGATCGCCGCGGTGCAGCTTGTCCCACAGCTTGTGCAATTCCCCCGGCGAGTAATCGAAGGCGCCGCCCGTGCCGGGAGATGTGCTCTTGGATGCGCGCATATCGCTGCTCCTTTGCGGTAACTACCAATGTCCGGGGCACGGCGAAGTCCCTATATTGATGGTACCGAATGAATCGGTTGGGCGAGATAAGGGCTTTCACACACCGCAAAGGGGTAATTCGCATGGCCAAGAAAACGAAATCACGCAAGCTCAAGGTCAAGGTCGCCAATCCGCCGGAGCGGATGCTGGACGCCATGAATCAGGTGTGGCTGGCCGGAATCGGTGCAATGTCCAAGGCGCGTCAGGGCGCGCCGTCGATGCTGCAGGAACTGATTGCCGAAGGAACCCGGGTCCAGCTGCAGACCCGCGACAGCGCCGAGAAGATGCTCGGCGATCTGCTGGGCGAGGTGAAATCCACCCTCAATTCGAGCGTCAAACAGGTGAAAAGCCAGGCGGGCGACGCCCTCGACAATCTGGAGCAGATGTTTCAGACCCGAGTGCACCGTGCCTTGACTCAGCTCGGCGTGCCGAGCGCCGAGGACGTTGACAAGCTGAGCCATCGCGTCGAGCAGCTCAACGCAAGCGTCAACAAGCTCGCAGGCAACCGCAAACCGGTTCTGGCGGCCCGCTCTCGAGCCGTGGTGGCGCGCAAGTCCTCCGCAGCCTCGTCGCACGCCGCTCTCTGACCCGCGATGTTGACCATCGAGCCGGCACGGCGCCGTCGTGCCGGCCGCGCCAGGCTCGGAATCGCTCTTGCCGGCGGCGGCCCCTTGGGCGCTTTCTATGAGCTCGGCGCCCTGCATGCCCTGAGCGAGGCCATCGTGGGGCGCGCGCTCACCGACTTCGATGTCTATGTCGGGGTCAGCTCCGGGTCGGTGGTGGCGGCCGCGCTGGCGAACGGCATCGACACCACGGCGATGGGGTCGATATTCATCCACAATACGGCGACCATCCTGCCGCTTACGCCCGACATACTGCTGAATCCGGCCATCGGTCAGTATGCGAGGCGCATTGCCAGGCTGCCGGAGGTGCTCCTCGATCACGGCCGGGCCTTCCTGCGCGATCCGCTGCAGGGCTTCTGGCCGGGCCTCATGAGCTCCATCGGGCAGGTACTGCCCGCCGCGCTGTTCGACAACGCGCCACTCGAGCGCTATCTGCGCGCGATGTTTGGCGCCGGAGGACGGACCGACGATTTTCGGCGGTTGCACGCACGTCTGTTCGTGGTGGCCACGAGCCTGAACACGGGCGAAAGCGTGGCCTTCGGCGACGACGCGCACGCGGACGTTGCGATCTCGCGCGCGGTGGCGGCAAGCGCGGCGCTGCCGGGGCTGTATGAAGCCGTGGACATCGACGGCGAACATTATGTGGACGGCGCGCTGATCCGCACCATGCACGCTTCGCTGGCGCTCGAGGCCGGCTGTGATCTGGTCATCTGCATCAACCCGCTGGTGCCCTTCGATGCTTCGCACGACCCCACCGGGCAGCACGCGAATCTGGCCGAGGCCGGACTTCCGGTCATTCTCGGGCAGACCTTTCGAGCGCTGATTCATTCGCGCATGCAAGTCGGCATGGCAAGTTATCGCACCCGCTTCCCGCAGGCCGATTCGCTGCTGCTGCAACCCGATCGCACCGACGCAAGATTGTTCTTCACCAATGTGTTCCGGTACTCGGGGCGCAGAAGCCTGGTGGACCATGCCTACCAGCGCACCCGGCGGGATCTGCTGGCACAGGCCGGCGAGCTGTCCGCCGTGCTCGCAAAACGCGGGCTGCAGCTCGATCTCGCACGCCTGCGCGACCGGCGGCGCATGTTCTCGACGGCAGCCAGGGAGCGCAACCTGCGATCGCGCCGGGTCGTGCCCCGGCTTCGCGAGACCCTCGGCCGCCTCGAGAAGGTCCTGGAGTGATGCATGGCGGCACGACTGTGGGCGCTTTTCGTCATGGGCGACTCGATGTTCGCCGCCGTCGCAACCGCGGCCCTGGGGCGGCACGGCTCGTTCACCCCATCCGCGTCGCTGGCCGTTGGATTCGCCGTCATGCTCGCGGTTCCGGCGCTGCTCGTCCTCGCTTCGTTCCTGGGGGTCGCGGTGGCGGGCGCCGGCGCGCATGAGCTCGATCCTCCTCGGCTGCTGCACGCGTTCCTCACCGAATCGCTCGATTTCGACCGGACGATCCTGGCGATGATCACCGCTCCCTGGCTCGATCAGCGCAATATCGGTGCTCGGAGCGCAGGCCGCGGAGCACGCCCCGTTTTTCTGATACACGGCGTGCTGTGTAATCGTGGTATCTGGCGGCCGTGGCTCGGCCCGTTGTGCGCCGCCGGCTTCGGGCCGGTGCGAGCGGTCGATCTCGAGCCGCTGCTCGATGATCTCGAGACCCATGCGCAAACCGTCGCGACAGCGCTCGAGGCGCTGCAGCGCGAGTGCGCAGGCGCGCGAGTGACGATCATCGCGCACAGCATGGGCGGGCTGATCGCGCGAGCGGCATTGCGTCGCGCGGGGCCGGCCGTGGTCCGCGACATCGCGACGATCGCCTCGCCGCATCATGGCACCTTGCTGGCGTACCTGTTGCCGGGGCGGGCAGCACGGCAGATGCGCCCCCGCTCGCCCTGGCTGCGCGCGCTCGCGGCCGACGAAGCGGCGCACGCGAAAGTCCCGATCACGAGCATCTACAGCGCACAGGACAATCTGATCGTGCCGGCGCGCAGCGCCGTCCTGGACGGCGGGCGGAAGGTCCAATTCGTCGGCGTCGGGCATATGGGCGCACTCTGTCGCCGCCGTTGCATCCACGCGGCCATTGCCGCGCTCGTCGCGCCTGCGAACCGGTGATGCGCGCGGCCCGGATTGCCGACTTCGACGCGCTGCTGGCGGGCAAGCGCGCGCTGGATGCGCGCGCCGCCGCGGACCCGACCGTCGCGGCAAGGCTCGAGACGCTGCGCGCGTGGCAGGCCTCGCGGCTCGCACGGACGTACGCGGATCTGCGCGGCAACCCACGCTACGCCGTTGCCACGGAATTCTTTCTGAGCGATGTATACGGCTCCGCCAACCGGGCGCGGCGCGACAGCGACCTCGAGCGGGCGTGGCGCTATCTAAAGAAGGCCTTGCCGCGCGCCGTGCTGGCCATTCTGGGACGTGCGGTGACGCTCGACGTGCTGAGCGAGGAGCTCGATCTGGCCATGGCCGAGCGGATGGTGGAAGGATCGCTGACCGCCGCGACCTACGCATCGCTCTATCGGCGGGTCGGCCGCGCCGATGAGCGCCGGCGCCAGATCGATTTATTGATCGCAGTCGGCACGGACCTCGACCGGGTCGTGAAGCGCCCCTGGATCGGGGTGGCGCTCGCCGCTGCCCACCTGCCGGCGCATGCCGCCGGCTTCGGCGTGCTGCAGGACTTCCTCGAGCGCGGTCTGGCGGCGTTCCAGCGCATGCAGGGAGCGCAGCAATTCCTGGCGACGATCAGGCAGCGGGAGACGCAATTGCTCGAGGCCCTGGTGAGCGGCGCGAAGCGGCCGTTCGACGGGCTCCTGGCCGCGTCGAGGGAGTCGCCGTGAACGGCGGTGAATTCGATTACGTGATCGTCGGCGCAGGGTCGGCCGGATGCGTGCTGGCGAATCGGCTTTCGGCGCGCCCCGGCGTCCGCGTGCTGCTGCTCGAGGCGGGCGGTGCGGATTCGAGTCCGTTCATCCACATGCCCGCGGGCATCGCACGCCTGGTCGACGATCCCAAGGTGGACTGGCGCTACCTGACCGAACCCGAGCGGGCCCTCGAGGGCCGCCGGCTCTACTGGCCGCGCGGCCGCGTGCTGGGCGGCAGCAGCTCGATCAACGCGATGTGCTACACGCGCGGCCATCCCCAAGACTACGATGAGTGGGGTGATGCTGCGGGGAGCGGTTGGCGCTACGCGAACGTGCTGCCCTTTTTCCTGCGGGCGGAGGACCAGTCTCGTGGCGCGAACGCGTATCACGGCAGCGGCGGCCCTTTGTCGGTCACGGACTTGAGGTACCGCAACCCGCTGAGCGCGGTGTTCGTTGAAGCGGGACGAGCCTGCGGACTGCCGTACAACGACGATTTCAACGGCGCGGTGCAAGAGGGCGTCGGGTTCTACCAGGTCACTCAACGCAACGGCCGGCGCTGCAGCGCCGCGTTGGCCTACCTCAAGCCCGCACGGGCGCGGGGCAATCTCGAGGTGCGCACGCACTGTCTCGCGGCTCGCGTGGTCTTTTCGAAGACGCGCGCCTGCGGTGTCGAATACCGCCACGGCGGCGCTCTGCATCTCGCCCGCGCAAGCCGGGAAGTCCTGCTGGCGGCCGGCGCGATCGGCTCGCCGCAGCTGCTGCTGCTCTCGGGCATCGGGCCTGCCGACGCACTTCGCGCGCACGGTATCGAGGTCATCGCAGACCGTGCCGAGGTCGGCGCCCATCTGCAGGATCACCTGGATTTCTGCACTTTGTACAAATGCACAAGGCCGATCACCTATGATTTTTCGCGCTGGCAGGAATTGAAGGTCGCGCTGCGGTACCTGTTGACGCGCTCCGGACCCGGCGTCAGCAACGTCGCGGAAGCCGGCGCTTTCGTGCGTACCCGGCTCGCCCCCGACGAGCGCCCCGACGTGCAGCTGCACTTCGTGCCGGCGCAGCTCGACGATCACGGCCGCAACCGTCTGCCGGGCCACGGCTTTACCATCCATGCTTGCGTATTGCGCCCGCATAGCCGCGGCCGCCTGTGGCTGCGATCCGCGGATCCCGCGGACCCCCCGCGCATCAGTCCCTGCTATCTGAGCGATGAGCGGGATCTCGATATCCTGCTGGAGGGCGTCGCGCTGTCGCGTGCCATCGCCTGCGCCGCGCCCTTCGCCGATTTCCGCGGCGCCGAGATCTTTCCCGGCGGGGGCATCGCGGCGCGCGGCGAGATCGAGGCGGTGGTGCGGCGCAAAGCCGAGACGATCTATCATCCCGCGGGCACTTGCCGCATGGGGGGCGATGCGAATGCCGTCGTCGATGCGCATCTTTGCGTGCGCGGCGTCGAAGGGCTGCGCGTCGTGGACGCCTCGATCATGCCGCGGCTCGTCGGTGGCAATACCAATGCACCCACCATCATGATTGCCGAGAAGGCAGCGGCGGAGTTGACGTGACCCGAAGCTTTCGCAGTCTCGGACAGGCGATCAGCGCGGGGTGGGACCGCGCAGTCGCCGCCCTCGCGCCGGCGCTGGGCGAGATCGCCTCCGCTCCGCAATTCGAGCGCCTGACGGCCGTGTTGAATGGCGTGCTCGGCGACCGACTGCGGTCCGCGGACAGCCCTCTGGCCATCAAGATGGAGCTGCGTCGAGAGCGGCAAGACCCTCGAGCTGACGCCCGCCGGTGTCGCCGCCGCCGTACCGGTCGCGAGTCCCAAGGTGCTGCTGCTCATTCATGGACTGTGCATGGACGATCATTCCTGGGAGCGATGGCGGCCACGACCATGGCGCTGCCCTCGCAGCGTGATCTCGGCTGCACCTCTCTGTACCTGCGCTACAACAGCGGTCTGCATATCTCCGAGAACGGCCGCCAGGCGGCTGATTTGATCGAACGTCTGCTCGCTTCCTGGCCGGTGCCGGTCGAGCAGCTCGCGATCGTTGCGCACAGCATGGGCGGCCTGGTCGCACGCAGCGCCGTACACTACGGCATGAGCGCGGGTCATTCCTGGCCGCGTCGGCTTCGCAGCATGGTATTTCTCGGGACGCCGCATCACGGCGTGCCCCTCGAACGCATCGGCCACTGGCTCGAGGTGCTGTGGGTCAAGACGCTCGTCACCGCGCCCTTCGCCAAGGTGGGCAAGGTGCGCAGCGCCGGCATCACCGATCTGCGCTACGGCTATGTGCTGGACGAGGACTGGCGCGGCCGCGACCGCTTCGCCGCTGAGCCTTCCGTCCACCAATCGCTCCCGCTGCCGGCGGGCGTGAGTTGTTTCGCGATCGCAGCGGCCCTCGGCGACGCCGACGCAGGCGTGCGCAACGGCTGGCTCGGCGACGGCCTCGTGCCGGTCACGAGTGCGCTCGGGCTGCACGCCGAGCCCTCCCTGGCGTTGGCCATCCCCGCCGCGCATCGATGGACGGCCCACCGGGCCGGCCACATGGACCTGCTCGAGCGGGCCGATGTTTACGAGCGGATCCGCGCGTGGCTCGCGAATCCGGAGGCATGAGAGCACGCCGGCCGCTCACGCCTCCACGGCGGCGAAAGCCCCCTCGAGCGCATCGCAAAGCAGATCGATCTGCGAGCGCTCGATGGTCAGCGCCGGCGACAGGATGATGGTGGCTCCGGACAGCCGGATCATCGCGCCCCGCTGGTAGGCTTCCCGATGCACCCGCGCGAGCTCCGGCGCTCCCCGCGGAAAGGGCGTGCGTTTCGCCTTGTCGGCGACCAATTCGATGCCGGCCATCAGGCCCACGCCCCGCACGTCGCCGATCAAGCGGAAACGCCTCTGCATGGCGTGCAGCCGGGTCAGGAAATATTCGCCTTCGCGGGCCGCACGTGCGGGAATGTTCTCGCGTTGGAGAATTTCCAGCGTCGCGAGGGCTGCGGCCGCGGCGACGGGATGGGCGCCATAGGTATATCCATGGTTGATCGCGCCGAGCACCGGGTCGCTGGAGTCGAAGGTCTCCAGCATCTTGGCCGATACCGCAGTGGCGCCGAGCGGAATGTAGCCGGAGGAGATGCCCTTGGCGAGGCACCACATGTCGGCTTTCACCCCCCATAGGCGCGTACCGAACCAGTGGCCGGTGCGGCCGAAACCCGTCACCACCTCATCGGCGATCAGAAGCACGCCGTGCTTATCGCAAATTTGGCGCACCAGCGGCCAATAATTGGCCGGCGGCACGATCACGCCGCCGGCTCCCTGAACCGGTTCCGCAATGAACGCCGCCACGGTGTCAGGGCCTTGGAAGACGATCTCGCGGTCCAGGAGCTCGGCGCAGATTTGACCCAACTTCTCCGGGCTTTGCGTGTAGGGATTGCGGTACAGCCACGGCGTGTCGACATGGAAGCATCCCGGCAGCAAGGGCTCGTAGGCGCGGCGGAATCCCGTGTTGCCGTTGACGCTCGCGCCGCCGAAGTGGGTGCCGTGATAGCCCTGACGCAAGGAAATGTACTTGGTCCGATCGGCCTGGCCGCGCAGCTTCCAGTATTGACGCGCGAGCTTCAGTGCGCCCTCGACCGCGTCCGAGCCGCCCGAGCTGAAGTGAAAGGTGCCGACGCCGTCTTCGGCCATCAACTTCGACAGCTGCTGCGACAACTCGATGGCGCGCGGATGGGTCGCGCCACGAAAGGTGTTGTAGAACGGCAATTCGTCCAGCTGGGCAACGATGGCATCGCGGATTTCCCTGCGGCCGAAGCCCAAATTCGCGCACCACAGTCCGCCGACCCCATCGACCAGGCGATGGCCGTCGACATCCCAGACCCAGCTCCCATCGCCGCGCGCAATGATGTCCGGCGGCGTTTCCCGAGCGGAGCCGGAGTGCCCCATCGGATGCAGCAAGTGACGCGCATTTTCGGATTTGAGCTCTGCGGGCGAGAGTTTGTTCATAGGCGGGCCATTCTAGCCGGTTATATCCCGCACGACCGCCCGAGGCGGATGATGCAGGTGAACCCGGGCGAGGTCCCACCCGGCGGTGCAGCGCGCGGGGCGTATCTCAGCGGGTGATGGCCCTGGGCACGGGCGTCATCAGGGTCGGTGCACCGAGGCTCGCGAGAATGCGATCATTGTTGATCATGATCGGCGAGGACAGCACATCGCGCAGGTGCCGCGCGATGCTGAAGTCGCTGTCGTTGCGGTAGCCGGCCAATCCGCAGGCGCGCAGCGCACGCAGTACCGTGGTCGTGGCGAGCTCCGACGCCTCCACCTTGGTCAAGGTGATCATGGTCTGAAAATCCAAGGATTGCAGCGCAGTGGCATCGCCGATCGCCCGTTCGTATTCGCGCGCCGCACGCGCAAGCAGCCCAAGCAGCGTGTGCAACGACGCCGTGGCGCTGGTCAGATGCGCCGCGCCCGGCGGAAAGCTGCCGTGGGAATGCCGCGACGCCGAGCGGATGAATGCCTGGGCCCGGGAAACCGCCGCGGCCGCGATGCCCGCCCACACGGCGCCCCAGAACAGATGAGCGCTCGGCACCATGCTTTGTGCGTGGATCTTCGCGTAGGGAGTGGCCACGATGTTTTCGGCGACTCCCATGGCCCGCAGCATGAAGCCTTCGCTGCGCGTGCCGCGCATGCCGAGCGTATCCCAGCTGTGGGATGGCTCGAGCGTATAGGAGGATTTCAAGAATACGGCAAGCACCTGGTCCGACGGCGCCGAATTGTCGGAGCGGCGCGCGGTGGTGACGATGCCGTCGGCTTCCTGGCCATAGGATATGCACGTAGCCCGGCGTACCAAGCTGATTTGCTCGCCCGCATACTCGATCGACGCCTCGCTCTCGCGAATGTTGGCGCCGCCAAGCCCTTCGGTGGTCGAGGAGGCCAGCAACAGCTGGTCTCCGGCCAGGCGTCGCAGAATGGCCTCGAGCGTCGCATTTCCGTCGGCATAGGGCACGATGCAGGCCACTTTGACCTGATGCATGGCATAGATCAGACCGGTGGACCCGCAGCCTTGTGCGATTCGATAGCAGATATCCATGACCTCGGACGGGGAGGCGCCTTCGCCGCCCAAAGCTGCAGGCACGAGAATGCCGAGCAGCTTTTGCTTTCGAATTTCGTCAAAAGCTTCGGAAGGAAAGCGCGAGTCGCGATCGACCGCTGCGGCGAACGTCCCGGCCACCTGGGCCACGCCCTCCGCACGCGTTGCGAAGTCGCTTAGCTGCGGGGTGACCTGGGGTACGCCGCCGGCGGGGCGTGCTGAGGTGATCATGGACATGAGACTAGTGCAGCCAGCCATGAGCAATTCTGACATCGATCAGTATTTGGAACGGTCGGCGTCGCAAAACTGATCCATCGCACTTGCGGGGTCGGGTCAGATTCGCGCCGCTCTCAAGCGAAGCGCGTTGCCGATCACCGATACCGAGCTCAGGCTCATGGCGGCGGCGGCGATGATCGGACTCAAGAGAAGCCCGAATGCCGGATATAGCACGCCGGCCGCCACCGGTATACCCAGCGCGTTGTAAACGAACGCCAGCACGAGATTCTGGCGGATGTTGCGCATGGTGGCGCGGCTCAAGGCTCGAGCGCGCGCGATCCCGGCGAGATCGCCTTTGACGAGCGTGAGGCCCGCGCTTTGCATGGCGACATCGGTGCCGGTGCCCATGGCGATGCCGACATCGGCTTCGGCCAGCGCGGGTGCATCGTTGACGCCGTCGCCGGCCATCGCGACCACGTGGCCTTCGCTTTTGCAGGCGCCGGACACATGGCGCTTTTCTGATCGGGCAGCACCTCGGCCTCCATCTCCGTGATGCCGAGCTTGTCGGCGACCGCCTCGGCGGTGGTGCGATGGTCGCCCGTCAGCATGACGATGCGAATGCCCTCGCTGCGTAGGGCATCGAGCGCCGCCATCGTCGTTGCCTTGATCGGATCGGCCACGGCGATGATGCCCGCCAGCCGGCCATCGACCGCGACGAACAGGACCGTGGCGCCGCTCCCGACGCAACTGCCTCGGCGCGCGACTCCGTGATCGGCGTCCGCGACCCCATCGTCCGTGAGCAGCGCCGCATTGCCGACCGCGACGCGCCGCCCGCCGATGGTCCCGGTCACGCCTTTGCCCGTGACGGAGGCGAAATTCGTGACCTTCTCGAGCGCCACCCGGCGCTCCGCGGCGCGCTGCGAGCATGGCGCGCCGCGAGCGGATGCTCGCTGGATCTTTCCAGGCTCGCGCGCGAAGGCCAGCACGGCGGATTCATCGAACGCTCGCCGTCGGGTACGATCGCCGTCACACGCGGCTTACCCTCGGTGAGCGTTCCGGTCTTATCGACCACCAGCGTGTCGACTTTCTCGAAGCGCTCGAGCGCCTCGGCATTCTTGATGAGAACGCCGGCGCCGCGCGCCCTTGCCGACGCCCACCATGATCGACATCGGCGTTGCGAGGCCGAGCGCGCAGGGGCAGGCGATGATGAGTACCGACACGGCGGCAACCAGCGCAAGTCCGAACGCCGGCGCCGGTCCCCAGATCATCCAGGCCGCAAAGGCCAGGACTGCGCGAGGCGATCACGGCCGGGACGAACCAAGCGGCGACCGACATCGGCGAGGCGTTGAATGGGTGCGCGGCTGCGCTGAGCCTCCGCGACCATGTGGACGATGCGGGACAGTAGCGTGTCGCTACCGACTCTGCTCCGCGGTGATCGTGAGTGCGCCGGTGCCGTTGAGGGTGCCGCCGATCACCTGTGGCGCCCGGCGACTTCTCGACCGGCATCGATTCGCCGGTCATCATCGATTCATCGACTGCGCTCGTTCCCTCGGTCACCGTGCCGTCGACCGGCACCGCTTCACCCGGCCGCACCCGCAGTCGATCGCCTACGTGGACCGGTCGATGGGGACTTCCTCGTCCGTCCCGTCGATCGCTAGGCGCCGCGCCGTCTTGGGAGCCAGTGCGAGGAGCGCCCGAATGGCCCCGCCGGTCTTCTCCCGCGCGCGCAGTTCGAGCACCTGGCCCAGCAGCACGAGAACCGTGATCACCGCCGCGGCTTCGTAGTAGACCGGAACCAGTCCACCGTGCGCCTCGAAGGCCGGCGGGGAAGAGTCCCGGTGCGAAGGTCGCGACCACGCTATAGAAGTAGGACGCGCCACCCCCGGGCGATCAAGGTGAACATATTGGGCGAGCGGTTGCGGACCGAAGCGAAGGCCCGCTGGAAGAAGGGCCACCCGCACCACAGCACGACGGGTGTCGCGAACACCAACTGGACCCAAAGCGAAGCCGCCTGTCAGGCGACCGCTCATGTCCAACACGAAGACGGGCGCCGCGAGGACGGCGCCGATGACGAATCGCCGCGTCATGTCCTTGAGCTCAGGGCTGGTACCCGCCGCTTCGGGAATGCCCTCGGGCTCGAGCGCCATTCCGCAGAGGGGGCAACTGCCGTGCTCGCTGCGGCGAATTTCCGGGTGCATGGGACAGGTATAGACGGTGCCGCGAGCCGGGGGGGCGCTCGGTGCGGGATGAGCCGCCTGTGTTGCATGAGCGGCCGGTGCCGGGGCATCGCTGCTCGGATTCAGATACCGTTCGGGGCTCGCCAGAAATTTGGTTTTGCAGCCGGCGCAGCAAAAAAAGAAGCTCGAACCCGCATGTTCCGCGCGGTTCTTGGCGGTGGCCGGATCCACCGTCATGCCGCATACGGGGTCACGCGTGGTTTTCGAGGCGCTGCTCGTCTGCTGATCGTGATTCATGCGCCGAGTCTACGCTTCGTACCGGACACGGCGCCAAGATGGGCGCGCCCGCTGCGTGCAGCCGCGGCGGGCGCGCCCCGATCGATGTCACATGAGGTCGAATCGATCGAGATCCATCACCTTTGACCATGCCGCGACGAAGTCCTTCACGAACTTCTCCTTCGAGTCCGCACACGCATAAACTTCGGCGATTGCGCGCAGCTGCGAGTGCGAGCCGAAGATCAGATCGACGCGGGTGGCGGTCCACTTGACCTCGGCCGTCTTGCGGTCGCGACCCTCGTACACGCCTTCGGTTCCCGCCATCGGCTGCCAATGCGTGCTCATGTCGAGCAGGTTCACGAAGAAGTCGTTGGTCAGAATTTCCGGCCGTCGGGTGAGGAGGCCGTGCGCAGATGTTCCGCCATCGGCTTTGAGCACGCGCAAGCCACCGACCAGGACCGTCATCTCGGGGGCGGTCAGGGTCAGCAATTGCGCCCGATCGATCAACAGCTCCTCGGCCGACAGCCGCTGCGTCCCGCGCAGATAGTTGCGGAACCCATCGGCGGTGGGCTCGAGGGGCGCAAAGGCATCGACGTCGGTCTGTTCTTGCGAGGCGTCCATGCGACCCGGCGTGAACGGAACTTTCACGTCGACCTGGCCAGCCCTTGCGGCTTTCTCGATCGCCGCGGCGCCGCCGAGAACGATCAGATCCGCCAAAGACACCTTCTTTCCACCCGAAAGCGAGGCGTTGAACTCCTGTTGGACCCGGCCGAGTGTCTCGAGCACTCGGGCGAGCTCGGGCGGTCGATTAACGTCCCAGTCCTTTTGCGGCGCGAGTCGAATGCGCGCACCGTTCGCACCTCCGCGCTTATCCGAGCCTCGGAATGTCGATGCGGACGCCCACGCGGTGGAGAGCAGTTCCGATATGGAGAGTCCGGACGCGAGGATCCGCGCCTTCAAGGCCGAAATGTCCGGCTCTCCGATCAGCGGATGATCCACGGCGGGAATTGGGTCCTGCCAGGGCAACGGTTGCTTGGGAACGAGCGGGCCGAGATAGCGCGCGATCGGACCCATGTCGCGATGCGTCAGCTTGAACCACGCGCGGGCGAACGCGTCGGCGAATTGATCCGGATGCTCGTAAAAGCGTCTGGAAATCTTTTCGTAGGCGGGATCCACCCGCAACGCGAGGTCGGTCGTCAACATCGAGGGTGCGTGGCGCTTGGATCGGTCGAAGGCATCCGGCACGGTGCCGGCGCCTGCGCCGTTCCTTGGAGTCCATTGGTGGGCGCCCGCCGGGCTCTTGGTCAGCTCCCATTCGTAGCCAAACAGGTTCTCGAAGAACTCGTTGCTCCACTTCGTGGGCGTCGCGGACCAGGTGACCTCCAGGCCGCTGGTGATGGCATCGCTTCCCTTGCCCTTTCCAAATGCGCTTTTCCAGCCGAAGCCCTGGTCTTCGATACCGGCGCCCTCCGGTTCCGGGCCCACCAGTGAGGCATCGCCTGCGCCGTGAGTCTTGCCGAACGTGTGGCCGCCCGCGATGAGTGCAACCGTCTCCTCGTCGTTCATCGCCATGCGGGCGAACGTGTCGCGAATGTCCCTCGCCGCAGCGAGCGGATCGGGTTTGCCGTTGGGCCCTTCCGGGTTCACATAAATGAGGCCCATCTGAACCGCGCCGAGAGGATGCTCGAGATCACGTTCCCCGGTATAACGCTCGTCGGCGAGCCACTTGCCCTCAGGCCCCCAGTAGATGTCCTGCTGGGGCTCCCAGGTGTCGACGCGTCCGCCGCCGAATCCGAAGGTCTTGAAGCCCATCGATTCGAGTGCCACGTTGCCCGTGAGAATGAAAAGATCGGCCCAGGAAATCTTCCGGCCATATTTTTGTTTGATCGGCCACAAAAGACGGCGCGCCTTGTCGAGATTCGCATTGTCCGGCCAGCTGTTGATCGGCGCGAAGCGTTGCTGCCCGGCCCCGGCGCCGCCGCGGCCGTCGCCGATGCGGTAGGTCCCGGCGCTATGCCAGGCCATTCGAATGAACAGCGGTCCATAGTGTCCAAAGTCGGCGGGCCACCAATCCTGCGAGTCGGTCATCAAGACGTGCAGGTCCTTGATCACGCCATTCAGGTCGAGACTCTTGAATTCCTCTGCGTAATTGAACCCCTCGTCCATGGGATTGGAGAGGGCGGAATGCTGGTGCAGCACCCGAAGATCCAGCTGGTCGGGCCACCAGTCGGTGTTCGTGTGTGCGCGAACTTTGCCCGCCATCGGGCATTTGATTTCTGCTGCCATGTTCTCTCCGGTCTCGCTCAATGAATGGGCTATACGGTATCGCCGGCGCGCGCCGGAATACAGGTGATTCTTTCTATGACCGCCATCGAGCGACTCTATCACCGGTGGCGGAACCGCCCGGTGATAGTGTGCCAGCACCGATGATGGGCGACGGGTCGGGATCGACTCGGCCCGGTTGGACTCCATCAGGTCAAGCGATTTCCTCAATCGAGCTTAGGCTATGATGCCCTGGAGGCATCGCATGCCGGATGAGGGGGTCTCTAGAGATGAAGCGCTGAGTCATGGTCAAGTTCCTGTCGCGCCTTCCCTGGTGGGCGCTGTACGCGTTCTCCAGCTTTCTCTACTTTCTTGCCTATTACGTTGCCCGGCATCGGCGCACCGTGATCCGCGACCAGCTGGCCCGCGTCTTTCCGGACATGCCGGAGAAGGATCGGATCGCGATCCATAAGCGGTTCCTCCGGAATTTCTGCGATGTGCTGGTCGAGACGTTGAAATCGTTCTCGATGGAGCCCGCCGAGATGATCGAGCGGGTGCGCTTCGTGGATTCGTCGGCGGTGCGCAACCGGCTGCAGGCGGGACAATCGGTGATGCTGGTGACCTCGCATCTTTGCAACTGGGAGTGGCTGCTGCAGGGCGTCACCTTGCAGCTCGAATTTCCAGTGGACGCTGCCTACAAGCCGCTGCACGACGCCTGGGCCGAGCGCTTGATGCTGAAGGTGCGCAGCCGCTTCGGCGCGAGGCTCATCCCCGCCAAGGAATTGCTGGCTGATTTCCTGCAGCGCCGCGGGATCGTGCGTGCGGTGGCCATGAACGCCGACCAGGCGCCCGTGTCGACCGACAAGCGCCACTGGACCCAGTTTCTCGGCCAGGACACGGCGTTCTACGTCGGCGCGGAGCAGATCGCACGCGCGACCCGCCTGCCGATCATCTACATGCTGATGCGCCGGATCAGGCGCGGATACTACGAGATCGAGGCGCGAGAGCTCTGGGACGGGCGCGAAATCGTGGCGCCGAACGGCATCACCGAGCGCTACGCGCGCGCCTGCGAGGCGGACGTTCTCGCACACCCGGCCGACTGGCTGTGGTCGTACCGGCGCTGGAAACTGAAAAAGCCCCTGTACGGCGCGGATTGAGCGCCGGCGGCGTCGATCACGCCCCCGGCTGGTTCAACTTGCCCTCGAGGTGCTTCGCCAAATCCTGGATCGTGGGATGATCGAACAGCTCGGTGAGATCGATGAGGCCCGGGTATTCCCGGTCGATGTTCTCGTGGATCTCGATGAGCTTCAAGGAGCTTGCGCCAATCTCGAACAGGTTGTCCGTCACGTCGATGCGCTTGCCGGGCAGCGCGGCCTCGCAAATCGCCTGGAGCTTTCCCTCGAGCTGCGAATCGGACACCGGCGATCCGCCATGCGCGTGGCGCAGCGCCGCGAGCTCAGCCAGCTCCTGGTCGAACTCGCCGTCGATATAGGATTTCTCGAGGAGATGCCGCTGCACCTTGCCGCTGGTCGTCTTGGGGATCCGCTTGACCGGAATCACCTGCGCAACCTCGATGCCGGTGTGTTCGTTGATGAGACGGCTGACGGCGTTGGCCGTGGCGGCGAACTCCTGGAGCGCGCCCCGGTGCAGCACGAAGACCATCAGCTCCTCGCCCTGTGCGCCGGGTTTCGATATGCCCGCGGCGACCACCTTGTTGAGGTCCAGCCCCGGCGCGCGCTGCGCGATGTTCTCCAGATCGTACGGGTAGTAGTTCTGCCCGTTGATGAAGATGATTTCCTTGCTTCGACCCGCGATGTAGAGATTGCCCTCGTGCATCACGCCCAAATCGCCGGTGTCCAGCCACCCATCCGCGCCCAAGACGAGTGCCGTCGCTTCCGGATCGCCGATGTAGCCCTGCGTGACGTTCGGTCCGCGGATCAGGATGTGGCCGACATGGCCCGGCGGGACGGTCGCCCGGGCATCGTCCGCGATGCGGATCTCCATGTTGGGAAGGCTTCGGCCCACGCACATCAATTCGATGACGTTGCGCGCATCGACGGGGTTCAACTCTACGCCCGCGCCGATCCCGAGCTTGTGCCGGTTGACCCGGATCCAGCGGTAATCGGTGCCGGGCTCGGGAAATGCGACGGCGAGGCAGGCTTCCGCCAGGCCGTAGACGGGATACATCGCGCTCTTGCGAAGGCCGGTGTACGCGAGCGACTGCATGAACTCGTTGCAGAGCGGCACCGAGATGGGCTCGGCGCCGTTGTAGATCGCGCGCACGCAGGATAGATCGGCGCCTTCGAGCTTGCGGTCGCCGAGGACTTTGAGAAAGTGCCTGTAGCCGAAATTCGGGGAACAGGTGATCGTCACCCGCTTGCGCGCGGCCGCCTGCAGCCAGAGCAGCGGCCGGCGCACGAACAGGTCCGTCGGCATGAGATTGATGTGCGAGCGGTTGGCGAACAGCACGAGATAGAAACCTATCAGCCCCATGTCGTGCGTGAGCGGCATCCAGCTCAAGGTCACATCCTCCTCGCTGTACCTGCCGATCGTCGTGGCTCCCTCGATGTTGGCGATCAGGTTGCCGTGCGTCAGCATCACGCCCTTCGGCTCGCTGGTCGAGCCGGACGAGAACTGGATGAACGCGAGGTCCGACGGGTCGGGGCGCGTCAGCCTGCCCGGGCGGGAAATGTCGGTGATCGATTCGACCAGGAAGCAGCGCGAAGCGAGATCGGTCATCAGCTCGGCCCAGCGCTCGTCGCCACCGGCCTCGGCCGCGAGCGTGCGAAGCCGCTCGAGGTTCTTCGAATCCGTGTAGAGATACGGCTTGCCGAGCTTGCGTGCGACGCGCAGCAGCTTCAACCGGTGCTCGTCGCTGATTCCCACCGCGAGCGGCACGGGCACGATGCCGCCGGCCAGCGCCGCCCAGAATCCGTCCAGGAATTGCTCGTTGTTGCTGAGAAAGATGATGATCTTGTCGCCGCGCTGCGCACCGAGCGACTGCAGGTGGTACAGGATCCCGAGCGCGCGGGCATGTATGTCCGAGAAACTGACGCGCCGCTCGGCGTTCTCGCCCTCCACGTAGGTGACGACGCGATCGACATCGCGATTCGCCTCGAGCATCTCCACCAAAGTCTTGTGCCTCATCTTTCCTCTACCGTCATCATGAGATTGGAGCGCGGGCGCAGGTTGATCTGCGCCTCGAGCTCGATGGGCCGATCGTCGGCCCGTTTCAGGCGAAAGCGGCGCGACATCCGGTTCACGTGGACCAGCATCTCGAACATCGCCATGTTCTCGCCGATGCAATGGCGCGGGCCCACGGAAAATGGGATGTAAGCGAAACGGTGGCGCTCCTTGGCGTCCACCCCCGCGAAGCGTTGCGGCTGAAATTCCTCCGGATCGCTCCAGAATTGCGGGTGCCGATGCAGCATGTAGGGACTGATGAACACATCGGTCCGGGGCCCGATCGGATAGCCTCCGATCTCGTCGTCCTCGATCGTGCGACGCGTGAACAACCAGCCCGGCGGGTACAGTCGCAACGCCTCCTGCGCCACCTGATGGGTGAAGGCGAGCGACTCGGCCGCATCGAGGCCCAGGACCCCGTCGGCCGTGCGGTCCGCCTCGGCCTGCAACGCCTCGGCGGTGTCGGGATGCTGACTGATCAGGTACCAGGTCCAGGTCAGCGCGGCGGCCGTCGTCTCGTGGCCGGCCACGATCAACGTCATCACCTCGTCGATCAGCTCCTTGTTGCTCATGCCCGCATGATTCTCCCTGTCGCGGGCCGCCATCAGCATGCTGAGGAAGTCGTCTTCCTCGCCGGGCTCGGAGCGGCGGTGCTCGATGACCTCCTCGATGAGCTTGCTGAGCGAGCGGAAGCGGAAGGCGAACTTCAAGTCGCGGTTTTGTTCCTTGGCGACGACCTCGAACGGATTGGCGCCCAGTTTCCGCTCCAAGCGGTCGAGATCGGCGCCGAAAATGGAACGCAACACGATGTCCAGCGTGAGCTCGCTGGTATCGTCGGTGAGGTTGATCGGCTCCCCCCGCGCCGCATGTGCGGCCCAGCGGTCGGCAAACCGCTCGTTGACGTCGTGAATGAGGCCGCAGAAGCGGGCGATCACGCGGCGATGGAAGTCGGGCTGCATCATGCGCCGCTGGCGGCGCCAGAAATCGCCCTCGCTGGTCATGATGCCATTGCCGAGCAGGATCTTGACCCGGTCCATGCCCTGGCCCTTGGTGAAGTTGCGGTGGTTCGACAACAGCACGTGTTTGATGTCGTCGGGGTGGTTGATCACGTAGTCGTAGACGCCGCGGGAGGGCGCGAAAACCCGATAAACATCCCCAAACCGCGCAAAGTACTCGCGCAGCTTCGACAATGTCTCATCGCTCCCGCCGAGATCGTAGCCCTCGGGCGGGCCGGGCGGAGTAATCGTGGTGTGCATCGACCCATTGTAACGCACGCGCTGTTTGGTAGAGGCTCGCCGAAGGCTCCCCGAAGGCTTGCACCGCCCTGCGCGCTTGCCGACAATGACCGCCGTGGGGAAAAAACAGACTGGCGGCCTTCGCAATACGCTGTACGACCAACAAACGCGTTCCGGCCGACGGCTCAGCCGCGGGCGTTTGCTGCTCTACAGGCTGGCGGTTCCCATCGCTTTCGGCCTGGGACGCCTGGTCTGGCGCTGGACCCGCGTCGTGCGGGTGGTCGGCGCCGAGCACATCGGTGCCGCGCTCGCTCGCGCGCCCTCGTTCATCCCGGTCTACTGGCATCAGCATCAATTGTTCTGCATCAAGCAGCTCGCGGAGATGCGCGCCCAAGGCGTGAAGCTCGGCTTCCTGATATCGCCGTCGGTGGATGGGGAATTCGCGGCCATGATGGTGCAACGACTCGGTGGCGAGGTGATCCGCGGATCCTCCTCGCACACCGGCGCCCGGGCGCTGCGCGACTACTACCAGGCGCTCGCGCACGACGGTATCTCGCCGGCGATCACCCCGGACGGTCCCCACGGGCCGCCGTGGAAGTTCAAACCGGGTGCGATTCTGCTGGCGCAGATGTCGCAGCGCCCCATCATCCCCCTGGCCTATGCCGCCTCGCGCGCCTGGGGCATCCTGTGGGACCACTTCGTGATCCCGAAGCCCTTCGCCCGCGTTGCCATCGTGGTGGGCCCCGCAGTGTACGTCGGCAAGGGGCTGAACGCCGAGGGGCTGGCAACGCTGCAATTGGAGATGGAGCGAAACCTGGAAAATCTTTACCGGGAAGCGCGCAATCTCATTAGGTAAAATCGCCTTAACGCCCAACAATACAATTGCTTATCTTGTTTTCCTGATAACTTATGCGAGAATCGTGGTGTATGTGCCACTGAATAACCTGTGAGAAAACTGTGTGATTCATTCGCACTTCTCGCCGGTTCGAGTGGCAAACTATTGATCCAAAAGTGCAATTACTTTCCGGGGACCCTCGCACGCGCATGGCGATAGCACCCAACGATCCCCGACACCCGGATCTCTCGGCGTCGGATGTCCTGTCGCCCAACTCCTGGCCGAAGCGTGGTATCCGGCCCCTCGGCGGTCTCGATGTCGTTTGCACGAAAATAGCGGTCGATTTTCAAACCATGACGGCGCAGACGGCCGCCGAGTGCATCCGCACCAATCTGGAGTTACTGCGCGATGCCACGCGCGCGGACACGGCGTTCCACATGAGCCTCGACACCGAGGGCAATGTCATCGTGGACGTCCAGGTGGCACGCGGCATGCTCGCGACCGGCAACCCCGGAGCAGCTCAAGGGTCAGAGCGCTGGATGTGTTGCCCTGGCTCAAGTCCCGGCTGGCATCGCTCCGCGTGACGGAGCTGCGCGATACCGGGCATTCGCGCCCCGACCAGGCCGAGGATGCGGCCGTGTGGGCCAATCTCGGCATCGGCTCCATCCTGGTCATCGGGTATTTCATCGAGGGGCGGCCCGCGGGGCTCCTGGGAATCGCCGGCGCGCGCCCGCGAGAGAACTGGGAAGTGCAGCTGCACCTGCTCATGAAGCTCGTGGGCTCGAGCCTCGCCACCGGGCTGGAGCGCATCGAGATCCAAGGGCATCTCCGGGACCTGGAGGAGCGCAACGAGCTCGCGCTCTACAGCGCCAACGATGGGCTGTGGGATTTCGACACCCTCAACAATCGCGTTTACCTCTCGCCGCGCTGGAAGGCCATGCTCGGCTACGACGAGGTGGACGTGGGGCAGGCGCCGGATTGGCGCACGCTCGTGCACTCGGACGACATGTCGCGCGTCCAGGCCGCGATCCGCGATCATGTCGCCGGCAAGACGCCGATCTTCGAGAGCCTGCACCGCATGCGCCATGCCACCGGCGAATGGCGCTGGGTGATCAGCCGCGCCAAGGCGAAGGTCGACGAGAAGGGGCGTTTGCTCCGGCTGGTCGGCGTCGAGCTCGATATCACGGAACGCAAGCTCTACGAGGAAGCGCTGTTTCGCGAGAAGGAGAGCGCGCAGATCACGCTGCAGAGCATCGGCGACGGGGTCATCACCACCGATGCCAAAGGCGTCATCGATTACGTGAATCCCGTGGCCGAGGCGCTCACCGGATGGCGGCTCGAGGACAGCCAGGGCCGGGCGATCGAGGAAATCTTCCGGGCATTCCACGAGGAGACCTGCGAGCCGCTCGAGAACCCGCTGGCGGTTGCGATCCGGCGAACCCGCTCGATCAAATCCGTGCGCCCGATGCTCCTCATCCGCCGCGACGGCAACGAGATCTACGTGGAGAGCACGGCCTCGCCCATCCGCGACGGGAGCGGGGCCGTATCGGGAGGCGTGCTCGTGTTCCACGACGTGAGCGAGGCGCGCGAATTGAACCGGCGCCTCTCGTATCACGCGAGCCACGATGTGCTGACCGGTCTCGTGAACCGCCGCGAGTTCGAGAACCGCATGGAACGCGCGCTGAAGAGCGCCAAGGCCCGCGAGACCTCCTACGCCTTGTGCTGCCTCGACCTGGATCAGTTCAAGATCGTCAACGACACCTGCGGCCACAGCGCGGGCGATGCGCTGCTCGGCCAGGTCGGCGCACTGCTGAAGTCCAAGGTGCGTTGGCGCGATACGCTCGCCCGCCTGGGCGGCGATGAGTTCGGCATATTGCTCGAGAGCTGCTCGCTGGATGAGGCGATGCGCACGGCTGAGTCGCTGCGCGAGGCGGTGCGCAATTTCAAGTTCACCTGGGAGGAGCGCACCTTCCGCCTGGGCGCGAGCATCGGCGTGGTGCCGATCTCGGTCGACAACGCCGACGTGGCGTCCGTGCTGAGCGCGGCCGACAGCGCCTGCCAGGCCGCCAAGGAGGCGGGACGCAACCGCGTTCACAGCTTCGAAGAGAACGACATCGACCTGATGCGCCGGCGGCGCGAGATGCAATGGGCTGCGCGCATCAACACTGCGCTGGAGGAGGGTCGGTTCGAGCTGTTCCGCCAGACCATCCTGCCGCTGCAGCAGCAGAACGAGGGCGCGCACTACGAGCTCCTGCTGCGTATGCGCGACGAGAGCGGAAAAATCGTCGCACCGGACAACTTCATCACCGCGGCGGAGCGCTACGGCATCACGCCGAGCATCGACCGCTGGGTCATCGAAAACGCCTTCCGCTGGCTGGTCTCGGAGGCCGACGAAAGAGCACGACTGTCGATGTGCTCGATCAATCTTTCCGGCCAGAGCCTGGGCGACGACAAGTTCCTGCCGTACGTGATCGATCAATTCCATCGCAGCGGCCTGGACGCCACCAAGATCTGCTTCGAGATCACCGAGACCGCGGCGATCGCGAGCTTCTCGCAGGCCAACCGCTTCATCCAGGCGTTGAAGGAGCTCGGCTGCAAGTTCGCGCTCGACGATTTCGGCACCGGCCTGTCCTCGTTCGGCTATCTCAAGCATTTCCCGGTGGATTTTCTGAAGATCGACGGCAGCTTCGTGAAGGAGATCCTGCACGACCCCATCGATCGCGAGATGGTGCGCTCGATCAACGAGATCGGTCACCTGACCGGCAAGCAGACCATCGCCGAGTTCGCGGAGAATGTCGAGATCATCAACATGCTGCGCAGTCTCGGCGTCGACTATGCGCAGGGCTACGGGGTGTCCCAGCCGCAGCGCGTTTTGAAGGCCGCCAACATCGCCTGAGCCCGAGACGGTACGCGCAGCCCGCGCGACCCGACGGCTACTTCAGCCTGACCACGATGCCCGCGGGCGACCGATCGACCGAGAGGGCGGGGTCGCGCGCCAGAACCTCGACGAGCGAGTCCGCATCGTCGGCGTCGAAGACCCCGGTGTAGGTGCGAGCGCTCACCTCGGTGCCCTCCAGACGAATGGGATTGCTGCGGTAACGGTTGAACTCGCCGACGATCTGCCCGAGGGTCTGTTCGTTGAAAATCAGCCGGCGTTCCCGCCAGGCGACGGAATCGGTCACGTTGCTCACCTCTCGAATGCTCACCGAACCGGCATGGCTCACGCGTGCCTCCTGGCTCGCCGCCAGCACTCGGCTCGGGGCTTTTTGAGGCGGCGCCGCCGCGGAGCCCTCCGAGGCGCTGGCCGGCGCGGAGGCCGCGGACGACAGCGCGGGCATGACCTTCACCCGCCCCTCGATCACCGAAATGACGGTGCCGTCCTCGCGTCGATACACGTCGAACTGCGTGCCGACCGCCTGTACGACCGCATCGTCGGTGGATACGCGGAAGGGGCGCGACGTGTCGTGATGCACCCGAAATAGAGCCTCGCCGCTGAGCAGGCGCACCTCCCGGGCATGTGCCGCAAAGCGGATCGCGACGTGCGAATGGGTGTTGAGATAGACCACCGACCCGTCCGGCAGCTCGAACGTGCGCTGCTCGCCCGTGGCGGTCTCGAATTGGGTCCAACCAGCGCGTGAGTGGAGGAGCCACGCCCAGGCGCCCACCGCCGTGATGAGAAGCCCCGCCGCAACGGCGCAGAGCCGCCGACGTGAGCCCCGCCCGGCGAGCGCCGCGAGCGAGCGCCGCCGCGGCGCGCCGCCGCCGGCCGCAGGGTCGCCGTCGCGCAACGGCAGGAGGGCTAGGCGCGGATGCGCCTGCGCGACGAGCGTCTCGATGTTGCGCACGCGGTCCGCATCGATCCCCGACAAGGCTTGATCGAGCGACAGCATGATCAAGAAATCGCGCACGTTGCGCGGCGATTCCTTGAGCCACGAGACGAAGCGCGCCTCCGCCCCGGAATTCGGGCGGCGCAGGCTCTCGAGCCACGCCGAGGCCTGTTGGGCGTGGAGCGTCTCCAGTCGGCGGGTCTTGGGGTCCATGGACGTCATGGCGTTTCCGCCAGAATGATTCGAAGCCGGGCCCGTGCCTCGACCACGTATTTTTCGATGGTGTGGATGGACAAGCCCGAAGCCGCCGCGGCTTCCGCGTACGACAGCCCGTCGCGCTTGACCAGCAGCAGCACCAATTGATGCGCCTCGGGGAGCTGATTCAAGGCCTTGTCCAGCCGTTGACGCAGCTCGAGCTGTTCGGGGAAGTCGACGCCCTGGCGGGCGGCATCATCGCCGCTGTCGCAGAGCTCGGCGGCCAGATCCGAGTCATAGAGAACGCGATCATGCTGCTTGCGCTGCCTGAATTCCCGGATGACGTGAGCTGCGATCCCCAACAGGTACGACAAGGGATTTCGGATCAGCTCGACGTTGCGAACCCGCAGCAACCGGGCAAACACCTCCTGCGCCAGGTCATCGGCATCCTCGGCCCGTCCGACGCGACGCGCCAAGAAGCGATGCAGCTCGCGCGAATGGTCGCGAAAGGCGGATCCCGCCAGGCTCGAGGAGGTTTCGGTGCGATCGATCAGCATCTGTATATTCTAAGTGTTGTTTCGAGGGGAATCCCGGTAGTTCAAATCGACTACCGGCTTTTGCCGGCCGGACCACACTTAAGACAAAAGGGCCGGCGGATGCCCAAGAGGGAGGGGATGGATGAGTTCTCGGACGACGCCTTTCGTGGCGGTCGGTGCCGCCGTTCTTTGGGCGACGGCATCCGCGAGCGCGCAGACGCCGGCCGCAGGCGAGCCCAGGAATCTCAGCATCCCGGCCGAGCCCCTGGCCAATGCGCTCAATGACTTGGCGCAGCAATCCGGCCTGCAAGTCATGTTCGCGTCGGAATTGGTGGCGCGGCTCAAGAGTCCGGAAGTCCGGGGATCGTTGACGGCTGCCGAAGCCCTCCAGCGGCTCCTCGGCAACACCGGGCTGCGCTTCGAATTCGTCAATCCGCACACCATCGCCATCATGGGTCCCGAGATCAAGCGCTCGACGCCCGGTTCGAGCCCTGCACCCGCGGCCCCGCCCAACCCCGACAGTTCCACCCAAACCCACGCGCCGGTCAATCCAGGAGACAACGCAATGCCTCGTCGAAGTTTCTTTGCACAATTATTGGGTCTATCCGCCGCCTGCGGCGCGGCGCTTCATGGAGGCACGGCTTGCGGGCAGGATGCGGCCACGGCTGCCGCCGCCGCCGATTCGACCACGCTCGATACCGTGGTGGTCACCGCACGCAAGCGCGACGAGTCGCTGGCGAAGGTGCCCGAATCCATCACGGTGTTCACGGCACAGACGCTCGAGGCCTACAACATCCAGTCCTTCGACGACTACGCCACCAAGACGCCGAATATCTCGTTCGCCTATGGCGGCGGTCCGACCGGCATCGCGGACGCCCGGACGGTCGCGATCCGCGGCATCACCGGGCAGAACTTGTTCGGCACTGCGGGCGCGACGGGGTTTTATATCGACGATACGCCGGTGCCCGGCTCGATCGACCCTCGAGTGCTGGACATCGACAATATCGAGGTGCTGAAGGGGCCGCAGGGAACCCTGTTCGGCGAAAGCTCGCTCGGTGGAAACGTGCGACTGATCACCAAGCGGCCCGACCTGTCGGCGAACGACATCGGCTACATGGTGCAGGCCGGAGCCACGTCCGGCGGCGGCAGCCCCGATGGCGGAGCGGGGCTCATTGGAAATCTCGTGCTGATTCCCGATGTGCTGGCGACGCGCGTGGTCATGTTCGGCAATCACGATGCGGGGTATCTCACCCGCACGTTCCCGACCGACCCGGCAAGTCCGGGAACCGGAGACCCTTTCCTGAGCGTGCCTCGTACCAGCGTCGACAATCAGGGCGCGCAAACCACCTTTGGGGGCTCGATCTCCACGCTGTGGAAGATCGCGGATGACTTCGAGGCGCGCTTTCGCGTGATGTACCAGAACACCGAGGATCACGGCTTCCCGGCCGGTTTCGCGCCGCTCCCGGCATTCGAGCCTCAGTACACCTTGAATCGCGCGTTCGACGTGCAGCCCGATGCCATCGACCGCTGGGCGTTGCCCTCGCTCGACCTCAAGTACTCGGGGAGCGGTTTCAATGTCGTGTCCTCCACCAGCTATTTTTACCGGCATACGCACGACAAGGAAGACTCGACCTACGGAACCGAACAGATCCTCAACAGCTATTACGGCGTGACCACGCTTCCCAGCCAGCCCTATCTCTGGGACGGAGAGCGCTATCACAATCAGCTGACCGAGGAAGCACGCCTGTCCTTCGATCCGATCTACAACTTCAGCGGCACCGTCGGAGTCTTCTATTCGAATACGCGGTCGCTTTTTGTGATTCCGCCCACGTATGCGAACGGGCTGGTGGCGGCCACCGCCACCAACACGGTGGTGGGTCCGTGGCCGAACGACGAGATCTGGCAGCAGAACAACCCCGGAACACAGGATGACACCTCGATCTTCGGCGAGTTCTACTACAAATTTTTCGATCAGTTCACGGCCACGCTCGGGCTTCGCAAGTACTGGCTCAAGCAAACCACCGACTACACAGCCGGCGGCTTCATGAACTTCGGTGCGACGCCGAGTGATCCGCAGGAAAACAAGGAATCGGGCGTGGATCCGAAGTTCGGGCTGTCCTATCAAATCACCGATGGCGCCATGGTCTATGCGTCCGCATCGAAGGGTTTCAGAGCGGGCGGGGCGCAAGCCAATTTTTCCGGCTGCGCGCTGACCGGTCTGCCGATCGATGACATCACACACATCAAGTCCGACACGCTGTGGAGCTACGAGGCCGGCACCAAGATACAGATACCGCAAACCGGCATCCTGTTCTCCGCCGCGGGCTTTCACATCAACTGGGATAATCTGCAGCAGCAAGTCGCCTTGCCTTGCGGGTACTACCTGCAGTTGAACGGGGGCTCGGCCAGCATCAACGGGGGCGAGGTCGAGCTCACCGGCCGCGTGACCCAGGCGCTCACGGTGCGTTTCGGCGCCGGCTACGAGAAAACCGACATCGTGAACCCGGGTGCGCTGTCCTTTGCCGGCGTGACGGCCGGTGCTCCCGTCCAGGACGTGCCCTCGTGGACGGCCACCCTCGGCGCCGTCTACACGCAACCGCTGACTCCAGCACTGGATGGGTTCGTGTCCGCGGACTACAGCTACACCGGCAACAGCGTTTCGCTGCTGAACGGCGGCAGTGGTCTGTACGGCGATAGGCCGCCTTATTCGCTCGCCAATCTGCGGTTTGGCGTGAAGCACGAGAAACAGGAAGTTTCACTCAACATCCACAACCTGACCAATGCGAAACCCAATCTCGGCGACATCGGGTACGTTGGCTATGCACAATACAATGCAAGCGGAGTGGTCATCCCGCAGGTCGCGACGATGCCGCCGCTCACGGTGATCCTGCAGTACAAGAACAACTTCTAGCGCCCAACGGAGAGGAACATCGCGCGCCGGGAACGGCGCGCGATCCTCACCACTCGAACCGCATCGACAGATCGACCGCGTGCACGTGCTTGGTGATGCTTCCGACGGAGATGAAATCGACGCCGGTCTCGGCGATCCTGCGGATCGTGTCGAGGCTCACGCCGCCGGATGCCTCGAGCTTGAGCGGTCGCGCGGCGAGCCGGTTGAGGGCCACGCCTTCGGCCATGTCCGCGAGGGAAAAATCATCGAGCATCGCAATATCCGCGCCGGCACCGATCGCCTCACGAAGCTCCTCGAGATTCTCCACTTCGACCTCCACCGGCACTTGAGCGCCCCTCGCGCGCGCCGCCTCGACCGCCTGGGCGATCGAGCCCGCGGCCATGATGTGGTTTTCCTTGATCAGGATTCCGTCGAAGAGTCCGATGCGATGATTGTGGCCCCCGCCGACGCGCACCGCATACTTCTGCGCCGTGCGCAGCCCCGGGATGGTCTTGCGGGTGTCGAGCAGCCGGCATCCCGTTCCTTCGATCCGCTCGGCATAGGCATGGGCGGCCGTAGCGGTGCCGGACAAGAGTTGCAGGAAGTTGAGCGCCGTGCGTTCTCCGGTCAGCAGTGCCCGGGCAGGCCCTTGGATATGAAACAGCACCTGATCCACCGCGGCCGGGGCGCCCTCGCTCGTGTGCCAATCGATCTGCACCCGCTCGTCCAGGCGAGCGAAGACCGCCTCGACGTAGGGGAGGCCGCAAACGATGGCGGCCTCGCGGGTGATGACCGTGGCGCGGCCGCGGGCGTCCTCCGGAATCAGCCCGGCGGTCAGATCGCCGGTCCCGATGTCCTCCTCCAGGGCGCGCTCGATTTGCTGCGGAAGGTCGCGGGGAAGCGGTACCGGCGTCATGATGGGTGCCTTGGGCGCAATAAACACTGGAAGATTAGGGAAATAGCCCCAATACTACTACGACATGGCGGACCCGCCCCCGACATCCCCCTGCATCAACGTCTGCGTCTTGGATGCGGACGGCTATTGCGCCGGCTGTTATCGTACAATTGGCGAAATAGCCGGCTGGCGGAGCTTTTCCGCCGCCGAGCAGTGGGCGGTTCTGCGTCAATTGCCCAAACGCGTGGCGGCCCGTGCGCCCGGACCTGAATGAGTCAATTTGGAGAGATCATGAACGCGATTGAACGAATCAAGAGTCAACTGAGCTCGGCTCCCGTCGTCCTGTATATGAAGGGCACGCCCGATTTCCCGCAGTGCGGCTTCTCGGCCCAGACGGCGGGCGCTCTCAAAGCCTGCAAGGCGCAATTCGCGCACATAAACGTGTTCGAGGATCCCGAAGTGCGGGAGGCGCTCAAGACCTATTCGAACTGGCCCACGTTCCCGCAGCTCTACGTCAATGGAGAACTCGTCGGCGGCTGCGATATCGTCCTCGAGATGTACAAGAGCGGCGAGTTGAAACAGCTCCTGGCCGAGGCCGGCGCGGTGGCCACCGCTTAGATCGTTTCCGGTCCGGGCTCCGCGGCAATCGCGGGGTCCGGCTCGATCTCCAGCGGGCCCATCGCGGCCAATCGCCGTCGGCTCGCGTCGAACACCCCCTGAAACTGATTGCACACCGCGCAGAATAGATCCGCGGTGCGCTCCGCGTCATAGGCGGCCGAATGCGCGGAGCTCGTGTCCCATTCCAAGCCCGCGGCGAGCGTCGCGCGCATCAGCACCGTTTGGCCGAAGGCCACGCCCCCGAGGGTTGCGGTGTCGAAGCTCGAGAACGGATGAAATGGGTTGCGCTTGATCTGAGTGCGACCGACCGCGGCGTTCAAGAAGTTCAGATCGAAAGACGCGTTGTGACCGACCAGCACGGCGCGCGTGCAGTCGGCCGCGCGCACCGCGGTGCGCACCTCGCGGAAGATCCGTTGCAGCGCATCCTCTTCGGAGATGGCGGGGCGCAGCGGATGAAAAGGGTCGATGCCGGTGATCGCGAGCGAGGCGGCCTCCATGTTCGCACCCGGGAAGGGCTTGACGTGATACCGGTGGGTTTCGCCGCGCGCGATTGACCCGTCGCTGCGCATCTCGATGAGCACGGCGGCGATCTCGAGCAGCGCGTCGGTCTGCGAATTGAACCCGCCGGTCTCCACATCGATCACCACCGGCAAGAAGCCGCGAAAGCGGGTCGCGAAGGTGATGGGCGGCAGCTGAATCATGCGCTCGTTCCCGGCGCGAGGCGCCAAGCGATGTCCTCGCCCGCGCGGTAGGGAACCACGGCGCCGCCGCCGAACTCGTAAGTCGCCGCGGGCTTCCAGGATTCCTTGATCAGCGTGATGCGCTCCTCGTGGCGGGGAAGGCCGTAGAAATCAGCGCCGAAGTGGCTCGCGAACCCTTCCAGGCGATCCAGGCGTCCCGCCTCATCGAACACCTCGGCGTACAGCTCGATCGCCGCGTGCGCGGTGAACATCCCCGCGCAACCGCAGGCATTTTCCTTGGTCGACCGCTCGTGCGGGGCGCTGTCGGTGCCGAGAAAATATTTCGGACTTCCACCGGTGGCCGCCTGCACGAGCGCCTCGCGGTCGCGCTCACGTTTGAGAACCGGCAGACAATAGAAATGCGGCCGGATGCCGCCGGAAAAAATGGCGTTGCGATTGTGAAGGAGATGCTGCGGGGTGATCGTCGCGGCGACCCCCGGCCGGGCAGCCGCGACGAACTGCGCGGCGCGCGCCGTGGTGATGTGCTCGAACACGACCTTGAGCTGCGGGAATCGCTCCACCAGCGGCGCCAGCAATTCGTCGATGAACACCGTCTCGCGATCGAACACGTCGACTTCCGGACGGGTGGTCTCGCCGTGCACGAGGAGCGGCAGACCGAGCCGCTGCATGCGCTCGAGCACCGCATAAGTTTTCTTGATGTCGGTGACACCGGCCTCCGAATGCGTGGTCGCTCCGGCCGGATACAGCTTCACCCCGTGTACGATGGCGCTGCCCACGGCGCGGTCGATTTCCCCGGGCGCGGTGGCGTCGGTCAGGTACAGGGTCATGAGCGGCACGAAGCGGGAGCCTCCGGGCAGCGCGCCCAGGATCCTCTCCCGGTAGGCCGCGGCCTGGTCGACGCTCACGACCGGGGGTTTGAGGTTCGGCATCACGATCGCGCGCCCGAATCGCTCGGCCGTGAACTTCGCCACGGAGGCGAGCCCGGGTCCGTCGCGCAGGTGCACGTGCCAATCATCCGGGCGGCGAATCGATATCTCCCGCATCGCTCAGGAGCCCGTCCGCAGAACGCGCCGGCGCCGCGCGTCGGGCAGTGCCGGCCATCCGCCACGCAGCAGTTCCAGGGTGTAGCGCACGCCGAAACCCGTGATCTCGGTGGCGATGTGGGCGAGGCCGCCATGCCGCGTGCCGGCGGCGAGGTCCAGGTGCAACCAGGGGATCGACTTCGGCACGAACCGGCTCAAGAAACGCGCCGCCAGGATGTGATCGCCCTTGGAATCGATGGAGCATTGCAGTACATCCGCAACGGCGCTTTCCAAATCCGAGTCGAAATCCTTGTCCATCGGGAAGCACCAGACGCGTTCGCCGCTCGCCGTGCCGGCCGCCTCGATGGCCTCGCGCCCCTCGGGGCGGTTGGTGAAGGCGCCGCTGTAGCGCTCGGTCAATGCATACACACAGGCACCGGTAAGCGTCGCGTAGTCGATGATCGCGCCGGGGTTGGCTCGTGCGGCGAGGCACAGGGTGTCGGCGAGCACCATGCGGCCTTCGGCATCGGTGTGGATCACCTGGATGGTCGTGCCATTCTGCGCACGCACCACGTCCTGCGGCTTGTACGCGAGCGGCCCGATCCGGTTTTCCGTGATCGCCAACCAGCAATCCACCGCAGCCGGAGAGCGGACCGCATGCAGGGCGTAGAGGCTTCCCACCGCCACGGCGCTGCCCTCCATGTCGGTGTGCATGTCCAGCATGCCCTTGTGCGCCTTGAGGTTGGTGCCGCCCGTATCGAAGCAGATGCCCTTGCCGACGAGGCTCACGGCCGGCGCGCCGGCTCCGCGGGGGCGGTAGGCGAGGCGCACGATGCCCGCATCCCGCGTTCCATTGCCCTGTGAGACCGCGAGAAACGCACCGGCGCCGCGCCGTTTCAGTTCGGGCTCGCCGTAAAAACGATACGAGAGCTTCAGGCGGCGTGCAAAGTCCTGAAGGAGCCGGCGGTACGCCGCGGCATTCAAGGTGTTCGGCGGCAGCGCCGTGAGCCAGCGCGCGATGTTGTTGCCGGCAGAAGTCGCCAACGTCGCCTCGAGGTCGCGCAGCGTGCGCGCGAGCGCCAGGTCGATCCGCGCGAGCTTCGTGCGTGGTTTCGGCTTGCTCTTGAAGGTGGCAAAGCGGAACGCTGCCGCTTGGATGGCCGCGAGTGTCGCGTGCAACGCCGGCTCGACGGTTGTCGGGTCGCAGCCGCGCTCCCAGATCAGCAACGTCTCGGGCTCCGAGTCGAGCGCGGCGCGCGCAATCTTCGCGGCCGATTGCAACCGTTCGAACGTGGTCGCCTGAGCGACGGGACACACGGCGATCAGCAAGGTGGCCGCACCCGGGCCGACGCGCAACTGACAGCAATCGCCTTCCTTGCGGACTTTGCGCGCATAGAGCGCGCGCAGCGCGTCAGCGTGGGGGAGGCCGGCCCAATCCTCGGCCGAAGGTTTCAGGGGCAGGAAAACGATGGCCGCGCCATGACGGGTCAGCGTCGAGTCCGAGACCCGCGCGCGCAATTGCCGCACCGGGACGATCAAGTTTTCAAAGGGCAAGCGAATCGGCATATCTCAATGAACCGCCAGCGTTGAGCCTAAGTTGCGCCGCACGCGTGCTGCCCGGTCTCGCGAGCAATGCCCGGCCGTTTCCCGTGCCTTGACCGTTAAAAGCCAAACCTCGAAGATAGTGCGCCAACCGGACTCAACAGATATAGCGGCAGTTTGCGCAGGGGCGCTGTAACGTGCTTGCCATCTTAACAGGAACACGTGGGGGCGTGCATGGGCGCGTTCCTCGATGCAAGGCTTCCCTATGACCCAACAATCACCGTTCGAAGATATCGATCCCACCGAAACGCAGGAGTGGCTCGAATCCATCGACTCGGTCATGCGGGCCCAGGGGCCCGAGCGTGCGCATTTCCTGCTCGAGAAGCTGGTGGATTTCACCCGCCGGTCCGGCGCCTATTTGCCGTTCAAGCCGAATACCGCCTACCTCAACACCATTTCCAGGGCCCAACAGCCCGACTACCCGGGCGATCGGTCGCTCGAACGGCGCAACGAGGCGTACATACGCTGGAATGCGCTCGCCATGGTGGTGCAGGCGAATCGCGTGAGCTCCGAGTACGGTGGACATATTGCAAGCTACGCCTCGGCCGCCACGCTCTATGAGGTCGGCTTCAACCATTTCTGGCGCGCCAAGAGCGCCGCGCATCCGGGAGACATGGTATTCATGCAGGGACACTCGAGTCCCGGAATCTACGCCCGTGCCTACCTCGAAGGGCGGCTGGACGAGGCGCAGCTGCTGCGCTTCCGTCAGGAGGTGCGAGGCGACGGCTTGTCCTCGTATCCGCACCCCTGGCTGATGCCGGATTTCTGGCAGTTTCCCACGGTGTCCATGGGCCTCGGGCCCATGATGGCGATTTTCCAGGCGCGCTTCGTGCGCTATCTGGAGCACCGCGGCATCGTCCCGCCGTCGGACCGCAGAGTCTGGGCGTTCCTGGGCGATGGAGAAATGGACGAGCCCGAATCGATGGGCGCGCTCACCATGCCCGTGCGGGAGAAACTCGACAACCTGATTTTCGTCATCAACTGCAACTTGCAGCGCCTCGACGGGCCGGTGCGCGGCAACGGCAAGATCATCCAGGAACTCGAAGCCGCCTTCCTCGGCGCGGGTTGGAACGTCATCAAGGTGTTGTGGGGCTCGCGTTGGGATCCGCTGCTCGAGCGCGATCATGAGGGACTGCTCAAGCGCTTGATGGAAGAGTGCGTCGACGGCGAATATCAAAATTTCAAATCCAAGGGCGGCGCGTACACGCGCGAGCATTTCTTCGGCAAGTATCCGGAGCTCAAGGAAATGGTCGCCAACATGTCCGATGACGAGATCTGGCGTCTCAATCGCGGCGGCCACGATCCGGTGAAGGTCTATGCGGCCTACGCGGCGGCGGTCGCCAACCAGGGCGCGCCGACCGTGATTCTCGCCAAGACGGTGAAGGGGTTCGGACTGGGCAAGTCCGCGGAAGGGCTGAATGTCGCACACCAGCAGAAAAAGCTCGGCGACGAGGACCTGAAAGCGGTGCGCGACCGGTTCAACATCCCGATCTCGGATGAGGAGATCGCGGGCCTCACCTTCAGGAAGCCCGCGCCCAATAGCGAGGAGATGCAGTACCTCCAGGAACGCCGGTCAGCCTTGGGCGGCTACTTGCCCGCGCGTTACTCGGCGGTGCCGCAACTCGAGGTGCCGCCGCTCGAGACTTTCAGCGCGCTGCTCGAGGGAACGCAGGACCGCGAGATATCCACCACCATGGCGCTGGTGCGGATCCTCACCACGCTCGTCCGGGACAAGAACATCGGCAAGCACGTCGTGCCGATCATCCCCGACGAGGCGCGCACGTTCGGCATGGAGGGCATGTTCCGCCAAATCGGCATCTATTCATCGGTGGGTCAGCTCTACACACCGCAGGATGCCGATCAATTGATGTTCTATCGGGAGGATAAACAGGGGCAGATCCTCGAAGAGGGCATCAACGAGGCGGGGAGCCTGTGTTCCTGGATCGCGGCGGCGACCGCCTATGCGAATCACGGCGTCAGCATGGTGCCTTTCTACATCTACTACTCGATGTTCGGCTTCCAGCGGGTCGGCGACTTCATCTGGGCCGCCGGCGACAGCCGCGCGCGCGGATTTCTGGTCGGAGGCACGGCCGGACGCACTACGTTGGCGGGCGAAGGATTGCAGCACCAGGACGGCCATTCGCAGCTGGTGATGACGGCGGTGCCCAATTGCGTGGCCTATGATCCGGCCTACGCCTACGAGCTCGCCGTGATCGTCCATGATGGTCTGCGGCGCATGTACAAGGAGCAGGAAAGCATTTTCTACTACATCACCTGCATGAACGAAAACTACGTTCATCCGGCCATGCCCGCAGGCGCAGAGCGCGGCATTCTCAACGGCATGTATCTGCTGCAGAGCGGCGGCCGGGGCAAGGTGCGAGTCACGCTGTTCGGCTCGGGGACCATCCTGCGCGAGGTGTTGGCCGCAGCCGAGCTTTTGGAAAAGGATTACGGCGTGCCGGCCGATGTATATTCGGTGACCAGCTTCAGTGAGCTGCGCAAGAACGCGCTCGAAGTGAATCGCTGGAACCTCCTCCACCCGACGGAGCCCGCCAGGGAGACCTACATACGCGAAGCACTTGGGCCTCGGCAAGGACCGTTCATCGCCGCCACCGACTACATGAAGTTGGTGCCGGATCAAATCCGCCAATGGATACCGGGCCGGTACGCCGTCCTCGGCACCGACGGTTTCGGCCGCAGCGATTGCCGGGCGGAGCTGCGCCGCTTCTTCGAGGTGGATCGCCATTATGTCGTCGTGGCTTCGCTCAAGGCGCTCGCGGACGAGGGCAAGGTGGACGTGCGTACCGTCACCAAGGCGATGCAGGCTTTCGGCATCGATCCCGAGAAACCTAACCCGCTGTCGGTCTAGGCGATCATCGTGGCAAATTCCCTCAAGGTGACGGTTCCGGACATCGGCGGCTTCAAGGACGTGAGCGTGATCGACGTGTTGGTGAAGGACGGCCAACAGATCGACAAAGAAACGCCGATGATCACGATCGAAACTGAAAAGGCGGCGATGGACGTGCCGTCTCCCGCGGCCGGGCGCATCGTTCAGGTCAAGCTCAAGAAAGGCGACAAGGTGTCGGAGGGGAGCCTGATATTGCTCCTCGAAAGCGGCGACGAGGCGCAAGCGGCCGCTGCGCCGGCGAAGCAGGCCGAGGGCCCGCGGCAGGGCGGAAGGGATGGTCAGGCTGCAGGGGAGAGCAAGGCGGCCGGCGAGGCTAAGGCTACGGGCGACGCCAAGTCTGCGGGCGGGACCAAAGCCACCGGCGAGACCAAAGCCGCCGGCGAGACCAAAGCCGCCGGCGAAGCTCAAGCGCCGGCCCGCGCCGACCGAGAGGCAGCCGGCCCGGGCGCGCAGTCCGCGGCAACCGCCCACGAGGCGACGAATATCGATGAGGCGGCGTTTTCCAAGGCCCATGCGAGCCCCTCGGTCCGCAAATTCGCGCGCGAAATCGGCGCCGATCTCGGCAAGATCTCGGGGAGCGGCCCGAAGTCGCGCATCACCCACGAGGATGTAAAGGCGTACGTCAAGGCGCTCCTCACCTCCGGCGCGGGCGCGGCGGCGGGATCGCTGCCCAAGGTGCCGGAAGTCGACTTCGCGAAATTTGGCGCGGTCGACGTTCAGCCATTGTCCCGCATCCAGCGTATTTCCGGCGCGCGGCTGCAGGCGAGCTGGATCAATGTGCCGCACGTCACTCAGCTCGACGAGGCGGACATCACGGATCTGGACATCGCGCGTGTCGCGCTCAAGGCCAAGGCGGAACAGGAGGGCGTTCGCCTGACGCCGCTGGCCTTCATCGTGAAGGCGTGCGTCGTGGCCCTCAAGGAGTTTCCGAGATTCAACGCCTCTCTCGATTCGTCGGGTCAGAATCTCGTCTTCAAGAAATATTTCCACATCGGCTTCGCAGCCGATACACCGAACGGCCTCGTGGTGCCCGTGATCCGCGATGCCGACCGCGGTAACCTGTTCGACATCGCGCGCGCGCTCGCGGCGATGTCGGAGAAGGCGCGCGCCGGCAAGCTCACGGCCGCGGAGATGCAGGGAGGTTCGTTCACGATCTCGAGCTTGGGCGGCATCGGCGGCACGGCCTTCACGCCCATCATCAATGCGCCGGAGGTCGCCATCCTGGGCGTGTCCAAGTCGAGCCAGAAGCCGGTGTTCGACAAGGGTACGTTCATTCCACGGCTCATGCTGCCGCTGTCGCTGTCCTATGATCATCGAGTCATCGACGGCGCGGAAGCGGCGCGCTTCATCGTATTCCTGAGCAAGACATTGGCCGATGTGAAGGCGCTCTTGTGAGCACTGTCGAAATCCGCGTTCCCGATATCGGCGACTCCAAGGATGTGACCGTGATCGAGGTTCTCGTGGCGCCGGGCGCCCAAGTCCGCGTCGACGAGGCGCTCATCACGCTCGAGAGCGAGAAGGCGTCCATGGACATACCTTCGACCGCGGCCGGCAAAGTGATCTCGATCGGCGTCAAGAAGGGCATGAAGGTCTCGGTGGGGATGGTGATCGCGACCGTCGAGGTCGCGGACGCGGCCTCGCCCGGCGCCGCAGACAAGAAGGCCGACGATGCGGAGCCGGCGCCGGCTCCGGCGCCGAGCGGACCCCCTGCGACGAAGGCGGCCTCCAAGCCCGGAAAGCCCGACAAGCCCGTGGGCGTCGATTCGTTGCCCCAGCCTGCATCGGCCGCTCCCGCCGGCGCCCGCGATCTGGTCGTCCTCGGCGCGGGACCGGGAGGCTACACCGCGGCCTTCCGCGCCGCCGATTTGGGACTCAAGGTCACGCTCATCGAGCGCTGGCCGGTTCTCGGCGGCGTGTGCCTGAACGTCGGCTGCATTCCCTCCAAGGCCCTGTTGCATGCCGCCAAAGTCATCGAGGATGCGGCAGACATGGGCGACTGCGGGATCGTCTTTGCGCCGCCGAAGATCGACCGCGCGAAGCTGCGCGGCTGGAAGAACAAAGTCGTGAGCAAGCTGACCAACGGCCTCAGCGTGCTCGCAAAGCAACGCAAGGTCGACGTGCTGCGCGGGGAAGCGGTGTTCATTGGACCGTATTCCCTGGAACTGCGCTCGGGCGACGGGGTGCGGCGCGTGGATTTCAAGCAATGCATCATCGCGGCCGGGTCCGAGTCGGTGCGCTTGCCCGGATTCCCCGATGATCCGCGCATCATCGATTCCACCGGTGCGTTGGAGTTGCCGGAAGAGGGCAAGCGGCTTCTGGTGGTGGGCGGCGGCATCATCGGTCTGGAGATGGCTTGTGTGTACGATGCGCTCGGCTCCACGGTCTCGGTGGTCGAATTGAGCGATGGGCTCATGCCGGGCACCGACCGCGACCTGGTGCGTCCGTTGCAAAAGCGGATCGAAAAGCGCTACGCGCGTCTCATGCTCGGCACGCGCGTCTCGAAGCTCGAGCCACACGCGGAAGGGTTGCGGGCAACCTTCGAGGGGCCCGACGTGCCGCCGCCTCAAGATTTCGACCGGGTGCTCGTCGCCGTGGGCCGCAGCGCCAACGGAAATGCGATCAAGGCGGCCGCGGCGGGCGTCGCGGTAGACAAACGTGGAATCATCGGCGTGGATCGGCAGATGCGCACCAATGTGCCGCATATCTTTGCCATCGGCGATATCGCCGGGCCACCCATGCTGGCGCACAAGGCCACTCACGAAGCCAAAGTGGCGGCGGAGGTGGCCGCCGGTCACAAGTCCTCCTTCGACGCACGCTGCATTCCGTCGGTCGCGTACACCGACCCTGAAATTGCATGGGTCGGCGTCACCGAAACCGAGGCCAAAGCACGCGGCCTCGACTACGGAAAAGGAATGTTTCCCTGGGCGGCCAGCGGCCGCTCGCTCGCCATCAATCGCGACGAAGGGTTCACCAAGCTGTTATTCGACAAGGGGACGCGCCGGGTGATCGGCGGCGGCATCGTCGGCACCAACGCGGGCGAGCTGATCGCGGAGGTGGGGCTTGCGATCGAGCTGGGGGCGGACGCCGCGGATATCGGATTGACCATTCATGCACACCCCACGTTGTCGGAGACGGTGGCGTTCTCGGCGGAAGCGTTCGAGGGCACCCTGACGGATCTCTACATTCCCAAACGCTGATCGCCGGCGGGTCAGGGGGTGCCCATGCAATCCTTCACATAGGCCGTGCGTCGCGCACCCACCAGCTTCTTGGCCTTGGCATCCTTCAGACACGCGGTTCGCCGCGCGTGTCTCGCCGGAGCGTCGTTGTCGATTGGCGAAGCCGCGGCCGCGGGTTTCTGAGCGGCGGTCAACGGAGCGGAAGCCGGTGCAGGGGTCTTGTCGGTGTTCCCGCCTGCCGCCGCGGCGATCAGCCAGCCGCTCAGCACGGAAGCTAGCGCAAGGCAGGCGAGGATCGCCGGTAGAAACGCACGCATGATGTACCCAAAAGCCATGATCGCCGAGAAGGTGGCATCGGAGGATAGCGTCGCAGCGGGGGCGCGCCGATGAAGCGCGCATGAAACTTCCTTAACCTTCGCGCCGCGGGCCGCTCAGTGCATCGCCGCCGAGGCGAGCCGGCGCTTGGCGAGCTCGAGATAACGGGTCTCATCGGGCGCTCGGCCGCTGCGTTGCGCCTCCCAAAGCGTCTCGGCGAGCGATTCCATCAGCGCATGCTCGGCGTCGTGCACATCGCCCAGGCGGGTCTTGAGCGACTCGAAAAGCGCGCGGACGCCGGGCGGCCGGTCGATCGAGAGCTGTTCCCGGACGGCGAGGTGCAGCCCCATATGTAAAAAAGGGTTCTCCTGGGCCGCGCCGGCCGGAGGGTCGAAGCCGAGCGCCGTGGGCGCGTTCGCAACGAGCGCCTGGTATTCCGGATGCAGCACCAGCACATCCGCGATCAGCGCCTCCAGAGGTGTCAGAGGGGAGCGTGCACAGTGCTTTCGCCAGGCGTCCGCATAGCTGCGCCGCAGCTCATCCCGTGTGTACGCCCCGAACGATGGGGGTGGGTCTGCGCCGCTCATGGCGCGGGAGATTTGGTCTTGTGGCGATATTCGCAGAGATCCCCGATGACACATCGGGGGCAGGCCGGCTTTCGGGCCGTGCATACGTAGCGTCCGTGAAGGATCAGCCAGTGATGAGCATCCTTCAAAAATTCGGCGGGCACGAATTTCATCAGCTTGTCCTCCACGGCGCGGACGTTCTTGCCCGGCGCGAGACCGGTCCTGTTGGCGACGCGAAAAATGTGTGTGTCGACCGCCATGGTCGACTCGCCGAAAGCCGTGTTCATCACCACGTTTGCGGTCTTGCGCCCGACGCCCGGCAGTTCCTCGAGCGCCTCGCGGCTGCGGGGCACCTCGCCGCCGTGCCGCGACAGGAGCGCCTCGCAGGTTGCGATGATGTTCTTTGCCTTGCTGTTGTAGAGTCCGATCGATTTGATGTACGGCGTGATGCCCGCGAGGCCCAATGCGAGCATGGAGGCGGGTGTGTTTGCAACTGCGTAGAGCGCGGCCGTTGCCTTGTTGACGCTCTTGTCCGTCGCCTGAGCCGAGAGAATCACCGCGATCAACAGCTCGAACGGCGTGCGGCAAATCAGTTCGGTGCGCGGGGCCGGATTGTTCTCCCGGAGTCGTTCGAAGATTGCCCGGCGCTTTTGAGGATTCACGGTTGCCGCATCAGGACGGCGCGGCGGTCCGGCTTGCGGCCCCGGCCTTGAGCGCGGCCAGTTCCCGCCGTCGCTCCTGCGCGCGCTTTTCCAGTCGGCCGACGTGGGCATCGTAGCGCTCCCGATTGCGTGCCGGCTGATCGACCCCCGGCGCCGGTCCCGGCCGCATCTCGATGCAATCGACGGGGCAGGGGGCGAGGCACAGCTCACAGCCCGTGCACCGGTCCACGAGCACCGTATGCAGGAATTTCGAGGCTCCCACGATGGCGTCGACCGGACAGGGGGGCAGGCAGCGGGCACACCCGATGCAGCGCTCCTCGTCGATCCACGCGACACTCGGCGGCGACTCGATGCCGTTCGCGGGGTTCAGCGGCTTGAATTCGCGGCCCAGCAGGGCGGCGAGCGCCCGAATCGTGGCGGGACCCCCCGGCGGGCATTGATTGATGTCCGCTTCGCCGCGCGCGATGGCGGAGGCGTATGGGCTGCAGCCGGGATACCCGCACCGCGTGCATTGAGTTTGAGGCAGCAACGCGTCGATGCGCGTGTCGATGCGTACGCCGCCGCCCGCGTCGTCGGATGCGTCCTCCGGGCTCATGCGTCACTTGACCCGCATGCCGGGGGTTGCGCCTGAATCGGGAGACAGCACGAAAATGTCCGACCCGCCGGGACCGGCTGCGAGCATCATGCCCTCGGAGGTGCCGAAGCGCATTTTGCGGGGCTGCAAGTTTGCGACCACGACGATGAGCCTGCCGACCAGCGTCCGGGGATCGTAGGCCGATCGGATGCCCGCGAATATCTGCCGCTCGCCGAGTTCCCCCACGTCGAGGCGGAGTTTCAGAAGCTTATCCGCGCCCGGGATGAGGTCGGCCTCGAGAATCTGCGCCACGCGCAGATCGACGCGCAGGAATTCGTCGATGGAAATGGCCGCGGGGGTGGCGGGCTGCGCCGCGCCCGTTGTTGTCGCGGCGGCCGGTTTCGTCGCGGCGGCCGGTGTCGCCGCGGCGGCCGGTGTCGCTCCCACCGCCTTTGGCGTTCCGTCATCCGGCGCGGGCTCGATCAATGCCGACACCGATTTGAGATCGAGCCGCGTGGCGAGCGGTTCGTACGGCAGGATGGACGTGCCGAGCAGGGGTTTCGAGGCGCTCTCCCAACTCCACTGCGATTCGCCCAAGAAGCGGCGTGCTTCGGCCGCCATGTTCGGAAGCACGGGCTGCAGGTAGATCATCAGCACCCGAAACAGATTCAGCCCCTGCGTACACACGGCCTGCACTTCGGCGGCCTTGCCAGGCTGCTTGGCCAGGGTCCAGGGCTTGTAGGTGTCGATGTATTGGTTCGCCCGATCCGCGAGCGCCATGATCTCGCGCATCGCGCCCGCCGTGTCGCGCTTCTCGTAGGCGGCCGCGATCGTCTCGCCGGCCGCGGTGAAGGCGGCCTGGAGCGATGGATCCGGCAGCGCGGCCGCCGAGTGTGCCGCTCGAGCTCTTGGTGATGAAGCCGGCGCAGCGGCTCGCGATGTTGACCAGCTTCCCCACGATGTCCGAGTTCAGCCGGCGTCACGAACTCCTCGAGGTTCAGATCGAGATCGTCGATGCCGGGACCGAGCTTCGCGGCAAAATAGTAGCGCAGATACTCCGGCTTCAAGATGTCGAGGTAGCGGCGCGCCGTGACGAACGTGCCGCGGGACTTGGACATCTTCTGGCCGTTGATGGTCAAAAAGCCGTGCGCGTGGACGCTCGGTCGGCCGTCTCATGCCGGCGGCCTCGAGCACCGCGGGCCAGAACAGCGCGTGAAAGTACAGGATGTCCTTGCCGATGAAGTGGTGCAGCTCGGCCGCCGAATCCGCCGCGAGGAAGTCGTCGAACTTCAATCCGCGTGCGCTCGCAGAGCTGGGTGAAGCTGCCGAGATAGCCGATCGGCGCGTCGAACCAGACGTAGAAATACTTTCCGGGCGCGTCCGGGATCTCGAAGCCGAAATACGGCGCATCGCGCGAGATGTCCCAGTCCTTGAGTCCTTGCGCGAACCACTCCTCGAGCTTGCGGGCGACGCTTTCCTGGACCGCGCCGCTCTTCACGAACTCGATCAGCCGCTGCTCGAACGCGCTCAGCTTGAAGAAATAATGCTCCGATTCGCGCCACACCGGCGGGGTTCCGCTGACCACGGATATCGGATCCTTGAGATCCGCCGGCGTGTAGGTGGAGCCGCAGTTCTCGCAGGAGTCCCCGTACTGGTCCGCGGTGCCGCACACGGGGCAGATGCCCTTCACGTAGCGATCCGGCAGGAACATCTTCGCGCTGTCGTCGTACGCCTGTCGGACGGTCTGCTTGTCGATGCAGCCGCTTTCGCGCAGTGCGCAGGTACATGCGGTTGCACATGGCCTGGGTCTCGGCGGAGTGCGTCGACCCGTAGTTGTCGAAGCCGATCAACATGTCGGCGAGATCGCGCCGATGCTCGCCGTTGACCTTGTCGATCAGCGCCTCCGGGGTGATGCCCTCGGCCTGCGCCTTGAGCATGATCGGCGTGCCATGGGTGTCGTCGGCGCCGACGTAATAGCACTCGTGGCCGCGCAGTTTCTGGAACCGCACCCAGACGTCGGTCTGGACGACCTCGAGGAGGTAGCCTAGGTGGATGGGGCCGTTGGCGTACGGCAGGGCGCTGGTAACCAGGATTCGGCGTCGATTGGGCATGCGAAAATTATGCCACGGCGGCGCACCGGCAGGCGCCGCAAATGCGGGCGGGGGCGCGCACGGGGCCGCCCCGGACGGGGCAGCGGCCGCTCTAGCCGGCTTCGCGCAGCGCCTCGAATCGAGACTTGTTGATCGCCTTCTTGTAGGCTTCCTTGCCGGTGATGATGCGCTGATCGAGCAGCGACTGGATCGCGGCGTCCATGAGCCGCATGCCGGAGGCAGAGCCGGTTTGCATGCCATTTTCCAGCTGATCCATCTTGCCCTGGCGGATCAAATTGGCGATGGCCGGGGTGTTGATCAGGATCTCGAGCGCGGCGACCCGGCCCTTCTTGTCGGCCTTCGGAATGAGCTGCTGGGACACCACCCCGCGCAGGCTGGTCGAGAGCATGGTGCGCACGTGCGGCTGCTTGTCGGCCGGGAACGCGTTGACCAGGCGGTCGACCGTGGCCGCGGCGCCGTTGGTGTGCAGCGTCCCCATGACCAGGATGCCCATTTCAGCGGCGGTGACGGCGATGCTCATGGTCTCCAGGTCGCGCAACTCGCCGACCAGGATCACGTCGGGATCCTCGCGCAGCGCCGACAGCAGGGCGCTCGAGAAGGTCGCGGCGTGCACGCCGATCTCGCGCTGGCTGATGAGGCAGTTCTTGCGCTTGTGCACGAACTCGATCGGATCCTCGATGGTGAGGATGTGACCCTTCTCGCGCGTGTTGATGTCGTCGATCATGGCGGCGAGGGTGGTGGACTTGCCCGAGCCGGTCTTGCCCGTGACGAGGATCAGGCCGTTGTTGATCTTGCACGAGATTGCGCACGG
The DNA here is from genome assembly GCA_963730565.1 of uncultured Gammaproteobacteria bacterium. Lineage (GTDB taxonomy): Bacteria > Pseudomonadota > Gammaproteobacteria > Steroidobacterales > Steroidobacteraceae > Bog-1198. The sequence goes on from CAVSSU010000052.1 coordinate 87,127, forward strand.
CGGTCGGCAGCTTCAGCTCATCGGCGGTGCGCGCCTTGGAGGGGATCGACCCGAAAAACCGCGCCCATGCCGTTCAACTGGCGCATGACGTTGACCCGGAATCGGGCCACGCCCGGAATGCTGTAGGCGAAGTCGGTGCCGTCCTTGGACTCGAAACGCTCGACCGAGAGCTTGGGCATGATCTCGTACAGCGTGGTCTTGACCATCTCCGCGTCGAGCGGCTCGGGGCGCAGGGGCTTGAGCTCGCCGTACTGGCGCACGCGCGGCGGGTCGCCCGGCGAGAAAATGCAGGTCCGAGCCGTCGCGCTCGATAACCTGCATCAAGATAGGCGTCGATGGCGGCCATGGCGGTCAGGAGGCGCGCGCTCTCGAGCGGCGGAGCGCCGCTCATGTCGGTCACGTACCGCTGGAACTGTCGTTTGTCGTTGGCGTACAGGTAGGCCTGCTCGGGATCGATCTCCTTGGCGTCGATGGCGGCGAGCAGCGCCTGATCCATGAGCTGCATGCCGTACTCCTTGCCCATCTGCAGCTGGCTCGGAATCTGGTGGGACTGATCGGTCATGATGAGCTTGCCGATCGCCTTGGTGAGCACCATGACCTCGCAGACGGCGCGCCTGCCGCGCTGGTCGGGCGTCTTGAGCAGACACCTGGGTGATGACGGCGATCAGGCTCGAGGCCAGGAAGCTCTTGGTCTGCTCGCGCTCCTCGGCCGGCAAGCGCATCGATGACCCGGTCGATGGTCTTGGTCGCGCTCGTGGTGTGCAGCGTGCCCGAGCACCAGGTGTCCGGTCTCGGCGGCGGTCATCGCCATGGAGATCGTTTCCGCGTCGCGCATTTCGCCGACCAGAATCACGTCGGGGTCCTCGCGCATGGCGGCGCGCACGCCCTCGGCGAACGATCGGCAGGTGCGTGCCCAATTCGCGTTGGATGACCTGGCTCGACTTGCTGCGGTGAACGAACTCGATCGGATCCTCCAGGCTGATGATGTTGAGCGTGCGGGTGGTGTTCAGGTAATCGATCATCGAGGCCAGCGTCGTCGTCTTGCCGGTGCCGGTGGAGCCGGTGACCAGGATCATGCCCTGATGATAGTCGCAGAGCTTGCGCACGATCGGCGGCAGCGCCAGCTGATCGATGCTCGGCATCTGCGTGGGAATCGCCCGAAACGCGGCGCCGATGCCGGTTTCCTTGCGGAATACGTTGACTCGAAAGCGCCCGCCCTCGGTGGACACGTAGGAGAAGTCGAGGTCGTTGCCCCTCGCGCAGCATCTTCAGCTGCGACTGGGTCAGCACCTCGGTGATGTAGCCCTCGAGTTCGGCCTCTCCGAGATCGCGGAATTTGATCGGCATCAGATCGCCGTGCATCCGCAGCATCGGCGGCACGCCGACCGCCAGGTGCAGATCCGAGCAGCCCTGGGCGACACCCAGTTTGAGGAACGCGTCGATTCTTGCCATAATGCAAGAGGCTACCCGTAAGCGCTTGGATTTTCGAGTGTTTAGCGCCTTCGAGGCGCGATAAACGTGAGCTGCGTCTAAAAGCCGGCCGTCCATCTGTCGGTCAAAGCGGGTTGAGGCGCCTGATCCGGGCCGGCGGCCCCGCGGGGATATCAGAGGAACTTCTCCAGCGACAGGCGCAGCTCGTCCATGGTCTGGGCGCGCTTGGCCTTGTCCAGCGACATGCATTTCATCACCAGATTGTTGAGCTCCACGGGAAGCGCCTTGTTGATCTCCATGGGCGGCCGCGCCTTGCCCTGCACGTGCTGGTACATGACGGACATGTGATCGCCGCGCGAATAGGGCGGCACGCCGGTGAACATCTCATACAGGATGACGCCCAGGCTGTAGATGTCGGCGCGCTCATCGACTTTCTTGCCGAGGATCTGCTCGGGCGCCATGTATTTCGGCGAGCCGATGACGTAGCCGGTCTTGGTGAGCTGCGTGTCGCCCTGGCTTTGGGCCGCCGCGACGCCGAAGTCCACGATCTTGAGCAGGCTCGTCGTTGTCGATCAGCACGTTCGCGGGCTTCAAGTCGCGATGCACGATCCCCGCCTGGTGAGCGACCGCCATGCCGGTGGCGATGTCGATGCCGAATTTGACCGCGCGCTTGAGCTCGACCGGCTTCTCGTTGACGATCTCCGCCGCCCAGCGTGTGCGAGGGGAAATATTCCATCGAAATGGCGTAAAGGCCGCGGATGTACAGGAAATCGTAGATGCGGATGACGTTCTTGTGCGTGATCTTGCGGCTGTAGCGCAGCTCGTGCACGAAGCGCTTCATCATTTCCTCGTCGGAGGAGACGTTCGGGTTCAAGAACTTGAGAATCAGGCGCTCCTCGACCACGGTGTCTTCCATCAGGAGGACCGTGCCGAACGCGCCCTTGCCGATCTTCTCGATGAACTTGTAGCGTCCCTCGATCACATCGCCCGGCTTCAAGGTGCCGATGTCGAGCTTGGCGGCCTGCCCCTGGCTCTCGCTTTCCTTCATCACGGCCGACAATTCCTGATTGTCGATGAGCAGGGTCTTGGAGGGCTCCTGCATCTGCACCGCGCGTTGGTTGGCCGCCACTTGGGTGCTCGAGAACCGATTGTCGAGCTCCGTCATGGCGCGCGCCACGGCCTGGCTGATGGTCCCGTCGCCGTTCGAGATGGCCTGGAATCTGGTGCGAATCGTCTCGGCGCGACGCTCGTCAGCCAGCTTGGCGAGCGCCGCGATGGCCTCGACCTTGATCTCGTTCTCCGAGCGCTGCAGCATCGGAAGCAGGTGCTCGATGCTCTTGTGGTCCCCGACCTTGCCGATGGCACGAACCACGGTGGGCAGCGACTTAGCCTCTCCCGCCTGCAGCATTTCGATGAACCGCGGCAGGGCCTTGGTGCTGCCGATCTCCGCCAGCGCATCCACGGCCCGCTCGCTCACCCACCAATCCCGGTCCCGGGTCGCGTCGATCAGTTGCGCCACCGCGCGCTCATCCTTGGTCTGGTTGAGGATTTCAATGGCTGCCCGTCGGATGTCCTGGTTTTCATCCTTGACCAGGCTCATCACGGCGTCGACCACGCGCGGACCGCCGATCTTGCCGAGCGCATCCGCAGCCCGCGTGCGCACCCACCAGTCGCTGTCGGCGATCACTTCCAACAGGTATTTCACGGACTTGGAGTTGCCGACGGCGTTCAGCACCTCGACCGCCGCGCGCCGCGCGTATTCGTTCTCGTCCTTCAGGACCTCCACCAGGTGCTTGACGGTATCCGGATGGTTCGCCTTCACCACCACGTCGACCGCCTTGTTCTGCACCTCGATCTCGGGGTCGCGGAGCATGCTGGTCAGCAATGCGATGTCGACGGGTCCGTCCATACGGGCGAGCGCGGAGAGCGCCGCCGAGCGAATCAGCTTGCTGTTGTCCTTGAGCTGTCGTTGTATCGCCTGCTGCACGTCCGGGCGGTTGAAACGGGACAGCACTTGAATGATGTGCAGACGCGCCAACGGATCCTTGCCCTCGATGCGCGACACCAAATCGTCGATCGAGGATTCGTCGGCGATCTCACCGATGATCTTGAACAGCCCCGAGCGTTCGGTGGCCTCTTGCTGATACGCGGCGTTCAACAGATCCCGCACCGTGAAGCGGGATTTCTGTGCGGCGATCACATCGAGGATCGCGGGCTTCGGCATGTCCTCCTTGTTCAGCGCATCCAGCAGCGCGCTCGGCGGATAGCCCCGGCTCGACGACAGTGCCCATGCAATGCCCGAGACCGCCCGACCGTTCGATTCGGTCATCAGTTTGAGCACATGGGGCAGGGTTTTCGAGTCGATCAGCTTGGACAGGGCCTCCACATAGGCCAGGGTTTCCTTCTTCTCCGCGCTGGTGAGGGCGCCGACGATGGAATCGATGGCGTTCGGACCGAGCGCAACCAGCTTCTCCAGGGCCTTTTGGGCCGCCGGACCGCTTGGATTGCCGCTGGACTTGATATCGGCAATGAGCCGATCAGCGCGATAGTTGGCGAATAAACTCATTCGCTGCCTTGAATACTGCTCCCTGCAATGGCGCCCATTTTCGCTTCATCCGGGGCGACGGCGGGGGTCTTATCTCTCACTTTCACGAATTATGCCATACCGCACGCGGGAGGCCGCCTGCGCTAGAATGACGCGATGACCGCATCTCAAGACGCCGCGGGGGCGATCCGCGACAAACTGGCCACCTATACCGATCCCTATCTGGGGCAGACCTTAGCCCAGGCCAACGCCATAGAGTCCGTCTCTGTGCATCGCAATGGGGCGCGGGTCGAATTGAAATTCGGCTTCCCTTGCTCGGACTATGGAGCGGAATTGCTGCCGGCCCTGACCGCCTTCCTGGAGCGCGAGCTGGGCGGGGGCTCGCTCGAGCTCAAACTGAGGGCGGATATCACCTCGCACGCCGTGCAGCGTACGCTCAAGCCGCTGGCACACGTCAAGAATATCGTGGCGGTGGCCTCGGGCAAGGGCGGGGTTGGCAAATCGACCACCGCGGCCAATCTGGCGCTCGCATGGGCGGCCCAGGGGGCCCGGGTGGGCCTGCTGGACGCCGACATCTATGGGCCCAGCCAGCCGCAGATGATGGGGCTGGCCGGCACCAAGCCCGAGACGACCGACGGCAAGCACATCACACCCCTTCGCGCCCACGGCGTGGAGGTCATGTCGATCGGCTTCCTGATCGATGCCGAGCAGCCGATGGTCTGGCGGGGACCGATGGTGACCCAGGCACTGACCCAGTTGCTCGGGGAGACCAGCTGGGGGCAACTCGACTACCTGGTGGTCGACATGCCGCCCGGTACCGGCGACATCCAATTGACGCTGGCGCAGCGCGTTCCGGTGAGCGGCGCCATCATCGTCACGACTCCCCAGGACATCGCGCTCCTGGACGCCCGCAAGGGCCTGAAGATGTTCGAGAAGGTGGAAGTGAGGGTGCTCGGCGTGGTGGAGAACATGAGCATCCACATTTGCACCCAGTGCGGCCATGCCGAGCACATTTTCGGCAGCGGCGGCGGCGCGCGCATGGCGGAGCAATACGGAGTGCAGTTGCTGGGCGAGCTGCCGCTCGACATCCGGATCCGCGAGGAGGCCGACAGCGGGTTGCCGACGGTCGCTGCGGATCCCGGCAGCGCCCGCGCGCTCGCCTATCGGCAAATGGCGCGGCGCGCAGCGGCGCGTCTGGCGACCTTGAACAAGGACTACAGCTCCGTGTTCCCCAAGATCACGGTCGAGGCCACATGAGCATCAAGAGCGATCGGTGGATCCGACGCATGGCCGCCGAGCACGGCATGATCGAGCCCTTCTCCGCGGAGCAGGTGCG
>CAVSSU010000053.1:0-185000 GCA_963730565.1 uncultured Gammaproteobacteria bacterium
GGAGAGCAATAACGAAGATGGCCTACGTGTTGCTCGGCGCACATTTATCACCCGCCGCTTCATGTGGCGCGCCGACGGCTGTTATTATGCTTTAAAGAATCTGAACGTTTAATGAGGATCTGAAAATTTGAAGTTCGGCTTTGAGTATTTCTTTTAAGCGTGCTCTGCTCCGGCTGCGCCGGTTGCATCGCGGGGACAAAGAGGCCTGGTGCAGGTGTCGGTCGAGACACCCGCGCCGAACCCACCATTGGTGGAACCCCAGCTCACGGTCAGCAGGCCCAACAATTTCCGAGATGGGGTGCATCGGAGCGCTCAGCATCGAGGACTTCGGCACCAATCCGTCTATGCGGGTTCCGCCAACCACTTGCTACCCGAGGCGAGGGGTTTTCCCCGGCGCGCTCGAAGGCCTGCGAGAGCAGCCTTCGAAGAGGTCTTCCCGGCGATCACGGTGCTCAACTGGGGAGGGGTTCCCACGCATCTTACGACTTGGACGCTGGGCTACAACATCCTGCCCGGAGAGGTGTTTCTCGGCAGGGGGACGGGCAAAACCCCACGCGCTCATGCTCACGGCTGCATTTTTCCGGGTCAAGTTCGCCGAACACTAATGAGCTCCGGGTCGGGACCGCTGGATTCCATTGCCGCGGTCGCGCTTGCATCTGGATGCTGCGAGCCTGTTCGGAGTCGACAAGAACGTACACAACATAGAAGGTGGAATTTATGATGATGTTTTCTAGTGGTCGGCTGCTTTGTAGGGACAGTATCAGGAAAATTACGAAAGCGCAAAAATGAAGCTCCGCTGCGCGATGGAGCGGGGGCGCATTGTTTCCGCCGCTTCTGCTTCCCTTTGCCGGGCGATGCCGGGCGGCCCGGCTCCCGCGTTCAAGCGCTCTCCGTAGCTGGACGCAGCGAGGCGCCCTCGCCCAGTAGGGAGGTTGTCACGGTCAATTTTGGGGCGACCTGGTGCGGTCCCTGCCAGCAGGAGATGCCGCTCCTCGACCGAGAAGAGGTACAACTCGCCGGCTTCACGCTGATCGGCGTGGACGTTTGACAAGGAGCGCTGCTCGAGCGCAACCGGCGGGTTCCCTGTGGACGCTGATCCGCTAGGTCTCGAGCTCACCATGTGGACGGACGCGAGCTTGGTGACTCGATCTTGCAGCTACATCCATCGCGGCTACAAGCTGGGTGACGTAATGATTATCAGGATTGCATCGTCAGTCTGAGTAGTCATGACTCCATTCGAATCGGCAGCCCTCCTGATCGCGCGCTGGGGGCCGACGGCGCGCAGGCACCCAGCCCGGGCTGAAGCCGTATGAGCGGGATCGCCTGGCCGATCCCAGGATCGGGACGCCATCTCCTCCGCCTACCTGGATGACATCCGCGAGGCCCGCTGAGTCGCGGGCGCGAGCGGCAGCGCCGGCGGCGGTCGCGGCTGCAACCGATGATGAGGATGTCGGCAGCGGATCGTTCGCCGGCGGCGGTGATTTTCGCCCTTCTGTGCTCGGGCCACCCTGCGCGGACGTTCTGCCCGGTCATCGGGCAGAACGTCCGCGCAGGTGGCCCGGACCAGCAGAAGGGCGGTGAAAATCACCGCCGCCCGGCCGACGATTCGCTGCGCGGACATCCTCATCATCAGTTGCAGCCGCAACCGCCGCCGGCGCTGCCGCTCGCGCCCCGCGAGCCTTCGCGGGCCTCGCGGATGTGATCCAGGTAGGCGGAGGAGATGGCGTCCCGATCCCACGCCATGATGGGATCGGCCAGGCGATCCCGCTCATACGGCTTCACCCAGGGCTGGATGCTGCACGCGGAGCTCATCAGCCCGGCGCCCGCGATCAGGAGGGCTGCCGACCATCGAATGGAGCGGTTGAGGACGTCATGACTACTCCCGGATCAACTGACGGATGCGATCCTGATAATCGTTCTCGTCGCCCGGCTTGTAGCCGCGATGGATGTAGCGGATCTCGCCCTTGCGGTCGATGATCACCGAGCTCGGCATCTCGTCCACATGGTAGCCTTCGAGACCTGATTCGCCGGATCGAGCATCACAGGGAAGCTCACCGGTTTGCGCTCGAGCAGCTCTTTGACCGGCGGCGCCTCCTTGTCGACGTTCACGCCGATCAGCGTGAAGCCGGCGGGCTTGTACTTCTTGTACATCTGGTCGAGGAGCGGCATCTCCTGCTGGCAGGGCCCGCACCAGGTCGCCCAGAAATTGACCATCACGACCTGGCCCTTGTACTGGGCAGGGCGCCTGGCCGCCGTCGAGGCTGGGAGAGCGTGAACGCGGGAGCGGGGCCGCCCGCATCGCCGGCAAAGGCGGCGGAGGCGGCGACGATCGCCGTCATCGCGCAGCGGGTGAGGAACTTCGTTTTTGCGCTTTGCATGAAAATCTCCTGATACTGTCCATTAAGCGGCCGACCACTAGAAAAACGTGGTCAACCCCAAGGTCCCTTCGATGTTGTGTACGTTCTTGTCGACTCCGAACAGGCTGGACTCGAACACATGGTCCCGCACGTCCAGATGCAGCGCGAGCCAGTCGGTGATCAAAATCCGCGTGCCGACCCCGAAATTCAGCGCGAACTGGTCCTGTTGCGCGAACTTGACGTCGCCCATGCCGGCCGTGACATAGAGCGCCGTGTTGAAGGCCCGTCCCCTGCCGAGAAACACCTCTCCGGGCAGGATGTTGTAGCCCACGTCCAAGTCGTAGTACGTGAACTGCCTCCCAGAGTTGCTGAGCACCGTGATCGCCGGGAAGACCTCTTCGAGGCTGCTCTGGCCGGCCTTCGAGCGCGCCAGAAACCCCTCGAGGAAGAAGTCCTCGGTCACATGGTAGGCAGCCCGCACGCCGTAGACCGGATTGGTGCCGAAGTCCTCGATGCTGAGCGCTCCGAAATACGCCCCCATCTCGAAATCCTTGGCCTTGATCCTGGGCGTCTTGACCTCGCGCCGCGTGACCTGGGGTTCCACGATGGTGGGTTCGGCGCCCGGGATCCTCGACCGACACCTGCACGGGCTTCTTGTCCCCGCGATGGAACCAGCCGCAGCCGGACAGCAGAGCCGCCGCTAAAAGAATACTGCAAAGCCGACTTTCCATTCTTCCAGATCCTCGTAAACGTTCAGATTGTTGAAGACCACGTAATGACGCCAGTCGGCGCGCCACATGAAGCGGCGGGTGATGAACCCGCGCGCGCCGAGCGACACGTAGGCCATCTCGTTATTGCTCTCCAGCGGAGCCGGGCGGAACCTTGTCGACGATGTGCTGGTAGCCGGTGCCGAGGCCGGCCGTGGGCGAAAACCACTTCCATTCCGGAATGAAGGTATGGCGCAGGCCGATGGTCGCGACCACGCGGTTGTCGAGCGTGCCGAGCGCCTGCTGCAGCACCGCCTCGATGTCGATGCTGTCCGTGAGTCCGAAATCGGCATACGCGGTCACCAAGTTCTGGCGGTTGTACACCCCATACCCGGCCCCCACCTCCCAGCGATGACTGGCGAAGTCGGGATAAGGCGGTATCGGCGCCGGTCCGCCGTCGGCGAGCTTCGCGATCGCGAGATCTTCGCGCCGCGCCCAGCCCTCGGCGCCATGCGGGGCGCGCACCTTGTACCAGTCGGTACGGCTGAAAAGCACCGTGACGACCTCGTCCCGGCCGACCACATACACCACCGGATACCCGCGCCCCGGCCCGGAATGCATCTCCAGGAAGGGCGCGGTCACTACCAATTGCAATAACGGGCGCTTCGCCGCTTCCGCGACACCTAGGTGCAACGCCTGCAACAACAGAATGAGCCCAAGCAGACGTCGCATCAGTTCATACGCATAAGGCTAAGTCAGTCCGCCGGTGCGACGAACGGATCGTTGTAATATTGGCCGCCGATGTCCAACCATTCCGAGATCAACCGCATCTCCCCGATCGTCAAGAACCCGGTGTGATCGAGCACGGGGTCGTGGAAGCTCCCATCGAACATCCGCAAGAAGGCAGTCGATGCCGACGCATTGCCGGCCGTCATCGGCCCCGTCAGCATCACCGGCACCTGAGTCGGCGGCGGACCGGGGTCCGTGACCATCAAGTCCACCAGTGAAGCCATATTAAGCGCGAGTTCGTCATGAGGGAACAGGAGGTCCTCATAGGATGCGACGTGCGTTGCGTCCCCATCCCCCGTTCCGCTCAAACTCAACGGTGATCCGCCGGTCAGGTCGAGCTGTCCGGCAGGCACTTGTTCCTTGTTCGCTGCGCTGAGCGGATTGTGACAGAGCGTGCAGGTCACCGGCGTGTTCGCAACGCCGTTGACGGTCGCGACGCGGGAGGCTGTCGTTCCAGAGGTTCTGGATGAACAACTGAGTCGGATTCGAGGCCGGGTTGGCATAGTGAATGGTGATCCGGCACTGCGCGCTCCAGGGAGCGCAGCTTCCGTTGGTGGGCGGCGTGCTCGGAATGCCCGAGGTGCCGCCGTACGGATAGGTGAAAACGCCCGCTCCCGCCACCGTGGTCAGCACGTCAGGCTGCGGAGTGGTCAGGGTGTCGGTCCAGATCGGCGCGTAGATGACATCCGTCGCGAGAATCTGCGAGCAGGGCTGGGTGTAAGGCGCAGGAAGCTTGGCGAGCGCGCTGCCGGTCTCGCAGCTGATGCGCTCGAGCGTCTGGGCCATGGTCTCCCCGGCATTGGCGAACAGCGCGCTATAAGTGCCGGGGAACGGCTCGCCGGTGGTCGGGGCTCCCTGATTGACCGCCACCGTCAAGCCTGAGCGGCCGTGCGAGGGAGTCTTGAGGTTTCCCGCCGTGTGGCAGCCGTTGCAGCTCTTGGTCTCGCCCGGCATCAGCTGCATCCAGCTCGTGTGCTGCGCGGTGATGCGCCGGCCATTCGCGTCGAGCACATCGATGACGAAAGGCACCAGCGCCGGTACCTGGATCTGCACCGAGCCGTCCGGCTGGACGGGTGCGTAACCCAAGATTTCACGCATGCCCATGCCGGCGGGCCCGAAATCGGCCTGATCGAGCTTGCGCACGGTCCTCGGCGGTATTTCGACCGCCTTTTCGATGCGCACGAAGCGGGCCGGGCGGGTGTAGAAGCTCGCCTGGGAGGGATTGGCCTGCGTCGCGATGTCCGGCTTCGCCGTGTCGACCCCGTCGTAGTCATAGACGCTGGAGATGTTCAGGACCCCGACCTGATTGTTGACCAGGTCTTCCTGCGCCGGTGTGGTCGGCGTGAAATCCGGAATGTAAGTGGGAAGGGGGGTGCGGGCCTGCAGAATGACGGGCTCGACCACTTCCATGCCTTGTTCGGCCGAGAGCAGCGGACTCAAGGTGCCGGCGCTGAAATCGTAGATCCAGAGCGTGTACTGCGGCGGTGCCTCGGTCACGTTGGTGCCGGTGGTGTTCGAGCTGTTGCAAACCACGGTGGTGCCGGCGGTGGTCTGGATCAGGCAGGGCGCCCAGCTCACCAGCATGCGGTTGGTGCCGTCGTACAGCGGATATGAAGAGTAGAAGCGCCCGCCCGCGGAGGGCATGTTCGCGTCCGTGGTCACGCCGAGCGTGGTCGCCTCGGTCTGGCCCACCGTCGGCGCGGCGGTTCCCGTCGTTCCCGAGGTGGCCGCCGCCGTCGAAGAGGCGGGCTGATTGATCTCCACGAAATCGGCCGCGTCGATGAGCTCGATATCGCCGCCGAGCTGGGTACCGAGCATCGGGCGAACGATGGTGAGGAGCTTGCCATCGGCGCGCTGGCGCGCGCCGAGGAACTGGATCACGTTGTTGTTGGTCCCCGCGATGTTGGCGCCGGTGGCATGGCTGTTGGCGCCGTAATAGAGCTGCAGGCCCGTGCCGTCCGGGTTGGTGACGTACAGGCTGATCTGATCCTGTCCGTTGGTCACCTCCCAGCGGGAGAACACGATCTGGCCGTTCGCGAGCACCGAGGGCGCGAAGTCATGGTTGGTGTTGAAGCTGATCTGATGCATGTCGGAGCCGTCGGCGTTCATGACGTGCAAAAGAAAGATGGCCTGCTGCTGATTGGTGGTCACCGCCTGGTATTGCGGTCGTCCCTCGTCGAGCAAGATCGCCTGGGTCGCCAGCTGGCGCGTGGAGGCGAACACGATCCGCCCATCCGGCAGGTAGTGAGCGCCCACGTCGTGGCCGCTGGTGACGCTGTCGTTGGTGAGCTGGGTGACCGTCTTGGCCTTTGCGTCGTATTGATAAATTTTCCAGTTCGGCTGCTTCGGATCGGTGTTCGCAAGCGTGGGGTCCAGCGGCAGGCGCAACGAGAAGACGATCTTGGTGCCGTCGGGCGACACGTCGAGATCGCGCACGGCACCCTTTCCGGTGGTGATGGGCAAGGTGACGTTGACTTCGGGGCTCGAGGCGCTTGCCGTCTCGCGAACGTACAGATCGCTGCCGGTGATCGAGGTGATGAGATCCTCGACGTTGATATCGGCCGGCGTCGCCGCCTTGTCCTTCTTATTGGTGTTGGTGGTCAGCACCGGCTGCTTGATATAGGCCATCGGGTAGTTGGTGATGCCCGGTGTCAATGCCTGACCACCGGCGACGCCGGGCGCATTGCCGGTCGGCGCGCTCGAGCATGCGAACAGCAGGCTCAAAGGCAGAGCGAGCACCGCGACCTCGATGATTCCACGAAGCGGGCGCTGTGGGAAAACGTGACCTGAGTCACGAAGGCGGAATTTATTCATTGGCGGTTACCTACTCTTGGTCTGAGACCCAGATGCAGGTGAGATTCGAGTCATTGAACTTAATGATCCCATATCTGCATCTTCGTTTGATGTGCTCGTGCAATCTGTTAACGCACTCACAGAAGAACTTCGCCACATCCGTTTTCCTTGAACAATTCGGAGCGAAGTCTCGCAAATCGCGGCTCAGGATAAGGGTGCGTAGTTGGCTGTCGGTACTGTCGCGAATCACCGACGTCGGTTGGATGAGACATTATTTGCGCGCTCCGATGATGCTTATATTGGCGCCGGTCCAAACCACAACTCGCTTAAGTGGATGTGAACATGATGTACGGGATGGAAAACTCTATGAGCGATATCAACCGTTGCGCGGCGCTCCCGCGTCTCGTCAAGCTCGCGCTCGCCGCGACCGCATGCGCCGGCGCGCTTGCGCTGTTCAGTGTCAATGCGGATGCGCAGGTCACTGCCACTCAGGCGACGCGCATGTACAACCGCATCGCCGGCATCCCGCCGACCGCGGCGGAGCTTGCACAGATGCAATCGGCGGCCAGTCCGATAGCCGCGGCGCTGATCGCGACCAACGATCCGAAGTTCTTGAACGACACCATCCGCAACATGGCGGCCCCCTGGACCAACAGGGCTCAGTCGGTGTTCGTGCCGTTGAACGACTACACCGCCACCGTGATCGGCATGGTTCGGGACAACAAGCCGTTCAACACCATCCTCAGCGATGACATCATCTATATCGGCGACGGCCAGTCGGGCGAGGGCAGCTACTCGCCGGACAACAACAACATGTATCAGACGCTCGACGACAACAACGTCGATCTCAGCGTGCATTTGAAGTACAGCCACCAGTCCGCGGTGACCGGCATCCCCTCGGCCGCGACCGCCGGCGTGATCACCACGCGCGGCGCGGCCAGCGCCTTCTTCGTGAACGGCACGAACCGCGCGATGTTCCGCTTCACCATGATCAATCATCTTTGCAACGACCTGCCCACGGTGATGGACACCACCCGGCCGCCGGACCGCATCCGCCAGGACGTGACGCGCAGCCCCGGCGGCGTCAGCACGCTGTTCCTGACCAACTGCATCGGCTGCCACTAGCGGCATGGATCCGATGGCGCAGGCCTTCGCCTACTACAACTTCTCGTACCCGGCGAGCGAGATCGGCGCGACGGCCTGGCCGATCGGTCAGATCGTCTACACCGCCGGCCAGACGCAGCCGAAGTACCACATCAACACCACCAATTTCCCGCAAGGGTTCATCACCCCGGATGACAGCTGGACCAATCGCTGGCGCACGGGCCCGAATCAGGTGCTCGGCTGGAGCGGATCGCTCCCCGGCTCCGGCAGCGGCGCGAAGTCCCTCGGCCAGGAGCTCGAGAACAGCGCGGCGTTCAACAGCTGCCAGGTCACGCGCGTCTTCAAGACGGTGTGCTACCGCGCGCCGGCCACGGCCAACAATGGCGCCGCGAGCGGCTACGCCACGAGCGACGCCAACGAGATCAACTCGCTGATCCAGACGTTCCAATCAAGCAACTACTCGCTGCGACAGGTATTTGCGGCAGCCGCTGCCTACTGCATGGGAAATTGATCATGAAACCTACACGCATAATCGGGATGTTCATTCTCGCGGCCTCGCTCGGCCTTTCGGCCTGCGGCGGCGGCGGTGCCGGCAACTCCGCGCTGCCCACGGTGGCGCCGACCTCGAGCGCCGATGCCTACACGGGACCCGCGCCGGCGACCGCAGACGTTCAGGCCTTCGAAGTCAATCTGTGGAACAACATCCGCGGGCAGAATCGCTGCGGGCAGTGCCACAATGCGACCACTCCCGCGCAGATGCCGAATTTCGCGCGCAGCGACAACGTGAACCTCGCCTATGCGCAGGCCAACACGGTGGTCAATCTGTCGCAGCCCTCGACCTCGACGATGGTCGTGAAGGTGAGCGGCGGTCACAACTGCTGGCTCGCCGATGCGAGCGCCTGCGGCCAGATCTTGACCACCTGGATCAGCAACTGGGCGAATGCCACGGGTGCCTCGTCGGCGACCCAGGTCCAGCTGGTGGCGCCGCCGGTGCAATCCGCCGGGCAGAGCTTGAATTTCTCCTCGAACAGCGCGGCTCAGGCTGCGTATCAGTCGACGATTTACACCATTACCAGTCAGTGGTGCTCGAAGTGCCACAGCTCGCAGGCAAGCCCGGCAAACGCGCAGACTCCTTATTTCGCGGATCCGAACATCGTGACCGCCTACCAGGCGGCGATCCCCAAGATCGACTTCACGGGTTGCCTGCCCTTCGTCGCCGGCAACGGAACGGGCGCCTGCGGCACCAATTCGCGCTTCTATCAGCGGCTTGCCACCGATCTGCACAATTGCTGGAGCACCTGCTCCACAGACGCGGCGCTGATGCTGACGCAGATTCAGGCATACGCGAAATGGCGACACCGACGAGCCTGGACCCGGCCCTGGTCGTGAGCAAGGCGGTGACCCTGACGCAGGGCACGGTGGCGAGCGGCGCCAACCGCTACGACGCCGATACCATCGCCAAGTACTTGTTCTCGGAAGGCGCCGGCTCGACCATGGCGTACGACACGAGCGGCATCGACCCCTCCGCGGATCTGACGCTGACCGGCCATTACCAGTTCGACGGCAGCTGGGGACTCATATTCCTTGCCGGCGGCGCGAAGGCGCAGGCGACCGTCCAGGCGAGCTCCAAGCTCAATACGCTGATCCAGGCGACCGGCGAGTTCTCGATCGAGGCGTGGGTTGCCCCGGCGGTCGTGGCCACGAACCTGTCCGACATCGTGAGCTACTCGGGCGGCGACACCCTGCGCAACTTCACCCTCGCGCAGACCAACCAGGACTATGATTTCTCGCTGCGCGGCTCGAACTCGGATCTGAACGGCATGCCGCAGCTGCAGACGCCGACGCCGACCATGGCGCTGCAGGCGTCCTTGCAGCACGTGGTGCTGACCTACGATCCGGTCAACGGCCGTCAGATCTACGTGAACGGCGTCAATCAGAACATCCCCGACCCGCAGAAGGGCGGCACGATCTCGAACTGGGACATCACCTTCGCACTGGTTCTCGGCAGCGAGGTGTCGGGCGACAACGCCTTCCAGGGCGAGATCAAGTTCCTCGCGATCCACAGCCGCGCCCTGACCGCCGCGCAGGTACTGCAGAACTTCAATGCGGGCGTGGGGCAGCGCTACTACCTGCTGTTCAACGTCTCGAGCGTGCCCGGCGTCAACGTGAGCCAGGCCTACATGATGTTCACGGTGAGCCAGTACGACAACTACAGCTACCTGTTCTACAGCCGACGTTCATCTCGCTGGATTCGACCGCGAAGCCGACCAGCATCCCGGTCAGCGGCATGCGCATCGGCATCAACGGCACGATACCGCTCGTGGGTCAGGCGTAGATCCCGCTCAATACCACCATCACGGCGGCGAATTACACCGCGACATCGGGCGACATGCTGTCGACCGTCGGCAGCGTGATCGGCGCTCGAGAACGGGCCGTTGACGGACCAGTTCTTCCTGCAGTTCGACACGCTCGGGACCGCGCACGACGTGATCGTGGAGGCGACGTCCGCAGCCGGCGACCCTGGCCCTTGGTGCTCCGGCCGCCGACTTCGGTGTGCGCACCTTCGCCCAGGTGAACTCCACCTTCTCGCGCTCACCGGCGTGCCGACCCGAATCGGTGGTCACGACCATATCAGAGCGTGCAGCAGCAGCTGCCGGCGATCAATACGCTCGAGGCATACTCGTCCGCCAACCAGGTCGGCGTCGCGCAGCTCGCGGTCCAGTATTGCAACCAGGTGATGTACGGCCCGACGGCGCGATTGCGCGCAGAAGATCTTCCCGGGCGTGGCATTTCAGCGCCCCGAGCCTGCCGCGGCGAACGTCTATCCGTCACCGGCCCGCTGGCCTCGCTCGCGGTCGGCAGCGGCCGGCTTGACGCCTAGCCGCAAGCCACGACGGTGGCGAGGCCGGCTCCGGCGAGCTCGATCTGTCGGTCGGCAGGCTCTGCGCCGGCAGCTCGCCCCTGCAACCGATCCGGCGCGGGTCAGTGCGGTCACAGCGCGGCCTGCGCCGCGGCGCTCGGCAACGCCGACGTAATGATCGATTAAGCGGACTAGTTAAGGAATCGAAGAGGTTCATTATGCGATTATGCGTAAGATACCCAAGGGCCTGGGCTGCACGAGCCGCTTCGTCACTCAGGATCATCCGCGGCCGACGACGCGCCGGGAATTCATTGCCCAGGGCTTCATGACGGGAGGCGCTTCGGTGCTGCTGCCCTCGATCTACTCGCTGCTCGCCAATCCGCGTATGGCGGAGGCGCAGAACTGCGGTACAGCGGCCACCCTGGCCTGCGATATACAGGCTGCGGTTTCCGCATGCGATATCACCGCGGGATCCGGCATGATCCCCTTCATCTGTTTCGATCTCGCGGGGGGCGGCAATATCGCGGGCTCGAACGTCTTGATCGGCGGACCCGGCGGGCAGCTCGATTTCCTGAGCGTCGCGGGCTACAGCAAGCTGGGCCTGCCGGGCGCCATGGTCCCCAATTCGAGCGCGAAAAGCTTCGTCGACGAGCACTTGGGCCTGCGGTATCATTCCGACAGCGCGCATCTGCGCGGCATCAAGACCCGTCATCGGCGCCTCGGTAATGGCCAACATCACCGGCACCGTGATTCCTGCGCTGTCGCAGAACGACACCAACACCAATCCTCACAACCCGATGTACGGCATCTGGCAGGCCGGTGCCCGCGGCGCGCTCCTGGATCTCATCGGCACCGAAAGCTCGATGTCGGGCGGCAACTCCATGTCTCCCCCGGCATGGTCAATATCGGCGGCTCAGCCGACCGAGATCGCCAAAGGCACCGATACGGCGGGGCTCGTGAGCACCGGTCAGATGAGCACCTTGTTGCCCAATCCGCCCGACGTCCCGAAGTGCGCAGACGATGAAGCGCACCAGCGATCCTCGAATCGATGAGAGCGGATCAGCGATGCCAAGTCTTCCGGCGTACGGCGCTACGACGGCTTCGATTCGAACGCCTCGACGCTGCAGACCCCGCCGTGCAGGCACAAACGTGCGCCTATACCAAGGCAGCCTATTTGCTGAACCGATATCCGAGCCCCGGCGCGGTCGATCCGGACTCGGACCCGAACATCGTCGGTCCGAGCGGCATATTCCAGACCGCCGAATATCAGGCGAGCAGCGACTTCCAGAAGACCGCCGCCGTCATGAAGCTCGTCATCAACGGTGACGCGGCGGCGGGCACCATCGAGCTCGGCGGATTCGATTACCACACCGGCGATCGAGCGACTGGCGAGACACGCGATTTTTCTGCCGGCACAGTGCATCGGCGCCGTGCTTCAATATGCGGCCATCCAGGGCAAGCCCGTGATGATCTACATCTTCAGCGACGGCTCGCTCGCGAGCGACGGCACCATCGACGATTCGGTGGCGGGACGCGGCAAGGGCGTGTGGACGGCGGACAACGGCAGCGTCGCCGCGACCTATTTCCTGGTCTACGACCCGAAAGCCAAACCCATGCCGGCCCAGTCCAATCCGGAGATGAGTTTGCAGCTGGGATATTTCAATCCCGACGGCTCGCAGAACACGACCTGCGAGTCCGGCCGGCAACAACGTCCCGAACCTGGTGCAGACGATCGTGCTCAATTACATGGCGCTGACGACAGCACCTCGGCCGTGGCGAACTGGCCCAACCTGTGGCCGGCCATACCGACCGAACAATACCCTCGGTTCGGGAGCGGCCGCGCTCGACCCTCTGATCATGTACCAGCCGCTCGCGAGCTGGTGAACGGCAAGGTACCCGGCTGACGCATCTTAGGCTCCCGTTCCGGCCCCGCGCCGGAACGGGTTCCCGAAAGGGTTCCCTGACGGGTTGCCGTCGGCTGGCCGAAGGGTCTCGCTGCCTGCGCGCGGCTGCCTCCACGCGCGAGCCCATGTGTCAACGGAGAGACAGCGGCATCGCGTGCTGCGGCGACAGTTTCGCGCTCTCGCATGCATTCGCCACCGAGCGTGGTGCGCGTGCTCCAAGAAACTTCCGTGAATGTGCGCCAAGTCATACTGATTACACCGCAAAGCAAAGCCCCGCGCGTTGACACTTCGGCGTGCAGTGTGCGATTTTGCATAAGGTCTGATCAGGGCAAACTCGTCGAAAGTCGAGGGCGCAAAGCTTCCGGTCTACGGGTGTTTCCAGGAACTCGAACCCAGGACGTGAACCTAGGACAGCGGGGTTACCAGCGTGATTGATTCGCGGCCGTGCCGTAGCGCCGGCTTCTATTTGATTCGTCCACGAGCGATGCGGTAGGAGCATCGCGCCATGCGTAAGGTATTGGTTCTTTGCGGCGCGATTCTCGGTGCTTCCTGGATCGGCCAGGCGCCGGCCGAGACGCCTCCCCTGATCGGCAAGGACGCGCCGGATTTCGTGCTGAAGACGAACGGCGGCGCCAATCTTCGCTTGTCGGAATTTCGCGGCCAGGTGGTGCTGGTGAATTTCTGGGCGCGCTGGGCCGGCGACACGCACCGTGAGATGCGCGCGCTCGACAAGATCAATACGACCTACCAGCGCGCCGGCCTGGTCGTGCTCGGCGTATCCATCGACGAGGACCTGCGGCGCGCGCAGGAATTCGCCGATTCGATGAAGGTGTCCTATCCGATCATGTTCGATACGGGGTCGGATATCGGCCGCGATTATCAATTGGCCAAGATGCCCATGACGATCCTGGTCGATCGCTCGGGAGTGGTGCGCTTCTCCCACATCGGGTTCAAGCGCGGCGACGATCGGATGTACCTCGAACAAATACGCGAGCTGCTTCGCGAGTAACTGATAGGTCTGATATGAATCTCAAGTCCCGAGTTGGGTCGATCGTGGCGGGCGCGCTATTGATGATGGGCGCGTACGTGGGCAGTCCGGCCGCTGCTGCCGCCGCCGTTCCCGCCGTCACGGCATCCGCGCCCGGGGCGTCCGCGCCGGACACCGCCGCGCCGGCGCCGGCCCAACCGGCGCCGGCTGGGCGGCGCAAGCTCTCCGGCCGCGCCGGCGGCCGCGGCGCCAAGCGCGCCCGCCGATGCCTCGGCATCGGACTTCAAGACCTTGGATCAAGAAGTGCAGGGCATGAAGAAGGACGTCATCGACCTCAACAAGGATCTGTTCGTCCTGGAGGAGGAGCTGCTGTTCCCGGCGAACACCCAGGTCGCGGTGTACGTCTCGATGGACGTGGGCGCCTTCTTCGCGCTGGATTCGGTCACCCTCAAGATCGACAACAAAGAGGTCAAGAATTATCTGTACACCGCGCGCGAGGCGGATGCCCTGCTCAAGGGCGGCGTGCAGCAGCTCTATCTCGGCAATCTCAAGGTCGGCAAGCATGAGCTCGTCGCCTTTTTCTCGGGCAAGGGCCCGGTCGAGCGCGACTACCGGCGCGGCGCCACCTTGAACTTCGACAAGGGCGTCGGCGCCAAGTATCTCGAGCTCAAGATCTCCGACAAGGTCGCCAAGCATCAACCAGAGTTCCTGATCAAAGACTGGGAATGACGTGCGGGGTCTAACAGTCAAGCTGCGCCCGATCGTCTTAGCGGGGCTCCTCTCGGCGCTGCCGTTGATCCCGGCCGCCGCAAAGAACGTGAAGCCGGACCCCGACGGGCTGCCGCCGCACGACGTGCGCGACCTTCACTACGGCGACGTGCTGTTCTATTTCTATCAGGACGACTACTTCGACTCGATCACCCGCCTTCTCGCCGCGCAACAGCTCGAGCGGCTCCCGCATACCGAGGGCGAGGCCGAGCTGCTCCTCGGCGGGCTTGTATCTGTCGCTGGGCGAGCATGTCGAGGCCGGCAAGATATTCGAGGCATTGCTGGCGGGCAAGGCCTCCGAGGCGGTGCGCAACAAGGCGTGGTTCTACCTGGGCAAGGTGTGGTACCAGCGCGGCTATCTCAAGGAGTCCGAGCGCGCGCTGAAACAGGTGTCGGACAAGATACAACCGCGCATCAGCGCCGAGCGTTACATGCTGCTGGCGCAGTTGATGCTCCGCGAGGGCCGCTACGACGACGCGATCGCGGCCCTGCAATCCTGGCACGGGGCGCCGGATTGGACCGCGTATGCGCAATTCAATCTCGGCGTGGCGCTGGTCCGCAAGGGCCGGCTCCCCGAGGCCATCCATTATCTGGATCGTGTTGGAAAGATGGAAACCAAGGACGAGGAGCTGCTGTCGCTCAAGGACAAGGCGAATCTCGCGCTGGGGTTCGCCTACCTGCAGGCGCAGCGCCCCGCCGACGCACGGCCGATCCTGGAGCGTGTGCGCCTGGAGGGGCCGTTCTCGAGCATGGCGCTGCTCGGCGACGGCTGGGCGGATTCCTCGCTCGGCGAATTCAAGAAGGCGCTGGTCCCCTGGATGGCGCTGCGAAAGCGCAACCTCCTCGACTCGGCCGTGCAGGAGGCTTACCTCACGGTCCCGTACGCCTACAATCAACTCGGCGCACGCGGTCAGGCCGCGGAATACTACAGCTCCGCGATCGACTCCTTCGATGCGGAACAGAGGCGCATCGACGAGTCCATCGAGCTCATCAGGAACGGCGATCTGCTCGATCGGCTGCTGAACGACGACAAGAAGGACACCCTGACCTGGTACTGGCAGCTGAAAACCGTGCCCGATGCCCCGGAGTCGCGCTATCTCTATCATCTGCTCGCGACCAACGAGTTTCAGGAAGGCCTCAAGAATTATCGCGAGCTCAAGTTCATGAGCAAGAACCTCGACGACTGGCGCGAGGTCCTGGGCGCCTACGACAGCATGCTCGATACGCGCCAGCGGGCTTATAACGAGGAGGTTCCCAAGGCGGATGCGTTGATGTCGGCGACGGACCTCGATGCCTTGAGGCAGAAGCGCGTCGACTTCGAATCCCGGCTCAACTCGATCGAGAAGTCCAACGACGTGGCTGCCCTCGGCACGCCGGAAGAGCAGCGCACCTGGGCTCGACTCAGGCGCATCGAG
Source organism: uncultured Gammaproteobacteria bacterium (assembly GCA_963730565.1). Taxonomy (GTDB): domain Bacteria; phylum Pseudomonadota; class Gammaproteobacteria; order Steroidobacterales; family Steroidobacteraceae; genus Bog-1198. The sequence goes on from CAVSSU010000053.1 coordinate 15,686, forward strand.
GATTATCTCGCCATGCATCCCGACGATCCGGACCTCTCCGAGATGCGCGAGAAGCTGCGCCTCGAGAAAGGGGTCATGTACTGGCGGCTCTCGGAGAGCTTCAAGGCGCGGCTCTGGAACGAGCGCCGCTCCGTCAAGGAACTGGAAGCCTCGCTGATCGAGACGCAAAAGCGCGCGGTGCTGGTCAAGCAGGCGCGCACCGGCATGCCGGCGAATACGGGTGCCTTCGCGAACCGGGTCGGGGCGATGCGCACGCGCATGGACCAGCTGCAGGGGCGCTTGAACGCCTTGACCGACAAACAGAGCCATTATCTGCAGGATATCGCGATCGTCGAGCTGGGCCGCCAGAAACAGCGCATCGAGACCTACCAGATTCAGGCGCGCTTCGAGCTGGCGGCGATCTACGACAAGACCGCGAACCCGAACGAGAGGCCGGGCGGCGGCAAGCCGCAGAGTGACCCGTCGAAGGTGCACCCATGAACGGGATCTCGACCGCGCTCGTCATCGGCATCCTCTCGTGCATCGCTTTCGCCCCCGCGGGGCATGCGGACTCCAAGAAGAAGCCGCAGACCATCAAGGATCTCGACAGCCAGCAGATCGACATCAGTCCCGACCCCCCCAAGGGCGTGGACAACGCCAAGACCATGGACAGCTACAAACGCTTCCTCGACCTGAACGCCGGTGATGCGGCGCTTCGCGAGGAGGCGATGCGCCGATTGGGCGATTTGAACTTGGAAAGCTCCGAGTCCGAGCGCATCGAGCACGAGCTGGCGACGAACGAGGGCTTGAGGGCGACGGAGGCCATTCATCTTTATTCCGCCCTGCTCAAAACCTATCCCAATTACGAGCGCAACGACTCCGTGCTGTATCAGCTCGCGCGCGCCTACGAGCTCAACGCGCAGCCGGACAAGGCGCTCGCGACTCTCGACAGGCTGGTTGCGAGTTATCCGAAAAGCCATTACATCGACGAGGCGCAGTTCCGCCGCGGCGAGATCCTGTTCTCGAACAAGAGCTATCCCGCGGCCCAAAGCGCCTACGAAGCGGTCATCAAGTTCGGATCCGCTTCGGGCTTCTACAATCAGAGCCTCTACAAGCACGGCTGGTCGCTGTTCAAGCAGGGGGAGAGCGAACGGAGCCTCGAATCCTTCTCCGGCGTGCTCGATTCGGTGCTGGTCTCGAAGAAGGACCCGAAGGCGCTGGTAGAGCATCGACACCTTAAGCAAGCCGAACCGGGAGCTGGTCGAGGACACGTTCCGCGTCATGTCCATCACCTTCTCCTACCTGGACGGCCCGAAGTCCATCGACGAGTTCGTGAAGCACAGGCAGCCCCGGCCGTATTACTACCTGCTGTATGCGCGACTCGGCGACCTGTACATCGAGAAGGAGCGCTACACGGATGCCGCGGACAGCTATCGCGCATTCGTTTCGCAGGACCGCAACAACGAGAAAGCCCCGCTCCTCGAGATGCAGGCCATCGAGGCCTACTCCAAGGGCGGATTTCCCGATCTCGTGCTGCAGGGAAAGAAGGAGTTCGTCGAGAACTACAGCTATGGGACGCCGTTCTGGCAGGGCAGAACGCCGAAGGACGAGCCCAAAGTGGTCGCCGAGCTCAAGACCAATCTCAAGGACGTGGCCCAGTACTACCATGCGCAGGCGCAGCGCACCAAGAACGTGGCGGACTATCAGGAGGCGGCGAAATGGTATCGCAGCTACTTGACCTCGTTCCCGGACGACCCCGAGTCCCCGGTCACGAATTTCCTGCTCGCCGACACGCTGTACGAGAGCAAGCAGTATCTCGACGCCGCACAGCAGTACGAGAACACGGCGTACTCCTACGGCACCCACGAGAAGGCGGCGAGAGGCGGGCTACGCGGCGTTGGTCGCCTACGGCAAGGAAGAGGATGGCGCCGCGCGAGACGCCAAGGCGAAGATTCACGCCAAGCGAGGTCGACAGCTCCTTGAAATTCGCGCAGGCGTTTCCGACGCATCCCGAGGGCCCCAGGTGCTGACGCGCGCGGCCACCGATCTCTACGCCGCCAAGGATTACACCGCGCGCCACCGCCGCCGCACAGACGCTTGCTGGCGCGGCAGCCCCCGGTCGATGCGGGCAAGCAGCGCATCGCCTATACGGTGATCGCCAATTCGAACTTCGAGCAAGGGCATTTCGACAAGGCCGAGGCCGGCTATGCGAGCGCTCAGGCGCTCATGGCGGCCAACGACCCCGAACGACCGGCCATCGTCGAGCGGCTGGCCGCATCGATCTACAAGCAGGGCGAGCAGAAGAACCAGGCGGGCGACAGCTCGGGCGCGGTGGACGACTTCCTGCGGGTCTCGAAGATGGCGCCCACCTCGAAGGTGCGCGCCAATGCGGATTTCGACGCGGGAGCGCTCCTCATCACCCAGAAGCAGTGGGACCGGGCCATCGTCGTGCTCGAGGACTTTCGCCGCAATTTCCCGCAAAGCCCGCTGCAGGCGGACGTGACGCGCAAGCTCGCGGTGGCCTATTCGGAATCGAACCATCCGGGGCAGGCCGCTGTCGAGTTCGAGCATGATCGCCGCAATCGCCGACGGAGAATCCGGAGGTTCAGCGGGAAGCGACCCTGCAGGCTGCCGAGCTGTACGACAAGGCCGGCAACAGCGCGAAGTCGCGCGCCATGCTCGAGGCCTTCGTGAAGCATTTCCCGCAGCCCTTGAACCCGGCGATGGAGGCGCGCAACAAGCTTTCCGTGATCGCCCAGAAGTCGGGCGACTACGCGGCCGCGGGACTACTGGCTCAAGGAGATCATCAACGCGGACCGTGCGGCGGGCGCGGCGCGAACGGATCGCAGCAAGGCGCTCGCGGCCAAGGCGACCTTGACGCTGGCGGAGCCGGCGCGCGAGGAGTTCATGCGCGTCAAGCTCGTCGCGCCGCTCAAGAAGTCCCTGGCGGAGAAGCGCAAGGCCATGGAGGCGGCGCTCAAAGCCTATACCCAGGCCGCCGACTACCAGGTGGCGGAGGTGACCACCGCGGCCACGTTCGAGAGCGCCGAGCTGTACCGCCAATTGGGCAAGGATCTGATGAGCTCGGAGCGCCCGAAGGGACTCTCGAAGGACGAATTGGAGCAATACGACGTGTTGCTCGAGGAGCAGGCCTTCCCGTTCGAGGAGAAGGCGATTCAACTGCATCAAGTGAATACCGCGCGAGCCAAAGAAGGCACCTACGACGAGTGGGTCCAGAAGAGTTTCGCGGCATTGGCACAACTCAACCCGGGGCGTTACGCCAAGGTGGAAATCGGTGAGCAGCAAGTCGACTCGATTCGTTAGCGCGGCGGCGGCGGCGCTGGCGCTGGTCGCCGGCTGCCACGGCTCGCCGCCGCGGCGGCCCGCACCCGCGTCGAGCTCCCCACCCGCGTCGAGCCCCGCGCCGAGCCCCGCGCCGAGCGGTGCGGCAGCCCCCGCTGCGGCCGGCGCCAGCGCGCCGGCTCCAGGAGCGGGCGGCAAGGCCCCGACGGGAGCGCCCGGTGGGACCGGCGCCCGGGCCCAGGCGACAGCGCCCCCGGCCGCCCCAGTGCCCGAACGTGCGGCGCAGCAATATGCGCAGGCGCTCAACATGATGAAGGCCGGCCGCAACAGCGATGCGGAACTCGAATTCAAACAGCTCGCGCTCGCCTATCCGGACTACGCGGGACCGTACGTCAACCTCGGCCTCCTCTATGTGCGCGCGTCGCGATTCGGGGATGCCGAGGCGGCCTTCGAGGCGGCGCTGAAGCGCAATCCCGACGACGCGGTCGCCAATGACGAACTCGGCATCGTGCTGCGCAAGCTCGGGAAATTTTCGCAGGCCGAGGCCGCCTACCAGCGCACCATTTCGCTGCAGCCGGACTACGCACCGGCGTATTTCAACCTGGGCGTGTTATACGACCTGTATCTGGACGAGCCGAAGAAGGCGCTCGAGCAATTCGAGCATTACCTCACGCTGGCGGGCGACAATAAACAAGTCGCCGGCTGGGTGATCGAGCTGCGCAAGCGCGTCGGCGCCCCGGCGCCGACCGCCAAGAAGGAGCCCGCATGAACACGCCGAGAAGGATGATCCCGTTCACGGCATTGGCTTGTATCGGCGTCCTCGGATTCGCCGGCCCACGCGGGTCCGTGGGACAGACGGCTCCGGCCGCGCCTGACACGCAGGCGTCACATTCGAGTGCACAATCGGAGGCTGGCGAGCCCCGTGCGACGACATCGCCCGATGCGTCGTCGCCCACGGCGGAGAAGCCCGGGGCGGCGGCCGATGCTCCTGCGCAGAGCGCTGCTGACGGACGCACCAAGTCCGCAAAGGCGGGGGGCAAGGCGCAGGGAGGCGGCAAACCGGAGGGCGGCGGGAAGGCCGCGGCGAGCGCAAAAAGCACGGCGGCCGACAAACTGGAGCTGCAAACGGCGACGGTCACGGGCGACCGGGAGCAGCCCAAGGTGATGTACATCGTTCCCTGGAAGAAGTCGGACATCGGCGACTTGTCGGGCAAGCCCATGAACAGCCTGCTGGATGAGGCCCTGGCACCGGTCGACCGCGACGAATTCAAGCGTGAAGTGATGTATTACCAGGCCGTCCGGGCGGACGCGTCACAAAATGGTGCGCCGACGGGCGGCGCGGCGGCGTCCGCGGCGCCGGCTCACCCACGGTGATCACGGGGTGAGAAGTAAGTCATAGCCGATTTTACGGAATCTGGTTGAATCTCGTAGGTTGCAGCGGGTCGGATTTTCTAGGAGCGCAGAATGAATTTCATGAGTTCGGTCGTCAACTTCTTCAAGGACGGCGGGTTGTTCCTCTACCCCCTCGCCTTGATTTTCGTGGTCGGGGTGTCGATCGCCATCGAGCGATTCGTTTACCTGACCCGCGAGACCATCCGCAATCGAACGCTGTGGGACAACCTGGTTCCCGCGTTGAGCGCCGGTAACTTCAAGCAAGTGGTGTCGCTCACGCAGAATTCGAAGGCGTCCATCGCCACGATTCTGAACTACGGGGTTGCCCGGGTGGCGAGCGCGCGCCGCCGGGACGACATCGAGAAGGCGATGGACGAGAGTCTGCTGGAGGTCATCCCGCGCATCGAGAAGCGCACGCACTTTCTCTCCTCCCTCGCCAATGTCGGTCTGTTGATCGGCTTGCTCGGCACCATCACCGGCCTCATCGGGGCCTTCAGCGCCGTTGCGACGGCGAACCCCGCGGAGAAAGCGAGCTTGCTGGCTGCCGCCATCTCCGTCGCCATGAACAATACGGCCTCGGGTCTGGGCGTGGCGATCACGCTGCTGCTCGCGCACATGTTCCTCGAGTCGAAGACGACCTCGCTGATCGACAGCCTGGAGATCGCGTCCGTGAAGTTCTTGAATTCGATCACCGAGCGTCAGCACGACGCCCCCGGAGTTCCGCAGACTCCGTCGGCGCCGACGCCGCAGACGCGCGCACCCGCGGCGGCGCGCGGCAGCATCTAGACTTTGAACCCGGTGGTCGATCGAACGGTACAGAGCCCATGAAATCAAAATCCGCCAGCATGGTCCGGCGCAATCACGCCCGCTATCATCGCGGCCGCGATGATTTGAACATCGTGCCGATGATCGACATGATGGTGATCCTGGTGTTTTTCTTGATTTTTACCGCGGTCTTCTCGAAAACCAACATCCTGCAGCTCAATCTGCCCGCCAATTCGAGCGCTCCTGTCGATTTGCCGAAGGGATTGAAGCTCGAGATCATCATCCACCCGAACGATCTGGTGGTGAACGACCGTAATTCCGGGCCGCTCAAGATGATCGAGAACACGGCGGCCGGTTACGATCTGGACAGTCTTTCGGAATTCATGCGCAAGGTGAAGTCGCAGTTTCCGCAGATGACCGACGCCACCATCCTGCCGGGCCCGAACGTCTCCTATGATACGTTGGTCCAGGTCATGGATACGGTGCGGGTCTATCAGATTCCCCAGCCGCCATTCTCCAAGGCGGAGTTGTTCCCGGACATTTCCATCGCGGACGCGCCCACATGACGCCCTACCGAATTCGCAGACACCGGCAGCGCCGGCATGGTGCGAGCCATTTCGCGCTGGTTCCGTTCATCGACATGATGACCATCCTGGTGGTGTTCCTGCTCGCCCACACGGCGGACGTGGACATCCTGCCCAACACCAAGAACATCCACATCCCGCAATCGCTGTCCGACCGCAAGCCGAGCGCCGCCGTCGTGGTGATGGTCACCAAGGATTCGGTGTTCGTGGACGGCCAGCTCGTGGGCTCCGTGGCGGATGTCGTCGCGAGCCCGGCGCCGGTGTTCGCCCCGTTGAAGGCCGCGCTGATGGCGCAGAACGACAAGATCTTGAGCGGCGAGCGACAGGTCGACATCTCCAAGCGCGAAGTCACCATCATGGGCGACAAGGACCTGCCCTACAGCCTCCTCAAGCGGATCATGCTGACCTGCAGCGACGCCGAATACGGCAAGGTATCGTTCGCGGTCGTCGAGCGTGAAAAGGCGGCCAGCTGATGGCTGCCGCGGCAAATCCCGCCAGAGCGTCGACGGCGCCGGGACTCGCCCCGTATTTCCGCCGCTATGAGCTGCCCTGGTCTCCGTCCGAGGACATGGAACGGCGCTATCGCGTCATCCTGCGCAACTTGGTCATCGCGTTCGCGATCATCGCGGTGATCATCCCGTTCCTGCCGAGGCGCGAGCATGTGGTGAACACCGAGTCGCTTCCCGAGCGCGTGGTTCAGCTCGTGATGGAGCCGCCGCCCCCGCCGCCCCCGCCACCTCCCCCGAAGCCGGAGAAGCCGCTCGAAAAGGCGCCGGTCAGCCCGAAACCCGTGCCGCCCCCGGTGGATGCGCGCGCCAAGGCGGCCAAGAGCGGACTTTTGGCCAGCATGGACGACCTGGCGGCGTTGCGAGACATCAATCTGGACAAGCTCGCCAAGAACCAGCCGAAGACCACCGATCCCGGCGACGTGACCGAGGTGACCCGATCGCTGATCACTTCCAAGGCGGGCGGCACCAGCGGCGGCATCAGCGCACCCACCAGCTCCGGATTGGCGTCCGGAGGCGGCTCGCTGAACGGGATCCGGACCGCCCAGGTCAAGGGGCCGACGCTTGCCACCGGGAATCAGGGCGCGACGCGCGCGGGCGGCAGCGGCAAGGCCTCGCGCAGCGCCGATGAGATCGCACTCGTATTCACCCGCAACAAGGGTGCGATCGACGCCATGTACGCGCGCGCGCTGCGCGACAACCCGGCGCTGCAAGGCAAGGTGGTGATCGAATTGACCATCGCCCCCTCCGGTGACATCACGGCGGCCCGGGTGGTTTCGAGCGACCTCAACGATCCTGAGTTCGAATCGAAGCTGCTCGCGCGCATCCGGCTGTTCAAATTCGAGGCCAAGGACGTGGCGACCCTGACCGCGACCAAACCCATCGATTTCTTCCCGGCCGGATGAACATTCAGTCCGAAATCGAGTTCTTCAGCGATCTGGGCCTGATCGACAAGGCCCGGTTCATCACCCGTCTGATCGGCGAGGTGGCGGAAGAGGCCAAAGTGGGGGCGGGCGATGGACAGGATCTCACCCGGTTGAAATTTTCCAACGAAATCATGCAGCGGCTGGCACGCTTCAGCTTCCAGCTGCTGAGCGAGGATACTGCCCGTCCCGCGGACGACGTGGTGATCCGGATGCTGCTGGGCCATCGCGCCGACAAGAACGCCGAGCGCATCATGCAGAACGCGTACCGCCGCGTGCTGACCAGCTTCGAAAGCTTCGATACCACGGTTCTCCTCAATTCCCACTAGAATAGCGGCCTCTCGGTGGGCGTTTCGCCCCGCCGATCGACGGACCTGCTGATGATGTATCGCGAAGGTATTCAATTCCCGCCCAAGGACGCCGGGCTCCGAGAGGATGTGCACGCACTCGGCGAGCTCATCGGCGAGATCTTGCGCGACCAGGGCGGGGAGGCGTTCTTCGATCTCGTGGAGGGCGATCGGCGCGCCGCCATCGCCCGGCGCGAGGGGGCCCGCGCCGGCGATGAGCTCGAGCGACGCACCGCAGGGCGAGAGCCTGAGCTCGCGACCAATCTGACCCGCGCATTCTCCACCTGGTTTCAAGCGGTCAATACCGCCGAGAAAGTGCACCGCGTGCGGCGCCGGCGCCAATATCTGAGCGATTCCAGCCTCAAGCAGCCCGGGGGCATTGCCGAGAGCATCGACCTCCTGCAGCGCGACGGCTACACGCTAGAGCAGACATTGGCGCTGATCGGCTCGATCAGCATCGAGCCCGTGTTCACCGCGCATCCCACGGAGTCGACCCGGCGCACGGTGCTGCGCAAGCAGCAGCACATCGCCCAGGGGCTGCTCGATCGGCTGAATCCGGGGTTGATGCAAGTCGAGCTCGACACCCTTTGGTCGCGAGTCCGACTGGAGATCGCGAGCATCTGGCAGACCGAAGAGCATCCGCGCGAGGGCCTCACGGTCGCGGACGAGCGCGAGCACGTGCTGTTCTATCTGATCGAGATTCTCTATCGCGTGGTCCCGCTGTTTTACGAGGAGATCGAAGGGGCGCTGGCGCGCGCCTACGGCGTGACCGTCGAGTCGCTGAACGTGCGCGGCATGCTCAAGTTCGGTTCCTGGGTGGGCGGGGATATGGACAACAATGCCGATGTGCACGCCAAGACCATCCGGGAGACCCTGCACCGCCACGAGCAGCTCATCGTGTCCACGTATTTCAACGAGTGCGGGCAATTGGCCGAGGCGCTCAGCCAGAGCGCGCGGCGGGTGGAGATCTCGGGCGCGCTCGCGGAGCGCATCGACGCCTACACCTCCCTTCTGCCCGGGGTGCAGGCGCTCGCGCCGGCGCGTCACGACCGCATGCCTTACCGGATCTTCTTCGGCCAGGTCGGCGAGCGTCTGAAGGCGACTTACGAGGGCCGGCCGAACGCCTATCAGAACAGCGACGAGCTCCTGGCCGACGTGAAACTCGCCGCCGACAGCCTGACGGCCAATCGGGGACGGCACGCGGGATATTTCCTGGTGCGGCGTTTCATCCGCCGGGTGCGCACCTTCGGATTCCACATCGCAACCATGGACGTGACCCAGGCGGCGCACGTGCACCACGAAGTGATCGCGCAGGGCCTCGGTAGCCCGGAGTGGGCCACGCTGCCGCGCAGTGAGCGCCTGGTTCGCCTGCGCGAGCTTCTTGCGCGCGATCATTCGCCGACCACGCCGCTCGATGCGGCCGGTCGGCGCACTGCTGTGGGTGTTCGACACCATCGCACACGCCCGGCACAAGTACGGCGGGCGCGCCATCGGCAGCTACATCGTTTCGGGCGGCCGAGGGGCCGGACGACGTGCTCGCAGTGCTGTTGCTCGCGCGATGGGCGGACACCACCGACAAGCGGACCGGGGAGTGCCGCCTCGACGTCGCTCCGCTCCTGGAATCGGTCGATGCGCTCGAGAGCGCCGGCGATCTGTTGCGCGCGTTGCACAAGGAGCCTGCGTATCGCCGGCATCTCGCGGTGCGCGGCAATCGTCAGACCGTCGTGATCGGCTATTCGGACACCAACAAGCAGGCCGGCTTCTCGGCTTCGCGCTGGGCGCTGCAGGTTGCGCAGCAGCGGCTGCTCGAGGCCGCCCGCGACACGGCGATCGCCTTGACCATCTTCCATGCGCGCGGCGGCACCCCGGCGCGCGGCGGCGGCAGAACCGAGAGTTTGGTCGAGGCGGCGCCGAGCGGCGCCATTCGCGGCGTGTTGCGGCTGACCGAGCAGGGTGAGGTGGTGAACCAAAGCTACGGTCTTCGGCCCATCGCGATGCGCACGCTCGAGCGGACTTTCGCCGCGGTGGCGCTCGCGACGGCACACGCGGCCTCACGCACTCCGCCGTCGGCCGCGTCGCTCGCGGCGATGCGCACCATCGCATCCAAGAGCTTCGATGCCTATCGGGGATTGGTGTCCGACAGTCCCCGGTTCGGCGAATTTTTCCGCGCGGTCACGCCCCTGGACGTGATCGAGCGCATGCACATCGGGTCGCGGCCCGCCGTGCGTGCGACCGGCGAGGGGATCGCGGCGCTACGCGCCATACCCTGGGTCTTCGCCTGGACTCAGAGCCGCCACATGCTGCCCGGTTGGTTCGGATTCGGCACCGGCCTCGAGGCGGCGCTCGCGGAGCACGGCGAGGGTGTGATCCGGGAGATGCTGACCGAGTGGCCGTTTTTCGCGCATCTGCTCGACGATGTCGAATCCATGCTGGCGCGCACCGATCTCGACATCGCCGCGCATTACGAAGCGCTTGCCGATGAGAGCCTCGCGGTGCATGCCGATCCCATCCGCCGGGAGTACGAACTGACGGTAGGGCACGTGCTGACGCTGCGCGGCTCGACGCGGCTCCTCGACTCAGATCCGACGTTGCAGCGTGGAATCACCTTGCGCAACCCCTACGTCGATCCGATGCATCTCATGCAGGTGGATCTGTTGAAGCGCTGGCGGGCCACCGACCGCAGGGATCCGGCGCTGTTCGGTGCGTTGCGAGCGACCATCTCAGGCATCGCGCAAGGGCTGCAAGCCACGGGCTGACCGCCTAGCCCGCTTTGGGCTAGCACTCCGGTACGTTGACGGCGAGCCCGCCTTGGGAGGTTTCCTTGTAGATGGCCGACATATCCAGGCCGGTCTGGCGCATGGTGGCGATCACTTGATCGAGCGTCACCTTGTGCGACCCGTCGCCGCGCAGCGCGAGCCGCGCCGCGTTGATGGCCTTGACCGATCCCATGGCGTTGCGTTCGATGCACGGAATCTGAACCAATCCCGCGACCGGATCACAGGTCAGCCCGAGGTTGTGCTCCATGCCGATCTCGGCCGCGTTTTCGATCTGCTCATTGGTGCCGTTCATCGCCGATACGAGTCCGGCCGCCGCCATGGAACAGGCAACTCCCACCTCACCCTGACAGCCCATCTCGGCCCCGGAGATGGAGGCGTTTTGCTTGTAGAGCATGCCCATCGCGGCGGCGCTGAGCAAAAAACGAATCACGCCCGCGTCGTCCGCGCCCGGCTCGAAGCGCCGGTAATAATGCAGCACCGCCGGGACGATCCCCGCCGCCCCGTTCGTGGGCGCGGTCACCACTTGGCCGCCCGCGGCGTTCTCCTCGTTGACCGCCAGTGCGTAGACGTTGACCCAATCCAGGGCATGCATCGGGCTCGAGGGATCGCCGGTCATCAATTGACGGTAAAGCTTCGGCGCGCGCCGCCGCACGCCCAGCACGCCGGGCAACAGGCCCTGCGCCTCGAAGCCGCGCTGCACACACGCCTGCATGACCTGCCAAATTCGCATGAGCCGCGCTCGGATGTCCGCATCGCCATACCAGGCGCGCTCCCGCGCCAGCATGAGCTCGTGAATCTCAAGTCCTCCCTGCCTGCAAAGCTCGAGCAGCCGCGCTCCGGATTCGAATTCGTAGGGCGGCGGCGCCCGATTCTCGCCGTCCTGCACCGACGCGCCAGCCTGCACGATGAAGCCGCCGCCGATGCTGTAGTACTCCTCGCGCGCCAGCACCTCGAGGGAGGCGTCATGCGCGGTGAAGCGCATGCCATTGGAGTGCCCCGGAAGCACCTGATCGAGATGGAACAGCAGATTCAGCGGTTCGTCGAAAGCGATCTCATGGCGGCCGAGGAGACGTATCCGGCCCGTCGAGCGGATCCGATGCAAGGTCGGCTCGACGCCGGCCGGATCGATCGTGTCCGGACTCATGCCCGACAGGCCGAGGAGAATCGCCCGATCGGTGCAATGGCCGCGCCCGGTGAGGGCGAGCGAGCCGTAGAGCTGCGCCGAGACCTGTGCGGTGCGCTCGAGCAACCCGCGGGCCGCGAGCAGCTCGGCGAAGCTTCTGGCGGCATTCATCGGGCCCATGGTGTGGGAGCTCGAGGGACCGATGCCGATCTTGAAAATATCGAAGACGCTGAGACTCATGGGAACCTTTGAAATGCCGGGAGTGGGAATTCTACGCGGCTGCGGTGGCCGGCGCTGATGATAGACTTCGGGCCAAAGCCATACACGCCTAAGGGGAGAGACTCATGATTCACGACACCATCGGCCGGCGGGCCCTGGTACTCGCGGGCATCGTATTGGCCGCGTCCGCGGCTTCCGCCGCGCAAGTGCAGCCGCCCAAGATTCCCGATTTTCTCGCCGCCGCGGTCGCCGACCCTGCCCGGCCGGCGGCCGACGTCGAACACGATGTGAACCGGAAGCCGGCCGAGACGCTCGTGTTCGCCGGCGTCGAGCCCGGATTCAAGGTCGCCGAGCTCTTGCCGGGCGGCGGATATTTCACGCGCATCATCAGCAAGGCGGTCGGAAGCTCAGGCCACGTGTACGCGATCGTTCCGGCGCCGCGCCCGGGGGCGCCGGCCGACGCCCCCGATTTCTCGGCGCGGATCAAGGCGGTCGCCGCGGAGCCCGGCTACTCCAATGTCAGCGTGGTGGTCGAGCCGTTCGCCGCGCTCAAGACGCCCGAGCCGGTGGACCTCGTATGGACCTCGCAGAACTATCACGACCTGCATAATTTCCCGGGGCTGGATCTCGAGGTATTCAATCAAATGGTGTTCGAGGCGCTCAAGCCGGGGGGCATTTATCTCGTCTTGGATCATTCCTCGGTGCCCGGGGCCGGGACCAGCGTCACCTCGACATTGCACCGGATCGACCCGGAAACGGTGAAGCGGGAGGTGCTGGCGGCTGGATTTCAATTCGTCGGCTCGAGCGATCTGTTGCACCGGCCGTCGGATCCGCGCACCGCGAAGGTGTTCGATCCCGCGATCCGCGGCCAGACCGACCAGTTCATCTTGAAATTCCGCAAACCCGCCAAACCTTGATCAGGGATAGCTGCGGCACCACCGCTGACGAGCCGACGAACTCCGCCGCGCCGAGGCTGTCAACTAGCGTGCGTGATGTACGTTGTAAGCGGTTGATGAACAAAGGATCCAGAGGTTGCAAGCTCATGACAATTCTTGACTTTTCTCGACGGACGACGGTGGCGCTGCGTGCGGGCGCGATGTTCGCCGCCGGCTTGGCGCTCTGTGCCTGTGTGACACCGCCGCCGCGCACGGTTGCGGTGCCGGCACCGCCGCCGCCCCAGCCGCAGAGAATTTTCGTGTACCCCAACAACGGGCAGTCACCCGAGCAGACCGATCGAGACCGGTATGAATGCCACAATTGGGCGGTCCAAGAGACCGGGGTCGATCCGAGCCGTCCGGATGCGCCGCCGTACGAGCGAGTGGTCGTCCAGCCCGCCAATCCCCCCGGCTCGGGTACGGCGGTGGGTGCCATCGGCGGCGCCATCCTCGGCTCCATTCTCGCCGGCCCGCGAAATGCGGGCGCTGGCCTCGTGCTCGGCGCCGCCACCGGCGCCATCGTCGGATCGGCGGCAGACGCGAACGCCCAGGCCCAGGCGCGTCAAGCGCAGGCGCAGATCAATCAAGAGACCGCGGCGCAAATCTCTGCCGATCGGGCGCGCGCGGACTCCTACCGCCGTGCGCTGAGCGCCTGCTTGCAGGGTCGCGGCTACACCGTCAACTAGGGCCACGCCCTGATCAGGACTATCTAAAGGCAGTCGTAGCTAGCTATGAACACGTCTCCACGCATACGGATGGCATTGCTGGCGACGTTCGCCGTGGCCCTTTTGGGCACGCGGAGCGTCTCGGCCGCGGATGAACCCAGGCCTCGAGCCGAGGCCGCGGGGCGTCCCGCGCCCGCGCGGCCGGCGGCGGTCCGGCCGGGCGCCCCCGCGCGTCCCGTCGTGGATGGGCGCGGTCAGGTCATGGACGCCCGCTATAACCACGGGCGCTTTTACGCCCCCGTGGGCACCGTCGCGCGGACGCTGCCGCCCGACTACCGGCCCTATTACCATGGCGGCTCGCCGTACTACTTCAGTGGCGGCGTGTGGTATGCGCCCCGGGCTGGGGGCTTCATCGTCGTGATGCCGCCGGTCGGTCTGGTCATCGGGGCATTGCCGGGTTACTACTCCACGATTTGGGTCGGCGGCGTTCCTTACTACTATGCCGACAATGTCTATTACACCTGGCAGCCTGATCAGAATGGGTACGTGGTGGTGGCGCCGCCCGCTGGCGCTCCGCCGCCCGATGGGGGCGGCGACCCCAATCAAGCGGCAGCGCAGCCCGCGGGGGCCCCGCCACCCGCGACGCAGAGCGACCTGATCGTCTATCCCGCCAACGGCCAGTCGAAGGATCAGCAGGCCGCTGACCAGTACGAGTGCCACAATTGGGCCAAGGGGCAGACCGGCTTCGATCCAACCCAGCCGGCCGGCGGTGCGTCGCCGGCCGATGTGGATCGCGCGTACGGCAACTACGATCGCGCCATGGCGGCGTGCCTGACCGGTCGAGGCTATACGGTCAATTGACCCGAGAGCGGGCCAAGCGTGGCTCAGCGGAGGCGCCTTTGGCGGGGCGGGAGGCGCGGCGACCCATTCGCCTACCCATTCCGGCTGGCTGCCCGTCGAGGGCTAGTGCCCGATCCCGGTGAGACGCTGGGGATTTGAATACACGTTGCACTTGCCTTCCCGCAGAAATCCGACGAGGGTGAGTCCCGAGGCCACCGCCAGATTCACCGCGAGGCTCGAGGGCGCGCCGATCGCCGCGAGCACCGCGACACCGGCGCGAAGCGCCTTTTGCACGAGTTCGTAACTCGCCCGGCCGCTCAACAGAGCGACATGGCCCGAGAGGGGCAGCCGTCCCGCCATCAAGTTCTCGCCCACGAGCTTATCGAAGGCATTGTGGCGCCCCACATCCTCGGCGATGCTGACGAGCGTCCCCTGCAAATCGAACAGGGCGGACGCATGGATGCCTCCGGTGTCGCCAAATCTCGTCTGCTCGCGCCGCATACGCTGCGGCAATTCGAACAAGATGGACAGTTCGATGCCTTCCTGCGCCGTGACGCGCGTGGCGGCGGCCCGAGCGATGGCGGCATCGAGACCGGTGGTGCCGCAGACCCCGCAGCTCGAGCCCGCGGAGAAGCGCCGGGACGCCGCCTGTAATTCGAGCGGCACGCCCGGATGCAGGCGCACGTTCACCACATTGGGTTTGCGGGTGCTCGATTCGACCGCTTCGATGTCCGAGGCCTGGTTGACTACCCCCTCGCCGTACAAGAGTCCGGCGGCGAGCCATTCGTCATCCCCGGGCGTTCGCATGGTCGTTCCGAAGGATACGGGCTCCAACCCCATCGCGGGATGGTGAAGTTGAAATTCGAGCGGCGCCTCGACCGCCACCCGATCGTCCTCCTCCAGCCGCCGATGCAATTCCGCTCTTATCACCCGCACCGGCATCGTGCCGGCCGTGACGCCGGCTTGGGCCGACAGAGCACGATCCAGCGTTGACGGAAAAGAGGGATCCGCGGCGCTCATGAGTCAAGTTTTGCTCAAAATGACGGCCAATGATACCGTTCCAAGGCTAAGCAGCGCATTTTGGGAGACGCACATGTCCAAAACTTCAGAGCTCCAGGCCCGCAAGGCGGCGGCGGTGGCGAACGGCGTGGGAACCAAGGGGATCTACGCGGTCAAAGCCGAGAATTCGGAAATATGGGACGTGGACGGCCGGCGTTTCATCGATTTTGCCGCGGGGATTGCGGTATTGAACACCGGGCATCGCCACCCCAAGGTCATGGCCGCGGTCGCACAGCAGGCCGAGGCGTTCGCGCACACCTGTTTCCACGTCGTGTCGTACGAGTCGTACGTGCGGCTGGCGGAGCGATTGAACTCGCTCGCCCCCGGCGATTTTCCCAAGAAATCGATTTTTCTCACCTCGGGCGCGGAAGCGCTCGAAAATGCGGTCAAGATCGCCCGGTACCACACCAAGCGTTCGGCGGTGATCGCTTTTTCCGGGGGCTTTCATGGCCGCACGCTCATGACCCTGGGGCTCACGGGCAAGGTCATGCCTTACAAGAAGGGTTTCGGGCCATTCCCTGCGGAGATCTACCACGCGGAGTTTCCGCTGCCGTACCGCGGGGTATCGGTCGAGCGGGCTCTCGCCGACCTGGATCGCTTGTTCCACGGCGACGTGGATCCCAAATCCGTCGCGGCCATCGTCATCGAACCGGTGCAGGGCGAGGGCGGCTTCAACGTGGCGCCCTACGAGTTCCTGCGCGCCCTGCGCAAGATCTGCGACGAGCACGGCATCGTGTTGGTCGCCGATGAGGTGCAGGGCGGCATTGCGCGCACCGGCAAGATGTTCTCCATCGAGCATTCCGGGGTGACGCCGGATCTCATCACCGTCGCCAAGGGGTTGGGCGGAGGCTTGCCGTTGTCCGGCGTGACCGGCCGTGCATCCATCATGGACAGCGCCCACGCCGGTGGCCTGGGCGGGACCTACGGCGGCAATCCGTTGAGCATCGCCGCGGCGCACGCCGTACTCGACGTGATCGAGTCCGAGAGCCTGTGCGCGCGCGCCACGAGGGTCGGCCAGCGGATGCGTTCGCATCTGGAGTCGCTGGCGAAGGAAATTCCGGCCATCGGCGACGTGCGCGGCTTGGGCGCGATGGTGGCCTTCGAGATGGTGAAGGATCCGAAGAGCAAGGAGCCGGACGCCGCGGTGACCGCGGCCATCGTGGCGGCCGCGGAAAAGCGCGGCTTGATTCTGTTGTCCTGCGGCACGGACGCGAATGTGGTGCGGCTGCTCGCTCCGCTCACGATCCCCGACGCGGTGCTGGAGGAGGGGCTCGGCGTTCTCAGCGCCTCGGTCAAGGATGCCTGTGGCGTGGAGTCGGCGCGCGCGGTGGCTTGAGGGCGGCGCCGCCATACTTCTTCGCCGCGCGCGAACAGGCGCGCGGCGAGGGTCGGATCAATGGGTGTGCAGGGTGAACGTCAGGCCGACGGTCCGCGGCCGGAACGTATAGGCATTCTGTTGCGGTGTGATGGTACCGTCGGTCTGCCCGAGCGCGTAGTTGATGACCGTATGTGAATCGAACAGGTTGTTGCAAAACGCTGCCAGCTGCCATCCGCCAAAGTCCATGCCCGCGCGCAGCGACGTGAAGCTCGTCGAAGGCAGCGTGTAGGAAAAGCCGTAGTTGTACTGCGCGTAGTTGTTCGGATCCTGTACGGCCGCCAGCCAATGGTTGCGGGCCTCGTACTCCCAATCGGCACGCACGAAACTGTCGTATTTCGCCAGCCGGAAGTTGTATTGGACTCCGAGCGCCGTCGTGAAAGGAGCATTCACCCCGGGAGCGTAGTTGATGGCCGCCTGGCCGGAGATGGCATCGCCGCTGCTGGCGAGGCACGGAGGCGAGTTGACGGTCGCCTGACAGCCGGCGGGGTCGGTCTTGCTGTAGCGCGCGCTCGTGTAGCCGCTGGCGAGATCGACGTTCACGGGTCCGAGCTTCATCTCCGCCTGCACGTCGCCGCCCCAAGCTACGGCGCTGCCCAGATTGTCGGTGAACTGCAGGCCGCACGCGCCGGCGACGTAGATGCTCTGCTGGATCTGGCTCCACTTGATGTAGTACACGCTGGTCGCGATCTTCAGCCAGTCGCCGAAGCCGTTCTTGGAGCCGATCTCGTAATTCTGAGTGGAGTCGGACTTGTAGGTGAGCGGCGCACCGTTCGGGTATCCGGCCGCGGCGAGGTCTGCGTCGCAGAAGGACGGCAGCGGAGCGTTGCCGCCGCCGACCCGGAAGCCCTTGGCATAGCTCAGGTAGAACAGATCCTGCGGATCGACCTGGAAGGACAGGGTCGCCTTGGGCGTCTTGGGGGTCTCCTTTTCACTGGCCGCCGCCGGTCCCGGGCCATAGTTCTCGTAACCGTCGGCATAGTGGTTCAGCGAGAACCCGGTGCGCGCGATCCGATCGCCCACCGTCAGCTTCATCCAGTCGAAGAACGCATAGCTCACCTCACCGAATCCTGCGATCTGGCGGTCGAAGGTGGTGTTGTTGTTGTAGTAGATGTCGCAGGCCGGGATCGAGGGATACGCGGCATTGTTCGGGCACGAGTAGAAATTCCCGCCGTAGAAGCTCGCGGGCGTAAAGCCGAACAGGTAGTTGAACACCTGGTTGATGTTGGTGGACTTCAGCTCCTCGATGCTGCCCTCTTTCGCCAGTTGCCAGAAGATACCGGCGGTCCAGCTCCACTTGGAGCTCGAATCGTTGGACTGCCAGCGAAATTCCTGCGTATAGCTTTCCTGCGAATTGGTCATGGTGTTGGGCGTTTGCGTGCCCGCCAACGCGGCAGGCAGGTGAATGCCGTTGGCATCGATCAGTGGGTACCAGGGTCCAGGCGCGAAGCCGTTCGCCCCCGGAATGCTCTGCCAATAGGCGAGGTCGTACACAGTGCCCTGGTAGGCCGTGATCTGGCTGCGGTGAAAGTAGGAGCTGTCGGAAATCAGCTCGCTGCTGCCCAGATCCCACACCATTTTAAACGCCGGCAGGTAATACGTGTCCGGGCCGCCGACACGCTCGGGCGTTGCCGTATTGAAATGGCCCGCGGCCGCATCCGAATAGGCCGGCCAGTACGTCGAGTCGTCGTTCTTGTCCTGGCGCTGGTAGAGGATGCTCGGGGTCACGGTGAAGCTGGACGTGGGCTTCCAGACCGCCGCGAGACGGCCGGCCATGGAATTGGAGTAATTGACGTTGTGGTCGATGATCTCGCCGGTGGTGTCGTCCACCCGATTGATCCAGCCTCCGTCGTAGCGGTACCAGAGGCTCGCGCGCACGCCGAACGTGCCGTCGACGATCGGCTGGCCGTGCGCGATGCCGACCTCCCCACTCGGCTGTCCACCCTGCGTGTACGCCACCTCGCTGCGGACGTACGTGTCGGTGTCCGTGGTGCTCGGGGGCGTGAGGATGTAGCGCACGGCGCCGCCCTCGGACCCCGCGCCGAACAAGGTGCCCTGAGGGCCGCGCAGGATTTCGACCCGCTGCAGATCGAAGGTCTTCGGTAGGGTGTCATCCGGGTTGAAGCCCACCGAGCGCATCTGGATCGGCGTGTCGTCGAGGTAGATGCCGGTGGTGCCGGCGCCGCCTGATGAGGAGATGCCGCGGATCGAGATGGCGTTGGTGCCGGAGGTATCGATGTTGACGCCCGGGGTGAAGCGCGCGACGTCTTGGAAGTCCTTGATGCCGAGCTGATCCATCGATTCCTGCGTCAGGGCGGTGACGCTCAAGGGCACCTTGCTCAGGGACTCCTCGTGCCGGGTCGCCGTCACGACGATTTCCTCGAGACCCCCGGAAGCGGCGGGGGCGGGGGCGGCATTGCCCGTGTCCGCCAGCGCATCGGCCTCGGTGGCCACGGCGCCGCGGGCGCCCAGGGCGCCGACGGCCAAGATGAGGGATAAAAGCAACACTCGACGGTCCAACGGCGCAGGAAGCGGCTTCAAGCGAATGGCTGGCATCACGTCCCCATGATTCGTTATATGGTCAGATAATTCCGACGCGGCCGACAGTAGCATCGGTGGAAACAGGGCGCAACCGGAAAGCTTGGGTTGTATGCGCATGTAAAACGGGCGCCTTCAGAAAGGCGCGCAGCGCCATCTCAAGAGCCCCTCGCTGATCCCCGGATGTGCGGCGCGGGTCGTTGCGCCGCACATACGAGCTATTTGCTTCTATACAGGAACGTCAGGCCAAACGTGCGCGGGCGGAAGGTGAAATCGCGCTCAAGCCGGCTGGTGCCTGGAACCTGGGAATCGATCGACCATTCGTAATTGGTCACGGGGTGGGAGTCGAGCAGGTTGTCGCAAAACGCCTCGATCTGCCAATCGCCGAGCTTCATGCCGCCCCGGGCCGAGGCAAAATTGGTCGAGGACAGGACGTAGTTCGCCGAATCGTATTGCAAGGTCGCCGGGTCCTGGTTGGCGCCCAGCCACTTCGGGCGGCTCTCGTATTCGTCATCGACGCGAACGAAAGAGTCCTTGGCGAGAAGCTGAAACCGGTACGAGAGACCGAGCGAGACAGTCACCGGCGGCGCGGGCTGACCGCTCTGGCCCGCGATGGCGTCGCCGCTCGAGACGATAGGGGTCGTGCTGGTGCCCAAATAGGAGTTCTTCGTATATCTCGCGTCGGTGTAACCGGCCGACAACTCGGCCGTGAATGACTCCGTGATCGCGAAGTCGCCCTGGAAATCCGCGCCCTTGGCGACCGCCTGCCCCAAGTTGGCGATGAAGGAGATCTGACAGATGGGCGGCACGACGACCTGCTGAATCTTGTTCCAGCGGATGTAATACACGCTGCTGGCGAGCTTGACTCGATTGTCCAGATTGTTCTTCGCGCCGACCTCGAAGCTGTCGACGGTGTCCGAGCCGAAGGTCTGAGGGGCGCCCGCTATCCCGAAGTTGCGAAAATCGATTCCGCAGGCGGCATAGGGAACGGGATTGTTCGCGCCGCCCGGACGGAAGCCCTTCGCGTAGGTGAAATAGTACAGATCGTGCGGGTCGTACTGATATTCGATGCTCGCCTTGGGCGTGAAGGAACTCTCCTTCTTGTCGCCGGAGCCGGTCTGTGGCGGCAGAAAGAGCTGGGGCCCGCCGGTGAGGGTATTGAAGGAGAACTCGGTTCGCGAATAGCGCATGCCCACCGTGGCCTTGAGTTGATCGGTGAAGGCGAAGGTGCCCTCGCCGAACAAGGCGTACTGCTGGTCCTTGGAGAAGGTCTGCAGGAAGTACGAATCGTTCGGAAAGCGAGCGTCGTAGGGCACGCCCACACAGGTGCCCGCGGCGTTGACGTAGCAGAACGTTTGTTGATACGGGATGCCGAGGACGGCCTCCGTCAACTCGTTGAGGTACGGATCGTGGATCTGCTCCAGGTAGGACTGGCGGTCGCTGGAAAAGAACAGGCCCGTGGTCCATACGAGCCGGGCGCTTGGATCGGAGGACTGCAGCCGGAATTCCTGCGTCAGGTTGTCCTGATCGTTGTCGACCGACGCCGGCGCGCGATAGTTGGTGGCGCCGGCCGGCAGGTGAAGCCCGCTGCCGTCGAGCAGCGGAAACGGGACATTCCAGGGCAGCGGATACACGGCTTCGGCGCCTTCCGCGACCTCCTGTGCGTTCGGCTGGGTCTGATAGAACCCCAGGTTGTACAGCGTGCCGTCGTATCCGGTCTCCTCCTTGCGGTGATAATAGGAAGAATTCGAGACGAAGGTGACCGCACCCAGATCGCCTTCCACTTTCAGGGCCGGGATATAGAACGTGTCCGGCACGGTGCGCTGGGTGGGATTTGCATCCACATAGCGATTCGCGCCTGGATTCGAATACAGCGGCCAGTAATTCTGCACGTCGTTTGCGTAGCGATCCTGATAGTAGAAGCTCGGCGAGATCTTCCAGTTTTCCGACGGCGCCCAGATCGCGGCGATACGGAACAGCTTGGTCTGGGCGTAATTGGCATTCTTTTGCATGGTGTCGAGGGATACCGGATCGATGCGATCGATGTAGCCGCCGTCATAGCGATACCAGGCGCTCACGCGCACGCCGAGCGTGCCGTCGATGACCGGCGTGCCGCCCGCGACGCCCGCCTCGTAGCTCGGCGCACCGCCTTCGGTGTACGAAACCTCGTCGCGGCTGTAGATGCTCGTCTGGGTCAAGCTCGGCTGGGTGGTGATGTAGCGGACCGTTCCACCCTCGGAGCCCGCGCCGAACAGCGTACCCTGCGGTCCGCGCAGCACCTCCACGCGGTCGAGATCGAACGATTGCGGCAGCGCCTCATCGGGATTGAAGGCGAGCGCCCGCATTTGGATGGGCGTGTCGTCGAGATAGATCCCCGTCGTCCCGGCGCCGCCGGTCGACGCAATACCGCGGATCGCGATGTTGTTCGTTCCCGTGTTGTCGATGTTGATGCCGGGAGTGAAACGAGCCACATCCAGGATGTCCTTGATGCCTCGCACATCCATCGCGTCCTGGGTCAGGGCCGTGACGCTGATCGGCACCTTGGACAGGCCTTCCTCGTGCCGCGTGGCGGTGACCACGATCTCCTGCAGCGGCCCAACATCCTCCGAGGGCGCGGCCGCGGGGGCGGTGCTCTCCGCGGCGGGGCCGGCTGCGGCGATTTGCGCCGCGCTCATCGCGACCGCAAGCGCTGCCAAGAAGAGACCACCCGCTCGCAAGACGGGGCGTTGCTCGTTCAACGCGTGAATCTGCCGACGTCCCAGCATGGTGCATCCCTCTTTCTTTAGATGGTGCGCTCGGACGAGCGCAATTTTCCCCGTGCGCTGGAAGATAGCGGCCCCGCATCGCCGCCGTCAACCCGAAAGCACTCCCGCGGGTGCTTGCTCCGGAGGCTTCCGCACGATGCCGATCGACTTGTGGGATCATGGTGGGATGCAGAGTCCATCCGATCGTCCGCGATCCAGTTCTTTCGCCCCGCTCAAAACCCTGCTGCCGTTTCTGCGGCCGTATCGGGGCGTCGCGGCCGCGGCGATCACGGCGCTGCTGGTCGCGTCGGGCGCCATGCTCGCGCTGCCCATCGCATTGCGCCGGGTCATCGACGTGCTCGCGGCCAAGGACGCCGGCACGACCAACCTCATTTTCGCGGGATTCTTGGCCGCGGCCGCGATATTCGCCGTGTTCGCGGCTTTGCGTTTCTATCTCGTCACCTGGCTGGGCGAGCGGGTGGTCGCGGATCTGCGCTCGGCCGTGTATTCGCGCGTGGTGCGACTGGATCCCCTGTTCTTCGAAACCACCCGGGTCGGAGCGGTGCTGTCGCGCCTGACCACGGACACGACGCTGGTTCAGGCCATCTCCGGGGTCAACCTCTCCATCATCCTGCGGTCCACGCTGAGCCTCATTGGCTCGCTCGTGCTGCTGACCCTGACCAGCGCCAAGCTCGCCGGGCTCATCCTCGTGCTGATGCCCGTCGTGGTCGTGCCCTTGATCATCATCGGACGCCGCGTGCGCGGATTGTCACGCGCATCGCAGGATCGTATCGCCGACACCAGCGGTCTCGCCGGCGAAACCTTGAATGCGATCCAGACGGTTCAGGCCTTCACCCTGGAGAATCTGCAGAGCGAACGCTACCGCAAAGCGGTCGAGGAAAGCTTCGATGCCGCGGTCCGGCGCACCAAGGTGCGTGCCGCGCTCACGGGAGTGGGCATTCTGCTGGTATTCACCGCGGTCACGTGCGTGCTCTGGCTCGGCGCTCATCAGGTGCTCGCGGGGACCATGACCGGAGGGCAGCTCGCCCAGTTCCTGCTGTATGCGGGTTTCGTGGGGACTTCCGCCGCGGCGCTGTCCGAGATGTGGGGTGAGCTGCAGCGCGCCGCGGGGGCCATGGATCGACTCACGGAGCTTCTCGAGGCCCGTCCCGCCATCACGGCGCCCGCCAACCCGATCGAGCTGCCGCCGCGCATCCGGGGCGCCATCCGCTTCGACAACGTCAGCTTCCATTATCCTTCGCGCCCCGAGACGGCGGCGCTCGCGAATTTCAGCCTGCAAGTGACCCCCGGAGAGACCATCGCATTCGTGGGCCCTTCGGGCGCCGGAAAGAGCACGACTTTTCAGCTGCTGCTGCGATTCTACGACCCCGACGCCGGCCGCCTGCTGATCGACGATCGGGCCCTCACCGATTTGCGCCCCGAGGACATTCGCGCGCAAATCGGGCTCGTGCCGCAGGATACCGTGCTGTTCGGCGCCTCGGCGCGCGAGAATATCCGCTACGGGCGCCCGGGCGCGAGCGATGCGGACGTCGAGGCGGCCGCCGTGGCCGCTGCCGCCGACGGCTTCTTGCGCAAGCTGCCCGAGGGATACGATACGTTCCTCGGTGAGCGCGGCACGCGGCTTTCTGGAGGACAGCGGCAGCGGATCGCGCTTGCACGGGCCATTTTGAAGGATCCGCCCATCCTGCTGCTGGATGAGGCGACGAGCTCCCTCGACGCCGAGTCGGAACTTCTCGTGCAGCAGGCGCTCGAGAGGCTGATGCGGGGGCGCACCACCATCATCATTGCGCACCGCCTCTCAACGGTATTGAAAGCCGACCGCATCGTGGTATTCGATCACGGTCGCAAAGTCGCGGTCGGAACGCATGCCGAGCTTCTTCAGGCGAGCCCGCTCTACGCGAGACTTGCCTCGCTCCAGTTCGCCGCGGGGCCCAACGAGGCCCTGCCGGACGTCGCAGCCGCCGTCGAGGCCGCGGCGCTCACTTGAGCCCTTCGGCGTGCAGCGCCTCCTGCACCTTCGGGCGCTCGTGCACGCGCGCGAGATAGGCGGCGAGCACCGGCCATTGGGTCAAATCGATGTGCACCAATCCCGTCCAGCGCAGCAGGGTGAACAGATAGGCATCCGCCACAGTGAAGGTGTCGCCCATCAGGAATTTCCTGTCGGCGAGCTTCGTCGACAACCAATCGAATTTCTTCGCGAGATTGTCGAGCGCGATCTTTTTCGCCTCGGCCGGCGTGTCGGACTTGAAGAGCGGCGAGAAGCCTTTGTGCACTTCCGAAGTGAGGTAGTTCAAGTGCTCCATCAGCCGGTAGCGCTCGAGAGTCCCGGCGCGTGGCGCCAACCCGGAGTCCGGCTTGAGGTCCGCGAGATATTGAACGATGGCGGGTCCCTCGGTGAGCACTTGGCCGTCGTCCAATTCGAGCGCCGGCACGGCTCCTTTCGAATTGATGCCGAAATAGTCGGTGCCACTCGCGGTTTTCTTGGATTTGGTATCGACCCTCTCGGTCGTGAAAGGCAGGCCGGCCTCCATGAGCACGATGCGCGGAGACAGCGAGCAGGCGCCGGGGCTGAAATAAAGCTTCATGCGGATTCCTTCGATGGCTGCGAAACGGCAGTATAGCCAAATCGCGTCAGGGGCCGGGGCCGCCGACGCCGATCACGCGCCGGGCGCTCACGAAACCGGTGGAATAGGGCGGCGCTGCGAGGGAATCGATGCGCACGCGTCCACCACTGGCGGGGGCATGAATGAATCTTCCGGCGCCGACGGCGATGCCCACGTGCAGATCCTTGTGAGCGAGACGCATGAACACCAGATCGCCCGGCTCGAGCTCTGCGCGCCCGACAGGCACACCGGTTCGCAGCTGTTCCTTGGCGGTCCGCGGAAGCTGCAGGCCCGCTCTTTGCGCTGCAAAGTTGACCAGTCCGCTGCAATCGAATCCGCCGGGCGCGGCGCCGCCGAACCGATAAGGCTGGCCCAGCATGGCCCTTGCGCTATCCACCATCGCGGACGCGGCATCCGTCGGCGCGGCGCGGCCCGTCCATTCCTCGGCGTGGCCGCGGTCCGAGGGAACGGGCGATGCGGGCGGCTGCGGCGGGTGGGTCGCGCAGCCCGCGAGCGAGGCGGCGATCGCGGCCAGCATCGCGGACATAATCGCGGACAGTGAAGCCGACTTAACGAGCATTGGGTTCCCTGCCGAACGGACGACCCTATAATACCGCGCACCATGAATGCATATGATGCTCCGCCGATGCCGGCTCGCGGGGTCGCGCTGCAGAGCGGCAGACTGTACGCGGCGCTGGTCGATCGGCTCACCCGCACGCTGGGAAAGACGCCAGAGCAGGCCGCCACTCGCGATATTTATGACGCGCTTTCCCTGGCGGTGCGCGAGGAATTGACGTTGCGCTGGCTGTCCACGCAGCGGCGCGTCGCCGACGCCCACGTCAAGCGCGTGTGCTATCTATCGGTCGAGTTCCTGCCGGGCCGCTCGCTGCTGAACGCTCTGCAAAGTCTCGGGGGCGGCCTCGCGCACGAAGCGCGCGCGACGCTCAAGGAAATGGGCTATGAGTTCGAGGATATCGAGGCGCAGGAAATCGATCCGGGCTTGGGCAACGGCGGGTTGGGCCGCCTTGCCGCCTGCTTCCTCGACTCGATGGCGACGCTGCGCTACCCCGCGGTAGGCTATGGGATTCGCTACGATTACGGGATCTTTACCCAGGTGATCGGGCCCGACTGCGGCCAGCGTGAGATCGCGAGCAGCTGGCTCAAGCTCAGGAACGTCTGGGAGACGCCGCGCGGCAATGTTCGCTATGTCGTGCGATTCGCAGGGCGCAGCGAGGCCGGCGCATCGGCGAAGACCACCGATCCGCATCGGTGGGTCGCGACCGAGGACATCTACGCCATCGGCTTCGACCAGCTCATCCCCGGCAACCGCAGTCCGACCGTCAATCACCTGCGCCTCTGGTCGGGACGCGCCATCACGCCGTTTCACATCGAGGCGTTCAACGCGGGCGACTACACCGGCGCGGTGCGCGAACAGATCGATGCGAAGAATCTGTCGAGGGTCCTGTATCCCGACGACTCCACCCCGCAGGGCCGGGAGCTGCGTCTGAAGCAGCAGTATTTCTTCGTGAGCGCGAGCTTGCAGGACATCCTCGCGAACCATCTCGGCGAGGGGAGGGCGCTCCACACCCTGCCCGACGGCGTCGCCGTCCAGTTGAATGACACGCATCCCGCTTTGGCCATTCCCGAACTCCTGCGGTTGCTGGTCGACGAGCACGGTCTCGACTGGGAACAAAGCTGGTCGATCACCACGCGGGTGTTCGCGTATACCAATCACACGTTGCTGCCCGAAGCGCTGGAGACCTGGCCGGTCACCCTCATCGAGCGCTTGCTGCCGCGGCATCTGGAGATCATCTACGCGATCAACCGCGATTTCCTCAAAGGCTTGGCGGAACACCGTCCAAACGACCGGGATCTCGAGCGGCGCCTGTCGATCATCGACGAGGAGGGGGGCGAACGGCGGGTGCGGATGGCGCATCTCGCGGTCATCGGCAGTCATCACGTCAACGGCGTGGCGCAACTGCACACCGAGCTCATGCGCAAGAGCGTGTTCCACGGGTTTGCCGGGCTCTATCCGGATCGATTCGTCAATGTGACCAACGGCATCGCCGTCCGCCGCTGGCTGAAGCAATCGAACCCCGGGCTGTCGGCGCTGCTCACGCAGCGTCTCGGCTCCGCCTGGGAGAACGATCTCGAGGAAATCGGGCGGCTGGCCGGAGCGGCGGAGGATCCCGAGTTTCGCCGCCATTTTCGCGGCATCAAGCGCACCAACAAGCTGCGGCTTGCCGAGGAGGTGCTGCGGCGGACCGGAGTGGAGATTGCAATCGATTCGCTGTTCGACGTGCAGGTCAAGCGCATTCACGAGTACAAGCGGCAACTCCTGAACCTCATCCACGTGGTGACGCGTTACCTTCGGATCCTGGAGGAGCCGCGCGAGCCAGTCGTGCCCCGGACGGTCATATTCGCGGGCAAGGCGGCGCCCGGCTATGCCATGGCGAAATCCGTGATCAGGCTCATCAACAACGTCGCCCGCACCATCAACCGCGACGAAGCCGCTCGCGGCAAGCTCCAGGTGGTGTTCCTGCCGGATTACGATGTATCGCTCGCCCAAAAGATCATGCCGGCAGCGGATCTCTCGCAGCAGATATCCACCGCCGGGATGGAGGCCTCGGGTACCGGCAACATGAAACTCGCGCTCTCGGGGGCGCTCACGATCGGCACGCTCGACGGCGCCAACATCGAAATCCGGGACCACGTCGGAGCGGAGAACATCTTCATCTTCGGCATGACCGCGGACGAGGCGGCGGCGAAACGCGCCGCCGGCTATCAGCCGTGGCGCGAGCTCGAGGGCAATCCCGCGCTCGGCGCGGCGTTGGACCTGATCGAATCGGGGTATTTCTCCAAGGAGGGGGTGGCCGACGCTCAGGCGGTGGTGAGGCGGCTCAAGAGCGAGGGGGAGCCCTTCCTCGTGCTCGCCGATTTTGCCGCCTATTCGGCCGCTCAACGCCGTGTGGACGAATTGTATGACACGCCGGACGAATGGAGCCGCAAGGCGGTGCTCAATTGCCTGAACATGGGGTACTTCTCCAGCGATCGTGCCGTCCGGGAGTATGCGGACCGAATTTGGAGCGTGAGGCCCGTGATTTGAGCCACTTGGGGAACAGATCACGGATTCCCGCGGCCGAATTCACATAATGCACCGGTGAAGTCAATTCAGCCCGGATCCGAGCGGCCGCTGGGCGCGACCTGGAGCCGGCGCGGTGTCAATTTTGCCGTGTACTCGAGCCACGCGACGCGCGTCGAGCTCGTCATCTTCGACGCAACGAACGGCGCGGAGACGGCGCGCTACGATCTGCCGGCGCGAACCGGCGATGTCTGGCATGGCCTTCTGTCCGCGCGCCTCGCCGGGCCGGGCACCCACTACGCATTCGCGGCTCACGGTCCGAATGAGCCCGAGAACGGCCATCGCTTCGATCCGGCGGTGATGCTCCTCGACCCGCATGCGCGCGAGCTCTCGGCGGCGGAGCCGCATCGCTCGCGCGTCATCGACGGGGCGTTCGACTGGAACGGCGATCGCCCGCCCGCGACGCCATGGCTCGACACCGTGATCTACGAATTGCACGTGAAGGGCTTCACGCGGCTTCATCCGGACGTTCCGCAAGACTGGCGCGGCAAGTACCTCGGGTTGACCGCACCGGCGGTGATCGAGCACCTCATGCACGTCGGCGTGACGGCGGTCGAACTCCTTCCCTGTCAGGCCTTTCTGACCGAGGATTTTCTGCGCCGGCGCGGGCTGAGAAACTATTGGGGATACAACCCCGTGGCGTGGTTCGCTCCATGCAACGAGTTCGCGATCAATGACGCCGTCGCGGAATTCAAGACGATGGTCCAGGCGCTGCATCGAGCCGGCATCGAAGTGATCCTGGACGTGGTGTTCAACCACACGGCCGAAGGCAACGAATCGGGACCGGTGTTGAACTTCAAGGGACTCGACAATTCGGTGTATTACCGCCTCCTGCCCGACAAGAGCCGTTACGAGAACGTGACCGGCTGCGGCAACACCGTCAATTGCGAGCATCCGCAGGTGCGTGCGTCGATCATCGAGTGCCTCAAGTATTGGGTCGAGGAGATGCACGTTGACGGGTTTCGCTTCGATCTCGCCACCGTGCTCGCTCGCGACGGCAGCGGATTCAACGAGCGCTCGGAATTCTTCGATGCAGTGCGCGCGGAGCCGGCCCTGGCTTACATCAAGCTGATCGCGGAGCCCTGGGACGTGGGCTATGGCGGATATCAATTGGGCAGGTTTCCCTCCGGCTGGGCCGAGTGGAACGATCGCTGCCGCGACACGATACGCGGCTTCTGGCGCCGCGATGGCGGCCGCATCGGCGAGCTGGCCGAAAGGTTCGCCGGCTCGAGCGATCTGTTTCGTCACGACGGCCGCAAGCCCACAGCCGGCGTCAATTTCATCACCGCGCACGACGGCTTCACGCTGCACGATCTGGTGTCATACAACGAACGGCACAATCTCGCCAACGGCGAGAACAACGCGGACGGTCATCACGTCAACTTGAGCTGGAACTGCGGCCACGAGGGCCCGACGACGGATGCCATGGTCAACGGCTTGCGGCGGCGTCAAATGATGAATCTGCTCGCCACGCTCCTTCTGGCGCAGGGGGTGCCGATGCTGCAGGCAGGCGACGAATTCGCGCGCACGCAGCAGGGCAACAACAATGCGTACTGCCAGGACAATGAGATCTCGTGGGTCGACTGGAGCCTTTGCGAGGCCAATCGCGACCTGGTGGAGTTCGTCCGATTGCTGACGCGATTGCGCCGGTCGAACGAGGAATTTCGACGCGAGACCTTTCTTAAAGGAACCGTCCTGCGCGGCGGAGTCAAAGATGTAACGTGGCTGAACGCGCGCGGGTCGGAGATGACCGAGGGCGATTGGCACAACCAGGCGTCGCGAACGCTGGGCATCTGGTTCGGCAAGCGCAGCCGGACGGCCGGGCGCTTTCTTTTGTTGCTGAACGCCGACGATTGCGGGCAGACGGTCGCGTTGCCGGCGGCCGCCGGAAACTGGGTGTGCCGCTTCGACACGGCTCTCGCGTCGATGCGGCCGGCGGCACCGCCAGCCCCCGTGGAGGGCCAGACGTTTCCGCTGGGCCCGAACAGCGCCGCACTACTGGAGAGTTGACCGTGGATGTGAACTTGATCGAGCGTTTGGCCAGGCTCCTTGGGGTGGGTGATGCCTATCACGATTACCGCGGCGAGCTTCAATATTTCACGCTCGAAACCAAGATCGCGATCTTGCGCGCCATGGACTCGCCGGTTGACGATGCGGCCGCACTGGCGGAGCAGCTCGGCCGGCTGGAGAACGAGCGCTGGCGCGCGCTCTTGCCCGCGGTCGCCGCCTCCAACAGCGGTCGCATCGGCGTCGACCTCAATATCACCGCCCGAGATTTCGGTGCGAGCCTGATCTGGACGGTGAGGCTCGAGTCGAACGAGCAGCGCACCGGCACTCATTCCACGGCCGATTGTCCCGAGCTGTGGCGCGGTGAAGTGGGCGGCTCATTGATCACCCGGCGCCGCTTCGAACTGCCGCTCGACATGCCTCCCGGTCGGCACGAGCTGGAGATGCGTATCGGCGCCGGGGCGGTGAGCCGCTGCACGCTCGTCATCTCGCCCTCCCGGTGCTTCGAGCCTCACGCAGTTCGCGAGGGGCAAAAGCTCTGGGGCGTCTCAGTGCAGCTGTATACCGTGCGGTCGCGGGAGAACTGGGGCATCGGCGATTTCGGCGACTTGAAGGGCTTGATCCGGTGGCTGGCCCCGCGCGGGGCGGGGTTCATCGGCTTGAATCCGCTGCATGCGCTCGCTCCCGCCGATCCCGCGCGAGCCAGCCCCTATAGCGCCTCCAACCGCCATTTCCTCAACGTGCTGTACATCTCGGTACCCGCGGTGCCTGAGTATCGGGAGAGCGCCGAGGTGAGGGCGGGGGTCGACGAGGCTCGGTTCAGGACCCGCTTGGAGTCGCTTCGCGCTGCTCCGCTGGTCGATTATCGGGGCGTGGCCGGCGTCAAGCTCGAGATCCTCGAGCTCTTGTTCCGGGAATTTCGCACCCGGCACCTGGCGCTCGGCACCGAACGCGCGGGTGCGTTCGCGAGCTTCGTGGCTGCCGGCGGGGCGCCGCTGCAGCTGCATGCGCGTTTCGACGCGCTGGACGAGCATCTCTGCGCGACGCAAGGCACTGCCTCGGGCTGGCTCAGCTGGCCCCCGCAATTCAAGGATCCGCAGGGCCCCGCGGCGGGAGAGTTCGCTGCGCAGAACGCCGCGCGCATCGATTTCCATCTTTATCTTCAATGGCTCGCCCACGAGCAGCTCGCGGAGGCTCAGGCCCTTGCACGCGATCTCGGGATGCCCATCGGCTTGTATGGCGATTATGCGGTGGGCACTCACCCGTCGGGCTCGGAGACGTGGGTCGATCGAACGGCCTTTCGTCTGGGCGCGGAGATCGGCGCGCCTCCGGATGCGCTGGCCCTGAAAGGGCAGGGATGGGGGCTGCCGCCCCCCGACCCGACGGTCATGGAGTCCGATCGCCTGGAGGGATTTTCGCGCCTCATCGGCGACAACATGCGTTATTACGGCGCGCTGCGCCTGGACCACGTCATGTCGCTGTTCCGGCTATGGTGGGTTCCGGCGGGCCGCCTGCCCACGGAGGGCGCCTACGTGCATTACCCGCTGAATCAGCTGCTCACCGTGCTCGCGCTCGCGAGCGCCCAGCACGCCTGTCTGGTGGTGGGCGAGGATCTCGGCGTGGTTCCCGACGAAATGCGCCGGGCGATGCCCTCGTTCGGCCTCTATCATTATAAGGTGGTGTTGTTCGAAAAGGACAATGGACGATTCCGCAGTCCGGGGGAGTTCGTCCGCGAGGCGCTCGCGACGGTGACCACGCACGACATGCCGACCTTGCGAAGCTTCTGGGAGGGTCGCGACATGGACCTCAGGCGAAGCCTCAACCTGTATCCCTCCGCCGAGATCGAGGGAATCATCCGCGAGGCGCGCAGCCAGGATCGCAGGGCGCTGCTCGAGGCACTCGACGGCCAAGGGCTCAGGCCGAGCGCTCCGGCTTCGCCTGACGATCCCTTCACCCCCGAGCTCGCCCACGCCTTGCACGTCTATCTGGCGCGCTCCAGCGCGGCGCTGGCGGCCGTGCAAATCGAGGACCTGCTCGGCATGGCGGAGCCGGTCAATGTTCCCGGGACGTACCACGAATACCCGAACTGGCAGCGAAAGCTGTCCGAGGACCTCGAGGACATGGCGGCGCGCAGGGATTTCGATGGATGGTTCGAGGATCTATGCCGCGCACGCGCGGCTTCGCCATGACGGCGACTTGCGCCTGGATGGACTTTCGATTTCGATCCGCATCATGCCGACTTCCCCTTGGGCTGCGCGAGCGCGCCCACCGCCCAGACCGCGGCTGCGATGAGGATCGCCACGGGGACAATCTTCACGGCCTGGGATAGCGACGAGGCATCCGACAGCGCTCCGATCAGGATGGGTGAGGGGACGTCCCCCAGCAGATGGATGGTGAGCACGCCGAGCGCGTTGGCGGACGCGCGCTGGGTCGGCAGCACGAGATTCACGATGGAGGCGTTGATGGGGCCCGTCGACAGGAACATCATGAGTTGGGCAACGACCATGCAGATGAGATAAACCGTTTGCGACGGCGCGGTCAGCGCCACCCAGGCGAACGGCGCGGCGATCAGGGTCGCAATGGCGGATATCCACAAATAAGCCCGCTGCGAGTACCTGGCGCAATAATCGCCGAGCCAGCCGCCGGCGAAGGTGCCGATGAAGCCGGTGATCACCACGATGGTGCCGAAACTCACGGTCGCCTGCTCGCGCGGGATTCCGCGCATCCGCTCCAGGAACGCGGGCATCCAGAATGCGAGGCCACCCAGCGCGAAGGTGTAGGCGACGTAGCCGACCACCGTCAGCACATAGGGCTTGTTGCGCAGCAATTGCAGGTAGGACATGAAAAGCCGCTGATCGCCGGGCTTGGAATCGCCCGCGGCCGTGCGTCCGCCCGCTGCGGCCGGCTCCTCCTCGTCCTGGCTGCCGCGCGGCGGATCACGCAGGCCGAGACAGAGGAGCGCGAGCACCAAGCCCGGAATTCCGGCGACGAAGAAAGCCATCCGCCAGCCGAAGTGCACATCCATCAGCCCGCCGACCACATACCCCAGCGCGGAACCCACCGGGATGGCGCAAAAGAAGATCGCCATGACCCGGCCCCGCTGGCCGCGCGGAAAATAGTCCGACAACAGGCTCGGACCGATGGTGACGTAGGCGGCTTCGCCGACACCGACCGACGCGCGGGCCACGAACAGCGACGTGAAATTCCACGCAATGCCCGACAGCGCGGTCGCGATGCTCCAGCAGGCCACGCCGAATGCGATGAGGCGGGGACGGGACATGCGGTCGCCGAGCGTGCCGAAGATCGGCGCGATCACGGCGAACACGATCAAGAACCCCGACATCAGCGATCCCGCCTGGGTATCGCTCAAGGCGAGCTCGGAATGCTTCAAACTTTCGACCAATGCCGAGACGAGGTAGCGGTCGAGATAATTGAAAAGATTGATGAAGGACAGAACGGCGAGTGCGACGCCCGCGGAATTGATCCAGGCCTTGCGGGTGCCGATTGCAGCTGATTGCAGGGGGTGCGCCATGCCGGCGCCATATTAGCAATGCGCGTGGCGCAACGGCTCTATATCCGTCCGCGCCCCGGCCGGACGGCAGCGGCGCCGGCGTGCCGCGCGCCGTTGTCGCAAGCACGCGACGAGCGCGAAAGTTGCGGGAATGTTGCCGGATTACTTCACAGATCTTTACCCAAACCGCCGTGCTCCTGCGGGTAGAATGGGTCGACAATACCTCGGGTTCGAGGGAGGTCCGCTTCCGCCATGACAGTGTCCGCCGCCGCCGTTGCTCATTCGACCCCGGTGCTGCCGTGCCCGGTGCGGCGCTCGCGCGCCGGCTGGTTGCGCCGGCTTTCCATCCCTGCCGGGCTCCTCATGCTGGCGGCGCTCTCAGCCTGCAATGGAAGCGCCGTGGTCACGCTCACGGCGACTCCGTCGACGGACAATTACCTCGCTTACCGGGTCGGCCTGGTCTCGATTCAGCTGCAGACCTCGAACGGGCGAACGGCGGGCGCTGTGCTGCCAAAGGGCACTACGGTGGACCTTGCGCGCCTCACCAGTCTCTCCGAGGTGGTCGGCGCCGCATCGCTCGCCGCGGGCAATTACAGTGAAGCCCTGATCACGCTGGATTACAGCTCGGCGCAGATCATTTACGACAACGGCACCGTCACCGGCCTCGCGCTCAAGCCCGTCAATGCGAGCGGACAGGGATTGGGTCAGGTGACGCTGCTGCTGTATCTCGATCCGAGCGATCAGCTCGGCGTAGTGCGAAAGAGTTCGGCGCGACTGAGCCTCTCCTTCAATCTCGCCGCGTCGAACGTGATCAACGTGACGGACAAGACCGTGACGGTCATGCCCTTGATCTCCGCCAGCACCCAACCCATCGACAGCAAGGTGGTGCGCATCCGCGGCCCCTTAGGCAGCATCAACAGCTCCAGCACGGGCTTTACGACGGGCGGCATCATGCCGTTCGATTTCGGCAATTCGGGCGCCGGCTCGCTCGGTGTCGGGGTGCAATCGGTGACCACCTTCGAGATCGACGGCACCCCGTCGACGGGCACCGCCGGTATCACGCAAATGGCCGCGTTGAAGTCGGGCGTGATGGTCGAGGCGTTCGGTACCCTGACGACGTCCACCTCAACGTCCTCCTCGCTCACCTCCAATACCACTCCCACCACCACCGAGGTGTCGACGTGCTCGGATGGCACGACGCCCGTGACGGGGACCAACGGAGTGCAGAGTTGCGCCGATGGCTCGACGCTGACGACCACCGCCGAAAATACCTCGGGCTCCGGGAGCCTCACGGCGACCAACGTGAATTTCTCCGCGAGTCAGGTGCTCGCCGGGTCGAGCGTGCAGGGCGACGGCTTCGACCGGTTGTCGGGCATCGTGACCGGGCGCAGCGGCGACACACTGACCATCGACGAGGGCACGCTCCTCACCAACGAGGGCACCAACTCGCTCATTGCGGGGACGGCAACGGTCAAAATCGGCGCCAATACCCAGGTCACCCAGTTTGGCGGTGCGAGCAGCGAGACAAACGCGATCGCGGACATTTCGGTGGGATCGCTGGTCTATGCATTCGGGACGGCGAGCGCGATCGGCTCGGCGAGCGTCACCCTCGACGCGAGCGCAGGGCGCGCGCGGCTCGGCCAGACGACGGCATCGGGCACGGTCACCAACCAGCCGACGACCGATGAACTCACATTGAATCTCTCCACCCTGGGCGGACGATCGGCGGCCACGTTCGACTTCACGGGCACCGGCGAGAGCGCAGGGGCGGATGCCAAAGCAACGGCGTATCTGGTGACCACCGCCGATCTGACCTTGACCAATGCGACCGCCGGCACCCCGGTGCAGGTGACCGGAAGCGTGACACCATTCGGCACCGCAACCTCCACGGGCGGCGACCTGGGCGGTACCGCCCTGCTCGACGTGACGACCATCGATGCCGAGCTGGTGATGGACTACGGTGCGGGTACGCCGGCCCCCTTCGCCTCTTACAGCACGTCGGAAATCGTCCTCGACGCGCGCAACAGCGCCGTCGGCGTGCGGCACGAGATCCAGATCGGCGCGCAGATCGTCCCCATCCTGGGCATTCAAGCCGACCCGACCATCGTGCCCAGCACGTCGGCGAATTCGGTATTCACCATCGGTCATGCGGTCAGCGGCACGTTCGAGAACTTCGACACCTATTCCGCGTTCGTCACGCAGCTGCAGACGGAATTGAACGGCGACGTGCTGGTGACCGGTGTCACGGCGCAGGGCACCTACACGACCAGCAGCTATTCCTTCAGCGCCTCCAGCATCACTCTCCTGTTGAACAATTAAGAACGCGGCATGTTCGCGCCTGCCGCAAGCGCCACGCTACACTGCCTGGATGGCCATCGATCGTAGGATGCAGCGCTGAAATCAGGAATCACCCGCCGCGATTTCATCAGCCGCACGGCGCTTGCCGTCCCCTTCGCGGCCTCCGTCTGGCCTGCCGGCGCGTCGGGAGCCGCTTCGGGAATCGTGTACGCCTATGTAGGAACGTACACGCCGAACGGCGGCGGGATTTACCTGTTCCGGGTCGATCGCGCCTCGGGCGCACTCCTGCAGATGCAGGTGGTGGATGATACGCGCAACCCCTCCTGGCTCGCCCTGAATCCGGCCGAGACCCATCTCTACGCCATCAGCGAGATCGACAACTATGAAGGTGCGCGCAGCGGGGCGGTAGTCTCCTATGCGATAAACCCCGACAGCTTCGAGCTGCGACGGCTGGGGGCGGTCGCCTCCGGGGGCACGGGGCCCGCGTACGTGAGCGTGCACCCGACGGGGAAATTTGTTTTCGTCGGCAACTACGGCGGCGGCAGCGTCGCGGTTTTTCCGGTCGGAGCGGACGGAACGCTCGGCGAGGCGACCGACGTGCGGCCGAGCGTGGGGCCGCGCCATCACCCTCATGCCATCGACGATCCGCCCGGCCAGTTTGCCGTGAGCGACCACGAGGGGCCGCACGTGCACATGGTCGCTTCCGACCCGACCGGCCAGTTCGTCATCGCGAACGACGCCGGTCTGGATCTGACCCTCATCTGGCGGCTCGACATGCAGGCCGGGCGATTGCTGCCCTCCGACATGCCGGTCGTCGAGGCGCCGTCGGGCTCTGCCCCGCGGCATTTCGCCTTTCATCCGAACGGAAAATATTTCTACAATCTCTACGAACACGACGCCAAGGTGGCGGTATACGACTACGACGGTTCGCGAGGCGCCATGCGCCTCAAGCAGAGCGTGTCGACCCTGCCTCCAAAATTCGCCGGTAGCAACCTTGCCGCGGAGATCTTGATCTCTCCCGACGGCCGATTCCTCTATGTCAGCAACCGGCTGCACAGCACGCTCGCGGTGTTCGCCATCGCGGAGGACGGTCAGCTCAAGCTCACCTCCGAGACCTGGGTGCACGCGGATTATCCGCGCAGCGCCGCACTCGATCCGAGCGGCGAAATCATCTTCTCCTGCAACCAGAAGGGCGACTCGATCACCTCCTTTCGCGTCAATCCTGCGAGCGGGGCCCTCGCGTTCACCGGACGGTTCGAGCCGGTGGGAAGTCCCGCCGTCATGGTGATGCTCAAGCCGCGCTGAACGGTCATAACGCTGGATCTGCTCCCATGCCGGGATATACTGAGGCCCGGTGCGTGCGCGCGGCTTCGAGGCAAATACCATGGAACTAGCGATGATCGGTCTCGGTCGGATGGGCGCCAATATGGCGCAGCGTTTGCTGCGCGGCGGTCATCGGGTGGTCGGCTTCGATCCGGCGGAAGCGGCGCGAAAAGGCATCGAGGAAAAAGGCGGTCAATCCGCCGCCTCGCTCGAGGCGCTGATCGGTAAATTGAAGACGCCGCGCGTGCTATGGCTGATGGTGCCCGCGGGACAGATCACCGATTCCACCATCGACTCTTTGGCCCCGCTCCTGTCCGCGGGAGACACGATCATCGACGGCGGGAATTCCAACTATCGCGATACGCAAAGGCGCGCCAAGGCCGTTGCCGCCCGCCAGATCGACTACGTGGATTCCGGCACCAGCGGCGGCGTGTGGGGGCTCGCCGAGGGCTACAGTTTGATGATCGGCGGCGACAAGGCCGTGGTCGAGAAGCTTCGCCCGATATTCGAGACCTTGGCGCCGTCGGCCGACAAGGGCTGGGGACACACCGGGCCGGTCGGTTCCGGGACACTACACCAAGATGATTCACAACGGCATCGAGTACGGCATGATGCAGGCCTACGCCGAAGGCCTGTCCATTCTGCAGCACAAGACGGAATTCAAGCTCGACTTGCACCAGATCGCGGAAATCTGGCGCTACGGCAGCGTGGTGCGTTCCTGGCTGCTCGATCTGACCGCGAACGCGCTCGAAAAGAATCCGACATTGAAAGGCATCGCTCCTTACGTGTCCGATTCGGGCGAGGGGCGCTGGACCGCGGCCGAAGCCATCGAGCTCGGTGTGCCCGCGTTCGTGATCACCTCCTCATTGTTCACGCGCTTCAGCTCACAGGACTCGGATTCGTTCTCGGACAAACTGCTCGCCGCGATGCGCAATCAGTTCGGCGGCCACGCCATCAAATCGGAATGATCCGCCTCGCGGCCTAGTTCCGCGGCACCACGGGCACGAGATCGGCGTGCCAGACCCAGCCGGTCCGCCCCGCGGCGGTGCGCACGAGCACGAAACCCTCATGCTCGCCCGCGGTCGTGACCGCCTCCGCCTCCTTGAGGGTGAACAGAGCATCGCCCAATGGGGCGGGTGACACGCGGACGGGCGCCGCGCCCGCGATCACGATTGCTTCGTGCAATCTCGGCCACAACGCCACGCCGCTCGCCACCGTGAAACCGATCAGCACGGCGCCGGCGATGCCCGCTGTCCGGCGCACCCAACGGGGCAGGGTGGGCGAACGGCCGCTCAGCAGGGCAGCCGCGATGAGTGCCCACCCGACGACGCCGATCCACGCCGCCAGGGTCGGGCTGAGAACTCCCACCGCCCGGTTCATCCGGCTCCCGGAGTCGGTCGGCAGCCCCAGCGAGCGGCGAAGCAGCATGAGGTTGGCCTCCACATCCGGATCGTCGGGTGCGAGCAAGCGCGCCCGCTCATAGTTGAGAACCGCGAGACCGGGCTTGCCCGCGCGCACGTAGGCGTTCCCCAGGTTGTACAGGGCGGCCGAAGACCAGCCGCCGGGCGGGGGCTGCGCGTCCGCCTGCGCACCGCCTGCGCATCCCCAGAGGACGAGACCGAGGGCCAGAAGAACGCACCGCGCCTTCACGACAGCCCTGCCACGGCCTGTCGGCGCACGAACGCCGTCCAGCGCGTCAACTCCTCGCTCCGGATCGCTTCACCGGCGTAAGCGACCTCGTCCGCCCGCGCGAACAGCTGGCGCATCTCCAACCCGTCGCCATCGCGGTCGAGCCGCACGTCCAACTCGGCTGAGGTGATCTGGTCGGCGCTCATCTGCCAGCGCACGGCCAGGGTCTCCTGCAGCGCGCGGCGCGCCAGCGCGAAAAATCGCACGCCATCTCCGGTACGTGCCGCTTCATCCATGCGGGTGAGCGCGAGCCGCATCGACCTGGGCAGCCCTCGTTCGCGCAGCAGCGGGCCGCGGCCCGCGGGGCCCGCGGCCCGCTGCCGGAACCAGGCCCCGGCAAGCACCGCCGTCAGCAGCGACTCGATCGCCAGAAACGCCGGCCGCAGGTAGAGCGGCACCAAGGAGTTCGCCAACACGCCGGGCGTGCCGCGGTCGGGCCGCAATCCCGTCGACGTGCTCGAGGTTGCGGTCGATGCGGTGGGCGCCGCGTCCGCGGCGGATGCGGATATCACGACGCTCAGCGGCGATGTGCGAACCGTTTCGTAACGGCGCGCCGCGGGGTCGAAATACGCGAACGTCAAGGCGGGGAGCATTTGCGCGCCGGCCGCCGAGGCGATCACGGGTTGCTCGAATGTTTTCTCTCCCTTGAAGCCGAGCGCATCGCTCGATTTGAATGACGAGGTGGGCGGGTAGGACTTCCAGTGCTCGACATGCTCCAGCATGGCGCTGTCGACGCGATCGAAATTGCCGGAGCCCGTGACGTGCATCTTGAGCGTGAGGGGGTCGCCGGCGGCCGCCGTGGTGGAGGAGATATCGCTCGTGATCTGGAAGGAACCGACCGCGCCCGAGAATTCCGGGGGTCGGCCTTCCAGGGGCAGTGCCCCGACGGACAGATCGAGCGGCGGACTCACCGCCTTGATGTCTTTGCGCACCGTCTTGCCGAATCTCCGTTGCATGAACGGATCGCCCAGTTGATCCTCGAGAAGCGCCTCGCGCCTGGGCTTGGTGCTCATCTGGATGGTGATCGGGACCTCGACGATCAGCGGGAACTCGCCGGGCTTGACCGGCGCAATCACCGTGTGCCAGGTGAGCAGCAGGAACGGCTCGCCATTGACGACGGTTTCCTTGCGGTCGGGTTGACGCGACAGGTCGTTGAGGGTGAGATCGCTTCCGGTGAGCGTCGGCAGCCCATTGAGCGAGGACACGGCTCCGGCGCGCACGCCGAGCTCGATCGCGATCGGAACCGTCTCGCCGACGTAGACCTCACGCCGATCGGCCAGAACCCTCAAGAACGCGGAATCGTCCTCCATCATGCGAATGTCGCCCGTCGGTGTTTCACCGGCGATTCCGTGCCGCATGATCGACGAGCCGCCGAAGCTCGCGGGATTCACGCGAAGGATCAGCGGCTGGGCCGTGGGCGAAATCTCGGCAATGACGAAAGTGCCGGCAATCTGCGGCGTGACGCGTATCACCGTGGTCATCGTGGCAAGCGTCGCGCCGTGGATGAGCTCGACTCCCTGCAATTGTTCGACGACCCGAAATTCCAGGCCGGGAACCACCGGCAGCTTCGGCGGCTGCATGTCGGCGCCCGAGCTCTTGATCCTGAGTTCCGCCGATTCTCCGATCGATATCTGCGACGGAGCGAGCGTCTCGTTGAACACCGGCGCGGCTGCAAGTGCAGAGGCCGCAACCAGGCATGCGGTGAACGTGGCGAGGAGCCTCCCGCAATCGACGTGGCGCGTGTTCATTGTCACCAGTTCTTGTACGGCTTTTCCGGCGGCTCGTCTGCGCCCGGGCGCTCCAACGGGACCGCGAGAGGATGTCGCTCGTCGCCTTTTTCGGAATCGAGCAGCTCGCGCGCTTCCTCTTGACTCATCTGGCCCGGACCGCCGGCCGAGGGGTTCTGGCGCTGCGGTGGCGGTTCGCCCGGCGGCGGGGGACTGCCTTGCGGGGGCGGTTTGCCGCTCGGCGGCTTGTCTTGCGGCGGCGGCGGGTTGCTGCCGGGTGGCTTGCTTCCCGGCGGCGGGCTTCCCTTCGGGGGCGGTTTGCCTTGACCGGAACCCTGATTCGGCGGAGGCGGCGGTTGCCGGAGCGCGTCGAGCTTGCGATTGACAAGATCGCGGTTGAATTTGCTGTCGGCATCATCGGCTCGCAGCTGCAGCGCCGTGTCGTAGGCCTTGACGGCCTCG
This sequence comes from uncultured Gammaproteobacteria bacterium, assembly GCA_963730565.1. Classification (GTDB taxonomy): domain Bacteria; phylum Pseudomonadota; class Gammaproteobacteria; order Steroidobacterales; family Steroidobacteraceae; genus Bog-1198. Next base: position 56,543 of record CAVSSU010000053.1, read on the forward strand.
GTCCACTTTTCGATGGTGGCCTTCGGGTCGCTCTTCTCGGTCATCTGTCCCGTGCGATACAGGGCATTGCCCAAGTCGTAGTAGGCGTCCTCCTGGATGGCCAGGCGTCGCGCGTCGCTCGACGGCGCGCGGCCGATCGATTGCTGAAAGGCTCGCGCGGCCTCATGAAATCGGCCCGATCGGTAATCGACGGCGCCTTTCTCCTCGTCGCTGGCCGGGTTCGTGCCGGCGGAGCGGGCCGCGCCGATCGGCAGCAGGGTGAGCAGGAGCAGGCTCGGCACGGATACGACGGCAGCGCCGGCGACCCCCCGAACGCGGATCCTGCGCCGTGTGCCGATCAGAAGACTGGCGAAAAGCAGACCGACAGAGGCCGCCAACGGCCACTGATAGCGCTCGATGTAAACCTTGCGCACTCGAAATGCGAGATCGTGCTTTGCCACGGAGCCGAATATCGCTTTGAAAATCGCCTCGAATCCCTCGCCCTGGGTGCCCAGAGGCGCATAGATCCCGCCGCTCGCCGCGGCGATGGCCTTCAATGTCGCCTCGTCCAGGCGAGATTTTACCAAGGCCCCGGCCTCGTCTTTGACGAATCCGCCGCCTTGGTCCGGAGCCACTGGGATGAGCTCGCCGGCCGGCGTGCCCACGCCGACGGTATAGATCTTCATCCCAGTCTGCCGTGCCGCGTCGCGAGCGGCGGCGAGCGAGTCGCCTTCCAGGTCTTCGCCATCCGTCACCAGGATCAGTACCTTGTCGCTGCCGGGGCGGCGCTCGAGGGCGCTCTCGGCCTCGCGTATGGCCGACGAGATGTTGGTGCCGCCGCGCGGTATGGTGTTGGTGTCGATCAGGCTCAAGGATTCACGAAACGCACCGTAGTCGAGCGTGATCGGGCAAATCAGGAAGGCACGGCCCGCGAACGCGACGATGCCCACGGCATCGCCGTCGAGTTGACCCGTAAAGTCGTCGATCGCCAGTTTTGCCCTCGTCAAGCGGTCGGGCTTCACGTCTGCCGTGGACATGCTGCGCGAGGTGTCGATCGCGAACACGATGTCGTATCCCCGCCGCGTGATCTCCTCCCATCGATACCCGACCAGCGGCCCCGACAGCGCGAGGAACAGGCAGGCCACGGCCGCGAGGTACAAGCCGCGCCTCGTGCGCCGCCCCGCGACCGACATCGACCGGGTCAGCTGCAGCTTGAGATGCGCCGCGATGAACTGTTCCAGGGCGGTCCTCTGGCGGGCATCGTAGCGGTACCACATGCCGATCAGCACGAGGCAGCCGAGGGCGCCTGCCGGCAGCCACCATGGATGGCTGAATTTCACGGCAATCTCCGCAGCCGGGTGTGCTGAATGAGAGATCCCAGGCCGAGAATGATCAGCGCCGGGATCAGCACCCAGGGGTACAGCTCCTCGACGTGCTCGAATCTTTGCACCGTCTGTGCGGTTTTCTCGAATCGGTTGATTTCCTCGTAGATCTTCTGCAGCGAATCGGTGTCGGTGGCGCGGTAGAACTTGCCGCCGGTCTCGTTCGCGATCGCCTGCAGCGTCTTTTCGTCCACATCCACGTCGGCCATGATCACGTGCACACGGCCGGAGGCGTCCTTGACCGGAATGGGCGCCTTGCCGCGCGCGCCGACTCCGATGGTGTATATCTTCACCCCCATCGACTTGGCGGCTTCCGCGGCCGCGAGGGGGCTGATCTTTCCGGTGTTGTTCACCCCATCCGTGAGCAGGATGACCACCTTCGACTTCGCGGCGGTCGGGCGCAGCCGGTTGACGCAGGCGGCGATGGCCGATCCGATGGCGGTACCGTCATCCACCGACGACGTGACGCTCAAACGCCCAAGGCTCCCCTGCAGCCAGTCGTGATCGAGCGTGAGCGGACTGATCAGGAAGGGGACACCGGCAAAGGCAATCAGGCCGATGCGGTCGTCCGGCCGCTCCTCGATGAATTTGGAGACCACCGATTTGACGACTTCGATGCGGTTGATGCGCTGCCGTCCCATCGCGAAGTCCAGCGCCTGCATGGAGCCGGAAATGTCGAGCCCGAGCACGATGTCAATGCCGTTGAGCTTCACCACGGTGCGGCTGTCGAGCCTTTGCGGGCGGGCCAGGCCGGCGATCATCAGCGCCCCGGCCACGATCGCCAGCAGCCATATCAAGGATCCCGCGCGACTGCGGGTCGCCCGGGCGACCTCGCCCGCGAGACCCACATTGGAATACTCGATCGCGGCCACCGGACCCGACCGGCCGCGCCAGATCATCACCAGCGGCACACACGCGAGCAGCCAGAACCATTGAGGTTGAAGAAAGCGGATCATTGAAACTTTGATACTCTCTGTTCCTCACCACGATCGGGGGAAAGTCGGCCTTGAGGTATGCCTTCGCGCTGCTTTTTTGTCCAGTGATCGCCAACGCCGGGGTCGTCTACGACCTCGGCGTCCAAGAGGTCGATCAATCGAACATCGCGCCGGTTTCCTCGGGCCTTCCTGCGTCCGCGGTCACCCGCTATTTCGTCGAAAGCGGCAAGGTTCGGGTGGGCGCGGCGGGCGCCAAGACCGTGTACCTGTTCAAAGACCAGACGGTGTACATCGTCGACGATGCATCGCGATCCATGCGTGTTCTGAGGCACGCGACGTTGAGCCAGGTCATCGCGCACTATGCCGATGCCGTGAGGCAGCTCCAGGATGCGGCGGCGGCGGCGGCGCCGGAAGATCGCGCGGCGGCCGAGCGCAAGGCCTCCGACTTGAAACAGGCCAGCGCGAGGCTGCTCGAGTCCGCGCCGCGTGCATACGCCATGACTGTCCGGTTCGAGTCGGTCGATGGCCACTCGTGCAGAATCTGGGAGGAGCGTGAAGGCGACGAGAAGCGCATGGAGCTTTGCGTCGCGCCGGCGGCCGCGGTGCCCGGCGGGCCCGACATACTCGAGGGAATGCACCTCTTGAGCGCGTTCCGGCAAGGCGGCAAATGGGCACTCGGCGTCGACTTCGGCCTCTCCGACTGGTGGCCGGATATCGTGCACCTCGGTGGAGTGCCGCTCAAGACACGGGTGTTCAAGTATGACAGCCTGATTCGCGAAGTAACGCTCACTTCGATACACCCGGGCAATCCGAGCGCATCGCTGTGGGATGCACCCGAAGGATATAAAGTCGAAGAGAGCCCGCAATATTCCGAATGGTAGCGGCGCCCGTCTGCGGCCCGCGCGTGCGGTGCGGTCACGCGATCACCCCGCCGCAACCCCCGCCTTGTGCGCGCTCACGGCGTCCCCGTCGTGCGCCTTGAGCTCGCTGAACACGATGGTCGATACGATGGTCCAGGCCCCGAGCACGCGCAGCGCGAGGTGAATCCCGCGGATCATCTCGGACGGCGTCGCCCGGGTGTGATCCGGAATGAACACCGCGGCCGCCAACGAGGCGGCGGCCACCCCGAAGCTCACCGCCATCTGCTGCACCGTGCTCGCGATGGTGCTGGCGCCGCTCGCCTGCTCGCCACTAACGTCCGCGAATGCCAGCGTGTTCATGCTGGTGTACTGAGTCGAGGTGAAGAATCCGAACGCGAATGCGAGGGCTGCGATCAGCCAACCCGGGGTACCCACGTCGATCAGCGAGAACAGAATGACCATGACCCCGAGCATGATGGTGTTCGCGATCAAAACGCGGCGGTAGCCGAACCTTCTGAGAATGACCGGCAGCGTGAACTTGAAGCTGATGGCGGCCAATGCCTGCGGCATGATCATCAATCCGGATTGGATCGGCGTGTAATCGAGGCCCACCTGGTACAGGAGAGGCAGCAGGAACGGCAGGCCACCGATGCCCAGCCGGGTCAGCAAGTTGCCCGAAACCGCCACACGAAAGCTTCGAATGCGGACCAGGCTCAAGCGCAGCAGCGGATGGGGCGTGCGCACGGAATGCAGGCCGTAGGCGGCGAGCAGCGCGGCCGAAATCGTCAACAGGCCGACGACCTCGCGCCCGCCGAGCGTGTGCTCGCCGAACACCTCGAGCACGTAGGACAGGAGCGAAACGCCCGCTCCGAACAGCACCAGCCCCACGAAGTCCAGCGGATAATTCTTCTCCGCCACGTAGTTCGGCAAATGCTTGCGCACCAGGAGAAGACCCACCAGGCCGATCGGGATGTTGACGAAGAAAATCACGCTCCAATGAAAGTAGCCGATGATCAATCCGCCGAGCAGCGGCCCGAGCATCGGGCCGATGAGCCCCGGGATCGCCACGAAGCTCATGGCGCGGATCAACTCGGATTTCGCGAAGGTGCGCACCATGGTGAGGCGGCCCACCGGCAGCATCATGGCCCCGCCGCAGCCCTGCAGGATCCGGCACGCGACCAGCACGTGGATGTTGGTCGATATGCCGCACAGGAACGAGCCGAGCGTGAAGATGCCGATGGCAGAGGCGAAGACCCGCCGGGTCCCGAAGCGATTGGCCACCCAGCCGGAGATGGGGATGAACACCGCGAGGCTCAGCGTGTAGCTCGCGAGCACGGCCTTCATGTCCAGAGGGGGAACCTTGAGAGCGTGAGCGATGTCGGGGACGGCCGTGTTGAGGATGGTGGTGTCGAGCGCTTCCATGAAGAAGCCGACGGCCACCAGCCAGGGCAGGAGCCGCTTCGCGGCCTCGGTCAACTCGACGCCCACGGTTGCGGTGCCCCGGCCGGCTAATGCGCGAGCGAAGCGTCGACGATGGCCTGCGCGTCGCTCAGAATCTTGGCCAGATGTCCCAAGTCCAAGAAGCTCTCGGCGTAGATCTTGTAGATGTCCTCCGTGCCCGAAGGTCTGGCCGCGAACCATCCGTTCTTCGCGCACACCTTGACGCCGCCGATCGCCGCGTCATTTCCGGGCGCGCGCGTCAGCACCTGCTCGATGCGTTCGCCGGCAAGATTCTCGATCCGCACCTGCGATCGGTCGAGCTTGGAGAGCTTTTTCTTCTGTTCGAACGTCGCGGGGGCGTCGACGCGATCGGCGAACGGCTCGCCCAGGTCGCGCACCAGCGCACGGTACGCCTCTCCGGGATCGCGGCCGTTCCGCGCGGTGATTTCCGCCGAAAGCAAGCAGGGCGCGATGCCGTCCTTGTCCGTGCTCCATGCGCCACCGTCGATCCTCAAGAACGAGGCTCCCGCGCTTTCCTCGCCGCCGAAGCCGAGATCACCCGAGCGGAGACCCGCCACGAACCACTTGAAGCCCACGGGTACTTCGTACAGCGAGCGCCCGAGGCGCGCCGTTACGCGATCGATCAACGCGCTCGAGACGATGGTCTTGCCGACCCTCGAACTCGTCTTCCATCCCGGCCTGTGACGGAACAGGTAGTCGATAGCCACCGATAGATAATGGTTGGGAGGCAGGAGGCCGACGCTCGAGGTGACGATGCCGTGGCGGTCGTGATCCGTATCGCAGGCGAAGGCGATGTCGTACTTGTCCTTCAAGCCGATGAGCCGGTGCATCGCATAAGGCGAAGAAGGGTCCATGCGGATCTTTCCGTCCCAGTCCAGGGACATGAAGGCGAACGTGGGGTCGACCACGTCGTTGACCACGTGCAAATCGATCCCGTAGCGCTCCGCGATGCGGGCCCAGTAGTGCACGCCGGCGCCGCCCAGCGGATCGACGCCCATGCGGATGCGCGAGCCGCGGATCACCTCGAGGTCGACCACGTTCGCCAGATCGTCCACATAGCGGCTCAGGTAGTCGTGCGAATGGGTGCTCGCCGCGCGCCGGGCGCGGGCAAAGTTCATCCGCGCCACGTCAGCCAAGCCCGATCCGATGAGCGCGTTGGCCCTGGCTTCGATCCACGAGGTCACCTCCGTGTCGGCGGGGCCGCCGTCGGTCGGGTTGTACTTGAACCCGCCGCTGTCGGGGGGGTTGTGGGAGGGTGTGATCACGATGCCGTCGGCAAACCCGGCCGTACGCCCGCGGTTGTAGGTCAGGATGGCGTGGGAGACCGCCGGTGTCGGCGTGTATTCGTCGTCCGCGGCGGTCATGACCTCGACGCGGTTGGCGGCGAGGACTTCGATTGCGGTGGCGAAGGCGGGGGCCGACAGGGCGTGCGTATCGAATCCGAGAAACAACGGTCCGTCGATGCCTTTCTGCCCGCGGTAATCGCAGATTGCCTGCGTGATCGCGAGGACATGCACCTCGTTGAAGCTCGACTCGAGCGAGCTGCCGCGGTGCCCGGACGTGCCGAAGGCGACGCGCTGGGCGACAACGTCCGGGTCGGGTTTCAGGCTGTAGTAGGCGGTGATCAGCCTCGGTATGTTCGCGAGTCGCGCCGCCGGCGCAGGCTGACCCGCGAGCGAGTCGATTCTCCCGCTCACGATGCGGCCAGCTCCTTGCTCTTGTCCTTGAGGCTCTGCATGAGCTCCGTCCACGATTTGACGAACGATTGCGCCCCTTCGATTTGCAGCTGCTTCGCCACGGCGTCGATGTCGACCCCGGCCTTCGCAAAAAGCGCCAATGTCTTCTCCGCCTCGCTGCCGTCCGTCGCCATGACCCCGCGGGCCTTGCCTTCCTTGGCATAGGCGAGCAGCGTCTTCTCGGGCATGGTGTCGATGGTCTCGGGAGCGGCCAGCGCCTCGACGTACAGGGTCTGCGGCGCCTTCGGGTCCTTCACGCCGGTGCTCGCCCACAGCATGCGCTGCTTGAGCGCGCCGGCGGCCGCAAGATCGCGCCAACGCTTGCTCGCGATCAGGTCGCAGTGTGCGCGATAGATGCGGCCCGCGACGGCGATTCCCAGCCGGTTGGCCAGTTCCGCGGGCACCTTGCCGGCGACCGCCCGATCCCAACGGCTCACGAAGATCGAGGCGACCGAACTCACCTTCGGATCGAGCTTGGCCGCGATGCGCCGCTCGATGCCCCGCATGTAGGCCTCCGCGACGGCCAGATATTGCTCGCGGGAGAAAAGCAACGTGACGTTGACCGGTACGCCGGCGAAGATGGCTTCCTCGATTGCGGGGACGCCCTCGCGGGTGCCCGGGATCTTGACGTAGAGGTTCGGACGGTCGGCGAGCTTGTGGATCCGCTTGGCCGCCTCGATGGTGGCCCGGGTGTCTTCGGCGATGAGCGGAGACACCTCCATCGACACCCAGCCGTCCGTTCCGCGCGTGCGGTCGAACTCGGGCCGAAACAGGTCGGCGGCACGGCGCAGATCCTCGAGCGCCAGCTCGACGAACAGTGTTTCGCCGGACAGGCCGTTTCGCGCCTTTTGCTGGATGCTTTCGTCATACAGGGCGGAGCTGCCGATCGCTTCGTCGAAGATGGTCGGGTTCGATGTCAGGCCGGTGACCGACAGCTCGTCGATGTAGCGCTTGAGGGTGCCGTCGTCCAAAATCCCGCGCGTGATGTTGTCGAGCCAGAGACTCTGTCCGAGTTTGTGCAGGTCTTGTGTCGTGGTCATGGTCGCACCTTGAAGTCCGATGAGTTGAGAGCCGTGAGATCGCCGATGCGCTCGATCACGCGATCGGGCGGTGGGAACACGGAGTTGGACCCCGCGGCCAGGGCGTAGTGCCCCTGGCGGACGAATACGGTGGTCAATTTGTCCTGCATGACGAGCTTCATCGCGGCGAGCAAATTCGGCTTGTCGTCCACCACCACGTAATGCGGGGCCGGATAGCGTTTCTGCACATGATCCATCACTTTTTCCTTGTGCAGGTAAATGAGAACCGCGCCCTGCACCGCGTCCCAGATGCCCGAATACTGAATCTTCCGCGGCTGGAACACCACGTCGCCATCCGACAGAATCACCGTGCGCCCCATGGTGCGAAGATGCGCGATGGCCGACAGCGCCCCGGGGAAGAGCAGATTCGGGAAGGGAAACTCGAGCAGGAATTGCGACATCTGCAGGAGCCTCGGGTCGTCATCCACCCCGTCGCGGAACGCCTGCAGGCTTCCCAGGTAGTCCGCGACGCCGAACTTCGCGCGCAGCTCCTCGAAGATCTGCCAGTAGCGCTTTCGATGCTCCACGCCGAACCATCCTTCGAGGCGCGCGCCCAGCTCGGACCCGAAGCCGTCGTTGTCGAGCAGCGTATTGTCCACATCCAGCAGAAATACGGTCTCACCCGTGCCGTCTCCCGTCAGCACGGCGCGGAGGTCTCGGCCGTCGGATTGTGCCAGCTGTCGCCGTCCTCGATGACCTTGTCCGCTTCGGCCGGACCCCAGGTGCCCGGATCGTAATGCACCACCGGAAGCGGGCGGTGCAGCACGGGATCCACGACCCGCCACGCCGCCTCGACGCAGTCGTCCTGGGTGAAGAGCGAGGTATCGCCGTGCACCGCATCCCCGAGCAGGCGCTCGTAAGGAGACTTGTCGCTCTGGGTATGATGGCGCGCGATCAGCTCGACCGGCTCCCCATGCATCTCCTCGCCGCTGCGCTTCACCAGCGCGCCGGCGCTGATCACCACTTCGGGGCTCAGCCGCAGGCGGAAATAATTCCGGGGCATCGCGCCGCCCGCCTCGAAAAGCGGAAGAGGAGGTTTCTTCAACGTGACGACGACCTGCGTGGCGGTGATCGGCAGGCACTTGCCGGTACGGACGTAAAACGGCACGTCCGCCCACCGCCAGGTGTCGATGCGAAGCTTGAGCGCCACGAAGGTTTCCACCTGCGAGTCGGGCTTCACGCCTTTCTCGTCGCGGTAGCCGCGAAACTGGCCGCGCACCACCTGGTCCGGATCGAGCGGGCGCATGGCGCGAAACAGCCGCAGCTTCTCGGCCTGGTGCGCCCCGGCTTCCTTGCCGCCCGGCGGTGGATCCATGGCGAGCAGCGAGATCACCTGCAGCAGATGATTCTGGACGACGTCGCGCACCGCACCCGTCTCCTCATAGAACGCGCCCCGACCCTCGACTCCGAATGACTCGGCCATGGTGATCTGCACGTCCTTGACGTAGTGCCGATTCCAGATGGGCTCGAGGAAGGTGTTCGCAAAACGAAAGAAAAGCAGGTTCTGCACCGCCTCCTTGCCGAGGTAGTGGTCGATGCGGAAAATCGACTCCTCCGGAAACACCTCGTGGAGGGTCTTGTCGAGCGCTTGGGCCGTGGAGAGATCCCGGCCGAAGGGCTTTTCGACGATGACCCGCGCGTTTTGCGCGCAGCCGGATTTCGCAAGTCCCTGCACGACGCTCGAGAACATGCTCGGCGGAATGGCGAGATAATGGATCGGGCGCGACGCCGAACCAAGCTCCTTGCGCAATTTTTGGAACGTCGCGGGATCCGCATAATCGCCGTCGACGTAGCGCAGCTGCCCCGACAGCTTCTCGAATTCCTTTGCGGAGAACTTGCCTGCTTTCTCCAGACTTTCCCGCGCGCGAGCGCGAAGCTTTTCCAGGTCCCATCCCGCCCGCGCCATGCCGATGATCGGAATGTCGAGGCCGTCCCGGTTCACCAGCGCGTTGAGCGCCGGGAATACCTGCTTGAACGCAAGGTCGCCGGTCGCGCCGAAGAACACGAAAGCATCCGATTGCGGCGCGCTCACGAGCGGCCGCTCCTGCGCCCCCGACGGAATTGTTCCAGCTCCTCCAGCAATTCGAGCACCAGCGCCACGCCGGCTGCATTGACGCCGAGATCGCGCTCGAGCCGCAGCGCGATGCGTGCACGCCGCAGTTGCGCGCCTGAGAACCGCCATTGGGCGGCATCCGTCTCGAGCACGCTGATGACGCCTTCCTCCACCCATTCGACGATTCGTCGCTCCTCCACGGCGAACATGCGCGTCAATTCGTTCACGCTCAACGCGGGGCCCTCCTCGAATATCTCACCGATCAGAAAGGACTCGTCGGGCAAGGACATGATGACTACACTCCAAGACTTGCACGGGGATTGAACGGCATCGCATCCGCCATGGTGCGATAGGCCGCCTTGGCCTTCTCGTCGGATGCGGGTGGCAATGCGATTTGCAGCACGACGTAAAAATCGCCCGCCGGCGACGCGGGCATTCCGCGGCCCTTGAGGCGCAACTTGGTCCCGGCATGCGATCCGGCCGGGATTTTCAAGTCGACCACGCCGCCGGGCGTCGGCGTCTTGACGCTCGCGCCGAGGGCCGCCTCCCACGGCGCCACCGGCAGATCGAGGTAGAGATCCCGGCCATCGATCCGATACTTGGGATGGGGCTGAAACTCGACCTCGATGTACAGGTCCCCTGCGGTGGGGGCGGGCTGTCCGGCCGCCTCGTGCCCCCGGGACCCCTGGCCTGCCAGCCGGATGGTCTGCCCGGGAAGGATGCCCTTCGGTATTTGCACGTTGAGCACGCGCTCGTGCATCGCCAGCCGACCCTCAGCGTCGAGTTCGGGCACGCGCAGCGTGAAACTGCGCGAGCCGCCGTGGAGGGCCGCGTCGAGGTCGAGCATGATCTTCGCATGATGATCCTCGCCGCGGCCGGTATCGAAATGATGGCGGCCGCCGCGGCCCGCGCCCGGCCCCGCCCGCCCGAACAGCGACTCGAAAAAATCGCTGTAATCCGCGCCGCCGCCCGACGGCCCGGCGCCCGAGAATTCGAACCCGGACCCAAAGTCGGGGGGCGGGCGGAACTCCTCGCCGGGGCGTGGACCCGACCCGAGGCGGTCGTAGGCGGCGCGCCTCTCGGGGCTCTTGAGCACCTCGTACGCTTCGCCCACCTCCTTGAATCGGGCCTCAGCGTCCGGCTCCTTGCTGACATCGGGATGGTATTTTCTTGCGAGCTTTCGATACGCCTGCTTGATCTGCGCCTCGGTGGCGTCGCGCGCCACGCCCATCACCTTGTAATAATCCTTGAACTCCACGTGGCACCTGCGGCTCGTCCTGCACGCGACAGAATACTATGCGTGGACGCGCGATGGATCGAATAATCCCATGTAGGGAACCTCCTACAGCTGATAGGCAACCGTCAGCATCAGTCCCTCAGCCAGATCCCGCCACAGCCCCGGTGGCCGATTATCGAACACGCGGGCATCGGGAATGAGATCGTGAATCCAGGTCGCGAGCCACTCGATGTGCGTCTTGTCGTAGAAAACGACCGCCGACTCATAGTTCAGCAGAAGGCTGCGCGAGTCCAGGTTGGGCGAGCCGCAAAGTGCGAGGCTGCGGTCGAATACCACCGCCTTCGCGTGATTCATGTCACGCAGCAGATGGATCGACACGCCGGCACTCGACAATGCGCGCAGTGCGCGGTTACGCACGAAGTCCGCCAACCGATGATTCGATTTGGCCGGAATGCAAAGATCGATCTTCACCCCGCGGCGGGCGGCGAGCCGTATCGCCGTCTCCAGGCTCGCGTCGGGCACGAAGTAAGGCGTGACCGCGAGCATGCGCTCGGTCGCGTGGTAGCAGGCGTCGATCAGGAGCGAGCGCACGGTGTCTTCCGTCTGGTCGGGTCCGCTCGGCAGAAATTGCGCGCGCCCGGCGGCATCCTCTCCCGGGGTGACGGCGGCGCGCGCCGCCGGCTTCCGCCCGCGGCGGTCCAGTCGGACTCGAACTGGTTCGCGGCCGACGCCGCGACCGAGCCCTCGAGATCGAACGACAGGTCGGCCCACGCCGGGACGCCGGGCGCGCCGCAGAAATACTCCGCGGCAAGGTTCCGTCCTCCGCTCCAGATCAGCTCCCCGTCGGCAATCACCCATTTGCGGTGGTTGCGCAGGTTGCGCGGGCCCTGGGTCTTGCGCGCGAGGAGCGGCGAGAACACCGCGATCTCGGCCCCGGCTGCCCGCATCCGCTTGAACCAGGATCGCGGCAGCCAGATGGCGCCGACGCCGTCGATCAAGAAGCGAACCCGCACGCCGCGTTCGACGCAGGCGAGGAGATGTTGGGTGACTTCCTCGCCGAACGCGTCACGGCCCAATATGTAGGTGCAAATGTCGAGGCGGCGATTCGCGCGGCGCATCGTCTCGAACAACGCGCTGCGCGCCTCTTCGCCATTCTGATGCATGCGCACCTGCGACGGTGCGGCACCCGGCAGGCCGAAGCTCTCGATGAGGCCCTCCGCCCAATGCTTGGCGGGGGAGGGCGCCGACAGGCACGGGAAAATCCGCCGCGGGAGCTTCCGCCGCCCAAACAGCAAGTACATGGGAAGCGCTGCATAGGGCAGCGCGATCATTCCGAGCACCCACCCGATGGCGGTCGCGGGCGGCCGCCGCTCGTGTTCCGCGCGCGTGGTGAGGACGTAGGTGAGCAGGCTCAGTACGATCACGAGCGAGTGGGCGGTGATGCGCGGGAACCAGGTGGTCACGTGAGCCGACGCATCACGCCTGGCAGCAGGTCCGGCAGATCCTCCGCCAGAAGACCCGGCCCGAAGTCCTGTGCCGCGGCGCCATGCATCCATACCGCCGCCGCGGCGGCGTCGAAAGCGTCCATTCCCTGAGTCAATAGTCCCAAGATCATGCCTCCCAGCACGTCGCCCGACCCGCCGGTCGCGAGGGTGGGCGGCGCGTTGGCGTTGATGACGGCCCTGCCGTCGGGGGCGGCGATCACCGTGTCGGCCCCTTTGAGCACGATCAGCGCACCGCTCTCGCGGGAGGCGCGCCGCGCCCGGGTCAGCTTGTCTGCGGATGCGTCGAACAGGCGCGCGAACTCGCCCTCATGCGGCGTGAGCACGCAGGGGCCGCGGATCGCGGCAAAGAGTGCCTTCGGATCCTGCCCGAACACAGTGATCGCATCGGCGTCCAGCACCACCGGGCGGCCGCTGCCGAGCATCGCGAGCGCGCACTCGCGGGTTTCTGCGCCGACGCCCGCTCCCGGACCGATCAAACACGCGCTGAAGCGCCGATCTTCCAGAAGACGGGAGAGGTCCGAAGCGCCGGCGAGCGGCCTGACCATGATGCTGGTCAGCGCCGATGCGTACACGTCGAGGCCGCGTTCCGGAACGGCGATGGTGGTGAGACCCGCGCCCACGCGCGCGGCCGCCCGCGCCGCCATGCGCGCGGCACCGGTGGTGGGATAACCGCCGGCCAGCAGTGCATGTCCCCGGCTGTACTTGTTGCCCGCCGCCTCGAGCTGCGGCAGTCGATGACGCCACCGGGCGGGGTCGTTCTCCCAGGTGTCGACACCGATGCGCTCCAGCACGCTCGCCGGCGTTCCGATGTCCGCGACGACCAGCGCCCCGCATAGATCGCGCCCGGGCAGCAAAAGGTGCCCGGGCTTCTTGCGGGTGAAGGTCACGGTGAGGGCCGCCTGCACGGCGCCGAGCGACTCACCGGTGTCGCCCATCACGCCGCTCGGCACGTCGACGGCGACCATGGCCATTCCACGTTCGCGGGCCGTGTGCAGCACGCTCACTACGTCGGCCTCCAACGGCCGGCTGAGCCCGGCCCCGAAGATCGCGTCCACGACCAGCTCGGCCCGCTCCAGAACGCGCGAATCGAGCGGCTCCACCGGCCCTTTCCAGCGCGCGGCGTGGAAAGCGGCGTCGCCGCGGAGCGCCCCGACATGTCCCATGAGCCCGACCCGCACCGGCCAACCCGCGGACGTCAGCACGCTTGCGGCGACGAAACCGTCGCCGCCGTTGTTGCCGGGCCCGCAGAGCACGGCGACGGGTCTGGCCGACCAGCGTGCCATCGTCTCGCGGGCGACCGCGGCGCCGGCGCTTTGCATGAGATCCCTGCCGGAGGTTCCCGCGGCCTCCGTGAGCCGGTCGGCCTCCTGCATCTGCGCGACGCGAAGCAGCGCCGTCGTGTCGGAGCCGCGGCTCACGCGTCGGCGCTCACTCGGACCACCAGCTTGCCGAAATTGCGGCCTGCCAAAAGTCCCAAGAAGGCACTCGGAGCGTTCTCGAGTCCTTCGACGATATCTTCGCGGTACTTGATCTTGCCCTCGCGCAGCCAACCGCTCATCGAGTCCAAGAAGTCGGGGCGGCGATGCTCGAATCCGTCGGAGATGATGAAACCGCGCAGGGCGAGCCGCTTGACCAAAACCTGCCGCATCAAGCCTGGCACCGATTCCGCGGGCGTCGGCGGCGGAGCTTCGTTGTACTGGGAAATCAGTCCGCAGACGGGGATGCGCGCATGCGCGTTGAGCAACGGCATCACGGCTCGGAACACCTTGCCGCCGACGTTCTCGTAGTACACATCGATGCCGTTCGGACATGCCGCCGCGAGCTTCACTGCGAAGTCCTGCGAATGGTGATCGATGCAGGCATCGAACTTCAGTGCATCGAGGCCCCAGGCGCACTTATCGGCGCCACCGGCGATACCGACGACACGGCAGCCCTTGAGCTTCGCGATCTGTCCCACCATCGAGCCCACGGCCCCCGTGGCGGCCGCCACCACCACGGTCTCCCGCGGCCGCGGTTTGCCGATGTCCAGAAGTCCGATGAACGCGGTGAAGCCCGGCATGCCGAGGACGCCGAGCGCATGCGAGGGCGAACCGATCTGCGGCGGCAGCTTGGCGATGCCTTGGCCTCGGGACACCGCATACGCCTGCCATCCGCTCGGCGCCAACACCCAATCACCTTCCCGGAAGCTGGGATGACGCGATCGCTCGACGCGCGCCACGGTTTCGGCGGTCATCACCTCGCCGACCGCGACCGGCGATGCATAGGACGGTGCGTCGCTCATGCGTCCCCGCATATAGGGATCGAGCGAAAGCCAAACGGTACGCAGCAACAGCTCGCCCTCGCGCAGCTCTTCGATGGGTTGGGACTCGAGCCGAAAGCATTCGATCGTGGCAGCCTTGTTCGGGCGAGACGCCAGAACAATTCTCCTATTAATCAATCCATTATCAGGCATAGCTAACCTTTATTTCCGGTCGGTCACGCGATTCCGACGAGCGCGCCGACTCCGGCGGTGACCGCCATCGCCAATGCGCTCCACAATGTCACCCGCAAGGCCGCCCTCAGCACGTGCGCGCCGCCGGCCCTCGCGGAAATCGCGCCCAAGACGAAGAGGCTGATCAGGGATGCCGCGACGGTGAGGGGAATCACATAAGATTCGCTCGATAACCACGCGACCAACAGGGGAATGACCGCACCGGTCGCGAAGCTACCCGCGGACGCGACCGCGGCTTGCAGGGGCCGCGCGACGGAGCGTGCCGAGAACCCAAGCTCATCGCGCGCGTGGGCCGCGAGGGCGTCGTGCGCCATCAGTTGCTCCGCCACCTGCCGGGCGAGAGCCGACTCGAGTCCTCGACGAACGTAGATCTCGGTGAGCTCGCGCCGTTCCCCGACCGGATCGTGCTTGAGCTCCTCGCGCTCCTGTGCAAGTGCCACGGCTTCGCTGTCGGCCTGGGAATGCACGGACACGTATTCGCCGATGGCCATCGACATCCCGCCCGCGACCAGTCCCGCGATACCGCTCAAAATGATGCTGGAATGACTGGAATGCGCGGCCGCCACACCGAGGATCAGGCTGGAGGTTGACACGATGCCGTCGTTTGCACCGAGCACGCTGGCGCGCAGCCAAGATAGACCGTGGAGCTGGTGCCCCTCATGACCGGGTCGCATTTTTATCCTTCGACTTAAATAGCGTATTCAATAGGTTAAAATATTTTATTCGAAAAATTCTTGTTAAACGACCGCGGCTCGGTCGCGGCGACTCTGGCCATGCCTTCGGATCGAAGGTACTCTGACCATCCAAAATAATAGCGCTTATCGATGCGCGGTTGAGACGATCCTGAAAACCCCGCCTTCACAGGAATAGACGCATGCGCAGTTCGCTATCGTGGATTGAGTGGCTCGACCGGCTCGATCGGGTTCTGAAAGGCGCGCGGGAAGACGTGCGTGCGCTCGCGGGGTTCGAAAGCCCCCGCGCAGTCGCCGCGGTGGAGCGCTGCACCCGTCAATTGACCGCGCTTACCCAAGAGCTGAGGCTCCTCGATCGCGGCGTCCTTTCCGCAAGGACTTCGGACGCCGCCTCCGCGGACCGCGCGCAGAATCTGCAGAAGGCTCTGGACACGACGGTGTTCCACCTGGAAACGATGGCCAACCCACCGGTACCGGCGTCCCACAGCGCGCGCGAACGGCTGTTCACCGCGGTGGATTCCGCGTTGCGCGACAGCTACTACGAGGCCGCGATGCTGGTCGGCCCGGGCCGGCCGGTCGCCGAGGCGCGCGTCAATTGAGGTAGGTTTCGGTAGTCGTAGTTCACGCGCGGCCGGTCCGCGGTCCGAAGAAATACCACAGAATGAATCCCAGAATGGGCAGCAAGAGCACCAGCACCGTCCAGAGCACTTTGTCTCCCGTACTGCCGCCGCTTTGAAAAATATTGACGATTGCCCACACGTCCGCGACCAGAACGATTAATCCGCCCACACCTTCGTATTGCATTGTGTCCCATCCCGTTTGCGTAGCACCCGATCATGGGCGCCGGCGAGACCCGAATCAAGACGGTCGCGCGCCGCACGCGGCGATCTGGCAAGCTCCCCAAAAATATGCCGATCCTGTACCGTGATGTCGCCGCGCCTTCTCCGCCGCCGCCGCCCCTCGAGGGACCGGTGCATGCCGATGTCGCCATCGTGGGCGGCGGGATCACGGGACTCTCCACGGCTCTGCATGCCGCCGAGGCCGGCGCCAAGGTGGTGCTCGTGGAGGCGGAAGATCCTGGATTCGGTGCGTCCGGGCGCAACGGCGGCCAAGTCAACCCCGGCCTGAAACTGGACCCGGACACGGTGGAGCGAGATTTCGGGCCGGATCTCGGGCGACGCATGAATGCGCTCGCGGGCGCTGCACCGTCCCTGGTATTCGATCTCGTCCAGCGGCATTCCATTGCGTGCGAGGCGCGGCGCAACGGCACCCTGCGTGCGGCGGTCCGACCCGCGCATGCCGCCGCGATTCGCACCACCGTCGATCAACTCGCGCGTCGCGGTGCCCCCGTGGAGTACCTCGAGGGCGGCGCCATTTCGGCATTGACCGGCACGGACCGATATGTCGGTGCCATGTTCGATCGGCGCGGCGGGGATCTCAATCCATTGAGCTTCGCCCGCGGGCTGGCGCAGGCGGCAATCCGAGCGGGAGCGGTGGTGTACGGTGGGACGCGAGCGTCCAGCCTGCGGCGGGAGGCGGGCGCCTGGCGCCTCGAGGCTGAACGCGGCTCCGTGGTCTCTGCGAATGTGGTGCTTGCCACCAACGGCTACACGGACCGGCTGTGGCCCGACTTGCGGCGCACGATAGTGCCCCTGTTCGGGGCCATCGCGGCCACCGCTGAGCTTCCCGAGACCGCGGCCCGCGCAATCATGCCGAGCCGTTCGGTTCTCTACGAGAGCGGCGCGATCACCGTGTATTACCGGATCGATTCCGGCCGACGACTGCTCATCGGCGGCCGTGGACCGATGCGCGAGATCCATTCCATCAGCGCCATCCCGCATCTTGTGGCCTACGCAAGCAAGCTCTGGCCGATTCTCGGGGGGGTGAGGTGGACGCACGCGTGGGGAGGTCGGCTGGCCATGACGCGCGATCATTATCCGCACGTCCATGAGCCGGCGCCGGGAGTGCTGGTGTCGCTGGGCTACAATGGCCGCGGCGTGGCGATGGCAACCGCGATGGGCGCGCAGCTCGCGCGGCGGATCACCCGACCCGATGTTCCGTTCGACATGCCGGTGACGGACATGAAGACCATCGCGTTTCATCCGCTCTGGCCGGCGGGGGTCAAGGCAGCCATCCTGTACAAGCGCCTGAGCGACTTCCTCGGCCTTTGAGCGCGGATCAATTGTCGGTGTAGAACTGCCGCAGCCGGCGCATATCGATGATCACGTCGAATTGCTGATCCGCCGGAAGCGTCGGGCCGGTCGCGAACACGTAACGTGAATTGAGGTTCGCGATGTCGGGATGCAGGTCGTGCATGGCGCGCTTGAACATCTCTTTGGGAACCCATTCCGAGTTGGACGACAGCGACCCGAATTCGTCGTGATAAATGGTCGAGGTCGAGATGTCCGCCGGGCTCGAGGCGATCGCAAAGATGCGCGGGCGCGAGTTCACGCTCAATCGGACTTGCTTGGCGCCGTCGAGGATGAGCTGCCACTCATTACCCTGCGGGACGGCGATCAGCGCATAGGCGTGGTGCCGGGCGGTCAGAAATGCCACCGATAAAAGGACCGAGGCCAGAAGCCGCCGATTGGAAACGCCCCAGCGTTCGGTCAACGATGCAAGAGCAGCTGCGAGGAAGCACACGAGCACCGCACTCATCGCGAGCAGGGTACGGTAAGTGGCATATCGTTCGGACGCGACCAGGCTGATGCCGAAGGCGACGAGCGGCAGCACGATCAGCGCCGAGAGCCAGACCACGCCGCGCTGGCGTCCGTGTCGCCTCCATTCCAGCCACGCGCCGGCGAGCAGAAGCCCGGCCGTCAAACCGGCACAGCCGAGGTAAAGCCAGCGGTCGTGATGGTTGTTGTCATTCAATACCAGCATGCCGAGGGCATTGGGCAGCGCCTCGCCGAGCAACCAGACCGCCTTTTCGCCCCAATGGTGCTCGAACGCGACCCGTCCGGACTTGACGAAAACACCCGACGAGTAAAGCGCCGTCATGATGCAATAGGCCAGACCGAGAGCGGCCGTGACGAAGGACAGATGCGCACCCGCCCATCTCGCAGTTCGCTGCATTCCGCGCCGGGGCTGTGCGATCAGGGCGCCGGCGAGCGGGACCACGTAGAACAGGGCGCTCGGCTGATAGATGAGCGCGCCGGCCACCATGAGCCCGAGGCCGACGAGCCACTGGGCGAGAAGCCGCCCTTGCAGTTGCCAGGTGACGGCGCCCGGGGCGATGGTGAGCGCATTCTCCACGGCGAAGAACGCGCCGAGCGCGAGCAGGGCGGTCGCCGCATAGGGCCATCCCACGGCCCAAGCCGCGATGACCTGCGAGGCAGGCAACAGGCCGAGCATCAGCGCGACGCCAAGGCTTGCGTCGAACGACCAGCCGAGCGAGCGCAGGCCGCGAAACATCACCCAGGAAATGGCGCCCAAAATGAGCGATGCGGCCAGACGCATCCAGCGCAAATTATCGACCGTGGAAGTTTGCCCATAGGTCGATTGCAGCAACAGCCCGTAAATAGGGCGTGCATGCGAGGCGCAAAACTGCAGGATCTTTCCCGGTTCCTCATGCGCTTCGCGCAGGTTCGAGTAGTCATCCCGCAGTCCGAAGTCGTGGAAGGTGGTCGGCCAGTACGCCACCACCGGCATCAGGAACAGAAAAGCCGTGAGCAGCCAACTGCGTGCGCCGGCCACGCTGCGCGTCTTGGCCGCCGCCTCGGCGTAACCGACGGAACCGCCGAGGGAGGGCTCCGTCAACGGTTGCGACAGCGTGGGGTCCGGTGTGCTCATGAAATCTGTACGCCTTATGATGCTGCGCTGCGGCATTCCGCGGTTGGCAATCTAGGCCGATCGCCTGGCGTAGATGCAGGGCACGACTATGGAGTCGGAATTCTATCCGGCAGGCCGCCGGAAAATCCGTGCGGATACGTCAAACCATGGGTTAAATCTGCGTTATCTCGGGATCGCCCGACCGCCTGCCGGCCCGCTCACGCCGCGATACAAAGATTCTTGCCTTCCCGCTTGGCGCGGTAAAGTGCAGCGTCCGCGCGATCGAATGCCGATCCTGGCGTATCCCCGGCCTGCAGCTGCGTGATGCCGCAGGAGACCGTCACGCGGACCGGCGTGCCGCGAAAGTGAAAGCGCAACGCCTGCACGGCGCTGCGCAGCTCGTTCGCGATGGCGAGCGCTGCGGCGGCCGTGAGGCCCGCCGTCAAGATCACGAACTCCTCGCCGCCGATGCGGGCGACGAAATCCTCGGCGCGCAGCCCCGAGACGAAGCAATTGGCGACGGTTTGGAGCACCCGGTCGCCGGCGCGGTGACCGAACCGGTCGTTGATCGATTTGAAATCGTCGATATCCCAGAGCAGCATCACCAGCGGCGCATCGGCGCGCCTATGCGCTCCGATCTCCCGGGCAATCCGTTCATCGAAGCATCTGCGATTGGCGAGCCGGGTCAACGCATCCACCCGCGCTCCGTGCTTCTCGTGGTCGAGCTTGCGATACAAATCCTCGGCCTCGCGTTCCAGATCCGCGATCCGCTCTTGCATGTGAGCGGTGCGGCTTGCCTGTTCCTTGCGGCGCGACTCCTCGCGCTCACGAAAATCCGACATTTGCCGCGTCACGCTTTCCAGGCGAGCGGTCACCAGCGACTGAAGCGCAGCCAGTTCCGTGGCGGCAGTCACCGCCGCGGAGAGCTCGCGGACGTTTGACATCACGCCGCTGTCGAGGCTGACGGTGTCATCGAACGAGGCACGGCTCGCCAGTCCGGTCTCGGTCAGGTAGAGAGTCATCTCGCCGAGACGGGCCGTCACGTCGGCCAAGAAGCTCGCGGACTTGAGCCGCTCGCGCGCATTGGCCTCGTAATGCGCGCGAATCAGGTCCGCAGCTCCGTTCACGATGTCGGCGAGCATCGCGTCGGTCGTTGCGCCGGACAACTGATCCATGAGCTGCTCGAGCGGCTGCTCCCCGGCCCCCGCGTCCTTCAGGCTTTTCAATATGCCGAGCACGGCGGCGCAAGTCGACTCCCAGCGGGGCGGGGCGGGCGCCGGGATCCCCACCCCCAGCGGCGCTACCGCATCGACTGCGACGATAGTGGTGGTGAGCGTGCCGGCGAGAATCTCGAGCTCGTCGGCCGGCGCGCTGCGGCGATTGGCGGCGGCAAGCGATTGGAGCTCCAAGTCCAAGTGCGGATTGAGGCCCATGCCGGCCGCGCAGAGACGGCCGACCAGCCGGCGCAAGGCTTGCTCCACCTGCCGCCAGCTACGTTCGCCCGCCTCCATCTCGCGAATGGAGTCGCGATATTTCTGTTTCCAATCGGTGGTGTCGGGCACGAACTCTCTGGGAGGCGTTGGTTTGACTGCAATGGATCGGCCGTCTCGGCACAAGCTTTAGCGCGAATATGTTAACCCGATCTGTCCGATCCTTGATGCAGATCCCATCGGCACACCGCGCTTCAGGCTAGCCTTCGATGACAAAAGCCGGAACTCCGATGTCATTGAAGTCCATCGTATTCTTCGCAGCCGTGCTCGGCGCCACATCGGCGCAGGGGCATCCGAAGATCTATACGTACCTCGATGCGGACGGGGTGCGGCATTTCACCGACGTGCCGGACGACAACCGCTACCGCCTCCTGGTGATGTCGCCGCAGGACATGACGCAAAGCGGGGATCGATACGATCCCTCGCTCCTGGCTCGAGCCACCCAATACGATGCCATCATCGAGAAGGCCGCGTCCTCCAACTCGGTGGAGGCGAACCTCTTGCGCGCGGTCATCGTGGTGGAATCCGGATTCAATTCCCGCGCGGTCTCCAAGCGGGGTGCGGTCGGCCTGATGCAGCTGATGCCCGCGACGGCAAGCCGTTTCGGGGTGTCGAACCCCTACGATCCGCGGGAGAACGTGCACGCCGGCGCCCGTTACCTCAAGTTCCTGATGGATAGATTCGGGCACGACATCCGCCTCGCGCTCGCGGCCTACAATGCCGGCGAGGACGCCGTCGACCGAAACGGCGGCCAGATTCCGCCGTTCACGGAGACCATGGCTTACGTGCCCAAGGTGCTCAGGATCTATCGCATGCTTGCGCAGCAGGCAAGCAGTACCTGACATCGACAGCGGCGCTCCCGAGGTGGTCTTCGAAGGGTCTCGCGCCGCATGCGCCGAGGCCGCCCTGGTGCTCGAGGCGAAAAGCATTGCCTTTGATCTGATGCCCTCGGGCCCGCACTGGTCGCTCGTGTGCGCGCCCGACTCGGCGGCCTCTGCCCGCGACGAGCTCGCACGTTATGCAGCCGAGCGCCGGACGCCGCGTCCCCGCCCGCCCGCCATCGTGCCATTCTCGGGAGCCGGCTTCGGCAGCGGGGCATTCGTGGTCGTGCTGTTGACCACCGCGTACTGCACGGGCATTCAGGCGTTCGGTGAGGATTGGTTGGCGGCCGGGTCCCTGGATGCCCGGGTGGGAGGAGCGGGCGAATGGTGGCGCGCGGTCACGGCGCTCACGCTGCACCTCGACCAGGCGCACTTGCTCGGTAATCTATTGTTCGGCGCCGTGTTCGGCACACTGGCCGGCGGCGCGTTCGGTCCCGGGATCGCCTGGTCCAGCATCCTCGCGGCGGGCGCCGTGGCCGATTACCTGGACATGCTGATATCTCCGCCGGAACACCGGGCCGCGGGTGCGTCAACCGCGGTGTTTGCCGCTTTGGGGCTCCTGTCGGGGTTCTCCTGGCGGTTGAGGCTCAGTCTGCGCGAGCAATTCAGATATCGCTGGGCTCCCTTATTCGGCGGATTGTTCCTGCTGACGATGCTGGGCGCCGGGGGAGAACGCGTGGATGTGCTCGGTCACGCGCTCGGCTTCGCGATGGGCACTGCGCTCGGCTGGATCTACGCGCGCCTGGGGCTCCCGCAGACCCGCAGCCGCCGCCCGCAATGGGTCGCGGGGGCGGCGGCGCTCGCCGTCATCGTCGGCGCCTGGTTCCTGGCGCTGCGCCGTTAGCTGCGGCGGTTCGCTACACGCGCTTGGCGAGCAGGTCGCGGATTTCTTCGAGCAATACTTCGGATTTCGGCGGAGGCGCGGGCGGGGGTGCATCCGCCGGATGCGGCTTCTTGAGCCGGTTGATGAACTTGATGGTCATGAACAAGACGAATGCAATGATGGCGAAATCGAAAATCGTCTGAATGAACGCTCCGTACTTGATCAGAACGTCCTTGCCGGTGGGATCCTTGCCGAGGCCGACGGCGAGGTCGGAGAAGTTGATGCCGCCGATCACCTTGCCGAGCACGGGCATGAAGATGTCGCCCACCAATGACGAAACGATCTTTCCGAAGGCGGCTCCGATGATCACGCCGACCGCCAGGTCGACCACATTCCCCTTCATGGCGAATTCTTTGAATTCCGAAGCTAGACTCACGGCTCTCTCCTTGTTCGTTCCCTGCGCCCTCGCCGGATGGTACTGAGCGCGCTTCACAGCGGCAAGCGCCATTCGCGCCGGGTCCGCGCGTTGCCTCGATCAAAACTGCGCGTGCACCCGCACCGCAAAGATCGACACCGGGCCCCGGTCGCGGTTATAGCCGGGGTTCGTGACGAATTGGTAGTCCAAGCTCAAGTGCGCATATCGAAGCACCGACAACGCGTAGTAGCTCTCGATGATCTTCTCCGGGCCGGCATTCGGAAGCTTGCCGTCACCGATGAGAACGCCGAGGCCGCCGGCATTCAAATAGCGCTCCCGGTCGGCGGAGATGCCATTGAGAATCGCTGCGAATCCGACCGTGTCGCCGCGGCGGCTCCATCTCGTCCCCTGCAGGGACAGGCCGGCGCTGACGGTTCGATCGATGTCGGTGAATTCGTAGGGCTCGACGTTTCCCTGATCCTTGCCCGCCCGCGCGAACAAGCCCAGCCCGTCGCAAAGCTCCTGTTCCAGATCGAGGTAGGCCCCCAGCCGGCTGCGGTAACTGCGCACGGAAGCCGCGTCCGCGGGCGAATCGGTGATCAGCGCCAGCGCCACCGCCTCATCGAGCAATCCCATGCGTCCGCGGCTGTCGAAGGCGCCCACGCGAAGTTTTCCCGGACGGCCGCCCAATGCATAGCTTCGCTCGATCTCGACATCGTATTGGAATTCATGGAACGCGGGCTCGAGATCCGGACTGTTCGGCACGTCCGATAGATCGAACAGGCCGAATCGCAGCGCCCAGGGTCCGCGGTACCATTCGAGCGCCGCTCCCACCGAATAGCCCCAGGAGTCAGCCGCATAGTCGAAAGTGCCCGCATCGATCGCGGCCCAGTTCAGAAAATCGTTCTTCGGATCGTGCGCATACTGGTTGTTGTCGAAGATGTCGACGACGCTGAGCTTGCCCGCGTTCAGCACCAGCCGATCCGGACTGTGAGCACCGCCCAGCTGAAGCTGCGCGGAATCCACCGGTTCGCGGCGGCCATCGAGATCGACTGTCTGGCGTAGAAAGAGCCTTTGCAGCCTGATGTAGGGCTGGTTCTTCCCCACCTTGTATGCCTCGCCGCTCGGGAAGCCCGCGACTCCCAGCGTATCGTCCAAGCCGAATCCCTGATCGATCTCGGGGCTCACCCAGATTTCCGACCCGGACCAGAGGCGTGCGCCGATGAACAGCGTGGCGTCGACCGTCTCCGCGCCGGTATGGGGAGTGAGGCTGTTTCTGCCCCGATACGGTGCGTCGAATCCGTCAGTGTCCTGCTCCGTGTACGTGAATTGGCCGTGGACGGCGAAGGCCTCCGACGGCTCATCGGCGGACGCCGCAGAGGCGGCTTCGATCGCCAGTGCGGCGAGCGAGACGGCTGCGGCTCGACGGATCAAGGCGCGCACGGCAGCTGCAACTCAGAGACGCATCAGGGGCGGAGCACGCGGGCAAGGAATACCACGCCAAGCACCATGAACAGGAGCGATGCGGCGTAGTGGATCGCCTTCACAGGCAGCCGATCCGCGAACGCCCTGCCCAAGAACACGACCGGCGCGTTGGCCATCAGCATTCCGAGGGTGGTGCCGGCAACCACGGCCAGCAGGCTCGGATAGGCGGCAGCGAGCGCGACGGTGGCGATCTGGGTCTTGTCGCCGATCTCGGCGACGAAAAAGCTGGTGAGCGTGGCGACGAAGGCGCTCGCGGCGCTCGCCCCGACGGCGCGCTCATCGAGTGTGTCGGGCTTCAAGGTCCAAAGCGCCATGCCGATCATGCTGACGCCGACGGCGATCTGCAGAGTGCGCGGGCGCAGAAGCTCCCCGAACAAGTTGCCGATCAGTCCGGCGGCGGCATGGTTGGCGAGAGTCGCACACAAAATCCCCGCGATGATCGGCAGTGGCCGGCGATAGCGAGCGGACAGAACCAACGAAAGTAGCTGGGTGCGATCGCCGATCTCGGCGACCGAGATGGTGCTCACCGATACCAAGAAAGCCTCGGTTGAGGTCATGCGGGAGGGAGGGCGAGCGTCGTAATTGAAAGATTTACCATGATTGGTCGGCGGCATAGGGTAAGAGCCGCGTCGCCCGCTTGGCAAGCCGCAATCGGAGCAGGCGTCGCTGGATAATCCAATGTCACACTGCCTGTGGCAGACTCACGGCATGTCCGTATTGGCGCTCAACGCCGGCTCCTCGAGTATTCGGTTCGCGCTTTTCGAGGCCGGCTCGCCGCCGGTCCGCGTGCGCGGTGGGAAAATCGAGCGCATCGGTCATCGAGACGCGGAGCTCAGCGTGGTCGATGCGGCGGCGCCCGTGCCGCAAGCGCCCGTCGCGGTGGATGGGACGAGTTTCCCTTCCGCTGTCGCGGAGTTGTTGAAATGGCTCGAATCCCAGCCCTGGTTCGGCGAGGTCGAGGCCGTCGGACATCGCGTGGTCCATGGGATGAGCCACACCGCGCCGCAACGGGCGACCCGCGAGCTGCTCAGCGACCTCAAGCGGATCGGGGCGCTCGATCCCGAACACCTGCCGCAGGAAATCCAGCTGGTCGAGGCCATCGGCGCGAGGCTCCCCGATCTTCCTCAGGTGCTGTGTTTCGACACCGCGTTTCACCGCGACATGCCGCGGCGCGCGACGCAGCTGCCGATTCCGCGGCGGTATGAATCTCTGGGCATTCGGCGATATGGGTTCCATGGCCTGTCGTACACCTACCTTCTGCAGGAACTCGCGCGGTTGGGTGATGCTCGTGCCGCGCACGGCCGGGTTATCCTCGCGCATCTCGGTAGCGGTGCGAGCCTCGCCGCCGTGCGTGACGGACGCAGCATCGACACCACCATGGGCTTCACCCCCACCGGCGGGTTGATGATGGGCACCCGCTCCGGCGATCTGGACCCGGGAGTTTTGATTTACCTCGCAGAGAGCGAGAGGATGGATGCGCCCAAGTTCAGGCGCATGCTCAATCACGAGGCCGGGTTGAAGGGCGTCTCCGATTCGAGCGCCGACGTCCGCGATCTCTTGAAGTGCGAAGCCGATGATGTGCGCGCGGCGGAGGCGATCGAACTGTTCTGCTATCTCGCGAAGAAAGCCATCGCCTCGTTTGCGGGCGCGCTCGGCGGCGTCGATACGCTGGTGTTCGCGGGCGGCATCGGCGAGAACTCGCCTGAGATTCGTGCCCGCATTTGCGAAGGCCTCGGCTTCCTCAACATCGCTCTGTGCGCACCGAGCAACGCCCGCAATGCCGACGTGATTTCGAGCGAGGGTGCTTGCGCAGTCACGGTTCGGGTCATCCGCACCGACGAGGAGTCGGTGATCGCGCAGCTCGCCATGCAGGTGCTCGACGATCGATCAGCAGGAGAAGCTACATGACGCCAGAAGCCGCCGGAACGCGGGAAGCCGCCGGGACACCGGCCGATACGGATCTTTTCCAGAGGATGGATGCCTATTGGCGCGCGGCCAATTATCTCTCGGTCGGACAGATTTATCTGTGCGACAACCCGTTGCTGCGCGAGCCGCTGGCACCGGAGCACATCAAACGCATGCTGCTCGGGCACTGGGGCACGACACCGGGCCAGAATTTCATCTACACACATCTCAATCGCGTCATCAACAAGTACGACCTGGACATGATCTATATCTCGGGTCCCGGCCATGGGGGGCCCGCGGTCCTCAGCGGTACTTATCTGGAAGGGACCTACAGCGAGGTCTATGCCAACATCAGCGAGGATGAGGAGGGGCTCAAGCGATTGTTCACGCAGTTCTCGTTTCCCGGCGGTGTGCCGAGCCACGCCTCGGCGGAATGTCCCGGCTCGATCCACGAGGGCGGCGAGCTCGGGTATTCACTGAGCCACGCATTCGGCGCGGTGTTCGACAACCCGTCCCTCACGGTGGCCTGCGTCGTGGGCGACGGCGAGGCCGAGACCGGCCCGCTGGCGACGGCCTGGCATTCCAACAAGTTTCTGAATGCTGCGACCGATGGCGCGGTGCTGCCGATTTTGCACCTCAACGGATACAAGATCGCCAATCCCACGCTGCTCGCGCGAATCTCCCGCACCGAATTGGACCAGCTGTTGCGCGGCTACGGCTGGACTCCGTACATCGTCGAAGGGCACGACCCCATGCCGATGCACCAGGCCATGGCGGCGGCCTTGGACCGCGCGGTCGAAGAGATCCGCGTCATCCAGCACGCCGCGAGATCCGGCGGCAATACCGAGCGTCCGCGCTGGCCGATGATCGTGCTCGTCTCACCGAAGGGGTGGACGGGGCCCAAGGAGGTCGATGGAAAGCGCGTCGAGGGGTCGTTCAGGTCCCATCAGGTTCCGATCACCGACCCCGCCACCAATCCCGCGCACCTGGAGCTTCTGGAGGGCTGGCTCAGGAGCTACCGCCCGCAAGAGCTGTTCGATGATGCAGGCAGACTGAAGCCCGAGCTCAAGGCGCTGGCGCCTAAAGGAGAGCGGCGCATGGGCGCCAATCCGGCGGCGAACGGCGGCCTTAAGCTTCGCGATCTCAAGCTGCCGGATTTCGCGGAATACGGGGTCGATGTCGCGAAGCCCGGCATCGGCGGCATCGGAGCCACCCACGTGCTCGGCCGGTATCTGCGCGACGTGGTTGCCAAGAATGCGCCGCAGAGAAACTTCAGGATTTTCGGCCCGGACGAGACCCTGTCGAACGGTCTGGAGGCGGTCTTCGAGACGACCCGCCGGCAATGGGAGGCGGCAACGATCCCGGACGACGAGTTCCTCGCGCCTGACGGGCGGGTGATGGAGATGCTGAGCGAGCATCAGTGCGAGGGATGGCTCGAAGGCTATCTGCTCACCGGGCGGCACGGCCTGTTCAATTGCTACGAGGCGTTCATTCACATCATCGATTCGATGTTCAATCAGCATGCCAAGTGGCTGAAGGTGACCGCTTCGCTCCCCTGGCGCCGCAAGATCGCATCGCTCAACTACCTGCTGAGCTCCCATGTCTGGCGTCAGGACCACAACGGTTTCACGCACCAGGATCCGGGATTCATCGACCATGTGATCAACAAGAATGCGGAAGTCGTCCGCGTCTACCTGCCTCCCGACTCGAACTGTCTCTTGTCGGTGATGGATCACTGCCTGCGAAGCCGCCACTACGTCAATGTGGTGGTGGCGGGCAAGCATCCGGCGCCGCAGTGGCTGTCGATCGAGGCGGCGCGCAGGCATTGCACCGAGGGCGCCGGCATCTGGCAATGGGCGAGCAACGACCAGCAGGACGAGCCCGATATCGTGATGGCTTGCGCCGGCGACGTGCCGACGCTCGAGACCCTCGCCGCGGTCTCGATCCTGCGGGAGCATCTGCCGAAGCTCAAGGTCCGCGTCGTCAATGTGGTGGATCTCATGAAGCTGCAACCGGTGTCGGAACATCCGCATGGCATGACCGATTACGATTTCGACTCGCTGTTCACCCGGGACAAGCCCGTCATTTTCGCATTCCATGCCTACCCCTGGCTCATCCATCGGCTCACCTATCGACGGCACAATCACGACAATCTGCACGTGCGCGGTTACAAGGAGGAGGGCACCATCACCACGGCGTTCGACATGACGGTGCTCAACGACCTCGACCGTTTCCACCTGGTCATCGACGCGATCGACCGCCTGCCCCAGGTCGGCAGCGAGGGGGCTTACCTGAAGCAACAGCTGAACGACAAGCTGATCGAGCACCGTCAATACATCAACCGCTACGGGGAGGACATGCCGGAAATCCGCAACTGGCTTTGGCCGGGATGACGGCGGGAACCTCTAAGCCGGACGGGTCGATGCAAGCTCGGCCACGTTCGCTTGTCCTACAAACCCTGGGGGGGCAAGCCGACAGCCAATGCTCGGGAGCGACGCCAACATTCGTTGTCCCAAAGGATGTCCAGTCCATGAATGAGCAAATCTCGGCGGCGCGCGGCACGCCGGAAAGTCCGCGCCAGTGACTCCGCCCTCCGCATCGCAACGCGAGAGATCGCACCAATCCCCCGGATTGCCGTTTCCAAGAGGCGCCACCTGGGACGGCAAGGGTGTGAATTTCTCGCTGTTTTCAGAAGGGTCCG
Source organism: uncultured Gammaproteobacteria bacterium (assembly GCA_963730565.1). Lineage (GTDB taxonomy): Bacteria > Pseudomonadota > Gammaproteobacteria > Steroidobacterales > Steroidobacteraceae > Bog-1198. The sequence continues at coordinate 85,424 of CAVSSU010000053.1, forward strand.
AATCGGTGGAGCTGTGCCTGTTCGACCGCTCGGGCGAAAACGAGACCCGCATTCGCATCCGCGAGCGCACCAGCGGCGCGTGGCACCTTTATCTCCCCGACATCGGACCGGACCAGCTCTACGGCTACCGGGTGTACGGCCCGTACGATCCGCACACGGGACTTCGCTTCAATCCCAACAAGCTGCTGCTCGACCCCTACGCCAAGGCGATCGGCCGGGAGCTCAAATGGGCGGATGAGCTGTTCGGCTACCAGGTGGGGGATCCGGATGCAGATCTCGTGTTCGACGAGCGCGACAGCGCGCCGTTCGCCCCGCTGGGCGCGGTGATCGATCCCGCGTTCGATTGGAGCGGGGAGCGTCGCCCGCGCTATCCGTCCCACGAGACCATCATCTACGAGGCGCACGTGCGCGGCATGACCATGATGCATCCCGACGTGCCGGAAAAGCTGCGCGGCACCTACGCCGGAATCGCCTGCGAGCCGGTCGTCGCGCACCTGCATTCGCTCGGCGTCACCGCCATCGAGCTCATGCCGGTGCATTACTTTCTCGACGACCGCCATCTGACCGAAAAAGGCCTGCGCAATTATTGGGGCTACAACACGCTGGGGTTCTTCGCGCCCGAGCCCACCTATGCCGCGAATTCCGGCCGGCCGAGCGATGCGGTCCGCGAGTTCAAGCAAATGGTCAAGGAGCTGCACAACTCGGGCATCGAAGTGATCCTGGACGTGGTCTACAACCACACCGCGGAGGGCAATCACGCCGGCCCGACTCTGTCCTATCGTGGCATCGACAATCTCGCCTACTACCGCACCCTGCCGAACGATCAGCGCTACTACATGGACTTCACCGGCTGCGGCAACACGCTCAACATGGTCCATCCGCACTCGATACAGCTGCTCATGGACAGCCTTCGCTACTGGGTGACCGAGATGCACGTGGACGGATTCCGTTTCGATCTTGCATCGGCGCTTGCCCGGGAGCTGAAGGACGTGGACCAACTCGGGGCGTTCTTCGACGCGATCTACCAGGATCCCACGCTCGCCCCCACGAAGCTGATCGCCGAGCCCTGGGACCTCGGCGAGGGCGGATATCAAGTCGGCAACTTTCCTCTGGGCTGGATGGAGTGGAACGGCAAGTACCGCGACACGGTGCGCAAATTCTGGAAGGGCGACATGGGCCTTCATGGCGAGATCGCGACGCGACTCGCGGGCAGCGCGGATCTCTATGAAACCACCCGTCGGCCGCCCTCGGCGAGCGTCAACTTCGTCACCGCCCATGATGGGTTCACGCTGCAGGATCTCGTCAGCTACGAGCAGAAGCACAACGAGGCGAACGGCGAGGACAACCGGGACGGAGCCGACGACAATCACACCTGGAATTGCGGAGCGGAGGGTCCCACGGACGACTCCGCCATCGTCGCGCTGCGCGAGCGGCAGAAGCGCAACCTCTGGTGCGCCCTGATTTTCGCGCAGGGCTCGCCGATGATCTCGGGCGGCGACGAGCTGAGCCGCACGCAGCGGGGCAACAACAATGCCTATTGCCAGGATTCGGAGCTGTCCTGGTATCACTGGGAGCTCGACGAGCGGCGCAAGAATTTTCTCGAGTTCGCCCGCCGCGTCGTGCAGTATCGAAAGAAACACCCGAATTTCCACCGCTATGCGTTCTACGATCATGATCCGGACGCGACGCATCCGGACAAGAACATCGTCTGGTTCCGCGCCGACGGAAAGCGCATGAACAGCAAGGACTGGGAGAACGGCGGGTGGATGCGCACGATCGGGATGTTCCTGAACGGGGCCGCGCCGGAAATCCGCGACAGCGCGGGAGAGTGCGCCGAGGACTCGGACTTTCTCCTGCTGCTGAACGCGCACCACGAGCCGGTGCCGTTCCGCATCTCGTATGAGCTGTACCACGCCGGCTGGAAGATCGCCTTCGACACGGCCCGCCCCGACCTCGCCGTGGAACAGGAGTCGGTGAAGCGCAACCGTCTCGTGGACCTCGCGCCGCGCTCCTTCGTCGTGCTGACCCATGAGCGATGACTGGGTCGGCAGCTACCGCCTGCAGCTGCACGCCGGATTCACGCTCGAGGATGCCGCGCGGATGCTTCCCTATCTGGCCGATCTCGGCATGAGCCACGTGTACCTGTCCCCCTGTCTTCAGGCGATGCCCGGCAGCATGCATGGCTACGACGTCACGGATCCCGCCCGCATCAGCGAGGATCTCGGCGGCGAGGAGGCCTGGAGCGGCTTCGTCGGCGCCGCGCGCGCACAAAGCCTCAAGATCTTGCTCGACATCGTCCCCAACCACATGGCGGCTGCGGAGCAGAATCCGTGGTGGGACGAGGTGTTGGCGCACGGCCCGTTCAGCGAGCATGCGGAATTCTTCGACATTCGCAAGGAGCCGCATCAGCCCTTTCGGATCAATATCTGCTCGCTGGCGCATGCATACGGCGAGTCGCTCGAAAAAGGCGAGTTCGAGCTCGAGTCGCGCGGCGGGCGGCCCCGGCTCAAACACTTCGATAATTCCTGGCCGCTCGGACCCGCTTCGTGGGGCGTGCTTCTGGGGGCGGACGATCCGGGAGGCGGCGAGCGCCCCGGCAGATGTTTCGAAGACCTCGAGCGACTGCGGCGGTTCACCAAAATTGGCGACGCCGACCGCGCGGCGTACCGCCTCGCCGCCGCCGCGGCGGAGGCTCGTCTCGCCGATGCACACCGCGACGGGCGGCTCGAGCCGGCGATCGAGCGCGCCCGGCGCGATCCGGACATCCTCGACCGGATCATCGAGCGGCAATTCTTCACCCTGCACGGCTGGAAGCTCGCGGGCGAGCTGACGAATTACCGGCGCTTTTTCGACGTGGGCTCGCTGGTCGGGATCCGTACGGAAATCCCCGAGGTATTCGAGGCGTCGCATGCGCGCATCGAGACGATGATCTCGAAGGGTGAGGTCGATGGATTGCGCATAGACCATCCGGACGGTCTGCGCGATCCCAGGACGTATTTCGAGCGCCTGCGCCGGCTCCTGCCGAGCGGCCACCTGTACGTGGAGAAGATCCTGGAGAACGACGAGCGGCTCGTCGATGACTGGCCGATCGATGGAACGGTGGGCTACGATTTTCTCGCCAAGGTCAACCGGCTCTGGATGGACGATCAGCGAATCGACGCGTTGACGGCCACCTACTCGGATTTCACGGGTCATCCGGTGAACTTCGGCGCGTTGGTGCGCGAGAAGAAGCGGGCCATCGTCGAGTCGACCTTCTCCGCCGCCTTCGACGCCTTGGGGAACAGCGCGGAGCGCATTGCGCGCGCCGATTGGAGAACGCGGGACTTGAGTCCCCGGCAGCTGCGCGAGGCGCTCGCCAGGGTCACCACCGCCCTCTCGGTGTATCGAACGTACCGCACCGCAGAGACGCTCCATCCTGGCGACGACAAGGTGTTCGCCGAGGCCGTGCAAAGTGCACGCATCGGCTCGCCGGACATCGACGGCGGCGTGTTCGATTTCCTGTCGGCGCTGTTCGCCAAGCCGACACTGGATCGGGACGAGGAGCAGTTCGTCGCTCAGTGGCAGCAGTTGTCGCCCGCGGTGATGGCCAAGGGAGTGGAGGACACCACGTTTTATTGCTTCGACCGATTGGTGTCCTGCAACGAGGTGGGATCCCAGGCGTCGCTCGTCGGGATCTCGGCGGAGAAATTCCACGAGTTCTGCCATTACTTGAGCGAGCGCTGGCCGAACAACATGCTGGCCACCTCGACCCACGACAACAAGCGCAGCGAGGATGTCCGCACGAGAATTTCGCTGCTCTCCGAGATTCCGGACCGATGGTCCGAGGCGCTGCACCAGTGGTCGCAACTCACCGCGCCCGCATGGAGAAATCGCACGCCGGACCGGCACGCCGAGTATCTGTTGTATCAAACTCTGATCGGTGCATGGCCCATCAATCACGAGCGATGCTGGCAGTACATGCTGAAGGCCTGCCGCGAGGCAAAAATACGCACCTCATGGCACGAGCCGAACGTCAGCTACGAGGAGAACATCCGCGGATTCGTCGAGGGCGTATTCGAGACCGAGCCGTTTCTCGCGAGTCTCCAGAGTTTCATCGGGCCGCTGATCCTGCCGGGCCGCATCAATTCGCTCGCGCAGACGCTGATCAAGATGATCGCGCCGGGCGTTCCCGATTTTTATCAGGGCACGGAGCTCTGGGACCTGAGTCTCGTCGATCCCGACAACCGGCGTGCGGTCGATTTCGATCTGCGTTCGAGTCTGCTGCGCAAATGCCGGGGGCTCTCGGCGGCGGAGGCCGTCCGCGACTGGGATTCGGGGCTGCCCAAATTGTGGATGACCGCTCGCGTGTTGGCGGTCAGGCGGGCGCTGGCCGAGGACTTCAAGGCGGACAGCAAGTATCAGCCGCTGGTCGCCCAAGGGAGCCATCTCGGGAACCTGCTCGCGTTCCGGCGCGGGGACAATCTGATCGCCGTGGTGCCCCGCTTCAACATGACGATCGACGGCGACTGGGGCGACACGCGGTTGCCCCTGCCGCGGGGCGTCTGGAAGAACTGCTTCACCGAGGCGCGGGTCTGGGACGGGGCGGCTCCCGAGGAACTGTTCGGCGCCTTTCCAGTCGCCCTGCTGCACCGGGACGGGCCGTGATCCTCTCGGTGTGGGCGCCGACGGCTCAAGCCGTCGAACTGGTCACGGACGAGGGCGGCGGGACCCGAAGGACCGAGATGCGCCGGGACATGGGCGGATGGTGGCGCGTGGATGTCGCGGACGCAGAGGCGGCTGGCGGCTACCGCTACGCCATCGACGGTCAGGGTCCCTTCCCGGATCCGCGTTCGCGATGGCAGCCCGGCGGTGTGCACGGTCCCTCGCACATCGTGGCGGCCGAGGCGGTGGCCGAGGCGGTGGCCGAGGCGTCGGGGTCGCGCGAAGCCTTCGCATTCAGCCCGAAACCGATGCAGGAAGCGGTCATCTACGAATTGCACGTCGGCACTTTCACGCCCGCGGGAACGTATGACGCCGCGGCCGGGCGCCTGCAGTACCTGGCCGATCTGGGCGTGACTCACGTGGAGCTCATGCCGCTGGCCACCTTCCCGGGGCGGCGCGGCTGGGGCTACGACGGGGTGGATCTCTACGCGCCGCTGCCGGCGTACGGCACGCCCGCGGAGCTCGCCCGCTTCATCGAGGAATGTCACCGGCGAGGCTTGGCCGTGCTGCTCGACGTGGTTTACAACCATCTGGGCCCTGACGGGAACTACCTCGGCTGCTATGGGCCGTATTTCACCGGCCGCGTCAAGACGCCGTGGGGGGAAGCCATCAATTACGACGGCGCCCATAGCGACGAGGTGCGCCGGTTCGTCATCGACAACGCGCTCATGTGGCTGCGCGACTACAAATTCGACGGTCTGCGTCTGGACGCGGTGCACGCAATTTTCAGTTTCGAAGCAACCCATATCCTGGAAGAGCTGGGGGTGGCGGTGCGGCGGCTGGGCCGGGAACTCAATCGCGGCTTCGTGCTGATCGCCGAAAGCGATCTGAACGACCCCAAGCTGGTGCATCCCGTGGCGCGAGGCGGCTACGGTCTCGATGCACACTGGAGCGACGATTTTCATCACGCCATCCACCGATATTTCACCGGCGAGGATACGGGCTACTACTCGGACTTCGAAGGCCTGAAGGACGTTGCCGTGGCGCTGCGCGACGGTTACGTGTACCAGGGGCGGTACTCGCAATTTCGGCAGCGTCGACACGGGCGCCCGCCTTCAGGCGTCGCATCGGACCAGCTGGTGGTGTGTGCGCAGAATCACGATCAGATCGGCAACCGCGCGCGCGGCGAGCGGCTGTCGATGCTGCTCGATGTGCCGCGGCTCAAGGCGGTCGCCGCGCTCACGATCTTGTCTGCGTTCGTGCCCATGCTGTTTCAAGGGGAGGAGTGGGGCGCGCGAACTCCGTTTCTATATTTTACCGACCATCAGGATCCGAACCTGGGGCGGGCCGTGACGGAGGGACGTACCCGGGAGTTCGCGAGCTTTCGATGGGCGGGAGAGGTTCCCGACCCCCAGGCCGCGGAGACCTTCGAGCGCTCGAAGCTCGATTGGTCCGAATTGACACGCTCTCCCCACGATGAAATCCTCGACTGGCACCGAAGGCTGATCGCGCTGCGTGCCGCGCGATCCCCGCCCCCGCGCCGCGCGAAGCCGAAGGTCGGATTCGACGAGAAGACGCAGTGGCTGCGCTTCGAGCACGCGGGTTTGGCGGCGCTGTTCAATTTCGGCGAAACGTCGCGGCGCATTCCGCTGCCCTCCGGATCCTGGGATCTGGTGCTCGAGTCCGGGCCGGGCGAGGGAGGGGCGCAGCCGGAGGAGAGCGGCGGTGCGGTGAACCTTCCCGGTCAGGGAATCATGATCTTGCGCAAGCGCAGCTAGCCCGATGCGGTCGCGTTCTCCGTGGCGGAGGATGCTGATTGGCGCGCGACCGCCGCCGCCGCTGCGCCGCCGGCGGTGATCTGGGCGACCTGATCCCGCCACCACCCCGCCGTGAGCAACGCGGCGTGATGTTGAAGAAACACGTCCCGCAGGGTCGGTGGAATGGCGAGAAATTGCAGCCATTGTTCCGGGAACACATCGTTCGGCCCCGTGTGAAACCACGGCTCCGCCGCCGTCTCCTCTTCTTCGCAGCTCGGTTTCGGCAAATCGCGGAACACGCAGTCGGTCAACAGGCACAGCTCGTCGTAGTCGTAGAAGATGACGCGCCCGTGGCTGGTGACACCGAAGTTCTTGAGCAGGAGGTCGCCCGGAAACACGTTGCTGGCGGCAAGATCGCGCAGCGCCTGGCCATAGTCGATGATGGCGGCTTCGGCCGCCGCCGGGTCCGCTTCGCGAAGGAACAAGTTCAGCGGCCGGAGCCGCCGCTCGATGTAGCAGTGTTCGACGATCAAGTCCTCGCCCTCGATGCGGCAGCTCTCGCTCGCCTCGCCCAAGAGCTCGCCGGCAAGCCCCGGCATGAAGCGATCGCGCGGCAGCCTCAGGCGCTTGAATTCCTGCGCATCCACCAGGCGTCCGGCGCGGTCGTGGCGGAACACGAACTGGTAACGCTCCATCACGTCGGCGCGCGACGTGGTCTTGGGCGCGCCGAAGCGGTCGCGGATGACCTTGAACACGAGGTCGTGCGAGGGCAGGGTGAAAACGATCATCACCAAGCCGCGCTCGCCGGGGGCGTGCACGAAGCTGTCGATGGAAGCCGCCAGATGCCGCTGCAGGGCGAAGAAGCGCTCGGTCTTGCCCTGCTTGGCCCGCCCGAGCACCGTGTACAGCTCGTCGATGGGCTTGCGCGGCATGAACGAGCGCAAGAGCGTGATGGCGGCGCTGACCACCGGCAGATCGACGTGAAAATACGAGCGAGCGTACCCGAAGAGCGATCCGACCTCGGCACGCGACATCATGATCGCGTCGACCCGGACGCCCTCCGGTGAGTTGCTGAATGCAATGACCAGAGGCGTGATGGACCCGTCGCCGATGATGCGGCCGACGGTGAAGGCATTGAGACCGCGATAGAAGACGGGCTCGATGAGCTCGATCGACTCGGGTGCGCCGCTCAGCCTCCCCGTGGAAAAATAACGGCCGATCTCGGCGCTGATCCGGTGGACCGCGGCGTCCGGGTTTTGCATCGCGGCACCGAAGGGCAGATCGGCCAGGATTTCGCGCACCGCCGTCGGCAGCGAGCCTCCGACCCGATAGACGCGGATCGGCACCGCGCCCGAGGCCCGCCCGACCGTCGTCGAGCAGAACTCCACGTCCGGATTGACTCCCACCGTTCCGAACAGATCGCGCGTGACCGAATTGAAGAACGTGCGGTAAAAATCGCTGTCCGGCCGGCGCGCGACCAGGATCTCGTACGAGCGCTTGATTTCCGCCCACAGCGCGGAATCGCCGAGGTGCGGCGTCAACACCGCGGCCAGGGCCTTCACGCAGCCGGTCACGCGCTGTTCGTAGAGCTCGATGCGGGCAACCGCATCCTTAAGCGCGGCATGCCAATCCTCCGCGAGAAAATTCAGCGCCGCACGCCGGGTGATGCGGCCGAATTCCTCGTTGTAGGCGCGAAAATGCTCGGCGATCGCAGCCGCTTGGTCTTTAGGCGACGACACGGGGTCCCTTCATCGATTAGATCTCCTGCTCCGCGACTTGCAATTGGTGAGGCGCTGAGTTTAAAGTCCATGAATAGAGTATTTACACAATCGAAATTTTACAATGTTAATTTAACATTGGATGGGTGAGCCGCCCATGAACCACATCCGCCGCCAGAGCCGGTCATGTCCGGACTGATTCGCCAGGGACATTTGCTGGGCGCGAAGCTGCGCTCGCTCCGCAAGCGCAACGGGCTGACGCTCGACGAGCTGTCCGCGCGCTGCGTGCAAGTGGATGCCGAGAGTGCGCCGTCGGTGTCCTACTTGAGCATGGTGGAAACGGGCAAACGCACGCCCTCCGCCAATACGCTCGCGATGCTCGCCGGCATCTTCAGCAAGGACCCGCGTTGGTTTCTCGACGAGAACATGGAGGTCGAGGCCGCGCCGCGGGATCGTGCCCGGGGCGGTCTCGCGGCCATGCCGCTCGAGCCCGCGTTTCTGTTCTCGCACGAGCTCCTGCAGAGCGCATTGCCCGAGCTTCTGTCGCAGACCGGCACGACCGGCCGGCAATTCGCCCAACTCCTCATCCGGGTGTGGCAGGAAACTCATCACAACAGCTTTCCGGACATCGAGCGGGCGGCGGAGCAGTGCGGCAAGCGGCAGATGCCGCTCGACCTCGAGGCCGTACTCGACATTTGCAGGCATCATGGGCTCGAGATCCGCTGGTTCGACGGAGACGGCCGCAAACCGGGAGGCGCCTTGGTGCGCTCCCGCTTCGAGGCGCCCGGTACCGTGTTCATCAACAAGCGCCTGCGCAATCAGGAAGAGCGCCTCAAGTACGAGCTGGCGTTCTTCGTGGGCCACAAGATCCTGCACAACGGCGACGGCGCCATCTCTCCGCACAGCGCCGTCCACGCGGGCGATGTGGAGGCCATGGCATCGGCCGCGGGGATGGGCGCGCAGGATGTGCTGTTCGCATGGCGCGACTTCGAATGCAGCTTCTTCGCGGGCGCGTTGCTGTGCCCGAGAATTCCGTTCCGGCGATTCCTGATTCGTGAAGCTCACAACGTGTCCGCCTGCCGAAAGCTCGGTGTGACCCCGGCGCTGGTGATGCGTCGAATGACGGCGGTATCGCCCTACCGGCATTGGCATTTCTTCGATGCCTACAGCCCCGGGTACCTGCGCGCCGTGTATCGAGGCAACGGGATTCCGCTCCCGTGGGGAAACATGAGCCTGGTATCCGATCCGTGCCCCCGGTGGGCGGTGTTCAGACTGCTGAGGACCCCATCGACGACGCCCCCGTCGCAGAAGCCCAAGTCGCAAATCTCGGTGATGCAGGACGGCAAACTCGCCCGCCTGTATTGCTGCCACTCACTGCTGACGCGGGATGCGCTCGATGAATGGCATGTGCTCTCCGTCGGCGTCGATCTCGTGCCGGCGCTCGATGCACAGGGGTTCGACGGCGAGGCCGTGGTGGCGCAGGTCGCCGACGCCTGCCGGCGAGGAGGGGGCGACGGGAAGATACCCGCCGACGCCGCGCGCAGCATTCGAGCCGCCTCGCAGGTCCTCAACATCGAGTGGATCGCCGAGGCGCTCGATTCGCAGGCGAGCGTGATCTGTCCGAGGAGCGGCGCATGCCCCCGGCAGCCTCCGTGTAGCGTGCAGCCCCATTAGCGTATAAAAGCAGTCGATGCGCGGACACATTCTCATCGTTGACGACAATCCGATCGATCTGAAGCTCGCCTCCGAGCTCCTGAAAGTTCACGGGTTCAACGTCGACGGTGCGGCAGACGCGGAAGAGGCGCAACGCATTCTTCTGCACAGGCTGCCGGACCTCATCGTGACGGACATCGCATTACCGGGGATCGATGGCTTGACGTTCACGCGCCGGCTCAAAGCGGATGCACGGCTGAGACACGTGCCGGTGGTCGCATTGACCGCTTTTGCGTTGCAGGGCGATGAGGAAAGAGCGGCCGCCGCGGGTTGCCGGGGCTATATCGTCAAACCCATCGACATTCGACAGTTCGCCGCGCAAATCTCCGGGATGCTCCCACGGTGACCCTTGACTGCGGCCGGCCGCGTACTCAACCGACCGGGGGCGCATGCAGGCCGGCCGCGCCGATCGCCTCGTGCAGGCTCGCGAAGATATGTTCGGCGCCCACCGCGGCGGTGATGCCGTGCCGATCCATATCGGAGCGAAGGTAGGGGCTCACGCGCCCGAAGATCACTTCCACGCCCCCGCGCCTCAAGTCATCGAGCAGGTCGCGGATGCTGCGGGCGGCGGAATAATCCATATCGGTGATCGCGTCGGCATCGATGATGAACCAATGCAACGGGCCCGGCGCCCGCGCCACCAGCTCGTGCACTTCGTCGCAGAAACGATTTTGATTGGCGTAGAAGAGGTCCGCGCCGAATCGATAGACGATGAGCCCGGGTGCGGTGACCCGACCTGGCGCCGCCGGCGCGACCACCCAGCGTCCGGTCGTATCCGGCACGAGCATCATGGTGTGCGGCCGATAGCTGTGGCGGACGTGACGGAACAGGGACAACGCCATTGCGAGCAAGATGCCCTGTTCCACTCCGACGGCGACCACGGTCGCCGCGGTGACGAGCGCGAGATAGAACTCCCCCGGACTCTCGCGGCGGATTCCGTACAGTACCCTCCAGTCGATCATGCCGGCCGCGATCGTGAATACGATGGCCGCGAGCACGCATCGCGGCAGGTACTGCAGCTCTCCAGAGAGAAACAACAGCACGACGAGAACGGCTGCGGACAAACCCACCTGGGCCATCTGGCTCTTCGCCCCGGCGCGATCCGCCATGGCGGTCTGCGTGGGGCTGCCGTTGACGACGAACGTGCCGCTGAACGCTGCGGCCGCATTCGCAGCGGCGAGCCCCAAAATGTCCGCATCGCTATCCACGGGTTCCCGGTACTTGAACGCCAAGCCCCGCGCAGTGGCGGCGCTTTGCGCGACGATCATGACGAAGCACGACGCCGAGACCGGCAGTAGAGCCAGAAACTCGCTCCACGTGACGTGCGCAAGACCCAAGCTCGGAAGTCCCCCGGGAATCGGCCCGAGCACGGCGATACCGAACTCGCTCAACGGGCGGAAATAACCCGCGGCGATGGTCGTGATCACCGCCGCCAGCGAGATCGGCACCCGCGGCGCGAAGCGATTTCCCAACAGAACGGCTGCGGCGATGACGCCCGACAGCAGCGCCGTGGGGAGGTTCGCCCGCGGCATTCCGGCCAGGATCTCCCAAAGCTTCCCCAGTGAATTGTGGGCGCTGATACCGAGTCCCAGCATGTCGGCGAGCATCGAGATGCCGACCTGACATCCCACGCCCGCGAGAAAGCCCGTGAGCACCGTGCGCGAGAGGAAATCGGCCAGGAATCCCAATCGGAACATCCGGGCAAGGAGCAAAAGCGCCGCGGTGGTGAGTGCCACCATCCCGACCATGGACACGTAGCGTGGACTCGCCGCAGCGGCCAGATGCGAGACCGAGCCTGCGAAGATCGCGGCGGTCGCCGAGTCCGCGGCCACCACGAGATGGCGCGACGCTCCGAAAATCGCGAAGGCCAGCGGCGGGAGGAGCAGCGTATACAGGCCGGTCACGACCGGCATACCGGCGATGCGCGAGTAGCCGAGCACCTGGGGAATGTTGATCGCCGCGAGCTTCAGGCCCGCGAAAAGATCCCGCGCCACGCCCGGGCCAGCCAGGGGGCGCAGACCTTGGAAAAGGCGCACCCTGCCGATCACCGTGGCTGGCCTCCCTCGGGCGGACTTTGGGCGGGGTCGAATTCGAGGATCTCGCCGTTCGCGACCGAGCTGCCCGAAAGCGCCAGGATGAAAGCCCAATGACTGATCACGAGCGTCGTGGCGCTGTCCCCGCGTGCGGCGATCCAGGTGCGAAATGCGTTCGCGCGCGCGGTCGTTTCCTCCGCGGACTCGATTCCCGCGTGCCACCATTGCCTGGGAAGATGGCCGAAGTCGTGATGCGGAAAACGTGCGGCGAGGGACTCCGGCGTGCTTCCCACGTCGCAGACGAAGGCGGTTCGCTCGCGCACCTCGGACATGATGTTCACGGGCGCGTCGTGCGCTCCGAGGAACGGTTGCGCGGTCTGCAGTGCGCGCGTGTAGGGCGACACGATGATCCGGGTGAGCGGGGCATTCGAGAGTTTCCCGGCGGCCGCGGCGGCCTGCTGCATCCCGAGCGGCGTCAACTCCGGATCCTCGATTCCAGGGTCTACGCGCGTGAGATTGAAGTGCAGGTTAAAATAGCTTTGCCCATGACGGAGTAGAAACATGCCGGATCCTTCGATGTCGCCCGAGCCATTGACGCCTTTCCATATCGCCGTGCAAGTGCGCGATATCGCCGAGGCGCGCGGCTTCTACAGGGACATTCTAGGATGCTCCGAGGGCCGCAGCGATGCCGAATGGGTGGATTTCAACCTGTACGGGCATCAATTCGTCTGCCATTTGAATCCGAAGCTGGGAAAGGACGGCAAGCTCCAGAGTCACTTCAATCCGGTGGACGGCCACGGCGTCCCGGTGCCCCACTTCGGCGTGGTGCTGCGCCCGGCGCAGTGGTCCGCGCTGGCCGAACGCCTGAGGCGGCTCGGGACGCGCTTCCTCATCGAGCCGTGCACGCGCTTCGAAGGCCAGGTAGGTGAGCAATCCACCATGTTCTTCATGGATCCCACCGGTAACGCACTGGAATTCAAGGCGTTCCGCGATATCGAAAGCCAGCTGTTCGCAGTGCCTCCGTCAGCTGCCTGATCGGGCGCGGCGGACGTTGGAGTCCGGATGAATCAGTGCGCCGAGGCCTCGTGCAATTCGCCGGTGGCACTCTGGACGTAGTTCGCGAGCCCCATCTTCTCGATCAAGCCGAGTTGTTCCTCGATGAAGTCGATGTGCTCCTCTTCGCTCTTCTGAATCTCGACCAGGAGCTCGCGCGTGACGAAATCCTTGACCGATTCGCAGTGTGCGATTGCCGCCTGGTAAATCGGGTGGGCGGCCATCTCGCGCTTCAAATCGCATTCGAGGATCTCTCGCACATCCTCGCCGATGAAGAGCTTTCCCAGGTCCTGCAGATTGGGCAGGCCGTCGAGAAACAGGATGCGCTTGACCAGCCGGTCCGCGTGGCGCATTTCGTCGACCGACTCGTCGTATTCGAGCTTGCCCAGCCGCCGCATGCCCCAGTTGTCGAGCATGCGGGCGTGCAGAAAATACTGGTTGATGGACGTGAGCTCGTTCTTGAGCGCCTGATTGAGGAAGTCCAAAACCTTGACGTCAGCTTGCATGGCGCATTATAGCCTCGATGGGCGCGAACCGTCAGGCGACGGCTTGCGCAGCGGTCGAGAGATACGAAGGACCCGCCACCCGCTGGGCCAGGCTCTCGGTCAGCGTGAGCTTCGCCTCCGGCAGACACTTGCCGCAGCAGGTGCCGAGACCGGTCTGCCGGCTGATTTCCTGCAGCCGGGTCGCACCGGCGCTGACGGCGGCCCGGATGTGCCGGTCGGATACTGCCTTGCATACGCATACGATCATGGAGCTTATTGTGAACGCGAATGCGAATGATTGTCAATAAGATTGCCGGTACAGCGGCAAGTCATTCATTTTGCTTGTATTATGCTCCGCCATGAAATTGTATTCTTGGAACGTCAACGGCATACGCGCAGTAATCAAGAAGGGGCTGTTTCAATCGTTCTTGCGGGCCCACCACCCTGACGTGCTATGTCTTCAAGAAACGAAGGCGGAGCGCGGACAGATCGAGATCGACGTCCCCGAATACCGCGAATACTGGAACTCCGCGGCCAAAAAGGGATATTCCGGCACGGCCCTCTTCTCGCGCCAGGAGCCGATCCGCGTCGTCAACGGATTTCCCCGAGAGTTCGCCGAGCGCTTCAGCTTTGCGGACGAGCTGCAGCGCGACAGCGCCGAGGAGGGCAGGGTGATCACGGCGGAATTCGAGCAATTCCACGTCGTCACCGTATATACGCCGAACGCCAAGGACGACCTCAGCCGGCTCAACCTGCGATACAAGCATTGGGATCCGGCTTTCCTCGCTTATTGCCGCCAACTCGAGCGAGCCAAGCCCGTCATCCTGTGCGGCGATCTGAACGTCGCGCATACCGAACTCGACCTGGCGAACCCCAAGCCGAATCGAGGCAAGAAGGGGTTCACCGACGAAGAGCGCAAGGGCTTCCAGAATTTCATCGACGCCGGATTCGTCGACACCTTCCGGCTTTTCACGCAAGGCAACGGGCACTACTCCTGGTGGAGCCACTTTGCGAACTCGCGGGCGCGCAACGTCGGATGGAGAATCGATTACTTCCTGGTATCCGCGGCGCTTCGCGGGCGGGTCGCCGCCGCCGACATTCACGCGGATGTGATGGGCAGCGATCACTGCCCCGTCAGCGTGACCCTGCGCGGATGAGGCGGCGGCGCGCATGAGCTCGCAGCCTCGATGGCGGGGTCAGCCCCTCGATGCGGTGCTGTTCGATCTGGACGGGACCTTGCTGGATACGGCGGGGGATATCCACCTTGCCCTGAACCGGACTCTCGCCGAGCGCCGCTGGGAGCCTCTGTCGGAAAATGCCGTGCGGCGCATGATCGGCCGCGGGGCGCCGATCCTGATCGAGCGGGCTGCCGCGGCGCAGGGCCGAACTCTCGACGAGGCGACTCAAGGCGCGATGGTCGAGGGTTTCTTTCATCACTATGGCGCCTTGCAGGAAAACGAGGAATTCGGCGCGCAGCCCTACCCGGGCGTGAGCGAGGCGCTGCGGGTGCTGCATGGCGCCGGCCTTCGTACCGCCGTCGTCACCAACAAGCAGGAGCGGTTCGCCAGCGGGCTGTTGCGGCGTCTTCACCTTCGAGAGTGGATCGATCTGGTGGTGGGAGGCGACAGCTGCGAGCGCCGCAAGCCCGATCCGCAGCCGCTGCTGTTCGCCTGCGAACGCCTGCAGGCCCCGCCGTCCCGCACGCTGATGGTGGGGGACTCCATCAACGACGTTAAGGCCGCACGGGCGGCGCGGATCCCCGTCATTTGTGTGCCTTACGGCTACAATGAAGGCAACGATCCGCGCGACCTGCTCTGCGACGCGCTGATCGAAGGTCTATCGCAGCTGCCGCCGTTGTTGCTCGAGGGCAAGGACGTGCCGGCGGTTTCGACTTCTTCGGGGACCTCATGAAGCGGACCACGCTGACGATTGCGGTGCTGTTTTTGGCGGTCCTTCAAGCGCCGACGCGGGCGCGAGCGCAGGGCTCCGAGTCCGCGCCTCCGGGCCGCTTCGGTGTGGACGCGCCCGAACTTGCGCCGCTCGGCAGCCATGCAGTGGGCCTGCGCACGCTGCATATCGACGAACCGGCACAACCGGACGTATTGGCGTTCGATTCCGCGACCGGCAAGGCGCCCAAGCGCGTCCGTGCGATCACCGTGGATCTCTGGTATCCCGCCACTCCCAGGCCGGGTGCGGCGGTCGCCGTGTACGCGGCGCAGCTTCCTTCCGAGCCTCCGTCGCCGCCCGCGAGCTTCAGTGTCGCAGGACTCGCCGTCCGCGATGCGCCTTCCGCCGGCAAGGGTTTCCCGCTGGTCGTCGTGTCCCACGGCTACAGCAACGACCCGGCCGCGATGACCTGGCTGACCGAGAATCTGGCCTCCAAGGGCTATGTGGTCGCGGGCATCCACCACGATGATCCGCCCATCACCGACCGCGCCAAATTCATCGGCCCCCTGCTGCGCCGGCCGCTCGACATCGCCTTCGTCACGCGCAGCCTTCAGCGCATGCTGGGGCAGGAAGGACTGATCGATCCGACGATGACGGCGTTGATCGGTTATTCGATGGGCGGGTACGGGGTGTTGACGGCCGCCGGGGCCACGCTGGACCCGAGTGGACCGCCGACTCGAATGATTCCCGGCGGACTGATCCTGCCTTTCGTCCGCGGAGGCGCGCAAGCCGGGGAGGTCACGGTGCAGAATCTGAAAGCGGTGGTGGCGATCTCGCCCGTGGGTGGAGGGACGCTCAAGGCCTGGGGCGCCGATGGACTGCGGGATCTCGATACGCCGCTGCTTCTCATCCAAGGCGACCATGACCGCACCGTCGACTACGCCACCGGCGCCCGTGCGATCTTCGAAGGTGCGGTCAATGCGCCGCGCTACCTTCTGACGTTGCTCGAAGCCGGCCACTCGATCGGCCTCAATCCGCCGCCTGCGTCGATGCGCAAGCGCCTGTGGGATCAGGAATGGTTTCAAGATCCGGTATGGAGAGCAGAGCGCGTCAACGCGATCAATGCCCATTTCATCACGGCGTTCCTGGATCGCTACGTCAAGGGCGACGACTCGCGCGCGGCTTACCTCGACGTGCCGGTGGCCCGCTCATCCGAGGGAGCATGGCCGGCGCCGGCGCCGGGAGCACCCGCCATCCCCTACGATGCCTACAGCCCGGGATCCCCGGGCATCACGGTCTGGAAAGGCTTCCAGCGGAGCGAGACGGCGGGACTCGAGTTGCTGCGTTCAGGAACGGGACCGTCTGCGCCGACCGCCGGCGAGGTCGCGTCCGTCGGCCGCCGATGAACCGCCCGGATATCCGCTAGGATGCTGGCGCTGCGCTCCCTGGTGTTCTCCATCCTCTTCTATGCGTGGTTCGCCGTGAGCGCGGTGCTCGCCACGCTCATCTCCTTGATGCTGCCCAAGCGGCTCCCCGCGTTTGCCCGATTCTGGTCCCATACCTGGCTCGCGATGTACCGAAAGATCTGCGGTGTGTCGTACGAGGTGCGGGGGCGCGAGAACGTGCCGGCCGGCGGGTGCGTCATCGCCATGAAGCATCAATCCGTGTGGGACACCTGCGCCATGTTCGCGATCTTCGACCGCCCGGTCTTTGTGCTGAAGAGCGAGCTCATGTTCATTCCGTTCTTCGGATGGGCGCTGGCGCGATTGGGATGCATTCCGGTCAAGCGAGGAACCGGCAAGAGTGCGCTCGACACCATGGTGCGCGGGACGCGCGCAGCCCTGGCCAAGGGCAAGCAGGTGGTGATTTTCCCCGAGGGCACCCGCACCCGCGTCGGGCAACCGGCCAACTACAAGACCGGGATCAGCCACCTCTATACGGCGCTCGGCGTGCCCTGCGTGCCCGCAGCCCTCAATTCGGGACTTTTCTGGCCGCGCCGCTCGTTCTCGAGGCCGCCGGGCGTCATCACGGTCGAGGTGCTTCCGCTCATCCCGCCAGGGTTGGAGCGCCGAATCATGTTCGAGCGGCTGGTGAGCGGCATCGAGAGCACCGCCGAGCGGCTTTGCAAAGGTGCGCAGGCGCCGTAGCGTCGGCGACGAGCGCGAGATCGGGCGGATCAACCGGCCGCGGTGCCCTTGTTCCTCGAGCCGCCGCGCATCAAGCCGAGCGCCAGCAACGCCGAGGCCAGCATCAGGAACAAGCTCACTGCATTGAGCACCGGCGTCGCGCCTTCACGCATACGGCCGTACATCTCCACGGTCAACGGCGCTTCCGCACCCACCAGCATGAGCGTCGTGTTGAAGTCGGCGAAGGACATGAGGAACGAGATCGCCGCAGAGCCGATCAGGGCGGGACGCAGATAGGGCAGCACGATGGTGCGCAATACCGCCGGTCTGCTGGCGCCCAAGTTCAATGCGGCCTCCTCCAGCGTACGGTCGAAGCGCCGCAGGCGTGCGCTGATGGTCAGCGTCGAGATGGTCGCGATATAGGAGAATTGCCCGAATACCACCAACGGAAGTCCTGGACGCAGGAAGTCCCAATCCAACCCGAAGGTGTCGTCGACGAACTCCGCGACCCGGCTCGCGAACGCGAGAATGGAGATTCCGAGGATGACTCCGGGAATCACCAGCGGTGCGAGCATGAGCAGCGACAGCATCTGCTTGCCGGCAAAATTCTTGCGCTCGATCAGGAAGGCGTTAGAGATGCCGATCAGAACCGAGAGCACCGTCACCCACGCCGCCACGACGCAAGCTGGTCCAGATGCTGCCGAGCAGGTCGGCGTCCTTGAACAGACCGACGCGCCCGGATCCGGCGTTCCCCAGAAACCAATCCCAGCGTGAATCCGCGCCAGGGCGGCGCCGGATAAGGGGCGTCATTGAACGCGAACACGGCGACGACGACCAGCGGCAGGAAAAGAAATGCGAGGAACGCGACGAGATATGCCGCGGTCGCGGTGCGCAGCCACCGGGGACGCGGCAGCGAGGGGATCATGTCCGCCGCATCACGTCACCGAAGCGCTGGCCCGCGAGGCGCAGGCCGATGATCACCAGGGAGGTGGACAGCCCGAGCAGCAGGAATCCGAGGGCCGCACCCTGCTCCCAGTTGAAGCGCGTGATGAACTGGTTGTAGATCTGCTCGGTGAACCACTGCGAGCTCTTGCCGCCCAACAGGGTCGGCGTCAGATAGTTGCCGAGCGTCAGCATGAACACGACGATGCAGCCCGCGGTGATGCCGGGCGCCGCGTGCGGAATGACGATCGTTCGCAGCATCGTGAAGCCGCCCGCGCCGAGATCATAAGCCGCCTCGATCAGCGAGTTGTCGAGGCTCTCCAGGCTCGACACCAGCGGGATCAGCATGAAGAGAAGCGATGTGTATACGAGGCCCACCAGGATGGTGGCATCGTGATACAAGAGCTCGACCGGCGCCGGGTGATGCCGAGCTTCACCAAGAGCGTCGGCAGCACGCCGGATTCGCGCAGCAGGATCATCCACCCCAGCGTGCGGACAGTCTCGCTCACCCAGAACGGAATCAGGCACAGGATGAACAGGAGCGAGCTGCGCGTCCCCTGGCGAGCTTCGCGATGATCCAGGCGATGGGGAACGCCAGCAGAGCGTCAGGAGCGTGGCGATGACGGACATGACGGCGGTGCGCACGAATACATGCCAGTAGAGCGGCTCCGTGAAGAAGGTCCGGTACTGGGCCAGGCTCGGGACGTAGTGCCGCGGGCCGATCCGCTCGCGCAGCGACAGCACCGCAAGATCGACGTGCGGCAGCACGATGAGCGCTCCGAGCCACAGGATCGCGGGGGCGAGCAGCAATGCCAGTCCCAGGCGAGCCGTGCCACTGCGACTCGAGCGCCGCCGCGCTAGACATCCTGACCATCGCGCCCGGGCGCGCCGGGAAGCACACGGCGCGCGCTGGATCGAAGCTGAACAGCACCTTCTCCTGTGGCCTCAAGTCGGAGAACCGGCCGGTTTGAGGAAGGGCGATGCGAAACTCGCGGCGTGTGCGCTCCTCCTTGAGCAGAACCGCCGAGTTCGCGCCGTCGAACAAAAGGCTCTCGACTTCGCCCGCGATGCGGCGGCTGCCCCGGGGGAAGCTCCGCTTCGCTGCGCCCGAGGCTTGCGACCTCGGGCCGCACGAAGCCCTCCACCGCATCGCCCACCTGCACGCCGCCCTCGGCGACCGCTCGAACAGCCCAGCCGTCCTGGGTGGTCAGCTCCACCGTCGAGCCTGCGACGCGCGTCGCCCGTCCGACAATGCGATTGTTGGCGCCGACGAAGCCCGCAACGAAAGGGGTTCGGGGCCGATAGTAAAGATCTTGAGGCGTGCCGAGCTGTTCGAATCGCCCGTGGTTCATCACTCCCACATGATCGGACAGCACCAGGGCCTCCGACTGGTCGTGCGTGATGTACACGAACGTCGTGCCGAATGCCGCTTGAAGCTGCTTGAGCTCGATCTTCATGTGCTCGCGGAGCTTCAGGTCGAGCGCGCCCAGCGGCTCATCGAGCAGCAGGAGGGTCGGCTCCAGCACCAGGCTTCGCGCGATGGCGACACGTTGCCGCTGGCCGCCGGAGAGCTCGTCGACTTTCTTGTCCGCTGCGCCGCCGAGGCCCACGCGCTCGAGCATCTCCCCGCTCTTGCGGGTGCGGTCCGCCCGCCCGACCCCGCGCCGCGCCAGGCCGTACGCCACGTTCTCGCCCACCGACATCATGGGAAAGAGGGCGAGCTGCTGGAAAACCATGTTCACCGGCCGGCGATTGGGCGAGATCCCCCGCATGCTCCTGCCGCCGATGGAGATATCGCCGAGGTCGGGCGAGATGAATCCCGCGATCATGCGCAAGAGCGTCGTCTTGCCGCAGCCGGACGGCCCGAGTATCGAGAAGAAGCTGCCCCGCTCGACGCTGAAGGACAGGGAGTCCACCGCGAGGTGGTCGGCGAAGCGCTTGACGACGCCGTCGGCGATGAGGTCGGCCGTCGTGCTCAATTGGCGGCCTTGATCCGATCCAGCACGCGCCCCTCGATCTCCTCCAATCCCGGCGGTATGGCGGGGTACCAATGGATGCTCTTGAAGGCGCTGTCCGGAAACGACGCCACGAACTGCGCCTTGAGATGCGGATCGACGAAGGGCGCGGTGCCTTTGGCCGCCGAGAAGTTGCCGACCGACTTGATGACCCGTGCGGCGTTCTCCGGGCGCATGGTGAAGTTGATCCAGGCGTACGCCGCCGCGTCGTTCCTGCCCCGCGCGGGAAGCGCGAAGGTGTCGAGCCAGCCGAGCGCGCCGGATTTGGGCACGATGTATTGGATGTCCGGGTTGTCCCGGTTGAGCGTCCAGCCGCCGGTGTCCCACATCGCCGCCGCCCAGATTTCGCCGGAGCGGAAGCCGTTGAGCAGCTGGTCCTTGTTGTCGAAGAAGAACTTGAAGTTCCCCTTGCATGCGATCAGCGCATCGCCGACCTGATCCATGAGCTTGCCGTACGCAGGCGTATTTCCGTACAGCGCGAACGGATCCTTGCCCGCCGCGAAGGCGAACGCCATCAGGATGGGCCGCCGGAGGCGGATCGAGGTCTTGCCCTTGAGGTCGGGGCGGCAGAGATCCGGAAAGTCGGCTATCGGCGCGAGCTTGGCTGTCTGCTTGGTGTTGACCACGAGGCCGTCGGTGCCCCAGAGGTAGGGCAGCGCGTACAACTTGCCGTCGATGGTGGCATTGCGCTTGACGATGTCCAGCAACGCGGGCTGAAACTCCTCGATCTTCACCTTGGCGAGATCGATCGGCTTGTAGATGCCGAAGTCGCGCTCCACGGAGGTGATGCGGTCCTGGGAGGGCTGCGCGAGATCGTATCCCGCGCCGCCGGTGGCCCGCAGTTTCGAGATCATCTCCTCGTTGTTGGAGAGCGTCACCTCGACCTCGATGCCGGTCTCCTTGGTGAACGCGGCGATGAGGTCCGCGGGCACGTAATCGGCCCAGGTGATGATGCGCAGCTTCGCGCTGTCGGCCCGCGCGAGGCCGCACATGCACAAGAGCCCGAGCGCCACGCAGGAGAGCAACAATGATCTCATCGATTCACCTCGTCGACGGTGCCGAATGTGCGCCGACCGCGGCGGATCTCACGCCCGCTCCACGCGCCCGATGCGCATTTAGGTTAGCACAATCCCCGGACCGTCCAGGGATCAGGGCCGTCCATGGATGGGATCGATCCAGTAGACCTCTTCGACCCGCTCCGCCGCCTCGATGTGGAGGTTGACGACCACCGACTCGTTGTCGCTGCGGACGAGCACGCACTCGAGCGGCGTGTCAGGGAGCGCATTGATCTCCTGGTGAGGGACGTAGGGCGGCACGAAAATGAAGTCGCCGGCCTGCGCCTCGGCGGTGAATTCGAGGCGCTCCCCCCAGCGCATGCGGGCCGCGCCGCGCACCACGTAGATGACACTTTCCAATGCGCCGTGATGATGGGCTCCGGTCTTGGCGTTGGGGTCGATGAGCACCGTGCCCGCCCATAATTTCTTCGAGCCCACCCGGGGGAAATCGATCGCCGCAGCCCGCAGCATGCCGGGCGTCTGGGCCGTATTGGTATCGAGGGTGCCGCGCCCGATGACCCTCACCCCCTCGAGACGCCAATCGGGCGGGAGGGTCATGGACGGGGCCCCCGCCTAATGGCCGAACGAGTAGCCGATGGAGATGATGATCGGCGTCGGTGCGAAGCTCACGTTCGAGGTGCGCACGATGCCATCGGTATTGGTGGTGAGATGCGACTTCACCTGGGAGAACCCCAAGGATCCATGGAGGTGCCATCGGTCGTTCAGGCGATAGGTCAATCCGGCCGTGAAGGCCGCGCTCACCGAGGCGGCGAGGGAGATCTTGGTGGGACCGCCGCTGGCCGCGTTGCCCGCCGCGGTCGAGTCGCGGTCATAGAACGTCGTGTAGTTGACGCCGGCCCCGACGTAGGGTCGGAACGGTGAATTCGGGCTGAAAAAGTTGTATTCGAGGAGCAAGGTCGGCGAGATCCAGCGAGCGGTCGAGACCACCTGCCCGTCGTACGGCACTGAGCCGAGCGACTGCGGCCCCGATCCCTTGGTCTTTGCGAGCGGGGGGTAGCCGAGAGCAAGCTCCGCATCGACGTTCGGGGTGAACCAGCGCACATAGGCGCCGTACAAGGTTTCAAGGTTTTCCGTCGTGAAGTTGACGCCATCGGGCACGTACGGACCATACAGATTGTCTGCGTTGGCGTGATAGATCACCGTGTACGAGCCGATCCTCACGTCGTTGGCGAGGAAATCGTCTGCCGAGGCCGTCGCGGTGTACGAGCCCGCCACTACTGCGGCCAGGGTCAGTGCGCCGAATTTAATTTTTTTCATGAGGCGATCCTCTTAAAACTGGCTGAAGAAGGCGCGGGCGGCCGCCGCGCAGAAGGGACGTACCGACTGGTGATAGCCCTCGATGAGTTGCTCCTCTGCGGCGGCGAGCGACAAGCCTCCGCCTGCGGGCGTCTGAAGGTAGGCGAGCTCCTCCGCCCCGGCGGTCTGGAAGGCGACTTGCAGTGCCTCGAACGGACCTCCCGGCGTGCCGCTCACGTCGAGCACGGGCACGTTCACGGCGCCCGCCGTGAGCGCGCTGAAGTAGGCGACCATCGTCTCCGTATTCAAGTCGAAGAACACAGTGGGATCGAGATCGCCGCCGCAGAGAAGCGTGGGCACCTTGGGGTACCAGCCACTGCGCATATCGTTCAGGTAAAAGTCCTGGCGCAAGCCTTGGGTCGGCTTGACGGCGGCGAGGGGGAGGCCCGGCGTCGGCGTCGGCGTCGTCAGAGCACCGTCAGGATCGGTCAGGGCATCCTCCGCGTAGCTCACCCGGTAGGCGTCGTTGATGAGATACGGATTGCCGAATCCCCGCTGGAAGATGGGCGTCTCTGCGTTCAGCGGCAGAGCCGGCGTTGGCGGCACGGCGAGAAGCGCAGTCAGCTCGGCGGACAGTTGCGCCTGGCCGGGGATGCTGACCACGGGGGTGGTTTCGTCGAACAGCGCCAGATCCGGCAGCAGGCCTTCCTCGAAAATGGTATCGATGGGGGTAGCGCTGGGCAGCAGCGTTTCGGCTCCCGCATAAGTTGACGAAAACACCGGATTCGCCGTGCTGTCGACGTTGCCGTAGGCATGCTGATAGCTCGAGACCAGAAGCGGCGCGAACTCCGTGGAGCCGATATTGACACCGCCCAGGAAGACGGTGTCGCCAAATGCTTCGAGTGCGTAGGGACCGGACATCGGCGCGGCGGCCGTGACGGTCTTGCCCGCGGCCTGCATGGCCCGCAGCGTCGCCATCGCCACGTGGCCGCCCTCGGAGTAGCCGGTGATGAAGAGTTGTCCATTGTCGCTCGTGGCCGAAGACATCGTCGCGGGCAGCGCGGCGCGCGCGGCGGCCAGAGTATCCATCATCTCGCCCGACTGCTGTGCGGCGTTGAGGAACGGATGATACCCGAGCGTCGAGATGTCGTAGCCCGCGTAGTTGGGCGCCACGACGATATAGCCCTGTGCCGCGAATATGGCGGCGATGATGTAACCTTCAGTGTTCGAGGTGTTGGTGATGTCGGCGATGTTCAGCGTCTTGTCGGGGTTCGTCCCGTGCGCATATTCCACGATGGGCCGCGGACCCGAGCATGTCGGCGCCGCGCCCGTCGGCACCATGAGCGCGCCCGAGGACTCGGTGGCCTCACCGGCGCTGCCCACGGTCCAGAATTTCAGGTAGTAAAAATCGACACCGCATACCGGTTTGCCCGAGATCTGGAGGAGCTGCGCGCCGCTGGATGTGGCGGCGAGCTCGCTCTGGAATGTCGCCGCATCAGCCGACGCAATCCGGAAGGGGGGGCTTTCGGCGAGAGTGCCGCGACTCGTCGAGGTGCTTGTGGTGCCGGTCTGCGAGCTCGTGCCGCCGCAGGCAGCCAGACATACCGTCGCCAGCGCGACAGCGGATAGCCTCAAAAATTTGAACATGCCTAACTCCCACGTTGCCGCAAATGCGCAACAACCCGTCGTTTATTTATTGTGCGGCGGACATCCGCCCGTGGCGGGGGATTCTACGCTATTGGATCGAAAGATCTACGCTTGCGGCAACGGCAGGAAGAGTTGTTGCGGGCGCGCGACGGCCCGATCGGCGAGCCATGCATGCACCTCGCTGACGATTGCGAGGGCAATGGACTCCGGCGTCGAGGCGCCGATATCGAGGCCGACGGGGCCACGCAATCGTGTGCTCAGTTCCTCGCCCGCGGGGCCCAGTTCATCGGCGATGCGGCGACGACGCGCCGCCGGTCCCAACAGGCCCACGTACGCGGGGCGCTGCGCGGCGCCGAGCACCCGCAGATAGGCCAAGTCGGAGCTGAGGTGGTGGCTCATCACCACGGCGGCGTGACAGCGTCCGAGATCCACGGAGTCAGCGAGTGCGGCGGGATCCGCAAGAGCCACTTGGGCTCCGGGAAATCGTTGCGGCTGCGCGTATGCGGGCCGATGATCGACCACGGATACGCGCCATCCCAGGGCGCGCGCCGCCGCTGCGACCGGCTCGGCGTCCGGCCCCGCCCCGCATAGGAGAAGGTGCGGTGGAGGCGCCAGGAATTGGACGAACGCGCGCAGGCGCGTGGTGGCCCGCGCGATCGCGACTTCGCGCGATGATTCCTCAGCGAGCGCGGCCTTCGCCGCCGCGGCCAGTTCCGCAGGCAACTCGACGGCGCCTTCCGCGGCGCCGTACGTCCCGAGAGGCAGCTCGCTCGATTCATGCACGCATATGAGGCAGGTCGATGCGCCGGCGGCGGTGATCCGTCCGGCCGTCGCCAATGCTCGGGTGGCCCGATCCCAGGAATTCGCAGGCTCGATCAGCACGCGCATCGCGCCTTCGCAGCCCGCGCCGATGCCGAAAAGCACATCGTCCGGTCCGCGCATGTCGTATTCGACGGCCCGGATCGCTCCGCCCTCCAGGACCTCATGGGCATGAAGCTTCAGATCGGCTTCCAGGCAGCCACCGCTCAAGAGGCCGAAATAACTGCCGTCATCCATGATCAGCATGCGAGCGCCGGGTTTGCGGTAGGTGGAGCCGGCCGTCGCAACGACAGTGGCCAAGACACGTGCGGAACTCGCGGCAGGCGCGCGCTCGAGCAAGAGCTCGAGGCTGGTGTCGAGCCTCACGGCGAGCCTCGCGGCGCGCGGGTCGCCAGGATCTTCAACAGGCCGCTCGGTGGGCGCGACGGCGAGCGGCGCAGGTGATTTGACGGAGATCACTGCTTATCGCCGTCCATGCGACCTCGTCCTACAGGGATTTGTGCTCTGCATATCGGTGGCCTGGCAACGCATGAAACATACTGCAACGAGATTATTCAGCAAGATCCATTATGTCGAATTGCTCCGGGTTGGCCTATGGCAGCCTCACGTCAAGCGCGGCGGGCCTCGAATGACCCTCGAGGGCCTCCTGGCGGGCATCGCGCAGCGCCGCTCCTCTCTGATCGCCGCCTTCGGCATGACACTCGCCGCGGTCCTCATTTCATACATCGTGAGCCAACGCGGCTGGCAGGAGCAAGCGCAATCGCTGCGTCGGGAAAATCTTTCGCTTCAGGTTCGGGAACTCGCATCCAGCCTCGAGAAGGAGCATGCCGATCTCGACGCCACCGCGGGAAGTCTGGCTGAAAGCGAGGGGATGGCCGAGTGGCTTCAGGACGAGGCCGCGGCCGCCCGGGCGGACGTGACGCACCTGGACGCCAAGACCGCCGCGCGTCTCGACGTCGACGGCATCACGCTCGCAACCGGTGCAGGGAACATCCGATTCAGCGCCGTGCTGGACGGCGGCCAAATCGCCGAACGTCCCCCGGATCCGGCGCAGTTGCGTTATCTGGCCGCCTTGGCCGCGCGCGCGCCGGGTGCGGCCGCGTCATCGAGCGCGGCCATCCTCGACGATCGCCTGATCGCCGCGCGGCCGATCGCGACCCGATCCTCGTCGGCGCAGCCCGGCTGGATCATCGTCACACGGCGCCTGACACCGGCCCTGCTCGCGCGTCTGCAACGCCCGCTCGGGGGGCGTCTGAGCGGCCAGGCCATCCGGCAATTCGATCGGGCGAATGCGCCGGCGGAAGTGCGCGAATGGCTCGACTCGAAGTCGGTGGCGTCCACTTCGATCTCCACGGAGGTATCGGGGGATCAGGCTGCCTACGCGCTGCTGCGCGACGCGGACGGCAAGCCGGCGTGGATATTCCGGATCATCCCCGCAGCAGCGACAGAAGCCGGGCAAGCGCCGGCATCGTTCAAATTGCGGGGAGGCCGCGGTGTGACCACTCTGCTCGTGGCCTTTGCGGCGTTGCTGGCGGCGGCGGTCGCGGCCGCCGTGATCCTCGCGGTAAAGGGGTATTTGAGCCATCGGCGCTCGGTCGATTCGCGCTACAAGGCGATCATCGATCAAACCAACGACGGTATCGTCATCGTCGATGCCGCAAGCCTGAAGGTTCAGTACTGCAATCCCGCGTTTCTCGGGCGCATCGGACATTCGGAGACCGAGGCGCGGGATTTGACGCTGACCGAGATCTTCGCCGACGCCGGCTCGACACCCGAGACCCTGCTGGCGCGCCTCAAGGATGCCGACTCCAAGCGCTCGCTCGATCTGCAGCTGCGATGCAAGGACGGAGCGCTCGTGGACGTGGAGGTGCGCTGCAATCCTCTGGAAGCGGATGGACGCGAAGGGTTTGCCTACGTCACCCACGATGTCTCGGTTCGCCGCAAGGCGGAGCAGCAGCTCATCGACAACCAGCAGCGTCTCGATCGGATGGCGCACCACGATCAACTCACGGGGCTCCCCAACCGCCATTACCTGGCAACATTCCTTCCCCAGGCCATTGCGGACGCACGGACCGCCAATGCCGTGCTGGGCGTCGTGTTCCTGGACTTGGACCGCTTCAAGCACATCAACGACACGCGCGGCCACGAAACCGGCGACAAGCTGCTGCAGGAGGTGGCTCGCCGGCTGCGCACCTGCGTACGCGATACCGATGTGGTGATCCGCATGGGCGGCGACGAATTCGTGGTCGTATTCCGGAATGTGAAGTCTTACGACGAGGTCACGCTCGGCGCGAGCCGCATCATCGAGAGCCTCAACAAACCGATGGTCATCGACCAGCATCCGCTGCAGACCACGGGAAGCGTCGGAGTGAGCCTGTTCCCGCGAGACGGCGCCGACATGGGTGAGCTCCTCAAGCATTCCGACACGGCGATGTACCAGGCGAAGGACCGCGGGCGCAACAATGTGCAGATGTTCAGTCAGATCATGAATCGAAAGCTGAAGCACCGGGTCGCCATGGAGGCGTCCTTGCGCGACGCGTTGAGGCTCAAGCAGCTGGACGTTCACTATCAGCCCTTCGTCAGCCTGATCACCCGCAAGGTGGTCGGCCTCGAGGCCCTCATCCGCTGGAAGCATCCGGTGCACGGCATGATTCCCGCGGACCAGTTCATCCCGGTCGCAGAGGAGACCGGGCTCATAGTTCCCATGGGCAATTTCGTGCTGCACCGAACCCTGCAAACGTTGAGCGCCTGGCGGAAAGCGGGGGTCAGTCTGGTGCCGGTGTCGCTCAACGTGGCGCCCGCCCAGCTTCAGCGAGGCGAGCTGCAATCGACGATCGCCACGCTGCTCAAGACTCACGGACTGAAACCCGAGCTTCTGCAGCTTGAAATGACCGAGCGCGCCGTGTTCGACAGTCATCAGTCGAAATCCGGCGAGAACCGGCAGGACACGATGGTGCAGCTGCGCGATATGGGCATCAAGATCGCCATCGACGATTTCGGCACCGGTTATTCCAGCTTGAGCTACCTGAAGAACTGGAGGGTGGACGCGCTGAAGATCGACCGCAGCTTCGTGCGCGATCTGGTCACCGATTCGAGCGATCTCGCCATCGTGAGCGCCATCATCGCCATCGCGCGGCATCTGCACATTCAAGTGATCGCGGAGGGGATCGAGGCCTATCAGCAGGCCGAGATCCTGCGGAAATTGGGCTGCACGATCGGCCAGGGGTTCCTGTTCGCGCGGCCGATGCCGGCCGATCAGTGCCTCGCCATGCTGGGAAGCGATGCGCAGCCCGCGGAGGAAGAGGACATGCTCGCGGTGTTCGCCTCCGGACGCGCCTGAAGGCGCAACCGTGTAAAGTGCCGCCAAGATGCAGACGGCCCACGGCAGTCCCAGCGAGCTTCTCGACGCGAACCGGCATTACTACGACTCGCTCTGGTCCGGAGCCCGGCTGGTCGAGCCGGACCGATTCAACACCTGGCCCCTGATCCGGTCGTTGTTGCCGCGCTGCGCGTCGCGTCTGGAGGTCGCGCCGGGACTGCGGCCGAGGCTGCCGATCGAGGGCACGCATTTCGTCGATCTGAGCGCCCCGGCCGCCGCCAAGTTGCGCTCGCGGGGCGCGATGGTCGCAGTGGGACTGGTCACGGCGCTCCCTTATGCGGATGCGGCGTTCGATCTGGTGTGCGCCTTCGACATCGTCGAGCACGTCGACGACGACACTTCGGCATTGCGTGAGATCTCACGGGTGGCGAAGCCCGGCGCCGCGATCCTCATTTCGGTGCCGCTGCATCCCGCACGCTGGACGCCATTCGACGACTTCGTCGGCCATCGCCGGCGCTACGAGCCGGACGGGCTCGGTAATGCGCTCGCATGCCACGGGCTCAGCATCGAGCGAAGCGCGGTGTTCGGCATGCAGCCCAAGTCATCCCGGCTTTTGGACGCGGGAATGTGGTGGCTCACCCATCAGCGCGAGCGAGCCTTGTGGTGGTACAACCGCGTCATCATGCCGCTCGGCCTGCGCTTTCAAAAGACCCTGAGCTTCGCCCAGGGGCTGATCGACACCGCACAAGTCGACGAGATACTCATGGTGTGCCGCAAGTCCGGGGGCGAGAGATAGATCCGTCGCGCTGTAAGCGAATACTGACAAGTGTTCGCAGCTTTATCCGTCCGGGCGGCTCGGGCAGCTGACGAAGAATAGCTCGACTCGGGTCTCGAGGTGCGCTCCCGTCATGCCCGCTGGTAACATGCCATCATGCCCGCAACGCCGCGTCCCCCCGAGACAGCATCCCGGCCGCCGCGATCGCCGATTCCGGGCTGGGCGTTCTCCAATAGCTATGCATCGCTTCCCGACGGCTTCTACGCGCGAATAGACCCGGTTCCGGTCGCCAACCCGCGATTGATTCAATTCAACGGCGCGTTGGCGTCGGAACTCGGCTTGGAGTGGCGCTCGCTGGATGAACGAGTCCTGGGCTCGATTTTCTCGGGCAACTGCGTTCCCCAGGGGGCGGATCCCGTTGCAACGGCCTATGCGGGCCATCAGTTCGGCCAATTCGTGCCCCAACTCGGCGACGGACGGGCGATTCTGCTGGGCGAAGTGATCGACCGGGCCGGAGTGCGTCGCGACATTCAACTGAAAGGATCGGGACGGACTCCGTATTCGCGCGGGGGCGACGGCCGCGCGGCGCTCGGGCCGGTGCTGCGCGAGTACCTGGTGAGCGAGGCCATGCACGCGCTCGGAATCGAGGGCACCCGCGCACTCGCAGCCGTGAGCACCGGTGAGCTCGTCGTCCGGGAGGGGTCACTTCCGGGCGCCGTCGTTACACGCGTCGCGCGAAGCCACGTGCGCGTCGGGACATTCGAATTCTTTGCGGCGCGGGGAGATCTCGGGGCCGTCAGGCGCTTGGCCGACTACGTCATCGATCGCCACTACCCGGAGCTCAAGGCGGCGGAGCGACCATACCTCGAGCTGCTGCGCGCGGTATGTATTCGCCAGGCCGCGCTGGTCGCGAGCTGGATGCACGTGGGCTTCATCCACGGGGTGATGAATACCGATAACACCTCGGTATCCGGCGAGACCATCGATTATGGCCCCTGTGCATTCATGGACAGCTATGACCCGGCGACAGTGTTCAGTTCGATCGATTCGAGGGGCCGCTATGCCTACGCGAACCAGCCGCATGCGGCGCAATGGAATCTCGCGCGACTCGCGGAGACGCTCCTGGCGCTGATCGACGCGGACCCCGGACGCGCGGTGGAAGCCGCCGGTCCGGTGGTCGAGGATTTCTCCGTGCTTTTCGAGAAGTGCTGGCTGCGCGGTTTCTCCGCGAAACTGGGATTACAGAGCTCTGAGCCGACTGACGCGGCATTGATCCGGGCCTGGCTCGAACTCCTGCATCGAAACGAATGCGATTTCACGCTGGCCTTTCGAAGGCTCGGCGGGGCTGCGGACCCTTCGGAGAATCCCACCGCGGCGGCCGCGGACCTCCCGCTGCGATCGTTGTTCCAGCGACCCGAGGAGTTCGACACCTGGGCTCGAGAATGGCGAGCGCGCCTCGCGCGCGAGACCGCGCCGCACGGCGGGCGCGACGCGGCCATGCGCCGCGTCAACCCCGCAGTGATCCCCCGCAACCATCTCGTGGAAGCGATGATATCTGCCGCGATCGATGGCGGGAATTTTGCGCCTTTCGAGCAGATGCTCGAGGTGCTTTCCAGGCCGTACGAACTCGATCCTCGACTCGCACGCTACGAGCGTCCCCCGCGACCCGAAGAGCGGGTGCTGCAGACGTTTTGCGGCACCTGACGGCCCGCCAATGACACCCACTCCCGGCATCACGGCAGCCCCCTTCTGGCAGGAGGGACGGGTCCCCACGCGCTTCAGTGACCCGCTGCCCGCTGAAGTCGATGCGCTCATCGTGGGGGGCGGATATACCGGCCTTGCGGCTGCCCGCGAAACCGCGGCGGCGGGCCTCGTCACCGCAGTGCTCGAAGCCGGCCACATCGGCGCAGGATGTTCCGGTCGCAATGGTGGTCAGGTCGCCTATAGCTTGAAGCCCTCGTTCGCGCGCTTGAGCGCATCGCACGGCCGGGAGCGTGCTTACAAGATCTGCCGTGAAGCGTTCGACGCCATCGCCTACTTGCGATCGCTCGCAACCCGGGGTGGCGTCGATTGCGATTGGCAGGATTGCGGCGGATTTTACGGCGCGCATACGCGGCGCCATTTCGAGCGCATGGCGCGTGAAGCCGATAATCAGCGTCGAGGACTGGAGCAGCGCATCAGCATCGTGCCGAGGGCCCGGCAGCACAGCGAGATCGCCACGGATTACTATCATGGCGGTTGCGTCTACCACGACGATGCCTCGGTGGATCCCATGAAGTTGCTGCTGGCGCTGCTTCGCCGTGCGAAGGATCAGGGCGCGCTGGTCGCGGATCAATGCCGCGCCGAGAGCATCCGCGCGGCGACGGGCGGGTTCGAGGTACTGACCTCCCAGGGAATCATCAGAGCGCGCAAACTCCTGATCGCGACCAACGGGTACTCCGGCGCCTTGTCGCCGTGGCACCGGCGGCGCGTGATTCCCATCGGCAGCTATCAGATCTGCACGGAACCGCTGGGTGCCCAACGCATGCGATCGCTCATTCCCAACGGGCGCAACATCTCGGACTCGCGCAGGGTCGTCGTCTATTACAGACCCTCCGCCGACGGCGAACGCCTGGTGTTCGGCGGCCGGGCCGCCTTGTCGGAACAGGATCCGCTCGCATGCGTCAAGCGGCTCAAATCGATGATGACACGGATATTTCCGCAACTCTCCGCAGCGCGCATCGACCACGCGTGGGTCGGGTGGGTCGCCTACACCTTCGACACCATGCCGCATTTGGGGCAGCGAGAGGGCATTCATTACTGCATGGGGTATTGCGGGCAAGGCGTGCCTCTTGCCCCTTACTTCGGGATGAGGATCGGCCAGCAAATGGCGGGACTTCCCGAAGGGCGTACGGCCCTCGACGGGCTCGCGTTTCCCACGCGTCCTTATTACGCCGGGACGCCCTGGTTCCTCGCGCCCTCGGTTTGGGCCTATCGAACCTTGGACACGGTCGGGTTGTAGCCTACGCCATGGAGGAATCCACGGTTCGTGCCCGGGGTAGGTACGCCTCTTTCGCCGAGCTCGCCCGCCACGAAATCCCGGGCAAGGACTATCGGATCGAGGTCGTCGAAAGGCCGAACGCATCGGTGCTCGTGGTGGCGCCGCATGGCGGACTGATCGAGGCGGGTACCTCGCAGATCGCCGCATCGATCGCCGGCGAGGATTTCCATCTTTTCAGCTTCGAAGGATTGAAGGCTCATGGCGAGAACCGCGCGCTTCATATCACCAGCCACAGATTCGATCATCCGCGCTCCCTGGAACTCGCCTCTCGCAGCGATGTCGTGGTGAGCGTTCATGGTTGCATCGGCGAGTCGTGCATTCACATAGGCGGACTGCATGATGAGCTGACCTCCCGCCTGGCGGCCGAGCTGTCCGCCGCCGCCTTCGATGTCGTGTGGCCGAGCGAGCGGTATCCGGGACGCCACCCTGCGAACATCTGCAATCGCGGCGCGGCCGCGAAGGGAGTGCAGCTGGAAATCACCTACGATCTGCGCATCAGCGGCCGATACGGCCGGCTCGCCGGCGCGGTGCGCAGGGTGTTGCTCGCATTCCACCCGCCCCCGCCATCAGCCAACCTCGCGGTTGGCTGATGGCGGCTGCGGCCCATGGACTGGGCCGTTCAAAGTCCTACATAGGTTCAAAGTCCTACATAGGGCGAGTCGGCGGCGAATCGTAAGACCTCGAGACCCCATAGAACGAGTGCACATCGGTCGCCCAGGTGGTGTCCGCCATGCTCGGCCAATGATCCTTGTCGAAGCCCGGCGCATTCTTTAGCTTGTCCTTGCTGACGTTGAGCAGGAATCGCTTGTTGGCCGTGTCGAGCTTGAGGGCCTGCCAGGGAACGGCGAACAGGCGGTCGCCCATGCCCAGAAAGCCTCCGAACGACAACACCGCGTACACGATCCGTCCGCTCTGCATGTCGATCATGAGCTCCTTGATGTTGCCCAGGTTCTCGTCCGTGGAGTTGTAGACTTCGTTGCCGAGCAGCGTGTCCGCTCCCATGAGCGCCGGACCGGGGCCGCCATTGGTGCTGTAGCCCTTGTACATGCCATAGGTATCACGGGAAACGTAATTGGTTTGCATTGATTCCTCCATCAATTGATCAGTTGAGTTGAGTGAGCCCACGGGGTAACGGTACTCGTCGGGGCAAATACCGATGTCGGCCGGCTGCACCGCCCTCATCCGATCCGCTCGGCATTGCTCGTGGGAGCCGGCTGACGCAGCGGCTCGCTGCGGCACGTCCCTCGCGCTTCAGCGCCCATTGACGAGGGTCGGCCGGGTCCTACCGGGCGCTCGCTTCGCGCCTGCGAACACACCGACTCGAGGATTAGCGGGCTTCCGACATTTCCGCGGTAGCGCCGACCGGCGCTCGCTATATACAATCGGGTATAAACCACTCCCGGGATGGCTCCATGAATAGGTTGATCGCGATTTCCCTCGCCGTCTGCGCATTCGCAATCGCACCTTATGGCCGCTCCGCGGAGGCCGACAAGACCACCCTGACCGTTTTCGGCGCGGCGTCGTTGACGAACGTCCTCCAGGATCTGGGCGACGCCTTCACCCAGGAAACCTCCATTGCGGTCAAGTTCTCGTTTGCGGCCAGCTCCACTCTCGCGCGGCAGATCGAGAACGGCGCACCCGCGGATATCTTCCTGTCCGCGGACTCGGACTGGATGAATTACCTGCAAGCCCGCCATCTCATCCAGGATGCGACACGACACGACATCGTCGGCAATCGATTGGTGCTGATCGCGCCGGCAGACAGCACCGTTCAGCTAAAGATCGGACCGAATTTCGCGCTCGCCGCCGCCTTGGGGCAGGGACGGCTGGCCACCGGCGACCCCGCCGCAGTGCCGGTGGGCCGGTACGCCCAAGCGGCGCTGACGAAGCTCGGGGTGTGGAAGGATGTCGAGGACCGCATCGTCCGCGCCGATAGCGTGCGCGCCGCGCTGACCTTCGTGGATCGCGGCGAGGCTCCGTTGGGCATCGTCTACGAGACGGATGCATTGGTCGACAAGAAGGTCAGGGTGATCGATGTGTTCCCCGCCGACAGCCATCCGCCCATCATCTATCCCATGGCGCTCACCCGCGTGGCGCAACCCGGGTCGGCCAAGTTCGCCGCCTTCATTGCGAGTCCCGCGGCCGCGCAGATCTTCAAGTCCTACGGTTTCATTCCTTTGCACTGAGTCGGCCTGGTATGCCGCACACCTGTAGGCGCATTCCCTCAAGGGACCATTACCTCCGATGACAGCCCCGCGTGCCTCGAACGGTATAAAACCCCCCTCAATAGCAAAGCAGCCCCGGCTCTTTCCTACCGTGTTCATGAACCCCACCCGTCGGCAGCCGGCGTCGCCGCACGTCGCGCCTGCATGGGCTGTATCTGCCGTGTCGAGGATTCGTTATGGTGTCTGAGGATGAGGGATCGCATGAAGCCGGCCGCCGTGACGAGAACGGCAAGGGACACGGTCAAGACGATGGCGAGGAGCACGGAAAGGAGGCCGGCAAGCCGCGCAGCAAGAAGCCGCTGATCATCGTCGCCGTCGTCGTTGTGGTGCTCGCGATCGTGGGGTTCTTCTTCTGGTTCGCGAGGCGCAACGAGGTCACCACCGACGACGCTTATACCGACGGCAACGTCGTCACCATGGTTCCCAAGGTGTCCGGTTACGTGACCCAGCTCGAGGTCAACGACAACACGCACGTCAAGAAGGGCGATCTGCTCGTGCGCATAGATCCGCGCGATTACTTGACCGCCCAAGCCCAAGCGGAGGCGTCGCTGGCGCTGGCCAGGGCACAACTTCAGTCTGCGCAGGAGGCTTTGCGCATTGCCAGGGTCCAATATCCGGCGCAACTCGTGAGCGCAGAGGCCCAGCAGCAGGCAGCCGCCGCCTCGCTCGAGCAGGCCCAGCGCCAGTACGCTCGGCAGCACGAAGTCGACAAGCGGGCCACGACCCAGGAGAACATCGATGCCTCCACCAGCCAGCAGCTGAATTCGGCAGCCAATCTGAAAAGCGCAAAAGCTCAGGTGCAGGTGGCGAACCTCGTGCCCGAGCAGATTCGTCAGGCCGCCTCGACGGTGGCGGAACGCGATGCGCAGGTGAAACAGGCCGAGGCTCAACTGGCCCAGGCCAATCTCAATTTGAGCTACACGGAAATCCGTGCGCCTTCGGACGGCTTCGTCACTCAACGCAGCGTCCAGCTGGGCGATTACTTGACGGCCGGCGCCACGATGTTGCTGATCGTGACTCCGGAGGTTTGGGTGACGGCGAATTTCAAGGAATCGCAGATAGGGCGCATGCGGCCCGGCGACCGGGTGGACATCGAGATCGATGCCTATTCCGGCTACAAGCTTTCGGGCTACGTGCAGAGCATCCAATATGGCAGCGGCTCGCGCTTTTCGGCGTTCCCCGCGGAGAATGCCACCGGGAACTTCGTCAAGATCGTGCAGCGCATTCCGGTGAAGATCGTCATCGACCGTGGCCTGGACCCGGATCGCCCCTTGCCGCTCGGGTTGTCGGTGTCCCCGGTGGTGCACTTCCCGTGACCGATTCCGACTGGCAACCGTCGTCCAATCGCTGGTTGATCGCCGTGACCGTGACGCTGGCGGCGTTCATGGAGGTCCTGGACACCACCATCGTCAACGTCTCGCTGCCGCACATCGCGGGGACTTTGTCCGCGAGCTACGACGAGGCGACCTGGGCGCTGACTTCGTACCTGGTCGCGAACAGCATCGTGCTTCCCATCTCGGCGTTTTTCGGCCGCCTCATCGGGCGCAAGCGCTACTTCGTCATTTGCATCGCCGCGTTCACCGTATGCTCGTTTCTCTGCGGTATCGCCACGAACCTGACCCAGCTGGTCATCTTTCGGGTGTTGCAGGGATTTTTCGGGGAGGCCTTCAGCCCAATCAACAATCCATCATCCTGGACACATTCCCGGCGTCGCAGAGGGGCCGGGCGTTCTCGCTGACCGCGATCGCCACGGTGGTGGCACCGATTTTGGGGCCGACCCTCGGGGGCTGGATCACGGATAACTACAGCTGGCGTTGGGTGTTCTTCATCAACGTGCCCATCGGCGTGCTCACCACCTTCGCGGTGATCAGCCTGGTGGAAGATCCCCCTTGGGCCAAGGCCAAATCCAAGGTGTCGATCGATTACATCGGGATCAGTCTCATCGCCATCACGTTCGCGTGCTTTCAGATCATGCTGGACCGGGGGGAGGACGATGACTGGTTTTCATCGAATGCCATCCGAAGCTTCGCCATCCTGGCCGCCGTGGGCGCGGCTACGGCAATCGCGTGGCTACTGTATATCCGCAAACCGGTGGTGGATCTGCGGGTGTTCAAGGATCGGAATTTCGCGCTGGGGTCCATCGCCATTGCGTGCTTCGCCGTGCTTCTCTACGGCAGCGCC
The DNA here is from genome assembly GCA_963730565.1 of uncultured Gammaproteobacteria bacterium. Lineage (GTDB taxonomy): Bacteria > Pseudomonadota > Gammaproteobacteria > Steroidobacterales > Steroidobacteraceae > Bog-1198. Next base: position 122,112 of record CAVSSU010000053.1, read on the forward strand.
GTGATCATCCCGCAACTTGCGCAACAGCACCTCGGCTACACGGCCCTGCTGGCGGGTCTGGTGATGAGTCCGGGCGCCCTCTGCGTGATCTTCCTCATTCCCATTCTGTCGCTGGTCATGCCGCACGTGCAGACCCGCTTCATCGTTACCATCGGGTTCATGGTGCTCGGGTGCTCGCTGCTGTACTCGCGCAGCATCGCCCCGGACGTCGATTTCACCCACCTGGTGTCGATACGTGCCGCACAATCGCTGGGAATCGGCTTCTTGTTCGTGCCGCTGAGCGTGCTCACCTACCAGACCGTGCCGCGGCGGCTGCAGGGGGATGCGACCGCGTTGTTCACCATGTTCCGCAACGTCGCGGGTTCGGTGGGCATCTCGTTGTCCACGGCCATGATCACGTCGCGGACCCAGGTGCACATGGCCTATCTGTCGTATCACATGACGAACGCCAGTCCGAATTTTCGCAGCACCATCACGCAATTTTCGAACGCGATTCAACACCTCGGGTCCACCGCGGCGGCCTCCGCACAGAGCGCGCTGGGGCAGACGTATCAGATCCTGATCGCGCAGGCCGGGCTGCTGGCGTACAAGGACGTGTTTCTTTATTGCGCGCTTCTCGCGTTCGGCTTCGTTCCGTTCACGTTCTTTTTCTCGCCGGTCAAGAAGGCCGGCGGCCCCGGAGCGGCTCACTGATGCGCGCCACCCGCGCCATTCTCACGGCCGCGCTGGCCGCCTTGCTGGTCCAGGCATGCAAGGTGGGGCCGAATTATCAGCCGCCTCACGAACCTCTGCCGGACCGTTATTCGGGTGTGCCCGGCGCGGCCGGTGCGCCCGACGCCGGAGCGGCGGCCGAGGCTCCGCGGCTCTCGGAAGACCGAGAGCCCGCCTCGTTCTGGTGGCATGAGTTTCACGACGCGGAACTCGACAAGCTGATCGGTCAAGCCACGGCGGGCAATCTCAATCTCAAGGTGGCGTACTTGAGGATCATCGAGGCGCGCATTCAAGTGCAATCGGCTCGCGCGCAGGGTTTGCCGAGCCTGAATGCATCCGCATCCTACAACCGCGAGCAATTTGGGTTGGCGGGGATCCTCAAGAGCCAGGGGATCGGCAATTCCGGTCCGACCGCCTCGGCTGAGGCACAGCAGCTGATCGGGGCGCTCGAGAAGCCGGTCAACCTGTATCAGCTCGGATTCGACGCGTCGTGGGAGGTCGATCTGTTCGGCAAGGTGCGCCGCCAGGTCGAGGCGGCGGACGCGCAGGGCGCCGGCGCGATCGAGTCGAGGAACGACATGCTGATTTCGCTCGAAGCGGAAGTCGCGCAAACCTACCTTCAGCTGCGCGCGGCGCAGGTGTCGAAAGAGGTCACGCTCGAACTCATCGCCGCGCAGCGCGAGATCGCCGATTTGACCCAGAACCGGCACGAGCATGGTCTCGCCGGCGAGCCGGATGTCGATTCCGCGCGGGCCCAGCTTACCAGCCTCGAAGCCGAGCTTCCGGCCTACGAGCAAACGATCTGGAGCTGCAAGCACGCGCTCGCGGTGCTGACGGGGCAGGACCCGGAGGCGCTGGATGCGCAATTCGAGGCCCCGGGACGGCTGCCGGCGATTCCGGAGTCGGTTCCGGTCGGCGTGCCGTCCACGCTTGCCCGCCGGCGTCCCGACATCCGCAACGCCGAGACCGCCCTGCATGCAGCCACCGCGGAGATCGGCGTCTCCGTTGGCTCACTCTATCCGGACGTCTCGCTCGCCGGCACCTTGGGACTGCGCAACCTGGGCACCCGTTATCTGTTCGATTGGTCGAGCCATTTCTACACTTTCGGTCCGACCGTCTCGGTACCCATTTTCCACGGGGGCGCGCTGGTCGCGAACGTGCGTCTGTCGCGCGCGCAAGCGGCGGAGGCGGCGCTCAGCTATCGCCAGACGGTGCTCGGAGCGCTGCAGGAGGTGGAGGACGGCCTCAGCAATCTGACCCAGGACGCTGCGCGCGTCGCCGCGCTCAAGGACACCGTCGGTGCCGATCAACGGTCGGTCGAGGTTCAATTGGACGCCTACCGTCACGGGGTCATCACCTATATCACGGTGCTGACCGTCCAGCTTCAGGCGGCCCAGGCGCGCGAGCAACTGGTACAGGCCGAGTCGACGGAGAGCACGGACCTCGTGAAGCTCTATAAGGCGCTCGGCGGCGGATGGGAGGACGCGACGAAAGTGGTCTCGTCCACCGACTCGGAGAAGTAAAGCGGCTTCGGCGCGACGCGTCGGCAGCGCGAATGCGCATCGTGCTCGACTCGCTCCGAGCGGTTGGGATACCGTTAGCGACCTTATGCGTTCTCAGCTCCGCGAGTTACTCGCTCCCGCCATCGACGTCGTCGTGTATCTGCTCGCCATCGGGCCCGGTGGCGTATCGCCCGCGCGTGCCCAGATCCTCTCCTTCGCGGCGGCGGTGGCCCTAGGCTATCTCCCGGGCTATCTCCCGAAGTCTTCCCGGTGGAGCGGTGGGCTGATCTTGCATCTGGCGGTGGTGACGCTGCTCGCCTTCTTCGTGCGCAGCGGTGTGCTGATGACATCGATCGCGGAAGGACTGGGCCATGCCGCCATCGTGATCGCGGCCATCGCCACCGCGGTCATGGTGCGCCCCGGTTACGCGTACTGTGCGTCGTATCGAGCGTGGCGTCTGGGCAGCGGCGCGGGATGGGAGAGCGGAGCAATCGGCATGGTGGCCGTGGCGGCCTCCCTTCGTCTGGTCTACAGCGGATGGGTGCAGCTCATGCCGGAGGAGACTTATTACTGGAACTACGCACGGCATCTGGATATCGGCTATCTCGATCACCCGCCGATGGTCGCGTGGTTGATCGCCGCGGGAACCCGGATTTTCGGCACCGGAGAATTCGGCGTGCGGTTCGGCGCGATTTGCATGGGAGCGATCGCCACGTTCTTTGTCCACCGGCTGACTTACGATCTGTTCGGCCGATCGAGCGCTCTGGTGGCGGTGGTGCTCATGCAGACGCTGCCATTTTTCTTTCTTACCGGCCTCTTGATCACGCCGGATGCACCGCTGATGGCGGCATGGGCGGCCTCGTTGTATTTCCTGGAACGCGCGCTGGTCGCGGGCCGCCGCGAGGCCTGGTGGGGCGCGGGACCTTGTCTCGGGATCGGACTTCTTTCCAAGTACACCATTGTGCTCGTGGCCCTATCCGCGTTCATCTTCGCGATCATCGACCCACGAGCGAGGCGGTGGCTGCGCCGCCCCGAGCCTTATGGAGCCGCCCTGCTGGCATTGGCGGTGTTCTCGCCGGTGCTCATATGGAATGCCCGCAACGAGTGGGTATCCTTTCTCTTTCAAACCTCGCGTCGCCTGGCGGACCGGCCGCAGTTCGCGCTGCACAAGCTTATCGCCTCCATCATCGTCCTGCTGACCCCGACCGGGATGGTCGCCGCCGCGCAGGCGCTCACGCGCGGGTCGCCCCGCTGCGTGTCCGCTCCGGCCGAGGAGGAAGGTCGACATCGCGGCTGGCGATTCCTGCAGGTGGCCACGCTCACGCCGCTGGCGGTGTTCGTGGTGTTCAGTCTGCGGCATGAAGTGAAATTGGATTGGACCGGCGCTCCGTTGCTCGCCGCCGTGCCGCTGCTCGCCCGTGGCATCGTCGAGGCCGCCGCGGGCGCCGCTGCCGGCTTCAGGGCCTTCCTTCGCGGCTCCTGGGTTCCGACGCTGGTCGTGCTGCTTCTGGTGTATGGCTCGGGGCTCTACGATCTGACCTGGGGCATACCCGGCGTGGGATACGGCAGGCACGCGGAACTCGTGCCCGTCGGGTGGCGCGAGCTCGGCGCCCAGGTGGACGCGATTGCGGGTCGCGTGGAGCAGGAGACCGGGCACGCTCCGCTCGTCGTCGGCATGGACCGGTATGCCATCGCGAGCGAGCTCGCCTTTTACGCGCCCGATCGGGCCCGGGGAGTCGGCCGTACGTCGAGCGGGCATTTATTCGGGCAGGTCGGGCTGATGTATGAGCGCTGGTTTCCGCCGGCCGTCGAGGAAGGCAGGGATCTCGTGTTGGTTGCCTGGAGGCCCGAGGATCTCGTATCGGATCGCGTGGCTTCCGCTGTCGAGCGGATGGATCCCGTTCAAGAGGGAGTGCTGGTGCGTGGAAACGATGTGATCCGCCGATATTATTATCGAATCGCTCACGGGTATCGCGGCGTCGGCGGTGGCGCGGGCATGATTCTGCGCTAAAGTGCCGGCGTATCGAAGGGGAGTGGGGCGCATGGGATCCAAAGGTCCGCCGTTGACGGGGGCGCAGGTGCGCGGATTCTGGGCCGCCTGGCTGGGCTGGACGCTCGACGGGATGGACTCCTTCATCTTCGCATTGGTCCTGGCGCCGGCGCTGACGGAGCTCCTGCCCAAATCCGGGATGGATGGGTCGCCGAGCCACGTGGCGTTCGCGGGCTCCGTGCTGTTCGCCGTGTTTCTGGCGGGATGGGGCTCCTCGTTGGTATGGGGGCCGCTGGCCGACCGCTGGGGAAGGACCCGGACCTTGGCGGCCTCGGTCGCATGCTATGCGCTGTTCACGGGCGCCGCCGCGTTCTCCCAGAATGTCTGGCAGCTCGGGGTGTTCCGTTTTCTCGCAGGCGTGGGCATCGGAGGCGAGTGGGCGCTTGCCGGCACCTACGTGGCCGAGGCCTGGCCCGAGTCGCGTCGCAAGATGGGTGCGGGGTACCTGCAGACGGGGTACTACGCGGGATTTTTTCTCGCCGCGGCGCTCAACTTCACCCTCGGCGCGAGCTACGGATGGCGGGTCATGTTCCTATGCGGAGGGGCGCCTGTTCTCCTGTCGCTCTACATGCTGTCGAAGCTGCACGAGCCGGATCGATGGGTCAAGGCCTCCGAACGATCCGCGCCACATGCGCCGCTCAAGGAAATTTTCCGCGCGACCTACCGTGGCCGTACGCTCGTGAACGCCGTGCTGGTCACGATCTCGATCATCGGCCTCTGGGCCGGCGCGGTGTACGAGCCGTCGGCGATCATCACCCTCGCGAAGCACTCGGGCCACAGCGCACCCGAGGCGGCGCGGCTGGCATCCTTCGGCACCGGCCTGTTGTCGATTGGCACCTGCCTGGGGTGCCTCGCCGTGCCGCCACTCGCGGAGCGGGCCGGCAGGCGCGCCACGCTCGCGCTGTTCTTCGTCGGCATGGCGATCTGCATCTGGCTGTCCTTCGGATGGGCATTCTATGCGGGAGACAACGCACTCTCGCTGTTCATCGCGAGTCTGTTCCTGCTGGGATTCTTCGGCGGCAATTTTGCAATCTACAGTTTGTGGCTGCCTGAGCAGTATTCGACGGCCGTGCGCGCGACCGCGTTCGCCTTCGTCACTTCGTTCGGCCGATTCATCGGGGCGGGGGTCAATTTTCTGATCGGCGCCGGCGTGCACAGCTATGGGAGTGTGGGCGTTCCCGTGGCCGCCACCGCCCTCGCATTCCTCATCGGACTCGCCGTCCTGCCATTCGGATACGAGACGCGAGGCCTGCGGCTCCCGGATTGAGGATGCGGGCAACAATGGTATGTTACCCGCCCCGGCGGTGATGCCGGAGGGTGGAGCATCCAAACGATGAGTGCGAATATTTCGGCGGGCCCGATCGAGGGTCTTTGGCTGGGCCTCGACACCGGAGGCACGTTCACCGATGCGGTGCTGCTCGCCGGCGGCCGCCGCGTCATTGCGAGCGCCAAGGCGCTCACCACACCGTGGAACCTGGCGATCGGGATCGGCAAGGCGATTCGCGCCGTGCTCGAGGAGCTGCCATCCGATGCGAGGCGCGGCGACGTGAGCCTGGTCTCGGTGTCGACGACGCTTGCGACCAACGCCGTGGTCGAGAACCGGTTCAGCCCGGTGTGCACGCTGCTGATCGGCTTCGACGACGCCATGACCGAGCGCGTAGGGTTAGGCAGGCGCGGGACGGGCGCCGTGGTGAGGATCCGGGGCGGCCACTCGGCCACCGGCGAGGAGACGAGCCCGCTCGACGAAGCGGCGATCGAGGCCGCCGTCGCCGCGCACGATACGCGGGTCGAGGCGTACGCGGTGGCGGCGAATTTTTCCGTACGCAACCCCGCCCACGAATTGCGCGCGCGGCAGATCGTCCGGCGATTGTCGAAAAAGCCGGTCACCTGCGCGCATGAACTGAGCTCGAAGCTCGATGCCCCGCGCCGCGCGCTGACCGCCGTGCTCAATGCGCGCCTCACGCCGCAGATCCGGCATTTGATCGAGGCTCTGTCCCGCGTGCTCGTCGAGGAATCGATCGATGCGCCGCTCATGATCGTCAAGGGCGACGGTTCGCTGATGAGAGCCGATGTGGCGCTCGAGTATCCGGTCGAGACCATTTTGTCCGGGCCCGCCGCCAGCGTGGTCGGCGCCGGGTTTCTCACCGGCATCGGCGACTTCGTCGTCTCGGACATGGGGGGCACGACGACCGACATCGCCGTGGTGTCGAATGGCCGTCCGGCAATCCGTGCCGAAGGCGCTCTGGTCGGCGGCTGGCGCACCATGGTGGAAGCGGTCGACGTCCGCACCAGCGGCCTGGGGGGAGACAGCGAAGTGCTCTTCGACCGCCAGATGCGGCTCAAGGTCGGCCCGCGCAAGGCGATGCCGCTCTCATTGCTGGCGCACACATTCCCGCGGACGCTCGAGGAATTGCGCTCCTTGGCGGAGCTGCCGCACCTGCCGGAGTTCGCGACCCAATTCGCGTTCCGCAATCCCGATCGGGATGCACCGGCGCATCTTGCGGCGACGGAGAAGAGGGTATGGGAGGCGCTGAGCCGGGAGCCCCGCCAGGTATCGACCATCGTGCGCAACGGCTCGGGTCTCGAGGCATTGCGACGCCTCGCAGACGCGGGCCTCGCGACGATCGCGGGCTTTACGCCGAGCGACGCCATGCACGTGCTCGGCCGCCAGGAGGGGTGGAGCCGCGAAGCCGCGGAATGCGGTGCGCGCATCCTGGCGATCGAGGAGCGCAACGGCCGGGCGGCGTCGGCAGCGGTATCGGCCACTGAGATGTGCGAACGCACGCATGAGCACGTCGTGCGCGAGACCGTGCGAGTGCTGTTGGCCGCCGCGCTGGCGAACGATCCGGGACTCGAGGCGACCGCGGCGGGCTTCGGCTTGCTCGGCGACCGGCTGATGGAGGCCGTCTGCGCCGGGCGACGCTTCTCGAACCTGCTGGGGGCGAGCCTTGGGCTTGCGCGGCCGCTGGTCGCGATCGGCGCGCCGGTGGGTGCGTATTATCCGGAGGTCGCCCTCCGCTTAAGCTCGCCGCTCTCGATCCCGACGCATGCGTCGGTCTGCAACGCCGTGGGCGCGGTCGCGGGCGTGGTGTCGCAGACCATTGAAATTCTCGTCAATCAGCCGACGTTCAAGGTGTTTCGAGTTCACGATCCGGCGGGCAGCCGCGACTACCCCGAGCCCGAGCCCGCGCTCGAGCATGCGCATCGCATCTCACGCCTGCTGGCGCTCGATGCGGCGCGTCGCGCGGGCGCCGCGGACCCGCACGTCGATACCGAGGTGATGGAGAAGCGGGCGCAGGTGGGCCCCGGAACCGACTACCTCGCGGAGGCTCTGGTGCGGTCCACGGCCGTCGGAAGGCCCGTCGTATCGCATTAACGCATGCCGCCCCGGGAGGCATATCGAAAAAAAGTATCGCGGGGCGCCTGCAATAGCGGCGCATCACGACGCGGCGCGGGGTGTTGTTCCTTATAATTGCCCACGATTGGTAACACGCGAACCCGGGGATCTCGCCTCCCCCGACCAGAAGAGCCCCTCCTGCATGAAATCCCCCGACGAGACCAGCGCACGACGCAGCCGCCGCAGCCTTAGGCATGCGGAAGTCAGCCACGCGGTCTTCGACCGTACGCTGCCCTATCGGCACCTGCGCAATCCCTTCACGCCGATGAAGGTGTTCTCGGACGATCAAGTGGGCGCCATGCACGAGGCGGCGCTTTCCATGCTCGAGACCCAGGGGATGAAGGTGCTGTCGGCGGATGCCCGGGTCCGCTATGCGAACGCCGGCGCCATCGTGGACGAGACCGCGCAAATGGTGCGGCTCGACCGCGGGCTGGTGACCGCCGCGCTCGCGACGACGCCCAAAGAGGTTACCCTGCACGCGGTCGATCCGGGGCGCCACGTGCCGCTGTCGAACGGATGCGTCGCGTTCGCGCCCACCTCGGGTCCGCCCAACATCATGGATACGGCGCGCGGCCGGCGAGCGGGAACGTTCGAGGACTTTTGCAACCTGATGAAGCTCTGCCAGAGCTTCGAGGTGATCCACGTGCTCGGCGGCGCGACCGAGCCGCAGGATGTGCCCGTGCAGTTCCGTCATCTGCACGTCACGCGCGCCCAACTCATGCTGACCGACAAGATCCCGTTCATCTTTTCGCGCGGCCACGGCCAGGTTGCGGACAACTTCGAGCTCATTCGATTGGCGCACGGGATATCCCCCGAGGAATTCCGCTCGCGGCCGTACGTGTACACCATCATCAACACCAATTCGCCGCTGCAGCTCGACGTGCCCATGGCGGACGGGATCATCGATTTCGCCCTCGCGGGGCAGGTGCTCATCATCACGCCGTTCACCCTAGCTGGGGCGATGGCGCCGGTGACCATCGCGGGAGCGCTGACCCTGGCGCATGCGGAGTGTCTGGCGGGCCTGACGCTTGCGCAGATCGTCCGGCCCGGGGCGCCCATCGTCTACGGCAGCTTCACCTCGAACGTCGACATGAAATCGGGCTCGCCCGCTTTCGGCACGCCCGAGTACGTGAAGGCGGCATTCGGAGCGGGCCAGCTGGCGCGGTTCCTGGGCCTGCCGTGGCGATCCTCGAACGCCACCGCATCGAACACCCCGGATGCCCAGTCCGCCTACGAATCGCAGATGAGCCTCTGGGGGGCGCTGTTCGGCGGCTGCAACTTCGTATTGCACGCGGCCGGCTGGCTCGAGAGCGGCCTCACCACCTCGTACGAGAAATTCATTCTGGACGTCGAGATGCTGCAAATGTTTGCCGAGGTGTTTCAGCCGGTGGGTGGCGGCCCCGCCGACATCGCACTGGAGGCGGTCGCGGAAGTGGGGCCCGGCGGCCATTTTTTTGGCTGTGCGCACACCATGGAGCGCTACCGCAGCGCCTTTTACGCACCGCTCGTATCCGATTGGCGCAATTTCGGCAGCTGGCTGGAGGATGGCGGCAAGACGGCCACCGAGCGAGCCACCGGCATCTGGCAGGGCACGCTGGCGCGTTATGTCGCACCGGCACGAGAGCCGGCGGTGGTCGAGGCGCTCGATGCGTACGTGGCCAAGAGGACCGAAGAGGGCGGCGCGCCGCCGATAACTTGAGCCGCTTGCGTGCCGTCCCGCTTGAACCGATGATGTCGCTTCCGGACACGCCACCGTCGCGATATCACAAGTCCCTCCGGCAGCGGGGACTTAACATGGCGCGCTGTCAAAGCGCCTAAGCCGCCGTTGCTGCTCGTAAAATAACCTTGGAGTTACCCAGATGTCAGAGCCGAGCGAAGCCGAGTTCGACCTGAACTCGCTCAATGACGAAGAGCTCACCGAACAGGTGCACGACGACCTGTACAACGGCCTGAAGCCTGAGGTCGAGGAAGCCACGCATATTTTCCTGAAGCGGGGCTGGTCAGCGGAGAAGGTTCTGAACGACGCACTGGTGGAAGGCATGCGCATCGTCGGCATCGACTTTCGCGACGGCATCCTGTTCGTGCCCGAGGTGCTGCTGGCCGCGAACTCCATGAAGGGCGGCATGGAGATCCTGCGGCCTTTGCTCGCGGAGACCGGCGTCGAGCCCATCGGCAAGATCGTGATCGGGACCGTCAAGGGCGACATTCACGACATCGGCAAGAACCTCGTCTCGATGATGCTCGAGGGCGCGGGATTCGAAGTCATCGATCTCGGCATCAACAATCCGGTCGAGAAATATCTGGCCGCGCTCGAGGAGCACAAGCCGGACATTCTCGGCATGTCGGCGCTCCTCACCACCACGATGCCGTACATGAAAGTGGTGATCGACACCTTGAAGGAGCGCGGCATCCGCAACGACTTCATCGTGCTGGTCGGCGGTGCGCCGCTCAACGAAGAGTTCGGCAAGGCCGTGGGCGCCGATGCGTACTGCCGCGACGCCGCGGTGGCCGTGGAAACCGCCAAGGGGCTGCTGGCCGCGAAGCGCTCCGCAGCGGTTCACTGAACCTCACGTGAGCGCCGTGCCTACCAGGGGTCAGGGCATGCTGATCATCGCCTGCGGCGCGCTGGCTCACGAGATCACGGCGCTGCGGCGCGCGAACGGCTGGGAGCACGTGGACGTGCGCTGCCTGCCCGCGGAGCTTCACAATCGGCCCGAGCGCATTCCCGCGGCGGTGCGCGCATTGATTCAATCCTCGCGATGTCATTACCGCTCGATCTTCGTTGCCTACGCGGACTGCGGAACGGGCGGCCTTCTCGATGCGGTGCTGAAAGAGGAGGGCGTCGAACGCATTCCCGGCGCCCATTGCTACGAGTTCTTCGCCACGGGGCCCACGTTCGCTGCGCTGGCCGAAGCCGAGCTCGGGACGTTCTATTTGACGGATTTTCTGTTGCGGCATTTCGATCGACTGGTGATCGAGGGGTTGGGGCTCGACCGGCATCCGGAGCTGTTCTCGACCTACTTCGGCCACTACAAGAAGCTGGTCTATCTGGCCCAATCGCCCAAACCAGAATCCCGCGATCAGGCAAAGGCGGTCGCGGACCGCATGGGCCTCGCGTTCGAATATCGTGAGACCGGATACGGCAATCTGGAGACCGCGCTCAAGTCTGCCGTCGGACGCGACGATGCCCGGGGCGCCGAGATCCGGCGCGACGCGGAGGCCGTGACGTGGCATCGCTGATCATCATCTCCTGGCGCGACATTCCCGCACAGGTGATCGTCAAGCGAGGTCGCGAAACGGCAAAGGTGCAGCTGTCGCAGCGTTTTCAGGAGGCCGTGGACCGCGCCGCCATGCGTGCGGGCAAGGGCAGCTCCGATGCCTACCTCGCCGATTGGCAGCGCAGCCCGCCGCGTCCCTGTGGAGAGGATCTGCAGGCCGAGGCCAGCGCCGAGGCCGCCAAGCTCGAAGCGCAATTCAGCGACGAGGATCTCGAGCGGCTGATCCGGGCGAAGGGTCTCGCGGCGCCCGCCCCCGGCCCCGAGGCTTCCTGATGTACGGCGTGCGCCAGTGGTCCGTGCGCCATGCGCGGGGTATGAATGCGTTCTATCGAGGCTTCGAGCGCGTGCTCAATCGCATGCACCCGCTGTTCAAGACGCTGGGATACGAGCGCATCGAGCGTCCGGTCGCGGCGATCGAGCGCACCGTCAAGGGCGCCCTGTTCGACTGCCAGATGTGCGGTCAGTGCGTGTTGAGCTCGACCGGCATGTCATGCCCGATGAACTGCCCTAAGACCCTGCGCAACGGGCCTTGCGGCGGGGTGCGCGACAACGGTCATTGCGAGGTCAATCCGGAGATGCGCTGCGTCTGGGTCGAGGCGTACCGCGGCAGTCAGCGCATTCCCGACGGCGTCGAGGCGATGGGCAAGATTCAATTCGCCGTCGATCAGCGCCTCAAGGGCCGCTCCTCCTGGCTGCGCGTGGTGCGCGAGCTCAATCCCGAACCGGCTGCCAAGCCCGTGCCGGGTGCGACATGAGGTTCGACGACGAGCCGGTTCCCGGCTACCCGCTGCCCATTCTTCCGGGCCATACTTCGCCCGGGCGATTCGAGCGCGTCTTGAGGGCCGGGGGCTTCGCCGTGACGACGGAGCTTGCGCCGCCGGACTCGGCGGATCCCGAAGACGTGTACAAGCGGGCCCGCGTGTTCGACGGCTATGTCGATGCGATCAACGCCACCGACGGAAGCGGAGCCAACTGCCACATGTCGAGCATCGCCGTGTGTGCGCTGCTCACGCGCGTCGGGTACGCCCCGATCATGCAAATCTCCTGCCGCGACAAGAACCGCATCGCCATTCAGGGCGACATTCTGGGCGGTGCGGCAATGGGCGTGTGCAACATGCTCTGCCTCACCGGCGACGGCGTGCAGGCGGGCGATCATCCGCAGGCGAAGCCCGTGTTCGATCTGGATTGCGTCTCGCTGCTCGATATCGCTCGCACGCTTCGGGACGATCATCACTTTCAGAGCGGCCGCAAGATCACGTTTGCGCCGCGGGTTTTCTTCGGCGCCGCCGAGAATCCCTCGGGATTGCCGCACGACTGGCGGGCCCTGCGGCTCGCCAAGAAGGTGGCGGCGGGCGCTCAGTTCATCCAGACCCAGTACTGCTACGACATCGCGCTGCTCAAGGGCTTCATGGACCAGGTCGAGGGTCTCGGCCTCGCCGGCAAGGTGTTCATCCTGATCGGCGTCGGACCGCTGCGCTCGGCGAAGACGGCGGAATGGATGCGCAAGAACGTTCCCGGCATGCACGTGCCCGATGCGCTCATCGCGCGGCTTGCGGGCGCCAGGGACCAGGCGCGCGAAGGCCGCGAGATCTGCATCGAGCTGATCCAGGCGATCCGGGAGATTCGCGGCATCCACGGCGTGCATGTCATGGCGTACCGCCAGGAAGAAACCGTCGCCGAGATCGTCGACAGGTCCCAAGTTCTCCAGGGTCGCTCGCCCTGGTACCCCGGGCGCGACGAAGCCCCTCCAGTGTCTCAAAGGACCGCTTAAAATGACCGATACCGTCATCAGTTCCGCGACCAAGGAAGTCGTTATCGGCTTCGATCGCCCGTTCGTCATCATCGGCGAACGCATCAATCCCACGGGCCGGAAGATCCTGGCCGCGGAAATGGCCGCCGGCGATTTCAGCCGGGTCGAGGCCGACGCGCGCGCCCAGGTCGAGGCGGGCGCGCACATGCTGGACGTGAACGCGGGAATACCGCTCGCCGATGAGCCGGCGATCCTCGCGCGCGCCATTCAGCTGGTTCAATCGATCACCGACGTGCCTTTGTCCATCGACTCCTCCATCGTTGCCGCGCTCGAGGCGGGGCTTGCGGTCTACAAGGGCAAGGCGCTGGTGAACTCCGTGACCGGCGAGGACGAGCGGCTCGAATCCGTATTGCCGCTGGTGAAGAAGCATGGCGCCGCGGTGATCGCGATCTCGAACGACGAGACGGGAATCTCCGAGGACCCCGACGTGCGCTTCGCGGTGGCGAAGAAGATCGTCGAGCGCGCCATGGATCACGGCATTCCCGCCAGCGACGTCGTGGTGGACCCGCTGGTGATGCCGATCGGCGCCATCAACCGGGCCGGAGTTCAGGTGATGCGGCTGGTTCACCGCCTGCGGACCGAGCTCAAGGTGAACACTTCCTGCGGCGCATCGAACGTGAGCTTCGGATTGCCCAATCGCGACGGCATCAACTCGGCATTCCTGACGATGGCCATGGCCGCCGGAATGACCTCGGCGATCACCAATCCGCTGCACCTCGAGGTGGTCAAGGCCATCATGGGCGGGGATGTGATGCTCGGCCACGATCCGGATTGCGCGCGCTGGATCCGGCGCTTCCGCGAGGCGCCGCCCGCCGCCGCGCCCGGCACCCCGCCCGGCGAGGCGCCGCGCGGACGCCGCGAAGGCGGCCATCGGCGCCGGCCGGCCTGAAGACCCGCGCACCCGGCGCTCCCGCATGACGGCTCGCGATCCCCTCGTGGTGTTCATGCCCTCCGGCAAGCGGGGCAACTTCCCCGTGGGCACTCCGTTGCTGCAGGCGGCACGAAGCCTCGGGGTCGACGTGGACTCGGTATGCGGAGGCCGCGGACTCTGCGGCCGCTGCCAGGTGTTGGTCGCGGAAGGAGAGTTCGCCAAGCACGGCGTGTCCTCTTCGAGCGCGAGCTTGTCGCCCTTCTCGGAGCCCGAGATCCGCTATTCGAGGCGCCAACCGTTGGCCGCCGGTCGGCGGCTCTCCTGTTCCGCGCGAGTGCTCGCGGATGTCGTGATCGACGTGCCCGCGAGCAGCCAGGTGCACCGGCAGGTGGTGCGCAAGGAAGCCGACGCGCGCTCGATCGAGCTCAATCCCGTCGTGCGCCTGCATTACGTGCAAGTCAAGGAACCGGATATGCACGACCCGTCCGGGGATCTGCGCCGTCTGTTCGATGCCCTGGAAGAGGAGTGGAGCCTCAAGGATCTGACCTGCGATTTGTCCGTGCTCCAGATGCTGCAGCCCGCGTTGCGCGCCGGCGGCTGGCAGGTGACGGTCGCGGTCCACGGCGAGAAGCAAATCATCGGCGTGTGGTCCGGCCTGCACGAGACCGCCTTGGGGCTGGCCGTGGACATAGGCTCCACCACCATCGCGGCACACCTTTGCGACCTGACCTCGGGCGAAGTCGTCGCTTCCGCCGGCGTGATGAACCCGCAGATCCGCTTCGGCGAGGATCTGATGAGCCGCGTGTCCTATTCCATGATGAATCCGGGCGGGGCGGCGCTCATGACGGCGGCGGTGCGAGAGGCGCTCAACGGCCTGGCATCCGATGTGGCCAAGAGCGCCGGCGTCTCGCACGAGGACATCCTGGAGGCCACGCTGGTCGGCAACCCGATCATGCATCACCTGCTGCTCGGCATCGACCCCGTGGAGCTCGGCGGCGCACCTTTCGCGCTCGCCACCGATCAATCGTTGACGCTGCGGGCGAACGTGCTGGACTTGAAATTGCACCGCAACGCCCGCGCCTACGTATTGCCGTGCATTGCCGGCCACGTCGGAGCGGACGCGGCGGGCGTGGTGCTCTCCGAGCGCCCGGATCTCGGTCCGGAGATGACTCTCCTGGTCGATGTCGGCACCAATGCGGAGATCGTGCTCGGCAACCATCAGAGGCTGGTGGCCTGTTCGAGCCCGACGGGCCCCGCCTTCGAGGGTGCGCAGATCAGCTGCGGGCAGCGCGCGGCCCCGGGAGCGATCGAGCGCGTGCGCATCGACCGTGACACCCTCGAGCCGCGCTTCAAGGTGATCGGCTCGGATCTGTGGTCGGATGACCCCGGATTCGAGAAGTCCATCGCGGGCATCGGCATCACCGGGGTGTGCGGCTCGGGCATCATCGAAGTCATCGCCGAGATGTACCTCGCCGGCGTGATCAATCAGGACGGCGTTCTCGACGGCCGCCTGGCCGTGCGTTCATCACGCATCGTCGAGAACGGACGCACCTTCGCGTACGTTCTGCACCGCCAGGCAGCGGACTCCGAAGTCGTGGAGATGAAGATCACGCAGAACGACGTGCGCGCGATTCAGCTCGCGAAAGCCGCGCTCTACGCGGGCATCGCGCTCCTCATGGAGCGTCTCGGCATCGAGAAGGTCGATCGCATCCGGCTTGCCGGCGCATTCGGCAGCCACATCGACGTGAAGTATGCGACGGTGCTCGGCATGGTGCCGGATTGCGATCTCGCTCAGGTGCGCTCGGCGGGCAATGCCGCGGGAACCGGGGCGCGAATCGCGCTGCTGGATGCCAAATCGCGCCCCGTCATCGAGAATCTCGTGCGGCGCATCGAGAAGGTCGAGACCGCGATCGAGCCCCGCTTCCAGCACCACTTCGTCGAGGCGATGGCGATTCCGCACAAGACCGCACCCTATCCGAACCTGCGCAAGGTGGTCGACCTGCCGCCCCCGAAGGAATCCACGATGCAGACCGAGACGCGCGGACGGCGCGGGCGGCGTGTCGATCCGCTCAAGGCGGGCTGAGCGCGCGCGTCCCGGCGCTCCTTCACTGTCGTTTGGCCGCGCCGGCGAACAGCTCCGCGAGCGAGGTATTCAATTTCACCGCGATCGCAAACAGAATCAACACGGTGGGGTTATAGATGCCCCGTTCGAGGCGGCCCACGACGTTCGGGTGAATTCCCGCCTGAAGCGCCAAGGACTCCTGGCTCAGATTGCGCTGCTTACGCCGTTCCCGTACCTCATCTCCAAGACTTCGAAGGATCGTTCTCGTGCGCACGCACAAGGTTTGATCCTCGAACAGGATACTGTCTAGACATTATAATGTCGAAATAGCTTATAGCTCAGTCACTTACGCTGGAGGAGCCTCGAGGGCGCCTTCCCGCGCCCGCAAAAAGCTCCGACATCACGCCCGAAGAATCGATGGTTAGACACGATAATGTCGAGACATTATAGTGTGCATCCGTGCGTGCCACGAGGATCAATGGTCCGACAGGAGTCACCGTCATGCGCATCTTCGAACGACGCCCCAGACAATCGGTGACGATAGGAACCCAAGTCACCGTGACCGTGGTGGAGATCAGGGGAAGCCAGGTCCGAATCGGTGTGAATGCGCCTCGTGACATTCCCATTCAGCGCGAAGAGATCGTGGGAACCGAGAGAGGGGCCGGCCGGCGGCCCGGCTCGGGCCCCTGATGGAGTCGCCTCCTGCCGCGGGCTCGGCCGGATAACATGGCTCGCCCCGCGTATTTCGAACGCCTGCTGCATTTTTTGCGGCGCAAAGGCCGCTCTCAGGAGGACGCCGAGGATCTCATCCAGGAAGCCCTGCTGCGCATGCATGTCTATTGTCGGGCGGTACCGGTGGCGAGCGAAGAGGCGTTCCTTCGGCATGCGGTGCATAATCTTTCCGTCGATCAACACCGCCGGGATCGCCTGGATCTTCGCGAGGAGGTTTCGATCGACGAGCTCGATACGAGTTTGATCGACCGAGAGTCCACTCCCGAGCGAGCGCTCGACGCGGAGCAGCGCCTGGATCATATCAAGACAGTGCTCGATTCCGTGAGCCGACGGACCCGAGACATCTATTTTGCCCATCGGGCGGGCTACAGCTACGCTGAGATCGCCGAGCACATGGGCATCTCGCGCATCACGATCAAGCGGCACATCGCGCGCGCGTTGCTCGCCATCATGGAGCACGGGGAGGCGGAAGCACATGCGGGCGCGAAGCGAGCAGCTCGATAGGATCGCGCCCCGGCATATCCGGGTCCAGGCAGCGGTATGGGTCACCGACCTGCATGGGCCGGACCGCGACGCGGACCTGGAGGCCAGGGTGAGACGATGGATCGCCGAGGACCCACGGCATGCCGCTGCGTTCGAACTGGCTACGGAAGCATGGCAACGCAGCGGCGATCTGCCGGCACCGTTTCCGAAGCCCACGCCGGGCATGATGAGGCGCCGACCCCGAGCGAGGCTCGTGGCTCCGGTCATCGCCGGCTCCGCCATACTGTGCGGAGTACTCGCTGCCGCCGCGTATTTCCTGCGGCACGGCGTGCTGGCGACCGGTCCGGGCGAACGGAGGACCGTCGAGTTGAGCGACGGCTCCCAAATCTTGCTCGACGCCAATTCCCGAGTCCTTCTGCAGTACGACGCCCGGGTGCGACGGGTTACCTTGACGGCGGGCGAGGCGATTTTCACCGTCGCCAAGCACCAGCCGAGGCCGTTCGTAGTCGTCGCAGGCGATCGGAAGGTGGTCGCCATGGGTACGTCCTTCATGATTCGCCGTGAGGACATCGACGGAGCTGCCTTCGCGATCACCCTGATGGAGGGACGTGTGGCCATCGAGCCCATCTCCTGGCCGGATGCGTTACCGAGCAGCGTTGCGCCTGGATTGAAGCTGCTGAGTCCCGGCGAAAGACTTCGCTTCGAAGGAGATTCGGCGGGAACCCTGGACGCACCGTCGATCGACCGGATCACGGCTTGGCAGCGCGGTCAGCTCATCTTCGAAGACACCTCTTTGCGTGAGGCAGTGGCCGAGTTCAATCGACATGGCTCGAAGCACATCACGGTCGACGGTGAATCCGCTGAAAGACTTCGCGTGGGAGGCGTCTTCAGAATCGGCGACCCGTCGAGTTTCGCGCTTGCCATGGCGAACGCCTATCACCTGCACATCGTCAATCGTGGCGACGAGATCATTCTCAGCGACAAGTAAAGTCGCCCCCTGACGCGGATTCCGGCCGGGTGATCCCATCCAAGCTGGCAATTACGTCTTAGCTATTCAGAGACCTGATGGGGTCTCCAATTACTCGAATAGCTCTTACAGACGTACGAGCAAGGGATTTGCCCACAGGGAGATTCATCGATGCGCCGACCCGCAAGGATCGCCTCCGCCACGACTTTCGCCGTGCTCTTGTATCTCCAGACCTCCACTTGTCTGGCCGACCCCGGCACGAAGTCTCGCTTCGATCTTCCGCAAGAGCCGCTGGCCAAAGCGCTTCGCGACTTCGCGATTCAAGCGCATTGCAACGTTTCCTACGTGCCTTCGCTGGTGGCCGGGCTGCAGGCGCCCGCCATCAAAGGCGAATACCTGCGCGCTGCGGTTCTGTCGATGATGCTGGCGGGCACCCGGTTGACGGCGATCAATATCGACGACGATACGATTCAGGTGGTCGAAGCGGCCGCGACCTCGAAGGAGTCACCGGCGCGGAAAAGCGCAGCCGCGGACGGAGCGGGCGCGGTGCGTGTCGCGTCTGCGAACCGGGAGATTCCACTCGCCACATCAGATACCCAGGCAAGTGCCGGCGATACCAGCCGGGACAATGAACTCGAGGAGATCACCGTAACCGGGACGCACATCCGCGGCTCCAAGGATTTACCGTCTCCCATCGAGGTCTATTCTCGAGCGGACATCGACGCGACGGGAGCGACCACCGTACAGCAGTTCTTGCAGACTCTTACCCAGAATTTCAACGGCGGTGCCTCCGAGAATACGATCAATGCGGTAACGGGTTCCGGCCAAACGAACAACCCCGTGAACGGAAGCGCCCCCAACTTGCGGGGCTTGGGTACCGACGCCACGCTGGTGCTGGTCAACGGACATCGTGTCGCGCCCGGTAGCAACGACGGCAGCTTCGTCGACGTTTCCATGATCCCGTTGACCGCGTTGGACCGCGTCGAGGTCGTAACCGACGGCGCCTCGGCAATCTACGGCGCGGACGCGGTCGGCGGCGTCGTCAATTTCATCCTCCGGAGCAACTTTGACGGTGCGGAGAGCCGCGTTCAAGCAGGCTCTGTCAGTACCGGCTCCAAGCATGACATCGTGGTGGGCCAGACTGTGGGAGACGACTGGCACAGCGGTTCGGCCGTGCTGAGCTACCAGTACCTCGACCAGACTCCCTTGTCCGCATCGAGCCGCGATTATCTGCACGACGTGCCGTTGCCGTTCGACTTGCTTCCGGAGCAAGTCACTCACTCCATCTTTGCGAACTTGAATCAGTCAGTCGTCCCCGGCTTCGATGTGCACGGAGACCTGATTTACTCGCATCGATTTACCGACAGCAGCAACACCCTTGGCCAGCCCAGTTTAGGTTATGCCACGCAGGTCTTGCCGTCACGCATCGACGGCTACGGCGCGACGCTCGGCTCGACTGTCAAGCTGCCACGTCAAAGCGAGCTCAACCTCTCGGCGACCTACTCCGAGAGCGACACGCTCCAGGAGACGTTTCAAAGTCCCGCAGTGCAGCCCCTGCAGACGGTGGAGAAGACGAAATCCGACATTGTGTCGCTGGATGCAAATTTGGATGGGACCCTGGCGATGCTTCCCGCGGGCTCGATTCGATACGCCGTCGGCGGACAGTACCGATGGGAGTACTTTGGGACCAGATTCCTGTTCCCCGCCACCGACAACACGTTCTACCCCGACCGTCGTGTAGGCGCGGGATATTTGGAGCTGCATGTCCCCATTCTAGGGGCTGGCCGCGGTAGTTCCGGCGATCCGTCACTCGAACTGACATTGGCCGATAGAGCGGAACACTACAGTGATTTCGGCTCGACCAACAATCCGCAGCTCGGTGTCATATGGAAACCGTTGACAGGCCTGAAATTTCGTAGCACCTACGGCACGTCATTCAAGGCGCCTCTCCTCAGCGAATTGAATCCCGTTCCGTCAGAAGTCGTCCCGATCCCGGGCTATTTCCTCACGCCAGCACCCGGAGGCACCCCGAATATACTCGCGGTTTTTGGCGGTAATCCCGATCTGAGGCCGGAAAAGGCGACGACTTGGACAGCGGGACTCGACTTGGAGCCGCCGCAGCTCCCGGGTCTCACGGCGAAGCTCACCTATTACGACATCGTATTCAAGGATCAAATCGCCTCTGCCGACGGCGCCATCTGCACTTGCGATGTATTTACGGACGCGGCGGTCTTGGGACCGACGATCGTCAACCGCAACCCTTCGGCCGCATTGATCCAACAATGGATATCCCAGCCGACGTATGTAAATTTCTACAACGTCAATCCGGCGACCATAGGCGCGATTTATGACGCCCGCTACTTCAACTTGTCCACGGTCAAGACTCGGGGCTTGGATTTGCGCGTTGCATACAAAGCGGCCATCGAAGGAACTCAGTTCGAAACGGGCGTCGACGGTACCTACATCTTCGCATTCGACGACCAATTCACGAATACCGCACCCGTCACGTCGTTCCTGAACACACCGTACAACCCCGTCGATCTCCGGCTTCGCGGCCGGGAGATCGTGACGCGGGGACCGTTGAGCGTCGGCCTGTACGTGAATTTCACCCATGCCTACTCGGATAACAACGCGACTCCGGAAGTACCCGTCGCGTCGTGGACAACGGCCGATGCCATCGCCATTTATCGATTCGGCTCGGACGGGCCCCTACATGGGTTGTCGGCTACCTTCAGCGTCATCAATTTGGCGAACCGTAACCCGCCCTACGTCGGCAATCAAAAGGGCTTCCAGATAGACTACGATGGCGCGAATGCCAATGCCTTGGGCAGGTACTTTTCGCTGCTACTGCAAAAGCGCTGGTAGCGGCTATGCAGCGCCAAAGTTCCCTCGGCTATTCCAGGGTGCCGCCGATAGTCTTCACTGCCATCGCCCTGATATCGGGTCGATCGATGGCGGCCGACCGGTTGCCGATCCTTTTTGATTCGACGACGCCCCCGGTGCGCGCCATGACCCAGCGGCCATGGGAAATCGCAGACATCGTGGAGGTCCGTCGGATTACAGGCACGGCGATGTCCGGGAAGACGGGAGAGGCGGCCTTCGTAGTCAAGCAGTCGTTCATCGACACGGACGACATCCGATACGGACTTTATGTCTCGGACGCGCATGGTCGAACCGCCAGGAAAATCGCGGAAACAGACTATATCGACGACCTGTCGTGGCATCCGGGTACGAACCTATGGACGGTTCGAGGAGATTTCGGTTCGGGGATACAGCTTTACGATATTGATATGCGCGGCCAGCAACACCCGCTGGTCGTCAATTCCCGGACCGTGGTCGTCGGTGCTGCCGAAAGCGTTATAGATGCCAATGCCGCGGAGGGACCGCGAGCCACCGGAGTCGCCTCGTACGAATGGGCTCCGAACGGAAAGTCGTTATGGTATTCGATCTACCGGTTGCGCGCTGACTCGGAGCGCGCAGCGATGATGCAGCAGGGAATCGTCTACGACGATCGCACAATGTACCTGCATGCGTTCTTCAATGACCCGACCCTGGTTCTGGGAGTGGAGCTTCATACGCTGCGGCCCGCGGACTCCCATGATCGCACTTTGGCATTCATTCCGAGCGGACCCGGGGCGGGAATCCTGTTCAGCCATGAGCATGGCTCGGCGTTCTGGGGCAAGGACTCCCAGCACATCTATTATTCCTCGTGGCGCTCAAAACTCGATGCGTCCTGGGATTTCTCCAGCTGGTCCATCGATGCGGACTCCGGCATTGCCCATGAGCTGTCCGGCAATACCCAAGCGCCATACATCCTGTTCGAGTCCGTGCCCGCTCCCGACGGACAGGGATTCCTGACCGTCAGATTGATCGGAGAGAGGCGACATCTGATCGAGTCGGCTGAGGACGGAACGACCGTAAAAGATTACGGGGAAGTCGGATTCAAACGGGTGAGTAGTCGTTATGGGCTTGGATCCTGGCTCGATCATCGGAAGCAAAGCCTGGTCTTGGCGGTCGAGTACGACGATCGGCAGAGTCTCGCGTTGATTCCCGAGCCGGCAGGTGGGCCGGCACTCAGCGGCGACGCAGGGACTCTCAGCCATTGCAGCTTCAGCGGCGATACGCGCTACGGGATCTGCGCGCGCGAGAGACAGACCACGGTGCCGGAGCTCGTAGAGATATCGATGCAGACCGGGATGGTTAAAACGGCGATTCGAGTCAATCCCACCTATTCCGTCGTCGAGCCGCTGCGTACCGAGCCTGCAGAATGGGTCAATCGCTACGGCAACCGCAACGATGGCTTCATCAGCTATCCGCGAGGTTACGTTCCCGGCCGCTCATACCCGACCATCGTGGTCACTCACGGCCATGACGCCCGAGACGAATTCGCGTATGACGGATTCCAATGGGAATTCCCCATTCAAGTGTGGGCCGCGCGGGGCTACCTGGTGCTGGCGGTGAACGAGCCCAGAGTCAATTCTCGGATCTCGTCGGCGTCAGATGCCAGAATGGGGATAGACGCCAAGCAGAGCGTATCGGAAATCCAGTTCAACGAGGCCTTTAATGCGATCTCGAGCATCGAGGCGGCTTTGACATCCGCAGTCGCCGCGGGACTGGCGGACCCCGAGAAAACCGGGATTGCGGGCTATAGCCGAGGAGCGGAAATCGTCGAATGGTCCATGACCCAGTCGAAGTTATTTCATGCGGCGGTCGAGGGAGACGCCGGCGGGTTCGTCGCGGGACACTATGCATTGGTGGGTGAATCCACCCGCAAGTATTACCGCCAGCTCTACGGTGGCTCGCCCTTCGATCCCGATCTCCGGGAGGCCTATCAGCGTTTGTCGCCCTCCTTTCGTACGAAGCTGTTCTCCGGACCATTGCTGCAGCTTTTCACGAAAACGAATGGCCCCTTCGGCATGGAGCTTCATTCCTTGCTGCAGGACGAAGGGATACCGACCGAGCTCGTGTTTTTCCCCACGGAGAACCACGTATTCTGGACGCCGCGACATCGCGCGGCCGCCATGCAACGCAGCAGCGATTGGCTCGACTACTGGCTGCTAAATGAACGTCACCAGGGGGAGGATATGCCCGATCAGTATGCTCGTTGGGATGCAATGGCCGCGATCTGGAGGAAAGCGCTTCATTGATATATGAAGCATCGCGAGTCCTCGATGGTGTTTGGCGTAGGGCGGGCCTTGCTACACGCGCCAAGCGGAGTCAGCCCATTTTCTCGCCCAAACCTCAGCCGCGATGCAGGAGAAGAAGGGCCAAAATACACGATTGCTTACCGGCCTGTTCCCCGCGAGAAAGGGCTCCAGAGATTTCCGATCCACGATCCCCTGTTTGACGAGTACACCGTCGAGCACGAGATCCCGCAGGAACGGTAAACACTCTCGAATCTTATTCATGAGAGTGATGGAGACCGTCCCCTTGCTTTCGCGGCGGATGATTGCCTCCGGTACGCAATCGCGAAACGCCGCCCTTTCCAGCGCCCGATCCGTGCCTCCGCGCAACAGCGTATAGATCGGTATTCGCAGGCAGAGCTCGATGAGCGGCTGCGAGAACAACGGATGATGTTCACATGCGTATTGAAGTTCGGGAACAGGCCGATGCCTATGGATAAGAGATGCCAGAAGGCAGATCTGGTATCGCTTGCCGGGCGGGAGATCCGACGCATCGGACAGCCACGGTTGCCATATATACTCGGCGATCTTTACCGGCATGAGATCGGGATTCAAGAAGGTAGCTTCCCGATCATACTGATCCTCGGGTTGCCAGGCGGCTCCGAATAGCCCCAATCGAAGCGCTTTACCGAGTACGCCCCAGTACGACAGGCCGGATCGCCGAATGGCCGCCCGAGCATGCCCGGAAAACTCGCCGGTGAGGCCGTGTCTGAACGCATAATCGATGGCGCCAAAGGGCGATCGACATTCGAAGAATAGGTGGTCGCCCCCTTGTCCGTCCCAGGTCGCTTCGGCGTCGGCCTGGCAAGGGACGCGGTTTCGTAGCTCCGATTCGATAGTCATCCCGAGATTTGCGATGCTGGGCTTCGGGGCTCGGGGAAGACGAAAAATGCGCTCGTCATATTTTGAATTCGGCGAGTACCCCGGTTGTACGATGAACTCCACATTCGCTTCGCGTGCGGCGAGTCGCGCGTAGTCGCTTTCGCTTTCGCCCGCACCGTCGGGCTCGAGGTGCAAACAGGTGACGATTGGCGCATAAGACGACCGCCTCAGACATCCGAGTACCGCAGACGAATCGAGGCCGCCCGATAGCAGGTGCACGATACGGTCATATTTCGACGCCCAGGCGTCGATGCACGCTTGCGTGACCCTGCGTACTTCGTCGCAGGCCTCTTCGAAGTTCTCCAGTGCGGGCTGCCTGCAGATGACGCGTGGATCCCACATCGGGAAGCGTTTGGTTTGCGTCTCGTTCAGCTCCAGGCATTCCCCCGCCAAAATCTCGGTGACTTCGTTAAGTGCGCATTCCCGCTGTGCAAGCTCAGGGGCATGAAAAAAGCCCGCAAGGTACTTTGTATTGATGGAAACCGCACCCAGCGGAAGGCCGGAGAGGTCGTTGATATTCGAGGTTACGAGGGTCACGTCACCGCAAGCCATCGAGTAGCAGGGGATCTTTCCGGAGCAATCCCGCAACACGAAGTGCTTGGTGCCTTCACGGTCATTCATGAGTGCGACGTAGCCGCCCCAGAAGCATGACATGAGCCGGCGGCCCCGCGTCGCAACGATCTCCTCGGCGAGCGTTTCGTCAATCGGAGGCTTCCGCCCTGCAGCGGAGATTCGCAGATCATTTGGAAATAGCGTGCCCAATATAACCCCCTTACCCATGGGCAGCTCGATTGCCTGCGCCGATCGGCCACGCGGCGGCAGGTGAAATATCGACAACCCGTTGCCG
The DNA here is from genome assembly GCA_963730565.1 of uncultured Gammaproteobacteria bacterium. Lineage (GTDB taxonomy): Bacteria > Pseudomonadota > Gammaproteobacteria > Steroidobacterales > Steroidobacteraceae > Bog-1198. The sequence continues at coordinate 146,887 of CAVSSU010000053.1, forward strand.
CAATGGACGAACTTCCATGTTGGGTGGATCTGCCGACATCGATCTATCAGCGCTCGCGCCATGTCATTCGGCCGCGTGGACGATGCATTTTGTATGAAGGCGACGTATCGATACACGGAATGTTGGTCGCTGCTCATAGAGACAATATGGGTTTGAATTTTACGACGCGCTCGAGATCATCGTTCAAAATGGTGGAGCCGACTTGTAACCAGCAATGGGCTTCAAACGGATCCGCAATCACTCCGAAGACCACATGGGGGAAAACGCGATAGCTCGCGAGAAACTCAAAAAGCGCCAACGAGTCGAACAAACAAAGATAGCGACGAGGGTAGAACGGACGAAGCGCCTTGAACGCCGCAATGAGACTTAACAGACCCCCGGCGTCGTAAATTGCGATGGACGGCGCGCCTCGACGCTTTGCGATTCCCGTGAGAGCGCGAAAAAGCGCGGTTCTGCGCAGATGCCAGTCTGTCCGGGCACACGCCAGGAAGAAATGCGCGACGCATTGCAGAGACACTTTCGCCGAGGCGTCGAAGTGGGAGCCATCGATGGAATGTTGGGCCGCTGGAAAATCGGATTCGACGAATGGCTTGCCCTGTTCGGAGCGGCTGGTGATGATCCCGCTCGAAGTCAGCGCTTGGACCAACTCCGTCCCATTCGGATCCGGCTGACAGGGCTTCGTATCGAGACGCCGCTCCTGCCAGCCATGAAGCAGGTCGCCGATGGACGCAAGATCGTCATGCGCCACGCAAAGGTACTTGTCTTTCATCACATCCAGAATGATCCAGTACCCCTGCGCTCGGCATACGAAGCAATTGGTCGACAAGAAAAAGATCGCATTGTTCATGGCATCGTTTGCCAGCTCAATCCCGGCGGATGCGATGCGCGTCATTTACGCCGCGCACCGCACCGTTCTTTCGCCTATCGAAGCCTAGACGCTGGGGCCCGCGAACGGGTCAATGAGTTCCGGGTGGCTGCCAAGCCCCTTCGTCTCCTCCGACACCTTGCCCAGATCGATCAGTTTGCTCGTGCTCATGTCAATCTCCTCGATGTAGTGACTTTCGGACGTTACGTGCCGGCCGGCGCTTCTAAGTTGCGGCACTTGCTCGGATCGGGTCAACCGCCGCGATGTGCCTATTTTGACGACCGTCCGTGCGAAAAAGTCACGCGAGCTATGGCGGGAGGGGCCGAAAGTGGAAAACCGCAAGCGGTATTTGTGTTGCGAATGCGCAGGTATTCCGCCGATGCATCCTGCTTGGCCCCTAGCGTATCCCGCGTTCGTTACTGTACATTCGCAAAGGGCTGTAGTCGGCAGCGGACCCTAGGGATTGGGGTGCACATGGGACAGTTTCGTCTTCCGCCGCTCAATTCTCTGCGCGCCTTCGAGGCGGCCGCACGGCATCAAAGCATCAAGTTGGCTTGCGCCGAATTGCACGTCAACCATTCCTCCGTGAGTCGGCACATCCACAAGCTGGAGCAGCATCTCGGCCGCCGCCTCTTCGAGCGGCGCAACCGGCAGCTGGCCCTCACGGATGCGGGCAAGGCGCTGCAAAGCGCGGTCACGATGGGATTTTCTCTCATTCAATATTCGTTCATGCAATTGAGCCGCAAGCAGCGGCCTGAGAAGCTCGTGATAGCGGTCGACCCGGACTTCGCTGGATTGTGGCTCGTACCGAGGCTCGGCGAGTTCTACAGCCTCGTGCCGAATACTTCCGTGGAAATACTGGCACAGAGGACCATGCCTGATCTACGGGACCCTCGAATCAACTGCGCCATTCATTATGCGGAGGTCGGTCGAGATCCCGAAATCGGCGAGATGCTGTTCAGATCGCGGCTGTTTCCGGTCTGCACCAAGGACTTGATGTTGCGGGCACCGCTGCGCTCGCCGAGCGACCTCGATCACCACCTTTTGTTGCATGATCGATCGGTCACGGAATGGGAAGAGTACCTGCGGAGTTCGGGCGCGATGGTCGACCTGAACGTGACGACGGGTATTATCTTCAGCGAGACTGCGCTTTGCCTGGATGCGGCCGTACGTGACCAGGGAGTAGCGCTCGGCGACGACTTCCTTGCGGCCATTCATCTGTCCGAGGGTCGTCTAGTGAAGCCGTTCACGTTGGCCGTACTGTCGAAGAACGCCTACTATTTCCTTGTCTCCGAAAGAGCTTTGGTAAGTCCCGTTGTCAGCGCGTTTCGAGCATGGCTATTGAGAAGTATCCAGAGCGTGAGCATGCGGAGTCGATGAGTGCCGTAAAGTCACTCCAGGCGGCACAAAAAGGCGCTTGATCGAGTCGTCGGTTGTTCGGCAATCTAATTACCAACGCGATCATGAGCACGCAATCAACAGCGTAAGGAGTACGCCTTGGACGCCGCCGCAATTGGCAACCCCGCCATTATCGAGGAGACTCTCGTCCGAACCGACGATATATACGATCGGTGCCTCCGGCACGCCGCCATCACAGCGCTAAGATCGTTCAACCGTCATTTTTCCTCTCGGCCGCTGACTCGCGCAGAGCTGGTTCTATTCCTCGCCAGCATGGCTGCTTTCAATCGGCATACGGTCGGCGGCATCGCGATTCTCGCGGGCAGAATGTCGGACGAGGTGCTCACGTATTTGCCCCGGACCGGACACGACATCGCTGCATACGTGCTCGACGCGGCGGTCGATGAGTACGGCTTGAGAGAGACGGTCAATCACGTCGAGTTGGCCCGAAAGTTCGCCGAGCATCTTGGCATCTCGGCGGAGGAGGTGGAGGCGAGGGAAAATGCGTGCCTCGCGGCCGTGAAGCTGGGTGATGCGCTATTTTCATGGTACCGCGAAGAGCCCGTGGCGTTCGCTCTCGGTGCTCATGTCGCGTCGGAGGTCACGAGCGTGAACGAATTCCTCTCCTGGCACGATGTCTTCCTGATATTTCCGCAGTACCGATTCTCGCGGGACTTACCGGAGTTCGAATACATGCGCACACATTTTACTCATGAGCCGGGTCACACGATCAACGCGAGAAAGTGCATTTCGCGATATCTGGATGTGCTTCCCGGGCATGGCGTGCTGTTACGCGAGGGAGCCGAGACCTACCTCGATCTCTATCAAAAAATGTTCCACGAGTTGGACACGCTGACCTTCAAGTAGCGGTCGATGGAGTCCAGGATCGATGGACGCGTGCGGATCCTCGTCAAAGAGAACGAGGATCCGCTGGCGCATGACGGCGCGAGTGTTGTCGCCAATCTGAGCCGATATCCCAAGAAGATATCGTCGGTTTACGTGTACGACAAAGTGGGCACCCAGCTCTTCGAGCGGCAGTGCAATACGCCCGAGTATTATTTGCGGCGTGTCGAGGCCGAGCTGTTGCGGGCTCACGCCGGCGAGATTGCGGAACTCGGCGGGTTTCCGCCGCTCGTCGAGTTGGGAGCGGGAACCGCGGAGAAGACGCGCATTCTACTGGCCGAGTACGAGCGACGCCGGTTCGGCTGCGACTATTTTCCGATCGATGTTGACGCGGATACTCTCGTCGAGGCGGCGCGCGCGCTCGCCGGAGCATATCCTGGCCTCCGTGTGCATTGCCTCTGCGCAACTTATCAACGAAGTTTGAGGACATTGCCCGCCTGTCCTCGAGCCAGAATGTTTCTGTTCCTGGGCAGTTCTCTCGGAAACATGTCCTTGGGGGAAATGGATGAGCTGTTGTCGCAACTGTCGTGCTCGAGCTCGACAGGAGACTATCTGTTGCTCGGTGCCGACTTGGACAAGGACCCGGCGATCATCAACCGAGCTTACAACGATGCGGCCGGATGGGGCGCCCGATCGACCCTGAATATGCTCACCCATCTCAACCGCAGGTATGACGGCAACTTTGTCATGCGGCAATTTGCATACCGGTCCCGATACAATGCCCGCCTGAGGAGAAATGAGGTCAGCATCGAAAGCCTCGTCGAACAGAACGTGACGCTCGGCGCCTTGGGTTTCAGCGTGGCGTTCGGAGAGTCGGAGCGTATCGAGGCGGAAGTCATGCACAAGTTCGACCCGGACGACCTTGAGACGCTCTTATTCCGATCGGGATTTTCCTTGGTACGTCATTGGATCGACCCCATTTATCGTTACGGTTTGTTCCTATTGCGACATGCGTGACGCGGAATTCAGCACCCGCCCGCCCGGGGACATCACGACCATCGATAGATCGCTCGGTGCATCGCCGTAAGAAGCGCCGCCCCCTCCGGTGTAATCCGCCGCGATCAAGCACGCCCGGTCGATCGGCATGCCGCAGTCTTCCTTTACTTTATCGCGCAGCAAGTGCCTTTGCAGAGACAGCGAGTCGAGTCCATTGATCGACTGTCTTACCAAATCGCGAGCCAACCGAGCCACATCCGGGTAATAGGGCGCATTGACGGAATCGGCCTCGTACTCCATCGACACCGCCAAACATCCGAGAAGTGATTCGGCCCGGGAGAGATTATCGCGTTCAACCTCTATCGCATCGTGCAAGCTCTCGGGGAGGGGGACGCCATAGGCGTGCTTGGCGGAGCCGAGCGCTTGCTTGCGCTTATGCCTGAATTTGCGATGTCGGATGGATCGTTCGACCGTGGGTGAACGATTGCTTTGCCGGGTCGCGTAACCGAACCGTCGTGTCGTCATGCTGGTACCCGATGACATCGGATGAAGGCGAAAGCTTAGCATGCAGATCGGCAGCTGTATATATATCCATAGGGTTGCCGCCCAACCCGGCCATCTCGCAAGAACACCGGCGGCACCGTTGAAATAACCAAGGACGCCCGACGGTCTTGTAACCAGAGCGGGCAAGGCAGCGAATTGACTACCAAGGCGGGATCATTTGAGGGAGGATCGTCTCAAGGAATTGCTCGTCCATGGTCTTGCCGGCGACGGAGCAACTTATCGTCTTTTCTTGGAGGGGCTCAGTGCTCATCTACGCGCCTATTTGCGCCGACGGCTGGCGAGCCTGCCCGACGAGGTCGAGGATCTTCTGCAAGAGCTACTGCTGGCCATTCACAATCAACGCCATACGTACGATCCCACGCAGCCCCTGACGCCCTGGGTTCAGGCGATTGCCCGATATAAGCTGGCTGACTTGCATCGTCGCCGCGAGCGCCGCGAGGCGGTCCATGTTCCCCTGTACGACGACATGATATTCACGACGGTCGACCATGAGGCGGCGGAGGCCCGTCACGACATCGAGAAGCTCCTCCAGCTGCTGCCGCATCGCCAGCGGCTGCCGATCCTGTGCGTGAAGATCGAGGGGGCTTCGGTGAGCGATGCCGCAAGACGCACGGGCCTGTCCGAATCCGCCGTGAAAGTGGGGATTCATCGGGGAATCAAGGCGCTCGCGGCGAAGCTTCGGAGCATGGCGTGAAGACAGAAGACCTGGTCTCGCTCCTGGCAGCTCGAGTGGAGCCCGTCGATGTACGGCACGCGCGCCGGCGATTGCTGGTGTCGTGGGCGGCGGGAATGATGGTGTCAGTGCTGTTCCTGGCCGCAGTATTGCGGTTCAACTCCGCGTTGCCTCGCGAGACGCTCATCGGGATGTTTTGGGTCAGGGCTGGCTACTGCGCAAGCCTCGCGCTGATCGCGCTCGTGGCGGTCGGCCGGCTTGGGCGACCGGGAGCCCGACTGGCGCTCGTGCTCGTGGGGCTCGCGCTCCCGGTGATCGCGATGTGGCTGTTGGCCGTCGTCGTGTTGTTTCACGCGCCGGCGCGCGATCGGGTTGCACTCGTCTTGGGCCACACTGCGCTCGCGTGCCCGTGGTTGATCACCCTTCTGGCGTCGCCATTGCTCGCTGCTTTGATCTGGGCATTGCGGGGAGTCGCGCCGACCCGGTTGCGGCTGGCCGGTGCGGCGGCAGGCTTTGCCGCCGGCGCTGCCGGTGCGCTCGTTTATACCTTGCACTGCCCCGAGCTGGCTCCTCCGTTCTTCGCCACTTGGTACCTCCTGGGCATGCTCATTCCTGCGGGGCTGGGCGCCTGCCTCGGCCCGCGACTGTTGCGTTGGTAGATAGGGGAGCCCCGGCGGTGGCGTCCCGCCGGGGTCGCGGAGAGAAAAAATCCGCTCACTGACTGATGGCAACACCACTGAAAGATGCCGCACCGATCGGACTGGAGGTGGCGATGTGCGTGAGGTCGCCCTGTTCGTCGACCGAGAACACCGTGACGTATGCAGAGCCCTCGGCCGTATAGATCGCCGCAAGCCAGCGGCCATCGCGGGATGTGCTCAGGTCGGTAACCACGCCCGGAACCGGAACCGATTTGTAAAAGACCCCGCCCTGGCCATCGCTGAAGAATATGGAGATCGCCTGGCCCGGCGAGTTGCCCGTGTACCAGATGTTCCCACGCCCTTTAGCCACCCAGCACGGAGCGTTCGAGGGGAACACCGGCGTCGGTCCGGCGACCGGGTAGACTTGGCCCCGGGATGTGACCAGAGCGAAACTGTCGATGCTGTGCGCGGGGTCGAAACCGAGGGTGTCGTCCCAGAACGCAGCTCCGAGAGGGACCGTGCTTGCGTCGCTTGGCAGTGTGATCGACGTTGAGCGGCCGCTCAGGCCGCCCCATCGCGCCAGGGGCAGTTGCAAGAGCGACCCGGATTTCAGCGTCACGGCTGCCCAGGTCTCGCCCACGGCGATTTGACCCGCTGTGGGGTCCGTCAGCTTTATCGCACCGGAACCAGGCTCGCTGTAACCTTCGGGCCAGGTATGGCTCTCTGCACAGTTCTCCCCGACGATATAGAGATGATCGTGAGCCAGCGCGACGGAATCCGGATGCACACAATCGGGTGACAAATTTATCGTGCCGTCGACACTGATCGAGTCGTCTCTTCTCCTCAGCCGAGTGACTGTATTGGAACCGAAATTCGCAACGGCTCCCGCGCCGTCCTTGAACTGCAAAATGCCACCGTTACCGGCAGCCCCTCCGGTGCCTCCGGTAGGCAGGGTCTGTGCCAGCGTGAGAGCAGACCCGGTGGAGGCCGTTGCGGAGGCCGTCTGAAGCTCGAAGACTGCCACGCTGTTGCCGTTGGCATCGTTGGTGCTCGTGAGAACGAGCAGCGGCCGGACAGGCTCGGCCGCCGCTGCCAGAGTCGATGCGAACAGCGCTGCAGCGAGCAGCGCACCCGTCCGCCGTTGCCTTGAGAAAGGAAGCTTCGGGATCATCGGTGTTTCTCCATTGCAAATTAGGTAATTGGATTCGGACGCAGGCAGCGTCGGGCTCCGTACGAAAGCTAAGTTCGTCCCGGGCGGGCAAAAAGTTACAGCTCAACAGCTGATGGGGTGCGAAGGCCTGTTTGGCCGCAACATCAATGGACCCCAGCGGGTGACTTTGGCGCCGGGTTGGGTGAGACTAACCCGCAGTCGAACGGCGGGTGGGGGTGGCGGTAACGCATGGATCGCGAGCACTATACGGTTCCCGGTGCGGCCGGAGTCGAACTCGATCTGCCGCTCGCCGGGCCCGGGAGCCGCAGCTACGCCTTCGTCATCGATTGGCACATCAGGCTCCTCCTCGCCCTGGCCTGGCTCGTAATCGGAATGCTGGCGGTGAACGGCGGGTTGCGCTGGAGCGCCGGCACCAAGCCGACCGCTGTTTTCGGATTTCTCGTCGTGCTTCCCGCCGCAATCATCTATTTTCTCTACCACCCCGTCGTCGAGCTGTGGATGCGCGGCCGGACTCCCGGCAAGCGCATGGCGGGGGTCAGGATCGTGAACTCGCAGGGCGGCATACCGAGCGCAGGCGCGATCGTGATCCGCAACGTGTTTCGCCTGATCGACTCGCTCCCGGCGTTCTATTGCGTCGGCCTCATCAGCACCTTCTTCACGGCCCAGCGCGTACGGATCGGCGACATGGCGGCGGGAACGTTCTTGATGGTGGACGAGCCCATCGCGTCCGGGGCATTTACGCCGTACGTCGGCGTCGCCGGGTCGGTCGCTCGCGATCTTCAGGGCATCGAATTGGCGAGGCAGATATTGGATCGATGGCAGGAACTCGAATCGGGCAGGCGGCGCGGTCTCGCCCGCTCGCTCCTCAAGCGGATCGATGCCGTCGAGGCCGAATCCGTCGACACGATGTCGGACGAGGAGTTGAGGGTCAAGTTGACCCAAGCGGCGATGGCGGGCAACGCGGCATGAAGAGTATGTCCGACACCGCGTGGCTGAACGCCAGAATGCCCCTGTGGAACGCGCTGTCGAGCCAGGCGCAGATCTTGCAGCATCGGCCGGCACGCTCGGTGGCGGAGGCCCTCGCTCTCGTCGATGGCTATCAGAGCGTGGCCCGGGATCTGTCGTTGGCGCAGTCGCTGAATCCCGGGTCCCGGACGGCGGCCGGACTCAAGGCGCTGCAATACCGGCTGCACGGCGTCATTCACCGTCATCCCCCGGCCGGATGGCGAGGCATGTGGGAGCTCGTCCGAGCTGGAGTGCCCGGGGCGGTGCGCGAGATCGCGGGAAAGATCCTCTGGACCGGCGTATTGATGGCGGCGAGCGCGCTCGCCGGGTGGTGCCTCATCTCGAGCTTTCCCGCTCTCATTTCGCTCGTCGCGAGCGAAGCCATGATCGAGCACGTCGAATCGGGCACGCTCTGGACGGACGGGCTCATCAATGTGACGCCGTCATCGTTGCTCTCCGCGCAGATCCTCTCGAACAACATCGTGGTGAGCTTATTCGCCGTTTGTTCCGGAGTGCTCTTCGGACTCGGCACCTTCTATCTGATCGGACTCAACGGCTTCATGCTGGGAGCGATCTTTGCGTTCGTGCATCAGCACGGCCTCGGCCAGAGGTTGTTCACCTTCATCATCGCGCACGGCATGGTCGAGCTATCCGTCATTTGCATCGCCGGAGCGATGGGCGCGGCGATCGGAGACGCCTTGATCCGGCCGACACGCGCGAGCCGCCGGGAATCGTTTCATTCCTGTGTCACCCGGCTCGCTCCCTTGATGGCGTTTTGCGCGGTATTGCTGATCGGCTCGGGGGCCATCGAGGGCTTCATCTCCCCCGATCCGGCTTATCCTCTATGGAGCCGCGTGACCATCGGCTCCCTCTACTGGCTGCTCATGGTGCTGGGGCTGAGCGGCCGGTGGCGCCGGATCTAGACGCGCCGCTGACGGCGGAAGGTCGCGTAGGCATTGAAGACCGCCCGCTCCAGATGCTCCGGTCTTGCGACGACGGCCGGTGCACCGAGCGCCGCCAGTGCACGCACCTTGCGCTCCAGCCCGGCGACGTACTCCTGCGCAGCCAGGGACCGATACGGGTCGAGCCAATGCGCTGCCGGCGCGCGGGCGAGGGCGTCCACCGATGCGCTCGACAGGCCCGCGATCAACGGCAAATTCTTCGGCACTAGCAGACGAACGGCGCTCGCCAGCTGACCGCTGAGCGTGGTGTCGTCCACGTCGGTCAGGAGCACGACCAGGCTCCGCCGGCGCAGCAGTGAGCTCACGCGCAAAGACGCCTCGATGGGGCTCGAATCGGTGTGCTGTACCCGGATTGCTTCGAGCGCGGACCGAACCCGGATCAGCGCCGAGGAGCCGCGGGCAGGCGCCGCGACCAGCAGCGGCCGAGCCGCGTAGATCAACAAGCCGACGCAATCCCCCCGGGCCAGGGCGTGCTGCGCGAGCCGCGCCGCGACATTGGCGTAGTGGCCGAGCCGATCCAGGTCGCCGGCGCGCAGCGCGCTCGCGCGGCCGGCGTCGACCAGTATCATCACATCGAGCGACTGCTCCTCCGTGAAATCCCGGCTCACCAGCTGCCCTGATCGGGCCGTCGCCTTCCAATCGATGACGCGAGGCGGATCGCCGATCCGGTAGCGGCGAAGCTGCAGCACCTCCGTTCCGCTGCCGCGGGTTCCGCCATCGCGGGGACCGTCGCCGTCGACACCGGCGGGCGCGGAGCCGGCACTCAGAAGGTCCGGAACCACCCGCGGCGGCGCGCCGCCGGTGACGGCAACGGTCCTCGTCCACCATGCAAGGCCGAGCGGACCGGCGATACGCACGCGAACGGGCGGCCATTGGTACGCTCCGAGCCGTCTCGGTGTCAGGGCGGCGGCAACGACTCCGGCGCACGTCGCCGGCAGCGACAGCCTGCGGATGGCGCGCTCGAATGCGAACGAAGCGGGAACCGCGAGCGGGGTTTCGAGAGTCACCGTGCGCCGGAGCGCGTGCGAGAACACGAACTCGGCTTGCTGCGGCCGGCCGAGCCGCCATCGCCCGGGCGCTTCGATACGCAGCGTCAGGCGAGCGCGCCCCATGACGATCGACTCATAGGCGAGGCCTGCCAGCAGCAAAGCGGCCGGCAGGCGCCATGCTGTCGCGACGGTGGGATCGCCGCTCCACGTTCCGGTGAGAGCCATGAGTATGACCACGCTGGTCAGCACGATCCCCGTGTATCGAAGGCTCATGAGCGGCCTCGCCCGGCGCCGCCCCTCATCGAGGAACGGCAACTTGCTCGATCAGCCGGAGCGTCACGCCATACTGCGTGATGCCTTCCAGAAGCGCCTCCGGAGCGAGTACGAGCCGATGCGGTATCACCAGCGGCACGACCTCCTTGACGTTATCCGGCGTTGCGAACTCTGCACCGCGCAACGCTGCCGACACGCGTGCTGCGCGCAATAGTGCCAGCGTACCGCGGGTCGACAATCCGAGCGAGAGCTGCGGATGCTCCCGCGACGCCCTGGCGATGTCGAGAACGTAATCCATGAGGCCGGGCGCGACGTGCGGGGCATCGGCCTCCGAGCGGGCCGCCGCCAGCAGCTCGTCGAGGCGCACATCCGCATCAGGCGGGGCCGGGGTCCTGCCGATGTTGCCGTATTGCATCAGGATCTCACGCTCGTCCTCGCGCGCCGGATAACTCATGTCGACGCGCAACATGAATCGGTCCAGCTGGGATTCCGGCAGCGGGTAAGTACCCTCGAACTCGTGTGGATTCTGGGTGGCGATGACCAGGAAATTCGTTGGCAGGGCGTATCGATGACGATCGATGGTCACGTGACGCTCCTCCATCGCCTCGAGCAGCGCGGATTGTGTCTTGGGGCCGGCCCGATTGATCTCATCCATGAGGAGAATGTCGGCGAAGATCGGGCCAGGATGGAAGACGAACGTGCTCCTCGCCACATCGAATACCTGCACGCCGGTGATATCGGATGGCATGAGGTCGGAGGTCCCTTGCACCCGCTTGAACTCGCCGCCCAAGAGCTCTGCCAAAGTCTTGCTGAGCAGCGTCTTGCCGAGGCCAGGCGGCCCTTGGAGCAGGATGTGGCCGCGCGCGAGCAGCGCGATGAGCGCGGCACGAACGACGTGCTTCAGCCCCATCACGTTTCTGCCCAGCTCTTCCTGGAGGCGGTGCTCGAGTGTTTGCAGCGTGCTGCTCATGCAAGTTTTCCTGACGTGCGGGATAAGAGATTGTGCAGTCGGCTCAGATCGACGCGCTCGCCGGTTTCGATGCGGACATACTCTGCCTTGAGCTCGGCAAGATCCGATTCGTCGATCCGAGCGTTGGCGGCCAGAAGATCCCACGCCGGGCCGCCGTCCGGCGCGAGCGACAGGCGGTGCCGGATCAGTGCGAAGAAATTCTCGAACAGACGTCTGCCAACGGCCTGCGGGGTGGCGGCGCCGGCCAGAAACTCCCCGGTCGTGCGCACGAAAGCCGTCACGTCGCGCGGCGCCCAGGGATCGCCGGGCGCACGCATGTGCTGCCAGCCAAGGACGAACACCAGCCACAAGGCGATCAACCAGAGAATCGTGCGATGCAGCCGAGGATCTCGAAAGAAGGCCTTGGCATCGTAATAGTCGGTGACCCCCTGGTGGGCATCATCGAACCAAATCGCTCCCCCCGCCGCGCGCGACCACGCAACGATGTTCGATATCAGGCGGCCGTTGTCGGCTTCTCCCAGCAGCTTGTTGCTGAACGGACTCGCGAATCCGACCACCAGAATCTGCCCCTTGCCCTGCGGCCTCAGCCAAAGCGCGGCGTCGCCCTCGTTGTCGGGACGCCGCGGGTCGGAGCGCTGAGCGAGCTCGAGCACGGCGGCGGAGTCCATGCTCGACGCCTTCCAGCGCGAGGCCGGGTAGGGCGAGGCGGCAAGGACGGAGCGAACATCTTGGAATAAGGGGCTCGCGCCCCGAGGGACGATCAGAAGGCGTTCCGGATCCAACCTGCCGCGCAGCGTCTCGAGAATTCGCGCGCCGTCCGATGTGCGAGGGCCGCCGTCGGATTTGCCGTTGGAGGTCTGGATCGGCTCGAATCGCAAAAACGTCATCCGGGCAAGGCTGCGCAGGAAGCTCTCATCGGCGTTCAACGCCCAGGCTGGCGTGTCGTCCAACGCCGCTGCGACGACGAGCGTATTGCCGCGCTCGATCCACCGCTCGAGCGAGTTCAATTCTTCCGCACGCACGCCCACCCGATGGGGAACCGTGGTGAATAACACGTTGCCGGCCGCAGCCGGTGCATAAGCGCCGTCCTCGAGCCGGGTAAAAGGCTGCCGCAGCGCACGCACCGGCAGGTTCTGAAGATTGAGCCAGCGCCATAGCGCGGCGTAGCCGTCTTCGCCTGCGTCCGTGCTCAAGGGCAGGGAGACTTGCGATTCGCCGGCCCCGGGCTTCGGCGCCATGAAGGCATAGAACAGCGCGAGCGCAGCGAACGCCAGCGCCAGTGTGGTCAGGCGATCCTTCATGCGCTGCCCGCTTGCGTGGATTCGATCTTCGCCAGCAATGCCCGTCCCTCTTGGAGGATTCGCTCCACCCGATCGGCCGGCGGATGTTCATCGCCGTAGAGAATCTGCTCGGCCAGACTCGCCACGTCGGCGAAATGACCGCGCTGGACCGGATCGTCGATACGAAGCGATGCGCTGAGCTCCCGGTGAGTGAGATGCCGGTGACTCATCAAGCCGCCGCTCCGGACGAGCCGCGAAATCAACATGCGCAGCAGAATTGCGGGACGTTCGAAAAGCGGCGCGGTCTCGAGTGACGCGGGCTTCAAGACCATTGCGGGCGCATGCGCGTCCGCCGGCCCGGCGCTGCCGGATCCGCGGCTCGATTGCGCCGTCTTGATTTCGCGGTACACATAAACGACCGCCCCGATCAGTACGAGGCCCATCATCACGATCGTGAGCAGTGTCATCCAGTAAGCAGCCGATCCCGCTTTGCCCAGCCAGCGATCGAGCCACCGAGCGGCTTCGTCGCTTTTGCCGCCGATGCGTGCCTCGAGCCACTTGCGAAATGAATCCCAGAGCGAGTCGCTCTCGCGCGTTCGCTCTCCCGCCAATTGATCGAGCACTCTGCGAAGCGACGCTTCGTTCAGAGGCGGCGCGGGCATCGGGCGCTGATACCGATCGGCCAATGCCGCCAGGCCTTTGAGCGTCGAGGCGTTGATTTCGTGGCGACGCTGTTCGCTCAATGAATCCTTGAAGCCCACGGAGAGGAGCGCGCCGTCGAGACCGGGACAACGAACGAGGAAATAGTCGAGCAGTTCGAGCCGCGAGGTGGCGAGTTTCGAGCAATCGAGAATGACGGCGGCCGCCGAAGCCCCCGCCTCGCCTCCGGGCGGCGATGGTCCCGGCTGGCGGGGGGATGGGGTGGCCGATGGAGAAGCCGATGGAGAAGCCGACGGAGAAGCGATGGCGGCGGCTGTCGCCGCCAAGATGCCTGCGACGATCCAGGTCGCCGCGCGCATCGCTTCAGTGCGCGGCAAGAGCCTCCACACGCGCCGCCAGGTCGTCGCCTTGGTTTCGCAGCTTCAAGTCATGGTAGAGCGCCAGGCCGCCGGCCAGCGGCAGCGTCAATACCAGAGCGTTGGCCAGGATATTGAAGATCTGTATCAGCGTCATCACGCCCTGCGCCTGCCAGCGAAAAATTCCGACCAGGAGACCGGCGAAGAAAGTCAGGATCATCTCGAGCACGATCGCCATGATGATGACCACCGTGACGATGGTCGTCGCGCGCCACCAGTGTCCTTTGACGAGCCGGCGGCTCTGGCTGAGCGAGGCGCCGACCCGTTCCCCGTCGAGGATCAACGGAAAGCCCGTGAGCTGGAAGATGCCCCAGAGATAAATGCCGGGAATGACCAGCAGCATGAGGCCGGCGCCAACCATCAGGCCAATCAGGATGAACGCTCCGACCACGCTCGGCAGCCGCTGCAAGCCGACGCGCAGCGCGGCCGGCAGATTGGCCTGCCGCCCGGAACCCATGTCGTTGACGATCACGATCAACGCCGCGTAGATCACGGCGTAAGCCAGCAGGCAGACGAGGTAGGTGAGCCAGTAGGTGGGCGAGCTCGCAATCTGCATCATGGCCTGCAGACTCTGGGGGCCGGGCTGGAATGGCGTTCTCGGCAGCAGCATTGCAGGCAGGCTGATGGCAACCGAGGCGGCGACGCAGAGCGGGAGCGTCTTGAGGAAAGACTCGCGATACAGGCGGACCGCATCATCGAGGACGCCGCCAATCGACTGAGGAGACGACGGACGCGTATACATGTGCTCCCTCCTGGACCGAATGCTGCCCACCCCAGTGTCGATTCTGATCGCTGCACGGGCGGTCCACAAGTCCCGCAGAGTCGCGGGACGCGCGCGGCCATGGCGGCAGACTACTTATTGCGAGGAGGCCGGCGCTCCGTATTTGTTCCGGGCTAGTAGCGGTGCTTCAGCGTCGTATCGAACAGTGCAATCAAGCTGCGCCAGTGGCGCTCCGCTGCATCGGCATCGTAGACCGGGGTATCGCGGAATACCCAGCCATGCTTGGCTGGGTAGGTCTCGATCTGATAATTCACGCCCGCCTTGCGCAATGACTCGTCCAGGCGCGCCCTCATGTCGTCCGGAAAGGAAGCGTCTTCGATGGCTCCCGCGATGTAAACGCGGGATTTGATCTTCGGTGCGAGCAGATGCGGGCTGTCGGGCGCATCCGTCGCCAGCCTGCTGCCGTGGAAGGAGGCGGTGGCGGCGATGCGGTTCGGATAGGTGCCTGCGGCGGTAAGCGACATGAGGCCGCCCATGCAATAGCCGGTCGTGCCGATCTTGCCGGGCTTCACGTCGGGCTGCGCCGCGATGAAATCCAGGAACGCGAGGGTGTCCGACATGATGTTCGCGGGTGTGGCCGGAGCAAAGAACTTCTCCATGAGTACCTTGCGTGCCTGCGGATCGGAGAACACCTTGCGAGGATCCATCGGCTCGTAAGGACCCGAGCGGTAGAAGAGGTCGGGCAGCAGCACGAAATAGCCGTAGCCGGCCAGACGCTCGCCGAGTTCGAGCATCGCGGGCCGGATGGCGAGGCCGTCCATGTACACCAGCACCGCGGGCCACGGTCCGCCGGCGGCCGGCCGATAGAGGTAGCCCGGGCAAACGCCGTCGCGGGTCTGGATGTCGATTCGGCTCATCAAACGTTCGAGTCGGGGAACGATGCCTTTCGGCGCGACATGTAGTCGAGCAGCGCCTCATCGATCGAGGGATCCATCGGCGGCGCCACGTACTCGGACAGCATCTTCTTCCACAACCCGTTGGCGCGCTTCGACATGTTGGTCGCGCCCTCGGCCTCCCATTGCTCGTAGCTGTTGTTGTCCGCGAGCGGCGAGCGATAGAAGGCGTTCTCGAAATTGGCCTGCGTGTGGGCGCAGCCGAGGAAATGCTTGCCGGGTCCGACTTCGCGCATGGCATCGAGCGCCTGGCCGTTCGCCGACAAATCGACCCCTGCGAGGAGTGTGTGCATCATGCCGGCCTGGTCCGCGTCCATCACGAACTTCTCATACCCCATGGAGAGACCCCCTTCGAGCCATCCGGCGGTGTGGAGCACGAAGTTGACGCCGGCGAGGCAGGTCGGCAGCAATGTATTCGCCGACTCGAAGGCCGCCTGCGCATCCGGGATCTTCGATGCGCAGAGGCTGCCTCCGGAGCGAAACGGAATTCCGAGGCGGCGGGCGAGGGCGGCCATGCTGTAAAGGACCAGCGCGGGTTCCGGAGTTCCGAACGTGGGAGCGCCCGATTGCATGGATATGGAGGAGGCAAAGCTGCCGAGCACCACCGGTGCGCCGGGATTGACCAGCTGCACGAAGGCGAGCCCCGCCAATGCTTCCGCGAGCGTTTGTGCCACGGTGCCCGCGACGGTTACGGGCGACATGGCGCCGGCGAGAATGAACGGCGTGATGATGAGCGCCTGATTGGCGCGCGCGTAGACCTTCGCGGCGCCAAGCATGGTCGCATCGTAGGTCATCGGCGAATTCACGTTGATCAGGTTGATGATGGTGGTTTTCGGCCGTCCGGTCGCAGGATCTGTGAGTTCGGGGCCGAACACGATGTTCGCCATGGCGACCGAATCAGCGGCGCGCTCGGGCGCGGTGACCGACCCCATGAAAGCCTTGTCGCTGTACTTCAGATGGCTGTACACCATGTCGAAATGCCGCTTGTTGACCGGCAGATCGACGGGCTCGCAAATCGTGCCGCCCGAATGGTGCAGGGAGGTGGACATGTAGGCGAGCTTCACGAAGTTGCGGAAATCCTCGATCTTCGCGTAGCGCCGGCCCTCGTCCAGATTGCGCACGAACGGAGAACCGTAAGCCGGCGCGAACACGGTGTTCTGCCCGCCGATGACCACCGAGCGCGCCGGGTTTCGCGCGTGCTGCGTAAATTGCCGCGGGGCGGTCTTCTGCACCAGTGCCCGGCACATGCCGCGCGCGAAATGCACGCGCTCGCCGTTCACGTCCGCTCCCGCCGCCTTCCAGATCTCGAGCGCTTCCGGGTCGTCCCGAAAGTCGATGCCGATCTCCTCGAGAATCGTATCCGCGTTCTGTTCCATCAACGACAGTCCTTCCTCGCTGAGGACTTCGTAATAGGGGATCTTGCGGGTGATGTACGGGATCGAGGACGATGCGCGTGCCGCCCGTGAGGCTCGCTTGGCATCTCGGCCGCTGGGCCGCCGGGCGTGGGTGGTTGGCGCTTGCTGCTCGTCCATACGTCGCTCTCCGGATTGGGTTGCGGTCTCAATCGGCCGCCAGGCGCGACGGCGGAGTTGGTGTTATGCGCGCAGTATGGTCACTGTCGGCACAGGCGGCTGATCAATTTGCGTCATGGACTTGTCTTGATGCGCCATTTGGGCGCTGGATGCGGCCGGCGATGGGTGGCTAATGGCCGAGTCTCGCGGCTCCTTCGAGGTAGGACAGCAGCGTGCCGCGCGCAAAGCGCTGGTCGATGAAGTCCGCGAGCCCCTCCATCACCTCATCGAGCGTCCGTGCCTCGGCGCCGAACAGTGCCTTGATGATGCGGGTCGATTCGAGGAGTCCGTGCGGATACAACGCGAGCAGCTGGCCTCGCTGCCAACCACCGTGGACCGACAGTGCAGGGTGCATCGCGGGGAGGTCCGGGTGCTCCGCAACGGTCGCCGTCACGCCGTGATGAATCTCGTATCCATCGAAGTCGAGTCCGCTCAACGGCTCCCAAAATCCCTGCAGCCTGGATAATGAATAGCGGCCGTGGCGGTAGGTCTTGGAAGGCTGGAACTCGGTGCGATAGGGCATGAGCCCCAGCCCGACGGCGTCTCCCTCGACACCGTGCGGATCGTCGAGCCGCTCGCCGAGCATCTGCAGCCCGCCGCAGATGGCGAGCAGGGGCTTGTCGGCCGCCGCGTGCGCGGCGATGGCGGCGTCCAGGCCGCGCCGACGCAGCCAGCCGAGGTCCGCGGCCACATGCTTGGAGCCCGGAAGCACCAAGAGATCGGCCGAGGCCACGGTTTGCGGCTCCCGCGCCCAGGAGAGCGATACGCCGGGAATGTTTTTCAAAGGCGTGAATTCGTCGAGATTGCTGATATAGGGATAGGCGATGACGGCGACCGACAGACCGGAACCCGATGGTCGTGCGTCGTATACCCCATCCTCCTCGGGCAGACCGTGCTCGCGCCACATCGGAAGCACGGCGACCGTGGGAATGCCCGTGAGCTCCTCGAGCCTTTGAGGGCCCGGAGCCAGGAGCCGCTCGTCGCCGCGAAATTTGTTGAGCACGAAACCCCGCACCAACGCGCGTTGCGCGGGCGGCAGGAGCTCGACCGTACCGTAGAGGTGGGCGAAGGCGCCGCCGCGGTCGATGTCGCAGACGATGAGCGTGGCCGCTGCGCACGCTTCGGCGACGCGGAGGTTGACGATGTCGGTGGACTGAAGATTGATCTCCGCCGGGGACCCCGCACCCTCGATCACCACGACATCGTGGCTCTGCAGAAGCTCCTCGAGACAGGCCTTCACCGTCGGCCACAGCAGCATCGCGCGAGAGCGCCACTCCATGCGCGTCAGATCGTCGCGCCGTTCTCCGAGCAAAATCACCTGCGATGCGGTGTCACGCTCGGGTTTGAGCAGGATCGGGTTCATGCGTACATCCGGCACGGCGCGGGCGGCGAGCGCTTGAAGATACTGGGCGCTGCCCATCTCTCCGCCGGCCGCGACCCGCGCATTGTTGCTCATGTTCTGCGCCTTGAAGGGCGCGACCTTGAGGCCTTGTCGTGCATACCAGCGGGCGAGCGCCGTGGCCAGGAAGCTCTTGCCGGCTCCGCTCGTCGTACCGCATACCATGACGGCCCGTCCCCTCATGGCTCATCGCCTGCGAAAAGGGCGGCGATGGCCGCGGGGCAGGAAGGGAAATAGGCGTGAAAATACGACGCGGTCAGTGACCCTACTCGATAGATGAGCTCGCCCTCGGCGCCTCGAGGGTAGCTCATCGCGCGTGCGGTGGCCGAGAGCGAAGTCTCGAGCGTGGAGTAATGGAAGGTGTGCCCGCGGATGTCGCCGCGGCGAGTCCGCCACGACTGCAGGCCGAGCCCGGCGAGGCGCGGCTGCATGCGCGTGTCACCCGGGATGATGCCCGCCATCGGCCACTCGCGGCCGTCGATGTCGCGGATCGACTCGGCAAGCGCCATCATGCCGCCGCATTCGGCGAGAATCGGGATGCCGGCTGCGTGGGCCGCGCGGATGGATCCATGAAATGCACGCGCGCGCGCCAGGCCTTCGCCGTGCATCTCGGGATAACCGCCCGGAAGAAATATCGCCTGCGCGCTCGCCGGCACCGGGTCGCCGGCAAGGGGAGAAAAGAACTCGATCTGCGCGCCCAGTCCGGTGAGACACTCGACGTTCGCCGGATAGAGGAACGCGAACGCAGCGTCCCGGGCGATTGCTACCTTCGTGCCGCTCAATGCTTGCGCCGCGGGCTCCCCGCCCGGCGGTCCTGCACGATGCGCGCACTTCTCCGGCTGCGCGCCACGGGGCGCGGCGATGCTGCGCCAGCCCTCCGGGTCGACCCGGATCGCAAGTCCGAGCTCCTCGAGCCGTCGGTCGAGATCGGGGCTTTCCGCCGGCGGCGTCAGGCCCAGATGGCGTTCGGCGAGCGCCGATCGTTGCCGCGGCAGGGTTGCGATCAGCGGCACGTCGCGCAGCGCAGACCTGACCATGGCTTCGTGGCCTTCGCTCGCGATGCCGTTCGCAATCACGCCGGCGAGCCGGACCGGGCCGAAATCGCGAAGCCCGATGGCCACCGCGCCGACGGTCTGCGCCATCGCGCGCACATCGATCACGGCCAACACGGGCAACTCGAAGCGGCGCGCGAGATCCGCGGTGGAAGGCATTCCGTCGTAAAGCCCCATGACGCCTTCGATCAACACGGCGTCCGCCGTTTCCGAGGCCTCCTCGAGCAATCGCCGGCACTCGCTCTCACCCACCATCCACAGATCGAGCACATGCACGGGATGGCCGCACGCCCGCTCCAAAATCATCGCATCGAGAAAGTCCGCGCCGACCTTGAACACGCGCACGGTGAGCCCCGAGCGCAGCAGATGCCGGGCGAGCGCCGCCGTGGCCGTGGTTTTTCCCTGTCCGGAGGCGATCGCGGAAACGATGAACGCGGGCGCGCTCATGCGAGCTCGAGAAGAGCGGACAGCAACGCCACCCCCCAGGCTGCCCGCGCGGCGATGGCAACTCCCCGCGCGATGTCAGCGCCGCAGGCCGAGCGGCCGCCGGGATTGAGCACGTAGTATCCGGGCCGGCTGAGGCGCACGTCGAGCGCCAGCGCCAGGGTCCCCATCGGCCATCCGCCGTTCGGGGAGGCCGTGACCGCGGCTTGCTTGCGAATACCGCGCGGCCAACGCCACGCCGCCAGTGCCAGGGCGAGCGCGGTGATGCGCGCGGGCAGGAACGAGAGCACGTCATCGGCCCGCGCCGCCCACTTGCCCGCCCATTCGAACCGGCCGCGCAATCCCCACATCGCGTCCGCGGTGTTCGCGAAACGATAGAGTGCCGCACCCGGAAGCCCCGCGACGACGAACCAGAAAAGCGGCGCCACCCACGAGTCGTTGAGGTTCTCGGCCAGACTCTCGAGCGCGCTTTCGCGGACGACCGTCTCGCTGAGCGTGGCGACATCGCGCCCGACGATCCATCGCAACCGATCGCGGCCCGCCTGCAGGCTGTCGCCGAGCGCGCACTCCACGGCACGAACTTCATCCCGCAACATGCGCCACGCAAGGAGCGGCTTCAGCATCAGGCCGAGAAGAACGCCCTGCAGGATGTACTGCAGGGCCGCAGCGTTCCGGCCGGCCATCGCGGCGCCACGCTCCGCCGCGTACGCAATCGCGGACTGCGCAGCCAGGGCGAAACCCACGCAGATCGCGGCCAGCGCAAGCCATCCCGCCATCCCTCGCAGGAAGGCGCTGCGCGGCCCCTGCGCCGGCCACGGTGCGCCGAGGCAGGCGAGCGCGCGTCCGATCCAGACGACGGGATGGACTTTCGCGGGCGGCTCTCCGAGCACCTGATCTACCGCGAACGCGACCACGATCGCCAGCGCGCCGGCCGAACGCATCAATGCTCGATGCCTGCTTGCGCGGGAATGCCGGCCGCGAACGCATGCTTGATCGCCTGCATTTCGGTGACCGTGTCGGCAAGGTCGATGAGGGGAGGCGGGCAACGCCGCCCGGTGATCACGACGTGCACCGCCTGCGGCCGTGCACGCAGCGCTTCGAGTACCGGCTCGAGCGCGATCCAGCCGTAGATCAACGGATAAGTGATCTCATCTAGAACGACGAGAAAATGATCGCCCGATGCGATGGCGGCAGCGGCACGTTCCCAGCCCTCGCGTGCCAGCTCGGCGGACCGGTCGAGATCCTTGCTCTTCCAGCTGAAGCCATCGCCCAGGCCCTCGAGCTTCAGGCCCAACTTCTCGAGCGCGCGATGCTCGCCGAACCGCGCCGCGCCGACTTTCATGAATTGGAAGAAGCGTACCGATTTGCCGCGGCCGAGCGCCCGGACGGCGAGCCCGATCGCGGCCGTGGTCTTGCCCTTGCCGTTGCCCGTGTGGACGATCAGCAGACCTCGGCGCTCGCCGTCCGGCCGGGTATAGGGCTTTTCTTGCGGAGGCGACTCGATCATGGAGCAGGCCTTTCGATGGGTTGAGATGGCGCCTCGAGGGACGGGCGCCACAGATACGCCCCCCGATGCTCGACCACGTTAACCGCTGTCTCGAACGCCGCCGACAGCCAGTCGCCGGCGAGGGCCTCGGCGATGCTGCCGTGGCCGACGAGGCCGCGATAGCCGAGCACGATGATGCGATCGGCGGCGAGCGCCAACGATAGGTCGTGGATGGCGCTCACGACGCTGACGCCGCAGCCCTGTGCCTGTTCGCGTAACAGGCGAACGATGTCTTCCTGGTGCGGGGGATCCAGATGCGTGGTGGGCTCGTCGAGCAGCATCACCGGGGCTTCCACGGCCAGCGTGCGCGCGAGGTGCACCCGTTGGCGCTCGCCTCCCGACAGGGTGGACAGCCGCCGGTGCGCCCATGCCAGGGAGCCCGTGGCCATCATGGCGCGGTACATGGCCGCCTCGTCCTCGATCTGCCGATGTGCCAGCCATCCTGAGTGCGCGAACCGCCCGAGAGCGACCACCTCCGCTCCGGTGAGATCCGTGACGGCCGAACTCTGCGCGAGCCATGCGATGCGGCGCGCCCGCTCGCGCCGCGGCCATGAAGACAGCGGCCTGCCTTGCAGAGAGATCGATCCGGAGCGCGCCGGCTCGAGACCGGCGAGCGCGCGAAGCAGCGTCGATTTTCCGCATCCGTTGGGACCGACGATGCTGGTCCAGCGGCCGGATACCAAGCCGATCGACAGGTGTTTGATCACGACGTGCGTACCGTAGCCGACGGACAGCTCGCGGCATGTCAATGCCGGCATCTCGCCGTCGGCGCGGGCATGCGACTCAACCACGGCGGCTCCGGCGCCACAGCAGATAGATCAGATAGGAACCGCCCACGCACGCGGTGACTGCGCCGACCGGCAGTTCCGAGGGACGGATCACCCACCGGCTGAGCAGATCCGCCGCTTGCAGAAGGGCGCCGCCGCAGAGCGGCGCGCCGATCAAGAGCTGGCGATGATTCACCGACAGGGTCTCGCGCACGATGTGCGGCGCGATCAGCCCCACGAAGCCCACGACGCCCACCTGCCCGACGGCTGCGGCGCTCGCCAGCGAGACGATGCCGAGCAGCGTCAAACGCAGCAGCGGCAACGACAAGCCGAGGGATTGCGCCGTGTCCTCGCCCAGGGTCAGCGCATCGAGGCCGCGCGCCAGCAGCACCGCCGGCACGATGCTCACGCAAAGCGCGGCGCCCAGGAGCTCCGTGGACGACCAGCTCAGGAATCCGGTGCTGCCAAACAGGAAGGACTGCATGGTTCGCCATATCTCGGGACGGCTGAGCACCAGCAATTGCGTGACCGACCCGAGCAAAAAGGCGACCACGATGCCCGACAGCAGCAGACTTCGCGTCTCGAGGACGCCGCGCGAGAGGCTGATGGTGAGCAGCGTGGCGCCGGCCGCGCCCAAGCACGCCGCGCCCGTGACGCCGAGTCTCGCGGCCCACGCGAGACCCTCGAACGAGGCGTCGGCTGCGATCAGACTCACCGTCACGCCGAGCGCGGCGCCGGATGCGGTTCCCAGGAGGTACGGCTCGGCCAATGGATTCCGAAATACACCTTGAGCGATTCCGCCGGCGAGTCCCAACAGCGCTCCGGCCAACCACGCGCCCAGCGTGCGCGGAAGCCTGATCTGCCAGAGCACCACGGAGGAGTCCGCATCAGGTCTGACGAGCCAGCCCAATGAGGTCTCGATGCTCGACGTGCCGACGATGAGACTGCCGAATGCCAGCAACAAGCTGATGGCGAGACAGCACAGCACCCATACCAGCAGGCGATGATGGGCGAGTGCGGCCCGCGGTCCGGTACCGAGGTCCAGCGCAAAGGGTCCCGTCGCGCTCACGGCGACACGCGCGCGAGGCAATCCGCCATTGCGCGCATTCCATCCGCAATGCGCGGGCCGCCGTGCACGATGGTGTCGCGAATTTCCGGCGGGAAGGAGCAGAACCGCTTCTCTCGCACCGCGCGGATCTCATTCCAGCCCGGCCGGTCCGCAAGATGCGGCGCATCGGCGGGCGATACGAAGATCACGTCCGGATTGCGGCGCACGACATATTCGGGATTGAGTTTTGGAAACGGCCCCAGGTTCGCCTCGACGATGTTGCGCGCGCCCAATCGCGTGATCAGCTCCCCGATGAACGATTGCGGTCCGGCGGCGTAGGGCCCGGGATCCACCTCGAAATAGACCGAGGGCGCCGGGCCCCGCCGTCGGGCGACGGCCTGCTCGCCGATCATCCGCACTTCGTCCTCGATCCGGCGGTTGAGCGCGGCCGCGCGCTCCGGCACACCGAGAATCTCACCGACGACCGTGATCACGTGGCTGACGTGCGCGTAGGTTTGCGTGTCGAGGGCAAAGGATTCGATGCCGAGCTCGCGCAGCCTCGCCGTGATCCGCTGAGAGCTCGACAGCAGAACGAGGTCGGGATGGAGCCTGACGATCGCCTCGATCAGCGGATCATCCAGGCCGCCTGTTTTCGGCAGCGCCTTGACCGACTCCGGCCAATCGGAGTAGCGGTCGGTCGCCACCAGGCGCGCGCACTCGCCGAGCGCACACACGGTTTCCGTCAGCGGCGGAAGCAGGCTGATGATCCGTTGGGGAGAATGCGCGAGCGTGATCTCGTGATGCAAATCGTCGCGCAACACGATCGGGCCGCCCCCCGGTAGCGGCGCCGTGGCGGCGCTGCGCGCGGGCTCCGAGGCTGCGGCAGCGATGACACACGCGAGGCCGCAAGCTGCCATGGCCGCCCCGAGGATGCGCCGGACGCTCATGAGGCGCACCCCCCCGAGCGCGATTCGCGGCGGGTGCGCTGCCGGCCCTTGATGCTCATCGGGAGGCCTGCCGCCATGAAAATCACCCGATCGCAAAGCGCGGCGAGACGCTGATGCAGTGTGCCGGCTTCGTCGGCGAATCGGCGCGCCAGTGCGTTTGCCGGAATGATGCCGAACCCCACCTCGTTGGAGACCAGCAGGCAATCGCAAGGGAGTCCCGGCAGGATGTCGAGCAGCTGCGTCGACTCGCGCTGCAATGTGCCGGGGTCATCGCGGCACAGCAGGTTCGTCAGCCAGAGCGTGAGGCAATCCACGATCACGATTCGAGAAGGCGATGCGGCTGCCGCGAGCGCCGAGGCAAGCCGGATCGGCTCCTCGACGACGCTCCACTCCTTGGGGCGCTGCGCGCGATGCCGTTCGATGCGCTCGGTCATCTCCGCATCTTGCGCCGTTCCCGTGGCTATCACGGTGACGGCGCGTCCGGTCGCCTTCGCGATCTCCGCGGCGTGCCGGCTCTTGCCGGATCTAACGCCGCCGAGGATCAAGGTCGTCGCCGGCCGGTGCGGACTCAGAGCGTTGCGCACGGGCCGACTCCTTGCGGTTGCGGGATGCGTGCGGGAAGGGCGCGCGCGGGCGGTTCGATGGCATGCATGGAACCGAACGCGATGCTCGCGCACGCGGCGTCCGACCGGGCGAGCGCGCCACTCGAGGCGAGTGCCGCGCGAATCACGCCGGCGTGAGTCACCGCAATGATGGACGCGACGCCCAACGAGGCGACCCGGTCGCACCACCGACGCCAGCGCTCCTCGACCATGGCGGCCGACTCGCCGCCGCCTGGAGGGTGGTGCCAGACATCGCGGGCCCAGGCATCCAGTTCCAAGCGCGGCAAAGCATCCCAGCGGACGCCTTCCCAGGCGCCAAAATCCATTTCGATCAACTCCTCGGCGACCGAGGGCGCGCGCGGGGCGACGAGAGCCTGCGCCAAACTGCGGCAACGAGACAAAGGGCTCGTGAATACCGGGGCATCGGTGAGCACTCGCTCGGGCAGCCGCGCGCGAATCGCGGCCGCTCCCGACGCCAATGTTTGCGCGTCGCAAGGGAAATCCCGTCGCCCGTAACAAACGCCGCGCGCGCCGCTCGGCTCGAGATGCCGGATCAAATAGAAAGCCACGCGATCTCCCTCATTCGATCCGAAGCCGGATGGATCACCGCCAGACCTCCGATCAGGAACGCGAGCTCGGTCAACTGCTGAACGGCACCGAGACAATCTCCGGTTTGCCCCCCGATTCGCCGGCGGAGGTAGCCGCCGGCGGTCCATGCGATCGCAGCGGCGCTGAGGGCGCCGGCGACGAGCGCCCAGGCCTCCAGAATACCGCTCTCGCGCAGACACCCCGCCGCAATCGGCGCGAAGGCGGCCAGCCCGATGATTCCTCCGATCAACCACTCGCGCGCGGTGAATCCCTCCACCGCGGCGCGCGACTTGGATTCCCCCTCGCCGCGCACGTAGGGCAAGCTCCACATGAGCGCGCCGGCGCACCAGCGGCTCGTCAGGTGTGCGCCGATCACCAGGGGTGCGAATACCGCCGTGCCGAGCGAAAGCGCGTCCAGGGTCGCCCACTTGAGACCGAGCATCATCACGATGCCGATCGCGCCGTAGGCCCCGATTCGAGAGTCCTTCATGATCGCGAGCACCCGCTCTCTCGTGCCGCCACCGCCGAAGCCATCGCAAACGTCGGCAAAGCCGTCTTCATGGAAGGCGCCCGTGACCAGCACGGAAAGCGCCACGGTCACGCCCACGGCGACGGCGGCCGGCAGTCTTCGACTCGCAAGCCACCAGACACCGACATTGATGGCGCCGACCAGCACTCCCACGAGCGGAAAATAGCGCGCGGACCGGGCGAGCCATGCGGGCTCGAATGCCTCGAACTGCGGGGTTGGCAGCCGGGTCAGGAACTGCACGGCCGTCATGAACAAGGCGACCTGGCGGCTCACGCGATCTTCTCGCTCACTCCCGCGCCCTCGAAGGTGGCCATCTGGGTGAAGAGGGCGACCGCGGACCGAACCACGGACAGCGCGACAGCGGCACCGCTCCCTTCGCCCAAACGCATGCCGAGATCGAGCAGAGGCTCAACCCTCAAATGGGCGAGCAGCGTGCGGTGCGCTCGCTCGGCCGAGCAATGTCCGAAGACGCAGTAATCGAGCACGCGAGGCTCGATGCGCGCCGCGAGCAGCGCGGCCACGGTCACGGTGAAGCCATCCACCACGATCAGATGACGATTCGCGGCGGATCCTAGAAGTGCGCCGACCAACATGGCGATCTCATAGCCGCCGAACTCCGCGAGAAGCTCGTGCGGATCCTCGGGCGACGCGCGCCGGCGCCAGGCTCTGCTCAGCGTATCGATCTTTCTGGAAAGTCCCGCATCGTCCAGTCCCGTTCCCCGGCCGACGCAGTCGCCCAGCGGGAGCCCCGTGAGCCCGTGCATCAGGAGCGCTGCGGAGGCAGTGTTTCCGATGCCCATTTCGCCGAGCACCACGGTATTGCCGCCGAGCGGCATGACCCGATTGACGGCTTCGCGTCCGCGAAACAGGGCCTCGCCGCATTCCTCCCTGGTCATCGCGGGCCCGACGCTGAGATCGCGGGTGCCGCGTCCGAGCTTGGCCTCGATGAGCCGCGGATGCGGTCCGCAATCGCCGTCGACGCCCGCGTCCACGACCCAAAGCTCGAGTCCCTGGAGCCGCGCCAGCACGTTGATGGCCGCCCCGCCGCTCAAGAAGTTCCTTACCATCTGTTCCGTGACGGCCCGCGGATAGGCGCTCACGCCCCGGTCGGCAACGCCGTGATCCGCGGCAAATACCACCGCGACCGGATTCGATATCGCGGGCGACAGGGTTCTTTGGATGGCGCAGATTTGCGCGGCCAGCGGCTCGAGTCTGCCGAGCGCACCCAAGGGCTTGGTGAGCTTGTCGAGCCTTCGGTTTGCGGCGGTGCGAATCTCCTCATCCGCCGCGGACACAGCTACGCTCATCGTAATGCCAACCTCCGCGCACCCGCCGTGCGCATACAGATATCGTGGACGAATCGGGGTTGGAGGATCGACGCGGGAAACGGAGGCGCCATCGCCCGCTCCGCACCGATGTCGCCCACCGCAACGCGTGCCGTCACGTCGCAGGTCGGTCTACGGGCTCGTGAATCGCGGATCGCGGCCGAGTCGCCTTCCCGCGCTTGATCACGCAGTGGCACGAAGACTCGCCTTATTCACTTACCGTTGCGGGGGCAGCGCCGGACTCGTCCACGGAGGACTTCACCGACTTCCCGTTTCACCCATCGGCCGCTCGGCCGACGGACTCCTGAACGCCGTGCAAGTCTGCTCGTGAATGGATGTCCGGTCAACGCCATGCTTTGAACGGTGCGCCCAAGCGTGCCATGATTTCAGCTTGCGCCGCCCCGCGGCGCCCATCGTGGGACGACATAATTCATGGCGGATTTCACCCGGCAAGAAATCGACGTGCTCTACCGGGTGATGACGGCCCGGCGCGACATGCGGCATTTCTTGGGTGAGCCCTTGGATCCGGCGCTGCTCGATCGACTGCTCGCCGCCGCCCATCTCGCGCCGAGCGTCGGATTGATGCAGCCCTGGCGGTTCATCCGGGTGCGTGACCGATCCCTGCGGCAGAATCTCCATGCGCTCGTCGAGGCGGAGAGGCAGAGGACTGCGCATGCGCTCGGCGAGCGCGACACCGAGTTCATGCGCCTCAAGGTGGAAGGCATCCTCGAATGCGGCGAAGTACTGGTGGCCGCGTTGGCGCCCGGCAGGGAGAGGCACGTGTTCGGGCGCCGCACCATGCCGGAGATGGACCTCGCCTCGGTGGCGTGCGCCATCCAAAATCTTTGGCTCGCGGCCCGCGCCGAAGGCATCGGCATGGGCTGGGTATCGCTGTTCGAGCCGGAGGACTTGCGGAGGCTTCTGCGAATGCCCGAAGGCAGCCGGCCGGTGGCCGTGCTGTGCCTCGGCCATGTGCCCGAGTTCTATCCGCGTCCCTTGCTCGAGATGACCGGGTGGGCGCGCGGTTGCGGCATCGCGGAGCTCGTGCACACGGACTACTGGTCGGAGCCCGCCGAAGCCGCCGATTGACCTGCCGAGTCTTTTCCGGCACCTTACCGCCCCACGCGACAAGTTCCCCGGACGGGGATTGAAAGGGAACTCGGGTTCAATGCCCGGGCTGCCCCCGCAACTGTAAGCGGTGTGCCCCGCATCGATAGGCCACTGGACTCCCGCGAGTCCGGGAAGGCGATGCAGGGACTCCAAGCCGCGAGCCAGGAGACCTGCTTGCCGTGGTCGCCCATCGATCAGCCGGGGTTATGCTGACCGAGAGGAACACCCTAGTGGCGACGGAGGAGACGGCGCGCGTGCGCCGGACCGCGGCGCCGACCCCTCGATGCGGGTGATGCGCCCTGCGCCGGCGAGCGAGCCCGTCGTCAGAGTCGCCATCGAGGGAGCCGTCTTGAACAACCATGTCATTCGATACGCCTGCGCCGTCGCGCTTTGCGCGCCTGCCGTCTTGCACGTTGCCCACGCCGATTCCGATGCATCGGCCGCCGCCGCCGATTCGTCGCTGGATGAGGTCGTGGTCGTGGCCAACAAAGCGCCGGAACCGCTTTCCAAGGTGGGAAATTCGGTCACCGTGATCGACGCCGACGCGATCAAGGCGAGCCAGCTGCCGGTGCTGTCCGATCTTCTGGCCACCACACCCGGTTTGAGCGTGGCGCGCAGCGGCGGAGTCGGTCAGCCGACCTCGGTGTTCATCCGCGGCGCGGAGAGCGATCAAACCGTGGTGGTCGTCGATGGCGTACAGCTCAATGATCCGTCGGAGCCTGCGGGTCAATTCGATTTCGAGAACCTGCTGACGAGCAACCTGTCGAGAGTCGAAATATTGCGCGGCGCGCAGTCGACGCTTTACGGCAGCCAGGCGATGGGCGGCGTCATCAACATCGCGACGGCGGATCCCGTCAGTCCTTTCGGCGGCGGCGTGACGGCGGAAGGCGGCTCCCACGACACCGGCTACGTCAGTGGAAATCTGGGCGGGAAGGACGATGCGCTCATGTGGCGCATGGCGGGCAACTGGTACGGTACCAGCGGCATCCCCGACTTCGACGAAAGGTACGGCGGGACGCGGCTTTGCGCGAGTCAGATCGGGGGCGGGAACGGTCAGCTGCGTTACGACATCACACCGGACCTGCAATTCGACGTACGCGGCTATTACGTCCAGTCGCGCACGGACTTCGACGGATATGACACTCCGCCGAGCTTCACGCTGGGCAACGACAACGAATACAGCAAGATCGACCAGTATTTCGGCTATGCCGGCTTCACGCTGCGCTCGCCCGATCGCACCCTGACCAATCGACTCGATTATCAGTACACGAGCACCGACACCCGCAACTTCGATCCGAATGCGCCGGCGAACGAGGGAAGCCCCAGCACAGAGACGTTCTACGGCGTCGGGCGCAATCAGCGCGAGGAGTATCTGGGAACGTGGGCGATCGAGCCGCGTTATCAACTGGTCGTCGGAGCGCAGCATGAACGCTCGACCATCGATACCGATTCGCCGGCGTTCGACTACAGCGGCCCCGATCCCACGCGGAACTACGACACCATCGACTCAGGATTCGCACAGCTGCAGGGCGAGGTTGTTTCAGGCCTCACGCTCACCGCCGGCGACCGCTACGACCGGCACAGCGTTTATGGCGGCCACTCGACCGGCGCGCTCGCAGCGGCCTGGAGCTTGAATGGCGGCGAGACGCTCCTGCGCTCCAGCTTCAGCCAAGGCTTCAAGGCGCCGTCGCTCTATCAGCTCTACAGCAACTATGGGACTCCGGGGCTGCGTCCCGAGGCGGGGCAGAGCTGGGACGCGGGCATCGAGCAGCACGCATTGGACCAGCGGCTCGTCGCATCAGCGACCTTTTTCCAACGCTACAGCCGCGACCTCATCGAGTTCTTCGATTGCCCCTCGCTCAACAACTGCCCGAACTCTTTCGGCGGTTACTATGCGAACATCGCGCGCGCCGCAGCCCATGGCGTGGAATTGCAATCCACATTGCGCGCCACCGACAATTTCACGCTCACCGCCAATTACACGCTGACCGACACCGAGGACCAGTCGCCCGGGTCGGCAACCTTCGGCAACGAACTGCCGCGCCGGCCGAAGGAGATGGCCAATGCGTCGGCCGCGTATCGATGGACCTTGCCGCTCACCACCAGCGTCACGGCCCGCTACGCCGGTCCGAGCCATGACGATTCCGCCAATCAGATCAAATTGGGCGGTTATGTGCTCGTCGACCTGCGCGCGGCTTATGCGGTTCTCGACCGCTTGGAAGTCTATGCGCGCGTCGAGAACCTGACCGGCAAGCATTACGAGACGGAGTACCAGTACGGGACGCTCGGCCGCGTCGCCTATGCGGGAGTGCGGGCGAGCTTTTGAGAGCGCAAATTTTGAGGGCGATCAGCTGCTTTTGTATATCAGATGCAGCGGATCTCAAAAGACCGCTTTACCGAAGCCCGGCGCCGTGTTCTGATCGGCCCGCCGACGGGGGAGTTCGCCGGCCTCCAAGAAGAGTTCCGCGCAGGGGCCTGCGCTGTCCACAGCCGTGCTTCGGCGTCTCTTTGAACGAGCGATGAGCGGACCGGCAAGGCCTCCGAAAGCAAGCTCCATCAGGTTCCCGCTCCCAACAGCCCCGGCTCAACCACAGAGTCGCGATCGCGCTCGAAATCAATGAGTTGCGGATCAGAACGGACTCCACCCCTGCGATGGACCGGAAACCGTTAGAATCGCCTAATTGAACGGATGAATGGCAGCGAGGGGGGGTGGCCCGATGAGCGAGGTTGAAACCAAGGTGGCGCGCGGCGGCGCGCGTGCGGCGCGCCGCGCCGCGCGAACGGCGCCTTTACCCGACAGTTTGCGTCCGGTTCGGCCGGGAATGACCGGCGGCCGCTACAAGCCGCTGTCCGAGTCGGACGTGCTGCGCATCCATCACGCGGCTCTCGATGTGCTGGAAAACATAGGTCTCGCCGATGCGACGCCGAGCGGCATCGAGTACATGACCGGGGCGGGCGCCCGCCTGAATTCACAGGGGCGGCTGATCTTCCCGCGCGCCTTGGTCGAGGATACGGTTGCGCGCGCGGCGCGACATTTCGTGCTCCATGGCCAGGATCCCCAACATGACATGGAGCCCTGGGGCTCACGCGTATACTTCGGCACGGCGGGGGCCGCCGTGCACATCGTCGATGCCAAGACCGGTGTCTATCGGGATTCGACCACCAAGGACTTGTACGACATCGCGCGGGTTGTCGATACGCTGGAGCATCTGCATTTTTACCAGCGCTCGGTGGTGTGCCGCGAGGTCGCCACCCCTCTGGAAATGGACATCAACACCGCCTACGCCAGCGTGGCCGGCACCACGAAGCATGTCGGCACGAGTTGGGTACAGCCCCAGCACGTCGAGGCCAGCCTCGAGATGTTTCACTTGATGGCGGGCGGTGAGGACAAATGGCGTGCGCGCCCATTCGTCAGCCAGTCCAATTGCTTCGTGGTGCCGCCGCTCAAGTTCGCCTATGACGCGTGCCTCTGCCTGGAGACCGCGGTGCGCGGCGGAATGCCGGTGCTGTTGCTGTCGGCGGGCCAGGCGGGCGCAACCGCGCCCGCTGCGCTCGCCTCCGCTCTCGTGCAGGAAGTGGCGGAATGTCTGGCGGGCCTGGTGTATGTCAATGCGGTGAAGCCGGGCGCGCCCGCGATCTTCGGCACCTGGTGCTTCGTGTCGGATCTTAGAACCGGCGCGATGTCCGGAGGCAGCCCGGAACAGGCGCTCTTGTCCGCGGCGAGTGCGCAGCTTTCGCAGTTCTACGATCTGACGGGCGGCACCGCCTCCGGAATGAGCGATGCCAAATTGCCGGATATGCAGGCGGGCTACGAGAAAGCGTACAACCATGCGCTGGTGGGCAATGCCGGCGCCAACTTGATTTACGAGTCCGCCGGCATGCTCGCGAGCCTCCTCGGGTTCTCCATGGAAGGTTTGATCATCGACAACGATGTCATTGGCGCCGTGCAGCGGACCATCAAGGGTGTCGAGGTGACCGACGAATCGCTGTCGCTCGAGACGATCCGCAAGGTGTGTCTGGAAGGGCCGGGCCATTACCTAGGCTCCGACCAGACGCTGCATTTGATGCAGCGGGAGTATATTTACCCAACGGTGGGTGACCGCACGAGCCCGAACGAGTGGGTCGATCAGGGAAGGCCGACGGTGGTGGAGCGCGCCGCGCGCAAGCTCGAGTCGATCCTCGCGAGTCACTATCCGACGCACATCCCGGATGCCGTGGACGCGGCCATCCGCGAAAGGCTTCCGATCCGCCTGCCGCGGGAGGCGATGCGCGCGCGCGAGTGAGTGGGCCGCTCCAGCTACGTCTGCGGCCTAGATTACAGTCACTGTTCAGGTCGCATCGACGGGAGATCTCCATGATCTACGAGCTTTATTACTGGCCGACAATCCAGGGCCGGGGGGAGTATGTCCGCTTGGCGCTGGAAGAGGCCGGCGCACCTTACCGCGATGTCGCGCGCGAATCGGGGCGGCGCGGGGGCGTGGCGGCGCTGATGCGATGCCTCGACAGCCGCCGGATCGAGAGGCCGCCGTTCGCGCCGCCCTTTCTCAAATCGGGGAAACTGCTTATCGGTCAAACCGCCAACATCCTTCAATATCTGGCTCCTCGGCACCGCCTCGTGCCGGCCAACGAAGCAGCGCGCCTCTGGACGCACCAGCTTCAGCTCACGATCGCGGACTTCGTGACGGAGATCCACGATACCCACCATCCGATCTCGAGCGGCTTGTATTTCGAGGAGCAGAAGAAGGAGGCACGACGCAGGGCGGCGGATTTTTGGAAGCGCCGTGCGCCCAAATATCTCGGCTATTTCGAGTCGCTGCTCGCGCGTCATTCGTCCCGAGGGGGCTACCTGCTCGGCGCAAGATTGACGTACGCCGATCTGTCGCTGTTTCAGATCGTCGCCGGCTTGAGTTACGCCTTCCCGAGAGCGATGGCGAGGGCGGCGCGCCGGCATCCTCGCCTCTTCGCCCTGCACGAGCGTGTCCAGGGGCGCCCGCGCATCGCCGCCTATCTTGCTTCGCCGCGCCGCATTCCGTTCAACGACGAGGGAATCTTCCGTCACTATCCCGAACTCGACTGAGCGGCGGATCACCAGCCGAAGTCGATTTGCCGCGTGTCGCCGATCACCGTGGCGAAGTCCAGACCGAGCGTCTCGAGAACCGGCTCCGCGACCGGCCGCACCTGCTTTTCGACGTAGTGTTCCCGATCGATCGGATGGGTCAAGTTGTCGAGAGGCTCGGCGCCCGCAGTGGTGACGACGTATCGAATCGACCGGCCGAGAGGCTGGCTCGACTTGCGAGCGGCGGCGACGTGCGGGGGGGTGGTTGAGGTGTAATCCTCGGTGCCCTTGCGCAGGTTCTTGTGATAAACGAGCTCGCCATCGAGTTCTCCGTTGCGCACCCGGGACACGATGTCGGCCAGATAGGCATCCACGGGTTGATCGGTGAACAGCCGCTGGTAAAGCTCCCGCTGCACCCGCTTTGCGAGCGCGGTCCAGTCCCGCCGCACCACCTCCATGCCCACGAACTCGACTCCCTCGGTGCCCTCGCCGGTCACCCAGCCGGCATAGCGCTTGCTGGCGCCGCGGGTGCTGTGCCGGGCGCGCGGCAGGAACAGCCTCGAATAGAGCTTCTCGAATTGGAGCTCGAGACGGCTCTCCCGGCGCCAACGAGACGCGATATACCGGGCGAGATCGCCGTTCAGGGATGCGGCCAAATCGCGCGCGCGGAGACAGGCGTCGATCGGATCGGCGCACGCCGAGCTGACGAACAAACTGTCGGTGTCGCCGTAGATGACCTTGAATCCCGCCGACTCGAACCAGCTCTTCGACCACAGGAGAATGTGCTTGCCCATGCCCGTAATCGAATTGGCAAGAGCGGGATTGAAAAATCGGCACGCGGGCGTGCCAAGCACCCCATAGAAGGAGTTCATCAGGATCTTGATGGCGTGCGAGGCGACCTCGTCGTGCCGCTTTTTGGCGGCATCGCGGCGCGGGAAGAGTTCGTCGAGGATCCGCGGCAGAATCGCCGGGCCACGCCTGAAATTGCCGCCCGGCGTGTCGATCAGATCCTCGCCGTGCGCCTCACCCGACACGTAGCCGACGGGATCGATATTGAAGGTGCGAATCAGGCTCGGGTACAAGCTCTTGAAGTCGAACACCCACACGTTGGCGTGCAGGCCGGCGTCCGGCTCCAGCACGTGACCGCCTTGCTGCGCCACATGAACCCGGGCGTCGCCTCCCCTCACGCTGGGTGCAACGATGCGCGCGCGCTCGAGCTCCGCGAGATAGAGGAAGTCGAATGAGGCAATGCTGGCGGCGACTCGGTCGGGCGTCATGCCGGTGAGCCCGCTGCGGGCAAAGGCGAGATCCACGAGCCGCAGCTTCTCCACGATGCGGTACGCGAGACGCGCATCGGTGCGCGCGTACCGTGCGAAGGCGCCGAGATCATGCTCGTAGTTGTGGATGATCTCGCCCAGGCGATCGCGCGCATCGCCCGCCACCGCTTTGCCCTCGCCGAGGACCTCGCGAGCCACCGCATCGAGGGAGTAGTCATCCATGCGCACGAAGGCGCCGCGCAGCAGATCGATGCCGTCGAGCACCAGGCGTCCGGTGATGCTCGCCTGTCCACTGCCGAAATAGCTCTCGGCCTTGCGGATGCGCATCGGGCCGGGCTCGCGTCCCAGGTGCAAAGTCGACCCGAGCCGCGCGGCGACGCGCTCGAGCACGCTCAGATCGAAGTCGATGATGTTCCATCCCGTGATCACGTCGGGATCGCAGGCGCGCAGGTGTTCGCTGAACAGATCGAGGGCGGCGAGCTCGCTCGGGCAGCGAATCGCGTTCTCCGGCATGGCGCGGCCGACGGGGTCGATGATCAGCACCTCGTCGATGCCCGGCGCGAAAATCGAAATCGCCAGCAGTCTCTCCGCCTTGGGATCCGTTTCGATGTCAAAGGACAGGACACGCGGCTCGACCGCCACCTCGGATGGGCGCAGCACCGGATTATGGAACACCTGCGCCAGGCCCCCGCCTCGCGGCGGGGTGGCTGGCCTGAACGACTCACCGTCAATCTCGCAGCCGCCTTTGATGTCACGCTCGATCAGATAGCGTGTGGCGAAGCGGACGTCAGCTTCAAATGTCTCGATGCCGGCGTCGTGCAGGCGGTCTCGCAGGGGTGGAACGTCGGAGGGCACGTCGACGTTCGATGCGCACCACCGGTTCCCCGCCGAAGGTCCGGCGGTCGGTGGGTGATTGGGCTTCCGCGCGCAGCCGGAGGGCCTTTTCCGCATCGGCGGCGCGCAGGTAGAAGTGCGGACGCTGACGATCGTCGCGCACGAGGAAGCTCTCTCCATTCTCGAGGCGCCCGTAGAGATGCACCACCGGGAGGCGGCGACCTCGGGCGTCGGCCGTGACGCGATAGCTCGCCTGCAATATGAAGCCGCGGGTGATGGGCATCGAAGCATTGTGCCGCACACAGGCTCGCGGCGCGATGAGACCTGGGGGTTATCGGACACGGGATGAGCCGGCGGCGCCGATGATTGTGCCGCAATGAGAAGCAATTCCAGTTCCTGGCGTCGGCTATTCGCTACCCTTCGAGCCCGATGGGTCTACTCTTGAGGGACGAATGGCGGGTCTGCCTGAAGAACAAGCAAAGAGCTATATCGTCAAATTGCTGACCGCGATGAGCCAGGCCGGGGGATCCGACTTGTTCGTTTCCAAGGATTTCCCGCCCAGCATGAAAATGCAGGGTCACATGCGCCCGCTGACCCATCAAAAGCTCTCCGGCGAAGTTGCCCGGGACCTTGCGTTCGCGATCATGAATCCGCGCCAGCGGGAGGAGTTCGCGAAGGAGCTGGAATGCAATTTCGCGATTGCCGTGCCGGGTGTGGCGCGCTTCCGGGTGAACGTTTTCATGCAGCAGCAAAACCCCGGCATGGTCGTGAGAACCATCACCAACGAGATCCCGAACATCGCCGACCTCGGGTTGCCCGAGACGTTGCAGGAAATCGTGATGGCCAAACGCGGGCTCGTCCTGGTCGTCGGCGCCACCGGTTCGGGCAAGTCAACCTCGCTGGCCGCGATGGTCGATCATCGAAACCGCTCCTCTCCGGGACACATCGTCACGGTGGAGGACCCGGTCGAGTTCGTGCACCAGTCGCAGCAATCGCTCATTACCCATCGCGAAGTCGGCATCGACACCCATTCCTGGCACAACGCGCTCAAGAACACATTGCGGCAGGCGCCGGAAGTGATCCTGATCGGCGAGATCCGCGACACGGGCGATCATCTCGCAGCGCCTGATCCGGACCGAGGACGGCAAGGGGCGGCGCGCGGCGGTCGAGATACTCATCAATACACCCACCATTACGGACAAGCTGCTCAAAGGTGAATTGCACGAGATCAAGAACATCATGCGGAAATCGAGGGAGCTCGGCATGATGACCTTCGACGCCTCGCTCTTCGATCTTTACAACGAGGGCGCCATCGGCTATGACGAAGCGATCCGCAATGCCGATTCCGCGAACGAATTGCGCCTGAACATCAAGCTGAACAGCACCCGAGGGGTGCCGGCGCCGGCGCTGCAGATGGCCGCCGGCTGAGGTCCGGCGCCGTCGCCGGGGCCGGACCGCGATCACCCGCGGCGGCCGCTGCAATGCCCGGGCCGGGAGTTCACATATCCCGGCAGGGGGCGGCTGGCCATTCACCGGTGGCCTCGGCATACTGCGCATTCAAACGCCATGGGCCACTGCTTGATGCGCGACTTGAAAAATTGGACACCGCGCGCCAAGCCGGACCGCAAAATCCTGGATGGCCGCTATTGCCGCCTCGAGCCGATCGAGACATCCAGCCACGGCGAACAATTGTACGAAGCGTCGAGCGTAGCCGATGCCGCCGAGCGTTTCCGCTGGCTGTTCGAATACCCGCCTCGGACTCGTGAAGAATTCCAATCGTGGCTCGACAAGGTTGAGGCGAGCGAGGACCCCCTTGTCTTTGCGGTCGTGGACAAGGCGAGCGGCAAGGCGGCCGGGCGCCAATCGCTCATGCGGATCGACATCGCCAACGGGGTCATCGAGATCGGCGGCATCTACTGGGGCCCGCTTGTTTCGCGCCGGCCCGCTGCAACCGAAGCGCTTTATCTGTTTGCGGACTACATCTTCGAGGAGCTCGGCTACCGCCGCTTCGAGTGGAAGTGCCACGACATGAACGAGCCGTCCAAACGGGCCGCCGTCCGCTTCGGCTTCAAATTCGAGGGGGTATTCCGCCAACACGTCGTCTTCAAAGGCGGAAACCGCGACACGGCCTGGTTCTCGATCATCGACGGCGAGTGGCCGGCGCTTCGCCGGGCATATCGAGGGTGGCTCGATCCCGGCAACTTCGACGGCGCCGGAGGGCAGCGGCGAAAGCTCGAAGACTTTAGAGCGGAGTTTGGAGCGATTTGATCTGCGTGCATCGTCAGTTGACGTAGACCGTGATGAGCGGGCCCATGGCCAATTTCGCGACGTGGTCGATCTCGGCGCTTGCCGTCCTCGGGGTGATCGTCCGCCCCGGGAATCTGCCCGAGGCGTTGTGGGCGACTCTGGGTGCGGTCGCGCTCGTGCTGCTTTCCTTGATATCGCTGCCCGATGCGGCGGCCGCGGTTCTGAAGGAGCCGACGTCTACGTGTTTCTCGTGGGAATGATGGTGCTTGCGGAAGTGGCCCGCCAGGAAGGGCTTTTCGACTGGCTTGCGGCGCATGCGGTCGGGCATGCGCAGGGCTCCGCGGCGAAATTGTTCACGCTGGTGTACGGGGTCGGGATCGTAGTCACCGTGTTCC